>NZ_AXVD01000001.1 GCF_000482385.1 Nocardia sp. CNY236
GGTCGATTACGAGCCACAATGTCGAAATTGCAGGCTCAGCAGTCCGGGCGACCGATGCAACCACGCAAGATGTCCAGCAGGTCTCCGTTGAGCAATAGCTCGGCACTACCAGTGCCGCTACTCCCACTCCCGGACTCTTGAATCTGCGTCGCCGGGGCAGCTGGTTCCAGCGACAACGGAGCTGCTACAGCCGTTCCACTGGCTACAGCGGCACCCATTGTGAGCGCAGCAAAGCCGGCGGACACGATACGAAGAGTACGCATACGATCACCTCATCTGAAAATAACTCTGGTCAGATTTGACGAAGTCATTAGAACAACTCCGAACTCGTTTGGCAACCCTATTCAGAACGACCAGCGGTATTCGGCCAGCGGTATTCGGTCGACTTCGGCTGCGCGCGGCCTCGATCATGGTCGAACAACACATCGCTCTTTCAATTGTTTTGGAGCACAGCTCGATACGTCGCGCAGGGCTTCGAATCGACCGGAAAGTAGATCTGTATGCCGCGATCGCACGGATCATTCGAATTCCGCTGCTCAGGCGTTTCTTCTACTTCCTTCGGTAGCTTCGGTTTCGGGCCGTGACGCATAACGACTAGGTTGCGTCTCCTAATAGCTTGAGCCATTCGACGATCAGGGCCAGGACGAGTCCGGCCCGGTAGGTCAGGGCCAACTTGTCGTAGCGGGTGGCGATGGCGCGCCACCGTTTCGCCTTGTTGAAAGCGCGTTCCACGACGTTGCGGCGCCTGTAAGTCTCGGTGTCGAAGTCCGGTGCCCGTCCGCCTGCACGTCCTTTGCGTTTGCGGTTGGCGATCTGATCGGCCCGCTCCGGGATCACCGCTTTGATCCGCCTACGGCGCAGTAGTTTCCGGTTCGATCTTGCTGAGTACGCCTTGTCACCGATCAACTGGTCGGGAGTCGTGCGTGGTGCTCCGCTGTCGAGCCGGGGCACCGCAACACCGTCGAGCACGTTCGGCAGCATCGGGCTGTCTGCGGCCTGACCGGGTGTGATGAGCACCGCCAAGCCGCGTCCGTTGCCGTCGGTGACCAGATGGGCTTTGGTGGTGAGCCCGCCGCGGGAGCGGCCGATAGCATGGTCGGCCGGTTCGTCGTGCAGATTCTTGTAATTCGATGGGGCCCCTGTGTGGCGGGCGAGGCTCGCGCCGTGCTGGTGTACCCGCACGATCGTGGCGTCGATCGAGATCACCCAGTCGAAGTTGCCGGTGGCATCGGCGAGAGTCAGCAGCGCGGTCAGCACCTTGTCCCACGTGCCGTCGCCTGCATAGCGGCGGTGCCGCTTCCACACCGTCTGCCATGGCCCGAATATCTCGGGCAGGTCCCGCCATGGGATTCCGGTCCGCAGCCGGAACAGCATGCCTTCGATTACGCGGCGACTGTTGGCGAAGTTGCGGCCCACGCGGCCCTGGGATTTCGGCAGCAACAACTCCAACAGTTCCCACTGCTCATCGGTCAACCCCTGATATCGATCACCAACCGCCACAACCACGCTGATATTGGAGTACACGCGGGGGCTCCGTTCCATGGCCGGGGTTGCCGAAAAGCGTTGGACGGTTTGATCAATACGCGACAGGATGACCATTGACCGTGGCAGCGGGAGGGGCTTGGGGTGGATGTCTTTTTGCTGACAGACCGTCTCGTCCTGCGTCGGTTCACCGACGCCGACATCGAGAATTTGGTTTGGCTGGATAGCGAGCCCGCGGTGATGAGGTTCCTGACCGGTGAGCCCACACCGCGCGGCGAGATCGAGCACGAGGTGCTGCCCGGGATCCTGCGCGACTACCAGCTGAGTCCGGCCGGACGCTTTGCCGTCATCGAGCGATCCACCACGGCGTTCGTGGGCTGGCTGGCCTTACAGCCGCCGTGGGACGGCAGCGTCACAGACGTAGAACTCGGATACCGGCTCACGCCGTCCGTCTGGGGCCTCGGATACGCTACCGAGGGCGCGCGGGCGTTGATCCGGAAGGGCTTTACCGAACTCGGCGTAGGGCGGGTCTGGGCCCAGACCATGGTGGTCAACATCGCGTCTCGCCGCGTCATGGAGAAGGCCGGTCTCACCTACGTTCGAACTTTCCACCAGCACTTCGACGACCCACTACCCGGCACCGAACACGGCGAGGTCGAGTACGAACTCCACCGAGCCGACTGGGCAGAGTAGGAATCATTAGGAGACGCAACCTAGCCGAGTCGCACACCACAGCCGAGCATGGTGGTACGCAACAGCAACCCGGCCTCGGGGCCGACGATGCCGTCGACCAGATCGATATAGCGACAGCAGAATTCGGATCCGTGGGGCGCTACGGTAGCTGGCGCCGGCTCCAGATGGTGTGCCAACTCGTGCAACACGACCAATTCACGCAGCGCCCACACGCTGGCGCCGGTATGCGTCGGTACTGCGATCACTGCGCGCTCGCCCTCGTAATGTGCGGCAGTGGTGCCGTTCCGAGCCCGAACGCGGACCGGTACGGCTGCCCGGTGCCACCGCAACCTGATCCAGTGCAGGGCAAGCACCTTGCAAACGTAGTCCTGCACCGACTCCACCGAGGCAAACCGACGCTCGATCGGCAAAGTCACCTGCGATCCGTACAGTTCGATCGTGCGCGTGCGGTGTTGGTCTGCACGGTCGAATACCCCGCGTACCAGGTGCTCGGCGTCGTACACCTGCGCACGCTGCGTATCACGCACACTCATCCCGCCCAGCTGCCCTTGGGTTCCAATTGTCCACGTGCGGAATGCAGTTCGGGTGAGGTTGCGATACGTGCCGCACGGCCCGCACGGTCTCCTGCCGCCCGCGATGCCGCCGCATACCCGGTCGATGCTTGCGGACCGCGCCAGGTGCCGCGCGCCTGGGATGCTCGCGCATAGAAGTCGCGCAGCTCGATCTCCTTGTCACGCAAAGCGACCGCGACGCTGGGGAAGGCGTTCGTGCCACGCGCCGCACCGTCCGCCTCGGCCCGCGCCTGCGCTTCAGTGTCTGCCTTCACCGCAGCCAGGCGCCGTCCGACGCGGTCGGCAAAGGCCATGTGAAAATTCAGGCGCGCGGTCACGCCGGCCACAGGTACCCGCGCTCGATGCCGGACCCGTCGACCCCCGCGCTGCGCCACCACGATCTTCTCCATGGTCGCCGACCGGTAGGCGCCCGACTTGATGTACAGATCCGATGCCCGCACCATCTGCACCAACAGACTCGCATACAACGCCGCGCAGGCGTCGATATCGGCGGGAAAGCCGTAGGCGTAGACCTGTGTGGAGGTTCGGGCTACGTCGCAGTGCACGTCATTGGCCGACGCAATCGCAACGAACAGGTGGACGTAGGTGCGCAACCCGCGCTTGCCCGGCTCACCGATGGTGATCACTCGCTGCACCGGCGTGGGCTTGCGCTCACGTCCGGAGATATGGGCACGCGCCACAGCGAGGTCGATGGACGATTTGGTGGCCAGCCGCTGGGCGGCGGCGAGGAACGCGTCGGCTTCGTGCTCGTTGTCGGTGGACTCGGCCTTGCGCAGCAGTCCCCCGATGCGGGTGAGCATCCGGTCCGGAACTGCATTCGGCGACGTCATCGCCGGCCAGCCTAGCGCGCGGTCGCGGCGGTATCGCGCATACCAGCGCAGACCATGTATCTTGCCTTGTGCACCGGCAGGGTGTGCTGCCGCTCACGATTGATCTTGGAGTGTTTGCCGATGGCCGTGATGAAAGTGTCGTCCCTACGACTGGCGCGTGGGCCGCGGGCGGCGCTGGCAGGCGCCGCAGTGGCGCTCCTGGTCACCGCATTCACCAGCGCCTGTTCCAGCGACAGCGGGAGCAACGCCATCGACCAGAACCTCACCGGCCGCGGTCCGATCACCTACGTCGAAGGCAAGGACATCACCCAGACCGGCGCGGTCAAACAGCTGATCGCACGCTGGAACGCCGCGCACCCGGACGAGCAGGTGACCTTCAAGGAACAGTCGAACGACGCCACCCAGCAATACGACGACCTGGTGGAGCACATGCGCTCCGAACAGTCGGGCTACGACGTGGTCGCCCTGGACGTTCCATGGACCGCCCAGTTCGCCGCGAACGGCTGGATCCAGCCGCTGAAGGACACCTTCGCCATCGACACCAGCGGTCTACTGTCGCCGACGGTAGCCAGCGCCACCTACAACGACACCCTCTACGCGGCACCACGCAACACCAATGGCGGCCTGCTGTACTACCGCACGGACCTGGTGTCCGAGCCACCGAAGACCTGGAACGAGATGTTGGCGCAGTGCGATATCGCACGCGAACAGAACATCGGCTGCTATGCAGGCCAGTTCGCGGCCTACGAGGGGTTGACCGTGAACGCGGCCGAGGTGATCAATGCCTACGGTGGCAGCTTCGTCGGCTCCGACGGCTCCACCCCGACGGTCGACAGTCCGCAATCACGCGCAGGGCTGCAAGTCCTGGTCGACGCCTACCGCGACGGCGACATTCCGAAGGAAGCGATCACCTTCAAGGAGGCCGAGTCCGGCAACGCCTTCGAACAGGGCAAGCTGATGTTCCTGCGCTCCTGGCCGCACACCTTCGCCGACCTCAGCCGCGAGACCTCCGCGGTGAAGGACGACTTCGCGGTCGCGCCACTGCCCGGGGAGGACGGGATCGGCGCCTCCACTCTGGGGGGCTACAACGCCGCGATCAGCGCCTTCTCCGAACACAAGGCCACCGCGCTGGACTTCCTGCGCTTCTTGATCAGCAATGACGCACAGCACATCGTCGCCGCCGGCGCGCTGCCCCCGGTACGCGCCTCGGTGTACGACGATCCGGCGCTGATCGCCAAGATGCCGTATCTGCCCGCGCTGAAGGATTCCATCGCCAATGCGGTACCGCGCCCGGTGACGCCGTTCTACTCCGCGGTGTCCAAGGCCATCCAGGACAACGCTTACGCCGCGTTGGAGGGAGTCAAGTCCGTCGACGACGCGATCGGCGACATGCAGACAGGCATCGAAACCGCCGGATCGGGAACGCGCTGACAGGCTCCAGGAGACATGGTGTCGGATCCTTCGGGAACGGCGACGAACGTGCCCAATGACGAGTTCCTCCGGTGAAGGGTGGATTCGGCGCGCCGACCGCCCAGAAGCCGCGCAGATACAGCGCACAGACGCTCCAGAAGTTGCGCGAATACTCCGCGGCGAGCGTCCAGGAGTTGCGCAGATCCAGGAGAGCCTGGCTGTTCGTCACGCCCGTGCTGCTGGCACTCGCGATCGTCATCGGGTATCCGGTCGCTCGGGCAGTGTGGATGTCCTTCCACCAGGACCCCGGGCTCGACCCGGCGACGGGAATGTTCGTCGACGGCGGCAGCGCCGGTATCTCGAACTACACCCACTGGCTGTTGCAGCAGTGCCATACCGCGACCGGTGAGACGGTCGCGTGCCCGACCGGCACGCTCGGCTCGCAGTTCTGGGCCGCCGTCGGGGTCACCCTGTTCTTCACAGTCGTCACCGTTGCTCTCGAGCTGGCGCTCGGTCTCGGTATGGCCGTGGTCATGGGCAAGACCTTCCGTGGTCGGGCGCTGCTGCGCGCGGCCGTCCTGATCCCATGGGCCATCCCGACCGCGGTCACCGCACGGTTGTGGGAGTTCATGTTCCAGTTCGACGGCGTGATCAACCGCGTCCTGGGCACAGAGTTGCTCTGGACCGCCGACCCGTGGTCGGCGCGCTTCGCGGTGATCGTGGCCGACGTGTGGAAGACCACCCCGTTCATGGCGTTGCTGCTGCTCGCCGGTCTGCAGATGATCCCGGCCGACGTGTACGAGGCAGCTCGCGTGGACGGCGCATCGGCGTGGCAGCGGTTCACGCAGATCACCCTGCCCCTGCTGAAGCCCGCGCTCCTGGTCGCAGTGCTGTTTCGAACCATGGACGCCCTGCGCATGTACGACCTGCCCGCGATCCTTACCTCGGGCAACCCTTCGACGCAGACGGTGTCGATCCTCGTCGTGGAGCAGGTTCGACAAGGCCCCTACAGCGCCGCGGCATTGTCCACGATCACCTTCGTGCTGATCTTCGCGGTGGCTTTCATGCTGGTGAAGGTGCTGGGTGCCAATGCGGTCCGTACCCAGGAAGAACAGCGGAGGGCCGGATGAATCCACACACCCCTGCCGCGCAATCGGTTCCGTGGACCAAGCGGCTCGGCTCGGTCCGGTTGTATCTCGGCGCCGCGATCGTGCTCGTCTGGGGGATGGCGCCGTTCTATTGGATGGCGGTCACCGCATTCCGCGACCCCGAGCACACCTTCGACAACACACCGTGGCCCACGCACCTCACGCTGGAGAACTTCCGAAACGCGTTCGATACCAGCCGCGGCAACGATTTCGGCCGAGCACTGGTGAACAGTGTGTTCATCGGTAGCGCCACGACCGTCATCGCATTGCTGATCGGGGTGCTCGCCGCCTACGCGCTGGCCCGACTCACCTTCCGTGGCAAGTACCTGGTGTCCGGCCTGATTCTCGCCGCCTCGATGTTTCCGGTCGTGGTTTTGGTGACGCCATTGTTCCAGCTGTTCACCGATCTCGGCTGGATCGGCGAATACCAGGCGATGATCATCCCGAACATCTCCTTCGTTCTGCCGCTGACGGTCTACATCCTCGCGTCGTTCTTCGCCGATCTACCGTGGGAACTCGAGGAGGCCGCGCGGATAGACGGCGCCACCAAGATGCAGGCGTTCCGTCTGATCATGCTGCCGCTGGCCGCGCCGGCGGTCTTCACCACGGCGATCCTCGCGTTCATCGCGGCGGTCAACGAATACCTGCTGGCTCGTTTGCTTTCCAGCGACGAAACCGAACCGATCACGGTCGCGGTCGCCCGTTTCTCCGGCAACAACCCTCTGGTCGAGCCCTACGCCGCGATCATGGCAGCCGGGACCCTGGTCACCGTGCCGTTGGTCATCATGGTTCTGCTCTTCCAGCGTCGCATCATCTCCGGTCTCACCGCCGGTGGCGTGAAGAACTGATTCCCAGCCACCGACCATCGTCTCGAACCCAGGCTGTCTCGAACCCCGGCCGTCTCGAACCCAGGCTGTCTCGAACCCCGGCCGTCTCCGAACCCCGGCCGTCTCGAACTCGACCCGCAGCCGAAGCCCACGCGGTGAACAATCGGCCCGCCAGAGGACGCCAACACGCGGTGCTGTGGGCGCCATCCCGCTAAGGTGCGAGTCATAGCTTCTTTCCGATCGTGTTCGTGCAGGTGAGTGTCCGACGCTACGGGAGGAGATAGTCGTGAGCTCGGTCCGCAAACCGCCAGGGCACAGGCGTCGTGCCCGGAAGGCTCCGCGAACCGCGCCGTACGCTTCGATCGCGGGCTGGAAGCAGCGACCGCGCACGGCGACACGGAACGAGCGAGCCGGCCGTGAGCGGACATCGGGCCGGCATGCCTCGAAGCATCTCGCCGCGCAGCCGGCGCCGAACCCGAATCGGCGACCATCCAGTCGGGGCCAGCGCATTCGCCGCCTGGTGCTGGCCTTGTTCGTCTTGTTCGGGGTCATGCCCGCGCTGCTGGCCGTCCTTGCGTATTGGAGCGTCGAACTGCCCGATGCCACCACGATGCAGACCGACAAGATCTCCACCATTCTGGCCGCGGACGGCAACACAGTGCTCGCGAAAGTCGTTCCACCGGAAAGCAGTCGGGTGCAGGTTCCCTTGTCGGCGATACCGCAGCCGGTGCGGGAGGCGGTCTTGTCCGCGGAGGACCGGGACTTCTACAGCAACCCGGGATATTCGGCTTCGGGCTTTCTGCGCGCCGCCCGGGACAACCTGCTCGGTCGAGACAACGCCGGCGGCGGCTCGACCATCACCCAACAGTATGTGAAGAACGCTTTCCTCGGCTCCGACCGCACCATCACGCGCAAGATGCGCGAACTGGTGATCTCGGCAAAGATGGGCCGCCAGTGGAGCAAGGACGATATCCTCGCCGCCTACCTCAACACCATCTACTACGGCCGCGGGTCCTACGGAATCGCCGCGGCCGCCGCAGCATATTTCGACAAACCCGTCGCCCAGCTGACCCGCTCCGAAGGCGCCGTGCTCGCCGCGCTGATCAGAACGCCGTCGCTACTGGACCCCGAAACCCATCTCGCAGACCTGAAAGCTCGCTGGCGCTACGTGCTCGACGGCATGGTCGACATGGGCGTGCTGACCCCGCAGGAGCGCGACGCGACGACGTTTCCGCAGATCATCCCGGTCACCGAGGTCGCCGACGACACCGTGGCGCGTGGGCCGGAAGGTTTGATTCGCAGCCGGGTCCTACGCGAGCTGCGCGCTTCGGGCATCAGCGACGCCGAATTGAACGCCGGTGCGCTACAGATCACCACCACCATCGATATACAGACCCAGAATGCAGTGGTGGACACGGTGCACGATCGACTCGGATCCCAACCGCCAGAACTGCGCGCGGCGGTGGTATCGATCGATCCGCGTTCCGGTGCGGTGCGCGGCTACTTCGGCGGTCACAACGGCTTGGGCTTCGACTTCGCTCAGGCCCCGCTCCAACCCGGGTCCGCGTTCAAGGTCTTCGCGGTGATTGCCGCACAGCGGCAGGGCATTCCGCTGTCACGAGTGTTGGACAGTTCCCCGGTCACTCACCGTGGCACACGGATCACCAATGTGAACGGTGAATCCTGCGGCAGGTGCACGGTGACCGAGGCGCTGACCCGGTCGCTGAACACCAACTTCTACCGACTGACCATGTCGATGTTCGATGGGCCGCAGGCCATCGCCGACGCGGCGCACGATATGGGCATCCCGGAGCGGATTCCCGGCGTCGCCGGCGAAACCCTGTCCGAGAACGGCGGAAAGCCGCTACCGGGAATCGTCCTCGGCCAGTATGTGGTGCGCCCGATCGATATGGCCTCCGCCTACGCCACGCTCGCCGCGTCGGGCGTCTACCACGAGCCGTACTTCGTGCAACGCGTCGTGACCAGCAGTGGGCAGGTACTCCTGGATCGCGGCTTGGACCAGCAGGTGGGCCATCAGATGGCGCAGGGTCGACAACGGATCGCCAAATCGATTGCGGACAAGACCGTGCGGGCGATGACCCCGATCGCGGCGTACTCCAACGGGCACGCACTGCGCGGCGGGCGACCCTCGGCAGCCAAGACCGGCACCACGCAACTCGGCGAGAGCGACCGCAACAAGGATGCGTGGATGATCGGCTTCACGCCCTCGCTGTCCACGGCAGTATGGGTCGGCACCGAGCAGTCGCAGCCGATTCGCACCGCGCGCGGCAGCGATATCTACGGCTCCGGCCTACCCGCCGATATGTGGAAACAGATCATGGACACCGCGCTCGACGGAACCCCGGTCGAGCAATTCCCCGATACACCCGGGCAGATGTGGACCGGTCGGAGCGAGCCCACTGGCGGGACCTACGACATCCTGAATCCATCACGCCCATCACCGCAACGCGCCACGCCACCCACCACGCAGCGACAGGCGGCCCCCCGCGCACCGGTCACCACCGACCCACCCACCGCTGCACCAGAACCCCCGCAGGACACACCGGAACGCGAACCCCTGGTGGTCATTCCGCCGCCGCCGCCGACAGCACCACCACGAGACGTGGAGATCTTCCCCGGGCTGAGCATCCCACTGCCCGGATAGCGATGGCAGCGACCGCATGACGTCGACCCGCGGGTGCACGAAACCAACGCCGGCCGGTGTGCGCTGGGCGTCGTCGTTGGTTTCGACTGTGACATACTCCGTGAAGCTCTTGGCAGTAGCGGTCGTCCCGGTGTGCCAACCGCCCGGCCCGGCGACGTTGGAATCGGGTTTCTTGCTGAAAGCGATAATGCTGTGACCTTCCGTGGCCCGGCGGAACGCGTGACATGGCAGCATCGTTTGCCAGAGTGAGAGCGAACAGCGAGACCTCGCGATGAGCAGACACCGCAACCGCGGCAACGATGCGGAGGGTCCGCGCTCGAGCGACGACGAAGACGAGACATAGGGGCTACGCCGGTGGATTTCAATGTCGTTGACCAACCCGAGACGCTGGTGGCGGGAACTGTGCTGCGCAGCCCCGCGCTCGCGGTCGAAGGGCCACGACGGGCGAAAGTCGAGCAGGCGTGGCGGCGCAACCGGGCGCGCACGCTGCCCGGACCACCCACCACGGCCTATGTCGACCACGCAGTCGAGATCAACTCGTATTTGACCCACATCACCGGCTATCTCTGCCACAGCGTCGCCGACCTGTTGCCCGGCGATGTGCTCGCCCGGGTACCCGGGGGACGATTCGCTCGGTTCATCGCCAATGGCGACAACCTCGGCGACACGGTCGTCCGCATCTGGCGCGCGGTCTGGGACGCGGAAGCCTCGGGCCGGCTCGTGCGTGCCTATACCGGTGATTGGGAACGCTATCCCGAGACGAACACAGTGGAAGTCTTCGTCTCGTTGGCAGACGACCAGGCGACCGAGTAGGAACACAAACCGTGGATTTCGAGATCGTCACACTGAAGCAGAGCATGGTCGCGGGCCTCACCGTGCCACTGGCCGGCCGCGAAGTGACCGCGCGCGACCTCGACCTGGTGAACTTCACCTGGGACCGGTACCTGGCGCGCGAAAAGAACGTTCCCCGAGCAGCCGCCTACGTCGGCCAGAACGATCACGCTGTCGCGGTACTCGGCTACGAGATCGCCTCGATCGAGGACATGGACCCCGGCGACGTGCTCACCATCGTTCCGCCGGGTCGCTATGCCAAGTTCGTCGTCACCGACAAGCCCTACGACCTACTACGCACAGCATGGGCCCACGTCGCCAAGGCGGAACACTCCGGAACCATCACCCGCTCGCATACCGCCGAGGTCGAGCGCTATGTCGGTCCGACCTCGGTCGAGGTCTACGTCTCACTGGATTAGGTCGCGTCCACGCCGGCACATACCGACCTCGATCGGCCGGAACATGCTGTTCCGGCCGATCGAGGTCGATTGCCGCTGGGCGATCGATGTCCACGACGCAGGTCGAGATCCACGACGCAGGTCGTTCGAGATCCACGCCGGACGTCGAACAGAATCCAGGACGCGCGTCCTTCGACAACCTCGACCCGGAGTTATTCGGCACCGATGATGAACGCTTCGAGCTGTGTACGAGCGACGTCGTCGGCGAGTTGCTGCGGCGGGGACTTCATCAGGTAGGCCGAGGCCGGAATCACGGGGCCACCGATACCCCGGTCTTTGGCGATCTTCGCCGCCCGCACGGCATCGATGATGATGCCTGCCGAGTTCGGTGAATCCCATACCTCGAGCTTGTATTCCAGATTCAGCGGCACATCACCGAAGGCGCGACCTTCCAGGCGGACATAGGCCCACTTGCGGTCATCGAGCCACCCGACATGGTCCGACGGCCCGATGTGCACCTCGTTGCTGCCGAGTTCCTTCGTGAGGTTGCTGGTGACGGCCTGAGTCTTGGAGATCTTCTTCGACTCGAGGCGCTCGCGTTCGAGCATGTTCTTGAAGTCCATGTTGCCGCCGACATTGAGCTGCATGGTCCGATCGAGCTGCACACCGCGGTCCTCGAACAGCTTGGCCAATACGCGATGGGTGATGGTCGCGCCGACCTGACTCTTGATGTCGTCACCGACGATCGGGACACCGGCGGCGGTGAACTTCTGCGCCCACACCGGATCCGAAGCGATGAACACCGGCAAGGCGTTCACGAACGCGACGCCGGCGTCGATGGCGCACTGCGCGTAGAACTTATCGGCTTCTTCCGAGCCTACGGGCAGGTAGGACACCAGAACATCGACCTGGTTGTCCTTCAGCACCTGCACCACGTCCACCGGCTGGACCTCGGACAACTCGATGGTCTCGGCGTAGTACTTGCCGATACCGTCGAGGGTCGGGCCACGCTGGACGACGACGTCGGTGGGCGGTACATCGGAGATCTTGATCGTGTTGTTCTCACTGGCGAAGATGGCCTCGGTCAGATCGAAACCGACCTTCTTCGCATCCACGTCGAACGCGGCCACGAACTTGATGTCGCGGACGTGGTATGCGCCGAACTTCACATGCATCAGACCGGGAACAGTGGCGGACTCGTCCGCGTCCTGGTAGTAATGCACGCCCTGGACCAGCGACGAGGCGCAGTTACCCACGCCCACGATGGCGACGCGAACTTCGGTGGCGTTGTCAACCTTGATGACGTCACTCATGGCCGATATTTCCCTCTTTCTGTGGTGCCGTCTTCGTCGATTGCTCCGCGGCAATCAACTCGTTGAGCCAGCGCACTTCGCGCTCGCTTGATTCGAGCCCGAGCTGATGGAGCTGCCGGGTGTAGCGATCCAGCGATCCGCTGGCTCGTTTGATCGCCTCCCGAAGCCCCTCTCGGCGCTCCTCGACCTGGCGCCGCCTGCCCTCCAAGATCCGCATCCGCGCCTCGGCGGGAGTGCGGCTGAAAAAGGCGAGGTGGACGCCGAAGCCGTCGTCGGTGTAGTTCTGCGGTCCGGTGTCGGCGAGCAGCTCGTTGAACCGCTCACGACCGGACGGAGTCAGTTGATAGACCCGCCGCGCACGGCGTGTCGCCACACGCACCGGGGTCTCCTCGGCGATCAACCCGTTCGCCTGCATGCGACGCAGAGTCGGGTAGAGCGAACCGTAGGAGAAGGCACGAAACGGCCCCAGCAAACCGGTCAGCCGCTTGCGCAGCTCATAACCGTGCATCGGCGCTTCGAGGAGCAGCCCGAGGATTGCCAGTTCGAGCACCGGGCTTCACCCCCTGACTGTGTACCGACCTAACCAATAGATGCAATCGCTACTATATCGGAGCGATACATCAATAGATGGGTGACCACCGATTGCCACGATGAGACCGTCTCCGAGCGCGCCGTAACGACCTGGGCGCGCCGCACCCGCCGGACACGTCACAGCCGGGCACGACACGCTGATGCACCACGCAACCGCCTGGTCGATCCGTATAGCCCGGGGCAACCTGATTCCGACACCGCTACTCTGGTTCTCGTGCGAATTCAGCGGCAAGTGGTCGACTACGCCCTCCGGCGACGGTCCCTGCTGGCCGACGTCTATGCAGGCCGTGTCGATGTCGCCGAGGTGTGTGATGCGAATCCCTATCTCCTACGCGCGGCGAAGTTTCACGGCCGGGGGAGCGAGGTCACATGCCCAATATGCCGGAAAGAGCAGTTGACCCTCGTATCCTGGGTCTTCGGCGAAGGTCTCGGGCCGATCGCCGGGTCGGCTCGTACGCCCGAGGAACTCGGGCGCCTCGCCGAGACCCGCGAAGAGTTCTCGGTTCATGTCGTCGAGGTATGCCGGACCTGCAGTTGGAATCATCTGGTGCAGTCCTATGTACTCGGCTCGACCCCGGGGCCGCGACGCCGCCGTACCGGAGCACGCCCCAACCGGCGCACCGCCGCCGAATGAACTACCCGGTCACCCGCCCATCGGGGACTCGCGGAGCTGGTATGCGTGCACCGCGGTGACCACCACTGCCGACAGCCACCTGGAACGCGACAAGTTATGGAGATCTAGTCCGTGAATTCCCCTTACGGCGATGAACCACATGGCGACCGTCCTCCACGGAGTTCACATCCAGTTCCCGACCCGCTACGCCGGAATCGACGTCCCGACCCACCGCCCGGCAACCGACCTGGTCCACCGCCAGGCGCTCGTCCCGGCCCACCACCCGGCAACCGACCCGGCGGCCCACCACCCGGCGCTCAGCCGGGCCCACCACCCGGCGCTCGTCCCGGCCCACCGCCCCGTGGGCCGTTCGCAGCGCAGCCGCGCGGCGACCAACGATGGCGCGCTCCCGAATCCATACCGCAGGACGGGTCCGCCGCGCCTGGTCGTGAGACGTCGCCCGACCGCGGTGTCCCCGGCTCCCGGGCACCGCAAAAGTCCCGGCGACCCGGCTCGTTGACCGAGGCTGTCGCCGAACGCAACCGACGCGGAGCCACCGCCGAGCGCCCAGCTGTGGACCGCGACGAACCCACCACTGCCGATGCACGCACGCGAACCGCCAGCGCTTCGCCATCGGGCCCACCACCACGGCGACGCAGCGGCGGCGGTGACGGCTCGGACGGACCGGGCAAGCGGCGACCTGCGAAGAAGAAGAGAAGGTCGCGGTGGCGCTTCGTGCGCCGCACCGTGTACGTCCTCGTTGCCGTGGCCGTTCTGGTGCCCTCGGGCGTCTTTGCGTTCGCCTACTCCACGACGACCGTGCCACAGCCGGGCGATCTGAAGACCAACCAAGTGGCAACCATCATGGCCGCCGACGGCAGCACGGTGCTCAGCAAAATCATTCCGCCAGAAGGCAACCGAACCGACGTCACCATCGACCAGGTCCCCCCGCATGTGCGTAACGCAGTGATCGCAGCCGAGGATCGAGACTTCTATACCAACCCCGGCTTCTCCTTCCGTGGCTTCACACGTGCGGCCCGGGACAACATTCTCGGCAAGGCGAGCGCGGGCGGCGGCTCGACGATCACCCAGCAGTATGTGAAGAACGCTGTGGTCGGTGACGAATACTCCTTGGTGCGCAAGTGGCGCGAGCTGGTCATCTCGGTGAAGATGGCCCGCCAGTGGAGCAAGGACGACATCCTCGCTGCCTACTTGAACACCATCTACTTCGGTCGCGGTGCGTACGGCATCGACGCCGCGGCCACGTCGTATTTCGGCAAGTCGGTGGAAGAGTTGAACGTCTCCGAGGGCGCGATGCTCGCAGCCACGATTCAACAACCCTCGCTGTTGGACCCGGAGAGCAACCCCGAGGGCGCAACCAACAGGTGGAACTATGTCCTCGACGGCATGGTCGCTGGCGGCAATCTGAGCGATGCCGAGCGCCAGGGCCTGCAATACCCCCCCGTGATCCCGCTGGCGTCGACCACGGACAAGGAGTTGGATTCCGGACCAGAAGGGCTGATCAAGACACAGGTGTTGAAGGAGATCAGCGCGGCCGGCATCAGCGAGCAACAGGTCAACACCGCAGGCCTGCAGATCATCACTACGATCGACCCCACGGCCCAGCAAGCAGCCGTCGACGCGGCGATCGGCAAGATGGAAGGTGAACCCGAACAGCTGCGCACCGCCGTGGTATCGGTGGATCCACGCTCGGGCGCGGTGCGCGCATACTTCGGCGGCACCAACGGCCAAGGCTATGATTTCGCCAATGCTGCCCTGCAGACCGGGTCCTCGTTCAAGTCGATCGGCTTGGCAGCGAATCTGGAGCAGGGAATCCCGTTGTCCCAGTTGTACGACAGCTCGCCACTGCGTGTGCACGGGGTCGAGATCACCAATGTCGAGGGTGAGCAATGCGGCATGTGTACCATTGCCGAAGCCCTGAAGCGCTCGCTGAACACCAGCTTCTATCGGATGCAGATCGATATGCAGAACGGTCCACAGAAGATCGCGGACATGGGGCACCGCCTCGGCATCCCGGAAGAACTTCCAGGAGTGGGCAAAACATTGACCGAGCCGAACGGCGCCGGCCCGAACAATGGCATCGTGCTGGGCCAATACCAGTCTCGACCACTCGACATGGCCTCCGCCTACGCAACATTGGCGGCCTCCGGGACCTACTATGAACCGCATTTCGTATCGAAGGTGCTCACTGCCGACGGTCAGGTCCTGTTCGACCGAGGTGAGGTGTCCGGCGAACAACGCGTATCGGCCGCGGTGGCCGACAACGTCACCGCCGCGATGAAACCGATCGCGGCGTGGTCGCGCAACCATGGATTGGCCGGCGGACGCGAATCCGCGGCGAAGACCGGTACTGCACAGTTGGGCGACACCGGCGAGAACAAGGACGCGTGGATGGTCGGCTACACCCCCTCGCTGTCGACCGCGGTGTGGGTGGGCAGCATCGACAATTCACCGCTGCGCAACTACAACGGCAGCATGATCTATGGCTCGGGCTTGCCCTCCGATATCTGGAAGGCAACCATGGACGGCGCGCTGCGGGGGACCTCCAAGGAAACCTTCCCCAAGCCTGCGGCGATCGCGGGCCAGGCCGGCGTCCCCCCGTGGTCGGCCCCCTACACCCCGCCGCCCACCACGGACGATGCCCGATTCCTGCCACCGGTTGTGATCAATCCGACGCAGGCGGAGATCATCCTGCCAGGGGGACTCAGGATTCCCGTTCCCGGCATTCAGCCGCGTCCACAGCAGCAGCGCCCTCCGCAGCGTACGCAACAGAACCAGCCCGACGACCCCGGCCCGCTACCCGGCCAACCGGTCGCCCCGTCGGACAATGCGTACTCCGCGCCAGGCAACGGTGACTCGGACTATGACGGGTCGGATTACGGCGAGAGCGGCTATCGCGCCGAAACAACCGAAATCCCGGCTCCTCAGGGCCGGTAGCCTCGACTGCTGTGACCGATCAGCAGGTGGCGGAGCCACGAACGCAACGGTCGCCGGACACCGGCGCAGCCGAAGCACGGGCGGCGAGGGCGTATTACACCGCCCCCGCCGCACTCGCCCCGGATCTGCGTTCGGCAGACGCCCGAGATCGGCCCAGCCGCAACGATTCCTTGGCCGCTCAATTGTCCACGGTCATCGGCGGACCAGTTGGCAACCATGCCCTGATCGGGAGATCGCGGTTCTGGACGCCGATACGGGTCCTCCTGGCGTTCTCGGTCGTGTTTCTCGCGCTGGGTTGGTTCGGCAAAGCGGGCTGCATCCAGCAGACCACGAATGCCGACGGCGCCCTCACCCTCGATTGGAGCAACGGTCGCCAGTATGTGGCGCTGTGCTATTCGGACACCGTGCCGCTCTATGGCGCGGAACGGCTCGACGAGGGCGCTTTCCCGTACAAGAAACAGTGGACCCAGCCGACTCCGGACGGCGGCCAAGAGACACGGTATATGGAGTATCCCGTGCTCTCGGGTCTGTACCAGTACCTGGCGATGCGAATCGCCAAGAGCTGGGACGCATCGGGGCTGCCCGGCGCACTACAAGTGGTCATCTACTTCAATGTCGTTGCGCTCGGCCTGAGCGTTGCCTGGCTGATCACCGTGTGGGCCTCGGCGTTGCTGGCAGGGCGCCGCGTCTGGGACGCAGCGCTGATCGCTTGCTCGCCCCTGGTGATCGTGCACGCGTTCACGAATTTCGACACACTCGCAACGGCATTCGCCGCCGCTGGGCTGCTCGCCTGGGCTCGGCGTCGGCCTGTCCTTGCCGGAGTTCTGCTCGGCCTCGGCGGCGCGGCAAAACTCTATCCTCTGCTGCTACTGGGACCCATCATCGTGCTGTGCCTACGCGCCGAAGCACCCCCGGTGGGTCGCTACCACGGGCTACGAATGCGCGACATCGACTGCTGGTCGGCCGCGTCGACATGGGTGCGTGAGACACCCGCCCGCATCCGGTTCCGCAATGCCCGCCCGCTCGGCGCCGCGACCGTGAGCGTTGCCGCTGCGCTGACGACCTGGGTGGCGGTGAACCTGCCCATCGCAGTGCTGTATCCGCAGGGATGGCACGAGTTCTTCCGCCTCAATACCACCCGGCCTGCGGACCCGGACTCGCTCTACAATGTGATCTCCTCGTTCACCGGCTGGTCCGGCTTCGATGGCGTGCTCGGCCACGGGCAATCACCGGTGATCTTGAACGCCATCTCACTGGCAGTGTTCGCCGCGGCGTGCGTGCTCATCGGCGGCATCGGCCTCACCGCACCGCGACGACCCCGCCTCGCCCAGTTGTGCTTTCTCGTAGTCGCGGTCTTCCTGCTCACGAACAAGGTGTGGAGCCCACAGTATTCACTGTGGCTGGTACCGCTCGCGGTGCTCGCGCTGCCGCACCGTCGCCTGCTGCTGGCCTGGATGACGATCGACGCGCTGGTCTGGGTGCCACGGATGTTCTACTACCGTGAGTTGCAGGACAGCGGTCAAGGCCTACCCGAGCAATGGTTCACCGCCACGGTGATCCTGCGTGATCTGGCGGTGGTGGGGCTGTGCGCCCTGGTGGTGCGCCAGATCTATCGACCCGAGCACGACCTGGTGCGTCGCAACCACGTGGACGACCCGAGCGGCGGCATCATCGATCATCTGCCGGATCGAACGCCTGCCTGGCTGCCGCCGCTCGTGCGGCCACGCAGAGTGGACGTGCGCAGAACATGAGCCGAACAGCGGAGTCTGCCTGCTGTTCGCCGCCGATCAACCGTTGCCGAGGAATCGGCCCAGTTGCGGGACTGCCTCACCGGGATGCTTGGCCTGGAAACCCTCGCCGAGCGCCTGCAGCTTCCAGGCGCCGCCCACCCGATAGATCTTCGACATCGCCATCGCGGTGAACGGCATACCACCGGCCAATGTGTAGCGGGCCAATTCGCCATTGTTGGCGCCATCGACCAAGCGGCAGAACGCATTCTGCACCTGTTCGAAGGTGTGCCCCTTGTAGGAGGTCACGATGAACAGCAACGTGGTCACCTGCGGGGGAACCCGGGTCAGGTCGACCAGAATCACCTCGTCGTCTCCCTCACCCTCGCCGGTGAGGTTGTCGCCCTGGTGGCGAATGGAACCGTCTTTCGAGGTCAGTTGGCCGTAGTAGGCGAAATCCACTGGATTCGCCTCGGCGAACATGATGACCGATGCATCGAGGTCGATGTCGACCGTACGACTGCCGAAGAAGCCACGATTGGCCACCGGGTCCCACCCCAGGCCCATTTTGACGAAGGTCAGGGCGGACCCTTCTTTCTGGAGCGTCACTCGCTGGCCCTTGCTCAGGCTGACCGGGCGGTCCTTGCTCAGGCTGACCTCGGCCGCGGGCTGCTGCCCGGGTGAGGGCTGACCAGGTGTCGCCTGGCCTGGTCCAGGTGGCGGCGCGAAACCCTGGGCAGGCGGAGGCGGCGCGAAACCCTGGGCAGGCGGAGGCGGCGCAAAGCCCTGGGCAGGCGGAGGCGGCGCAAAGCCCTGGGCAGGCGGAGGCGGCGCAAAGCCCTGGGCGGGCGGAGGCGGCGCGAAACCCTGGGCAGGCGGAGGCGGTGGATAGCCCGCGCCGGGAGGCGCGTATTGCGGCGCCTGCTGCTGCGGCGGGGAGGTCGGTTGCGCCGCCGATGCCGGGGTGTCGTCGACAGTGACCCCATGATCGGTGACCAGCGCAGCGAAACCACCCGCATAGCCCTGACCCACCGCACGCACCTTCCATGCACCTTGGCGCCGGTACAGTTCCAGTGCAATGACGATGGACTCGGTATCCAGTCCGTCGATCCGGTACTGGTACAGCTGATTACCCGCCGCGTCCGACACCAGCGCGGTCGGGGACGGGAACCGACCGAAAGAGCTGGTCGAATCATCCAACGTGATCACTGCACGGATCTGGTCGATTTCGGCGGGCACTGCAGGCAACGACACCGCCAGCACCGCGGGCTGTCCGGCCGGGGCGGGTTGTAGACTCACACCGGGTCCGGATGGCTGGTTGAAGAACACGAAGTCCGCATCGGAACGGACCTTGCCCCGCTCGGTGACCAATAGCGCCGACAGATCCGCCGGTGCCGTGAGCTGGACGGAAATCACCACGTCGTTGGCGGCCAGCGGACCGTTCTGGCCTTTGGCAAGTGTTGCGGACAAGTTCGGACCCTTCGCTTGTCGGTGCGTTCACCTGACACTCTACGAGAAATGCACTGCGCACGGCTTGCACCGAGCAACCGCGACACACCGACACCCACGCGCGGATCGGCTAGGGTGGCCGGACACCTTCGGAACATGCGATCCCCTCACGTCCGTCGAACCGGTAGGCACATACCCCATGGCGCAATTGTTCGAGCAATCCAAGAAAGTGGTCGAGGCTCGTCTATCCGGAACCAGCCTGCGCGCACTCGCGGGCTCGATGATCGCCTACGAAGGGGACGTGCAGTTCAAAGCAGCTGGGTTCGGCGCGGGCGACGGCGTTCTGGCTGGACTGAAACGGCGGGCTACCGGGGAGAAGCTGTCGCTGATGGAGTGCTCCGGACATGGTCGGGTCTTCTTCGCCGTCGACGGCCAGCATGTCACGGTGATCGACATCGACGATCGAACACTGCAGGTGGAGTCGCGCCAACTACTCGCCATTGCCGGAAATCTGCGCACCGACGTGCGTTTCGCCGGTTTGCGCGGTGCATCCACCGGTCAGGGGCTGTTCACCACGACCGTCTCCGGGCACGGTCGAGTCGCGTTGCTCTCCGCGGGTGGACCGCTCATCCATCTGGCAGTTTCCCCGCAGTGTCCCCTGGTGGTCGACCCGGACGCATTCGTCGCCGCACAAGGGGATCTGCGCCAATCGTTCGTCACCGATGTCTCGTGGCGCACTGTCGTCGGCCAGGGCGCGGAGGAGGCGTTCTCCCTGCGCTGGGAAGGTCAGGGTGTGGTGTCGATTCAGCCGGCGGAACGGTAGGACCCGATGTTCGAGGCAGTCAACGACAAGGTCGTCACCATAGACGTCGGAGCGGCTGGCGGCGTCGTGGCCCGCGCGGGCGCCATGTTGTTCTACACCGGCGACGTTTCCTTTGCACCACACGAGATTCCGGGCGCCCCGACGGGCGCCACGAGCGGACTGCTGCGACAAGCCGGGCGCGCGATGGCAGGAGAGTACGAGCGCACCATGCTCGCGCATGGTAGCGGGCAGGTGCACTACGGGTTCGCCGGATTGGACGTGCACGTGGTGCACATGGAACCCGAAGCCACACTGCGTGTAGAGGCGTCGCGTCTGCTGGCGCGCACCGCAGGATTGCAGAGTGCGGTGACCTCGGTGACGAGTTCACCGGCCCGAGGCGGCGGACTGATGGGCACACTGCGCGGAGCCGCCTCCGGTGCATTGACCGGCCAGGGTATGTTCACCACCCAATTGTCGGGCTCGGGCGCGGCGGTGCTGCTCGGCCACGGGGGATTTCTGGAGCTTCCGGTCGGCGGACCGAACCCGGTCGTGGTGGACCCACAAGCCTTCGTCGCTGCCTACGGCGACGTACGGACCGAAGTGAAGGCCGCGCTGAGCTGGCGAGATGCCGTCGGCCGCGGGTCCGGCGAGGCATTGCAGTTGCACTGTGTCGGACAAGGTGTCGTCTATGTCCAGGCCTCCGAAGAGAAGTTGTGAACATGTCCCAGATCATCGACCCCAACACTTTCGGCTCCAGCGACCACGTCCCGGGAAACAGCTACGCTTACTGTGTCGACCTGAACAAGCCCTGGTTCATGCGCAAAGGCGCGATGATCGCCTACTACGGCGACATGAGCTTCCGAACACTCACCCACGGGTTGCACGACAGCCTGCTGCACATGGTGTCACAGCAATTCTCCGCGCCGCTGTTCACCGGTGACTATGTCGTCGCGGAGGGCAGCGGCATGCTGATCATCGGCGACCGCGGTTACGAGGTCAATTCCTTCGAACTCGAAGACAACGGAAACCTCACCATCCGCGCGGCGAACCTGCTGGCCTTCGAGCCGGAACTGTCGCTGAATCAGTCGATCGTGCCCGGGTTCCTCACTCTGATCGGGACCGGTACATTCCTCGCCTCGTCCAACGGGCCGGTCATGTTCGCCGAGCCTCCCCTGCGGGTCGATCCGGAATCGTTGGTCGGCTGGGCGGACTGTCCGTCGCCGAGCCATCACTACGATCACAGGTGGATCTCCGGGTTCCTGGCCGCGGGCGCGGCGCAGATGGGGGTCGGCTCGGGTGAAGAACGTCAGTTCGACTTCACCGGCAAAGGAACCGTATTGATTCAGTCGAGCGAGAAGATTCTCGACGACTCGGTGCTGGTGCGGACCATCGAGGCCCAGGTCCACAGCGGCATGACCACCGGCGGCCTCCAACGATTGCAGGAGGCGATTGCGCAGCAGTTGGGCGCGCAACAAAACCAGTGACAGCAGTACTCGACGAGGAGGTGGCGAAGATCGCCTGGCATGCGGATCGATGTGGACTGTCTTCCTTACCCGCCGCGGCGCCGAATCGGCGCGCCCGGGCACGTGTAATCACTCGTATGGGGGATTCGGGCCGCGCTGCCGATGGATACCCTGCCCGTGTGCTACATGTCCTCCGATCCCGATTCCTTCGCCTACCGCTGTTGGCGGCGGCGCTGGCCGTGGCGGCGGCGCCCGTCCAGGCGGCGCCGATCGACCAGGGTCCTGCTGGGCCCGACGTTCCGCAGTTCATCGGTACACCTGCGACCGCCAACCCGATCACGGGTGTTCCGCCGATCCCGCAGCACCCGTATCTGGCTCCGAACGGTAACTCGGGCATTCACGGCGACGGGTGGATGAGCGACACCTACACCCGCCCCGGCCCGCTCGGACACTCACCGCAAACCAACTCGCTGCGGTTGCTCAGCGAGTGTGCGTCGATCGCGTTCGACAGCGCCGGCCGTATCGTCGCCACCTGCCCCGGGCTCAATCCAGGCCTGTATCTGATCGACCCGGAAACCATGACGGTCCTCGGCAAACACGAGCTGGAGGGCCTGAACGCGATCGACCTGATCAAGCCCGGTGCGTTGACCGACTTCGGCGGCGGTGCGTACTTCTACCTCGACAACGAGGATCGCGCAGTGATCGGCACCAACACCGGCCATATCCAGGTGTTCGCGCAGACCCCCGCCGCCGACGGATTCGTGCTCGAGCGCGACTACGATCTGAGCGGCGTGCTGCAGCCGGGGGAGGCGTTGAACTCCGCGCTGCCGGACTCCAACGGCCTCATCTGGTTCGTCGGTAGGACCAATGGCCTGATAGGCACCCTGAATCCCGAAACCGGTGCGGTGCAGGTCACCCGACTCGGCGCCGGCTCGGAAAACCAGATCGAGAACTCGTTCGCGGTCGGCGTGGAAGGCGACGTCTACATCGCCACCAACCGGCAGTTGGTCCGGTTCGATGCCGGTCCCGAGGGTGAGCCGCAGATCACGTGGCAAGCCACCTACGCCAACAGCGGCCAGCACAAGCCCGGCCAGGTGGATGACGGCACCGGCACCACACCCACCATCCTGCCCAACGGCTATGTCGCCATCACCGACAATGCCGACCCGATGAACGTCGTCGTCTACCGCACTGCACCCGATGCCGCCGAGCGGCAGGTGTGCTCGGTGCCGGTGTTCGAGCCCGGCCGCAGCGGCACCGAGAATTCGCTGATCGGCGCGGGACGCTCGCTCATCGTGGAAAACAACTACGGCTACGCCAACCCCGCTTCGACGACACTGGGCCAGACCACCACGCCGGGCTTCGCTCGCGTCGATATCGACGACGACGGCAACGGATGCCATCTGGTGTGGACCAACACGGTGGAGGCCGGACCGACCGTGGTGCCGAAACTGTCGTTGGCGACCGGATTGATCTACACCTACACCAAGGGCACCCAGATCAGTGACCCCTGGTACTGGACCGCCCTCGATTTCCGCACCGGCGAGATGGTGTGGAAGCAGCTGTCCGGCACCGGCTTCGGCTTCAACAACAACTACGCGGGCATCGCCCTCGGCCCCGACGGAACGGCCTACCTCGGCGCGACCGGCGGGTTGATATCGCTGCGTGACGGCAGCTGAGCGGAGGACACCGGGCATACGGTGAACTGCCAGCGCGCCGACGGTCCGACGTCGGTGCGCTGGCGTTTTCATTACTGCGTGTTGGCTCGTCACTGCCGTTGGCTCGTCACTGCCGTTGGCTCGTCACTGCCGTTGGCTCGTCACTGCCGTTGGCTCGTCACTGCCGTTGGCTCGTCACTGCCGTTGACTACTGCGCCGCCGCTGCGTGGAACCAGTCGAGGATTTCTTCGCCCGCGAGGATGCCGGCGGCACGGGTGACCGTGACAGTGGGGTGTCTCCAGGCAAGGTGTTCGAGTTCGCCGTGACGCGGGCGGATGGCGGAATCGGCGGCACACAGCATCTCGGCGTCGAGAGCACCATCGCCTGCAGCCAGTGTTCGTGCCTGCGCGCCGAGTTCACCGCTGCTGCGCAGACGCGCACGGACCTCCGCGACGGCTCGACTCTTACAGACCGCGTCCGGCATGGTGTAGATCTTGCGTCCCTGCTGGGACGCCGACCAGCCACGGGACCGACACCACGCGTCCCATTCGACAAGAAATCCTTCCGGAACGGACTGCGGCTCCACTACCAGGTAGCAGAACAAATGGTCGGCCGTCCGGAATTTCTTCACCCACGAGTCGTCGATGCGGGCACGCAGTCGCCTGCTCACTTCCGCCAGCGTGGCGCCGCCGACGCGCACTGCTGCGTCGATTGCGATGCGCCACCTGGAGTCGGGAACTCCGTCGACCAGGATGTTTCCCCCGTTGCTGGTGATAGCGTAGCGCCACGGCGCACCGGGCAGTCGAATGCGGCCGAACTGTTGGATCGTGCGGGTGGTCGTGGGAACGATCGCCGCCTGTTCGGCCAGGGCACGCATCCGCTGCGCCGCGGTGGTCGTCATGAACGACAAGGGCGCCCCATCGAGGTTCTCGACACAGACTGTCGATACCGACTCGCTACCAGCAGCGTCGTGCGAATAGATCATGGTCCGGTCCAGATCGGTCGCGATCAGGGCGTGTCTTCGTCGCACCGTCCGAAGCGAATTCACCGGTGCACGTCCTTGATCAGGCCCATACACGAGTAGGCCAGGTCGCCGACGACCTCCAGCGGAACTCCTCGCGCAGCGGCAAGCATGCGGATATGGGCGTGCTCGGGTGCGTCGGCCTCGCGCAGCAGCACCCGCCACGGCACCCGCCGCAGCAGCACGCGAGTGGTCTCCCCGACTCCGGGTTTCACGAAGTTGACGCTGCTGATGCCGTACTGGCGCCGTACTTCCTCCACCGACGCCCACCCGGTCCACGTCGGCGTACGATCACTCGCCCGAACTGCCGCGACCTGGGCGTCGACCCGTTCGCGCACCGCGCCGAACGCCTCGCTCACGGTGTCGAGAAAGTGCTTGGACACATCGTCGTCGGCCAGCTCACGATAGAACTTGGCCCCGTGGAAGTCCTCGATGCCGATCAACGCCTCGTTCAGCACAGTGCGCGAAATCAAACCGGATACGGTCGAATTGAGACAGGCCGAGGCGATCAGGAAGTCGTCTCGTGTTCCATAGGTTCGCACGCAGTGCCCTGGATCGGCCAGCACCGCCAAATCGCTGTCGAATCGTGGACCACCCGCTGCGCGATAGTCGTCCAACGCTGCGGCCAACTCCCGGGCTATCGCGCCCTTGCCGGTCCATCCGTCCACGAAAACGATGGTGTCCGGATCGTGGTGTTGGGCCAGGTATTCCAGAGCAACCCCGTCGATGCCACGATCTCGCACGATGGACACCGCATAGTGCGGCACCATGAGGCTCGGTCGCCGCGCCTGCAGCCAGCGGCGCATCAGGATGCCGATCGGCGTGCCCGCCCGCGCGAGCGATACCAGGACGATGTCCTCGCCCCGTTCGGCGACGACGAGTTCCGACACCGTCGCCACCGCGAGCGCAAGACGCTCGGCGCTGGCCACGAGCACGTCGTCGAACAACGCCCGGTACGACGCGTCGGGCTGGTACTCGATCGGCAGGGACTCCGCATAGTGCGCGGCACCGGCCTGGATCTTCCGCTCCCGCTCGGCGACGTCGGCTTCGAGCGCGACGTCCGACAGGTTCTTCAACAGCCAGGAAACGTCGTCGGCTGCATACGATCCGAACTCCGGACCGTGCAACGGCGCCGGTAGCACCCGCACTGTCGCACCCGTCACCGTCGACTCCCGACCCCGGCATCCGGCGCCGAGATTCGGTGGTCGTGCAACCGGCGTGGGTCGGCCTCCCGCAGCACTGCGAGCAAGACGTCGGCACCGGAGGAGGTCAACACGTCGATCAACCCACCCTCGGCCATCAGCTCCGTGGTGTCGGCAGGCGAGTCGACCACGACGACGAGCACCGGATCGGCCGTCGGCCGCGCGGCTGCCGCACCCGTGGCACGGCAGACCGCATCGGGCATCTCGTCGGGCCACCGCGCGTTGTACAAGAACCGCGGCGCCACGTCGCCCGGCTCCGGAGCAACGAAACGGAACCCACGTCGCAGCGGATACCCGGGCTCGTCCAGCACGTACGCGGGCGAGCGCGTAGTGGTTTGGAAGCGGGTCGCCGTTCCGGTGTCGGCGAGCAATGCCGCCAACCTCAAGGGGAGGTACATCAACTCTTCGTGCCCGAGCACGATTACGGGACGGTCCGTGAAACCGGCGTCCAATCGCGTGGTCAATGCGGCGGCCGCAGCCGCCAACGCCGCTTCGAACGCAGTGGCATCGGATGCGAGCATCCCATGCCGGCCGCCTTCCGGCACCGCGGCCGGCCAGGGTAGTTCCATACGATCGAACCCACCGGGATGCCCGGCAACCGGATTGAGCCGGGGCGCAGGCAAGGCGCTGACCGCGTCGATCAACCCATCGGGCAACGACGCCCGACCGGTAGCCAGACACACCGTGTCGATACGAACGTCGAGCGCTGCCGCGGCGGCGGCGAAACGCCTACGGTCGGCTGCGTCACGCAAGTCGACCAACGATGCCAGGATGTAGTGAGCGCGCGGCGAGAAGGCGTGCAGCGCCCGAATCGCGTCGATCATCGTCGCACCGGTGGAGATTTCATCGTCGACCAGCACCAACGGCAGATCGTTGACGAAGATGTCGGCCGGTGTCGGCTGTAACAGGTGCGAGGTGGCGTGCGAGTGCCCCTCCTCGAACCCGGCAAGCGTCTGCGCGTGTGGCACCTCACGTCGGGTCGAATGCAGGTAGCAGCTCGCGCCGATCCGCTCCGCGACGCAGTGGCCCAATCCGGTCGCGGTTTCCGCGAATCCGAGCACCACCGCATCCCGCCGACCGAGCGTTTCCCGCACGAGATCGCCGAGGCGTTCTCCCGCGCCGAGTACCAGGCGCGGATCGGTGGGCAGGTGCTTGCCCAGCACGGTGGACACCAACAGATGAGCTCGACGCGGATTGTTGTGCCGAATCCCCGGCTGCACGAGGGTCCGCACCGAGAAGCGATCCGAGTGCGATTCGGTCGCATCGTGGAGCGCTTCCGGGTCATGACACAGATCTATGCCAAGATTTCTTGTTGCCCAGGGTTTTTCACTGTGTTCACGCTCGGTTGCACGCTGCTTCATTCGGTAACCAATGCGGTCAGCAGATCCACGAAAGACACTCCCTTGTTCGCCACACCGAAGACACGGGCGCGCAGCAGAGTCTGCCGCGCCCAGCTGCGATGCGGCCGCATCTCGTTCATCTTGTTCCGGTAACCGGAGGCTGCTACGCCCCCGACGTCGGCCCGCAGGATATCCAATGCGTCCGAGTACTCTTCATGCGTCACGACCGACAGTGCGTGCACCGCGGCCACGTGCGATGGATGAATCACCGTCTTGCCTTGGATGCCATTGGCCCGATCCAGGGAGATCTCGCGCAACAACCCATCCAGATCTCGACTGACGAGATACTGCCGGAACGGGACGGCGTCGGACTCGGCGAAGGGCGCGGTGCGCAACAGCGGACGGAACATCCGCTCGTGATCGGCGAAGTACTCCCACACCGGCCCGGTGATGACGAAGCCCGTACCATCGGCGCGGCCCAGGTAGTTCACGATATCGGCGATCACGTCGGCAACCACGCGCACGTCGTAGATCGTGAGATCGCGATCACGGCGAATACCGAAGGTCGAGCACATATCGGTCGCGCCCACGCGTACCGCGAGAACCCGTTCTCGATGCGCGGCCAGCAATGCCGCGATCCGCGTCAGCTCGTGGTCCCGGGTTTCCCGGTGTACCAGCACAGGCGACTCCAGCACCGGCATCCCGTACAACGGTCGGTTCACCCGCTGCGCGGCCGCACGCAGGGCATGCAGATACCGCGGTCCGGACACGCTGTCGAACTTCGGGAAGACGAACCCGGTCAACGCCTCGATGCCCGGGCCGACCTGGTCGAGGAGCTCGGTGATCGTATCCGCATCACGCACCCGCACGAACAACAGCGGATTGGCGTCGGGGCTCATCGCGAGCATGTCCAACGCAGCGACGGTCTGCTGTTTGGCATACGCAACCTCGTGGTCGGCGACCGCATCCTCGAGGTCGATCACCATCGAACACACGCCGTGCAGAGCGCGCTTGCGGATCGTCGATGCGAGGTCGGTTCTGGTGGCGGGCGCGTACAACGTCGCTCCCAGTCCGATCGCGAGCGACTCTCGGTCGGAGTGGTCGTCGCCGAACGGTTCCGGCTGCTGGTGGAACAAGCGCCGCACCTCGGGACCGTGTAGCTGCCGGAAGTGGCGTAGCGGCAGTTGCTTCCGCAGGGATACCTCCTGCTGGACGGCGATGCCCGCGGTCATCGTTGCCCCATTCTCATTCTCGTCGTGGTCCTGGTTGTTTTCTCATTCGATCCACTACGCCGCCGATGAACTCGGTGATCGCTTCCAGCTCCCGTACATAGGCCCAGTAGTCGGGATGTCGACCCGACAATGTCTCTCCGATCCGGTCGATGCGGGCAGCCTGTGCGTCGAGCACCGAACCCCATTCGCCGACCAGCCCACGGCTCACGGCGAGCATTTGCGCATGCCGCAGCCGGAATCGTACGTCCTCGGCCGGTTCTTGCGAGCCGGACTCGATCTCACGAAGTAGCGTGAGCCGCTTGGTGACAGCGACGATCTTCTGTTCGGCCTCGGTGAGGGACCGACGCGCGGATGTGGTCAGCTCGAGTGCACGCTCCGGGTTGTTCTCCGCGGCTGCCGCCAACGCCCTGTCGAGGTCCGCGTTCGCAGACTCGATGGCCTGCTGGCTTTCCCGCTCATTGTCGACCAGATCAGCCGAACTCGCAGCATTGAACTCACGCAGCAACGCGGAGAAGGCCGGCGCGATCTCGGCGGCCTTGTTCCGAACGGCGGTAATTCGAATCGTCACCGAACCGATGGCCACGTTCGCCTCGCTGGCCCGAGATGGAGCCTGCTCCAACGCATCCCTCAATGCTGTGGTCGCCGTCTGGAGGCCACGCACCGCCGCGTGCACGCTGTCCGCCCCGGCGTCGGAACCCACCGATTCCAGCGTGACCATCGCCGCATCCACCGCGGCTGCAGCATCGTGAACCGAAGGATAGTTTACGAATGGCGATTCGGCGGCTGGGCCGCGGACCTGCGCAGCAGCAACCTTCGCTTCCAGCATGAGCCGTGGTAGCGCACCGTGCACGGCTGCCGCCTCGTCGAGTCGAGTCCGGTGGTCACGATAGAACTCGTCCACCGCGCGGGCCGCGTCGGTCAGCTGCGCGATCGTGTCGGCGACGCGGCGCTGCCCGTGCGGAATCGAGGTGCCCTCGCGCTGTCCGGTCTCCAGTTCCTCGCTCAGTGCAAGGTAGACGCCCGCCGCGCTGTAACATCTGTCACGTATGGGTTCCCACTGCGCGCCCGTTCCCCACTGCGGATATACCTGGTCGGCGGCATTCACCGCTGCCTCGGCCGCGCTCTGGCGTCTGTCCAGGTCGAGGAAGGCTGCAGCCAGCGCCGTGCGAGCTTGCTCGATCCACCTGCCGTTTCCCCGAGGTCGGAACCATCCACGTCTTCCACGCGCCACGCCCCGATGGTAGGAGATCCATCCTGTTCGGCGACCGCTGCGCCAGTTCCTACGCAAGTCAGCGGAAACCTACTACTGTCGTATGGCGTACCCGGCGATTCGGACATGCTGGGGACCAACAACGGACTATCGAAAGGGAACCCCGCATGGGTGTCAGTTTGTCCAAAGGCGGCAATGTCTCGCTGACCAAGGCGGCGCCTAACCTGACCGCAGTTTCGGTCGGTCTCGGATGGGATGTGCGGACGACCACCGGCACCGATTTCGACCTCGATGCCAGTGCCATCGCGACCGGCGCGGACAAGAAAGTCGTGTCCGATCAGCACTTCGTGTTCTTCAACAACCTCCGTTCACCCGAAGGAACGATCGAACACGCCGGTGACAATCTCACCGGTGAAGGTGAAGGCGACGACGAAGTGATCAATGTCGACCTGGCCAACACTCCGCCGACGATCGAGAGTGTCTTCTTCCCGGTCTCGATCTATGAGGCCGACTCTCGCTCGCAGTCGTTCGGCCAGGTCCGCAATGCGTACATTCGCGTCGTGGACCGCAGCAGTGGCGAAGAACTGGCTCGCTACGACCTCAGCGAGGACGCATCGACCGAGACCGCCATGGTCTTCGGCGAGTTGTATCGCAACGGCCAGGAGTGGAAGTTCCGCGCGGTCGGCCAGGGGTACGCCTCCGGTTTGGCTGGCATCGCGCGTGACTACGGCGTGAACGTCTGACGATCACACCGCTGTGCGCGGGGAGCCCGGCAGCGGGCTCTCGGCGTATATGCTCCGGCGATCGGGCGAGTCCGGAACGTGTTGGACATCCGGCTGTTCAGCAGCCACGCTGGTGTGGAAACCCTTGCCGACTCATTTCACTTCAGGAAAGGCCCCAGCGTGGTCCTGCGCATATTCGGCATGTCCCTCCTCGTCACGGCCGCCTCACTGGTCATCGCGACCCTGTACGGTGGAGCGACTGCACTCGCGCTCGTTGCGATCCTCGGCATCCTCGAGGTATCGCTCTCGTTCGACAACGCTGTGATCAACGCCACTGTCTTGGAACGAATGAGTGCGTTCTGGCAGCGGATATTCCTCACCATCGGCGTCCTGATCGCCGTTTTCGGCATGCGCCTGGTCTTCCCACTCGCCATCGTGTGGATCACCGCCGGGTTGGACCCGGTACGAGCGTTCGATCTCGCGCTCAACCCACCCCCGAACGATGCGCTGACCTTCCCGGACGGCAGCCCGAGCTATGAGAAGCTGCTGACCGACGCGCACCCGCAGATCGCTTCGTTCGGCGGTATGTTCTTGGCGCTGTTGTTCCTCAACTTCGTCTTCGAAGACCGTGAAATCACCTGGTTGAGTTGGCTGGAGCGGCCACTGGCCAAGGCCGGCAAGCTCGACATGCTCTCGGTGGTGGTCGGTGGTACCGGCCTGATCCTCACGGCGGAATTCGTCGCCGATGACGCCCACCGTGCAACCGTTCTCGTCGGCGGACTGCTGGGCATGATCACCTATATCGCGGTCGATGGCCTCGGTTCGATGTTCCACACCGAAGCCGACACCGATGGTCCATCCGAATTGGCGAAAGCGACCGGGAAAGCAGGTTTCTTCCTGTTCCTCTACCTGGAAGTACTCGACGCGTCGTTCTCGTTCGACGGCGTGATCGGCGCATTCGCCATCACCTCCGATCCGATCATCATCGCGCTGGGTCTCGGGTTGATCGGCGCCATGTTCGTCCGGTCGATCACGGTGTACCTGGTGCGCAGGGGCACACTGTCGGAGTACATCTATCTGGAGCACGGCGCGCACTGGGCGATCGGCGCACTGGCGGTGATTCTGCTCATGTCGATCGGTGTACACGTCGACGAGATCATCACCGGCCTGGTCGGGGTCGCCTTCATCGGGGCGGCGTTCATCACCAGCGTCCTGCGCAACCGCCGGATGGACGACAAGGAACTCGACGACGAACGGGAACCGGCGCCGGTCGGCTGACTGCAGCGAGCACGTCCTGCGATCCGGCTACGGAGGCGGTGTCAGGACACGGCGACCAGTTCGCGACCGACGGACCGCGGCGGGGGAGATCTCCATGCTCGGCGCATGCGCGATGGCGCCCACAAGAACACGAAGAACAGCACGATGAGCAGAATCACCCGACCCCAGACTCCGAATTGGACGATGCTCTCCATCACATCCACCGAGACGCCGGTGCCAATGGAATAGAAGTAACGAAACACCCCGATCCCCACCGTCGCATCGGCGGCGAAATAGCTGCCGACCAGCCACCATGGCACCTCCAGCACAACGAGGAACGGCACCAACCACAAGGTGTACTGAGGGGAGTGCACCTTGTGGAACAACAAGAATCCACACAGCATCGCACCGCTCACGCCGACCCAGGGGAAGACACCGGTCGTCGAGTATCGCCGCCAGCCCAGCCACATCGCCAGTGCGAACGCGGCGAATACCAACAGCGGCGAGGCGACCGAAACCATCTGCTGAAATGCCGGCTCGCTGTACGCTTCCGGTCCGAATATCGGCCGAACCCCCCAATACCACAGGGAATTCGTGGTGATATCGGCCTGCCGTAGCTGCTGAAAGGTGATCGACGCGCGCCAACCCGGATAGCCGATCACCGCGAACGGCAGATTCACCGCGAGCACGGTGCCCATGGCCGCGAACGCGGTCCACGCTGCGCCGGCGACGTCCATCCGGCGACCACCGTCCGGGTCACGGACGCCACCCCTGGTCAGCACGTATACCACCAATGGCAGTACGAAGATCCCGGGGTACAGCTTCAGACAGAACCCCAGCCCGAGCAGCACACCAGCGGCGATCGCACTGCCACGAAACGAGTGTCGAGGCGCCGCCGCCATGATGTAGATCGCGGCCACCGCCATGGCGACCACCGGGAGTTCCCAGTTGTGAAAGGCGTACAGCACCAACGGAGGACCGGCAGCCCACAGCAGGGCCGCTGTCCCGCAGAGCCGAGCCAACATCCACGCAACCATCAGCGCGAACGGCGCCAGCAACAACGCCGAGTGTCGCAGGAATTGCGCGTCGTTGTCCGCCCCGAGCGCGCCCATCCACATCAGCACCCCACTGAGCACCGGATATTCGACTGCGCCCCCGACCAGCGCGCCGTCGGTGGTGATTCCGCCAGCCACATAGGGAAAGACGTGCTCGTTGATATCCCTACCGAGCCACAGGAATTGGATGTCCGAATAGCAGACATCCGAATCCTTGACGGCATCGAACACGGCACTACGGCCGTCCTCGCCGAACGGCGCCCCCGCGCAACGCGCCTTGTTCACATACGCCCCGGCGAGAGTGAGACCACACAGCAGCACCACCACCACGGGCAACGTCAGACGATGTCGTACCGGGCATGCGGACAGTGCGCGTGCGACGAGTCCGGTCGGCATGCAACAACCCTAAGCGCACCGCACGGGCCGTGACGCACATCCGCGCCGATGCGCGCCGACCGTCTCGGCGACGCGGAGCGCACCGGGGGGTTTCGCCGCTCATCGCCCGTTCGGGTACTCTTGCCAGGTTGCTGACGCAACGACCTCCTGCCACGGACCGTCCGTGGCCGTTTCCAGTCCACAGGAGGTGATTGGTCTATGCGTCATTACGAAGTAATGGTCATCCTCGATCCCAGCCTGGACGAGCGCACTGTCGGTCCGTCATTGGACACCATGCTCAGCGTCGTCCGTACCGACGGCGGCAAGATCGACAAGGTCGACATCTGGGGCCGTCGCAGGCTTGCCTACGAGATCGCCAAGCGTGCCGAAGGCATCTACGCAGTGGTCGATCTGACCGCCGAGCCCGCGACCGTCAGCGAGCTCGATCGCCAGCTCGGTCTCAACGAATCGGTGCTGCGCACCAAGGTTCTGCGCCACGACAAGTAGTCCGGCAACGCTCGTTCACGTCGGAGCCCGTGCCTAGGCTCTAGCACGACAGCGAGACCCGAACTGCAGACCGAGCAGGAGGAATCACATGGCAGGCGACACCGTCATCACCGTCATCGGAAATCTGACGGCCGATCCGGAGCTTCGATTCACGCCCGCGGGACAGGCGGTAGCGAATTTCACCGTAGCTTCGACCCCGCGCGTGTTCGATCGCAATGCGAACGAATGGCGCGACGGCGATGCGCTGTTCCTGCGATGCAACATCTGGCGGGAAGCGGCGGAAAACGTGGCCGAAAGCCTGACCAGAGGTTCCCGAGTCATCGTGAGCGGACGGCTCAAGCAACGCTCCTTCGAAACGCGCGAGGGCGAGAAACGCACGGTCTTCGAACTCGAGGTCGACGAAATCGGCCCGTCCCTGCGCTATGCCACGGCGAAGATCAACAAGATCAACCGCAGCGGCGGCGGAGGTTTCGGGTCCGGCGGCTCAGGCGGCTACACCTCCTCGGGCAGCGCGGGCGCTCGGTCCGGCGCCAACGAAGATCCATGGAACAGCGCTCCCAAGGCGGGTTCCTTCGGCGGCGGCCACATGGATGACGAACCGCCGTTCTGAGAACGGCCACAATGGCCCGCTCCATCCGGGCCACCGATACCTATGGAGTAGATGACCATGCCCAAAGCGCCTGCGCGCGAAAAGGTGCTCAAAAAGAAGGCTTGCTCGTTCTGCAAGGAGAGCAAGTCCGGAAATGTCACGATCGACTACAAAGACACCGCACTACTGCGCAAGTACGTCAGCGACCGCGGAAAGATCCGCGCCCGCCGGGTCACCGGAAACTGCGTGCAGCATCAGCGCGATATCGCAGTTGCGGTCAAGAACTCGCGTGAGGTTGCCCTGCTGCCCTACGTGTCGACGGCTCGCTGAGAAAAGGAGACACGCGAATGAAGCTGATTCTGACCGCTGATGTGGACAACCTCGGCGCTCCGGGCGACACCGTCGAAGTGAAGGACGGCTACGGTCGCAATTACCTACTGCCGCGGGGCTTGGCGATCGTGGCCAGCCGGGGCGCACAGAAGCAGGTCGAGGGCATTCGCAGGGCGCAGGAAGCTCGCCGAGTTCGTGACCTGGATCATGCCAACGAACTGAAGCAGGCCATCGAGGGCCTGGAGTCGGTCGGGCTCGCGGTGAAGACCGCTGGTACGGGCAAACTGTTCGGCTCGGTGACCCAGTCGGATGTGGCAGCGGCCCTCAAGGCGGCAGGTGGCCCCATCATCGACAAGCGCAGCATCGAACTGCCGAAAGCGCATATCAAGACCACCGGCAAGCACACTGTCGCGGTGTACCTGCACCCGGATGTGGTGGCGAAGTTCGATCTGACCGTCACGGCTGCCTGAGTTCGACCCGACGCCTCGGGGCGGATCGCCGCCTCGAGTGGGCCGGCTCGTAGGTATTGCATCGAGGACGATTCCTGGCGCCGGACAGTGTTCCCCGATCTATTAGTAGCTAATTGTTTGCTAATAGATCGAGGCGGATTGGTGGACCTGCTACGCGGCACATCGAAAGCGCCTATCGCCCCGCCTGTGGATTACTTGCGCATCGACCTGTCCGAAATGTGAGCTGCGTCATTATCGAGACGGGAGTTGTTCACCCGACACGCCCGGCCGTTCAACTGAACGACACGCCGAATCGGTATTAATCCACAGTTGGAGAAATCCAAAATATCGCCTCTATCTGCGTATTCAATCAATACCACTGCCATTTTCCCCAAGTTGTACACAAGGGGTGCACACGTTCGGCGGGGTTCTCTACCCAGGTTATCCACAGCTGTGTGCACAGCGGGCTTTGCGTGCTGCTGTCCGGTCGCCTAGGTTCGTCGCATCCCCGCACGCGCAGCACCGCGATCTGCATGTCGGCCGGCTCCTTCAGCGATAACTACCGGCCGCGCCGGACGTGGTGAAACCCGTGCGGGGCACCCGTGTCGAACTACCGGTGTCGACACCGAACAACAGAACGAGCCGACAGGGCGGAACCGGTCGAGGTAGAGAGGACGGTCGAGTCTGGTGACAACCACCGATGACCGCGGGCATCCGGACATCCCGCCCGAACCTCCCGGCGAGGACTTCGGCCGCCAGCCGCCGCACGACATGGCCGCCGAGCAATCGGTGCTCGGCGGCATGTTGTTGAGCAAAGACGCCATCGCCGATGTCGTCGAAGTGATCCATCCCGGCGATTTCTACCGTCCCGCCCACCAGGCGGTCTACGACACGATCCTGGATCTCTACGCGCGAGGGGAACCCGCCGACCCGGTGACCGTCGCCGCCGGGCTCGAGCGCCGTGGCGAACTCAAGCGCATCGGCGGCGCGCCGTATCTGGTCACACTCACCCAGACCGTCCCTACTGCAGCGAACGCCAGCTACTACGCCGAGATCGTTGCGGAGAAGGCTGTTCTGCGGCGCTTGGTCGAAGCCGGCACCCGCATCGTCCAATACGGCTACGCCGGCGCGGACGGTCAAGACGTCGCCGAAGTGGTCGACCGGGCCCAGGCCGAGGTCTACGATGTCACCGAGCGGCGCACCAGCGAAGACTTCCTTCCCTTGGAAGATCTGCTGCAGCCGACGATGGACGAGATCGACTCCATCGCCAGCCGCGGCGGCATTTCCCTGGGCGTCCCCACTGGCTTCACCGAACTCGATGAAGTAACCAATGGACTCCACCCCGGTCAGATGATCATCGTCGCGGCACGACCCGGCGTCGGCAAGGCCTTGGCGTTGGACACGCCACTGCCCACACCCACCGGCTGGACGACGATGGGCGATGTCCGCGCCGGCGACGACCTGCTGAGCCTCGACGGCCGACCCGCCCGCGTGGCGGCAGCCACCGAGGTGATGGTCGACCGCCCTTGTTACGAGGTCGAATTCTCCGATGGCACCGTGATCGTCGCCGACCGCGAACACCAGTGGGTCACGATCACCGGGTCGGAGAATCCGGCGCCGTCGGTGCGAACGACCGGCGCCATTGCCGGCAGTATTCGCGCGGCGGACGGCAGTCCGTATCATGCGGTGCCACCCACCGTGTATTCCGAATCGCGCCATATCGTCGACGTCCGCAGAATCGACACGCGCCCGGTTCGGTGTGTCGAAGTCGCCACCGCCGACCACTTATACCTTGCCGGTAAGTCCAAAGTGCCCACGCACAACTCCACATTGGGTATGGACTTCATGCGCAGTTGCTCGATCAAACACGGACTCGCCAGCGTCATCTTCTCCTTGGAGATGAGTCGTACGGAGATCGTCATGCGGCTGTTGTCGGCCGAGGCCAAGATCAAGCTCGCAGATATGCGATCGGGCCGGATGAGTGACGACGACTGGACCAAGCTCGCTCGGCGCATGAGTGAGATCAGCGAGGCGCCGCTGTTCGTGGATGATTCGCCGAACCTGACCATGATGGAGATTCGGGCGAAGGCGCGGCGACTCAAGCAGCGTCACGATCTCAGACTCGTCGTGGTGGACTACCTGCAGTTGATGACCTCCGGTAAGAAGGTCGAGTCCCGCCAGCAGGAAGTCTCGGAATTCTCCCGAAACCTGAAGCTACTGGCCAAGGAACTCGAAGTCCCGGTGGTCGCGATCAGTCAGCTCAATCGGGGTCCAGAACAACGCACCGACAAGCGACCCATGGTCGCCGACCTGCGCGAAAGTGGCAGTTTGGAGCAGGATGCCGACATGGTCGTCCTGCTCCACCGACCCGATGCCATCGAGCGAGACGACCCACGCGGGGGTGAAGCCGATCTGATACTCGGCAAGCACCGCAATGGCCCGACCGCGACCATCACCGTGGCCCATCAACTGCATCTGTCGCGCTTCGTGGACATGGCTCGCGGCTGACATCCATCGCGTAGACTCTCGAATCGCGTGCCATATTCTCAGTCGCGATGTCATGCCCATGTCATTTGTGATATGAGATCGAGAATCCAGGCGCTCCGTCAGAACCCTCGACAGGCCGATCCGCCCGTAGCAGCCTTGTCTGCGGTGCGGATGAACTGGCAACAGCCGAGCGCGGAGTAGGTTCGGCCAATTCGTCGCCGACCCGGCTTCTGTTCCACAGGGCCAATACGGCAATCAGTCCAAGCCCGGTCACTGCACTGGCTATCGCGCCGATACCACGCGGACTGTCGACAGTGGCCATAGCTGCAATTCCCAAGACGACACCGGTCTGGCGAGCGGCGCCTTGTGCGCCTTGAGCCGTTGCAGCGACAGCTTTCGGAGCGGACATCGAAATATCCGCGGTGGTCGCCGGAATTGTCAGTGTTCCACCGATCGCAAGGAATGTTCCGAGAGCAACAGCGATCGCATACGACGTGCTTGCATCTGCAAAAATCAAGCCGACGGAACCAAGGATGCTTATCACTATGCCACCGAATATGACCCGTTGCGTGCCATAGCGTGCGATCAATCGCCCCGTGATAAACGGCAGTATGCACATTGGCAAAGTCATTGGCAAGAATGCGAGCCCCGTGTGAAGAGGAGACATCCCCTTCTCGGTGACCATCCAGATGGTCAGCCCGAAGAGGCATCCGTAGAAGGCGAAGGCAGCTACCGCTACTGCGGCCATGTCGGCGATCACCCGGGGTGATGCGAGAAGCTGTGGTGGCACTGCGGGTACCTCGGCCCTTCGCTCAACAACTACGAGCACTGTGAGCAACGTGAGCCCCAAGGCGAAAGCCGATACCGAACCCACGCTGGTCCACCCGGCCACTCCTGCGTGGATGATGGCGAAAGTGACCGAGGCCAGGCAGCACATCGACAAGACCAATCCGGCGATGTCCAGCTGCCGAAAGTCAGACGGGCGTGCGCGGCTGAGGCTCCGACCAAGGAGTACGACGATGGCTGTGACGATCGGGTTGATGAGGAAGATCAAGCGCCACCCTGACAGTTCGATCAATGCGCCGCCAGCGACCGGACCTAGCGCGAATCCGACGCTACTCATGGCTGCCCACACACCGATCACACGGGATCGTTCCGCTGTATCGGGGAAGTGGGATGCCAGCAGTGCAAGCGAAGCGGGAACAAGCCCGGCTGCGGCCGCGCCCTGTAGTGCTCGTCCTCCGATGAGCACCGCAGGCGTCGTCGCTGCAGCGCATATGATCGAGAAAGCCGCAAACAGGATGATGGACGTCAGGTATACCCGGCGGGGTCCATACCTGTCGGCCAGCGATCCCGCAGCGAGCAGCATTCCGGCGAATACCACCGTGTACGCGTCTACCACCCACGGCAACACCGCCGCCGATGCGTGCAGATCATCTCGGATGTCGGGCAAGGCGATGTTCAGTATGGATACGTCCAGAACAACGAGGAAGTTGCCCCCGACTAGGCCCGCAAGCAGCAGCCAACGCGGCATCGTCCTCACAGGCTCCCCGTCTCCGGCCCTCATTAGTGAAGCGTTCACTACGTCCATGGCGAGCATTTATACCCGAAGCGACTGCTACATTCAATGGCGTGCCGAGACCACCGGACCATCAGAAGCGCGAGAAACTCCTGCGGGCTATCCGGGCCTACATCAGTGAAAATGGCCTTGCCGACCTATCGCTCCGGCCGCTAGCCGCCGCATTGGGCACCAGTGACCGCATGCTGATCCACTACTTCGGCACCAAAGACAATCTCCTGGTGCAGGCACTCGCCGCCCAGAATCCCGGCTTTCATCGGGCGTTCGATGATGTGCACGATCTGCCCTCGTTACACGCGAGCCTGAGGAGGCTGTGGCAGTCGATGACGGCCGGTGCCGATGTTCAATCGACACGCATTCTCCTGCAGGCGATGGGAATTGCGTGCGTACAACCCGGCCCGTTCACCGAATACGTCACTACCATGTTCGATACCCTCACGGACTCACTGACGAACGCCCTTCGGGAGTGCGGAGCCCCCGGCGATGACGCTCGCCTGCGAGCAACCGTTCTGGCGGCAGGGTTTCGCGGCCTTCTCTTCGACCGGCTGATCACCGACGACAAGGACCGCACCGACGCCGCCGCCGAGAAGCTCATCTGTGCAAGCACCCTCGACGATGGGCTGTGGCACGCGGGTGACCAACCCTGAAGCGCGGGTAGTTCCGTAAGACGATCCCCCACCGGAACATCGCTTCGCGGCTCACCCTTGCCGGACCCGGTCGCTTCGAGGTCACAGGTCGCGAATGATCCGACACGGATTCCCCGCCGCGAAGACCCTGGGCGGCAGCGGCTTCGTGACCACACTGCCCGCCCCGACCACAGTGTTCTCTCCGATCACGACCCCGGGGCAGACGATGACACCGCCACCCAACCAGACGTTGTCGCCTATGGTGATCGGAGCCGCGGTCTCCCAACGTTGCCGCCGCGATTCGTGGTCGTCCATCGGATGCAGGGCGGTCAACAACTGAGCACGCGGGCCGATCGACACATCGTCGCCGATGACCACGGGCGCACAGTCCATCACGATCGCGTCGTAGTTCAGAAAACTATTGCGGCCCAAACGGATCGAGTATCCGTAGTCGCATTGGAACCGCGGCATGACCCATGATCCCGCACCGATGGCGCCGAGCAACCGCTCGAGAATATCCCGGCGGCGCGTGTCCTCGTGCGCGCGTGTGGCGTTGAAAGTGTCCAGAAGCTCCTGGCAGAACCGGCGTTCGGCGACCAGTTCCGGATCGCTGTCGTGATAGGCCTCGCCGCGCAACATGCGTTCCTTGTGCGTCCCCATATCGACGATAGTGCCCGAGCCATCGCCGCTCACCACGACTGCCCACCACGATGTGTCGGGCACGCGTTCACCGAATGTCGCCACCAGCATCGGATTTCGCCGCGGCCCGTCACGCATTCACCGATTCGGGCGACGAGCACGGTTTCGTGATTCGCTGCATGCGGTCGGTTCACCCGGGGTACGTTGGTCGGGTCGCGACAGTTTCATCGGGTGCGCTGACCCGCCGACACCGTAGTCGATCGGCGCTCGCCACACAGTCACCACGGTCGTCAGGGGGCGACTCACCATGCAATTCATCGCGCCGTTCGATGCCGTCTTCCTTCTCGCCGAGTCTCGCGACCAGCCCATGCACGTCGGATCGCTACAGCTGTTCGAGCCGCCCGAACACGCTGGGGCGGATTTCGCCGCGCAGATCTACGACCGACTTCTGCATTACACCGATGTCGACCCCACGTTTCGCAAGAGACCCGCGACCATGCTCGGTAGGCCACAGTTGGCGTGGACGTATGCCGAGGAGGTCGATCTCGCCTATCACGTGCGGCGGCTGGCGGTTCCCCGCCCTGGACGGATCGACCAACTCGTCGAACTGGCGTCGACTCTGCACAGCCACCTACTCGACCGACATCGCCCGCTGTGGGAGTTCCATGTGATCGAAGGGTTGGCCGACGGCCGACTGGCGCTGTATTCGAAGATGCACCATGCATTGATCGACGGTGTATCGGCACAACGGCTGGTACGGCGCACCTTGACCGACGACCCGTCCTCGACCAGTCCCCGTGTGCCGTGGCAGGCGGCACGACCCCATCGGCACGCGAAGCCGGGCGGCGGGCGCTCCACAGCACGCAGGCTCGTCTCGGCAGCGGCATCCGCCGCATCACTGCTCGATACCGCGCGCACGGCTCTGCTACGCCACCAACTCACCCTTCCGTGCGCAGCTCCGCACACCATGTTCAATGTGCCCATCGGCGGCGCACGCCGGTCGGTGGTCGGGTCGTGGCCACTGGAGCGGCTGCGACACGTGCAGAAGGCAACCGGCTCGACGGTCAACGATGTAGCCCTTGCGATGTCGGCCGGGGCGCTACGCCGATATCTGCTCGACCGAAATGCGCTACCCGACAAGCCATTGATCGCCATGGTTCCGGTGTCGCTGCGCTGCGCTGGAGACCAGGAGACCAACGGGGTGAAGGTCGGCGCGACGCTGTGCAACCTGGCCACCGATATTGCTGATCCACTGGACCGACTACGCGTGGTCAGCGCCTCGATGCGCGATAGCAAAGCGGTCTATCGCACACTGTCTCACCACCAGACGATGGCATTGTCGGCGGTATTGCTCAGCCCACTGGCTCTCACGCTCGTACCTGCGCTCATGTCCTGGACATCTCCGACCTTCAACCTCGTCATCTCGAACGTGCCGGGCTCCGACGAACCCCTCTATTGGAACGGCGCGCGCCTGGACGCCAGTTATCCGCTGTCGATTCCGTTCGATGGTCAGGCAGTGAACATTACGCTCGCCTCGACCGCACAGAACCTGGACTTCGGCCTGGTCGGCTGCCGCCGCAGCGTGCCGCAGTTGCCTCGTCTGCTCGAACATCTCGAGGACGCACTCACCGAACTGGAATCTGCCGCACCGTGACCTCGGCACCCTCCCCGACGAAACTAGAACGTGTTACTGTTGCACTGTGCGGGAGCGGGCGGTCGGAGTCGCAGCCTTGTCGCGGAGAGCTCAGCAGATTGCGGACGAACGAACGCCCGGACGCCCGCATCACCGAGCGATAGTTATGTAACTCGTTCTACAACATCCGCGCCGGGCAGCTCGGAGCGGCGCCGTGAGGGAGACCAGCACGCCATGCGTACCGAAATCTGCGAACGACTCGGGATCGAATTCCCCATCTTCGCCTTCACCCACTGCCGCGACGTCGCGGCGGCGGTCAGCAATGCCGGCGGGTTCGGCGTGCTCGGTGCGGTCGGCTTCACCGCGGAGCAACTCGAAGTCGAGCTGAGCTGGCTCGATGAACACGTACACGGCGGCTACGGCGTAGACCTGGTCATTCCGTCCAAGTACGAGGGCAAGGGCGTCGATGATCTGACCCCTGAACAGTTGGAAGCCAAACTCGCCCACATGGTTCCACAGGGTCACCGCGACTTCGCCGAGAAGATACTCGCCGACCATGGCGTTCCGAAGTTGCCGGACGGAGAACACCACAACGAACTTCTCGGCTGGACCGCGACGACCGCAGGCCCCCAAGTAGAGGTGATCCTGCGGCATCCGAAGGCCAAGATGGTCGCCAATGCTCTCGGCACCCCGCCCGAGGATGTGATCGCGCGGGTGCAGGACTCCGGCAGACTGATCGGCGCGCTGTGCGGTTCGGTCAAGCATGCGCTCAACCACAAGAAGGCAGGTTTGGATTTCGTCGTTTGTCAGGGCACCGAAGGTGGCGGCCATTGCGGTGAAGTCTCGTCACTGGTGCTGTGGCCCCAAGTGATCGACGCGGTCGGCGACCTGCCGGTTCTGGCCGCCGGCGGCATCGGCAACGGCCGCCAGATCGCCGCCGCCATGGCGATGGGCGCCGCGGGCGCGTGGACCGGCTCGCTGTGGCTGACGGTGGAGGAAGCCAACGTTCCGCCCGCACAGATGCAGACCTATCTCGATGCCACGAGCCACGACACCGTACGCTCACGCGCGTGGACCGGGAAACCCGCCCGCATGCTGCGCAATGATTGGACCGAGGCGTGGGAGCGATCCGACACCCCCGACCCGCTGCCCATGCCCTTGCAGATGATGGTCGCGCTGGACGGCGTGAAGCGTGGCCATCAGTACCCGGAAGCCGCCAAGGACGTCAACTTCAACCCCGTGGGCCAGATCGTCGGCATGATGACCAAGGTGGAGCGCACCGCCGACACAGTGAACCGGCTGGTCGAAGAGTACATCGCCGCGTGCGAGCACCTCAACAAGATCAACGGCGGACTCTGAGCAGCTACCGACTCAGGCCGGGACGTCGCGCGCCTCACCGACGACTTTCGGGGTCATGTGCACCAGTTCGACGAACCGCGCGACGACCTTCTCGTGGTAGACGTCGAACATATCTTCGAACAGGGCCAGTTGCGCGTCGGACGGGCCGCAACCAGAGACCCACACCGCGGCGAGCGCTCGCCAGACCAAGGCGTGCAGATCCGGCGCACCCGCGAAGAACGCCTCGACCGCTTGCGGCACCTCGAGCACCATTTCGCCGATCGAGTTCAGGATTGCCCGCTGCAACGGAAGGCCGAGTGTGGTCAGCAGTCTGCGCACCAACATCACTTCGACGGACAGGATCCGATGCAGATCCGGGACATCCTGGCGGGCAGCGGTTTCCAGTTCGTCGATATCCGCTTTCAGTTCGGCAATATCGATGTCCGACGCACTGCTGCTGTACAACAACAGCGCCTCGAGCACGAGCGTGCGCTCGACAGCGACAATGTCGCGAAACATGTCGATCGCCGTCTCCGGCATCGACATCGAAAAGCGGAACAGCTGACGGTACACATCCACACCGCCCGCTTCCCGGACATCGCGAATCGTGAACCCTCGACCACGTCGAGCTTCGACGAAGCCGTATGATTCCAGCCGCCCCAAGGTCAGCTGCGCGGTCGCACGATTCATGTCGAACTCTTCGGCGACCTGGCGGACCGATGGCATGAGATCCCCCGGCTGATACTCGTCTGCAGCAACCCGGCGGGCCAACTCGTCGGCAACGTCGGCGACTACCGTCTGGGATCTCATCGAAGCTACCTCTCGACCACATCTCACATACGTCCCAGACAGGCTAAGCCTTACTATGCAGTACTGCATCCCGAGTCTCGCCTGTCCGCGCGAGCCGAAGCGCACCATGACCACCCAGTTCGGCGGCGCCCGTCCGAGAAGGCGCCGCGAGCGAGCGGTTGGCGCACTCGACCTCGCGGCATCATGGTAAACCATTGATTCGCAATACAATTCACAGCGCCGACAGGTCACTGTATCCAGCGGGTCACGCCGACACGAACCGGCATCGGCGCCGAACGACAACAGCCACAACCACCGGTTCCGTGCAGATTCGGACCCGGTGTCACGACGACGAGACCGGGTCGGTACCGTGCGGCCGAGAAGCACCTCGGTGCTACCGAACAGTCAGTTGTACAACTACATTCGGCTCGCCGGCGCCCGCACGCCTCGCTACTGCTGTCTCAGACAGAGAGGAGTGCAGGCGCCGGGCCGGCACCACCACGCACACCGCACGCCGGCAATATGATTGCCAGGGTTCCAACGGGAGGAAGTGATGTCGACAACCGGGACCGTCCGTGCAACGGCGGCGGCTCCGCGATGGTTCGCGGACCTGTTCGCCCACCGGCGCTGGGTTCGCCGCAGCCGGCCGTTCCCACACGTGTACGCTCGCGACGTCTTTGTTCCCACGTTCTATCACCGGTTGACCGCCGAATGGGAACGGGTTCGCCGCGACCGTTCCGACTCGGCCGTCGGGGGCATCGCCGGCGTCGACCGAGTCCCGCTGTCCGCACTTCGCGACGGCCCGCTCGCCATCTTCAGCGCCCGAGAATGGCACGACCTGATCGCCGGACTCGGTGGCGTCGAAGCGACCGGCGATATCGAGGGCTCGGTGTGCCGTCACGGGCCAGAAACTCCTCCCGAGCCGACGCACAACGACCTCGCACCGGCGTGGTTCCCCGGCCCGTCGCCGGGCCCTGGCGACATTCGGCTGCCGGACGACTCGGTCGACACGCGGACGGGGGAACGCGCTCCCGGCATCGACGCACGGCAGTCCGTGCGCGCCGTCGCGGTCGAGTTCTATCTCGGAAATTCCGAATGGGAACCCGGCGACGGAGGCGAAACCGGGCTCTACGACCACCGCGCAGACGCGACATCGCAATCCGCGGCAATCCACATCCCTCCGGTGAACAATTCGCTGGTGGTCTTCGAAGTCACTCCACGCAGCTGGCATGCCTTTGCGGGCGCCAACACCAAAGAACGCACCTGCGTGACACTGTGGGTGCATCGCTCCAGGACGGATGCCGCACAGCGATGGGGAGGAGACACGATTGGCCGGTGACGATCGCCGCGTCTGTTTGCTCACTGGTGCGAGCGGAACACTCGGCAATACCTTCTGCCGTACCTATTACCACACCTATGACATTGTCGCGGTGTGCCATACACGCACGCCCGCCGCACCGTCACAGTTGGAGTGGTTCGTGGACCCGCTGGCGCCGCAGGAATCGTTACCGGAGAACGATTCGCGGCTGTTCGTGATTCGATCCGATCTGACGCGACCCGGCGAGGTGGAGCGCGTCGTCGACCTCGCACTCACCCGATTCGGCCAGGTGGACCTACTGGTGAACAATGCGGCACGGATGCCGCTCCACGACGGTGGAATCGTCGACGGTTCCACCGCACTGGATGACCTGAATTCCACCTTTGCCCTGAATGTGGAGGTCCCGCTGCGCCTTTCGGCCAGTCTGGCACAGCAATGCTGGCTACACTCCGACGTGGACAATCGTGCACGCAATCGCAATATCGTCAATGTCTCCTGCATCGCTGCCACGCAGACCCTTCCCGGTCGAACCGTATATTCCGCATCGAAGGCCGCGCTCAACCAGCTGACCCGTAGCGTCGCGGCAGAGTTCGCCGAATTCGGAATACGCGCAAACGCCATCGCACCCACGATATTTCCCGCAATGGTTTCCACCGAGCAGGTCGCACGCGCGATCGTCGAGCTCGACACGGGCAGTCGGTCCGGTGCAGTGTTCGGTGTCGGTGTGGATCCGGATCGGGCGCCGACCGGTGCACCCCTGCACTCGTAGCCCTTGCGCCCCGGCCCAGGCGCCTGTGCCCCTTCCACTCGAGCCAGGCGATTCCATGGCCACAACACAGCGCCGCCCGGTTACGCCGGTTCGACCCCGGTGGCGTGCTCGGACAACCGCCACAGTCGCTGCGCGAGATCGGGGTCGGCGGCCTGCGTGTTTCGCAGTCGCTCCAGGTCGAAGCGGTTGAAGTACCGGCCGTTGATCGTCGAGCCGTCCGCGGTGGTAGCCAGATACACCAACGGCGCGGCCCCCTTGGCGGGACCGGCGAACACCGGACGCGCTATCGGGGAGTTGATGAATCTGCCCAGGCCGAGCGGGACATCGTCGTAGAGCCGGCTCGCGGTCGCACCAGGATGAAACGCCGCGGTGACGAGGCCCGTACCTTCGGTACGGCGGGCCAACTCTCGCGTGAACAGGATATCGGCCAGCTTGGACGCGGCATAGGCGCGAAAGATCGAATACGGACCGGTGTGTGTGTCGACCGTGTCCAGGTTCAGGTCGGCCAGGCGATACGCAATGCTCGCGGTATTGATCACCCGCGCCTGTGAGCGTGTCGAGCGTTCGCGCAACAGGTTGGTCAACAGAAACGTCGCCAGGTCGTTGACCTGGAACGTCAGTTCATTGCCATCGTCGGTGACGATGCGTTCCCACCAGGCGCCGGCGGCGTTGTTGGCCAGCACGTCGACGCGAATATCGATGCGACCTGACAACCGCCGCCTACCGGACCGTTCCGAAAACGCCCTCGGCCACCTGGCTGGCAGGGTCACGAGCCGGGTGTGTTCTTCGGTTGGCCGTGTCGCACCCTCCCTACTGTGTCGTAGCACACAGTAGCGGGGGGTGCAGCAGCGTCGGTCAGCGCTCGGGCAGTGTGTTGGTGTGTATGGTCCACCCAAGTCTCCTGCATACTCCGGAAGGTGAGCGAGGCTGGCCGACGAAGCTCAAACTCGATCCGAAAGTACCTGAACGCCATGCGAGTCGACGGGCGGGAAATCCCGATCACGGGAAGTCTGCTACAGCCGCGGATCCGGCGAACCAGTGACATCGTCCGAGTCGTCCTCGCCGCACTGTGGGTCGCGGTCGTGGTTGCGGCGTCCCTGGTCACCCGCCCCGAATGGCTCGCTCTGGAACGTTCGGTCTCCAATATCGTCGGTTTTCTGAACCCCGAGCAATCGAACCTGGTGTACTTGGTCTACGGCATGGCGATTCTGGCGCTGCCGTTCGCGATCTTGATCGAGCTGGTCATCGGCAGACAATGGAAGCTGCTCGCCGGATACGCCGCGGCAGGCATGGTGGCCGGACTATTGCTGTCCATCACCGGCACCGGCGTGTCGGCGCCGAAATGGCACCTGCAGGTACCGGACCGGCTGGACACATTTCTGTCCCAGTTCCTGGACGATCCACGGTGGATCGCCATGATCGCGGCAATGCTCACCGTATCCAGTCCGTGGCTGCCCACCCGGCCGCGCCGCTGGCTGTGGTTTCTGCTGTTGGCGTTCGCCCCCATGCACCTGGTGGTCAGCACAGTGGTGCCCGCGCGGGCAATGTTCGGCTTGGCGGTCGGCTGGCTGGTGGGCGCCGTGATCGTGCTCGCGGTCGGCACGCCCGCGTTGGAAGTACCGCTCGATGTCGCCGCGCGCGTGCTGGCCCGGCGTGGCCACACGGTCACCGCGTTCACAGTGGTGCACCCCGCTGGACGTGGGCCGCTACGGCTTGCCGCCGCCATCGACGGTCCACAACCCGAGTTGGTCGTCGAGATGTTCGGGATGAACCAGCGCTCGTTCAACGCTCTGCGGCAACTATGGCGCTGGCTCACATTTCGCACCAGTGAGAACGCGGCCATCCACGGGTCCATGCATCGGGCTGTGGAGCATCGTGCGCTGATGGCGATCGCCGTCGGCGACCTCGGCCTCGCCAACTGCACCCCGGTCGCAGTCGCCGCACTCTCCCGCGGCTGGACACTGTTTGCATACACCCGACCACACGGCACACCGATCACCGAGCACACCGACGAGATTCTGCCCGGCGTGTGGCAGGCGCTGGACATGCTGCACCAGAAGCGAATCTCGCACGGGGACCTGCATCCGAGCGACATCCGCATCGACGACGGCGATACCGCTTTCGGCGGTTTCGGTAGCGCCGAGTTCGGAGCGTCGGATGCGCAACTGCAGTCGGACATCGCCCAACTGCTCGTGACCACCACAGCTGTTTTCGGCAGGGAAGCCGCGGTGCGCGCAGCCATCGACAGTCTCGGCCCATCACAAGTGCTCACTGCTGCGGGGCGACTCACCACCTCCGCCATACCCACCGGAATCCGCACGTCGATCCCGAAATGGAAAGCGGCGTTGACCGAGGCCCGCGATGAGGTTCGCACCCAGACCGGAGAAGACCGAATCCCCGCCGAGCAGATCACCCGATTCTCTCGCAATCGGATCGTCCAACTGGTACTGCTGATCGGACTGGTGTACGTCGCCTACCCGTTCATCAGTGCGGTCCCCACCTTCTTCACCCAGCTCAGAACCGCGAACTGGTGGTGGGCGCTGCTCGGACTGGCGGTCTCGGCACTGACCTACATCGGTGCGGCGGCCGCATTGTGGGCATGTGCGTCCGGTGCGGTGAGCTTCCGGAATCTGGTGATCATGCAGGTCGCCAATACTTTCGCCGCGACCACCACCCCGGCGAGGGTCGGTGGGCTCGCACTGAGTGTGCGCTTTCTCCAGAAAGGAGGACTCGGCACCGTGCGCGCCACCGCGGCAGTGGCGCTGCAACAAGCAGTGCAGGTGATCACGCATATCAGCCTGCTGCTCGCGTTCAGCGTCGTCGCCGGCACCTCCACCGATCTGTCGCGCTTCGTCCCGGACGCCACGGTTGTCTATCTGCTGGTCGGCGTCGGCGTCGGCATCATCGGCACCTTCATGTTCGTACCGAAACTCCGTCGCTGGCTCAACACCGCGGTTCGTCCACAGTTGCAGGAAGTTCTCGGGGAGCTCGCCGATCTGGCGCGCGATCCCAGACGGTCGGCGGTGATCGTTCTCGGCTGTGCCGCGATCACCCTGGGGTTCGCCGGTGCGCTGTGGGCCAGCGTCGAGGCGTTCGGCGGCGGCGCCACTTTCGTCACCGTCACCATCGTCACCATGATCGGCGGCACCCTGGCTTCGGCGGCGCCGACCCCCGGGGGTGTCGGTGCAGTCGAAGCCGCGCTGATCGGCGGGCTGGCCGCCTTCGGACTACCCGCCGATATCGCCGTGCCGTCGGTGTTGTTGTATCGCGTGCTCACCTGCTGGCTGCCCGTGTTCTGCGGCTGGGCCACCATGCGTTGGCTGGCCGCGAGAGGTTTGATCTAGCCCAACGACCTAGGCGGCCGCACGTGCAGCGAGGGCCTCGTAGTCGTGGCCGGCAATGAGTTCGATGCCTTCGGGTAGTGCGTGCAAGCGATGAATGGTGGCGAAGGCCGCGTCGCGATCGGCGTCGAACAGCTTGCCCGGCATCGGTGCCTTCTCGCGCAGCAGATCGACCTGCAGCTTGGTCCAGACGGCGTCGCCCACCAGCAGCACCCGACTGCCGTCGTCCACCGCGAGCAGCACCCCGAGGCTGCCCGGTGTGTGTCCCGCCAGATCCACCAGCACCACCGATCCATCATCGAACAGGTCTTTGCTGCGGGGAAAGGTCAATACCGGTGGGCCGTCCAGCTCGAAGCGGTCGTACGCACGGCCACGCAACGGTCCACGAGCCACGCCGACCGGGGCGTGGGTGCCGCCCATCGCCCAGTCGTATTCGACTGCGGGTAGTCGCAGCTCCACCGAGGACGGCAACTCCACCAAGCCCGAGACGTGATCCCAGTGCAGGTGAGTGGGCACGGCAAAGTCGATCTGCTCACCCGCGAGACCGTACTCGGCGAGCGCTTCGGCCAACCCGCGTACCGGTTTGTTCGGCGCGACGAGGTACGACACCGGAAATGGCAGCTCGGGCAGTACACGGTCGTGTACTCCGGCGCACAGGGCAGGATCCACCAGGAAACGCGCCTTCGGGTGCTCGACCACGAACGCGGCCATCATCAGCGGTGTTGCTCCCAGGCTGCGCACCCCCTCGGCTACGAGAGTGGTCGGCATCGAGATCGTCGCCTGTGCCAGGACGGTGAGCCCGACCGCGACACTCGCAGTGGGGACCGGACGCACATCGAGGTTGGCCAACAGCGTGGTATCGGCGCGGCGCGGCCGTAGCAAACGGCCCGGCGTTGCCGCCAGGGCGGTGCAGCAGTGGAGCACCGTGGGCAGGATCGGACTGCGCTCGGCGCTGGTGTCCGGCTTGGTCACCCTGTCACGGTAACCGATGGCCATGGTTCGCGAAAGAGCTGGCAGGCTGCGGAAATGTGCCTTGCTCCGGGCGGATTCTCGGGCATAATCGCGGAGGTACCGTGGGTGACGACAGCCGGGCGACGGGGAGGGAGGATGCGATGCGGCCCAGTCTTCGGCGCAGTCGCAAGGAACGCAACAGTCGCAGGGGAGTGCAGGGCGACGACACGGCGATCGGTCCCCGAGCCCACCCCGCCGAGCACCGTGACGATCCTCGCGCGAGAGCCGCTACACACACCGTGTTCGACGTCCGCAGTCTCGCGATGCGATGAGCGGCGCCCTCACCGACGCCAGCGGCTCGCATCCACCCATTGCCATCATCGGGATCGGCTGCCGACTGCCCGGAGCGGCGAACACCCACGAATTCTGGCAGCTACTGCTCGCCGGCCGCGACGCCACATCGACGCCACCGCCGGGCCGTCCGGGTACGCGACGTGGTGGCTACCTCGACGATGTCGAGTGGTTCGACAACGAGTATTTCGCGATCTCCGATCGCGAAGCTGCCGCCATGGATCCCCGACAGCGTCTAGCGCTCGAGGTCACGATGGACGCGCTCGACGACGCCGGCATCGGTTATCGCGCAGGCGGATCGAATGCGGCGGTCGTATTCGGTGCGTCCGGGGCCGACCGCGGCACTGCGATGCCGCGGCGCGTCGGACACGACGCCGCGGACGCGGTCGCCGGTCCCGCACTCGGACTCATCGCCAGCCGAGTGTCCTCGGCACTGGATGTGCGCGGACCCAGTCTGGCGATCGATACCACGGGCTCGTCCTCGCTCACCGCAGTGGACCTCGCGGTGCGACTACTTGCCGACGGTACTGCACCCTTCGCCATCGTCGGCGGCGTCGAACTGGTTGCGCCGGAAATCATTTCGAACGGCCCCGCCCACCGCGAATTTCCGTCGCCTCGCGGGCGATCGACGCCGTTCGACATCACCGCAGACGGCTGTGCCCGCAGCGACGGCTGTTCGGTGGTGGTCCTGCAGCCGATCACCGACGCACTCCGCGAGGGCAACCGCGTGTACGCACAGATCATCGCATCGGCTCTCGGATCGAACGGACAGCACACCGACGCATCGGTGTCCGATGCCCGGTCGGTGAGTACCGATCCCTCGACGCGCAACGAACGCGCACAGCGCGACATCCTGCGCACAGCGTGGTCGCGCGCCGGATTGTCGCCCCGTGCGGCCGGCTACATCGAATGTCATGCCGCCGGTGTGACTGTCGATGATGCAGTGGAGATCGACGCACTGGCCACTGTCGCGGGTGACGGTAGGGCAGATCCGCTGTGGATCGGGTCGCTGAAGTCCAACATCGGACACTGCGAAGCCGCTGCCGGAATCACCGGCTTGGTGAAGACCGCGCTGTCCATCCAGCACGGCGTCATCGCGCCGACGATCAACGTGCATCCCGAGCACCCGCTGTTGCGTTCGGGTGCGCGGGGGCTGCGCGTGCCGACCGAGCGGGTGGATTGGCGTGATGTGCCCGCGTCCGAACGGGTGGCCGGTGTCAGCTCGTTCGGATTCGGTGGCGCCACCGGACACGTCGTACTGCGCGGAGTAGATCCGTCGCCGCGCGAGCGAACTGCGCGAATTCCGGTACTGCTTGCGTTGACGGCACGCGATGCCCCGCAGGTGCGCGAGCACGCCCAGCGGGCGGCCGACACGCTGGCTGCCACACGCCTGCCGCTGCACGCATTCGCGGCTGGCGCCGCACGACGGCGGCCCGAGCGCATCCGGGCCGCCGTCTTGGCACACGATCACGACGACGCGGTACATCTGCTGCGCGAACTCGCCGGTAGTGATAACGAAAGCAGGTGCTCCGAAAGGGTATTCGGCCCACGGTCCGTCCACCGCCACGGCGGACTGATGTTTCTGTTCTCCGGTGAGGGCGGCGAGCACGCAACGATGGGGCAGGCGCTGGCGGCCCAGTATCCGGCGTTCGCCGACGGGCTCGCCGAAGCAACCGAAGCGCTGGTCGCAGCCGGGGGACCGCAGATCTGGGCTCCTGGGCACGGCTTCGTTGCCTCCACGGACGCGCGTACCGGCGAATGGGTGCAGCCGGCCCTGTTCGCCTTCCATGTGGCGATGGTGAAGCTGTTGGCCACGTGGGGTATTCGTCCCGATGCCGTTGCCGGGTACGGCGCCGGCGAGGTCGCCGCGGCAGTCGCCGGCGGCGCGCTGACCATGAGGGACGCGGCACGGGTAGCCGTATCGCGCGACGCAACCCTTGCACACGTGGATGGTCGCGCAGCGATGGCCGTGCTGGAGGCTGCCCGAGACGACGTCGCGAGACTGGTGGAGCCCATGCACAGGGAGGTGGGCATCGCCGCAGTTCATAGTCCTCGGTCGGTGGTCGTGTCCGGCACGCCACGCTACGTGGCCGCCCTACTGCGCCGTGCCACCCGCCGCGGGTTGCTCGCTCGCCGATCGGCGAGCGACTTCGCTGCACCCCACCCGCAGGTCGCGGGGATGCTCCCGGCGTTTGTCGCGGCACTGAGTGAGATCACCCCGCTGGCGCCGCGTGTGCCGGTGTATTCGATGATCCGGCAGGGCGCCGAGCTCACCACCGCGGCGATGAACCATGACTATTGGGCAGACAACATCACGGCCACCGCGGATTTGGCCGCCACGATCGAGCGCGCCAGCGACGACGGTGTCGCCACCGTGCTCGAGATCTCCCCTCGTCCTCAGTTGGTCTCCGCGGTGCGCGAACACCCGAACCTGCGTGAGAGCACGCATTCGGTGACGGTGCCCGACGACGAGACGGGCGGGTTCCTCACCTGCGTGGCCCAGCTGTACCTGGCCGGGCGGGCGGTCGACTGGTCGGCGCTCGGCCCGTTCCACCCGCCGTCGCCGCGGCAGTGGCGCAGGCGGAAATTTCCGCTACCGACACCGGGTCTTCCCAGCACGCACGCGGCGGAATCCGCCTTCACCGCAGAGGATTTCACCGATCATGTCGTACGCGGCGAGCACACGGTACCCACCGTGTTCTGGTTGCGTAGGCTCCTTCGTCTGGCGCACGAGGCCGCCGCTGCGGCCACACTCGTCGACTTCGTCGTCCACGAAAGGACCGGCCCGGACACACTGCCGGAGGTGGTGTATCACCTGGCCGGAGCCGAGAAAAGCGTGCGGGTGGAGGTCACGGGTACCAGGACGCTGGCTTCGGCCCAGCTCGCCGCTGACCCCACACCCGCGGATATCGTCGCATGGATGCGGGTGGTCGATGCAAACCGGGCCGCCCGACATCACATGCGCATCATCGCCACCAGCGTGTTCTACGAAGAACTCCGCCATCGGCGGCTCGAGTACGGCCCGCGCTTTCGCACATTGCGGGGCATCGCTGCCGGAACGGGACGGGCCCTCGGCCTGCTCGACTCCACCGAATTGCACCGCGACGCAACACTGGACGGATGCCTGCAGGTGCTTGCTGCGGCGGTATTCGACGAGCTGCCCGCGAGATCGATTCCGGTGCCGCTCGGCGTGGACTCCGTATGGTTGTCCAAGGAACCCGACCGCCACGTATTCGAAGTACACGCCTCGATCCGCGAGCGGGCCGACACCGAACTGGTCGGCGATGTCATCGCGACCGACCAGCACGGAGTGCCCTGCGTCGCCTTTTCCGGGGTACACATTCGTTGTGTCGAGGCCGATTTCGCACCCGGAATCGGCGAACGACGTGTGCCCGATACGCCGGCCACACCGATACACCAGGAGACGTGGCAAGCTCGCGAACTCGACTCGGTCGGACTCGGTGACGCGTTCGAGGACCTGCTGGGACACGCGCTGGTGGTCGGCGCCACCGATCTGGCCGGGCAGCTGGAGCGGGCGCTGGGCGCTACCATTCCGACCGAGCGAATCGCGCACGACCCCCACGAGGCAGGTGAACTCGTCACCACCATGCTGGCCGGCCGCACGGACGCGGCATTCGCCGTGGTGGTCTGCCCGGGTAGCACGATCGAGGGCGAGCAGCTGACGACATCCACGGGTCATGTCCTGGCGCTGCTCCAGCAAATATGCGCCATCGAGGCTGTCGCGTCCATGACCCTCGTATTGCCGTGGCCCGCTGCCACCACGCAAGCGACACACCTGAAGGGAACAAGTTCCGCGGTCGGCTGGGCGGCGCTCGCGGGTCTGGTGCGCTCGCTACAACTCGAGTCGAGCCGGACGATACGTCTGGCCTGGACCGACACCGACCCGGCGAGCGTTCCGCTGCTACGTCGGGTGGTGACCGCTGCGCACGGCACGGTTCCCGACGAGCTACGCCTGTCCGCCGGCTCGGTCGCCACCCGACGATTCGTGCTCGCTCGGCAACAGGCCCTACCCGGCACGAGCATCGACGAGAACGGCACGTATGTCGTCACCGGCGGTCTGGGCAGGCTCGGCTCGGTCGCTGTGCGCTGGTTGCTCGACGCCGGCGCCCGAGATGTGATCGTGCTGACGCGTGCGCCCCGCCCGGTGCCCGCACTACTGGACGGCGTCGAGGACCGCCTCGTCGTGATGCGCTGCGATGCCTCCGATCGGGACGAGTTGACCGCTGCACTCGATGACGTCCGAGCCTACGGTTGCACCATTCGCGGCGTGGTGCATGCCGCGGACGCACTGGAGGACGGTGCGTTCGATACGGTCACAGCACGCCAGCTCGCCCGGATGTTCTCGCCCAAACCCATTGCGGCGAGCAACCTGATCGAGCTCACGGCACCCGACGAAACCGACTTCGTCCTGTTGTTCTCCTCGATGAGCGGTACCCTCGGAGCCCCGGGGCACAGCGCCTACGCGGCGGCCGACGCTGCTGTGGACGCAGTGGCCGGGTGCGATCCCGACAGGCGGATCATCAGCATCGGCTGGGGTCTGTGGAATCGGGCCGCGGTGGCAACCCATTCCGAACGAGCCGGCGACCAGGCAAACGAACTCACCCGAGGCAAAGCCGTGCTGTCCCGGGCCCTGCACTGCGAGCAGTCGCGACTGCTGGCGCTGGACCCCGCCCACGCCGCCATGTCGTCGCCGATGGCAACGCGTCTGGCGTCCATGCTGGCGTCCGATGACCACCACGCGCCGATGCGCGAAGCATCCTGACCCCACGCCCTACGGGCAGCTCAGTGCTCGGTGCGGCCCAAGAGGCGATCGATGTCGCGGCGCTCACGCTTGGTGGGCCGCCCCGCTCCCCGATCTCGGCGCGGCATGCTCGCCTGGATTTCTTGTGAGGGAGGCGGCGGACTGCGATCGATCATGCATTGTGCAGCGATCGGGGCACCGACACGTTTGGTGATGATTCGTTCCACTATGACGATGCGCTCGACGCCGCCTGCACGAATACGCACCTCGTCACCGGGACGCACGGCCTGAGCGGGCTTGGCTGTCGAGCCGTTGACTCGAACGTGCCCCCCGCGGCAGGCTTCGGCAGCAGCGGATCGCGTCTTGAACAGCCGCACCGCCCACGTCCATGAATCGACACGGGCCTGGTTGTCGGTGCTGCGAACAGGGGATCCAGCGCGAGCCACCCCTAGAGAATACGGCGTGCGGTGACCACCATGTCGGGACGCAGGGACGTGTAGGTCACCGGCTGCCCCGCCTGGACCGCGTTCAGCAAGAGGTTGTCGCCCGCATAGATGCCCACATGGCCGCCGCCGTTGGTGATGACGATGTCCCCGGGCGCCATGTCGCGGTATGCCACCGGCGCACCGACGTGGGACTGCTCGAAGCTGGTGCGAGGCAGTTCGATGCCTGCCTGTCGGAAAGCCCATTGGACCAGTCCGGAACAATCGAACGAGACGGGACCGGCTGCACCCCAGGAATACTGGGCACCGATCTTGGTCCTGGCCGCCTCCAGAGCAACGTCACCGGCGGTGCTGGGTTCGCCGAACAGCCCCGGTAGAAGCCCGAGAGCCTGTGGCGCCTCCGGCAACCCGAGGTCCTGTGGTACCGCCGGCGGGGGCGCACCGAGCGCTTGCTGGATCTGGTCGTTGAGTTGCTCGACCGCGGGTTCGAATTCTTCGGGGACCGGGACTTCGAAGTCGCCGATGCCCGGGACGCTGATGGTCGCGGCCATAGCCGGGATCGCAGGCATCGCGCCGGTCGCGGCCACCGCACCCATGACGAGCGCGCCCTTGACGGAATTCGGAACCCGAGAATCCCGCTGCAAGCTGTGTTTACCCACCGAGCTGTGTCTCCGATCTTGCTGTTTCCCACCGACCGGGTCGACTGGACCGATTGGACCGGCCCTGCCGCGCACGCTCCCAGACGACCTCCGGGTCCCCGGCGCGACCGCCGAAACCGATTGGCCCCGAATGCCGCTGAGGCGGTAACCAGTGGCGTCGCTCATCTGCCCGAGCAACTTGTTCCACGAAGTCACGAAGAGATTACGATGCCCACGCGTGGTTGTCCAGCGGACGGAAGCAATAGCCGACCCACATGGTTCGGACCCGCCGGTTCGAGCCCTCACCGTTCGAGCCCTCACCGTTCGGGTAGGACGCTGGTGATCGGACGGGCCGTCTGGGCCACGCCCCGGACAAGGGCAGATTCTTCGGAGTCGACGCGCTACGGTCTCGGGGCATGGACCCTGTACGTAATCCGTACGCACCCGGCGCGGGCCAGCGTCCACCCGAATTGGCCGGGCGCAACGGGCAGCTCGCAGCATTCGACATCGTGCTCGAGCGCATTGCGCGCGGCCGCCCAGAACGCAGCGTCATGCTCACCGGACTTCGTGGCGTCGGAAAGACGGTGTTGCTCAACCAGCTTCGATCGGCTGCGATTTCGCGCGGGTGGGGGACCGGAAAGATCGAGGCGCGACCGGACCGAGACGTGCGTCGTCCGCTGGCCTCGGCGTTGCACATGGCGGTGCGAGCGATTGCCATGGCGCACCGCAATCCGGAACGAGTGGATGACTTTCTCGGCATCCTGAAGGCGTTCGCGCTCCGGGCCACCGCGGACAAAGGGATGCGGGAGCGGTGGCAGCCCGGCATCGACGTCCCGGCGGTACGCGGCCGGGCAGATTCCGGTGACATCGAGATCGATCTGGTGGAACTTCTGGTCGAGGCGGCAGCTCTGGCCCAGGACATCGGCGTCGGCATCGCGATCTTCATCGATGAGATGCAGGACCTCGGCTCCGCGGATGTCTCCGCGATCTGCGGCGCGTGTCACGAGCTCGGCCAGGACGCCGCGCCACTGATCGTGGTGGGTGCGGGCCTGCCGCACCTACCTGCTGTGCTGTCCGCCTCGAAGAGCTACTCGGAACGACTGTTCAGCTACCATCGGATCGACCGGTTGGACCGAGAATCCGCCGATCGGGCATTGATCGCGCCCGCCCAGCGCGAAGACGTGAAGTTCACCGACGCGGCACTGGACGCGCTGTATCGCAAGGCCGATGGCTACCCATATTTCGTGCAGGCCTATGGCAAGGCGACCTGGGACCAAGCCCCGGACAGCCCCATCACCGCCGAAGACGTCGCCGTGGCCGGCCCCACCGCGGAGGAGGAGCTGGCGGTGGGATTCTTCGGCTCTCGCTTCGAGCGGGCAACGCCCGCCGAGCGCGAATACATGCGCGCGATGGCCGATCTGTCCGGCGACGACGGCCCCGTGAGCACCTCTGCGGTAGCCAACGAACTGGGCCGGAAACCGGCGTCGTTGTCACCCGCCCGCGACGGCCTGATCAAGAAGGGGCTGATCTACTCGGCCGAACGAGGCACGATCGGCTTCACCGTGCCGCACTTCGGTCGCTATCTGCGCTCGGCGTGAGCACTCGTTCGGCCGTCCCACGGCCGACGAACGGATCGCCCGCTATTCACTATTCTTTCAAGATCAATAGAATTCCATAGATTCTCTTGGTCTTGGATCTACCGACCGGTAACTATTCCTCCTACACTCGAATGTGATTCTGATCACCTCCGAGGGAGGACATCATGGCGACAGCCGCGAAAGTCGACGCCACCGAAGAACAGGCCCGTGCTCTGGTCGAAGAATCCCGCGAAACGAGTTGGGCCAAGCCATCGTTCGCCAAAGAAATGTTCCTCGGACGGTTCCGACTCGATCTGATCCACCCGTACCCACAGCCCAGCCGCGACGATGCCGCCCGCACCGAGGCATTTCTGGCACAACTGCGCGCAGTGTGCGAGTCCCTCGACGGGGCGGTGATCGAAGAAGAGGACCGGATTCCGGACGAGTACGTCGGTCGTCTCGCCGAAATCGGCTGCTTCGGCTTGAAGATCCCCCAGTCGTACGGCGGCCAGGGGCTGTCCCAGTTCGGCTACAACCGGGCATTGATGCTGGCCGGCTCGACGCACCCGAGCCTGGGAGTTCTCCTCTCGGCGCACCAGTCGATCGGGGTCCCGGAACCGCTGAAGCTGGCAGGCACCCCAGAACAGAAGGCGCAGTTCCTGCCGCGCTGCGCGGCTGGCGCCGTCAGCGCGTTCCTGCTCACCGAGCCCGACGTGGGCTCCGACCCCGCCAGGATGGCCAGTACCGCAACACCGACCGACGACGGTGAAGCCTACGAACTCGACGGCGTCAAACTGTGGACCACCAATGGCGTGGTCGCCGAGCTGCTGGTAGTGATGGCTCGAGTGCCCAAGAGCGCCGGACACCGCGGGGGCATTTCGGCGTTCGTGGTCGAAGCCGATTCTCCGGGGATCACGGTGGAAAGGCGCAACGCGTTCATGGGACTGCGTGGCATCGAGAACGGGCTCACGCGAATGCACAATGTGCGAGTACCCAAGCGCAACCTGATCGGCCGCGAGGGCGACGGCCTCAAAATCGCACTCACCACGCTGAACGCGGGCCGCTTGGCGATTCCAGCGATGTGCACTGCGGCTGCGAAATGGTCGTTGAAGATCGCTCGGGAGTGGAGTGCGCAGCGGGTGCAGTGGGGCAGGCCGGTCGGCGAGCATGCCGCCGTCGGCGAGAAGATCTCCTTCATCGCGGCCACCGCCTTCGCGCTCGAGGCGACGCTCGATCTCTCGGCCACCATGTGCGACGAGGGACGAAACGACATCCGTATCGAGGCGGCCCTGGCCAAGCTGTGGGCCAGCGAGATGAGCTGTCGGATCGCCGACGAACTCGTACAGATCCGCGGCGGTCGCGGTTACGAAACGGCCGCCTCACTGGCCGCGCGCGGCGAACGCGCCGTGTCTGCCGAGCAGTTGGTGCGTGACCTGCGGATCAACCGCATCTTCGAGGGTTCCAGCGAGATCATGCGCTTGCTGATCGCCCGAGAGATGGCCGATGCGCACATGGCCGCGGCGGGTGCGCTGGTCGACCGGCACGCCGAGTTGAAAGACAAGGCGAAGGCGGCCGTCGGCGCGACCGGGTTCTATGCCAAGTGGTTTCCTCAGTTGGCCGTGGGGGCAGGCACCGTACCGGCCGCCTACGCCGAGTTCGGGATGCTGGCACGTCACCTACGGTTCGTCGAGCGCAATGCGCGCAAGCAGGCGAGGTCGCTGATGTATGCGATGGGTCGCTGGCAAGCCGGCCTGGAATACCGACAGAACTTCCTGGGTCGGATCGTGGACATCGGCGCGGAACTGTTCGCCATGTCGGCGGTCTGCGTGCGGGCGCAGGCCTTGCGCACCGCGGGCGCGCCGGAAGGCAGGGCGGCCGAAGAGTTGGCCGATACCTTCTGTCGGCAGTCGCGGCTGCGCGTTCGCGCACTGTTCGATGCGCTGTGGGAAAACACCGACGACGAAGACAGCAGCCTGACACGCGGGGTGCTCGACGGCCGATACGAGTGGCTGGAACAGGGAGTGCTCGATCCGAGCGAGGGAACCGGACCGTGGATCGCGCAGTGGCGGATAGGCGCGTCGACCGAACCGAACCTCTTGCGCCCGTTCCTCCCCTCGACCCGCAACCACACACACGTGCAGGCCTGAACCGACCATCGCCGTCACGGTCGACAGCACGACCGTGACGAGCGGCGACGCTGCCACACTATCCGGCGCTATCGCGTCATCCGTAGAAGGCACTAGATCGGCCGATACGCGCACGATCCGACCGGACTACCTTCGACACCGATTTCTACATCAATCTAGTGAAAGAGCTAGGAATTCGTAGATTCTCTCCTTCGACCCAGGCAGTAGTCCCTGCGTTCGACCCAGGCAGCAGTCCCTGCGTTCGACCCAGGCAGCAGTCCCTGCGTTCGACCCAGGCAGCAGTCCCTGCGTTCGACCCAGGCAGCAGTCCCTGCGTTCTCCGATGGCATCAGTTGAGCAACTGATGGGTAACACCGAGTGTCGACTGTTAACGCGCGGGAAATCTGGCTCGACTACTGGGTGAGACGCGCCGAACAGACGCCTCGCCTATAGGAGAGCGCCATGTCCACGACCCTTCCCCGCCGTGCTGCCGACCACGACGGTCATCGCGTCACGGTCTCGGCGGAAGACGGTGTTCCGCTCGCGGTCCGGGTGTTCGGCGCCGACAGCGCCTCGGCCACGATCGTCTTCGTGCACGGGCATTGCCTGCACACAGAATCATGGTCTTACCTGCGAGAACATCTGCTCAGACGATGGGGAGACACCCCCAGGATGGTGTTCTACGATCACCGCGGCCATGGCGAATCCGGGCACGGGCACCCCTCGACCTACACCATCGACCAACTCGGACACGACCTGGACGCCATACTGCGAGCGCTCACACCGTCCGGCCCGGTGATCTTGGTCGGACATTCCATGGGCGCGATGGTCATCCTCGCCTATGCGCGGTTGCACCCCGAGGCCATCGGCAGCCGAATCATCGGAATAGGGCTACTCGCGGGCATAGCGACCGGACTCACCGAGGTGGGCCTCGCACGCTTGCTGAACCGGCGCGCGGTGCGTTCCCTGCAGGCCGCCGTCACACGAGCGCCGGCCGTAGCACAGGCGTCTCGACACCTCACTCGACGCCTGATTCAACCGGTCGTGCGCGAAGCCGTGCTAGGCACGAAGAAGGTGAACTCGCGGGTGGCAGCGCTGGCTGCGGCGATGTTGAGCGAGACCCCGTTGCTGACGATGTCCAGCTTCCTGCATTCCCTGATCACCTTCGACGAGACCGCTACATTGCACCGCCTGGGCACGATCCCAGCGCTGGTGCTGGCCGGTTCGGCGGACATCATGGTTCCCTTCACACACTCGGTGGTCTTGGCCTCTCACCTGGCCGGCTCCGAGCTGGTCTGCCTGGAAGGAGCCGGGCACAGTGTGATACTCGAGCGCGCCGAAGAGGTCGCGCTGTCCATCGCCGAACTCGTCGAACGAGCGTGCATCGCGGTGCGTGTGCCCGTGGAGGACGCCACCGTCTGCTGAGTGTGGCAATACTTCGGCAACTACGAGTTGCGGTCACCCACCCACCGATATCTGTTTTATTCGGTACTGTGTTGTAGATCACGTTTCTCGGTGGGTCACATCGTTCCGTGGCGTGAGGATCGCGACCGACGATCCGATCGCCGGCTTCGCGTGTCCGCCGGCGAGTACCAGGAGGTCCCGATGACACGCAGCGAATTCGCGGAACTACGCTATGCGGTCGGCCAGCTGCGGGGGTGCATCGGCGCATTACGCACCCAGTACGGCGACGCGGGCAGCGTGCGTCGACTGGAGAACGACCTGGAGCGGCTGCTCATCGACACCGACGAAATCGAGCAATCGCCTCCTCCGGAGGTTCCCCGGCGGGCGCGAGACGTCATCTACGTCCCGGACAGCAAGTCCGATGAGGCCGCCTGGATGGGGGCACAAGACGAAGGGCTGGGCTTCCACTCCCGCCCGAGGACCACCTGAAGGCCTGCCCGCATATCACGAGCGCAGCGGTAGGCAGGCGAGCGAGTGCCCATCGACATCGGCGGCCGATGGGCACAGAGCCCAAGGGGCACAGAATCGGATAGGCCCGGAGTCCGATGGGTCCGCAGCACGATGGGCACCGCCGCGTGACCGACCCCATGCGAAACCGGAGGCCACGAGCCCCTCGAATGTGTCGCAAATCACTGCTATGGCGTCATAGTCGGACGCCAGCACTGTTCGCACGATAGCCCTCGTGTCGTAAGGTGCACAGCATCACATTCGATTGGGGAGGTAATGACGATGGCCACCCGCATACCAGACCACCGAGGCATCGACCGGTGAGTGCCGCGCCGACTGCTGCACCGGATACGGGCGCCGGCGTATTCGGCGCGACCCGAGCCCGAATCGCCGAACGCACGCTGCGCACCGATCGTTGGTGGCTCCCCCCGCTGCTCACCACGCTGGGCTTGGCAGCATTCGTGATCTACGCGACGATCAGATCGTACGTACGCACGGCATACTGGGTCTCGGAGTACCACTACCTGACGCCGTTCTACTCGCCGTGCCTGAGCACCTCGTGCGTCGAAGGATCGAGTCACTTCGGCACCCCGTTCGGTGAGGTGCCCGCCTTCCTGCCGCTCGGCTTCGTGGCGCTGCCATTTCTTCTGGGTTTCCGGCTGACCTGCTACTACTACCGCAAGGCGTACTACCGGTCCGTGTGGTTGTCCCCGCCCGCCTGCGCCGTCGCGGAGCCGCACGCCGGATACAGCGGCGAGACCCGGCTTCCCTTGCTCATCCAGAACGTGCACCGCTACTTCTTCTATGTGGCCGTCGTGATTTCGGTGATCAACACCTACGACGCCGTTCTGGCATTCCACGGACGGACCGGAGGCTTCGGCTTCGGCCTCGGAAATGTCGTACTCGTGGTCAATGTGACCTTGTTGTGGGCCTACACCGTGTCGTGCCACTCCTGCAGGCACATCACCGGCGGCCGACTGAAACATTTCTCCGCCCATCCGGTGCGCTACTGGTTCTGGACTCAGGTCTCCAAGCTGAACACCCGGCACATGCAGCTGGCCTGGATCACTCTCGGAACGCTCGTGCTGACCGACTTCTACGTCATGTTGGTCGCCAGCGACACGATTTCCGACCTGCGGTTCATCGACTGACCGCCTCACCGAGGAGTTTTTCTGCATGGCAGAAGTGGAACGGCACAACTACGACGTGGTCGTGATCGGCGCGGGCGGCGCAGGACTGCGCGCAGTGATCGAGGCCAGGGAACACGGATTGTCCGTCGCTGTGGTGTGCAAGTCGCTGTTCGGCAAAGCACACACCGTGATGGCCGAAGGCGGCTGTGCCGCAGCGATGGGCAACGCCAACGACAAAGACAGCTGGCAGGTGCATTTCAGGGATACGATGCGCGGCGGCAAGTTCCTGAACAACTGGCGCATGGCCGAATTGCACGCCCAAGAGGCGCCGGACCGGGTATGGGAACTGGAAACCTATGGGGCGCTGTTCGATCGGACACCCGACGGCCGCATCAGTCAGCGCAACTTCGGCGGGCACACCTATCCACGCCTGGCGCATGTCGGTGACCGAACCGGGCTCGAAATCATTCGCACGATGCAGCAGAAGATCGTCTCGCTGCAGCAGGCCGATTTCGCGGAAACCGGTGACTACGAATCTCGCATCAAGGTATTCGCCGAATGCACCGTCACCGAACTGCTCAAGGACGGTGACCGCATTGCCGGCGCCTTCGGCTACTGGCGAGAATCCGGCCGTTTCATCCTGTTCGAGACGCCCGCGGTGGTGATGGCGACCGGCGGCATCGGCAAGTCGTACAAGGTGACCTCGAACTCCTGGGAGTACACCGGCGATGGGCACGCGCTCGCACTGCGGGCCGGCGCCACGCTGATCAATATGGAGTTCCTGCAATTCCACCCGACAGGCATGGTCTGGCCCCCGAGCGTCAAGGGCATCCTGGTCACCGAAGGTGTGCGCGGCGACGGCGGAGTACTGAAGAACACCGAGGGCGACCGGTTCATGTTCGACTACATCCCGCCGGTGTTCAAAGGACAGTACGCCGAGACCGAACAAGAAGCCGACCAGTGGTTGCGCGACAACGATTCCGCACGCCGTACCCCGGATCTGCTGCCACGTGACGAAGTCGCGCGCGCGATCAACGAAGAGGTCAAAGCCGGGCGCGGTACCGAACACGGGGGCGTGTTCTTGGATATCGCGACCCGGATGCCGGCCGAGGAAATCGTTCGACGGCTTCCCTCCATGCACCACCAGTTCAAGGAGCTGGCGGACGTCGACATCACCAAGGAGCCAATGGAAGTCGGACCGACCTGCCACTATGTGATGGGCGGTATCGAGGTCGACCCGGACACCGGCGCGGCGACCGTGCCCGGACTGTTCGCCGCCGGCGAGTGCGCGGGCGGAATGCACGGCTCCAATCGGCTCGGCGGAAACTCGTTGTCCGACCTGCTGGTATTCGGCCGACGCGCCGGACTCGGCGCCGCCGCCTACGTCGAGCAGCTCGCCGCACGTCCGTCGATTGCCGAAGCCGATATCGCCGCGGCCGCGGACGCCGCCTTGGCGCCGTTCACTCCCGCGACCGACACCGATCGGGAAAACCCCTACACCGTGCACACCGATCTGCAGCAGTCGATGAACGACCTGGTCGGTATCATCCGCAAGGAACACGAAGTGCGCGCGGCAATCGACCGGCTCGCTCAGCTGCGGGCCAGGTTCCAGCAGGTGACCGTCGAAGGCCATCGCCAGTTCAATCCGGGGTGGCATCTCGCGCTCGACCTGCAGAACATGTTGTTGGTCAGTGAATGCGTGGCCCAAGCAGCACTGCTGCGCACCGAAAGCCGCGGTGGACACACCCGGGACGATCACCCGTCGATGGACCCCGCGTGGCGCAACTCTCTGCTGGTGTGCACCCTGGATTCGAGCACTGCGGGCAACACGATCCCCACGGTCACCGTCGCTCGGAAGGAACAGATCCCGATGCGACCGGACCTGCTCGCTCTGTTCGATCTCGGCGAGCTCGAGAAGTACTACACCCCGGCCGAACTCGCCGGCCATCCGGCTGCGGCCGGCAAATCGACGGACCGAGAGGCGTAAGCATGGGTTACGACGCCACATTCCGCGTATGGCGCGGTGATCTCGACAGCGGAGCACTGCACGACTTCACCGTCCTGGTGAACGAAGGCGAGGTGGTGCTCGACATCATTCACCGGTTGCAAGCCACGCAGGCACCCGACCTCGCTGTCCGTTGGAATTGCAAGGCAGGTAAGTGCGGGTCCTGTTCCGCCGAGGTCAACGGTCGGCCGCGGCTGCTGTGTATGACACGGATGTCGACCTTCACCGAGGACGAGGTGGTGACCGTGACTCCGATGCGTGCCTTCCCGGTGATCAAAGACTTGGTGACCGACGTATCGTGCAACTACGAAAAAGCCAGGCAAATACCATCGTTCACACCGCACGACGATCTGAAACCAGGCGACTACCGGATGAAGCAGGTCGACGTGGAGCGCTCACAGGAGTTCCGCAAATGCATCGAATGTTTCCTGTGCCAGAACACGTGTCATGTGGTGCGTGACCACGAGGAGAACAAGCAATCGTTCGCCGGACCGCGCTTCTTGATGCGTATTGCCGAGTTGGAGATGCATCCTTTGGATGTGGCCGACCGCCGTGACCTCGCGCAGGACGAGCACGGTCTCGGATTGTGCAACATCACCAAATGCTGCACCGAGGTCTGCCCGGAACACATCAAGATCACCGACAATGCATTGATTCCGATGAAAGAGCGCGTGGTCGACCGGAAGTACGATCCACTGGTCTGGTTGGGCAACAAGCTGTTTCGCCGCTGAAGCGGTGTGCGCGGCATCGCGCCAGACGACCGGTTCGGTCGACTGGCGCGGTGTTACAGCATGGCCACCACACCGAGGGCGACGAGCCACACCAGCAGGCCCACGAGCAATGCCGACAAGGCCGAGCTGGTGAGAATATAGACACCGACCGCCGACACCGCGAACAGCAGCGCGATGATCAGCCACTCCACCCAATCACCCGGCCGCAATTTCTTGTACCGGGGATGGGAGCCCTTGAGCCCTCGGTCCACAGATATCTGGTTACCCCGAAATCTGCTCGGACAAACCTGGTTTCGTTGTCGAATCTGTGCCGATTCGTGATCGTCGGGGGCAATCGTGCGCACCTCGACGGCGCGGAGCTACTGCCGCGGACGGTCGAATTCGCCGTCGTGTACACCGGCGGTGAAGGCGGCCCATTCGCCCGGCGTGAAGACCAGCACCGGGCCGTCGGGGTCCTTTCCGTTGCGCAGACCCACATGCCCGCCGGCGAGCAGAGCCAATTCCACCCCCTCGGCGCCCTCGCCATCTCCGGCCCTGCGCCAGGTGGCTTCGGCCAGATCTACCTCGGCGTCGCCTTGAATACTCACGCATCGACTCCTTCGTTCTCGGCCAGATCGGATTCTGCGGACTGCGCCATCCGATGGCCCGTGGGCATGCGCCCGATCGTACCGGCGCGCGGCCTCACCGTCCGAGGGATTGCGACCGCTCGTGCCAACTGCGCCGCCGGCGGCTCAGTGCCAACTGTGGTCGGTGCGCGGGGTGCGGGGTCCGAATTTCGGTTTGTGGAATTGACCGCTGATTTCGAGCAGGCGAATGGCCCGATAACGGTGGGGGCGCAACGGTTCCAGGTAGTCGATCATCGCGTCGTCGTCGATGGGCCGGCCGAGCAGGGTCCATCCCACCGTGGCAGCGAGGTGATAGTCACCCACCGACAATGCGTCCGCGTCACCGAAGGCTCGCTGCGCGATCTCGGCGGCGGTCCACACCCCGATCCCGGGGATGGACTGCAGCGCGAGGGCAGCCTCGGACGGATCGACGTGCACCGTCCGTTCGAGGGACTCGACGACCCCAGCTGCGCGGACAATGGTCTGCGCCCGCTGTGGACCGACATTCGCACGGTGATAGCTCCACGAGGGGATCCGCCGCCAGGTATCAGCCGTCGGCGGCAGCAGCATGCCGGCCGGCGCTGGGCCGGGCGCGGGTTCCCCGAACTGCCGCACCAGCTTTCGCCACGACGCGCGTGCCGAGACGGTATGGACCTTCTGCTCCAGCACCGCGGGAACCAAGGCTTCGAAGACCCTGCCGGTACGCAACATCCGCAGCCCAGGGAAACACCGGTGCGCATGGACGAGCTTCGGGTGGCGTGGAATGAAGTCCGACAGGTCCTCGTCCACGCACAACGTCCGCTCGAGACCGTCGAGGAACTCGGCCGCGCCTGCTCCCCAGGCACGAGCCGGTACCGTGTGCGCATCGGACTGGGCCAGGCGGTAGGTGACCGGCCCGCTCGGCAACCGAGACGCATACCAGTGCGCGCCGTCGCTGGTGACTCGGTGACACGGGTCGCCGGCGCCGCGGCCGAGCGGCGCCAGGGTACTGGCCAGATCGATCGGCCGGTCCGCGGTCACGATTCTCTCCATTCCCGACTCGACCATCGCAGTGCGCACCGAAGTATTCTGCCCCCGCGACGCGCGGCGGCGCATCCCGCTGCTCCGGTCGACTACCAACTACCATCTCGGCCACAACGGAAAGCAGTACGGGCAGTCGCCACAACGGAGGTTTCTGATGGTCACCACCGTGCTCAACTGGTTGCTCGATGCTTGGGGCAACGTATCCGCCGGCAGCTCCGGCTACAGTATTCCGCCGGGCACCCTGCCCTTCGGCAGTTGAGCCCTACCCGCATCGGTCGCCGCACTGCGGTGATCGGGCACTGCGGTGATCGGGCACTGCGGCTCACTGCCCGATGAGGAACTGTGCCAGATGCCGACCACGCCGCCCGGCCAGAGCAGCGAGCTGCGTACGACACGAGAAGCCGTCGGCGAGGACCGCAGCGTCTGCGCCGGCAGCGCGCACTGCGGGCAGCAAACTATTCTCGGCCACCGCTTGCGATATCTCGAAGTGGCCGGCCTGCATTCCGAAGTTTCCTGCCAAACCGCAACATCCAGCGACCTCGGTCACCTGCAACCCCATATCGGCCAGGAGTCGGCGATCGTGATCGAATCCCAGAACCGCGTACTGGTGGCAATGCGGCTGAACTACTACCGACTGCCCGGTATGCACCGGTGGACGCCACGTCGGCTGCTCGGCGAGGAACTCGGCGAACGTACGGACAGCAGCGGCGGTCGCCGCTGATCGGGGGTCCTCCGGCAGCAGCTCCACCAGGTCGACGCGCAATACCGCGGTGCAGGACGGTTCCAGACCCACCACGATGCCGCCGGCGCTCACATGGTGTTCCAATGCAGCCAGGGTTGCCCGCAACCGGGCGCGAGCACCGTCGAGTTGGCCGGTGGTGATCCATGTGAGTCCACAGCAAACCCGACTGTCCGGAATTCGAACGTGATAGCCCAGGGTGGTCAACAGCCGGGCCGCCGCCAGCGCGACCTCTGGATCGAACGCGTCGGTGAAGGTGTCGATCCACAGCATGACCTCGCGGCCATGCAGGGCATTCGGTTCCTCGGGCACGTAGGCCGACTCCGCCAACAGTGCCCCCTCGTCCAGATCACGCCAGATCCGGCGAAACGGACGTCGGGCCAGACGTGGCAGTTCACGGCGCGGGTCGATGCCCGCTGCGCGTGACCCGAGACGACGCAAGACGGTGTGTCCGGTCATCGCGTTGGCCACCCGCGGCATCCGCGTTGCGACGGTGAGCCAGCGCGGTAGCCAGCCCAGCGAGTAGTGATCGATCGGTCGAAGGCGACGACGGTAGCGGCGGTAGAGCGTCTCCGACTTGTAGGCGGCCAGGTCGACACCCGCGGGGCAGTCCGATCGGCAGGCTCGGCACGACAAGCAGAGGTCGAGTGACTCGGCGACGGCCTGCGAGGACCAGGGCAGCGCACCGCGCACCACTTCCTGCAAGACCCTCGCCCGACCCCGGGTGCTGTCCTTCTCATCCATGGTCGCCCGGTACGACGGACACATGAATCCGCCATCGGCGCGACATTTGCCCACACCGACGCAGCGATGTACCGCCGCGACCAGATCTCCGTCGTCGTGCGGGAACGCGAATCCGACCGGCGGCGGACCGTGGGGCAATCCGACCAGCCGCAGGTCGGCATCGATCGGACGCGCAGCGACGAGCACCCCTGGGTTCAAGATGTCGTCGGGATCGAACAACGCTTTGAATCCGGCGAATACATCGAGCACCGCAGGGGAGTACATCACCGACAGCAACTCCGACCGGGCTCGACCGTCGCCGTGCTCGCCGGACAGTGAACCACCGTGCCGGACAACCAGTTCGGCCGCGTCGAACAGAAACGTACGAAAGCGGCGCGGCGCGTCGCCGAGCGGCAGATCGAGGCGAACGTGGATACATCCGTCACCGATGTGCCCGTACAGCAAACCATCCACACCGTGATCGCGAGTCAAAGCGGCGAACTCGCGCAGATAGGCGCCGAGCCGAGCGGGCGGAACAGCCGCGTCCTCCCACCCCGGCCAGGCCGGACGACCATCAGGGGTGCGACCGGCCAGCCCGGCGCCGTCGGCGCGGATCTGCCAGAGCGCAGCGGCAGCAGCTCGATCGCCGACGATCCGGGTATGGCGGGTCCCCGCAGTCCGGCACAGGCGCTGAGCGGCGGCCATCGCGGCGGCCGGTGTCGGTCCTGCAAGTTCCACGAACAGCCACGCGCCCCCGGGTGGCAGGTCCGGCACCAGGCCGCGGTGTCCGCGAACCATGTCGACCAAGCGCGCATCGATACCCTCGACCGCGATCGGCGTGCAGGCCATCACCGCGTCGATGTCCTCGGCGGCAGTGGCGATATCGGGGTAGCCGAGTACCGCGAGAATCGTCGCCGACGGTAGCGCGACCAACTCGACCGTGGCGTCCAGCAGCACCCCGCAGGTGCCTTCGCTGCCGACGAAAGCCTTGGCCGCCGATTCGCCGCGTTCGGGCAGAAGGTGCTCCAGGCTGTACCCGGACGCCTGGCGGTCGAATCGACCCAGATCGGTTCGCAGCACCGCGAGATTGTCCCTGCTGAATTTCGCGAGCCCGGGCATCACCGACACGTCGTCGGCCAAGATGCGTTCGACGCCCATGCCGTCCACGATGCGTGCTTCCCGGACGGTGTCGGACGTACGACCCCAGGCGACGGCCCGTGGCCCGCATGCGTTGTTACCGATCATGCCGCCGAGAGTGCAGCGGTTCTGTGTCGAGGGGTCGGGCCCGAAGCGAAGCCCGTACGGGCGTGCGGCGCGCTGCAACTGCGACAGCACCACCCCGGGCTGGACCGTGGCGGTACCGGCGGACGGATCGATCGACACGACCCGGTTCATGTGCCTACTGAAGTCGAGGACCAGTCCGGGGCCGATCGCGTTGCCCGCCACCGAGGTTCCCGCTCCGCGCGCGGTCACCGACAATCCCCGATCTCGGGCGTATTCCACCGTGGTCGCGACATCGGCGTCGGTACGCGGGAAGACGACCGCGGTCGGGCGCACCCGATAGTTCGACGCATCCGAGGAGTACTCCGCACGGCGCCGGTCAGAAGTATCGACCTCGCCCGCGAGCCGGGCACGCAGCGCCGCCATCCGGTTTTCGGTCACCTCGACAGCCTAGGGCAGCGGTTTCCCACCACCGCTTTCTCGCCCCGCCCACCGTCGACCTCGCCCACCGTCGACCCGACAGCGCAACGATCAGAATTCGCCCGCCACACCGAAGATGGTTCGACCCGAATGACTTCCGCCCTTGAGCGAACGCAATACCTGCGACGCCTGGGTGACCGGCGCGTAGTTCTCCAGAGTCGAAAGATATCGTGGGCGCAACTGCGCACCGAGCGCAGACCACAGCTCGCGGCGACGCTCGATCCCGAGGTTGACCGACTCCATCCCCAGCAACGAGACGCCACGCAGGATGAACGGCATGACAGTGGCGGGCAGCTGGGTGCCGCCGGTGAGGCCACTGGCCGCGACCGTGCCACCGTAGTGGATCGCGCTGAGAACGTAGGCTAGCGACGATCCGCCGACACTGTCGACCGCCGCAGCCCAACGCGCGGTATTCAGCGGCCGTGCCTGCAGGCCCGGGTCTTCCGGCAACCGGCCGATCACGTCGTGGGCACCGAGCTTGTGCAGCAGGTCGTTCGAGTCCGTTTTTCCAGTGGAGGCGATGACCTCGAAGCCGAGCCCGGCGAGAATGTCGACGCTCACGCTACCGACGCCGCCGGTTGCCCCGGTGACCAGCACCGGGCCCGCGTCCGGAGACACGCCGTGGTCGAGCAGGGCCTGCACGCTCATCGCCGCGGTGAAGCCCGCGGTTCCCAGCACAGCCGCCTCCCGTGGGCTCAGACCCACCAGCTTGACCACCCAGTCGGCCGGCAGTCGGGCGTACTCGGCGAATCCGCCGCTGTGCGTGAGGCCGATCTCGTACCCGTGCGCGACGACCAGGTCGCCCGGGGCGAAACTCGCGTCGGACGATTCGACTACCTCGCCACTCAGATCGATGCCCGGGACGATCGGGTAGGCGTGCACCACGCCGCCCCCCTTGGTGGTCGCCAGGTAGTCCTTGTAGTTCGCACTGGAGTAGTGCACTTTGATCGTCACGTCGCCTGGTCCGAGAGACTTCTCGTCGACCTGCTGCCGGGTCAGGACGATCCCGCTATCCGATTCGTGTGCCACCATCGCCCAGAATTGCATGGCATCGAGCATACGAGCGTCCGCGGTGTGCGGGCATCACCGTCGCACGAATTCCAGCCGGACACCGACAAGGCGCACCGGCCGATTCAGCTCGAACCGGTCGATGATTCGCAGCGCGATCTGCACGATCCGGCTCACATCGATGGTCGGCTCGGGTAGTTTCTCCTGTTTGCTGTGAGTGGCGAAGGAGGAGGTGCGCACAGTCACCGAAACCCGACCGGCGATCCGGCCCTCGGCGGCCACCTCGGTGGCAACATCGGCGGCCAGTCGTGCGACCTGGGCGCGAATGTCGCTGGGATCGGTCAGGTCGCGGGGAAAGGTCTCGGACTTGCTGCGACCCACGGGTGGCCGTGGGTCCACGGTGACGTCGGTATCGCCCTTGCCATGGCCGAGCACCCGCAGGTAGGGACCGGTGTTCGGCCCGAACTCGGCAGCGAGTCGACGGGGGTCGGCTGCCATCAGGTCACCGACGGTCCGAATGCCGAGAGCCGCGAGGCGAGCGGCGATCCGGCCTCCGATACCCCACAGTGCGTCGGTCGGGCGCGGCGCCATCACCTCGGTCCAGTCGGCGGCGGTGAGTCGGAAGATGCCGGAGGCGGCGCCTAGGGCCGCCTCCGGCACGGCCGAAGATTTGCCGGTCGGCTTGGCGAACCCAGTGGCCAGTTTGGCGGTGAGTTTGTTGTCGCCGATTCCGATGGAGCAGCCCAGTGCCAATCCGGCGACAGCACCACGCACATCCTGGGCGATACGTTCCGGGTCGTCGGTGTCGACAGCGAGGAATGCCTCGTCCCAGCCCCATACTTCGACACGGCCGGGAAACGTCCGCAGCAGCGTCATCACCTCGTCGGAGGCGTCGGCGTATGCCTCCTGGTCCAGGGGCAGAAATACTCCTTCTGGACATTTGCTGCGAGCAGTGCGCAACGGCATCCCCGCCCGCACCCCGAACGCGCGCGCCGGATAGGACGCACACGTGACTACCTTGCGGGGTTCGTCCGGATCACCGTGGCCACCGACGATGACCGGAAGGCCCCGAAGTTCCGGACGGCGGCGGAACTCCACCGCCGCCTGGAACTGGTCGAGATCGACGTGCAACAGCCATCTGGCCATATGTGGTTCTTACCGCAACGCGCCGCCCACCCGGCTCATTTCAGGCAGTCACGGTCATGCCGACGCCACGAACGCTGGGCGGTCGGCAGGCGGTTCGGCGACCGCTTCGATCGCGTAGGACAAGATGTCGGCTACATCGGAAACCGGCCGAACATCCAGCGCGGCAAGGACGTCGGCGGGCACATCGTCCAGGTCCGCCTCGTTGCGCACCGGAATGAACACCGTCTTCAGCCCGGCCCGCTGGGCGGCGAGCAGTTTCTGCTTTACGCCGCCGATCGGCAGTACTCGACCGTTCAGCGTGACCTCACCGGTCATTCCGACATCCGAACGCACCTGGCGATCGAGTGCCAGCGACACCAACGCGGTGACCATTGTGACGCCCGCGGACGGCCCATCCTTGGGGACGGCGCCAGCGGGAAAGTGGATATGAATGTTGCGGTCCAGCACCGCCGGCTCGACGCCGATCTCCGCCAGATGTGACCGGACATAGGTCAAGGCTATTTGCGCCGATTCCTTCATCACGTCACCGAGCTGACCGGTGAGAGTCAGGGTGCGCTCACCGTCGGCGGCGTTGGCCTCGATGTAGAGCACGTCTCCGCCCGCGCCGGTCACGGCGAGGCCCGTCGCCACACCCGCGACAGCGGTGCGTTCCACCGAATCCGGGACGAACCGGGGACGACCCAGGTAGTCCCGCAGATCCTCGAGGCCGATCGTCACAGTTCGTGGACCGTCCTCGGTCGGCGAGTCGTCACCCGCGGCGGGGTTCTTGCCTGTCGAACTCGGCGAGACCGCAGCTTGCGACAGCCGAGTCGCCGCTTTGCGCAGCGCCTTGGCGATCAACCGCTCCATCTGGCGGACCCCTGCCTCGCGGGTGTAGTTCGCCGCGATCTCACGCAACGCTTCTTCGGTAACGGCCACCTCTTCGACGGTCAGTGCATTGCGCTCCAACTGCCTGGGCACCAAGAAGTCCCGGGCGATGGCGACTTTGTCGTCTTCGGTGTAGCCGTCGACCGTGATGAGCTCCATTCGGTCCAGCAACGGCCCGGGAATGGTTTCCATGACGTTCGCTGTGGCGATGAACAACACGTCGGACAGATCCAGGTCCAGATCCAGATAGTGATCGCGGAAGGTGTGGTTCTGCGCCGGATCCAGCACTTCGAGCAGCGCCGCAGCCGGGTCGCCGCGGAAGTCCGAACCGACCTTGTCGATCTCGTCCAACAGCACCACCGGGTTCATCGACCCTGCTTCCTTGACCGCTCGCACGATACGCCCGGGCATCGCCCCGACGTAGGTGCGCCGATGGCCACGGATCTCGGCCTCGTCGCGCACGCCACCCAGTGCGACACGAACGAACGTGCGCCCCAATGCGCGTGCAACGGACTCACCCAGCGACGTCTTGCCCACTCCGGGCGGACCGACCAGCACGAGTACCGCACCGGAGCCGCGACCGCCGACCACCTCGAGCCCACGGGCGGCGCGACGCGCCCGCACGGCCAGGTACTCGACCATTCGGTCTTTGACCTCGTCCAGGCCGTGGTGGTCGGCGTCGAGCACCGCTCGAGCAGCCGCAACGTCGGTGCTGTCGGTGGTCCTCACCGCCCAGGGCAGCTCGAGCACGGTATCCAACCACGTCCGGATCCACCCGGATTCCGGGCTCTGGTCACTGGCCCGCTCGAGTCGGCCGACCTCACGCACCGCGGCTTCACGCACACTGGCGGGAAGCTCGGCCCGCTCGACGCGGGCGCGGTAGTCGTCGGCTCCGTCGGGCTCGTCCTCGCCGAGTTCTTTGCGGATCGCGTTGAGTTGCTGGCGCAGCAGGAACTCCCGCTGGCTCTTCTCCATGCCCTCGCGTACGTCTTCGCTGATCTTTTCGGTGATCTCGGCTTCGGCGATGTGCTCTTTGGTCCACTCGATCAAGGTGGTCAGTCGCCGAGCCGCCTCGGGGGTTTCGAGCAGTTCGCGCTTCTGCTCGACGGTGAGGTATGGCGCATAGCCCGCGGTGTCGGCGATCGCCGACGGGTCGGTGAGTTGATCGACCGCGTCGATGATCTGCCAGGCTTCCCGGCGCTGGAGGACCGAGACGACCAGCTTCTTGTATTCGGCAGCCAATTCCTTGGTACGGCCATCGGCGGTGGGCGTCTCGACCGGTTGCGCCTCTACCCACAACGCAGCCCCCGGCCCGGTGACTCCGTGGCCGATCTTGGCGCGGCGTTCGGCTCTGAGGACCGCTGCCGGCGCGCCGCCACGCATCCGCCCGACCTGTTCGATCGTGGCGATCACCCCGTAGGTGGCGTAGCCCTCGGGCAATCGGGGGGCGAGCAGCACGGCGTCGGTCTCCGCGACGCGAGCCGCGTCGATCGCCGCCTGCGCCGATTCGTCCAGTTCGATGGGCACGACCATGCCCGGCAGCACGATCGGATCGGTCAGGAACAGCACCGGCAGGTTCTGTGGTGTAGTCACGTGTTCGACCCTTCCAAAGTTGAGCGTTTCCAACTCAACCCAGGTGCACAGGTGTTTGTTCCGTACCGTCGAGTCGTTCGCCGAGAGCGATATCGCGTGCCGGTCGGGTCGACCGGGTGCGCACCGCGCACCGAACCGACACCTGGCATATCGTCCGCACAACGGCGCCGAGGTCAACTGTTTCCAATAGATGCGAAATAATGCGGCGAATCGTGTACCAGCCGAGTTCGACTCGTTACTGCCATTGCTCACCGACTCACCTCCGGTTTCGCATGCATGGTGTTCGGGATTTCGAAACAGTGCACCGACGAAAATATGTGACAGGCGTGTATTTCTTCTCGACCGCGATATGCGACAGTGACAGCTCCGATACCGAGCTCGTGCCGTTCAGCAATTCCACCGGCAGGGAATGGAAGAAAATCAAGAAGTTCTTCGATTCGTTCCTGCCGCGACCACAGAAATGGCAATAAAAGGATCGCCTACCCGGCCAGGAGTTACATTTCGATCGCGGCACCGAGGCTCACCAGCTGTGTTCCGTGATGCAACCGACAGATCCGGGTATGCAGAAACGGCTCGACCGTGCGATCTACATGGGGACACCGTGAAATCGTTCTTCGCCAGACAGTGAAGCGAACGGGCCATAAGAAAGTCGGTAGCACCCGTGCAGTTGTCGAATATGCAGAGAACCAATACACTCGACGACGCCTCCACTCGGAAACAGCAGAATCGCCTGTCGACATCGTCGAACCGAATCCAGCAGACACTGAATTCCCGTGATTCCGGCAGCGCAATGCGCCGAGTATCGGAGCACGGATCGTCTCGGTCGACCGCCGACAATTTCAGCGCCCGTTCTGCCGAGCGGAGCGCCGGTTCGCTTGCCACTGGAAATCGGTCGCATTCGCTCCAACCACGTGGAACGACGCAACCAGTGGCGGCGCCGACATGTGAAGGGACCAACACGTGGTAATTGGACACGTTCGGGCCGGGTGGGCATCCGAGCCGCGGGCACAGTTCGGTGACGAGAACTCACCACTGTCGGATCTACATCGGTGGGCGTGGGTCGGCTTCCGGTCCACCGACGACGTCCCGGTCCACAGCATGACCGGGGCATGGACCATCAGCGGCCCGCTGGAGCCGGACCGGTTGTGCCGCGCACTCGATCGAATCCATGCCCGACACATCGGCCTACGCGAAGTGGTGGTCGGCGCCGTCGAGGCGCCTCGGCTGGCTGTTCTCCCCGCCGACGGCAGATTTCCGATCGCGAAGATCGATCTGCTGGCGGCAGATTCCGCCCAGCTCGAGGAGTCGACCCGGCGGGTGGTCGGCGACCTGGCGCGGCATGGATTCGACCTCGACGACGGACCCCTGGTGCGTGCGGCGCTGGTCCGCCGCGCCGAGCACGACCATGTGCTGGCCGTCGCGTTCCATCCTCTGGTGTGCGACCGCGGATCGTTCGCCGTGTTCGTGCGCGAACTGAGCGCGCTGTATCGCGATCCTACGGCGGACTGCGCTTCTGTTCCGGATGCTCTGACAGCCCAGCAAGCGCTGAGCCTCGCCACCACTGCCGAAGACCGTGAACGCGACCTGGCCTACTGGCGGCAGACCCTGGCCGGTGTCGGGCCTCGGACCGCCGCGCCCACCGATCGGCCACGTCCGCAACACCTGCGGCACACGGGTGGTCGAACGCGCCTACCGCTGCATCCCGGCTGGTACGAACGGGTCCGGGCAACCGCGCGCCGCAGCGATTCTTCGGTGTTCGACGTCCTCGTGACCAGCGTGTCGATCGTATTGTGGCGGTTCGGCGGCGATCCGGACGTCCTGATCGCGACCAGCGTCGACCTACGGGCCGCGGCGGGCGCCGGGGATGCGATCGGGCTGTTCGCCAAGACGCTGCCACTGCGGCTCACCATCGATCCGGCACGACCCGGGCGCGATCTGATCGGACTCGCCCGCGACCGGGTAGTCGGCGCGATCGCTCATGCGGGTGTGGCATACGACGACATGGTGACCGCGGTTCGCGACGACGAGGGCGATGCGCTCCCCGAGGTGTCCGTCGCGATCGAGTTGCACGACGACCCACCGCTGGACCTGCCCGGCGCTCGGGTCGAATCGGTCGATCCGGGAACCGCTCACACCGATCTGACCTTCTCGCTCGCGCGTGGACCGGACCGGGCGAGCTATCTGGAATTCTCCACCGAACTCTTCGACCGGGAGACTGCGGACTCGCTCGCCACGGCCCTCGGCGTAGTACTGACCGCACTCCACGACCACCTCGACCGTCCCGTGACCGAACTCGCGCTGCGTCCGGTACGGGATACCGAATCCACCGCGATGCAACCGCCGGTCGCGGGGCAACCGCCGGCGGTTTCACTGGTCGACGCCGTGCGGGTCCGAGCGCGACGACATCCGAATCGGCCCGCCGTCGTGGCGGACGAGCAACTCACCTATGCCGAACTGGTCACCGCATCGGACGTCCTCGCCACCCGACTGCGGCGGGCCGGTGTGCAGCCGGGCAGCCGCGTCGGTGTATGCCTGCCGCAATCGACTGCACAGATCGTCACGCTGTTCGGAGTGTGGTCGGCAGGCGCAGTCGCCGTCCCGCTCGACCCGGACCTACCCGCGAACCGATTGCGCAGCATGGTCCGCGCCGCCGGTATCCGGACGGTGGTCATCCCGGACGACACGGTCGGCCCGACCGCCTTCATGGATCTGTCGCGGCTGTGGGTCCACGGTGAGGACGTGCAGCCCGAAACACCGATCGAGGTCCCCGCGCAAGCCATCGCCTATGTCATGTTCACCTCCGGAACCAGTGGGGATCCCAAGCCTGTCGCGGTGACCCACGAGAACCTCGCTGCCTTCGGCCGAGCGATGGATGAATGGATCTTTCACCGCCTACCGGATCCCACGAAGGTCGCGGTGACCGCCCCGATGTTCTTCGACGCATCGTTGCAGAACATGCAGTTGCTGCGTACCGGGCACACCATCCACCCAGTGCCGGAACTCGTACGAATCGATCCGATAGCGTTTCTCGACTTCCTCGTCGAGCACGACATCGAGATCGCCGACTGCACGCCGACGTTCGCGGCCGCGCTGGTGCAGGCAGGGGTATCGGAACACGGCAGGACACCACTGCGCTGCTTGATCGTCGGGGGGGAGCTGATACCACCCGATCTGTGGGAGTGTTTGCGCCGCGGGCACATCGACTGCTACAACGCCTACGGACCGACCGAATTCACCGTGAACGCAACCGGTTGTTCGATCGACGAGGCGCATCCGGTCATCGGGCGTCCGCTTGCCGGCGTGACCGTCGAGATCCTGGACGCCCGCCTGCGCCCGGTTCCGATCGGATTTCCCGGCGAGCTGTATCTGTCGGGTCCTCAACTCGCCCTCGGCTATCTCGGTCGATCGGTTCGCACGGCCGAGCGGTTCGTCGCCGGCCCCAATGGGCAGCGGCGATATGCGACCGGCGACATCGGACGCTGGCGGGCCAACGGATCCATCGAGTTCTGGGGGCGCGCCGACAGCCAGGTCAAACTTCGCGGCTATCGAATCGACCTGTCCGAAGTCGCATCGGTGCTGCGCCGCGCCCCCGGAGTCGTCGATGCGGCGGCCGTCGTGGTCCGGCGACCGCTACCGACCTTGGCCGCAGGGCTGGTGATCACCGATCCGGATACCTCGGTCGAGGGCGTGCGCGCGTTCGCTGCCGAGCAGCTACCGGCCTATATGGTCCCGGCAACACTGCGGGTGCTGGACGCTGTCCCGTGGACTCCCAACGGAAAGCTGGACTACCGGGCACTGACCACGGCGCTGGCGGCCTCGTCCACCGATGCTGCCCCGTCGAACCTGCCCGCGAGCGACGTCCGACGTCGACTGGCGCAGTTGTGGTGTCGAGTACTGCGACGGACCCAGGTCGACGCCGGCGACGATTTCTTCGCGCTCGGCGGAAATTCCTTGATGGCGACCTGGTTGGTGCGCGCCATCGACAGCGAGTTCGAGATCGAACTTTCGTTGCAGACCATCATCGGCGCCCCCACGTTGAGCGCGATGTCGACAGCATTGGAAGCCGCCCGCGGACGGCACGACCACGACCGCGGCGCGCTTGTGGTGCCACTGACCGAGCAGACGGCCGGCGTACCACTCGTGGTGATCCATCCGCTGGGCGGAAACTTGACCGCATACGAATCCTTGCTTCGGCTGCTGGATGGGCGCAGTCGGGTGTGGGGCATCCGTTCCCCCGGCGATGCGCGTACCGGAGCCGAGCCCTCCGACGTGGCCGAACTGGCCCGGCGCTACAGCGACGAACTCCTCGATCGGCTCCCGGTACCGACGATGGCCTTGTTCGGGTGGTCACTGGGTGGACTCGCCGCACTCGCGGTGGCGCAGGAGTTGGAAGCACGTGGCGTCGAGATCTCCTTCGTGGAGATGTGGGACTGTGGTCTGGACACGAGCAATCCACTGAGCGTGCGCGAGGACCTGGTCCCGATGGCTGTTCGCGCGGCGTACGGCGAAGAGCTCGCCACCCAGGTCACCTCCCTCGTCCACGAGCTGCCCCCTGACCTCGATCGAGACGATCCGAGTGCCCGCGCACTCGTGGCGCGGGTATGCGGTCGGCAGCGGCCGTCTACCGACCTGCACGCTTTCGACCAGCACTTCTCGATCATCACCCGGCAGACCGAGCTGTTTCGCGCATGGTTACCGAGCCGCATCCGGGCCCCGCTGCATGTCGTGCTGGCCAAGAGCATCGTGCAGCCGGGCTGGTCGATGCACCACACGGTCTGGGACCCGTACACGGCTGCCGGATGGACCCAGGACGTGGTGGATTCCGATCACTACGGCATGATGCGTTTCCCCATGATCACACGCACCGCGCGAGGACTCCTGGGGCGGCTGCGCGCACTGCGGCTCATCGAATCACAGACCGCACCGCAGCCGCTGCGCGCAGGCAGAATCACGCCGTCGCCGGCGCCGGCGTTGAGAGTTGATCGTGTTGGCGGATGGTGATCACGCCGTTCGGCTCGATGAGCGTCGCGCTTGCCAGACGTTGCGGGTCGTGCAGCGCAACCAGAGCAGCGTGCCAGGCTCCGCGTGACGATCCGAGCACCGCATTGACACCCGCCCAAGGCAATGAGAGCGTGAGAGCCGTGGTATCCGCGAGGGTGATATCGCCACTCGGCCGAGGGGGTTCCATCGATGTCGTCGCTCGGCGCTGGCGTGTTCATCGACTGGGAAGCGCTCACCGGGCAGCCGAAGATCATCGTCGATCTGATCACGTTTCCGCTGTTCAGCGCGCTGGCGGGATGGCTGACCAACTGGACCGGCGTACTGATGCTGTTTTGGCCCGTTCGGTTTCGCGGCATCCGGATTCCCGGGCTTTCGGTGCTGTATCCGTTCCTCCCGCGCCGGGTGCAGGTATTGCCGACCTTCTCCGATGACGGCTACCGCCTCGGATTCCAGGGTTTCATCCCGGCGCGGGCGGAGAAGATGGCCAGTATCTGCGTCGACAAGGCATTGATGCGCATCGGCAGCCCGAAGGACTTCATTCACGAACTGGACTTGGACGGTGTCGCCGACCAGATCGCCGCCCGCGCGCACGATCAGGTGCGAACCCTGGTCGATGAACTGATGTACCAGGAGAATCCCGATCTCTGGCGCGGCGTTCCCCGGGCCGCCAAAGAGTTGGTCTATGAACGAATCGAGCGCGAGCTGCCGGCATTGTCGCGTCGAGCGTTCGCCTCGCTCGGCACCAATGTCGACCATTTGATCGATATCAAGAGCTTCGTGATCCGCTACCTACGCGAGAATCCGACCATCCTGAAGGACCTGACCACCACCATTGCCGCACCCGAACTGCGGTTCATGGTGCGCATCGGACTACTCGGCGCACCGTTCGGCGTACTGCTGGCCCTCTATCTGCATATTCACCAGAGTGTTCCCGTCTTCGGTTGGTTGCCGGGCTGGGTGATCGTCCTGCTGGCCTCGGCGTCGATCGGGGTGGCGGTGAACGTCATCGCTGTGAAAATGGTTTTCGAACCGGGCGACCCACAGCCGCGGTACAAGTACCTCTGGAAACAAGCCCTGCTGGCGAAACGCCAACCGCAAGCCGCGACGGACCTCGCACATATCCTGGCCTATCAGGTGCTGACCTCGACCAACGTGTCCACGGAGCTGCTCGACGGTCCCAACGGGGACAAGACCCGGCACTTGCTGGAGCGGCTGATCGCCGAGGAGATCACCCGCCAACTCGGGCCGACCACCGGGCTGGTGCGCGCGGCACTGGGACGCCGCCAGTTCGACAATCTCACGGTAGGCGCCGCCGGCGCCGCGGTCGGATTGGCGCCGAGTCTGGTCGACGACACACAGTTCGCGCTCGAACAGGCCATGACCATCGACAGATTCGCGACCGACAAGCTACGACGGCTGACCCCGGGGGAATTCATGGAGATGTTCTACGCCTCCGTCGAGCAGGACGCATGGCTGCTGTATTTGCACGGAGCAGGCCTGGGGCTCGTTGTCGGTGCAGCTCACTTGCTCGTCTTCGGCTGGTAACCGACGAAACAAGCATGCTTGCTTTGTTCTGCGGGCACTGCGATGCTGAACGCCATCAGCACACGAGGCGGTGTGCACCGGATCAGCAAGGAAATATATGGCCGACGTTGACGCACTGCTCAGCGATTTCGCTGGTGAATGCACGGATCTGGAAGAACTCGTCGCCTCGTTGGCGCCCGAGGAATGGGCCCGAGCCACCCCGGCGCCCGGCTGGACCATCGCCCACCAGATCGGTCATCTGGCCTGGACCGACGAAGTTGCGACCATGGCGGCAACCGATGCCGACGGCTTCGTCCAGTTCGTGGCCGAGGCCGGACCCCGCGTGCTCACCTTGGTCGACGACTCGGCCGAGAGCGCCGCGGCCGAACCACCGGCCGATCTGCTCGAGCGATGGCAGCGTGGCCGCTCGTCCTTCGCTGCCGCATTGCGTGCGGTGCCCGCCGGGGTGAAATTGCCCTGGTTCGGACCGCCGATGAGCGCGGCGTCGATGATCACTGCGCGCGTCATGGAAACCTGGGCACACGGACAGGACGTAGCCGACGCACTCGGTGTGCGGAGAACTCCCACGGCGCGGCTACGCACTGTGGCCCATCTCGGCGTGCGTACCAGGAACTTCGCCTACATGGTGCAAGGCACGACGCCGCCTGAGACCGAGTTCCGGATCGAGCTGACCGCGCCGGACGGCACAGCCTGGTTCTGGGGGCCCGAAGACGCTCCACAGCGGGTCACCGGGCCGGCGCTCGACTTCTGCCTGTTGGTGACTCAGCGCCGTCATCGAGACGACCTCGCCGTCGAAACGCGCGGTGACGACGCCGCGCGATGGCTGACCATCGCCCAGGCCTTCGCGGGTCCCTCTGGCACGGGACGCTCGGCGGGGCAGTTCGCCTGACTCGTCGAAGCGCCCGACCGAGGTCGATCATACGACTACCCACGGAGATATCCACGGAAACTCCTCGGCTCGATGGCACACCTCTGGACCGGCATTCCGCTCCGGTACACCCGCTCGACGATCCCGGTAGCCTGGTCGGAGTTTCTGCTTCCAACGCTGCGGAAGCGTCAGGCCAACAGTCGCAGACGCAGGGAGCCCGAGAAGCAGAAGGTTGCAGAAGCAGAGGGTCGGAGAAGCAGAGGGTCTACGAGAGGGTCGGATCGTGACAGCACGCCGCCATGCTCAGATCGCGCGGCACATCGCCGTTGTCGTCGCTGGCGCCGCCAGCCTGGGCTTGACGGTCGCTGCCGGCGATTTCATCGTCCACCAGATCGCGAACACACAGCACCAGACCATGCAGCCGAGCGTGCCGGCGACACCGGTGGTGCCTTGGGCATCGAGTCATGACTACGGGGACGGCCATTCGACACTCCGCGATACCACTGTGCACCGGCACACCGACGCCACTGTGCACCGGCACACCGACGCCACTGCGCACCGCCACACCGACGCCACTGCGGGAGTACCGATACAGCGCAGCACCAGCGCAGAATCCACCGCCTCACACGCCGCTTCCTTCTACGCGTCGAACCCACGGACAACCCTGTCTCGCACACTGCGCCTCGGTCCGGCCGCCGTGCAGGCGCAGCTCACCGGGGCCGGCACAGATACCGTCTCGATCAGCGTGACGACGAACGCACTCGCCGCGCTCACCGGCAACCGGCACTCGCCACTCACCCCGAAAGGTCACGACGCAGCATCCGTGACCACGGTGCGTACCGACTTCGACAGCCACGATGGGGCAGTGCGACTGGCACTTTCCGGGGCAGCGGCCCTTGCGTCTCCGACGAACGACCGCTGACCCGACAGTTCGTCGGAGACGGGACGCATTCCGCTACGGCGTCCCCGACACTTCTACCTGCACGGGAGCCTCTACCCTGCACAGGTGAGCGCCTACGACTTCTGTGTCATCGGCCGCGGCATCGTTGGCGTCGCAACCGCGCATCGGATCCTGACGCGCCATCCTGGTTCGAGTCTGGTACTGCTGGAAAAGGAGCCCCGGCTGGCCGGACATCAGACCGGACACCGCGAACCGCACATCACCGGGGTCGGCGGATTGTTCGTTCCCAGCACCGGCATCATCGACTACGGCCGGATGGCTCGACGACCGTGGGTCCCAATGCGGTACTCGGGTTGGCCAGGGAGATCTACCGCAAAGGCGGCTTCGACGCCACCGACGTGCGAGAAACCCTCGGATTCATCGGTTTTCACCGGATGGTCGCGGCGCATATGCGTACCGGGGCGCGAGAACTATGTAACTCACTGTTCAAACGCGGGTACGTGGCACAATGCCAGCGCTACTGTCCGGAACCGACAATCGCAGACCTGCTGCCGCGCGAGGCGGGTATTCGCGCCCACGTGGTGCGACGAGACGGAACCCTGGCGCACGACTTCATGATCGAACGCACCGAACGGTCGCTCCACGTGCTGAATGCCCCCTCACCAGCCGCCACTGCGGCCATGCCGATCGCCGAGCACGTCGTGGACCAACTCTGAGCTCGAAAACGAGTAACTCCCAAGCAACCATCTGGTCGGAATCCAGCAGTACCTCAGAACAATCGCGGACAGCTCTCGAATAAAGAGGACTGCTGTAGTACTTTTGGTGCCAGTCGTGGACAGGGAGCGCCTATGGGCCACATCAAGTACGCGAGCGACGTCGCAGCGCCCGTCGAGGCCGCGTTCAACTATGCGGACAACCCGCTATTCGTCCCGAATTGGATGTTCGGCGTGGTAGATTTCGTACCGACCGGCAGCGTGGACCGCGGCCGCGGAGCGGTTTTCGCCGCCCACACTCGTGTCGGGATTCTACGTTCGAGTTCACTCTGCGAAATCACCGAATACCAGCGTAATGCTGTGATCGGGTATACGATGCGCGGGCGATTGTCCGCAACGCTGACGCTACGATTCGGCCCACTCGGTCGAGGGCGGTCGGTGCTGAGCTTCGAAGTGGGCTACCGACCACCGCGCGGTTTCGTGGGGCGGCTGAGTAGTGGCCTACTCGATGCCCTGGTCACAGCCATGCTGCGGCGAACAGAAGCCCAGCTACGAAGGGAGATAGAAGAATTCTACGGTACCGATCTTGTCGGCCGGATTGCGTAGGGTGCCGCCCATGATCATCGTGAGTACCGACGGATCCTGCCTACGCAATCCCGGCGGTGCGATCGGCTGGGCATGGGTCGATCATCGAGGGCCTTCGGCCAGTGGCGCAGCCACCTCCGGAACCAACCAGATCGCGGAATTGCGCGCGGTGCTGGAAGCGATTGTGGCCCACCCCGGGTCCGAACCCCTGCTCATCGAAAGCGACTCGCTCTACGCGATCAAATGTGCCTCCGAGTGGGTTTCGGGATGGCGGCTCAATGGCTGGCGGACATCCACCGGTGGACCGGTGAAGAACGTAGAACTCGTCCGACAGATCGATCAGGCCATCGTGAGCCGACCGGGTCCGGTCCGGTTCCGCTGGGTCCGTGGACACGTCGGCAACTATTTCAACGAACAGGCCGACCTGCTGGCCGGGGAGGCAGCACGACGAGCCACCGTCCCTGAGACGCAACACGTGCACGCGCCGAGCCCGCCCCAGAATGAAGGGCCACGAGCTGCGCAGAACCGCCGTGCCACCGAAAGATCGGCCGAGACCACCGAACCGATCACAGTTGGGCCGGTCTCGGCTCCATCGACACAGATATTGACGTTGTTCTGATCCGACGGGTGAACTCCGATCGGCTCCACGGTGGGCTCGGCTTCGCGGTGCCCGTGTCCGAGTTCGAGCCCATCGCTGGGCCTGCTATGGCCCAGGCTGACCCGGCTCGGCAGGCTGCTCCGGCGATCCGGGTTCGCCCGGCTCGGCAGGCTGCTCCGGCGACCCGAGTTGCGCTCCACCGCCCAACGCTGGGCCACCGGGCAGAACACCGTCGGGATTGCTCCACCACACCACGCCGAACTTTTCCACCAGCCACTCATTGCCCGATTTCCGCATCTCGGCGATCGCCGGGAATTGAACCGGTACCGGAGTGGTCACGCTGAAATTGACCACATGCTGCTTGACCGAAACCAGCACTTTCGCCGAGGTCTTGTCACCGGACTGGTAGCCGCAATCGATGTTGTCGGCCCACGCCTTCGCTTTGCCTTCCACGAGAAGGTCCGGATAGTACTCGGCTGACGAGTCCCACCCTTCGAGGAACTCGCCGGTCGCGTGGGTTCTGATCGAAGCGAACCAATCCTCGAGATTACTGGAGTAGTCGTAAGACGCGATTTCCGTCGCAAATTTACATGCGGCGTCGGTCGCTTCGCGCATGGCGTCGAGTTTTTCGTTGCGGTCCTTGCTTTGCAGGAAGAAGATCACCGCCGCGTTGATCGCCGCGACGCAGAGTACGCCAGCCACGATCGCCGAGATCCCGACGAGTACCCCAGACCGCCTCGGCCGGGTGGACATCGGAGTAACCTCCTCGGCCGCCGAATCGGTTTCCTTGGTCAACTCGACCTTCGCCGCACTCGTGCCACCCTGCGGCGCCTCGGGCGCAGAGTTCGTATCGTCGGCCGGTGTCTCGGCGTCATCGGTTGACATCGGTTCAAACCTGCACTTTCCCGGCGCGCCTCGGCGCACGCCGATCGGCATACCAGTCCACGACAGCGAACCCTACACGTTTTGCCCACGAACTGGTCCGACCAGCAAGAACAACCGCCCCATCGCGCACCGGACTCATCGCACCGGCGGCAGCGTGCGCTCGTTCGGATCCACGCCGGGAGGCCTGTGCGCACCGTTGTCCGGCACATCGGGGCGCGGCGCGTTCGCGGCACCGCGAATCAACTGACCCGGCTGCGGGTTCTCACAGTAGTTCCACATTGGAATCGTGCCGTCCTGCACGATCTCGGGACGCACTGCCGGAGTGTTGTAGGTACAGAATGGCCGCGGCCAGATGTCGATCATCGCGTGGAACTCGCCATCGTGTGCCGGAATGCCGAGGGCTTCCGCGCCGAGGGCGATCGACGGGAACAACGCGCTCAGCGCGGACTGCCGCAGTTGTGCCGCTCGGGTGATCGCTTGGAAGTTGGCTGCCAAGGCGGTGACCGGATCGGCTGTCTCGTCCAGCACCGCGCCGAGGGCGGTGAGCTGCCAGGGCGCCTGCTCGAGCAGACGGCGCAGCTCCGCATTCGCGTTCTGGAATTGCTCGAAGAGTATGCCAGAGTTGCGAGTCAGCGACGCCAGGTCCGGTTGTGCCTGGGACGTGGTAGCCGCGATCGTCTGCAAGTTCGTGATCAGGTTCGTGGTCTGCGGCAGCAGGGAATCCAGGCCGGCCATGGCCGTGCTGATTCCGTTGACCAGTGCACGCAACTGATCCGGTCCCGCGCTGAGCGCGACGTCCAACTCGTTCAGGATCACCGCGAAGTGATCCGGATCTATCTGAGCGAGCAGCGCACTGGAATTGTCCAGAACCGACCAGACCGGAGTCGGTGTTCGAATCTGCTCAGGATCGAAATCGATCACTGCGCCGGCACCTAGAAAGGGTCCTTGGTCGACATTCGGCCGAAAGTCCAAGTACTGCTCACCGACACCGGACAATGCTTGCACCGCAATCCGGGTGTCCGCCGGGATCTCGAACTTGGTATCGATCTGTGCGGTCGCAGCAATGGACCGACCTCGATCGGTCAACTCGATCGAGGTGACCCTGCCGACCCGTGACCCGCGCAAGGTCACGTCGTTGCCGGGTTGCAGCCCGCCGGACCGATCCAGATTCACCGTGACGGTGTAGGTGGAACGCAGCGGGTTGATTCGCATGACCGACACCGCCAGATAGGCGCCACCCACCAGCAACAGCACCACCAGCCCGAGGTTGGACAGCAGTACTTTGCGCCGCAGTAGCCGGGCGATAAAGGTCATCGCGACCCTCCTGTCACCCGCTCGTCTATCAACTGCAGTACTTGGAGCAAACTGCCGGTGAAGTCCCGGAGATCATCCAGATCCTGCAGTTTGCCGTGCTCCGGATCGGATAGCGCGCTGATATCGAGGTTCGTCGCGGTCAAGAAGACCGCGAAACTACTGCCGCGGAAAGTCGCGTCGACCTTCGGTCGGATTTCGTGCAGCCGGTCGAGCAGCACGCCGAGATCGTCACCGGTCGCGGCCAGCGCGTTCATCAGCCCATGCGTATTGTCCAGCAACGCGCTCAACTGCCCGGTGGAGGTATCGGCGTAATCGCCCAATGCGGCGCTGGCGGTGGACAATCGTGCCAACAGATCGCCAATGGCCCGATTGTTCTCTGCGATGGCGCCGATCATCTGTGGCAATGTATCGGCCACTGCCCCGAGCTCGGCGCGGCGAGACTCGATGGTACTGGCCAGACTGTCGAACTCGACGAGCACACTGTCCACTCGGGCGGTATTGGCATTCAAGCTGCCGATCACGCCGGTCATCTCGGTGATCAGGTGAGCCAACTGCGGCCCGCGTCCACCGACGATCGAATCCAGCTCCGCCGCCAGTTGTGACAGGCTGGCGATACCACCGCCATTGAACAACATGGAGACCGACACCAACAATTGCTCGACCGTCGCGCCCGCAGAAGTGTGTTCGAGGGTGAGCGTGTCACCGTCGCGCAGCATGTTTGCACCCGAACGCGTCTTGGGCTTCGATACTGCCACGAAGACGTCGCCGAGCGGAGTCGCTTGACGAAGTTCTGCCGTGCTGCCCTCGGGCAACTCGATGTCCTCGCTGATGGTCAAGTCGACGATCGCCTGGAAGTTCTTGGTCGTGATGTCGGTGACCACCCCGACATCCGAACCACCGATCTTCACCTTCGCCTGGTCGGGTAGATTCAGCGCGTTGTCGAACACCGCGCGCACCGTGTAGGTGTCGCCCGCGACCCCCGGTTTCGGCAGCGGCAGCGATTCCACCGTGAATCCGCAGCCCGACGTGAACCCGATACCTGCCGCAACGGCGGTCGCCACCAATGCCCTGCGCAGCGTGGTCGTCATTCGGATCATCACCTCGTCAGTCCGAGCAAGGCCGCGGTGAGCCCGTAGTCGGGGCCGAAGTCCTGGATATTTCCGGTGCGGCAGCCCTCGGCCTTCATCTGGATGCGTTCGCAGAACAGACTGACCATCTCACCCGACAGCGCGGTGCCGATCACCACGTGCAACCGCGCGTACTCGTACTGCCGGTTGACCATGTTGTCGATGTTCTGCAGGGCCAGCGGTGCCACATCGACCACCTCGGTGATGCCACGGGCATGGTCGCGCAACTGCTGCGTGACCGCGGTCAACCCGGTCAAGGCGCCCGACAGCTGATCTTCGTATTCCGTGAACGTGCTGCTGGTGTTCGCCAAGAACGCGTTCAGCTGGTCGAGCGTGGCCTGCAGTCCTGGCGCCTGCTCGGCCAGCAGGCCGGACAATTGGGTCATCCGATTGCTGAAGTCGCGCACCGACTGGTCGTTCTCGGCCAACATCGTGGTGAGCTCGTTCAACTCGATGATGATGGTGGAGATCGCGTCCTTGTTGTCCAACCCGACTTCGAGCGCACCGGACAATGCGTGGAGAGTCTCGCTGATCTTCTCCCCGTTGCCGTCGAGCATGGGATAGAGCACCCGCCCCGACAACGGACCGATGCCTTCCTGTCCTGGCTGCGGTTTCAGCGCAGCCGCGAACTCGTCGATCGTCGCGATCATTTCGTCCAGCTCGACCGGCGTCCTGGTGCGGGCCTTGGGCACATGCGCACCATCGGTCATGGTTTCGCCGCCGGTATAGACCGGGGTGAGCTCGATGTGTCGGTCGGTCACGACGGACGGCGAAATGATCGCGGCCATCACGTCTTTCGGAATCTTCACGTCTTTGTCGATGGACATGTGCACCTCGACCAGCGTGCCCCTGGGCACGACCTTGTCGACCCGACCGACATCGAGTCCGAGCACCGTGATCGGGTTTCCCTCGTAGACACCCGCGATGTTCTCGAAATCAGCAGTGATCTGCATGGTATTTCCGAGCGCGTTGTTCACCGAACTCGGTACCAGTGCGCAGGAGCCGACCGCCAACGCGGCGGCGCCGATCATGAACGTCTTCGCCGCGGTTCGCAGCGAAAAAACCTTGTGGAACTTCATTACTGGCACCCCTCGATGGCCTGGGCCGCGCACAACCAGTTGTCCGGGAAAAGCCATGGCAAGCCGACATCGCCATACGGACCGCTACCACCCCACGAATTCGCCAGGTAGCGCACCGACGGCGGCATGATCGACAGCAAGCGGTCCAGGTTGTCCTTGTTCTTCTGCAGCCCCTCGGCCATCGTGTTCAACTGCTGGATCATCGGACCGAACTGGCCGTCGTTCTCCGCGCCGATCTGCTGCAGCTGATCCGACAGCCTCGCGACATTGTCGAGCAGCTGTCGCAACAGGACCTGGCGCTCCATGACTCGATTGGCGATGGCCTCACCTTGGGTGATCACCAACAGCAGACTGTTGCGGTTGTCGCTGAGGATTCGGGTCACCCGGTCCAGATCCTGAAGCAGACTGTCCACTTCGGCTGCGCGAGTGTCGATCACCTTCGCCAAGGCGCCAATGCTGTCGAGAGCCTGCACGGTCAGCTCGGGCGAGCCGTTGAACTGCTGGTTGATCACGTTCAGCGATTCCGCGAGTTGCTCGGTATCGAGCGCCTCGAACTTCTGCGTGCCGGTCTGCACCACGTCGGCCAGATCGTAGGGAACCGCGGTGTTGGACAACGCGATACGCTCATCGCGCAAACCGTTGCCGTCGCCGGGTTGGAGATCGACGTACCTGGTGCCCAGCAGCGTGGCCATCTTGATCGTCGCATGTGCGTCCGGACCGAATGCGATGTCATTGTCCACGCTCAACGTCAGCAGCACATGCCCATCCTCGAGCTCGGCACCGACTACCCGGCCGGACGGCACACCTGCGATGTTCACTGTGTCGCCGACCTTGATGCCAGCGGCTTGCGCGAACTCGGCCTCGATCGTCTGCTCACCGACGCCGAGGAACCGATAGGCGCTGGACACCACCAACAGCACGACGATCAGGACACCACCGACCACGCCCAGCCAGAAGTATCGGTTGCTGTCGAACCTGGATTTCAGCTTTGTCATCATGGGCGGCACACCGCCGAGTGCGAAGTGCCACCGATTTGCGAGAACACTCCACGAGGCAACAGGATGCCGTACAGCGACACGTCCAGACCACACAAGTACGCATTGGCGTACGGCCCCTCGGAGGTATGCCGACCTCCCGCTGCCACCAGGCCCTGCAGGTCGATCGCCGCTTGGTCCAACTTGGCACCGTTGGCCAGCAACAATGTCAGCGCCGCGCTGGTGGAGTCCTGCGCGGTCTGCAACTTCGGCGCAATGGCGCTCATCATGGCGACCACCGAGGTGGTGGCACTGGCGATCTGTTCGGTCGATGCGAGCAACGACTGCCCTTGTTCGTAGAGACCGCCGACCAGGGACCGAGTCTGCGTCACCAAGGTCTCCAGTTCGTCACCTCGTTTGGCCAGCCCCGACATCACGCCCGAGAGGTTGGTGATCACATCGGACAAAATCGCATCCCTGCGCTGGAAGTCCGTGGCCAGCTGCGCAGCCTGGACGATGAAGGCGCTCAGCGAAACGCCATCGCCCTGCAACGCCAGGATGAATGTCTCCGACAGGTTGTTCACCTGTTCCGGTTGCAATACCTCGAACAGTGGCTGGAATCCGTTGAGCAGCGCCGATATATCGAACGAAGGCTCGGTCCGATCGATCGGGATCGACCCGTTGTTCGGCAGCGGCGTCGAGTTCGACATCGTGCCCGGAGCCAGCGCCACATACCGCTGACCGATCAGGTTCTGATAGCGGACCAGGGCTTTGGTGTCGTCGTAGATCGTCTGGTCGCGTTGTACGACGAAGGTGACTTCGGCGACCGACTCCCGCGAAGTCTCGTCGCGACCCAGCTCGATCTTCTCGACCTTGCCCACCCGCACCCCTGCCATGCGCACGTCGTCGCCCTCGTGCAGCCCGAGAACGTCGGTGAACGTCGCGGAGTAGGTATAGGTGTCACCGCTGACCCGGCGCGCCAGCGTGTTCCACACGACCGCCGTCACCACGATCGCCACGATCGCGAAGACGGTGAACCCGATGAGTGGACGTCGGATGCTCATTATCGGGTACCAATGTCGTGGATCTGCATGGTTCCACCCTTCAAAATCGAACTCAGCAGCATATATTCGACAGCCGTCGGGGTGCGACCGAGCAGTGCGACGATAGCCGAGTCACCCTGGTAGGCGATGGGCGCACCCACAGCGCCCTCGGGTGTAGCCACAGCGCCCTCGGGTGTACCCACAGCGCCCTCGGGTGGGGCGGCCGGCGCCGGGGCGGCGCCCAGAGGGGGCAACAACGGGAACAGGCCTTCGAGCGGGGTGCCCGCGAATGGCGCGGGCGCCTCACCGGTCGGAATGATCCCGGTCAGCGGCCCGAGTTCTGGGGTGGTGAGGCCCGGGATCATCGGCAGCCCGGGAATCGGCGTTATCGGAGGGAGCCCGGCGGCCGAATCGAGCGCGCGCGGCCGAAGCTTTTCCGGTAGGTCCCCGACATCCGCGACCGATGGAGCGGTGGCACAACTCGGGCCGGCCACGTCACCGTAGCGCGGGCAGTCGGCGACGGTGTAGGGCCGGTACGGCGTCAGCGTGATACCCACATTCCACCGCTGCTGCTGCTGCGGACCCCAGGTGAACGTAGTGTCCATCCGGCGCAAGGTCTCGCTCAAGTTGAGCAAACTTTCGGTGATCGCCGCGGGGTCGGCTGCCAAGGCGCCGAACAGGTCGCTGGTGCCTGCGGTAACCTCCTTGCCTACGTTCGGATTGCGCGCGAACAGGTCGTTCATCACATCGACGGTCCCGCCGGCCCCGGTGATCAGCGCAAGCAGTTCGTCGCGGCGTTCGGCGATCGTCCGCGCGGTCTCCACCGACGTACCGAGCACATCGACCAATTCTGGTGCGGACTGGTTGAGCGCATGGAACGACTGGGAGAAGTCGCTCAACAGCACGCCGAGATCAGGGATGGAGTCGTCGACCGCCTGCAGCCAGCGGTCGAGTCGCTCGATGGTGGAACCGGGCATCCGGCCGCTGCCGTCCAGCGCCTGGGACAACGTGCCGAGCACCCGCCCGAACTGCACCGGGTCGATCCTGTCGAGGATATCGCGCACCGTGGTGAGCGTGTCCTGCAGAGCGATGGTGCCCTGGCTGCGGTCCTCGGCGATGACGGAGCCTTCGTGCAGGTACCGGTCGGCGGGGCCGTTGAAGACCAGTTCGACAGCGGTGACGGCGAACAGGTTGCTCGGCACCACGCGCGCGGTCACGGTGGAAGGGATGTCGCCGGCGAATTCCGGCTTCATCTCGATCCGCACCTGCTGCATCTCGCCCTTGGCCGCGACGTCGACCTTCTGCACCGAGCCGACGAGTACGCCGCGGAACTTCACGTCGGCCCGCTCGGGTAAGCCGTCGCCAGCAGTGGTCAGGTTCGCGGTGACATTGACTTTCCCCTGGAAGTAGCCCTGGTAACGCAGCATCAACAGGCTCAGCACCAGTGCGAAGACGACCAGACCACAGATACCCGCGATGAGCAACTGCCGCATGGTGGGTCCGCGACCACTGGGATCGATGATCATCTGGACATCACCCCGAGATCCGAATGCCGGGGTTGACCCCCCAGATCGCCAATGTCATGAAAAGGTTCGCGAAGACCACGGCAATGATGCACATCTTGATCGCCCGGCCCGCGGCTACGCCGACACCCTCGGGGCCGCCGGCGGCGAAGAAACCGTAGTAGCACTGGATGAAGGTGGTGATCGCGACGAACAGAATCGCTTTGAGCAGTGAATAGACCACATCGACCGGCATCAGGAACTGGTAGAAGTAGTGCTGATAGGTGCCGGCGGGTGTGTCGCCGATCACCTGCACCGTCAGCGCGCAGGAAATGTATGCCGTGGCCAGGCCCAGGCAGTACAGCGGAATGATGGCCACCATCGCCGCGAACATCCTGGTACTGATCAGATAGGGCAGCGGCCGAATGGCAATGGACTCCAGCGCGTCGATCTCCTCGGCGATACGCATGGCGCCCAGCTGCGCGGTGAATCGACAACCGGCCTGCGCCGCGAAGGCCACGGTCGCCAGGAGCGGACCGAGTTCCCGTGTGGTCGCGAACGCCGAGACGGCGCCGGTCACTGGGCTCAAACCGAGCAGGTCCAGCGAGTTGTACCCCTGAATACCGACGGTGATTCCGCCGAACGCACTCAGGATGAGCACGACACCGACTGTGCCGCCCCCGACCACGAGATTGCCATTGCCCCAGGTGACGTCGGAAAGCAGGCGCCAGACCTCTTTGGGGTAGTGCTTGAGCGCCAACGGAATCGAGCCGATCGAGCGCAACAGGAAGAACACCTGGTGGCCGAGCCTGGCGAGCATCTCCGTCGGCACTCGAGCCGACTTGGCCACTGTCCCAAGGGGACGTAGTAGCGGCGGAATATAGGTTGACGACACCGACTCAAACCACCTGCGACGGGAATAGTGCGTTGTAAACCTGGGTCACGATGAGGTTCACCCCGAACAACATGATGGCAGAACTCACCACCGCGGAATTCACCGCATTCGCGACACCGCCGGGACCACCTCGGGCGTTCAATCCGCTGTCGCAGGCGATGATCGCTGCGAGCAGCCCGAAGATGAGCGACTTCCCCAACGCGACAAGCAGATCGGTGGTCACCGCGAAGGAGGCGAAACTACCGATGTAAGAGCCCGGAGTGCCGTTCTGCGCGAAGATATTGAAGACGTAGCCGGTCAAGAAGCCAACGAAAACAACGAAACCACACAACAACACACTGACCAGCATTGCGGCTCCGAGTCGCGGCGCGACCAGTCGGCGCAGCGGATCGACGCCCATGACCTTCATGGCGTCGATTTCTTCACGGATGGTGCGCGAGCCGAGATCCGCGCATACCGCGGAACCGACCGCGCCCGCAATCATCAGCGAGGTGACCAACGGTGCGCCCTGCTGGATGATGCCGAGGCCGTTGGCGGCGCCGAGAAACGAGGTGGCTCCGACCTGGCCGGCGACCGATCCGACTTGGATCGAAACGATCACACCGATCGGGATCGCGATCAGCAGCGTCGGCGCCGCGGAAACACTCGCCATGAAGGCGCATTGCCGGACGAACTCGTCCAGCGGAAAGCGCCTACGGAAAATGGCGACGAACAGTTCGGCGACGGCTGCGACGCCCATGGTGATCTGACGACCGAATGTCTCCAGCGAACGCTTCGGATGATCCTGCCAGTACGACTTCGACCAATCGACCGCGGCACCGAATCGCGACCCGGCGGGCAGGCTCTCGGTCGGCTGCACTGACTACCCCTCCTCGACGCCGGTCGGTTGCCCCGGCGACTCGTTCGATTGACGCACCCTACTACGCAGTAGCGCAGAACATACCATTGGGTTGTGATAGCAGTCATAGGTGTCGCGAACTGCCTTCGAAATCCATTGGCGCGACGGCCGAACTCGGTCGTAGAACCCAAGGTGATTGCCAATTGTTTGACACATGTTACAACCCCTGTTCGGGCCGCCGACCGACATGCTGCACAGAAATAAAGAGGACAATCCACAGCAAAATTACAGTCCGCGCTGGCGATCTCACTTCTCCCAGATCAACACAATCGACGCCAAATTTCACAGCTTTGATAGCAATCGGCTACTATTTCAAATTTGAGACGTCGCAAATAGAATGTATGAAATGTGATTGACGCCGAGTTCAGGGGGGACACCCGTAGTGGACGACGCGCCCGGAGTCGATTCCTGGCACGACGGGTGCGACAGGTTGGTATCGTGCGGGCTTCCGACCACTGGAGGAACATGTTCAGCAAACTCGCCATGGTGGCACACACGGCCTTCGCCGTCGCCCTCGGCGCGGCGCTGCTCGGCACGGGCGCAGGGGCCGCACACGCCCAAACGGGCCCGCCGGTCATGGGCGGTGGATCCGGGATCATCATCGACGGCCAGTTCGAGTGCACGCTCACAACCGTCGGCCACGACAGCGCAGGACGCCTGGTCGGGTTGACCGCGGGGCACTGCGGTGATCCCGGCTCGCTCGTCTACGCCGAAGTCGACCCGGGCGCGGGGGTGATCGGCCGGTTCGCCTACTCCAACCACGACTTGGACTACGCCGTCATTCAGTTCACACCGGGTACGATCGTCCCGGTCAACCGAATCGGCAATGTCACCATCACCGAAATCGGCGCCCCCGCCACCTTCCCTCAGATCGTCTGCAAGGAAGGCCGTACCACCGGCAATACCTGTGGCATCGCCTGGGGTGACGTCTTCCGGACGAATGTCGAGACCTGGAGTCAGATGTGCGTAGTGGAAGGCGACTCCGGCGCGCCGGTCGTCACGGGCACGACACTGGTCGGCATGGTGAACGCCTACTTGGCCGTCGCGTGTTTCGGCCCGGAAGTCGGCACCAATATGAGCGCGATCATGACCGACCTCAACGCGCGCGGCGGCGCCGGCGCCGGCTACGTCCCGATCTGAGTCCCGATCCGACCGGACTTTCGACTCGGGTGGAAGCGTTCGCGTGGGTCTCGCAGCGGGCCGACGGCACCACACGCATCCGAGCCGTAGGTCAGATTTCTCGACCACAGACGACGATGCGACGCACGTCGTAGACCTTCCCGAAGCCGGTGCTACACACGCCGACGTCGGTGAAACCCGGCCGGATCGCAGTCACCTCGATTCCCTTCTCGGGGAAGGGGGCCGAACAGTCGATGCGGACGACGACCTCGCCCCCGACATCGACACACTCGCCGACCACCCAGTTGGCATCCATGCACACTGCGCCGACGTGGACCCCGTTACGAGTCCTGGTGAGGTTGATGTCGGCGTCTGCAACGCACTCCGAGGTATGCGCGGCCAGGTCGATCACGCGGTAGTTGGCGAGCTTGCTGCTGCACGGCGCCGGTACGACGATGGGCTCCTCACCGGTTCCTCCGAGCAACACGCACTCGTCGATTCCAACGGGGAAGTCCGGGGCGCCACTCGGCTCGATCGGAGTCGAGGTACGACTACTCGGAGCACTGCGCTCCGACGCCGCGTCGATCAACCCACTGTCGGAGTCCGGCTGCGCGGTGCCGCTGACGACCGAGCTACACCCCGCCAGCGCCAGTCCGACCACGAGCACACAACCCACAGAAGCGAAACGACCCCAGGTCAGTCGACGAATCACCTACAGTCCTCCCGAGCTGCAGCGCTTCGAACCCACGCCCGGAGAATCCGAAGTTGCCGTAATTCATGCGAAGTACCACGCAATGGATACACCATGAACCCAGCGGACGTCGACCCGAAACCGTGACCGGACCCGGCCTCGGCCCTAGGAAACGGACGATGCTGCCCGCTTCCGACCGTGGCGAGTCGGTCGCGAGAGTTACGCTGGTGGACCAGCGCGCTATACAGCGGTCAGGAGGTGGCCCATGGTATCGGCAATGGCTGCGGACGACTTCGAGCCCGCCGATTCGGCGCGTAGAAAATCTGCGACACCGCTGGTCGACCCGCGATTCATCCGGTTGGCCGACCAGTTCTTCGGCCTGTTCGCCCAACCGGCGCGCGGGGGCGGGGCACTCGCGGTCTATCTGGACGGCAGACCTGTCGTCGATATCTGGGCCGGGTGGGCGGACAAGGATCGCCGCTGGAACAGCGACACCGTCGCGCTGACCTTCTCCACCGGCAAAGGCGTGGCCTCCACCGTGGTGCATCGGCTCGCCGAGCGCGGCCTCATCGACTACGACACGCCGGTCGCCGAGTACTGGCCGGAGTTTGCCGCGCACGGTAAAGGCGACATCACGGTACGCGATGTGCTCTCGCACCGAGCCGGGCTCCATCGCGTGCGCGGCCTGGTGCCCGGCCGCGAAGGCATCCTGGACTATGACGCCGTGGTACGCGCGCTCGCCGACAGCCCGCCGGACCCACGACGTATCCGTACATCCGGCTATCACGCGATCACATTCGGCTGGCTGGTCGCCGAGATCGTCCAGCGGGTGACCGACACACCCTTCACCACGGTGGTCCGAACCGAAATCGCCGAGCCGCTGGGCATGGAGGAGTTCTGGTACCGCGTGCCGGAGGCGCAGCGGTATCGGATTGCCAAGATCATGCGTCCCATCGGCCCGCCGGGTATCCGTTGGAACACCGCCTCGTCGGTGCTGTCGTGGGTACGACCCATGCGCGGGTTGGCCGAAGCAGGTATGCCGGAGAGCTTCGACGAACTGGTGCGCGATCCCCGGGTGCACGACGCCGTCATGCCGGGCTGGAACGGTGTCTTCTCGGCACGTTCACTGTCACGGTTGTACGGCGCCCTGGCCAATGGCGGCGTGGTCTACGCCGACCGGCGTGAGCGAGGTGTCCACAGTGTCGGTTCGGCGTCATCCCAGCGCACCGTGCAATTCTTGCGGCCGGAAACGATCGAGACCATTGCGCAAGTACAGCCGGCACAAAGCCGTGACTACGTACTCGGGCTGCCGGTCCGCTTCACTCTCGGCTATCACCGGCCGGTGCTGATGGCCAAGCAACAGCCACCGCACGCGTTCGGCCACTATGGCGTCGGCGGATCCGGCGCCTACGCCGACCCCGATCTCGGCATGTCGATCGCGTTCGTGACCAACGGACTCGGCAGCATGATCACCGCACTCGGTGACGCCAGGCTCGCGCGCTTGGCGGCGACGGCCCAGGCCACCGTACGCAAGTACCGCACAGCGCCGCCGCGCTAGAGCGCAGCTTCCCTGCCGCGCCTCGGCGCAGGTGTCACCCATGCGCCCATCAGTGATATTCCCCACTGCAAAATCGAGCGGACATCACCTCCTGCCCGTTGCCGACGTAGTGACCACCACGTGAGCGATCCCGTTCGACCGGGACGTTTCCTCGGCTACCTCCCATCGCATCGAGATGTGACATAGAACGAAATTATTCCCTTTAGCTATTGACGGAGAACTTCGGTGGCTGCGGTCGGCATCAGGACGGTAGGAATGGACAGCGGGTCGGGCTGGTCGTGCCTTTCGACTGCTCCGCGCTGAACGAAGATCTCGCTGCGATCGCGGGCGAGAGCTGGAACGGATGAAATACCTATGCATGCCGCTTTGCACATCGCCTCATCGCCTGCCGGTCGCAAACAGACGCGGCGTCCGGCTCGGGCGCGCACGGGCATCCTGTTGTCCGCCATGTTCGCGGCCGTCGGCGTGGTGGGCGTCGCGCCCGCGCAGGCCGAACCCGTTCCAGGCCTCGGGTCCGGCTCGGCGGGGGTAACCGCCGAGCCGGACCCCCAGGCGAACTTCGCTCCACCGTCGATCAATATCGCCGACGGCGAAGTCGTCGGTGTCGCACAACCGATCATCATCACCTTCACGGAGCCGGTAACCGATCGCGCGACCGCGGAGAAGGCCATCCGGATAACCTCCTCGCAGGATGCCCCCGGCCACTTCTATTGGCGCAGCGACCGGCAGGTCCGCTGGCGGCCCGACGAGTTCTGGCCGGACAATACCGACGTGCAGGTGGCGGCCGGCGGCACGACCAGCTCGTTCCGGATAGGCGACGCCGTGGTCGCCACCGCCGACGACAACACCCATATCATCACCATCACCCGCAACGGGGAAGTCGTGAAGGAGATGCCCACGTCCATGGGCAAGCCCGGGTACGAAACACCGAATGGCACCTACATCGTCGGTGAACAACTGCGCGAAATGACCATGGACTCGTCCACCTACGGTGTGCCGATCACCGACCCGGAAGGCTACAAACTCGACGTCGAGTATGCGACCCGCATCTCCACCAGCGGCATCTTCGTCCATGCGGCCCCGTGGTCGGTCGGTCAGCAGGGGGTATCCAATGCCAGCCACGGTTGTCTGAATGTCAGTACCGCCGACGCCAGATGGTTCTTCGAGAACGTCGGTCGAGGCGACCCTGTGATCGTGCAGAACACCCAGGGTGGCACGCTCAGCTCGGGCGACGGGTTGGGCGACTGGAACTGACGATTCGACGGTCCCAGCCGCGCACGACTACCAGATCCGCACGCGCTGTGCGGGCTCGAGGTACAGCTCGTCGCCCGGCTCGACGCCGAACGCCTCGTAGAAGCCGTCGATATTGCGTGCCACCGCGTTGCAGCGAAACTCCGGGGGCGAATGTGGATCGATCGCGAGTCGCCGGATCGCCTCCTCTGCGCGGGCTTTGGCGCGCCAGACCTGGGCCCAACCATAGAACACCCGTTGCAACCCGGTGAGTCCTTCGATCTCGGGAGGCTCGGCGCCACCCAGGGATATGTGATAGGCCATCAATGCTATGGACAACCCACCGAGATCGCCGATGTTCTCGCCGATGGTGAACTCGCCGTTCACGGTGTGCTCGTTCGGGAGATCCTTGGGCGAGAGAACGTTGTATTGGTCGATCAGTGCCTTGGCTCGTTTTCCGAATTCGGTGCGATCCTGATCGGTCCACCAATCGACCATATTGCCGTCGCCATCGTATTTGGCACCCTGGTCATCGAAGCCATGGCCGATCTCATGGCCGATCACCGCACCGATTCCGCCATAGTTGGCGGCGTCGTCCGCATTCATGTCGAAGAACGGCGGCTGCAGGATTGCGGCGGGGAAGACGATCTCGTTCATTCCCCGGTTGTAGTAGGCGTTCACCGTCTGTGGCGTCATGAACCACTCCGTCCGATCGACCGGGCCGCCCAATTTCCGCAGATCCCGATCGTGTTCTGCGGCATAACCATTGCGGTAGTTTCCGACCAGGTCGCCGGGGTCGATCCGCACGCTCGAGTAGTCGCGCCAGGTGTCCGGGTAGCCGATCTTGGGGGTGAACTTGCGCAACTTGGCCAGCGCCGCAGACTTGGTCTGCTGCTCCATCCAGTCCAACTCGGCGATACTACGGCGGTAGGCCTCCTGCAGGTTGGCCACCAACTCGATCATCCGTTCTTTCGCCGCCGGCGGGAAGTGCACGGCCACATATAGTTTGCCGACAGCCTCGCCCAGTAGATTCTGCACGAGCGCCACGCCGCGCTTCCACCGCTGTCGGTTCTCTTCGGCGCCGGTCAGCGTGCGCCCGTAGAAGTCGAAATTCTCCTCGACCAGCGGGTCGGTCAGGAAGGGAGCGCGGGCGCACAGCACCCGCCACGCGGCCCAGGTCTGCCAATCCGCCAGTGACTCGGCTGCCCAGACCTGGGCGAACGTGCGCAGATAGCCGGGCTGGTTGACCACCAACTCCGCGAACAACTCCGGCCCCGTCTGCTCGACGCCGTCGACCAGTGCCGAAGACCATGCCTTCCAGTCGAACTCGGGATGCTCGGAGACCAGCGCGGTGAAAGTGGTCAAGTTGTAGGACAGCTCGGCATCCCGACGGCGTACCACGTCCCAGTGCCCGGCCGCCAACGTGCTCTCCACAGCGAAGACCTGCTGCGCCGCGATATCCGGATCGGTGGGCAGCAGCGCGGTGACCTGCGGGTCGGCAGCGGCCAGAGCGAACATGCGTGCGATGTGCGCGATGTACTTCGTCCGAATCGGTGCGTATTCGTCCTGTCGGTAATACGACTCGTCGGGCAAACCGATCCCGGACTGGGTGGCGTGCGCCAAGTACCGGCTGGAGTTCTTGCTGTCGGTGTCGACGAAAACCGCGATGGCACCGTCCACACCGGTGCGTTGCAGTCGGCCCAGCACTGCAGCGAGTGCCCGCTTGTCGGTCGCTTCGGCGATCGCGGTCAGTTCCGCGGCGATCGGGGTGAGCCCGGCTGCGTCTACCGCGGCGGTGTTCATGAAGCTGGAGTAGAGGTCACCGATTTTCCGGGCATCGCTGGCGGGCTCGGCGTCTGCCGTGGCCGCGGCATCCTCGATGATGGCTCGAACGTCCAGCTCCGCTTGGTCGTAGAGCGCCCGAAAGGCGCCGTCCACCGCGCGGTCGGCAGGAATCCGATGGCCCGCCAGCCACGTACCGTTGACGTGCGTGAACAGGTCGTCCTGCACCCGCACACTCCGATCGCGATGGGACAGATCGATACCGGAAGGACGCATCAGTTCGGAAGTCACGACTTCCAGTATGCCGAGGGTCATGCGCGACGGGTCGCTGCGACCGGCAACATCCTCCATCGTGCGGCCAGGTGTTCGGCTACCGAGGCAGCGGGGCAGGGGTGGGCGTGATGCCGAACCTGTCGTCGAACTGTTGGTTCCACTCGCGCTCACATCGTTCTATCGCAGACTGATCATCGCCCGCGTTGCTCACGCAGTCCAGGAAGTCCTGGATGCCGGATTCGACGAAGAAGCTGTAGTAGGCGATGGCGAGCACAGTGGTTATGACAATGGTGAGCACGCCGAGAATCGAACCCGCGATCGCGAACCCGGTGCCGCCTATAGTGCCAGCGCGGGCCTTGACCAGTGCAATCACCGCGAAAATGATCGCAAGCACTGCGAACAGATAGCCACCGACAATTGTCCAGCAGCTCACCAGTCCCAGGATTCCGAGCACGAGCGCGGTAATCGCCAGGCCTTTACGCTTGGGGGACTCCTGCCAGTACGCGGGCCGGCCCGGCGGCGGGAACTGACTCGGCGGCGGGAACTGACCCGGCGGCGGGAACTGACCCGGTGGCGGGTATTGCGACATGGAATTCCTCTCCGTCGATGCCCCAGAACGAACGGCCTGACGCGGTGGTCCGATCGGCGCGGTAGCAGTCGCTCGGCGACAGTGTGCGGAGCCTGGCGGCGATACCGCTAGAAGGCCCCCAGGCGCGCATGCATCTCCCACACCAGGATCTCCGCGCTTCGTCTTGCAACCACACGCTGACCCCCGGTCCTGGTCGACCGCACCGCATCACCCGTGGCGAGCACGCCGACACCCTCCATGTCGACCTCACCGCGCGCGACGAATACATGCAGGTACGGTGCGTCGGGCAGGTCGATCGCCTGCCCGCCACCCGCCATGCGCGCCACGTGCAGCGCGCAACGACTGCTCTTGATGGTGATGGCGGTCCGGTCGCGATAGCGCGGCAAGCCGGAGGCGACGGTCACCAAGCCGCCGCTGGCGAGTTCGTCGTCGATTTCCAGCTGTTGGTAGCCAGGGGAGAGGCCGGACTCGTCGGGCACCACCCACATCTGCACGAAGTGCACCGGCCGATCATGCTCTCGAACACGGCTGTCCAACCGCCACGAGTCGTTCTTCTCCGAGTGCAGGATGCCGGTGCCTGCACTCATTCGCTGCGCGAGCCCTGGATAGATGACGCCGCTGTGGCCCAGAGAGTCCTGGTGTACCAGGCTGCCACCGAGCACCCAGGTGACGATCTCCATGTCCCGGTGCGGGTGGGTTTCGAAACCCTGTCCCGCCGTGACGATGTCCTCGTTGTGGACCAGCAGCAAACCGTGGTGGGTGTTGTCCGGATCGTAGTGGTCCCCGAAAGAGAACGAATGCTTCGAATCGAGCCAGGAGACCTGCGTCTTCGCGCGATCGCCACCGCGGTGGACATCCACGTGTGGTGTCGGAGGTGTCGACATCGTGGCCCTCCTCTGCGGACCGTGCACCGATCGCGATCCCGAGTGATCGGGGACACGTCGGTAGCGGGACTCCCCACAGTTGTAGATCGAGTTGCACCCGTATTTTACGCGAGCGACCGGACGGAAGAAGTCCCACGAAAGGGTAGGGGCGACTTCGGCACAACACCATCACATTTCGTAATCCGGACACAGTAGCCTCGCAGACGTGTCGACCGGCCATGCCAAAGATCGCATTCCAACGCAGCGCAGGTTGGTTCGGATGCGCACGGTGCTGCGGGAGAACCCTGGCACACTACGCCTGGTCGCCATACGCTTCGCTGGTCAGTTCGGCGACGGCATGTTTCAAGCGGCACTGTCCGGCGCCATCCTGTTCAACCCGGAACGACAAGCCGATCCTGCGGCTATCGCGGCAGGATTCGCGGTGCTGCTATTGCCGTATTCGCTGATCGGACCATACGCGGGTGCGCTGCTGGACCGTTGGGACCGCCGGGCGGTGTTGCTGGTGGCCACGATACTGCGCGCGATCGTGATCGCCATGGTGAGCGTGGGATTGCTCGTCGGAGTCGGCCAGACGGTGCTGCTGCTGCTGGCGCTCACCGTGGTCGGAGTCAGTCGGTTCGTTCTGGCCGGGGTGTCGGCCGCGCTGCCTCGGGTGCTTGCCCCCGCGCGGCTGGTACCGATGAACTCGGTGTTCGTCACCGTGGCTTCCGTCTGCGGTGGATTGGGCGCGGCGAGCGCGGTCGGGACGATCGGCCTGATCGGGGCGGGAGACTTCGCCTCGGCAGTCGCGGTAGCCGGCAGCGGCGTCGGATCGCTTGCCGGCGCCATGCTCGCAGGTGGGTTCGGGTCGGGCGTGCTCGGCCCCATCTCGGTGAAGACGACCACGGTGCGCGCGGTCACCGCCGGCCTGCGTACCGGGGCCACCGCAGTCTGGGAATCGATCTCGGTGACAACGGCGATGACGGGGATCGGGGCGCACCGAATCGTCTTCGGCGCGAACACGCTCGTCATGGTGCTGGTGTTGCGCCAAGACCCGGCCGGCGGCTCCGGATTCGACGCCGGACTGATCGGTTTCGGTATCGCCGTCGCCGCGACCGCGGCCGGGATGCTCGCCGCGGCTGCAATAGCGCCACTGCTCATCCCCCGGCTCGGGCGCGCCCGCACTGTGCTCGCGGGCCTGATCGCCGCGATGCTCGTGCAGGTGACGCTGGTTACGCCCATTGCGGTCGCCGATTCGAGCGGCGCGCTGCAGCGCGCCCACCACCTTCTCCTGATCGGCGCCTTCCTGCTGGGGTTGGCTGGACAGACGATCAAATTGACCGGTGACGCAACGATGCAGATCGTTGTCGACGACGGCCGACGCGGTCAGGTTTTCGCCCTGCAAGACACCGTATTCAATACCGCGTTCGTGGTTGCGCTCGTGGCAGCGGCACTGGTTGTCCCCGACGATGGGCGTTCCCTGGCAGTGGTCCTGGCCGGCGTGGCGGTGTATGCCACCGCCATCGCGGCGATCGCACTGAATTCGACGCGCAGGCTCTGACCCGACGAACCATGAGGCGCAGCCGGCCTTCCCGGGATGCGCTGGGCGTCCCTCGCATCGTGACGGACCGACGTGGTCGGCATCGGTTTTCGCCTCCCGCATCGGTGGACGCTGTTGGGGTATGTTGACCTGTCGGCGGCCGACCGACAGGAGGCACACGACATGGGTATCTCGACAGATAGCCCCGATGTGGGACGAAAATCTCTGGGCGCGTGGCACGAACAACCCGGAGTCTGTCCTCCGACCGACGCATAGTCCACAGTCGAGACCAGTGATGCGCGGATCCGAAAACACCACGACCTGGGCGCCGGCACTGCTCGGGGCGCTCCTGGCTGCGGTTTGCGTGGCGCCGATGCCCACCGTGGACGCCGCTCCTTTTCCGTGGAAACCGCCGCCGGTGAACAGCTGCGGCGAGATCGGATTCGATCCACTTGCTCGTCTGCCGGATCCTGCGCAGCCTCCGCCGCCGCTGCTGCCTCCTCGAATCGACATTCCCGTGCCCATCCCGCGAATCACGCCGGTGCCGGTGCCGGACCCGCCACAGGACAACACACGGATCGTGCCCGATCCGCTGCCGGTGAATCCGTGCGACAACCCATGTCCCGACATCCGTGACAGTCCGCAACCGCAGAATCCGAATGGCGCGAGGACCCCCACGCCCGACGAACCTGTCGGTGAGCCCACGGGGTCGAATACCGGTTCCGCTTCCGGGGCGGTCACCGGCTCCGGTTCCGGTATCCCGATCGACCTGCCGCGCATCGAGTTCCAACCCGATATCGAGCCGATTCCGATCCCGGTGCCCGGAGAACCCGGCGAGCGATCGCGCCCCGCACCGCCACTCGCGCTCCAGCCCAGCGAACCCGGTCCACGTGCGAATCCGGTAGCCGCCCCCGGTGTACAGGACGTTCGGTTGGTCGGTCAGGTGACCGGACGCGGTTCGGAGAACCGCACCGACATGCGCTGGCAGATCGACGGCACCGACCTGGGACTGATGTGGGAGACGACACCGGGCGAGGTTGCCGTGGTCTTCGGCGATACCTTCGGCGACGGCTGGTCGGTCGGCGGCGCAGGCGCCGACGACCAGGACTGGCGCAGCAATGTGATCGGTTTCAGCACCGACCGCGATCTATCCGACGGTCTCACACTGGAGACCTTCGCCCAGGACAGCCCGTGCCACGCGGCCGAGATTCTGGCCAGCCGCAAGATCAAGAATTGGGAGACCACCACCATCCCCACCTCGGGCTTCGCCATCGGTGACCGACAGTATCTCAGCTACATGTCGGTGAACCGATGGAGTCGCATCCCAGGGATGTGGTGGACCAACTACGGCGGGCTCGCCTATTCCGACGACCACGGACGCACCTGGCACAAAGACCCGCACGCCAAATGGGAGAACTTCTTCGGCCTCGGAAGATTCCAAGTAGCCGCCATGGTGCCGCATGGTGACCATGTCTACATGTTCGGCACGCCCAACGGTCGCATCGGCGTGATCGGGCTGGCTCGGGTACCCACCGACGAGGTGCTGAACAAATCCGCGTACCAGTATTGGGTGGATGGCGACTGGGTTCCCGCGGCCGAGAACGACGCCACTCCACTGGTGTTCGGCATTGCCGGTGAACTGTCGGTGCACTTCGACCAGGAAACCGACCGGTGGCGGATGGTCTACCTGGATCCGGCGCGCGGCGCGATCGTTCTACGTAGCGCGGCCAGCCCGCAGGGTGCGTGGTCGGATGCCGTCCCACTGATCGATACCGCGGACTACCCGAAATCCTACGGCGGATTCATCCATCCATGGTCGACGAGCGACGATCTGTACTTCATGCTCTCCGAGTGGGACAGCTACAACGTCTACCTCATGCACGCCCGCCTGAAACCGAGATCCTGACACCATCGTTCATCCGGACGCCGAACCGCGGCCGATAGGTCGAGGTGGCGGTCCACCGTTGGTATCGTGCGCGATGTGACCGACCAGCGTGGACGTACCGACGTGAGACTGCGGTGACCGAAGTGGGGACGACGGACTCCGGCAGCGCAGGAGCGGGATGGCAGTTCTGGATCGATCGCGGAGGCACCTTCACCGACGTGGTGGCTCGACGGCCGGACGGCAAGCTCGTCACGCACAAACTCCTGTCGGAGAACCCAGCACTCTATGCCGATTCCGCTGTAGCCGGGATCCGTGAAATCCTCGCCGGCGCACACGACGGAACCGGCAGTACCCCCGCGATCGACACCCACGCGACCGACACCCACACGGTCGACACCCACACGGTCGACACCGCTGCGAGAATCGATTCGGTTCGAATGGGCACCACCGTTGCCACCAATGCGTTGCTGGAACGCACCGGCGAGCGAACGGTCCTGGTGATCACCCGCGGCTTTCGCGATGCCCTACGAATCGCCTACCAGAATCGTCCACAGATCTTCGCCCGCGAGATCGTCTTGCCCGAACTGCTCTACGAGCGCGTGCTCGAGGTCGACGAACGTGTGCTGGCCGACGGTACCGTAGTGACGCCACCGGACCTGCGCACCCTGGCCGGCCAGCTGACCCAGGCGCACGACGACGGCCTTCGCGCCATCGCCGTGGTCTGTATGCACAGCCATCTCCACCCGGCGCACGAACAGGCGATCGGGCAGGTTGCCGCCGAGATCGGGTTCCCACAGATCTCCCTGTCGAGCGAAGTGAGCCCCTTGATGAAGCTGGTGCCCCGAGGGGATACCACGGTGGTGGATGCGTATCTTTCGCCGGTACTTCGCCGCTACGTCGACCAGGTCGCCGACCAGCTCACGGGAGTGCGGCTGCTGTTCATGCAATCCAACGGCGGACTCACCGAGTCCAGCAAGTTTCGGGGTAAGGACGCCATCCTGTCGGGGCCTGCCGGCGGCATCGTCGGCATGGTCCGGATGTCGCAACTGGCCGGGATCGACCGGATGATCGGCTTCGACATGGGCGGAACCTCCACCGACGTCTCGCACTTCGCCGGCGAGTACGAGCGCGTGTTCATCACGCAATTGGCCGGCGTCCGGCTACGTGCCCCGATGCTGGACATCCACACCGTCGCGGCGGGCGGCGGCTCGATCCTGCATTTCGATGGCAGTCGCTACCGGGTCGGCCCCGATTCGGCCGGCGCCTCGCCAGGGCCGGCGTGTTACCGCGGCGGCGGCCCGCTGACCGTGACCGACGCCAACGTGATGCTCGGTCGCGTCCAATCGGCCTATTTTCCGCACGTTTTCGGAACGGACGGCACCGAACCGCTCGATGACCGACTGGTGCGCACTCGGTTCGCCGAGTTGGCCGCCACGATCACCGAAAGCACCGGGGACAAACGCACACCGGAGCAGGTCGCGGAGGGCTTTCTGCAGATCGCAGTCAGCAATATCGCGGCCGCGGTCAAGCGGATCTCCGTGCAGAAAGGCCACGACGTCACCCGGTATGCGCTGACCACGTTCGGTGGCGCGGGAGGTCAACTCGCCTGCGCGGTAGCGGAGTCTCTCGGCATCCGGACCGTCCTCGTCCCCCCGATGGCCGGCGTGCTGTCGGCACTCGGAATCGGGTTGGCCGACACCACCGCGATGCGCGAACGGTCCGTGGAACTACCGCTACGACCGGAATCCATGCCGCGGGTCACCGTGGCCGCAGAAGCCCTCGAGATCGCAGCCCGCACCGAACTACGGGACCAGGGCGTGGCCGAGCAGCGAATCTCGGTGCTACGGCGAGCCCAGCTCCGCTATGACGGGACCGACACCGTGCTGTCCGTGCGTCTGACCGAGCCGATCGACATGGTCCGGAATTTCGAAGAGCGCCACCGCGCACTGTATTCCTTCACATTGCACCGCCCCATCGTGGTCGAAGCGCTGTCCGTCGAGGCCATCGGCCACACCGACCCGCCCGAATTGTCCGATCTCATTCGACCTCCGGCCGATCCGGCAGGCGTGGAGTCGATTCGACTGCACACCGGTGGGGAGTGGCGCGCGGCGCTGCTCTATCGACGAGCGGAACTCACACCTGGCGAAACCATCCACGGACCAGCTGTGATCAGCGAGGCCAATGCCACCACTGTGGTGGACGAGGGTTGGCAGGCAACCGTGAACGCTATCGGGCACCTGATCATGGAACGGATGGTGGGGTCCGCGAAGCCCGATGCCGGTACCGAAGTCGACCCGGTCCTGTTGGAGGTCTTCAACAACCTGTTCATGTCCATCGCCGAGCAGATGGGCGCGCGGCTGGAGTCGACCGCTCAATCGGTCAATATCAAAGAGCGCCTGGATTTCTCGTGCGCGTTGTTCGACCCCGATGGCAATCTGATCGCCAACGCACCGCACATCCCGGTCCATCTCGGCTCGATGGGAACCAGCGTCAAGGAAATCATCCGGCGCCGCCGCGGCGCGGACCGCTCCACGACCGGGGACGGCAAGCAGACCATGCGCCCTGGAGACGCCTACGCGGTCAACGACCCTTATCACGGCGGCACTCACCTGCCGGACGTCACCGTGATCACGCCGGTGTTCGATTCCACGGGACAACAGATCCTCTTCTACGTCGCTTCTCGCTGTCATCACGCCGAAATCGGCGGGATTGCGCCGGGTTCGATGCCGGCGAACAGCCGACATATCGAGGAGGAAGGCGTCGTTTTCGACAACTGGCTACTCGTCGAGAACGGTGAGTTTCGACACGAACAGACCCACCGCTTGCTGACCGAGGCGCCGTACCCGTCCCGCAACCCCGCAACCAACCTTGCCGACCTGCGTGCCCAGGTGGCCGCCAATGCGAAAGGGATCGAAGAAGTCGAGAAGATGATCGACCAATTCGGGCTCGATGTCGTGCAGGCGTACATGGGTCATGTTCAGGACAACGCCGAAGAATCGGTGCGGCGAGTCGTCGACAGACTCGATGACGGCGATTACACCTATGTGACCGACCAGGGGGCCACCATCCCCGTACGAGTCACGGTGGACCGTGAGGCGCGTGCTGCGACCATCGATTTCACCGGCGCGTCGGGACAACTTCCCGGCAACTTCAACGCTCCTTATGCTGTCGCCACTGCCTCGGTGCTGTACGTGTTCCGCACTCTGATCGCCGACGACATCCCACTCAACGACGGCTGCCTGCGCCCGTTGCGGATCATCGTGCCTCGTGGGTCCATGCTCGCTCCCGGATTCCCCGCCGCGGTCGTCGCAGGCAATGTCGAGACCTCGCAGGCGATCACCGGGGCACTGTATGCAGCGCTCGGTCTACAGGCCGAAGGTTCGGGCACCATGAACAACGTCACCTTCGGTAACGACCGCAGCCAGTACTACGAGACCATCGGATCCGGATCCGGGGCGGGCAACGGCTTCGACGGCGCCAGTGTCGTTCAAACCCACATGACGAACTCGCGTCTCACCGACCCGGAGATCCTCGAGTGGCGGCTGCCGGTGGTGCTGGAGGAATTCGCGGTTCGTGCCGGCAGCGGAGGCTCCGGTCGATGGCGCGGCGGAGATGGCGCGGTGCGGCGGCTGCGGTTCACCGAACCAGTGACGGTGTCCGTTCTGTCGAGCCACCGCCGCATTGCGCCCTATGGCATGGCCGGCGGCGCGCCCGGGGCATTGGGGACGAATACCATCGAACGGTCGGACGGCACAGTCGAACACCTGGGCGGCGCGGATTCGGCACACCTCGAACCGGGCGATGTCCTGGTCGTCGAAACCCCGGGCGGTGGCGGATACGGGCGGTGACCGGCGGTGGATCCGCGCAATCCCGGCGCACCACACACCACCACGACGATCCGGTGATCGGCGATCAGCCGCGTGCGCGCCACCACTCGAGCAGCGCCGACTCCGCTTCGTCGCGGCTGAGCGGGCCGCGATCGAGCCGCAACTCCTTGAGATACCGCCAGGCCATGCCGACATCCGGACCTGGGGAAAGACCGAGTAGCTCCATGATCGCATTGCCGTCCAGGTCCGGGCGGACCTTGGCCAGATCTTCCTGGCGACGCAATCGTTCGATCCGTGCTTCCAGCTCGTCATAGGTGGCACGCAACGCAGCGGCCCGGCGTTTGTTGCGGGTCGTACAGTCGGCGCGGACCAGTTTGTGCAAGCGGGGCAATAGCTCGCCGGCATCGGTGACATAGCGCCGGACCGCCGAGTCCGTCCACTGACCCTTTCCGTAGCCGTGGAAGCGCAGATGCAGAAACACCAGCCGGGCCACGTCCTCGGTGAACTGCTTGGGATATTTCAGCGCTCGCATCCGTTTGCGCACCATCTTCGCTCCGACCACTTCGTGGTGGTGGAAACTGACACCGCCACCCGGCTCGTTGCGCTTGGTGTCCGGCTTGCCGATGTCGTGCAGCAGCGCAGCCCAACGCAATACCAGGTCGGCATCACCTTCTTCCTGGTCGATGGCCTGTTCCAGCACGGTGAGCGAATGCCAGTACACGTCCTTGTGCTGGTGGTGTTCGTCTATTTCCAGTTTCATTGCCGGAACCTCGGGCAGCACTCGCCGAGCCAACCCGGTCTCGCACATGAGATCGATGCCCTCGATCGGATGAGCCCCGGCGATCAATTTGTCCAGCTCGACGCGCACTCGCTCGGCGGTGATCCGATCGATCTGCTCGGTCATCGCCGCCATCGCGGCTCGCACCCGCGGATGGGGCGTGAAGCCCAGCTGCGAGACGAACCGTGCGGCACGCAGCATCCGCAAGGGATCGTCGTCGAACGAATCCTCTGGTGCGGCAGGAGTATCGAGCACGCCCTCGAGCAAGGCGCTCATGCCCTCGAGCGGATCGACGAATTCCATCGCACCGTCGGGACCTATCTTGACCGCCATCGCATTCACCGTGAAGTCCCGGCGCACCAGGTCGTCTTCGAGCGAGTCCCCGAAGGTCACGAGAGGATTGCGCGACACCCGGTCGTAGCTGTCGGCACGGAAAGTGGTGATCTCCAACTGCTGGTGGGCCTTGGCCGCGCTGACCGTACCGAAAACCAGACCGCCGGTGTCCCACAGATGATCGGCCCACCCGCGCAGGATGTCCTGTACCTCATCCGGTCGGGCATCGGTTGTGAAATCCAGATCGGTCCCCAGCCGACCGAGTACGGCATCGCGCACGCTCCCACCGACCAGGTACAACTCGTACCCCCGTGCGGCGAACAGTTCACCCAGGGGGGTCAGCACGTCCGACAACCCGCCGAGAGTCACCGCCGCGGCAGCCAGCAATCGGGTACGTCTATCCAGCGCAACATCCTCGGATTTGGGCGAAACCACGAGTGAGCAGCTTACCGAGCCTCGACCACCATGGTGCGGCCCCGTGTTCCAGAGCGGTAACCAGTGCCCAGGCGGCATCCATCGCTGTCGTCGGCTCGATGCATGCCCGATCCGGGCGCCGTAGATCACACCGGCACCGAGCGGCGGCAATGCCCGCCCACACCGAGCAGCGAATCAGCGACCGCACCGAGCAGCAAATATGCAGGCCGAAGACCGATGAGCGGACTCGGGCGAGATCGGCGCCGCAGAGTGCGCCCCACGACGAGATCCAGCGCTGCTGGGCCCGGAACCGGTCTGTCGAGGCTCGAGGACACGCTGCGTCACCAGCGCGACGAATCGAACACAGTAGGATTGCCAGGTGTCTCCGGCCGATCGTGCGAACAGTCGACGTCGCCAGCCTCGGCGCCGCGGTTCGGGTACCGACGCGGCGAAGCCGCGGATGCGCACAGTTCGGGAGACCTCGGCAGGTGGCCTGGTCATCGATGGTTTGGACGGTCCACGAGAAGGTCGCAGCGCAGCCCTCATCGGACGCACCGATCGCCGCGGGCGGTTGTTGTGGTCACTGCCCAAGGGGCATATCGAAGCAGGGGAGACCGCCGAGCAAACCGCAATCCGCGAGGTCGCCGAGGAGACCGGGATCACCGGTGTGATCGTCGCCGAACTCGGCAATATCGACTACTGGTTCGTGACCGATGGGCGGCGCGTGCACAAGACAGTGCATCATTATCTTCTGCGATCGGTCGGTGGCGAGCTGTCCGACGCCGATGTAGAAGTCACTCAGGTTGCTTGGGTTCCGTTGAGCGAACTGGATTCTCGGCTGGCCTACGCCGACGAGCGGCGGCTGGCCGAAATGGCGAACAAGCTGATCGACCGGATGGAGACCGGTAAGCGATGACACATGGACTGTTCCGGATCTTCGTGGCGGTCCTGACCATCTTCGGCCCGGCGGCAGCGCTTCCGCTACTGGATGCGAGAACGGCGGCGGCGCAACCGACCGGGTTCGACGCGCCGTCGAACCCGAAATTTCTCAAGTTGTCGCTGGATTCGGTGTCGCCCAACACCGTGACCACCACCAGCGATTCGTTGATCACGGTCTCGGGGACGGTCACCAATATCGGTGACCGGGTGGTCGATGACATCAGCGTCCGCATTCAGCGCGCACCGGCGATTACCGCGCCGTCCGGCCTACGCACCACCTTGCGCCTCGACCAGGCCTATTACACCGTGAACGGACAGTTCGAAGACGTCGCGCAGCGATTGCGTCCTGGAGAACGGCAACAGTTCACTCTCAGTATTCCGCTGCGTTCCAGCAGCGGAGAGGTCTCGCTACTGTTGTCCCAGCCGGGTGTCTATCCGCTGCTGCTCAACGTCAACGGCGAACCGGCGTATGGCAACCAGGCCAGGCTCGACGATGCTCGGTTTCTCCTGCCGGTTCTGGGACTCCCCCCCATCCCGGCACGCCAGGGATCCGGTACCGGAGCCTCGGCGATTCCCGCACTCACCGACACACCGGTAGCGATGACGGTGCTGTGGCCGCTGGCCGACCGACCGAGGCAGCTTGCGGGGCGTCCCGGCAGCGTGGACGGCGTCATGGAGCTCACCGACGACGAATTGGCCACATCGCTGGGCAAAGGCGGTCGTCTCGATCAACTGTTGGCCACAGTGGAGGCGACCACCGGCACCGTCGGTGGCCGGACCCAGAGCATGTCCTCGGGGATCTGTCTGGCGATCGACCCCGATCTGCTGCTCACGGTGGATGCGATGACCCGCGGGTATCGCGTGCTCGCCAGTCCGTCCGATCCAGATGGTGCGACCAGAGCGGGCAGTGGGGCCGAGCAAGCGCAGACCTGGTTGGATCGACTCCGTGTGCTGTCGAGGTCGATGTGTACGGTCGCGCTACCGTTCGCACAGGTCGATCTGACTGCCCTGGCCGCGGTCGACGACGCCGCGCTCGCTGCGCGCGCCATCGACGAACCCGCCGATATCGTCGACGCGATTCTGTCCACCAGATCGCTGCGCGGAGTCGGCCTGCCGGAGTCGGGCAGCATCGACGAGCGCGCGGGGCTGCTGTTGCGCAACCACGGATTCGGCACCGCTGTACTCGCTTCCACCGCCACCCTTCCGCTGGGCGTCCAGGACCTGTCGGAGTCTGTCGCATCGGCGACGACCCCGGTGGGACCCGACATGGTCGACTTGCCCGAGATCGCCGCGGTCGAATCGCCCATCACCGAGCCCACGCCATCGGACAGTGCCGCCACCTCGCCGGGGGCGAGCTCCGATGTATCTCCGCCCGGCATTCTGGCCGAGCCCGCGCTGCGGGCAGTGCGATTCGACATCTGGTCGGCGACCGCACTGGCGGCTGTGGGCTCCAATCCGCCCACACCACCGTTCACCCCGACCCAGGTCCGGTACGACGTCAGCAACGACTCCCGGTCCGCACGGCTTCAGGATGCACTGGGAGCGATCTCTTGGAGCGCACTGAACCCGCAGGCGAATCAGCCACGCTCGCTGTTGCTGGTGCCACCGCAACAATGGGGCGCCAACCGCGAGGAAGCGATCGCCCTCCTGCGCCAGATCGACCTGCTCTCGAGCAGCGGCTTGGCCGTGGCTCGACCCTTGTACGATCTGGTCGCACAGCCGCCGGACCCACAGCCCTACCAACCGCGCTATCTGACGCAGGCCGAGCAGCACGCAGTGCCCGACCGATTCGTATCGCCCGTGCGCGAACAAGGCCGTCGGATCGACCAGATGGCGCGTGCCCTGATCGAGGTACCGGACGCCGAGCTGACACCGCACGCGTTCCTGACGCCGCTGCGCGACGACCTGATCCGCGCACTGAGCCTGTCGGATCGGCGCGCAGACGATGCCACACACTCCGACATCTTCGCTCGACGTCGGCTGAACCAAGTCACCCGGACGATGGACCAGCTTCGAGAGTCGGTGAGCATCGTGCCACCGGGCGGCGTATACACCCTGGCATCCGAGCAGAGCCCGGTGTTGCTGGTCGCGCGCAACGAGCTTCCGGTCGCCATCCAGGTGCGTTTCCGCATCGAGGCTCCGGCCGGGACGAAGATCACCGACCCGGGCGAGCAGCAGCTCCCACCGAACGGGTCGCGGTCGTTTCGGATCCCGACCGAGGTCAGCGACAGTCGCAATCTGGTCATTCCGATCTCACTCACCACCCCCGAGGGGATCGCGCTCGGTAGCCCGACTCAGGTCTCCGTACGATCGAACGCCTATGGTCAGGCCTTGGCGATAATCACCGGGTGCGCCGGACTCCTCCTGCTGATATTGGCCGGCCGTCGGCTGTGGCACCGGTTCCGTGGACAACCCGACCCAGCGGACGAGAACGTCGCCGCCGACTCCGAGCCCGCCCGACATCGCGGCACCTACAGACCACCTGTGGTCGAGCAGGAGAGCCTTCAGGAGACTCGGTGAGGGATTCGGCGGCGATCGCTCCGTGTTGTTCGCTCCCACCTGCGGCACTGTGGAATGCCACGATGTCGTGTGGCACGGTGGGGGACAATCACAGTACTCCCGTGCCGGCCCCTGCCGGAGGGACGATGGACAGAACGGTCACCGACCGCGACCCAGTGGTGCACAGCGCCGGCTCCGGTGACGGTACGGTATCCGGCGGGCACAGGAGGCATGATGAGCGACGATGACATATCGGCTCATCGACCTCGTTCCGGTGATCGAGGAGGAGAATCGGCGGGGCGCTGGGCGCCGGCCGCGCCGTGGGAACGCAACCGGCCGGAAGGAGAGCATCGGGATCCGTCCCTTCCGGATACCCGTCGGCCCGACCCGTCGCCGCGTGTGCCACGGATCAGCCAGCCCGCACCCGCACCGCGGCCAGGGCAGCGCAGACAACCGCCGCCGGCAGGAGCCGAGCCGAGGCCGCCTCGACCCTCGATACAGCCACCTCATCAGTCACCACAGCCACCCCGCGTGTCGTCACAGCCGCCGCCCAACCCGGCGGGGTATCCGCCGCGACAGCGATACCCCGCTCCGCCGCGCCCGATGCCGCCGGCACCCTCGGCTCCTTGGCCGGATCGGTCCGGTTCACCGCCGACCGCCAGGCCGCAGCCACCATCCGCCGGAGACCAACACAACCCGCGGTCGGGTCCCCTTCCCGCGACGCCACAGCCGCCTCGATCCGGTCCGATCCCTGCGACGCCGAGACCACCACACACTGGACCCATTCCCGCGTCACTTCCGAAATCCGGCCCGAGGTCGACCCCTCCGTATGGTGCCGAGCAGCCACACCGTAGGCCGCATCGACCTGCTGCTGCGGGCCAGCCCGAGCCCGGCCCGCGAGAGCGTTTCCGGGCCGGAGCACGGGCCGCCGCCACCGAGACCGTAGAGCCGCGCACGGAAAGCAAGCCGACGAAGAGCCCGAACTCTCGGCTGCTCAGCGACTCCGGATCGATCGCCTTCGCCACGCTGATCAGCCGGATCACCGGATTCGGCAAGACATTGTTGCTACTGACCGTGCTCGGCCCGGCCATCGCCAGTGCCTTCACCGTCGCCAGCCAGATCCCGAACATGATCGCCGAACTCGTACTCGGCGCAGTGCTCACCGCAATCGTGGTGCCGACACTGGTCCGAGCGGAACAGGAGGATCCCGATCACGGGGCAGCATTCGTCCGGCGACTGGTAACCGCGGCCTTCGTGGTCTTGGCCACCGCCGCACTTCTGGCGACGGCGGCGGCTCCGATATTGACCACCCACGTCTTCCTGTCCGATGACGGTCGGGTGAACACCGCGCTCACCACGGCACTGGCCTTTCTCTTACTGCCCGCGATCGTGTTCTACGGCATGTCTGCACTGCTCACGGCGATCCTGAACACTCAGCAGATCTTCAAACCCGGCGCGTGGGCTCCCGTTCTGAACAATCTGGTCGTCCTGGCCGTACTCGGGATCTACATCGTCACACCGGGGGAGATCACCCTGGACCCGGTCCGGATGAGCGACCCCAAACTGTTGGTGCTCGGCATCGGCGTCACCACTGGCGTGGTGGTGCAAGCGGCCAGCCTTCTGCCGGCGATTCGGCGAGCTGGCATCGACCTGCGTCCGCTCTGGGGAATCGACGCGCGCCTCAAACAGTTCGGCGGCATGGGCGCTGCGATCATCCTCTATGTCCTGATCAGCCAAGCAGGCTTCGTCTTCGCCACCCGAATCTCCTCGCACGCCGACGAGGCCGGTCCGGCGATCTACAACGTCGTATGGCTGCTACTCCAGTTGCCCTACGGCGTGATCGTCGTCACGGTGCTCACCGCGATCATGCCGCGGCTGAGCCGCAACGCCGCGGCAGAGGACACACCTGCAGTCGTCGACGACCTCTCCGCTGCCACTCGATTGACCATGATCGCCCTCATCCCGGTGATCACCTTCCTGACCGTGGCCGGCCCACAGGTCGGCCAGGCCCTGCTGGGCTACGGCAACTTCGGGGGCGCGGATGCCTCGCGTCTGGGGCTCGCGGTCAGTTGGTCGGCATTCTCCTTGATTCCTTATTCGCTGTGGCTGATTCACTTGCGCGTGTTCTATGCCAGAGAGCAGGTATGGACCCCGACCTGGATCATCCTCGGCATCTCCGCCACCAAGATCGCCTTCTCGGCGCTCGCCCCCGTGGTCGCCGACCCCGACCAGGTGGTGATCGCCCTCGGCGTCGCGAACGGTCTCAGTTTCACGGTCGGCGCCCTGGCGGGTGGCTACCTGCTACACCGCAGCCTCGGTGACCTCCGAATGGCCAATGTCGGCCGCACCGTGACCCGTGTCGTACTCGCATCCCTCGGCGGTGGTGCGGTGATGTGGACCGTGGACCGAGTACTCGACCTGGAGCGACTGACCGTATCCTTCGGCGGGCTCGGTTCGTTGGTCCGTGTGGTGATCACCGCCGTTGTCATGCTGTCCGTTGCCTTCGGCCTGATGCGACTCGCCGGCATTCCGGAAATCGTCGCCATCACCGTGGCCGTCTCGCGACGTCTCGGTTGGACGCCACCCGCCCCGGATCTGGATGCGGCGGGTTCGGACGACGATCCCTACGCCACCCAGGTGCTGCGGCGGCCCGACCCGTATGCCTACCCACAGTTCGACCCGCACATGGACGCCCAAACCATGGTGCTACCCGTGATCAGACCCAACTCTGTTGGCCTCACCAGCGCAGAGGAGTTCCCGTACCCTGTTCGGCAGGGAAGCACAAGTGGCGAGTTCGCCGGAGCTTCGTTACGCCAGGGCAAAGGAGGACCGAGGGTGAGCGACGACGCGGTGGGCGACGTCCCGGCCGCCGATTCTTCTGCGACCGCGATCGGCGGGCTGTCCACCGATACTCCGCCGGCGACAGACGCACCACCGAACCCCGCGTATGCGAACACGGAGTCGGGAACGGCGCCGCCAGGGCCCGACGCGGGCAGACCGAACGCGGGCGCGCTGCCGCACGACCCGATGTACGACACGGGAATGATTCCCGTCGGTAGGCCGGAAATTCGGCCGATGACGGGCGAGTACCCGACTGCGCGGCGAGTTCCTCGCGGCCCCAAACTGATTCCCGGCGCATCTGTGGCCGGCGGCCGCTACCGGCTGCTGGCCCACCACGGCGGTACACGCGGCTTGCAGTTCTGGCAGGCGCTGGACATCAAACTCGACCGCGAGGTCGCCTTGACCTTCGTCGATGCCGATCAGCAGGCCGCGGACAACTCCGGGCACGACGGCCCACAAGCGATTCTGTCCCGCACTCTGCGACTGGGCCGGATCAGCTCGCCCGGGCTCGCCCGGGTCTTGGACGTCGTTCGTGGTTCTTCGGGCGGCATCGTGGTGGCCGAGTGGACCCCGGGCCGCTCGCTGCGCGAAATGGCCGAGACCGTGCCCTCGCCGATCGGGGCAGCGCGCGCCATCCGCGCCCTCGCCTCTGCGGCGGAGTTGGCCCATCGCGGCGGCGGAGCGTTGTCCATCGACCACCCCGATCGGATGCGGATCAGCGCAGCCGGCGATGCGGTGCTCGCTTTCCCGGGAACATTGGCCGACTCGGACGCCCAAGCCGATGTCCGTGGCCTCGGAGCGATGCTCTACGCCCTGATCACGGCGCGCTGGCCGATCCGCCCGGGTGGAGTCGGCGGCACCGCCAGCACAGTCGGCGGGCTCCATTTGGCCGATTTCGGTCCAGACGGCACTCCCGTGGAACCGCGAGAGATTCGTCCCGAGGTGCCCTTCGAGATCTCCGCGGTGGCGGTGCGCTCGCTGGAGTCGAACAAGGGAGTGCGCACCGCCGCCACGGTCCAGCAAGTGCTCGAGCAGGCCTCGGTGGTCGATCAAAAAACCGATTTCATCCCGGTGTTGCGACTGGGCCAGCGGGCGTCGGCGAATACCGACGATTCGCTCGCCGACCCGGAACTACTCGCGGCCGAGCGCAACCGATCACGTCGGATGACGTGGATCATGGTCGGGCTCGGCATTCTTGCCGCACTGGTGGTCGGGATCGTCATCTGGTGGCTGGTCAGCGTGTTCGCACCTGGAGCATCCGATGCGCCGTTGAACGAACAGAGCAACATCGGTCTGACCACGAACAGTCAACCGACGCCGGAACCGGCGCCGGTTGCGCCGCCGTCGGCCCGCGCGCCGGCCAGCGTGCCGGTTCCCATCGCCGACGTCTCGGTTTTCTCCCCGGAAGGCACGCCCGACGGGGTCGCCAATGTTCGGGCAGTACTGGACAACGACCCGGGCAGCTCGTGGCGCACCGACCAGTACTTCCAGCAGTTCCCTGCACTCAAGAAGGGCGTCGGGCTGCTGACGACGCTGCCCAGCCCGGCCAAGCTCGTGAACGTCTCGATCGACTCGCCCAGCGTCGGAACAGCAATCGAAATCCGTACCTCGCCCACGGCCTCGCCAACACTGGATCAGACCCAGTTGATCGGCTCCGCCCGATTGACCGACGGGATCACCGAGATTCCCGTGCGCGCCGACCAGCCCGCCCGCTATGTGTTGGTCTGGATCACCCGATTGGCCCCGGCTGGAAACCAGTTCCAGACATCGCTCGCCGATATCGCATTCGACGCCGCGTCCTAGTCACCGGCCTCTCTGGCGCCACTACACTCCTGCGCCGCCCAATCCACTCGGTTGGTGCCGAATCGTTACGGACGATATGATCTTGAGGCGCTTTCGACGGGAAGCTTCCCGGATTCCGAAGTTGTCGATCCTGGATGCTGCGAAGTCTCCGCGATGGTCAACCGTGCCCATTGCCGCTGTGAGCGCTGTCCAAGGGGTTGGCATTGTCGTCGGAATTGAACGAGGAGCTACACACAGCATCGTTACACTCGGTCACATATCGAGAACGCTCGTTCATACCCGACCAACACACCGATGTCGAACTGCTGAAGGCGCATGTCCGCGGCCAACGGCATGCGTTCGCCGAGTTGCTCCGCAGACACAACGACCATCTCTGGCAAACTGCTCTGCGTACGTCCTACACGCGGGAAGACGCGGCCGATTCGCTGCAGGATGCGTTACTGTCGGCCCATCGCACTGCCGGCTCGTTCCGTGCCGAAGCGGAGGTACGCAGCTGGCTGCACACGATCGTGGTGAATGCCTGTCTGGATCGCATTCGGCGTAACAAGAGCAGGCGCGCACTGTCACTGTCCTCGGAAACCATGCCGGAGCCCAAGGACGATCGCGACGAGATGGCGGAATTGGAGACCTCGATCGTCGTCGACCGCGCTCTGTTCTCGCTGCCGCCGGACCAGCGCACTGCGCTGGTCGCTATCGATTTGGAGGGGTATACCGTGGCCGAGGCCGCCGCACTGCTCGGAGTGCCCGAAGGAACGATCAAGAGTCGCTGCGCCCGTGCTCGGCAAAGATTGAAACAGCGCTTGGATTTCCTGCGCGATCCGGGGAACCGGAGGTAGTCGAGGTGCGTCAGTAACAATGGCAGGACACCGAACGACGATGGTGCCGTCCTCGTCGGCGAGGGGATCTCCGCGATGTCAGATGCAAACAACGGAGGGGTGATGGCCAACCGCGTGCCACAGCAGCCTCCGTTCACTGCCGAATTGCTCGCCGACCTGCACGCAGACAATGTCGCGGCGGTCCAGCGCGAGCAGCTGTGGTCCGCGGTCGCGCACGACCCGGAGGCGCAGGGTTACCTTCGCTCTCTCGACGACGTCAGCGCCCAGGTGCACGCACTGGGGCGTGATTCGCAGATCATCCACCCCATGCCGGAGGATGTGGCGGCCCGACTCACACGGTTTGTCGACGACCTCGATACGACCGAGAAGGGGAGTGCGGACGATCCCGCCGTCTCCCGACCGTTCTCCGCACCGGCCGGCGAATCCGACGATCGACCGACCATTGCGCACCCGTTCGCCGCCGGAAGGCAGGGTCGCTCCAGGTTGCGGTGGCTCGTCGCGGCCGCTGCAATCATTGTGATCACCGGCGCGGGCAGTATCATCGCGACGCTGCGCGAGGACGATCACGCCTCGATCACCGCTGGATCGGCTGCGGACGACGACCCGATCGGCGACGATCTCACCGCGACCGTCGCACTCGGTGCATTGGGTCGCTACGACGTCACAGGTTCCCTCGCCAGGCGTGAAGCATTGCAACGGTGTGTCAGCGCAAACGGGCTCGATCGCGCCGTGCTCGGTTCGACCGACTTCACCTTCGAGGGCGGTAACGCGGTGCTCATCCTGCTCGCCGGCCCGCGCCCGCCCCAGATCACCGCGCTGGTCGTCGGAACTGGTTGCAGCACCGGTGACCCACAGCGAAAAGCGATCCGCGACATCGGTTGACCGCGGTGCCGGCACTGGATGCGCCCGCAGTGTGATCCAGACAATGCGGGAACAACAGCCATTACCCTGTTGTTGACCGACACGTCCAACGACTCCCGCGGAAGGTCCACATGAACGAGCGAACGATCACCACAGCCATGTTCATGGTCGTGCCGCAGCGTAACCTCGGCGAGGTGCAGTCATGAACGCGCCGGTACACGACCTGATCATCATCGGCTCCGGACCAGCCGGATACACCGCGGCTGTCTATGCGGGACGTGCCGAACTTCAGCCGCTCCTGTTCGAGGGAACCCAGTTCGGCGGAGCACTGATGACCACCACCGAAGTGGAGAATTTTCCAGGATTCCGCGGCGGCATCATGGGCCCGGACCTCATGGAAGAGATGCGCGAGCAGGCCAAACGTTTCGGTGCGGATATCCGCACCGAAGACGTCGATGCAGTCGACCTGACCGGACCGATCAAACGAGTCACCGTGGGAGGCGAAACCTATTCGGCACACGCGGTCGTGCTCGCCATGGGGTCGGCCGCCCGCTACCTGAATGTCCCGGGCGAGCAGCGCCTGCTGGGGCGTGGCGTGAGTGCATGTGCCACGTGCGACGGCTTCTTCTTCAAAGGCCAGGACATCGTCGTGGTCGGCGGCGGTGACTCCGCGATGGAGGAGGCTACGTTCTTGACCAAGTTCGCCTCCAGCGTGACGATCGTGCACCGCCGTGACGAGTTCCGTGCTTCGCGCATCATGCTGGAACGGGCGAAAGCGAACGAGAAGATCTCGTTCGCACTCGATGCCGAGGTGGTCGAGGTACACGGCGAGAACGCGGTCACTCATCTGACCTTGCGTGACACCCGCACCGGTGAGACGTCCACATTGCCCGCCACCGGCCTGTTCATCGCGATCGGCCACGACCCGCGCAGCGAGCTGGTCGAAGGGCAAGTCGCCCTGGACAACGACGGATACGTCCTGGTGCAAGAGCCGTCGACCGCTACCGATCGTCCCGGTGTCTTCGCCGCCGGCGATCTGGTCGACCACACCTATCGCCAGGCCATCACCGCTGCCGGCACCGGCTGCCGGGCAGCCATCGACGCGGAACGGTGGCTCGCCGAACAGGGCGACATCACTGCAAACACCGTCGACCATGCCGGTGAGCCGGTGACGGTTTCCATCGACTGACCCTGTGTCACGGCGCCTGCTCGCGTGACCGAATCCAAGGAGAAATTCATGTCCGAGTCCACCAACACCGTCACCGTCACCGTCACCGACGCATCCTTCGCCGAGGAGGTATTGCTCAGCGATAAGCCCGTCCTGGTCGACTTCTGGGCGGACTGGTGCGGACCGTGCAAGATGGTGGCCCCGGTCCTGGAAGAGCTCGCCGGCACGCACGCCGACAAACTGACCGTCGCGAAGCTGGATGTGGACGCCAACCCGAGCACTGCTCGCGACTATCAGGTCCTCTCACTGCCCACTATGATGCTGTTCCGCGGTGGGAAGCCGGTCAAACAGATCGTCGGGGCAAAGGGCAAAGCCGCCCTTCTGCGCGAACTCGACGGCGTCATCTGACGATCCGATTCGCCGGCGTGTCGCATTCCCAGACGTGGGTTGTTGTCGAAATGCGCTCCGGGTCTGCAACAATCGACCGACACTGCGGTCGTGCGAGGGTAGATCCCATAGCATGATTCGGTACCGCGGTTGACAGAAGGAAAGGGCTCCAACGCATGCACCGACTTCGTCACGGCGATACCGGTCCAGCCGTAGCAGAGGTTCGGGGAGCCCTGGCAAGTCTCGGATTCCTCCATGCGCACGCCGGCAACGACCGCGCTCGGGAACGAGAATACTGGAAGGACACCAGCGCATCGTTCGACCGGTATCTGGACTCGGCTGTGCGTGCCTTCCAGCAGCATCGTGGACTGCTCGTCGACGGTGTCGTCGGCCCGGCGACCTATCGGGCGCTGAAAGAAGCGTCCTATCGACTCGGCGCGCGCACGTTGATCTACCAGCTCTCCGCACCACTGTATGGCGACGATGTGGCAACCCTGCAGCGCAGGTTGCAGGATCTCGGCTTCTATGTACACCGTGTCGACGGCTACTTCGGCCCCCACACGCACGACGCGCTCACCTCGTTCCAACGGGAAATCGGACTGGCCGCAGACGGAATCTGTGGCCCGGACACCTTGCGCTCGCTGGATCTACTCGGCGCCCGGGTCACTGGCGGCAACCCGCACCGAATAGCAGAGGAGGAGGTCGTTCACCGGGCAGGTCCCCAACTCACCGGTAAGCGGATCGTCATCGACCCGGGTCTGGGTGGACCCGACAAAGGATGCGCGGCGCCCACCGAATACGGCGATGTCTACGAGTCGGAAATTCTGTGGGACTTGGCAAGTCGTCTGGAAGGACGGATGGCGGCCACAGGTATGGAGACCTTTCTGTCGCGCCCGTGGAACGCCAATCCAACCGATGCCGAACGTGCGGACACATCGAACGCTTTCGATGCCGATCTGATGATTTCGCTGCGTTGTGCCACCAACTCGAGCCCGTTGGCCAACGGCGTCGCGGGATTCTACTTCGGCAATTCGCATGGCTCGGTATCGATGATCGGACAGGTGCTGGCCGGCTTCATTCAGCGAGAAGTCGTCGCACGAACATCACTGCAGGACTGCCGAACTCACCCACGCACGTGGGATCTGCTGCGCCTCACCAAGATGCCGACCGTACAGGTCGATATCGGCTATCTGACAAACGAATACGATTCTTCGGTCCTCACCAACCCACGCATGCGTGACGTGATCGCCGAGGCCGTTCTCATCTCTGTCAAGCGGCTGTATCTACTCGGTCAGGACGACCAGCCCACCGGCACCTACACTTTCGCCGAACTGCTGGCCGAGGAGCTGGCCGCGTCCGACTAGTTGTAGTCTCCCGTCCTGCCCTGATCGGTGCTGCTGCCGCACGGCGGAGCGGGAACTCGGTGCGGCAGCAGCACGCGATGCCGTGGTCGGGTCACCGCGCTCCGATACGGGTCGGCACGGTCATCGACGCCGCCGCCAGGAGTTGGTCCAGTGCGCGCTCGACATCCTCTTTCCACCCATGATCGGAGTTCAACTCCAACCGCAACCGAGGGAATCGATGGTGTGGCTCCACGACCTCGAAGCCGACGTCCTCCAGAAAATCGGCATCGATCATGCAGGTCTCGGGGGAGCACTCGGTCGCGGCGCCGGCCTCGCTCGCCCCTTTGATCGGCGCGACGATCCGCTCCATCAAGGTCATCGAACCGATTCGCTCCGACAGTGCCTGTGGCGACGGTTGCTCACGGATACCGAACGCTTCCAGCGCACGGACTCCGCGTCGCACCAGATCGGCGACCACGGCCTGAATCAGGCGGTACGCGATGTCGGCATCTCGGTGGGCTGGTTCGACCCATAGCGTGGTCAGCAGGACCGCGTCTGGACTCACAGGGGAGGTCGGAAAGAGAGCAGCGCGGGGCACCACCCTCGGCGGCGCATACAACGCGCAGCCGGCGACCGCACCGCCGACCTGTGCCATTTGTCCGCATGATCCCCACTCGAGCAGAACCCGGGACAGCCAGGCTTCCTTCTCGAAAACCGGATCGCTGAAGCTGCGGGAATCCGCGGCTACCGCGGGATCGATCTCCCAGAACACGCATCGGCGCACGTGCGCTGGAAGTCCTTCGAGCCCACCGAGGGTTAATGCCGTGACGCTGGTCGACACTGCTCTGCTCAGCCTCCAGCTGTCCGATTCGTCTACGCTCACGTCACATCACTGTTTGCTCGCCAGCCAGAATAAGCGATCACAGGGAACTCGCCTCACTCCATATCGCTGTGCTGTTGGTCAGAAGAACCGATGTCGCTGTGCCAGGAAGCACGGAAACACGCGAACCGTCCTGCACACCACTAACCGTCACGGTGACGTTTCAATCATGGAACTCAAGCCCACCGTACCTCTCGACATCACACATATGCTTCGTACCTTTTGTCACATCCCAGGAGTGTCGTGCTCCATGAGAGCAACGATCCGCTCGAGATCATCGACCGACCCGAATTCGACCACGATCTTGCCTTTGCGTTTGCCCAAGCTAACGGTAACCCGTGTATCGAACGATCCGGACAACCGATCGGCAACATCCTGTAACCGTGGAATATGGATCGGCTTGCGCCGCGGAGTAGGGGACGGCGCCCCATCCTCCGGATGTCGGTTGGCGAGCACGACCGCTTCCTCGGTGGCGCGTACCGACAGCCCCTCGGCGACAATCCGCGCGGCGAGGACTTCTTGGGCGTCGGCTCCTGCCTCGAGACCGAGCAAAGCCCGTGCGTGTCCAGCGGACAACACTCCTGCCGCAACTCGGCTCTGCACCGGAATAGGCAGCTTCAACAGCCGGATCATATTCGTGACGACAGGACGCGAACGACCGATTCGAGCAGCCAATTCCTCATGGGTGACGTCGAATTCCTCGAGTAGCTGCTGATAGGCCGCGGCTTCTTCGAGTGGGTTCAACTGGACCCGATGGATGTTCTCCAGAAGAGCGTCCCGCAGCATGGACTCGTCGGCCGTCTCTCGGACGATCGCCGGGACTACCGACAACCCGGCCTGCTGGCAGGCACGCCAACGCCGTTCACCCATGACCAGCTGATAACGGTCGGCACCCGGCTCTACTCGCCGCACCACGATCGGTTGCATGAGTCCGAATTCACGGATTGAATGCACCAACTCGGCCAGGGCCTCTTCTTCGAAAACCGTACGCGGCTGCTTCGGGTTCGGCCGGATGTGCTCCGGCGGAATCTCTCGGTAGATCGCGCCACCGGTAGCCAACTCGCCGTTGTCGTCGACCGGATCGGGGACCCGACGCAATCGAGTCGGCACGGACCGAGTCTCGACAGACCGAGTCTCGACGGGTCGAGTCTCGACAGACCGAGTCTCGACGGACTCGGGACCGATGATGTCTGCAGCGACGCTACCCGGACCCGACGCCGTCGCTGGTGCCGTCGGGATCAACGCCGCGAGGCCGCGCCCGAGTCCGCCCTTCTTCGCCTGACTCATCGGTCTATCGATCCTTCCTCGTACTGCCATCGGCCCGGATACCGCCATGCGCCGACTCGGTCGGCCACGTCACTGGGCCGACGTAGTCGCGGCTGCCTGCGACGCTATCGCACGGGCGGCTATCTCGCGTCCGGCATCCATGTAGCTCATTGCACCCCGGGAGCCGGGATCGTAGTCGAGCACTGTCATGCCATACCCCGGCGCCTCCGATACCTTCACGCTGCGTGGAATCAACGACTTCAGAACAACGTCACCGAAGTGTCCGCGGACCTCTTCGGCGACCTGGTCCGCGAGCTTCGTGCGCCCGTCGTACATCGTGAGAACAACTGTCGAGACATGGAGTTCGGGGTTCAGATGCGCTTGGACCAGGCCAATATTGCGGAGTAGTTGACCGACGCCCTCCAGTGCGTAGTACTCGCATTGGATCGGAATCAGCACTTCCTTCGCCGCGACCAGCGCGTTGACCGTGAGCAACCCCAACGACGGCGGGCAATCGATCATGACGTAGTCGATGTCGTAGCCGGCGATATTCGCCTCTTGGATGGCGGATTTCAGTCGCCCTTCCCGAGCGACCATCGAGACGAGTTCGATCTCGGCGCCAGCCAGATCGATCGTCGCGGGAACGCACAGCAGGCGTTCATTGTGTGGACTGGTCTGGATCGCGTCGGTGACCGAGGCTTCGCCGATGAGCAACTCATAACTCGACGGGACACCTGAATGGTGGTCGATCCCGAGCGCAGTACTCGCATTACCCTGCGGGTCGAGATCGACCACGAGCACAGTCATCCCCTGATGCGCCAAAGCTGCGGCCAGGTTTACGGTCGTGGTGGTCTTACCCACGCCGCCCTTCTGATTGGCCACTGTGATGACGCGCTGCTCCCGCGGTCTCGCCACGGCCATCTTCACTGGATGGAGAACCTGACTCGCCCGTTGAGCCTCCGCTGCAATCGGAGTCTCGTTGGGAGAGATGTGCCCGAACGGTGTGCTGCCCAGTGCTTCCTCGTCGAAACTGCTGGAATCCAGCATCCCTGGCACACGCGACGTCGTTTCCCGTGAAACATTCACTGGACCGCTCGACATAGACAGCTCCTAACCCGAGAAACTTCAGAACACGTGCGCGACGGACGGGTTGGCGCGTCGTGTTTGTAACAGCCTTGCCGGATCGAACGCGATGCATAACCGGATCGGCGACAATCGATCGAACGGAGCATCTGCCGCCATGACACCCGATTCCTCCGTGGTACCTCTGCTCGCGCCGGACGCACCCTAGCTTGCCAGTACTGAGCGAGTTAGGAAAGCTGAATCGCGGCAAGATATCAGGGGACAAGCCAGTGACCGCGAGATCGCTTCGGTGGTGTCGTTGTTTCACATGAAACATAGCTCCTGAACGCATGCCCCGGGGTGCCCTATCACTGTCACCGGTGCCAAGTGGTACTCGAAGCACGACACTATCCATGGACTCGATGTCGAGAAGTAGCGCCTACGAACGCCTCTCGGCGAAGCTGGCGTGTTGTGCAGCAACCGAGGGGTAGCCCGATCGACGAACGGGCTTTCTGCACCTTCGGCACGATGATGAAACCGAGCCAGGTACGAGCACCTCGACGTATGCCGGAGGCCACGCGATCGACACATCGAATCGTGCTTGCTGGTCACCGCTGCACACTCGATGCCTCGATCAGCCGATGAAGGTCGACATGCAGCACTGTACGATCGCCGCCTGTTCCATACCTGAGTCACGTGACGCGTTCCCACGCGTAACCGGCACACGCGTGGGACCATCCGAAGCATTCTCACCGTAGTGCAGACGCTGCGCCGGCTGGACGCTCCTTCGCAGCGAGCAGCTTCTGGTGGTCGAACTCCGACGCCGGAGTCGACCGGACAAAGGCGGAGAAGCAGCATGGAATCCGCGATGAATCGGCATCCACCGGGCGGACTTCCGCCGCGCGGGGGTTGCCGGGAAATCGTGATTCACGTGAAACATCGGAGAACATTCCAAGCTATCTCCAGGGGAGAGTATCGGGTCGGACGTGCCGGAGGCCGGCTCGACAGCACCACCCCACACGATGTCGGACATCGAACATCGAACCTCCCTGAGCAACAATCACTTTCGACGCAGGCGCCGATCGACTCCACGTGGTGGCAACCATGTGGAGCCCTCCTTCGGTGGCGGTTGCGCAATCAGAAGATTCCAGCCAATACCATTGCACGAGAGAAATTTTCGACACACCGCAGGAGCAACTGCGGCACTGCGACATTGCCGACCCGCAGAGTTCGGCGGTGTCGTATTCGCGGAAACTACCGGGGCTTTCGAGTAGTGCGCCGAGTGCGGCCCCGCTCGGTCGAACTCCGCCGACCCGCCTTGATCTCCGACGCAGCCGCACGCTCTACACGCCGCCTCGGGATGCGCTCGGCCCGCGGGAGTCGTTCAGCGCTGATCACCTGAGTTGGTGTGGATACCACTCCGACACCGCATTCGAGTACCACGGCGTTCCCAGCACCGACGCGCGCCAGAGCCTCCCCATCCCGTTCGAGTTCCTCTGCGGCACTAGCACCCTTGAGCGCAAGCATGTGTCCGTGATCGCGTAAGAGAGGAATGGACCACTGCGCGAGCTTTCCAAGGGGCGCCACCGCACGCGACGTGACGACATCAGCTCCACCGGCTTCTTTCATCACGCCAGACTGTTCTGCACGACCACGCACCACAGTCACGTCCAATTCGGCTGCTTCGATGAATTCGCTCAGGAAGATAGTGCGACGTAGCAAGGGTTCGACCAAGGTGATTCGCAGATCCGGCCGCGCGATCGCCAGGGGGATACCGGGTAGCCCGGCCCCGCTACCGATATCGACCACTGACGCGGCCTCGGCAATCAACTCGGCGAGTACCGCACAGTTGAGGATATGTCGATCCCAAAGGCGCGGCACCTCACGCGGACCGATCAGTCCGCGCTCGACGCCGGCGATCGCAAGGGCTGCGCAATACCGCCGGGCAAGATCGAGTCGCTCACCGAACACAGTCGCTGCCGCCTGCGGTTCTGTGGGCACAGTCACCGTTTCAGCGTGATCGTGTTCCACGTGAAACATCCTTCCGAACTCGAATCGATCAGAGAACGAGCATTCTGGCGCCGGATACGAACAGGGCCTCTGGTCCGCAGAACCAGAGGCCTCGATCCGACCGCCATCCAGGATCCGGTCCCTACCCCATCTGTGCGGTACAGTACTCCGCCCGCCAGCGAACGCCGAACCTCAAGCGGGAACGACAACGACGTGGCGATTGGGCTCGACACCCTCGCTCTCGCTGCTGACGCCATCCACCGCAGACACGGCATCGTGCACGATCTTGCGTTCGAAGGGAGTCATCGGCTCCAACGACTCCGGGACCCCCGACTGCAGCACACGCTGCGCCGCGGCTGCACCGAGCTCACTCAACTCCGTCCTCCGCTTGGCGCGCCAACCTGCCACATCGAGCATCAACCGACTCCGCACCCCTGTCGTCTGTTGCACAGCCAAGCGAGTCAATTCTTGTAGTGCATCGAGCACTTCGCCATTGCGCCCTACGAGCTTGGTCAGGTCACGACCGCCGTCGATCGACACGACTGCACGGTCGCCCTCCACATCGAGGTCGATATCGCCGTCGAAATCGAGCACATCGAGCAGCTGCTCGAGATAGTCGCCGGCGATCTCTCCTTCTTCGATGAGCGCTTCCTCGGCGTCGTTCTCGGTCGCATCACGGTCGGTCGCATCACGGTCGGTCGCATCACGGTCGGTCGCATCACGGTCGGGCACATCACGGTCGGGCGCTGCACTCGCCGTCGTGGTCGCCACGCTGGCGTCGCCTCCATCGGTCTCAACACTCATGTGATTTCCTTCATCTACTCATCGCGCGCCGGACACTCGCAGGCGGGCGGTATTCGTGATCACGGGTTGCTCGACGATCGATCGGACCGCGCAGACAATCGCGCAGTCAGCGCCGGCGCTTCTGGTTCGCCCGGCCTCGGTTGCCAGGCCGCTTCTGGCCGCTGGAACGGCGTTGGCTCGCAGGCTGCCGCGCCGGCTTTCCGCTACCGTTCGTTTTGGCCGAACCCTGGGCCGATGACGCGGTCGTTTCCTCGTCCGAGGCCGCGCTTTCGTCGGACGTCGACCCCGGCTTCTTCTTCACATTCACCGGTTTGGCGCCCGGCTTCGGGGCATTCTGAGCGCGCTGCTCCAGCTTGGCCTGCTTCTTGGCTTCCTCTTCCTTCGCCATCCGGCCGAAGACCAGGTGCTGCTGTCCATAGGTCCAGATGTTGTTGGCGACCCAGTACAACAAAATTGCGATCGGCAAGAATGGACCACCGACGAGCACACCGAGCGGGAACACCCACAGCGCGAGCTTGTTCATCATCGCGGCCTGGGGGTTGGCCGCAGCTTCCGGGGTCTGCCGCGCCACCGAGGCCCGAGCATTGAAATGCGTCGCCAGCCCGGCGATGATCATCAGCGGGATCGCGACGATTGCGATACTCACCCTGCTCGGCATCCCACCGAAATCGGCGAAGGCCTCCAACTGTTGCGTGCCGGTCGTGATGAACGCCGAAATCGGCGCACCGAAGATGCGGGCGCTGAGGAAGGACTGAACGTCGGTCGCGCTGAAGACGTAGTTCGCCGTGTTCGCGTTCTGTTCCGGGGTCATCCCGAGCTGGCCGAACCCATGTCCGGTTCGGTTGAACGAGCGCAGAACGTGGAACAACCCGAGGAAGACCGGTATCTGGGCGAGGATCGGCAAGCAGCCCATCAGCGGGCTGAAGCCATTCTCCTTCTGCAGCTTCTGCATCTCGAGCGCCATCTTCTGGCGATCGTTCTTGTACTTCTTCTGCAGCTCCTTGATCTGCGGCTGCAGCTCTTGCATCTGTTTGGTGGTCCGCACCTGCTTGACGAACGGCTTGTAGAGCACCAGTCGCAGGGTGAACACCAGGAACACCACAGCCAGTGCCCACGTCAGACCATTGTCCGCACCGAAAGCGAACCCGAAGACCCGGTGCCAGAACCAAAGGATCCAAGACACCGGGTAATAGATGAAGTCGAGCACGACTCTATGCACTCCCGTCGTTCGTGTCGCCGATCACCGCGTGCGGTGATCCTGTCCAAGCGTTCGGCTCCGACCGCAGCCCGGCGGACAAGCTCTTCGGTTCCTGCGACCCCTCGTCGGTCGCTGCTTTGTCCGTCGCTGCTTTGTCCGTCGCTGGTTTGTCGGTCGCTGCCCGGTCCGTCGACGCGAGCCGATGCGTGCCGCGGCTGCGCTCCGGTACCGGGTCCCACCCACCAGGGTGCCAGGGTGCACATTTGGCGATGCGCACGGCCGCCAAGAAGACCCCGACGATCAGACCGCGCGTGCGTAGAGCGGTAACCGCGTACTCGCTGCAGGTCGGGGTGAATCGGCATACCGGCAGCCGCAAAGGGGAGACATAGGAGCGATAGAGCTCGATCAGGAAGATCAGTGCATTCGCAGGTAACGCGGTAATGGTCGCGGACGATTTCATGCGTGACCGTCCGTTCGCACCGCCACGGCGGCGCCGACCTTGCGTAGGGCACCACGCAACTGACCGGACAAATCATCCGCCGACGCCAGAGCCGAACCCGGCAACGCGCGGATCACGACATCGGTCTGCGGTGGTACATCGGCGATCACCCGAGCGCACAGATGACGCAGGCGGCGGGCGACGCGATGTCTGGTCACCGCGTCGCCTACCGCCTTGCTGACGATCAAGCCGAAGCGCGGCCCACCGATGCGAATCAGCGCATCCAGCGAACTGCGCTCGGAGCGACGAGCCGAATCCACTGGCCCGTCATACCCATGGATGAACACGTGCACGACCAGATCACGCCTCCCGATTCGCCGGCCACGGCGCACCGTCCGGGAGAAGTCGGCACGATGATGCAACCGATACGGCTCAGGCAACACCTGAGCGTCCGCAGGTGGTGATCATGCGGTCAGGGCGGCGCGACCCTTACGGCGACGCGCCGAGACGATGGCGCGGCCGGCGCGGGTGCGCATCCGGAGGCGGAAGCCGTGAACCCGCGCCCGACGACGGTTGTTCGGCTGGAACGTCCGCTTGCCCTTGGCCACGGTCGATACTCCTCGAGTAGGTGGGCGCTACGGAGCGCCCGAAGCTTATCGGTGATACATGTACTGCGTGATGAATCCCAGGACGTTCATCATCGACGCAGGTCGGTCCTGGCGCACACTCGGACGATCACGACCTGAACGCGGCCAGCGCAAGACCGCCACCGCACCAAGGGGTGACCGTACGAGCGTACTGACCACCTTTGGTAGTGGTCAACTCGCCCTATTGGAACCTGGAACTCATACGCCCGAGAATACGGCGCTCACGGTGCAGGCATTGTAGCAAGGCGGTGAGTTCTTCCACACCTCGTGCCGGCATTCCAATACGGCACTATCCGTAGCCAGTCGATAACTACAGAACAGCTGGTAGGAGCAGGAGCACTGCCTCACCTACCGCGATTCACAATCCCTCATGGTTCTCCACATCTGTGGATAATTGTGTGGAAAGAACCCCGAGGTGGCATATTCGTAAGGCCGACGGCGCCACGCCGCTGCCCGGAGGGGGATCCGAGCAGCGTCCGACGCGGTGACGGATGTATTCGGAAGGCCGAGATCGACCCGACGGTGGTCGTGGCTCGTTCTCGCCGCGTACCCCGGGCCGTCTGCTCCAATCGACCTACTTTCGGGGAGGAACCGCATGGACGACGAGCAGAACCCCCTGGCCATGGTGTGGCCGGAGGTGGTCACCGAGCTGACCACCGGGTCGCCGGACGGCGCCATCCCCCCGGTGACCCGAGCTCAGCAGGCCTGGCTGAAACTTGTCAAACCGCTGACGGTCGCACAAGGGTTCGCACTGCTGTCGGTGCCCTCGTCACTGGCCCAAGAAGCCATCGAGCGCGATCTGCGCGAGCCCATTCTTCGGTCTCTGTCCCGACGACTCGGTCCCCAGGTGGAGGGACTGGGCGTCCGTATCGCCGCGCCGGCCACAGCCCCGGTCGACCGGCACAGTGCCCCGCCGAGGCATGCCCGCATGACCAACACACCAGAACGGATCCGGGATGCGGGTCGCGCTCCCGCGGCGTATCCCGGCGCCGACACGCCTGGCCGTGAACCCTATTCGCCCCCGCGGTATGGCCAACCCGCCGACGTCGCGCCGACTGCTCGATACACCGAAGGCGCGGACTTCCCCGAATCGGACTTCGCTTCGCCCGAGGGATTCCGGCAGCCGGAGTTCGCCGCCGACTACGCTGCACCCTCCGACTACGCTGCACCCTCCGACTACCCTGCACCCTCCGACTACCCTGCACCCTCCGACTACCCTGCGCACACCGACTACCCTGCGCACACCGACTACTCGACGACCGGCGAACCCGCGGCGGTCTCGCCCTCGGATGTGGCGGCGCGGCGCCGACACGGCCTTCCGCCACGCCGTGAGACGATCCCGCCGGGACAGGAGTCGTTGTTCGCCTCCGAACCCGGGCCGGGTGTCCGCGGCCCGACGCGTACGGCGGCCCGCGACACGGGCGACGACATGGGACTCGCGCACGAGCCGGTCCGCGAGGGGCCACGGATGGACCATGACGACGAGGCCGGGGGGAATGTCCGCAATTCCTGGCCGTCCTACTTCACCAGCACGCAAGAGTCCACTGCCGCCTCGCAGTCCTCGGCCAGCCTCAACGCGAAGTACACCTTCGAGACCTTCGTCATCGGCGCGTCGAACCGGTTCGCGCACGCCGCAGCGGTCGCGATTGCCGAAGCCCCCGCCCGCGCGTACAACCCGCTGTTCGTCTGGGGTGCTTCCGGACTGGGCAAGACCCATCTGCTACACGCGGCCGGTCACTACGCGCAACGGCTCTTCCCTGGTATGCGGGTCAAGTACGTCTCGACCGAAGAGTTCACCAACGACTTCATCAACAGTCTGCGTGACGATCGGAAAGTCGCGTTCAAACGCCGCTACCGGGAAACGGACATTCTCCTGGTCGACGACATCCAGTTCATCGAAGGCAAGGAAGGTATCCAGGAGGAGTTCTTCCATACCTTCAACACCTTGCACAACGCCAACAAGCAGATCGTCGTCTCCTCGGACCGCCCACCGAAGCAGCTGGCCACATTGGAGGAGCGACTGCGCACCCGGTTCGAATGGGGCCTGATCACCGACGTGCAACCGCCTGAACTGGAGACACGGATCGCGATTCTCCGCAAGAAGGCGCGAATGGACCGACTCGATGTGCCGCATGATGTGCTGGAGCTGATCGCCAGCCGGGTCGAGCGAAACATCCGCGAACTGGAGGGTGCGCTCATCCGGGTGACCGCCTTCGCATCACTGAACGGACAGCCCTTGGATCTGCCGCTGGCCGAAGTGGTGTTGCGTGACCTTATGCCGGATACCGCGACCCTGGAGATCAATGCGGCGACCATCATGGCCGTCACCGCGGAGTACTTCAACACCACTTTGGAAGAACTCACCGGCCCTGGCAAGGCGCGGCCCCTGGCTCAGGCCCGGCAGATTGCAATGTACCTGTGCCGGGAGTTGACCGACCTCTCGCTGCCGAAGATCGGCCAGGCCTTCGGTCGCGACCACACCACTGTGATGTATGCGGAGAAGAAGGTGCGCAAGGAGATGACCGAGCGGCGCCGAGTCTACGACCAGGTTCAAGAACTCACAGCCCGAATCAAGCAGCGTTCACGCTGAGCTTCATCCACCGATCGGCACCGTCCCTGAGCTGGGGCGGTGCCGTTTTCTATGGTGTGGATTCCTCGAGGAATTCTTGTGGAGTCCTCGAGGAATCCACTGGGTTGTCCACGGATACGTCCACAGGCGACCGTCGGTGTCCGCTGCCCTGAACTCACAGGCGGAATTCAACAGTTTCCCCAACCACAACGATGCACACCTTCTGACCAGCATCGGGTTCGGTACAAGGCTGTGGAGTCCTCGAGGACTCCATGTGGATTCCTCGAGGACTCCTCGAGCTGTCCACTGGGCTGCACACATATGTGAGCAACCGGGCGGATCCGGTGGACAACTCGAGGAGTGCTCGAGGATGAACCTGGGACGAATTCGAAGCCTCCACAGACGTCCCGCGTTCATCCTCGAGACACCCCATGGTCATCCCCACCCAACCATGCCCTTTGACCTGGGGTTTCCTCCCTAATTCACAGAATCCACAACACCTACTACTACTTCGGTTCTCTTCATTGAAGATTTCCTTTCAAAACAGGGTGTGGGGAAAACCGATCGAACAGCTCACCACCGGAACACCGACGGTGTGCACCGCAGCGGTGCCCTCATGCCCTTGCCCCCGTGCCGGCACAAGGACGGGACCACCTCCCGAACAACCGGCGCCAACGTGGCTGGAGGGTCGGACTAGGTGCCTGCCGCCATCGCGGGTACGGTTTGATGTCGGCCGCCTGTGCCAGACTGCGGGACAGCCGATTCAGTGAAACCCTTTCGAGAACCGACACTGACGAACCGACAACAGATCACGGAACGGGAGAGGACAGATCGGGCGATGGAGCTTGAAAGCATGAAGTTTCGGGTCGCCCGCGAGGATTTCGCCGAATCCGTTGCCTGGGTCGCGCGAAGCCTGCCTGCTCGACCACCGGTACCAGTGCTCGGCGGTGTGCTTCTGGTTGCCGGCGAAGACGGGCTCACGGTCTCGGGATTCGACTACGAGGTCTCTGCGCAGATCCGGGTCGCAGCCGAAGTCGCCGGTTCGGGTCGGGTACTCGTCTCCGGTCGCCTGCTGGCCGATATCACCAAAGCGTTGTCCAACAAGCCCGTCGATGTTTCGGTGGACGGCACTCGGGTCCTGATCACATGCGGGAGCGCGAAGTTCTCCTTGCCGACCATGCCGGTGGAGGACTACCCCCAACTGCCCGAGGTGCCGCAACAAACCGGTGAGCTGACTGTGGATGTCTTCGCCGAAGCGGTGAGCCAGGTAGCCGTCGCGGCTGGCCGCGACGACACACTGCCCATGCTCACCGGAATCCGAGTGGAGATCCAGGACACCGAGATGGTCTTGGCGGCAACCGATAGGTTCCGACTCGCGATCCGGCACATCGAATGGCAGCCCACCCGCCCCGGTACCGAGATTTCGGTGCTGATTCCGGCTCGGACCCTGTCGGAGGCCGCGAAGACCCTCGGCTCCTCCGACGCCCCCGTCCAGCTGTCGCTGGGCGCCGATGGCGGCGCGGACGGGTTGCTCGGCATCGTGAATGCCGGCCGACGGACAACCACCAGGCTGCTCGATGCAGAGTTCCCCAAATTCCGTCAGTTGCTTCCCAAAGAACACACGTCGATCGCAACCGTCGCGGTTACCGGGCTGATCGACGCCATCAAGCGGGTCGCCCTGGTCGCCGACCGCGGTGCGCAGGTGCGTCTGGAATTCTCCGCCGACGGACTGTTGCTGTCCGCCGGCGGCGACGACGCCGGCCGCGCCGAGGAATGGCTCGAGGTCGATCTGAGCGGCGAGCCGCTGACCATCGCTTTCAACCCGAGCTACCTGCTCGACGGCCTATCGGCGGTGCACTCCGATCGGGTCACCTTCGGCTTCACCACACCGACTCGACCGGCAGTGCTGTTGCCCGCTGCCGAGAGCGAACCCCAGGCCCTCGATTCCGGTGCGTTCGCCGCTTTGTCCAGCCCCTACATCTACCTGCTGATGCCGGTCCGGTTGCCGGGCTGAGTCTGCGCCGGAACGGGCACTACGTGAATCCATGGTGCGTAACTCGCGGGGGAGGATCACGGTGATACGGCCGAGGGCTGCGTACTCTGTGCACAGAGCTTCCACAGAGGTGCCGATCGGGTCACGCCACGCTCCGGCTCTCGAATTCTCCTGCAGGTCTGTGGATACTCCGGTTCCGGTCCAGGCAGAAGCGCGATAGCGGCATGTTCATCCAGACGTTGTCCTTGCACGATTTCCGCTCGTGGGATCATGCGGAAATCGAATTGTCCCCAGGTCGAACCGTCTTCGTGGGGGCAAATGGAAACGGTAAGACCAATATTCTGGAGGCGGTCGAGTACTTGGCCGGTCTCGGGTCACATCGCGTTGCGACCGACGCTCCGCTGATCCGGACCGGCGCCGAGCGGGCCCGGATCGGCGCGACGGTGATCAATGCCGGTCGTGAGTTGCGCGTCGATGTCGAACTGAATCGATCCAAGGCCAACCGTGCCCAGGTCAATCGTTCACCGGTGCGACGCCCACGGGAGATCCTCGGCATACTGCACACGGTGCTGTTCGCACCGGAGGATCTCGCCTTGGTGCGCGGTGATCCGGCGGAGCGCCGTGGTTTCCTGGACGAGTTGTGCACAGCACGCCTACCCAGGCTGGCAGCCGTCCGCAGTGACTACGACCGGGTACTGCGTCAGCGGTCGGCGTTGTTGAAATCGGCGAGCAGACATGCCCGATCGAAACCAGATCTGACGACTCTCGACGTGTGGGACGGTCACCTGGCCGCGCACGCCGGGGTGCTGCTGGCGCAGCGATTGCGGCTGATTCACGACCTGGCTCCCCACGTCGCTCGGTCCTACGCCGCGATCGCACCGGAATCGCGGCCTGCCTCGATCGCCTACCAGAGTGGGTCGCTGCCGCCGGAACTGATGGATCCGGCCCGGCCACCGCAACCGGATGACGCCGAGGCATTCGAGGCGATCGTGTTGGGGGCGCTCGCCGCGGCACGGGCACGTGAGCTCGAGCGTGGCGTGTGCTTGGTCGGCCCGCACCGTGACGAACTTGCTCTGGCGCTCGGGGATTCGCCGGCCAAAGGGTATGCCAGTCACGGCGAGTCCTGGTCGTTCGCGCTCGCCCTGCGCTTGGGCGCATTCGAACTTCTGCGCACCGGCGGCGTCGAACCGGTGTTGCTGCTCGATGATGTGTTCGCCGAACTCGATCAGCGTCGGCGCGCGGCTCTGGCCGCTGTCGCCGCGGAGGCAGAGCAAGTTCTCATCACGGCGGCGGTGCCGGAGGACGTTCCGGCGACACTCGATGCCTCACCTGTCGGAGTCGAGAGCGTAGGAGAGCCCGATCGTCGTGTTTCGCGCCTCGGTGTGCGAGGTCGGATCGACGATGACGTCGGTGGTTCGCACGACGGTGCCGACTCGCCAGCTGCTACGGATGCGTCGCCGTCGAACCGATGAGCCGGGTCGTGCAGCGACGAACCACCCATCGAGTGTGGATAACTCGGGTGTTCGAGGACGGGCTAGTGGAAGAAGATCGGATTGGCAACTTATGAGCAAGCAATTTGCCTGTGAACAAGATCGATTCAGCGGCTGTTGGACGGCGAAATTGCCGAGTCTGCCGATGTTCAGTGCTTCAGCCGATGGAGTTCGGCAACATACAGCAAAGCTGGGGATAACGTGAAAAATCTGGGGAAAACTGCTGTGGAGGAGGGGTAGTGCCCGATCAGCCGGGATCTGCGGGTGAAGGACACGAGCCTCGCGGGGTGGACCTGGCTCGCCGGGCCTTGGAGCAAGCGCGGGCCGCGGCGCGAGCCAGTGGAAAGCCTGTCGGGCAAGGCCGCTCTTCGCCGCAGCGCCGCCTACGGACCGGTGTCCGCAGGCGCACCGGATGGTCCAGCGCTCGACCGGACGATCGTGATCCTCAGCTGTTGTCCACGGTGGCCGGTTCTCTGGCCAAGAGTCGGGGCTGGTCGGGCAGGGTGGCAGAGGGGATGGTGTTCGGTCGGTGGGCTGCCGTGGTGGGCGATGACATCGCCGCACACGCCACGCCGATCGCATTGAAGGACGGCGTGCTCAGCATCGCGGCCGAATCGACCGCGTGGGCTACGCAATTGCGGATGCTGCAGGGACAGATCTTGGCGAAAATTCATGCTGCTGTCGGTCACAGTGTGGTGACGTCGCTGAAAGTCTCCGGGCCGGCTGCGCCGAGTTGGCGCAAGGGCCACCGTCACGTCAAGGGCCGAGGACCACGCGACACCTATGGTTGACCGTGGACCGGGGCGTGTTCGGCCGCACCAGGGGCGCTCTGCGGCCCACGGTGCCAGCCACAGCGATGACGCCCACCGCGGCGTCGTGCTCAGCAGACTCCTGATGGATCGAAAACAGTGAAGGGCGCAAGCGAGTCGATGGAGTCCGATTTCACGCATTCAGAGAGCCGTCAGGGGTGTCGGAAGTGCGTTGCAGGTTGGGTGTACCAGTAGGATGGTGACGTAACTAGCGGCGATACCTTCGGCGCGTTTCGCACGGTCCATGCGGACTCCGATCCTCGAGTAGGACAACGACCGGGTCCGCAGCCGCGCTGTGTGATCGCGGGCGCCGGGATCAGCAAGTAAGGAGAGCTACCGACCAGTGGCTGCCAACGACTCCAAACCATCGGGTTCGGCCAGGGCAACCGGGAGACGAGACTACGGAGCCTCCTCCATCACAGTTCTCGAGGGCCTCGAGGCGGTCCGCAAGCGCCCGGGCATGTATATCGGCTCCACTGGTGAGCGCGGTCTACACCATTTGATCTGGGAGGTCGTCGACAACTCCGTCGACGAGGCGATGGCCGGCTATGCCACCACGGTCGCGGTCACCCTCCTGGCCGACGGCGGCGTCGAAGTGGTCGACGACGGCCGCGGCATTCCGGTGGCGATGCACACGCAAGGCATCCCCACCATCGAGGTGGTCATGACGCAGCTGCACGCCGGCGGCAAGTTCGACTCGGATTCCTACGCGGTGTCCGGTGGCCTGCACGGCGTCGGTATTTCGGTGGTCAACGCGTTGTCGACCCGTTTGGAAGCGGAAATCGATCGCGACGGACACCACTGGACGCAGACCTACAAGGACGCCACCCCTGGCCGACTGATCCAGGGGGAGCCGACCAAGAAGACCGGCACCACCATTCGCTTCTGGGCCGATCCCGAGGTCTTCGAGACCACGACGTACAACTTCGAGACGGTGGCTCGCCGGCTGCAGGAAATGGCGTTCCTGAACAAGGGACTGACCATCGTGCTCACCGACGAACGGGTCACCGACACCGACATCACCGACGAGGTGGTCAGCGAAACGGCCGACGCACCCAAGCACGCGACGGAGGCCGATTCCCCCGCCGAGCACAAGGTGAAGACCCGGACCTACCACTATCCGGGTGGCCTCGAGGACTTCGTTCGCCACATCAACCGAACCAAGCAATCGATCCACAACTCGGTCGTGGCATTCACCGGCCGGGGCGCTGGCCACGAGCTCGAGGTCGCGATGCAGTGGAATTCGGGCTACTCCGAGTCTGTGCACACCTTCGCCAACACCATCAACACGCACGAAGGCGGCACGCACGAGGAGGGCTTCCGGGCGGCCTTGACCACGGTGGTCAACAAGTACGCCAAGGAAAAGAAACTGCTCAAGGAGAAGGACGGCAACCTCACCGGCGACGACATCCGCGAGGGCTTGGCCGCGATCGTGAGCGTCAAGGTCGGTGAGCCGCAGTTCGAGGGCCAGACCAAGACCAAGCTCGGCAATACCGAAGTGAAGTCGTTCGTGCAGCGCACCTGTAACGAGCATCTCACCCATTGGTTCGAGGCCAACCCGGCAGATGCGAAGACCATCGTCAACAAGGCCGTGTCCTCGGCGCAAGCTCGGGTGGCCGCGCGGAAGGCGCGGGAACTGGTGCGCCGCAAATCGGCCACCGACCTGGGCGGTCTGCCCGGAAAGTTGGCCGACTGCCGTTCCAAGGATCCACGAAAGTCCGAGATCTACATTGTGGAGGGCGATTCCGCAGGTGGGTCGGCCAAGTCCGGTCGGGACTCGATGTATCAGGCGATCCTGCCCATTCGAGGCAAGATCATCAACGTCGAAAAGGCGCGGATCGACAGGGTTCTCAAGAACAACGAGGTGCAGTCGATCATCACCGCGTTCGGCACCGGCATCCACGACGAGTTCGACATCGGCAAGCTGCGGTATCACAAGATCGTATTGATGGCCGATGCCGACGTCGACGGCCAGCACATTTCGACACTGCTGCTCACACTGCTGTTCCGGTTCATGCGTCCGCTCGTGGAGCACGGCCACGTGTACTTGGCCCAGCCTCCGCTGTACAAACTCAAATGGCAGCGCAGCGATCCGGAGTTCGCCTATTCCGACCGCGAGCGCGATGGTCTGCTGGAGGCCGGCTTGTCCGCGGGCAAGAAGATCAACAAAGACGATGGCGTACAGCGCTACAAGGGCCTGGGCGAGATGAACCCCAAGGAACTGTGGGAAACCACCATGGACCCAACGGTGCGGTTGTTGCGTCAGGTGACGCTGGATGACGCGGCCGCAGCCGACGAGCTGTTCAGTGTATTGATGGGCGAAGACGTGGAGGCGCGGCGCAGCTTCATCACGCGCAATGCCAAGGACGTTCGGTTCCTCGATCTGTGAGTGACCGGGCATCCGAGCGAACGCACGATTTCCGCACGTGACTTTCCACAGCAGCGACATGAGACATCATCGCGAAGCGCTCATGACGCCGGCGGGGTGTGAAAGCCCCCGCAGGACACAGGAGACCTCATGACCGACATCACCCTGCCCCCGACCGGCGGCGAGCGCATCGAACCGGTCGACATTCAGCAGGAGATGCAGAACAGCTACATCGATTACGCGATGAGCGTGATCGTCGGCCGTGCGCTGCCCGATGTGCGCGACGGGCTCAAGCCGGTGCATCGCCGCATCCTCTACGCGATGTACGACAACGGATACCGCCCCGACCGCGGATATGTGAAGTCGGCGCGCCCGGTCGCCGAGACCATGGGCAACTACCACCCACATGGCGACGCCGCGATCTACGACACGTTGGTGCGCATGGCACAGCCATGGTCGTTGCGCTACCCGCTGGTCGATCCACAAGGCAACTTCGGGTCGCGGGGCAACGACGGCCCGGCGGCCATGCGCTACACCGAGTGTCGGCTCACTCCGATCGCGATGGAAATGTTGCGCGAGATCGACCACGAGACGGTGGATTTCGCGCCGAACTACGACGGCCGCTCCCAGGAGCCGGTGGTTTTGCCGTCTCGAGTACCGAACCTGCTGATCAACGGATCGGGCGGGATCGCAGTCGGGATGGCGACCAATATGCCGCCGCACAATCTCGCGGAAGTCGGCGAAGCGATCTACTGGGCCCTGGACAACCACGACGCCGACGAGGAGGCCACCCTCGCTGCGTGCATGGAACGGATCAAGGGGCCGGATTTCCCGACCAACGGCCTGATCGTGGGTGGCCAGGGTATCCAGGATGCCTACACCACCGGTCGCGGTTCCATCCGGATGCGCGGCGTGGTCGAGATCGAGGAAGACACCAAGGCGCGCACCACGATCGTCATCACCGAGTTGCCCTACCAGGTCAACCCGGACAACCTGATCTCGTCCATCGCCGAGCAGGTGCGCGATGGCAAGATCATGGGCATTTCCGACATCCACGACGAGTCCTCCGATCGGGCGGGCCTGCGCATCGTGGTCACCGTCAAGCGCGACGCCGTGGCGAAGGTGGTGCTGAACAACCTCTACAAGCACACCCAGCTGCAGACCAGCTTCGGGGCGAACATGCTGGCCATCGTCGATGGCGTGCCGCGGACTCTGCGGCTGGACCAGATGATCCGGCACTACGTCAACCATCAACTCGATGTCATCGTGCGGCGGACTCGGTACCTGCTGCGCAAGGCCGAGGAACGGGCGCATATTCTGCGCGGTCTGGTCAAGGCCCTCGATGCATTGGACGAAGTCATTGCGTTGATTCGACGCTCGGCCGATACCGAGACCGCGCGCACCGGATTGATGCGGTTGCTCGACATCGACGAGATCCAGGCGACCGCGATCCTGGACATGCAGTTGCGGCGCCTGTCGGCGTTGGAGCGTCAGAAGATCGTCGACGAGCTGGCCAAGATCGAACTCGAAATCGCCGACCTCAAGGACATTTTGGACAAGCCGGCGCGTCAGCGGGTGATCGTCCGTGACGAGTTGCGCGAGATCGTGGACAAATACGGCGACCAACGGCGCACCAAGATCATCGCAGCCGATGGCGACGTGGCCGACGAGGATCTCATTGCCCGGGAGGATGTGGTTGTCACGATCACCGAGACGGGCTATGCCAAGCGCACCAAGACCGATCTCTACCGGAGCCAGAAGCGCGGCGGGAAGGGCGTGCAGGGCGCTGGTCTCAAGCAGGACGACATCGTCAAACACTTCTTCATCTCGTCGACGCACGACTGGCTGTTGTTCTTCACCAACAAGGGGCGGGTCTATCGGGTCAAGGCATACGAGTTGCCCGAGGCCAATCGCACCGCGCGCGGGCAGCACGTGGCGAATCTGTTGGCCTTCCACCCGGACGAGAAGATAGCCCAGATCATTCAGATCAAGTCCTACGATGACGCCCCGTACCTGGTATTGGCCACCAAGAACGGATTGGTGAAGAAGTCGAAATTGTCGGACTTCGACTCCAACCGCAGCGGCGGGATCGTCGCGGTCAATCTGCGCGACGAGGACGAACTGGTGGGAGCTGTGCTCTGTTCGGCCGACGACGACTTGCTGCTGGTGTCGGCGCTCGGCCAGTCGATCCGCTTTTCGGCCACGGACGAGGCTCTGCGCCCGATGGGGCGCGCCACCTCGGGTGTGCAGGGCATGCGGTTCAATACAAGTGATGAACTGTTGTCGCTCAATGTGGTTCGTGACGGTACCTATTTACTGGTCGCGACCTCGGGGGGCTACGCCAAACGGACCGCGATCGAGGAGTACGCCCCACAGGGTCGCGGAGGTAAGGGCGTACTGACCATTCAGTTCGATGCGAAGCGTGGCACTCTGGTCGGGGCGCTCACCGTCGACGACGATGATGAGCTGTATGCGATCACCTCCGGCGGCGGTGTCATTCGGACCGCGGCGAGGCAGGTTCGCAAGGCGGGACGGCAGACCAAGGGCGTGCGATTGATGAACCTCGCGCAGGGCGATACCTTGCTTGCGATCGCGCGCAATGCCGACGAGCCCGATCTCGATCAGATTGCCAGTGGCGGCGGCTCCGGCCCCGCGCAGAAGTAACCCGACAGCGGCGGCGACACACGGATCTAAGGATTGCCATTGACCACTCCGAATCAGCCGAATGACGAGCGGCAGCAGACCAACGGCGTGACCGAGCGGATCGCGCCGTCACCGATCCCGCCGCGGCCGATTCCACGGCCGGTCGCCCCCGCGGAGAACAGCCCGTCGAGCAATGAGCCGGAGGCGCGCCAGGGCCAGCAGGCGACGCCTCGGCCACAGGACCCGCCCGACGCCGACCAGGAGCGCGAGACGCCCGATCAGCAGGTCGATGGGGCGTCGCAAGCAGACGCGGCGCGTGGGGCGACGAATGACGATGGGGACGAATCGGGCCAGAAGACGGTACGGATGAACCCCGCTGCTGAGCAGCCCGCACGCGAGGACGGGGCCGGGGCGCAGCAGCCCACCGAGTCGCCGGCCAGCGGAGCTCAGCAGTCTCCCTATCGAAGCGGATGGTCGCAGCTTCCGCAGCGAGAGCCGCAGTCGAACCTGAACCGGCCCGGCCAGGCGCCGGTCGCCGGTCGCCCGCACCCGGCGAGCCTCGGTGGTGGTATGTCCAATGCGCGGACCACCGCCGACCTCGCGGCCAAGGCGGCGCGCAAGGAAGCTGCGATGGCGAAGTCCGTCGGCATCGACGGACCTACCCGCAGCATCGCCAGGCCGGAACTGATCAAGGACATGCCCGATTTGTCCGAGATCCGCCATCCGCTGCCGCCGCCGACCGAGAGCGCAGCCCCACCGGCTTTGCCGGTTTCACCCGCGATGCCGGTTGTGACCCCGTCCAGCGGGGGCCCCTTACGTGCCACGGTGCAGATTCGTCGTATCGACCCGTGGTCGACGCTGAAGATCTCGCTGGTGATCAGCGTCGCGATGTTCTTCGTGTGGATGCTCGCGATTGGTTTGCTCTACATCGTGCTCGCAGGCATGGGGGTCTGGGATCGGCTGAACAACACCTTCACCGACATGGTGTCCCAGGACACCGGCTCGGTGGGGTTGATCGACGCCGGCACCGTTTTCGGCTATGCGGGAGTGATCGGTCTGATAAATATCGTGCTGTTCACCGCCCTCGGCACGATCGGCACATTCATCTACAACCAGTGCTGCGATCTCGTGGGGGGCATCCAAGTAACTCTTGCGGACCCGGACTAGCCAGAGCGCATCACCCACAACGCGAATCAGAGGCCACCCCACGGGGTGGCCTCAGCTGTGTTGTAGGTCACTTCATTCGAGTTTCGGCTGCTCGGGCATCGACCAGTCGCTGGATCTCATTGAGGTGAACAGCAGTAGCTCTACCTGCGGTTTTGGATGACTCGCGGTGTGTCGGGTAATCTTTGTGCTCGGCTCAGAGGACATGGTCCGAGAGCCGTACGGGCCTATAGCTCAGGCGGTTAGAGCGCTTCGCTGATAACGAAGAGGTCGGAGGTTCAAGTCCTCCTAGGCCCACCCAGCGCCAGGTATCTGCTCGGTAGCCCCGTTCGTCACAGGTGTTCGAACGCGGTGTTCCGGTCCCAGGTCAGCGAGTCGCAGTAATGTACTGCGGTCGTTGCATCAGGTCGACCAGTTCGTCGGGAAGGTCCGGAATAGGGCGGCCGTAAGTCGTGGTCAGCGCTTCCATCGTGACAGCTTCGGCCGTCCAGCCATTGTCGGTCAGCCACCGCATCGGATCGGCGCGTTCGTCGTTGTAGAACAGGTCCACGGGGTCTTCGTCGCCGAATGGGCTTTTGTCCACATACTGCAACTCGAACGCCGCGAGGCGCTGATAGTCGGCTGCGGTCCCGAAACTCTCGGCACCGAGGTGGGTACCCGGTGCAGAAAGCGCGTCGATTCGTTCGAACAGTGCGTCCTGCGCCCCGCCGGGTAGGTAGGGCAGCAACCCTTCGATCGACCAGGCAGCAGGCATGGTGGGCTCGAAGCCAGCTGCGCGGAGAGCGGCCGGCCAGTCATCTCGCAAATCCACTGGTACCGGTCGCCGTATAGCCTTCGGCCGAGCGTCGTGTTCGGTGAGAACTGTCTGCTTGAATTCCAAGACTTTCGGTTGGTCGATCTCGAATACCGTTGTTCCCGGCGGCCAGTCGAGGCGATATGCCCGTGCGTCGAGTCCTGCGGCGACGATCACCGCTTGCCGCACCCCGGTCGCCGACGCGGACAGGAACATCTCGTCGAAGAACTTGGTCCGCGCCCCCATGAAACCGGGGAAGAACGGGGTGTCCATCAGTATCGAGGGGTCGGCCAACAGGCCGGTGAAGTACGGTTCGCCTGCGGCTTCGACGAACCAGGGCGCGTAGTCGTCACGAATCAACGGATCGGGGTCGAAGGTCTCCAACGCTCGAAACGTGGCAACGCCGAGCGCAGTGCGCCCTACGCTACTGACGATGTCCCACTTGTCTCCCTCGGTTCGCATAGCCGATTCACCAACCGTTCTTGTTGACAGACGTAGAAATGACAGCCGACCGAACAGGACGGTATAACCCTGGCCCCTCGAAGGCCGCACCCGAGCTATTTGTCCGCACTAGGTCGGTTTTGCTCAACTGCTTGCGATTCTACGTCGATCTGGTTTCTTGGCGATCAGACAGCATTCTTTCAGCATCGAGACATCGGCGAGCGTTGCGATGCTGCCCAGACGATTCGGACGAAGGTTACCGATAGTCCGGGTTCTCGAAATCGAATCGACACCCGGCGTCCCATTCCGAACGCTGATTGCCGTGCGCGGGTACGCCGCCGTTGTCCTTCAACAGCCGCGCGAGGTGCAGCAAATTCCATGTCATGAAGGTGGTGTTGCGGTTGGTGAAGTCGTTTTCCGGGCCGCCGGAGCCGGGATCGAGGTACGACGGGCCGGGTCCGGCCTCGCCGATCCACCCGGCGTCTGCCTGCGGCGGGATGGTATAGCCGAGATGCTGCAGGCTGTAGAGCACATTCATGGCGCAATGCTTCACGCCGTCCTCGTTTCCGGTGATCAGGCACCCGCCGACCCGACCGTAATAGGCATACTGGCCTGCCTCGTTGAGGATCGACGAATTGGCGTAGAGCCGTTCGATCACCATCTTGGTGACCGAACTGTTGTCACCCAGCCAGATCGGCCCGGCCAGCACCAGGATGTCGGCCGCCATCACCTGGCGCTGCACCACCGGCCACTCGTCGGTGGCCCATCCGTGCTCGGTCATATCCGGCCAGACGCCCGTCGCGATGTCGTGATCGACCGCTCGAATATGGGAGACCTGAACTCCTTGCTTCTCCATGATTCGAGCGCTGAGGTCGATGAGGCCTTGCGTATTGCTCAGCGTGGGCGAGCGCTTCAGAGTGCAGTTCACGAACAGTGCGCGCAAGTCGTCGTAAGTGGTCATGATGTGCAGTGTCCAGTGGGCGTCGCGCTCGGCCAAGGCGACGCGCAGTGCGGAAAATTCTCAGCCGGCAATGCCGACGCGTAGCGATGAGTTCCAGCGGCTCGATCGGTCGACAAGTCAGTACTGTCGAGACCAATCGGAGGTTCGGGTCATGCGAAAGATCGTCGTATACGCGTTGTTGTCCCTCGACGGGGTTGCCGAGGAGCCGGACAACTTCTTCGCCAACTGGGACGACGCGATGGATGCGAACCTTGCCGCGGTGATCGCGACACAGGATGCGGTCGTTCTGGGCCGCCGTAGCTATGCCGACTGGGCGCAGTACTGGCCGGGTAGCGAGATCGAGCCATTCGCGACATTCATCAACGGGGTGACCAAGTATGTTGCGACATCGACGCGCCTCGACCGAGATTGGGCCAATGCGACGGCGATCGACGGCGGGTTGGTCGAATTCGTTCGGGATCTCCAACGACAGCGCGGTGGCGACGTCGGCGTCCACGCAAGTATTTCGGTCGTGCAGGCGCTGCTCGCTGGTGATGTCGTCGACGAACTCAGGCTCGTGGTCGCACCGAAGATCATGGGCCGCGGACGACGACTGTTCGACGGCTTGCCGTCGATTCAGCTCGAATCGATCAAGAGCGAGACGTCACCGACCGGCTCATTGCTCATCGACTATCGCGTTGTTCGTTGACAAACACCGGCCGTTCGTTGTCACAGCGTTCGGTCGAGGTTGTCTGGGAGTGAACCATTGTCGTAGCTCAAGCGCCGCAACGCTCGCTGTGCGGCGTTCGCACCGCACATACCGTGTGCTCCGGGGCCGGGCGGGGTAGCGGCTGAGCATATGTAGTGGCCTGGTATCCCGACATCGTAGGGGTTCAACGTCTTTCGAGGACCGAACACCAGCTGCGGGATGTCTTTCGCACCGGTCATGATGTTGCCGCCGACATAGTTGGGGTTGTACTCGGCGAACTCCGATGTGCTGCATACCTCCGTGCCCACGATGTGGTCACGGAACCCGGGGGCGAAACGCTCTATCTGGGCGGTGATCGCCGAGGTCGCGTCGCCCTGGTAGCCGTGCGGAACATGAGCGTAGGCCCAGATCGGATGGATATTGCCGGCCGAGCGTTGCGGGTCGGCAAGGTATTGCTGGCCGACCAGCACGAAGGGGCGCTCGGGCATTCGGCCGCGATGGATCTCGCTTTCGGTGGCGGCGATTTCGGCGAACGAACCACCCAGGTGCACCGTCCCGGCTCGCCGCGCGGCCTCTGCGGTCCACGGCACGCCGCCGTCCACGGCGAAGTCGACTTTGAATGCCCCGGGGCCGTAGCGAAACCTGCGATACGCCTTCTCGATCCGCGAGGGCAGACGATCGCCGAGGATCTCGGCGAGGGCGTGCGGAGCCACGTCCCACATCGTCACCTCGGCTTGCGGCAGATCGGCCACCGACCGCACATACCTCCCGGTTTCGATCTTCCCTCCCAGGTCGCCGAGCAGCGCCGCCATGGCATCGGTGATCCGCTGGGATCCGCCGGCGGCGACCGCCCACCCATAGGTGTGGCCCGCGGTCAGGATGCCGAGGCCGATGCTCGCGCTGAGCGGTCGATTCAGCGGATGAAAAGCGTGGGCGGCGACTCCGCCGAACAGGCTCCTGGCCTGCTCGGTGCGAAACAGTCGGGCGAGCAGGGTGGCCGGAGCCAGTGCCGGCGCCCCGAAACGGGCCAACTGGAGCGGATGGCGGGGCGGACGCAGCAGCGGACGCATGATGTCGGCGCTCATCCGGTCGTAGCCCGTCGTCGTCCGCTCGAACAGCAGCCGCCAGGCCCGGTCGTCGCTACCGAGACCAGTGGCGGTCCGGGTGACCGAGCGAAACAGGGCGCCGGCGCTGCCGTCGTCGAGCGGATGCGCACAGTCGATCTCCGGCCACGCCCAGGACAATCCATAACGTTCCAGGTCGAGGCCGCGCAGGAATGGAGAACCGACTGCCATCGGGTGAATGGCCGAGCAGTGGTCGTGCAACAACCCGGGCACGATCATCTCGCTGGAGCGGGTGCCGCCGCCGATCTGGTCGGCACCCTCCACCACGGTGACCTTCAGTCCGGCTCGCGCCAAGATGATCGCCGCGGCCAACCCGTTGGGGCCGCTGCCGACCACCACTGCGGTGCTCATGTCGTTCTCCTGTCCGTGCTCTCGGGTCTCAGCTCACAGTCTGCGGCGTGGAGACTCGGTTCGGTTCGGCCGGTGGCGTCGGTACCCCGTACCCCACACGCCGCCAGGTCACCTCATGGGGAATCGGACCATCGGGCAGCCACGGCAGCGCTTCCACCGCATCGCGTACCTGCCAGGTGCCGCGTTCCACGACACCGAGTGCCGCGTCGATGACCTGATAGCGCTGGGTGCCGCGGTGGATCGGCTGCGACTCCACCCACACCACGATCCACTCGCCCGGCGCGAACCCGACGCGGGACTGCACCGCATTGATCAAGTCGATGTTGTGCAGGTGACCATCGCCGAAGTTGAACCCGATCAGCGAATTGCATCCGAACTCCGCTTCCCGCACCGTCCATCGGTCGATATCGGGAAGGTGCTTGTACAGCAGGGAGAACAGTCCACGCCCTTGGCTGTGCATCGAGCGCCAGGCGATGGTCTGCTGCATGGTGATCTCCGCGACCGCGGGCTCGTATCCTGTGGCCTGCAGCTGGTCGACTTGGTTGAGGGTGGGCCGATGCTGCAGTGTGTTCAGCTTCGCTTCGGCTCCCGGCGCGAACGCCCACAGCGCTGAGGCCCAGTTCCCCGCGTATTGGCGCATCGACGGCAGGAACGACACCTTGTCCGGGCGCAGATTGCCGAGGATCGGGAAGAACGTCAGCGCCGCGATGAGTCCCACGGCCAGCCACGGCGAGGAGATATCGCCGAGTCCATATCCACTGTCGTTCGGGAAGCCCAAGAACAAGAACACGGTCAGGTAGGCGAACAGCACGTTCCACTCCAACGGCACCGCGAGTGGGAATGTCGAGGCGATGAAGGCGTGGAAGACCACCATCAGCACCACACCGGCCACCGTCAACCAGTGATTGGTGGAGAACAGCAAGATCAGCGGCGTGACGATCTCGACCGCGGTGCCTCCGACATGGGCAAGGTACGAAGCGCCTTTCGACGGGCGGATGTCGCGTGGGAAGTCACGGTAGTTCAGCCGCTTGATCCAGGAACCGGGGATGGCGGGGCTGTTGGAGACCATCGGCGGAATGACATTGGTGAAATGCCGCCCGAACTTCGACACCCCGGCTCCGATCCATACCGCACAGATCAGCAGCTTGCCGGCAATGATCATGTCGACGAAAGGCAGCACGGCGAAGAAGACGAGAGCGGGCAGGTACTGTTCGCCGCGCGCGGCGAGAAATATCGTCTTGTCCCGCAACCCGCAGAGTATGTACAGCACGATCGGAGCGACGAGCAGCGCGGGATTCACCAGGCCGGACGTATTGTCCGGTAGGGCCTCGCTCAGCGAAGCGCTCGACACACCGGGCAGCACCATCGCGGTCAGCAGCGACGCCAGAAAGGCCAGGTAGAGCACGACATCGACAATTGTGCGGGAATCGCCGTCGGTGAACGGCACCTGCCGCCATGGCCGCAGGCGGATCGCGCCGATCCGGGCGTAGAACAGGATCCCCCCGGTCATCGGCTTGAACTTGCCGGCGAGTGGTCCCCATGATCCGGCGACGCCCAGCGCTTCGAGCAGGACGATCCAGATGACCAGCTTCTGGTAGACCACCGGCTGGTTCCACCACGCCGCGACGTCCCAGAACGGGCCGACACCCGAGGTCCAGGTCGCCAGGGCCACGCCGCTGAGCACCGTCACGAACACCATTTTGAGCAGATAGATCGTGTGAACCATGCGTGGTGTTCCGAAACCGTATTCCACCCAGTGCAGCGCGAGCGTCTTCATTCGCTCGCGTAGCGGTTTGTCGAGGAATGTCTCCACATCTACGGGCGGGAAATCTCCCGTCTTGAACCCCATTGCTCGGACCTTTCTTAGTCGATGAATCGAACGCACACGCCGACCCGTGGACATCGGGCTCGGATTGCTGAATTCCGTTCGGAATCGAACGGTGTGCTACGCGTTGGTGACCACGTCGGCGACCAGTGCACGGAGCTTTCGTTTGTCGATCTTCCCGATCGGATTGCGGGGGAGGGCTTCGACGAGTTCGATCGACACCGGTACTTTCGTGCGGGCCAAGGACTTCCGGCAGTGCGCGTCGAGTTCGTCGGCGCCGACTGCGGCATCGGGCATCGCTACCACTCGGGCCACGGGGACCTCTCCGAGCACGGCATCGGGGGCACCGATCACCGCGGCCTCGAGTACCGAAGGATGCGTGTGCAGCACGTTCTCGATCTCTTTGGGATAGATGTTCTCGCCGCCGCGAATGATCATGTCTTTGATCCGATCGACCAGCACGAGGTATCCGTCCGGATCGAAGTAGCCGACGTCGCCGGTGTGCAGCCAGCCGTCGACCACCGTGCGCGCGGTCGCCTCCGGTCGGCCGAGGTAGCCGCGCATCACATTGGCGCCCCGGATCACCACCTCACCGGCGTCGCCGTCGTCGAGAAGTTCACCGTCGGCGTTCATGATCGCCACTGTTTGCCCGGGCAGCGGCAGCCCTACCGTTCCGGGCTTTCTCGGACCACTCGGCGGGTTCAAGGTGGAGGCACAGGTACCTTCCGACAATCCATAGCCTTCGACTATCGGTACGCTGAACCGGGTCTCGAACCGGGCGATCAATTCCGCCGGCATGGGCGCGGCCCCGCAGATCACTCGGCGCAGCGAGGAGGTGTCCGGCTTGCGGCTCTCCGGCTGCGAGACCAGCATGGCGTAGATGGCCGGGACAGCCGAAAAGTAGGTCGGCCGCACGCGTTCGACCACATCGAAGAACGCCGACGCCGAGAATCGCCCGGCGATCGTGGTACGGCCACCAGCGAGCAGCGGCGACAGCACGCTCACCACGATTCCATTGACGTGGAACAACGGCAGGATCAGCAGGCTGTGGTCGGTGTCGTCCAAGGCCAGGGTCTGGATGATCATCTCGCACATCGCGGCCACGTTGGTGTGGTCGAGGATGACGCCTTTCGGCTGTCCGGTAGTGCCACTGGTGTAGATGATCAATGCCGGCGCGGCCGGATCGACCGTCACCGCTTCGGGCACGTCGTTGCCGGAGCTGGCTCCCGCGACCTCGGACATGGACAGCGTGCCGGGCGCACCCGCCTGCTCGGTCACCACCACCTTCGCCGAGCTGTCGGTGACCTGGTAGCGCACTTCTTCGCTGGTGGAATCCGGCTTCACCGGCGTGACCGCGGCGCCGAGGCGCCACGCCGCGAACAGAAGCACGACGAATTCGAGCCGGTTCGGAAGCACCAGTGCGACGACGTCGCCCTCGCGGACGCCGTGATCGCGAAAAACTGCCGCAGCAGCGCCCACACGTCGGGCGAATGTTTGGTTGTCGAGTTGTTCACGGTCGTCCGCGACACATGAGCCGAACGGATTCCGGGTGGCACGGACTTGCGGTAGATCAACAACCTGCTGCACGATTTCCTCACCTAACGCGGTGTGATGCGAATTACATTGCCAAGATAGGTTCGCAAAGAGATTCCGGCCATGGGCTCGCACCCCAGACTTTTCCAGTCGGTTTGTGCTGGCGGCACAATCGGTACCGGGAAGGCGTCAGGGCCGTCGCACCGTTTCCGGTACGGTCCGGGCATGAGCGTTGACGTGGACGAAACCGTCCGTGATGTCGCCGGACGCGTCAAAGCCGATCTCGCAGGTCTGACCTCTGAGATGACCTCGATGTTCATCGACGTGATCCCGGAGTTCCGCCACGACGACGAAGTGCGGCGACTGATGATCGCCAGTACCGCGTCCAACCTCGCGGCATTGCTCGACATACTGACGTTGAGCATCTCCGAGGACGATGTCACCGTGCCGCCTGCTGCCGCCGAATACGCGCGCCGATTCGCTCAGCATGGGATGTCGTTGGTGGCTCTGTTGCGCGCCTATCGTCTCGGTGAACACATGCTCGTGCAACGGGCGATCTTCATGCTTCGAGGTTCCAGCGCCTCGGCCGATGTGGTGTTGGCGGCCGCCAGCCGGATCGCGCTGGTGGCCAACAGCTACATCGATCAGATCATCGAAGGCGTCACCGATATCTACGAGAACGAACGTCGCCGCTGGGACGCGCGCTCGGACAATACCCGCGCAGCGCAGATCCGCGCGGTGCTCGACACCGAAGGCCTCGATCTCGCGTCCGCGGAGCAGATGCTCGGCGCATCCTTGCGTGGATGGCATATCGCCGCCGTCATCTGGTCGGGCACACCCTCGTCGTCCGCTCTGTTGCGCGCCGGGGCGGCAATGCTCGCACGAGCGACCGGGAAAGAACCGCTGACCGTCCTGATCGACGAACAGAACTGCTGGGCATGGATATCGTCCACTGGCAAGCCTGCACTCGATGTCGTCGAACTCGCACGAGACCTGCACCGTCGACCGGGGATTCACCTCGCGGTCGGCGATCCCGGCGCCGGACTGGCCGGCTTTCGGCAGACATTCCGCGACGCCCAGCGAGCCCGCAACCTCACGTTGTCGGCAGACCCCACACGCCCGCTGACGTTGCACTCTCGAGTCGCCCTGGCGAGCTTGCTGGTCGACCATTTGCCCGACACCAGAGCATGGGTGCATCGGGTTCTGGGCGACCTGGTGCGTGACGACGAGACGACCGCACGCCTTCGCGAAACGGTGCAGACCTACCTGGATGCTCGCGGCAGTCTCACCGATGCCGCGACCCGCATGCACGTGCACAAGAACACCGTCCACTATCGGATACGCCGAGCCGAAGACGTGCTCGGTCACCCGCTATCGGTCAACCGGCTCGAAACCGAAGTGGCACTGATGATTTTTGAACAGCTCGGACTGGATCGCCCGGTCGGGTATCGGGGTTCATGAGTATCGCTCGGATCACGTGAAGTAGGAGTTCCATGAACAATTCTCGTCCCCTCGCCTGCACCGCAGGGCTCGGACGGCGTTGGTGGCCGTGATCATCGCGCTGCTCGGTCCGCTGAGCATGACCTCGTCCGTGTTCATCTGGGATGCGAGCACGGTGACATTCGAGGAGGAGGCCGGAATAGTGCTGTGGAACGCGGGAACGTTTTGGTGGTCACCGATGTGGTCCGTGCCTCCAGCCCTGCGGGCACCAACGTCCGTGCCGTCACGGTCTGGTGGGGTGCCTGGCTCACCGCAAACGTCGCTCTGATAGTGGGGTCGTTCCCCTGGTACTCCTCGAATTCCCCCAGGCCCTGTTCACGTCGGCCCTCGTTCTGCTTGCTGCCATCCCCCTGTACGCAATCGCAGCCTTCGCCCTCCGCTCGATCATGCTCACCGTGGCCCGCTGGCCGGACGGGAGGCAGTGCGGGTGAGGCGCGATGCTCTCACAATACGTTCGAAACACCCACTACCCGGATATGTCACGTGACGGATTCTCTGTGGCAGCTTCGAGGGTGCCGAATCCTGGTGTGACAACTTCAGGCATGCAATGGAGTCGAGAACCTCGGCCCGATTTAGTTGGCCAGGGCATGTCCAACTCGAACAGGCCGGGCCTCACCCCCTAAGGGCCGCGGCCCGGAACTCTACCGTCGAATCAGCGGGCGTTGCTCGTGCAGATGACGTCGACGACCCACGCGCCACTCAAATTGGCTGAGCCGAGGTTGGCGAGCGGCGCTGTCGGGGTGATGTTTCCGAGATTCTCATAGGCGGCACGCTCGGCCTCGGCTCGGTTCGGCCCGGACCCCGCAGCCACGCCGGTGTCGCTTTCGACCAGCGCACCGCAGCCGTTCGCCCACGTCTGCAACACGTCGCAGTCGGTGTAGCCACAGTTGGCAATCGCCGTGGCCCTTGCCTGTTCGGCGCTGGCCTCGTTGACACTCACTCCGTAGGTCCACCCACCATTGCCCACAGCGATTGCCGCGTACAGACCCGCCGCGTTCGCCGACCCCGCGCCGAGCATAGACCCCACCGCAAGGCTGCCCGCCGCGAAAGCGAAGCCGACCTTACCCATCAAACTCATCGAATAATCCTTCTGTTCAGGCGGCCCCGAATCGGAACCACCGCAATCATCGCTGCTGGCATTGATTCCAACAACGTGGAGATGAATACCCCATTACCGTAAAGCGTCCCGCTTCACTCTAGCAGTAGAGGTCGTTATTCTGTTGTGCGGCCTACCGTGGCAACACTGCACTGTTTTGGGATAACTCGGGATCGCTCTCGGTGGCCCTCAACTGCGCGATCCAGGTCGTGATCGAGCGTTTGTAGTTCTCGGGCATGTTCAGGCCGGCGATCTGGTCCTCGGCATTGGGAGTGTATTGGTTCTGCGTCGGTATCCGGGTAGTAGCCGTAGGTCACGATGAATACGTGCTTCTCCGCGGCGTCTATCTGGTAGATCCAAGAGTCGAGAATCGGGCCGGTGGTGACAGGCCATTGTATTTCCTCGGTGATCTCGCGAGCGACGCACTGCTCCGGGGTCTCGTCCGGTTCGATTCGGCCGCCGGGCCAACTACCGTTATGTCTCGTCGATGTTGATCTCTATGCGCTTCATCGGCAACAGTTCCGCTTCTGGATTCCGCGCGATGTGCTGCATGTGCTCGTGTCCCATGTGGGGCGTCGGGGGATCGGGAGCTGCGAGGCCGCCGAACGGCAGACGCCTCGCGCAGTGCTCCCACACCATGTCATCGTGCAGAAACCACACATCACCGACCACGTCCTCGTAGAGGCCGGGCTCGTCGGGTAGCTCGGTCATCAGTCCGCGATGCCTGCATAGTTCGCCAACGCCCGCAATCCGGTGTTGGCGCGGCGTTGCTGCGCTGCTGTGGTCTTGATGGTTGTTCGCACCGCGCGTGCATTGCGGAAGTATTCAGGGGCAGCGGCTTTCGCTTCCTGCAACGCATCCACTGCGCGGTCCGGGTCCCCGTTCCAGAGGAACGCACGCGCGCGGTCGAGCCAGAAGTGAGCCTTTCGTTCCGGCGGATAACTCTTCGGGAGCATGGTCGACTCGCCCAGTTCGAGAGCCTCGCCGATCCGGCCGAGATCGACCGCAGAAGAGAGCTGCCAGAGGCGCACATTGGTTGGGCCAACCACGGTTCCGAATGCCTGTGTGTCGCCCAGCTGTTCTGCGAGGGTGCGCGCCTCGGCGAAATGCGTGTCGGCAGTGTCCGCATCTCCGGCGGTCGATGCCAGACCCGCGCGGCGCATATGGAGCGCGCACAGCACGGCCGCGCCGGTCGGATCGCCAACGTATGGCTCGAGTTCGGCGAGCGTGCGATCTGTGAGCATGACCGCTTGGCGGACTGCACCGACACGAGCCTGTGCCGCCGCCTTCACGTAGTGGGCGGTTGCCAGCAGCAGCGGGTCTCCGGCGCTCTCGGCAGCCCAGACCATGCGATCGACCGCGACCATCGAAAGATCGTGATGTCCGAGTTTGTGGCTCAACGTATTCGCCGCCCGGTAGGCGGTGACCAGCAATGCGTATGCGATATCGCCGTCGCGGCCACCAGCAACGAGCAGGTGATCGACCAAGTCGGGAAGTACCTTCGAGACCTTCGCGTACGCCGCCGCGTGGCGCCACCGGCCCACCTGCTCGACCTGGTCACGCAGATGTTCGAACGGCGCAGGATCGATGTCGGGCAGAGGATCGGTCGATGCGAGGACGCGGCGAACCATGGGCACGATGTCGTCAAGCACTTCGGCCTCGCTGTTGGTGCCGTGCAGCACCGAAGCATCGACCCCGAGCGCCGAGGCGACTTGGCCGATCCACACGGTCGATGCCGCCGCCTTGCCCTTTTCGACATGCCCGAGGAAGCTACGGCCGACGTTCGCGCGTTGGGCTAGAGCACTCTGAGTCAGCCCCTTGGTCTTGCGAATTCGGGCGATCCGGTCGCCGACCGCCTCTAGATCGTTCATGTGCTCACGGTAACACTCATAGAAAGCACATTCAGCGCACAATCACGCCAACTTGAAGCCATAACCTGAGGTCAGCCCCGGCGCCGGGCTGCTGGTAGACAATCTGTCAGCCCCGGCGTCGGGTGTCGCTCACATCCACATGTAACCCAGGGGTGGCCCATGGCCGCATCACATTTCATGGAAACGATCGTCTCGTTGACCCTTACCGCGTTGGTTCTATTTCTGGTGGTCGCCGCGTCTCCCGGCACCACCCGCCGGCGCCGACACGGGACGTCGGTCGGCGAAATCCAGACCCGGATCGCGGCTGAACGTAGCCGGGCAGAAGCCAAGGTCGGGAGGGGCTTGTGACCAAGCAAGACCACGTCGACCTCATCGACCTCGACGATGCACTGCTCGACCGATCGACACTGCCGTACGGCAACCCCCACTTCATTGTTCGCAACCCCGACCCGACCAACCTCGACCGCCGTGCTAGTGGTGATCACTTCGACTGACATCCTCGCCGGCATTACCCACGCCACTGAGTTCCAATTGCGCCGTCGCGATGTAGTAGCCGTGGACCGCTTCATCTCGAATGATCAGCCGAATCATGTCTGCGGTATTGGTGAGTTCGGCCCACGACGACCAGTGCATCGGCAGATAGAAACCAGCGTAGAACAGGAAAATCTCCAGCAGCGTGGAGGCGACCTTGCGCTGGAGCGGGTCGTCGTCGCCGTTGTAAAATTAGTCCTGATCAGGGGAGCGCGGTTCTTGGCTCGATGCGAGAGGTCGATGGGGTCGAATGGAAACCGCCCGTCGTTCCACACGTGGTAGCGGTCGCCGAAGGTCGGGCAGTCCGCTTTTCGGTCAGCTGCTCACTGCTGCGGTCGAGTCCGCCGCCACCAAGATTGCGATCCGGTTCAACCCGACGGGTAATCCTGCCGACGATCGGGAACTCACTTACGCTGAATTGGACGCGACGTCGTCGCGACTGGCGAGAGAGCTGATCGAGCGCGGAGTCGGGCCCGGCGACGTGGTCGCCATCGGAATCACCCGCGGGGTGGAGTCGGTTGTCGCGGTGTGGGCGATCGCGAAGACCGGAGCGGCTTATGTCCCGGTGGATCCGACGTACCCGACCGACCGGATCGAGCACCTTGTCGGTGATTCCGGTGCGACCGTGGGCGTAACCACCTCGGCGTACCGCGCGGAGCTCGGCACCGGTGTGTACTGGATCGAGTTGGACGATCCGGTGCAGTCCACGCGAATAGCCTCACGACCGGGGCATCCGATCTCCTATGCCGACCAAGTTCGCCTCCTGGACGAGCGACATCCCGCGTACCTGATCTACACCTCGGGGTCGACAGGGAAACCCAAGGGAGTGGTGGTTGCACACAGTGGCCTGGCTGGTGTGGTGGCCGCCGAGCGGGAGCGCTACGGCATAACCGAAGAATCCCGGGTATTGCATGTCTGTTCGCCGAATTTCGATGTGTCCGTTCTGGAACTGTTGCTGGCCTTCTCCTCTGGCGCAACGTTGATCGTCGCGCCGCCGAAAGTGTTCGGCGGTTTCGAGCTGGCTGATCTACTTCGGCGCGAGCGCGTCACGCATATGCTCATCACTCCGGGCGCGCTGGAGTCGGTGGAGCCGGTGGGCCTGGACGACCTTCGGTCCGTGATGGTCATCGGCGATAGGTTCGGCCCCGAACTGGTGAGCCGTTGGGCACCCGGGCGAGAGTTCTACAACTGTTACGGGCCTACCGAGGCGACCATTCTCGTCACCGGCACATCATTGACGCCAGGCGAGCCGATTACGATCGGTACGCCGCTCCCCGGGGTCGGCGCCTTCGTGCTCGATTCACGCTTGCGTCCTGTACCGGCTGGGGTGATCGGCGAGTTGTATTTGTCCGGTTCTGTGCTGGCGCAGGGATACGCAGGTCGACCTGGGTTGACCGCGGAACGATTCGTCGCCAATCCCTTCGGGAGTGGAGCACGGCTCTATCGCACCGGAGACCTGGTGCGCCGTGTCGAGTCCGGAGATCGGGACCGTGGCGCGATCGAATACCTGGGGCGCACAGATTTCCAGGTGAAGATCCGAGGCATCCGTATCGAACTCGGGGAGATCGACAACGCCCTCACCAGTCATCCGGATATCGATTTCGCGACCACTGTGGGCAAGGCGTTGCCCTCGGGGGCGACAGCCCTGATCTCTTACGTGCTGGCTCGATCCGGGGTCCAGGCGGATACCGGCGCGCTCGCCGAGTTCATCGGACGGTCGTTGCCCGCGTATATGATTCCCGCGGCCATCATGGTGTTGGACGAGATTCCACTCACCCCGATCGGCAAGCTCGACCGCGCCGCACTGCCCGAACTGGACCTCACCGCGTGCGCATTCCGCGCACCCACGACACCCGTGGAAGAGGCTGTCGCCCAGGTATATGCCACGCTCTTGGTCCCTGCGGAGGACGGCCGCGTCGGTGCAGACGACGATTTCTTCGAACTCGGCGGCAACTCGATGCTGGCCGCGCAAGCTGCAGCGCGGATCGGTGCTGCATTGGATGTCCGCGTGCCCGTCGAGCTACTGTTCGAAGCGACCACCGTCGGCGCTCTCGCCGCGCGCATCGAGCGGTAGGCGGGCACGGCGGCCGGCCAGTCGCTGCGTGCGCGTCCACGTCCGGAACGAGTGCCGTTGACCTTTACCCAACAGCGCATGTGGTTCGATGACCGTCGCAGGCGACGCGGTACCGGATCTGGTAGCCGATCGTGCCATCGGTGCGCGGCTTTGGGCGGGGGACTGTGGGCATTGCGAAGCCACCTCGGTGGGTTGGCTGGCCGGCAAAAAGTTGGTTGGGGCTGTCGTTGCCGACCAAGCCCGTTCGTTGTCATGCTGTGCAGCAGTCGCTGCGCTGTCGATCCGGAGCGAGTCGGTGACGCCGGCCTCAGGATCCGGGTGGAACGAAGACGGAGGAGTTCGCATGAAATACCTGTTTCTGCTCTACGGCGACCCGGCTCAGGAACCGACCGACCCGGACGCGATGCAGGCGGAGATCGACACGTACTCGACGTACGACGAACTGGTCGCCGACGCGGGTGTGATGCTCGACGGCCACGCGTTGCAGGGCACCGAGACCGCCACGACGGTGCAGGCCCCCGAGCAGGGCGAGCCGACCATCACCGACGGGCCGTTCGCGGAGACCCGGGAGATCCTCGGCGGCTACTACCTGGTCGATGTGCCGGACCTGGATGCCGCCATCGACTGGGCCACCCGCTGCCCCGCCGCGAAGCGCGGCAAGGTCGAGATTCGACCGGTCCTGGAGTTCGAGCAGCCGTGACCGGCGCTGTCGATGACGGTCTGGGCGGATAGACGTGTCCGATGGCGAGCTGCCGGCCCCCGACGTTCTGGAGCGGGTGTTCCTGAGGGGTACGCGGCGAGCAGCGGTCCGCAGCTTGTCCGGACCGAACTGGCGGACGAGGCGATCCGGCTGGCCCGGCTCCTGCACCGGCTGCTGCCCCGGCAGCCGGAGGTGACCGGGCTGCTCGCCCTGCTGCTGCTGGTCGACGCGCGCCGGGCCGCCCGGTGCACCGCCGAGGGCGACCTCGTACTCCTCGACGAGCAGGACCGCACACTCTGGGACCGCGACCAGATCGAGGAGGGTCGTCGACTCGTACCCGACGCGCTGGCCAACGGCCCCGGCCCGTACGCGGTACAGGCCGCGATCGCCGCACTGCACAGCGAGGCCGCCGACGTGGCCGGTACGGACTGGCCCCAGGTGGTCGCGCTCTACGACGTACTGGCCCGGCTGGCGCCGTCACCGTTGGTCGAACTGAACCGGGCGGTGGCGATGGCGCTGCGGGACGGTCCGGCCGTCGGGTTGCGGCTGCTCGACACGCTCGACGAGCAGGGCCGGTTGGCCGGGTACCACCTGCTGCCAGCAGCCCGGGCGGACCTGCTGCGTCGACTGAGTCGGGTCGAGGAGGCCGCGGCGGCGTATCGTCGGGCACTCGACCTGGTCGGCAACGAGCCGGAACGGGCGTTCCTGCGGCGGTGGCTCGCGGAGGTCGTCGCCGCAGCCGGTAGGCCCGAGTCGTCGTCGACCGACCGGGAGAACCCGGACGATCCGGAACGGTGAGATCACCGCGATCCCGACCCCACCCATCGTTATCGACGAATCCGGCTCAGGACGGACGATGCCGGCGATGCAGCACGCGCTCGGCACATGACCGGGAAAACCTGGTATGACCTGCGCGAATCGCTGTGGAGCCTAGGGGAATCGAACCCCTTGGGTGGGCTGCCGCAACCAGTGCAGACGCTATGCGCTGCGCCCGTATCCTGCGGTTTCTCGGGACTCGTCGGGTTTCGACGGGATTGGAGCGGGTCAGAATAGCCCCGTTTTGTGGACGCCGTCCACGGGCATGTGTGGGTGGCGGACCAGATACAAAGGTGGCCTCATGTTGCTGGGCCGCTCGCGCCTGAGTTGGTCGCGCAGCGCATCGCCAGCGCCCGCGCCGAGCGCGCCGGCCAGCTCGAGGACACGGCGGATGGTCAAGGCGTCGACACCGTGGAACGACGCGGCGTGTGCGTAGCGGTCGATGCCATCGATCGAGTCGACAGTCGACTGCTCCCAGTGTGCGGATAGTCGATGACGTTCGGTGTCGATATCGCTGTAGCCGCGGCGTGCACGGACACGCTGTTCCACCTGCTCGAGTGACATGGTGTCGAGCAGGTCGGCCGCGAGGGAGTGTGCAGCTACACCGGAGGCGTCGACCGCGTACACCACCGTGGCGTCATCAGTGACGCTGATGATCGCCCCACGTTGAGTCTCGACCGTCCCGCGCCATCCCTGTGCGGCGATGCAGAATATCCCGTTGGCCTCGGATGGGTGCCAGTCCCACACGTCAGCGACCATCGACACATCGTCGGCATCGAGTTCAGTGACCACCGTCGAGTTCTGTCGGTGCAGCAGAGTGCGCAGCTCCGCCGGTGTCAGCTCCCCGTCGAGCCCCACTCCAGCGATGAGCAGCTGCACTGATAGTCCCGACTGTATGGCGGCTGCCAGCGCGAGCGAGTCTGCCAACGGGCTGCGGAGTCCAGCCTCATGCCCCTCAGCAAGGATGTCGCCGCCGACATCAACGACGATCAGCGCGTCAGCGTTGAAGGCTTGGGCTGCGCTGCGGACCTGGGCTGCCAGATCCATCGCACCCCCGGTCGGGTCCATGAGCAGCAGCGGGAGCGCCAGGTGTGGCACGAGCGGAGGCAGTGTCGACCAGCCGGGGCCGCGGAGTCGCGTCGATTCGGTCACCTCGGCGACCAGGCCGTGATGGATCAAACCGTCGAAGTCACTGCGGCTACGCGGCCCAGGAGTCGGATCGACGATCAGGCGGTCCCAGGAAAAGCTCATGAGGGCAATGATGTCGGTGCCGAATCGGCGCCGAAGCATCGCCGTGAGTACCGAGGCGGTAACGACGTCGCCCCCGCCTCCTGCGGCAATCGCGATAGCTTTACTGGCCACGAGTCGAGAGGAATCGCTCATGCACCAAGTCTGCTCCGGCGCGGCGAGCAGGACCGCGGCGAGGATGAAACCGAGCATTGATTGGCTGATCGTACACTGGGCAGCGGCATAGGACACTCGGAGGAATGTTGCCCGAAATCGAAGAGGTACTGCCGAAATACTTGCAGATTGCCGGGTATCTCCGAGACCAGATCGTGCGCGGCGATCTGGCTCCCGGTGGTGAGGTCCCATCGGTCCGCGAGCTCGCCGCGCAATGGAGTGTTGCCCGGCCAACCGCCAGCAAGGCCCTCGAAGCCTTGCGGCAACAGGGTCTTGTCGAATCGCGGCGCGGGAGCGGTACCTACGTGCGTGCACCCCAGGCCGCGCCTCGAGCGCGGGAGCGGTACGAGCGTGCAGCCTCAGAGGGCACCATGTATTCCGACTCGGAGTCGGTGCGATTCCCGTTCGTCGGCGTCGTAAATGCGCCTGCGCACGTGGCGGACGCACTCGGCCTTGCCCGAGGGGCTGAAGTGATTCAGCGACAGCGAGTGATCGACAGCAAGGGCGCACCGGTTGAGCTGTCTACGTCGTGGTTCGACGCCGCGCTGGCCGAGGTGGCACCGCGGCTACTGGAGGCTGAGCGACTGCGTGGTGGCACCGTCCGGTATCTCGCCGATGTGCTCGAGATCCGATCGGCGTATGCCCGTGACCAGGTGTGCGCCCGGGGTGCGAGTGCTGACGAACGTCAGGTTCTCAGCCTGTCCGAGCATGCGCCGACATTGGCCTACTGGCTGACGGTGCACACCTCGGATGGGCGCCCGCTCCAGTTCGACGAGGCGGTGTATCCACCGGAACGGTGGGCGTTCCGGCAGGAATATCCAATAATTCTCTAGGCATCCACTCAGTCTGCGCCGGAATTTCTACACCATTCGAGAACTGTACTATGACACTTTACATTCATGTGTCGTAGTTCACTTAGCCCCGACGCCGGGTGATCCTCATCCCCGGCGCCGGGTGCACTCCACATCCACATAGCGGAGGCACCCGATGGAAATTGTTCTCTCCCTTGTTCTTACCGCGCTAGCACTGGTAGCGGTTGCCGCCGCATCGCCTGGCATCACCCGCAGGCAAAGACACGGATACGGACACGGAGTAACCGTTTCCGAAATCCGGTCCCGGATCGCGGCTGAACGTAGCCGGGCAAAAGTCTAGGTCGGGGGTTCCGGTGACCGATGAAACCCGCGAACACATCGACCTCGACGACGCACTACTCGACCGATCGACACTCCCGTACGCATGGCCGCACGAGACTCCCGACCGGCCGCTCACCGTGGAGAGTGCGCACCACGCCATGCAGCGACATGCCTCGTGCCCGATCGACATCTGCGCCCGTAAGCGGGCCGCGCACAATGTGTTGGTCGAGGCCGGTCACATCGTGCCCGACCCGCGTAACGCGAAGAACCTCCCATGACCCCCACGACCGGCGACGACCAGGACGACCGCCCGGCGGCGTGGCTGCAACGCGACGATGGCTGGTGGTGGGCAGTCGACGAGTACGGGATCGCTTGGCAGGTAGCGGCATTCGACTATGTCGCGCCCGACTCCGATGTCCAGGCCGCACTCGGCACGATAGGCCACCCAATCGACGTGGCTCCGCTATCCGTCGTTGACACCGAGGCCGACTGGTGACGACCGCTGTGGCCCCGAACGGACGTGGTCACGGCGGCCGTTGTCGCGCGCCGTGACCGAAGGACGGTGAAAAACCGATTTCTGATCGGTCAAGTCGCCGAATACTCTCATTCTCGAGGAAAATCATGCGCAAATCTGCAGTGGCGATCGCATTGCTAGTCTTCAGCGCTCTGGTGAGTGGTGGCACTGCGACTGCCGACCCGAGTGGACCATTGACCCCGGTGAAACGGCCTATCTGCGACAACGGGTTCGGTCCTTGGTCCACGCCGACAGTCTTACCGCCCGAGATCAAGGGTTACGGCTGGTCCGAGTGCGATCTCCCACGCGAAGGTAACCCTGGTCTCACGCATCACTACTACATGAGCCTGCAACGGCGGACCGCCGCCGGCGGATGGGACAACCTCGGCGAGCACGTACGGACCAGTCTCGTCCCGTGGTCACGCCAAACACACACAGCCAGCGCACCATGCCAGCCCGGATACTGGAGAATCTTCTCCTCCGTGCGCGGTCCGATCCAGGGCAGGGAATACGGCCCTATCGAGACCGTGTCACAGTCGCGGGTTGTCACAGCCGCCGAATGCGGAAAGGGATGACATGACTGCTCCCCATGGACGACGCTACGCCGACTACGTCGGCCCAGTCAGCCTGCGTCACAAAATCATTGGGTTGCTTCGGGGACTGCCGCGGCCTCGCCCGAGCCGGTTGCATCCCAGGACGCGGGCGGTGGATACCAAGGCGTGCGCCGTGAGTTCGGCCGATGGGTCGTGCGACCGATGACCGGGCCGGGATCACGGCGGTGGATCAGCAGGCCGCTCCACTCCACCCGCACCATTCCTGGTAATGACCTCGAGGCGGCGGAAGACTGGATGTTGGCGAAACTGGGAATCCGACCATAGCAGCCGCGCGGGGCGCCTTCTTGTTCATGCCTGGGCAGGGTGCACGTACCCACCGGCGCCGCTACCGATGCGCGGCGGCCCAGGAGACCCTGGAGAGACGATCGGCCTGACGGTGACCGCCGTCGGCGTCGATGAGCTGTGCACGAAGTCCATCGCCGTTCCCGCCGAACGGGGACGCTTCATTGCTCTCGTTGTCGAGGAATGGACTGGACCGCAGTTCGAACCTGGGCACTGCCAGGGAACCGGGGGACCGTGGGCATAGCGCAAGTTCTCTGGGGCGGGCACGGGTATCCCCTCAGACCACGGTGAACCACTGTCCTATGTGGACACGAGCTGGCCAAGATCGCAAAAATGTATCCTGGCCAGCTGTTCTAGTTGTGGAGCCTAGGGGAATCGAACCCCTAACCCCTGCCTTGCAAAGGCAGTGCTCTGCCAATTGAGCTAAGGCCCCGTGGCTACTCATCACGCCTACGTGCGATGACCGAGGAAACGTTACCGTCTGGGCGTCGAGAGGGTCAAAACGCCGGCTGGATGCGGGTACTGCAGCCGCTTCGAGAGCTGGGGTCGGAGGTGTTGTCGCTGTGCAGGTCCGGCGAGGGGGGCCTATCGTGGTCGCAGCGGTTGTTATCCAGTTCGTTGATGTGTCAATGATTGCTCGGCGAGGGGACCCGCATGTCTCGATATCTGTTCGCTTTCGGCCGAACGATCGCCCGCCGGCGCTGGTGGGTGGTGACGGTGTGGCTGGTGCTGTTGGTCTGTGCGATCGGGTTCTCGATGGCAGCCGGCGGCGAGACCACCGACGATTTCACCATTCCCGAGACAGAATCCCAGGATGCTGTGTCGCTGCTGCAGCAGCGGATGCCCGCCTACAGCGGGGCTCAGATGCAGGTCGTCTTCGCCACGCCTGCCGCGGTCGACATCACCGCCGACAAGCCCCGTGCACAGATCGAGCAGGCCATGGCCGGTTTCGGGGGACTTTCGCAGGTGGCGATGGTGGTCGACCCGTTCGAGGCCCAGATGATCTCGCCGAACCAGCGGGCCGCGTTGGGGACCGTGATGTTCTCGGCGCCGGTTGGGGGGGTCACCGACGAGACGTTGAACGATGTCGACGCAATCGCAACCTCCGCGAGGGATGCCGGGCTCGCGGTGAACTTCTCTGGAGCGATCTACCCGGGCTTCACCGTGGAGGTATCCGAGACTCCCGAGATCTTCGGGATCATCGCGGCGCTCATCATCCTGTTGGTCACGTTCGGGGCGGTCGTCGCTGCTGGGCTGCCGATCGTTACCGCATTGGTCGGTGTGGCCATCGGGCTGACCGGAATTCTCGGCGTGGCGGCGTATGTCGATGTGCCCGCCACGGCGATCTCGTTGGCGTTGATGCTCGGGCTGTCGTGCGGCATCGACTACGCGCTGTTCATTCTGTCTCGGCATCGGCACAACATCGTGTTGGGACTGACCGCCGAGGAGTCGATACCGTTGGCCGTCGGCACGGCCGGTAGCTCGGTCGTGTTCGCAGCCTTGACGGTGATCATCGCCTTGTGTGGGTTGTCGGTCGTCGGTATTCCGTTCTTGACCGTCATGGGCTTGACCGCGGCGGCCGCGGTGTTCGTGGCGATGCTGGTAGCCCTCACGTTGCTGCCCGCGTTCCTCGCGTTCGCCGGTGACACGGTCGCACGCTTCATCTCCCCGCCGTTGCACCCAGGCCGCCCGGAAGAAGTGGCCCGGATCGCGGCGTACGAGCCCGAACGCACGATGGGGCACTCGTGGGGGCGGTTCGTGACGAGATTCCGGATTCCGCTGTTGGTGCTCGGCGTCGCTGTCCTGGGCGTATTGGCGATACCGGTCACACAGATTCATCTCGGGTTGCCCAGCGGAGCGTCGCAACCGGAATCGAGCACAGCGCGCAAAGCGTACGACACGATCAGCCGCTCGTTCGGCCCCGGCTTCAACGGTCCGCTGCTGATGGTGACCGACGTGTCTCGAGCTACCGATCCGAACGCGGCGCAGCTGTTGATGCAGCGCTGGCAAGCCGAGCCGAACGTGGCCGTAGTCCAGCCGGCAGCCAGCGGTAATGGTCTACTGCTCGTCCAAGTCGTCCCGAAGACAGGTCCTGACCAGACGGCAACATCGGATCTGGTCACTCGGCTCCGCGATGACCGCGACCGCATCGAAGCAGACACCGGAGCCACCTATCTGATCGGTGGCACAACAGCCGCCAATATCGACACCTCCAACCGATTGGCCGAGGCGCTACCCGCCTTCCTGCTGGTCGTGGTCGGCCTGGCGCTGGTGCTGTTGACGATCGCCTTCCGCACGGTGCTGGTGCCGTTGTCGTCGATCGTCGGATTCATCCTGTCGGTATTCGCCGCGCTCGGAATCCAGGTCGCAGTGTTCCAATGGGGTTGGGGCGCAGAGGTATTCGGTGCCACCAAGACCCAGACGCTGAGCTTCCTGCCGATCGCCATCCTTGCGATCATCTTCGGCCTTTCCAGCGACTACCAAATCTTCGTCGTATCCCGCATCAAGGAGGAATACACCCGCACCGGCGATGCGATCGCATCGGTGCAGAACGGGGTGGCCCACTCGGCGCGGGTGGTCAGTGCGGCGGCACTGATCATGTTCTCGGTGTTCGTAGCATTCACCTGGGTCGACAATCCGATCGTCAAATCGCTGGCGTTGACTTTGGCCGTCGGTGTCATCCTCGATGCCTTCATCGTTCGGCTCACCTTGGTGCCGGCAGTCATGGCGTTGATCGGAAGCCGGATGTGGTATCACCCACGTTGGTTCGGGCGTATCGTGCCGGATCTCGATATCGAGGGCGCGGAGTTGGAACACGAGTTGGCCAAGACTCTCGCGGGTACACCGGTGCGGTGACCTCGTACTATGCCCGCCACGGGCTCCCCGTACGGACAGCGGCACACCGTTGGTGGCCCATCACGCCGAGAGTTCCCGGAGCCGAGTCGCTTTGGGCTGCTTCTCGCCAAGAGCAGTAGGCTGGGAACCATGAAGATTCTGTTTTCGGTCGGCGTTGTGGCTCTGGTTCTCCTCGGCATCTCCAAGCTGCGTAACCGCGGCGACGCGAATACGTGGCAGGAGGCCACGGCCCACTGATTCCGGCTCCCACTGATTCCGGCGTGCCCTGAGCGCGCTACTTCGAGTCCAGGTGGGCGTATGTCGTTGTCGGCTGCGCCCATCTCGCCGACGCCGAGGCGGACGTGATGCAGCTGGAGTCGGGTTCGCCGCGTGAAAAGGGATGTGCGCGGGCATGATCGGCGCCGGGCTCGGAGGCGCTGGCCCGATCGGATCCAGAGCACGGGGTAGTCGGGCGAGATTCTCACGCACCGGCGGTGTGTGTCCAATTGGACACAATTGCTTCCGCCGCCGCGAAAAGCCCGGTGGATCGCAATCAGCGGAAATTCTGTGGCGCTGTGCCAAAATTGGCCCACACAGTCAACGCACTCCTCATCTTCGGAGGACCGCTCATGACGAATTCTGTCGCGCCACTCGAATTACCCGAACCTCTGGTCGTCACCCTGGGGAACCTCAAGGGCGGAGTAGGCAAGACGACATCAGCGTTCTTCTTGGCCAGTTACTTCGCTCGGGATCACGGACTGCGAGTACTGGTGATCGACGCCGACCCGCTCAGTCAGACCGGATACTCCTGGTACCGTCGGCTGACAAAGGGGAAAATCGAGGTGCCATTCGAACTGGTCGCTTTCCCTTCTCGGCACGTCGCTGATTGTATTGCCGACAAAGCTGCCGATTTCGATGTGATCCTGGTGGACGCAGGCGGCGAGTCGGCGGACATTTTCAAAGCCGCCGTTCCCGCCAGCGACCAACTCTTGCTGCTGACGAGTGTGAGCCCGTCCGAAGTCAAGCGAGTGCCCAGTACATTCCGGGCTGCCGAGGAGGCCGCCGCCGGCGCCGGACGTGAGATTCGAGTGCGGGTTCTGCTGACCAAGGTTCCGGTGGTCATGAAGGGCGGTAGGAATATTTCTACCGAATACCGAGGACAGCGACGGAATCTGGAGAATGCCGGCTACGAGGTGTTCGATTCCTACGTGAGCGCGTGGAAATGGTATCGAGAAGCAGCCGATGGTGAAGTCGGTGAGGGGGCCGAGAACCCGATCGCGGATGTGGCGGAATATCGGCAAGTGGGTGACGAACTGCTGAGTTCGTATCGCGCCCTGGTGGAGGTGCCCGCCTGATGCCTCCACAGCGAAGAAAGAGCTCCATTGGCGGTGTCAATCCACTGGCCGATGGTGCCGAGCACACGCCGCCGGTATCGCCGCTACGCAATGCCGAATGGCGGCGGTCGAGCAGGGTGGGGTCCGCGGCCGCCACCGCCACCGCCTCTGTGGAGTCGCTGGCGAGGTCGACTGTCTCGACGATGCCGGTACCCGCTGCTGGCAAGGGGCGGCTGAGCGATCGAGAACGAGCGCAGTTGACCGCGTGCGAGTCGTCGATCGACACCCTGCGCATCGCGTTCTGGGCTGCTGGTCGCGCTCTGCAGATCGTGCGTGACGGGCGACTGTACCGCGACACGCACGAGACGTTCGACCAATACGTGGAACAGCGGTGGGATATGCAGCGGTCCTATGCGCACAAGCTCATTCGAGCCTGGCCCCTGGCCGACCGATTGCACCCCATGGCACCCGCCATCAACGAAGGACAGATTCGGGAACTGCTTCCGGTGGCAGTCGAACATGGGGATGACGCCGCGGTCACCGTGTACACCACGATCGCCGATGGAATCGGCACGAGGGTTACCGCGGCCCGGCTTCGAGAAGCTGTTGCGCTCCTTCCCGAGCACTTCGACGAAGCCATGGTGATCCAGCGATTGCAGGCGTGGATGCGTGGCGAACTGCCCGACCCCGCCCACGGTCGGACCCCGAATATGTTCACCACGGTGGAATCGCGGCTCGCGGCCTTGACTCGCCGAGTCGTCAAGGGGTCGAGCGACGACCCGGTGGCAGCGCGGGAATTCGCGGCGAAACTCCGGACGATTGCGAAGCAAATCGAGGAACAGATCACCGCCTGAATTGGATGTGACACGGCGCCCCGCAGCGGAATCGATTCCCTGCGGGGCGCCGTATCGCCCGAAGAGGTTTTGTGATTGCGAATAGACGCCGAATACATTATTTGCTGTTTTGTTACCCGATGTGCCGTGTGTTGGGCTTTACGTCGTGCACTACATGTCGAAAGGTGGACTCTTGGATCGGATCCGCTGGATAAATGTGGCACCGTGATGGTTTTCTATTCAATTCGAGGCGTTGGCCGGGCGGTACTCGATGAACAGCCCAGCTGACGCCAACGATATGAGCATCGGAGGACCGCATCATGGCATCAACGACCGACGTCCGATACATTCGTTATCTATGGCGTGCTGTTCTGTGGGTGTTCGCGGCAGGAATTGCGGCGTTCATCGGCATGCTGATGAACGCGGGGCACTCGTCAGCGCAGCCGGTAGCCGTTCCCGATTCGGCAGCATTCGACGTGCCAGAAGGAGCTGTTGTCTCTGAAGGTTTGGTTCGGAATTTCGCCATACTTCCGGCGGTAGCGCTCCCGGTCGTCTCGGGAATCGAACATCCTGCGGCGCTGAATTTTTCCGTGATCGAGCAATCCGCGGACTTCTTGCCGATGATCGGGCTTCCGGCGCCTATGAATGTACCGGCGATTATTCCGGTGCCCATGGAAGCTCCGGCAATCCTTCCGGCGCCGATGAATACTCCGGCAATCGAGCTTCCGGTGCCCATGGGGGTTCCCGCAATCGAGCTTCCGGCCTGGCTCGATGATGTACCCGGGATCGAACTCCCCTTCCTCGACGAGCTTCCGCTGGTCGACTTCCCGTTCCCCTTCGGCGCCCCGGAGAACATTCCCTGGTCCCCGACCCCACCCGGCGTGGTGATGCCGGAGAAGACTCCGGGCGAAGTGGCGGTCGAAGCGGCGCGGAGCAAGCTCGGTGCGACCTATAGCTACGGTGCCGTCGGCCCGGACTCCTTCGACTGCTCAGGATTGGTGCAGTGGTCCTACATGCAGGCCGACGTGGACCTGCCACGCACAAGCTACGCCCAGGTTGCCGCGGGCACACCGGTACCGCTCGACCAGTTGCGACCAGGCGATGTCGTGTCGTTCTACGGCGGCGACCATTCTGCCCTCTACGCCGGTGACGGCGAAGTCATCCACGCGTCGACGTATGGGGTCGGGGTGACGGTGTCGCCGATCTCGTCGATGCCGGTGTCCGGCGCCTGCCGATTCTGACCTTCGCCGACGACGTGTGGCTCGGGGGCAGCAGCGAATCATTCGGTAGCGCAGTGGGATCGGTGAATTCGTCGACGCGAGGTCGGTGAAGACGGTGGCCACCTGGTGGAGGACATTGGTCACCGAACATTGGTCACCGAAGGAGGGGTCCGTGCCGGTCCAGATGCAAGTAGGTATAGCCGGTGGCGAGCAGACACACCACTGTGGCAGTGATCAACATCGCCCAGCCCGGAACGAGGAGACTCAGCAGTCCGCCGAGCAGGGCTCCGAGCGCGAAGCTCGCATACAGCAGGAAATAGCCGAGCCAGTCGGCGAGGTCGCCTCCGCTGATATGGCGCTCGATGCCTTGACCGAGTTTGACGAGAGTTCCGGTGACATAACTCAGCGGCACCGACACTTCGCCGTTCTGGACGAACGACGTGTTGAGAGATCCGACACCGAACGCGACGAACAGAATCGGTACGAAGGCGATCCGCTCCGAGGCCACATGGTAGAGAAGGTGGTATAGCACGAGGTCTATCGTCGAGGCCAGCGCGAGGCAGACAGTGGTGAGCAGAGTAGGACCGTGCGGGTGCCCGGACCAGTAGCGTCTTCGACACCACGAGGCCACGACCACGCCCGAGAGAAACGACACCAGCAATCCAGCGGCAGCGACGGCTACCTGAGGTTCGTCGTGCATGTGTCCCAGGACTGCGCGTTCGGTATTGCCTGTCATGAAGGTAACGAAATAGCCAGATGTATGCATGAACGCAGCCGCACCGAGAAGGCCGGCGAGCCCGGCGAGCACCCACGACAGCCTGGATGCGTCGTCGAACAACGCGTCGCGGCGACTTTCGTCCAGCTTCGACACCGGTCGGAACTCCTTCCATGACACGTACGACACCTCGGTGATACAGACTGGTCCACGGAAGTCGCCTCGGCGGCGCGGGCTGATTGCCAGACAATCGCTATTTGCCCTCGAATTGGCAGCTGTATGGCTGGTCCCGCGTGCCGGTGGGGTCGGTGCCAGGTCGCCGGCCGTGGTCCGGCTCGACCAAGCGGGTGCTCGGTTACCGTGGGGAGGTGGACTCTCTGTTCGATATGTTGTTGACCGAGCCCGTCGCAGCGCAGCCGCTCGACGACGTCGATGCGGCTTGGACCCGGCTTCGGTCGGCTGCGAAACGTTTCGACCGGCAGCTCGATCGCGCGATCGCCGGCGGCTTCGTCGCCGACCGCCTCGGTTTCGCATTTCTGTCCGGCTACCAAGCGGCACTGCGCACACTGATCCCGGACCTGCCGGAAGACGAGTTGGTTGCGATCTGCGTGAGCGAGCAGGGCGGTGTCCATCCCTCTGCGATCCGAGCGACACTCGCTCGACAGCAGGGAGTCTGGCTGGTGAATGGGACCAAATCGTTCGTGATCGCGAGTGCTTCGGCTAGCCGGCTCGTGGTGATCGCCAGTGTCGGTACCGGTGCCGATGGACGAAATCGCTTGCGCGCCACAATGGTCGACCCGAATGCGCCCGGTGTGGATTTGACCGAGCACCCTCCCGCGTCCTTCATACCCGAGGTACCACACGCCTCGGTGCGGCTGACCGATGTACCGGTGCGGGTATTGCCCGGTGACGGGTATGCGGACTATGCCAAACCGTTTCGGACGATCGAGGATATCCACGTGCTCGCGGCTGCGCTGGGCTGGTTGACGCGGGTGGCGCGGGTGTCGGACTGGCCCTCGGCCATTCGTCAGCGCTTGCTGGCCGCGCTCGCTGCAGTGCGCGGGCTGGGTAGCGATTCGCCCAGTTCACCGGGGGTGCACATCGCGCTCAGCGGGGTCGTCGATGTCATCGACGATTTGTTGACCGAGGTGGAGCCATTGTGGGCATCGGTGGACTCGACGATACGTAGTCGTTGGGAACGCGATCGGCGGTTGCTCGCAATCGCGGGATCGGTGCGTGGGCAACGGCTGGGTGCGGCCTGGAGCGCGGTGGGAACGGCGACCGGCTGAACGCCCTGCGCGACCATCGAAGTCCAAAGTCGAGAGGAAGTCCGAAGTCGAGAGGAAGTCCAAAGTTGAGAGCGGGCCTCGGCGAAGGGGGGGAGTTAGCCGAGGCCCGCGTAAGGTCGGCCCGGGGGGGAGGGGCCGACTTGAATGATGCTACTCGATGATTTGCGATTGTGGGTGCGTGGGGAGGCCCACTTTCGAAGTTTTTTCCACGGGCCTACCTTCTGGTCGGCCGATCATCACGATTGCTGATCCGTTGGCCGCTCGTGTGTTTCGGCTTTCGGACGAGACCCCCAGCAGATGTGCCCGGTTGGTTCCGCGACGCCCGTGGCTGTTGCGCGCACCGGCGAAAGCGGTCGCTGCGACGGTGGGCCGGACCCCGCTTGCGGCAGTGGTGGGTCGTTGCGGTTTCCCATAGCGCAAGTGTGGGCTGTATGTCGCACACCACACCGGTCGTAAAACCTGTCACAAACTGTCAGACCGTGGTGCGACGGTGATGTACATGAACGTGTCCGAATACTCGGCAGGCCGAGCGGCGCTGCGTCCGAAAATTTGGATGAAGTTGTCGGTGATCATCGCAATACTGGAATCGAGTACCGGTGGCCGCTGGATCTCACGGCCGGGCTCGATCTGCACCCATGGCCTTGCGCCGAACACGATCCGCACCGTCGATCTCAGGAGAGTTATGCCCGATGCAATAATCGCCGAAGGGTTGGTCAAGCGATACGGTCAGCAGGTAGCCCTCGATGGACTGGATTTGGCGGTCCCGGAGGGAACCGTCACCGCGCTGCTCGGCCCCAACGGTGCAGGTAAAACCACAGCGGTCCGCGTGTTCACTACGCTGCTGTCACCAGATGCGGGTCGGGCGACGGTGGCGGGAATCGACGTGCTACGCAATCCGCAGGCTCTGCGTTCGCTGATCGGGGCGTCGGGACAATATGCCGCGGTCGACGAATACCTCACCGGTTTCGAGAACCTGGAAATGGTGGGACGCCTCTATCATTTGGGCATCCAGCGAAGTAAGGAACGCGCGCGGGAACTGCTCGAGCGTTTCCGCTTGGCGGACGCCGCCGACCGCCCGGTCAAGGGATACTCCGGTGGCATGCGCCGCCGCCTGGATCTGGCCGGCGCGCTGGTCGCCAATCCGCCGGTGCTCTTCCTCGACGAGCCGACGACCGGGCTCGATCCGCGTGCTCGCCTCGACCTGTGGGATGTCATCGAAGAGTTGGTCGCAGGTGGCACAACGCTCTTGTTGACTACGCAATATTTGGAGGAGGCCGACCGACTCGCGGACTCCATCGCAGTGATCGACCGAGGTACGGTAATCGCCGAGGGAACCGCCGATGAACTCAAGTCCATGGTCGGCGGCGACCGTATCGAACTCACCGTCGACCGCGCAGACAGTTTGGCGACGGCCGAGGATGCGCTGAGGACCCTCGCCGATGGAGAAATTCAACTCGAGCCGGGACTGCGCCGGATCACCATCCCCGTCTCCGACGGGTCACAGGCTCTCGTCGAGGCGATCGGCAGGCTGACTGCGCACGGCATGCAGATTCACGATGTCGGCCTGCGCCGCCCATCCTTGGACGATGTGTTCCTCACCCTCACAGGTCCGGGAATGTCGATGCCCACCAACGGCGAGAACCGGATACCGACCGATGAATTGCAGACCGAAGGAGTGATCCGATGACCGCCACGGCACCGGTTCCGGCGCCGTCCACGCTGGGTGCGCGACTGTCGATCGTCGCCGGCGACAGCCTGACCATCGCGAAACGCAATGTGATCAAGATCAGGCGGGTACCCGAGGTTCTGGCCTTCTCCACGCTGTCGCCGATCATGTTCGTGCTGATGTTCGCCTATGTCTTCGGCGCGGCGATCGAGGTACCGGGAATGACCGGTGGCTATCGCGAGTTCCTCATCGCGGGCATCTTTGCCCAGACCGTCGTATTCGGTGCGACGTTCACCGGTACGAGCCTGGCCGAGGACATGCAGAAGGGGATCATCGATCGGTTCCGATCGCTACCGATGGCGCCGTCGGCGGTGCTGTTCGGTCGCACGATCAGTGATGTGGTGCTCAATGTGGTCAGTCTGACGGTGATGTCACTCGCCGGCTTCGTCGTCGGCTGGCGAATCCGCGGCTCGTTCCTCGACGCAGTGCTGGCGTATTTCCTCTTGCTGGCGTTCGCCTACGCGGTGTCGTGGATCATGGCCGTCGTGGGTCTGCTGGTGCGGGCTCCGGAGGTGTTCAACAACGCCAGCTTCATCGTGATCTTCCCACTCACCTTCATCGCCAACACCTTCGTGCCGAGTGAGAAGTTGCCCACTGTACTGCGCGTGATAGCCGAGTGGAATCCGGTGTCGTCGCTCGCCCAGGCGACGCGCGAATTGTTCGGCAATACCACTCCACTGGCGCCCGTGCCGGAGACCTGGTCGCTACAGAATCCAGTGGCTACCACATTGCTGTGGGTCGTGGTGATCCTGGTGATCTTCGTACCGCTGGCCATGCGCCAGTATGATAAGGCGATCAGCCGCTGAGTGGAATTCCTTCCGATGTCAGTGTTCGTGCTCCGTGCCGGTTCCGGCGGCCGATACGGAGCCGCTGCGTACCCGACCGATTCGTGGCGGCGCCGCAGCCGGTTGCACGGGATGCGGTCGGCGAGTTCGAGCCAGATACGCGGCGCCACCTGCGAATGCGACGGCGGCCACGAGGACGAATCGACTGGTGGAACGCGAAGTGACGTGCAGGCGCCCAGAGGTCATTGGACCACTGTGGCATATGGCGGTGGCTCGTGCAGAATCCTGTCGCCGGGTGGCGGGGCTTGCCCGACGTCCACGGTGACGGGACGACAGAGTCGACTCACGTCGTGATCGAATGTGACCATGTACCCTGAGCCGCCCGCACCGACGTGCTTCCGCCATTCGAATCGCCCGACCGGCCTGGCCTGCACGCGGTGCGGCCGGCCCGCGTGTGCGGAATGTCTGCGTCCTGCGGCGGTCGGCCAACACTGTGTCGACTGTCTGCGCCAGGATCAACGAAGTGCGCCGCAGGTACGGACCGTCGCTGGAGCTCCGGCGCCCCGATCCGCTGCCCCCCTGGTGACCTACGCGCTGATTGCGATCAATGTCGTGATCTACGCGATCACCGCCGCACAGGCGAACAGCCTGGTGGGCGACCAGCGACGATCGGTTCTGTTCATCGACTGGGTGCTGTTTCCGCCTGCAGTCGCGAGCGGTGAGTGGTGGCGTGTCCTCGGTTCCGGGTTCCTCCATTTCGGACTGCTCCATTTGGTGATCAACATGTTCGCGCTCTACATCGTGGGCCGAGATGTCGAACTCGTGCTGGGACCGCTGCGGTATATCGCGGTATATCTGGTTTCGCTGCTCGGTGGTTCGGCCGCGGTCATGGTGTTGGCGCAGAACGCGGCGACAGCCGGAGCCTCGGGTGCGGTCTACGGCTTGTTCGGGGCGATCACGGTAATACTCATCCGCTTGCGCCGGAACCCGAACGCCATGTTGATCACCATCGGCATCAACGTATTCATCAGTTTGTCGCTGCCCGGCATTTCATTGTGGGGACATCTCGGCGGTTTGGCGGCGGGAACGCTGGCGACGGTCGGCATCCTGTTCTTGCCTGGTTGGCTCCGGGTCGAGTCACCGGCAACCGTTCGACTGCTCGGATGGGGCGCTGTGGCGACCATCGCGATCGCCGCGTTGTGGATTGTGGTGGTGAGTGCGATCACCCTCACGGTCTGATCGGGACGTTCGCTCGCTTCACGTGAAACATCGCGGCCCGGTGCCTGGGCACCGGTTGGTTCGAGATCGGTTGGTTCGAGATCGGATTCAGCGCGCCGTGTCCCCGGACAGTCGCATCGCCGCGATCAAGTCCTGGTACACGACCACCGGGTCGGTACCCAGGTCCCAGCGACTGAAGATCAGTAGTCGCTCCGAGCCGTCGCGCTCGACGTCGAGTTCCAATGTGGGCATCGTGCGCCCGAGGCGGCGGAAGCTCACCACCCGGGCGCGCAGGATTCGATCGGCGGTGTACTCGTCTGCTCCGAGGAGGGTGCGGACCACCAGGCGTGGTCGAGCGCCGGTCAGTACCGACAATCGTGGCCGTTGCCGGAATCCGAGCACCGCGAGGCCGAGGAGGCCGGCAGCTGCCAACCCGACGAGTAGCCGGCTTGTCGCGTCGGCGGCTAACACGGCGGCGACGGCCAAGGCGATTCCGCCCAGCGTTACTGCGACGAGCGCCGCTGCGGGCGTAGTCCACGCCAGTATCGTCTCGTCGCGGTCCGTCGACCGAGGATCTGGACGCTCTGGAGTCACGGCAGTTCCAATCGCTGCTCGAATTGTCCACAGAATCATCCACAGGTGTGCATGAATGACATCACTGTAACCCGCGTGCGGCTCAACGCCAGCGCATGGTCATGATCAAGCCCACCACCATCAGGCCGAAGCCGATCAGAAAGTTCCATGCATGCAGATCGTTCATCCAGCTGATCTGTTCGGCCGCCAGGTAGTAGACCAGCAGCCAGAGCAGCCCGGCCACCATGAACCCGAGCATGATGGTCACGTACCAGACCGGAGATGGCCCGGCCTTCACCTTCACTGGGACCCGTGAGGCCGGGTTGATCGTGTAGTCGGTCTTCTTGCGGACCTTCGACTTGGGCATGACGTCCTCGTATTCGGCGTACAGGTCGGTACCGGGCGGGCGGAATCCTGTCGGCCGAACCCACTCGCCGCTGGTGGACGAGGCTGCGGCGCCCGCCGGTGTGCCTCCAGGCTATCCCAACTGGGAATGAATGCGACGCCGCGCCGGGCCGGGCCGTAGTCTCGACGTCATGCGCGTTCTCGTCGTCGACAATTACGACAGCTTCGTTTTCAACCTGGTGCAATACCTGGGGCAGTTGGGTGTCGAGGTTGTGGTCTGGCGCAACGACGATGCGAACCTGACCGACGTCGACGCCGTTGCCGGCGACTTCGATGCCGTTCTCATCAGCCCTGGCCCTGGTACCCCGGACCGGGCCGGCGCAAGTATCGACCTGGTGCGCTCCTGCGCTGCCCACCGCGTTCCACTGCTCGGTGTATGTCTCGGGCACCAAGCGATCGGTGCGGCGTTCGGGGCGAGGGTCACCAGGGCTCCCGAGCTGCTCCACGGCAAGACGAGTGCGGTGTTCCACAGCGGAGTCGGTGTGCTGGCCGGTCTACCCGACCCGTTCACTGCCACGCGATACCACTCGCTCACGGTGCTGGAGGACACGCTACCGCCAGAGATCGAGGTGCTCGCCCGCACCGAGAGTGGGATCGTGATGGCGATGCGCCATCGCACCCTGCCCATCCATGGAGTGCAATTCCATCCCGAATCGGTGTTGACCCAAGGCGGACACCGCATGCTGGCGAACTGGCTCGGGATCAGCGGAGAGCGCATTGCCGAAGGGTTGGTGCGGACGCTGGAGGCGGAGGTTGCCGCATTGGTGCCGCGGTGACTCGTCCGTATGTGCTGCTGTCGATCGCAGTGAGCATCGACGGCTACATCGATGACACCGGTCCCGAGCGGCTTCGATTGTCCAACGCGGCGGACTTCGACCGGGTCGACCAACTGCGCGCCGATTCCGACGCCATCTTGATCGGTGCGCAGACCTTGCGCAGCGACAATCCACGACTGCTGGTGGACAGCCCGGACCGCAGAGCAGCCCGCCTAGCGGCGGGAAAACCGGAATATCCGCTCAAGGTGACCGTGTCGGCAGGCGGTGATCTGAGCCCGAAACTGCAGTTCTGGCACCACGGTGGAGACAAACTCGTCTACACCACGGCGGCAGGCGCGAAAAGGCTCGTCGAACGCTTGTCCAACCTGGCGGACGTGGTGAACCTCGGCGCCGGAGTCGACTTCGGCGCCGTGCTGGACGACCTGGGTGTGCGTGGGGTCACCCGCCTCATGGTGGAGGGCGGCACTCGCGTGCATACCGCCCTCCTGGCTGCCGACCTGGCCGACGAGCTACAGATGGCGGTTGCACCGATCCTGATCGGCACCGCCGGCGCGCCGCGCTTCCTTGCCCACGCCACCTACCCGGGCGCGCCCAACCGGAGGATGCGGTTGCAGGACGTCACTCAGGTCGGCGATGTCGCCGTGTTGCGATACTTCCCGAAGAAGAGCTGGTCGGGGGTCGCGACTCAGGGGCGCCCGTAGACTGCGGTCACGAATTCTCCGATTTGATTGTCGTCCAGGTGTCGCGCCAGATCGGCTTCACTGATCATGCCGACCAGCTGATTGTTCTCGATCACCGGAACTCGCTTGATGCGGTGTGTTTCCATTTCGTCGAGGACGACCTCGATGTCGGCATTCGCATCGACCCATCGTGGAGTGGCTTCGCACATCTCGCTGAGCGGCATGTCCGATGGCGACTTGTCCTGCGCGATGCATTTCACGACGATGTCGCGGTCGGTGACGATTCCGCACATCCGTTCGTTTTCGTCCGATACGACCAGCGACCCGACGTCGAGATCTGCCATGATCCGCGCCGCATCCGCGACGGTCTGGTCCTTACCGATCCACCGTGCTCCGAGTTTCATGATGTCCTTGGCAGTGGTCATGAGTAAGCCTCCTCGTTCCTCAGCCAGTTGTCATTCATTCGAATGGAGCAGAGCAATTCTCTCGCTGCGCCATGGACTGGGGAGGGGTTTTCCGTATTCGATCTCGAGCGAATCGGCAATGGGAGAAGAATTCTCCGTTCTTTTCCATTCCGACATCCATACGTTGCATGTTTCCGACGAGCTGTGTCGAAGTCGTGAGGTAGTCGAAGTCGTGAGGTAGTCGAAGTCGTGAGGTCAGGTGAACGCACCGATCGTGATTCCGATGTCGCCATTCTTCGCCACGGACGAACCGGCTGGCGGTTGCTGCGCGACGATGCGGCCGACATTGGTCGGATCGAACACCGTCGACCGTTTGAGTTGCCCGGCGCTGCCGGTCCAGCCGTTCTGGCGCAGTACCTCCACTGCCTGCGCAGGTGTGAGCCCTCTGAGCTCGGGCATCGTGATCCGGTCGCCGGTGGACACTTGAATGGTCACGACCGATCCTTTGTCGGCGGTCGAGCCACCCGCGGGCTTGGTTCCGATTACCTGGCCCTTCGGCTGAGACGAGGTGACGTCCTGGACCTGAACCTCGAAGCCGGCCCCCTCGATGTTCGGCTGCGCGACGTCGATGGACTGCCCGATCACATTCGGCACGCGGACCTTCTCCGGACCTGTGCCGACAATGAGCTTGATGGCCCGGCCCGCGTCGACCCGGGCGCCGGCCGCGGGATTGGTGCCGATCACTTTGTCGGCGTCTTGGAGGCTGGAGGGTTTGAGATCCACGTTCGGATCGATATCCAACCCGATGGAGTTGAGCTTCTGTGTCGCCTCCTGCTGGCTCAAACCGTCGAGTTTCGGCACCTGCACCTGAGTCGGGCCGGTGGAGACCTGAACCGTGACGGTACTGCCCTCATCGATGCGCGAGCCGCCCAAAGGCCGGGTGGCAATTACATTGCCCGTCGCAACCTTGCTGTCCGCCTTTTGCTGGATCGCCACCGCGAACCCGAGCTGTTGTAGAGCTTGCTGAGCTTGCTCCGAGGACGTGTTCGATAGGTCGGGCAAAGTCACCTGGTCGGGTCCGCTACCCGGACCGAGGAGTACCCAGAACAACGCGAAAGCGACGGCAAGGGTCACTACTGCGCCGAGTGCGATGTAGCCGACCCGCCGATGACCAGGTGGTTGCGTCAGTTCCTGTTCGGCGGTGTCGTCATTGTGCTCGACGGTGCGGTAGCTGCGCGGTTCGAGGTGGTCGGCTCCCATGATTGTGGTGCGATCCTCGTCGGTCATCACCATCGGCGCACTCGGTCGCTGCCCACCGAGGACTCGAATGAGGTCGGCGCGCATCTCGGCCGCGGTCTGGTAGCGGTTCGCCGGATTCTTGCTCATGGCCTTGAGCACGACCGAATCCAGTTCACGCGGCACACCGGGGTGTACGTGTGAAGGCAGGCGCGGATCCTCCCGCACGTGCTGGTAGGCGACGGCAACCGGCGAATCGCCGGTGAACGGCGGCTCACCCGTGAGAATTTCGAACAGCACGCAGCCGACCGAATACACGTCCGAGCGGGCATCGACCGTCTCCCCGCGGGCTTGTTCGGGCGAGAGGTACTGCGCAGTGCCGATCACTGCTGCGGTCTGCGTCATCGGATTGGAGCTGTCGGCGATGGCGCGCGCGATGCCGAAATCCATCACCTTCACCGCGCCTGCCCGGTTGATCATGATGTTGGCCGGCTTCATATCGCGGTGCACGATGCCGGCCCGGTGACTGAAGTCCAGGGCGGCACACACGTCGGCGATGATTTCCATCGCGCGCCGTGGTGGCAGCGGTCCGTCGCTGCGTACGATGTCGCGCAGCGTCTCGCCGTCGACGTACTCCATCACGATGTACGGCAGCGGGCCGCCGTCGACCTCGGCTTCGCCGGTGTCGTAGACCGCGACGATCGCGGGGTGGTTGAGCGCGGCGGCATTCTGCGCTTCGCGCTTGAATCGGAGATAGAACGTCGGGTCGCGCGCCAAATCGGCGCGCAGCACTTTGATCGCGACGTCTCGACTCAGGCGCAGGTCGCGCGCCTTGTGCACCTCGGACATACCGCCGAACCCGATGATCTCGCCCAGCTCGTAGCGAGAGGAGAGGTTCTTCGGGGTCGTCATGGCTGTCCTTGTGAAGACGTAGCGGATGCGGCGCGAGTGACCGAGAACCCCCAGGCGCTGGGAATCTCCGGGATCGGCAGATCGGTAGTCGGAACAGGTGGCTCGGTAGGAACGGTCGTCGACGCCGCAGTAGTCGATGCCGTGGTGGTGCCTACGGCGGAGGTGGTGGTTTCTACGGTAGTGGTGGGTGTCGACGGCATCGGTGTGGTCGGCGTAGGTGCGGACGACGTCGGTTCGTCGCTCGTCGTCGGTGGCTGTCCAACAGTGGTCGTGGGCGCCTGGATGGGAGGCGGGGCGACCGGTTCGGGAACTGTTGTGGGTATCACCACAGGAGGTTCCGGCGCATCGACGGTGGTGGTGATCGCCGGCGGGACGAGAGAGGCGCTCGACAGCGGCGTCGAGGGCGGTGTCGAGGGAGGTGGTTTGCTCGGCGTGAACACCAGCCAGTAGGTGATCACGCCGAGCAGTAGGGCGCCGATGCCGAGTGCGGCGAACCTCTTCTGCGCCGGAGTGACGCGTCGAGCGCCGCTGGGATCTCCCGGCGACTGGTGGCCCCCTGCTCCGGCCAATGCCGTCGCCGCCTCGGCCGGACCGCCATGCTGTGCGGCCCCGACCGGCGGGGGTGTATAGCGTGCGGTCGCATTGTCGAAAACCGGTTGCGTGGAGCGGATGACGGCAGTCGGTCCGGGTGGCAACACCTGAGTGGCGCCGGTAGGGGGCACGGTGACCTGGACACCGCCGGGCCGCGGCGGACGTTGGCCTGCCCGCACCGCGGCGACTGCGTCGGCGAACTCGCCGCCCCGGCTATAGCGTCGCGCGGGGTCCTTCTCCATGGTGATCTCGATCAGTTCGCGCACATTGGCGGGGAGATCGGACGGCAACGGGGGTGGGGTTTCACGGACGTGCTTCATGGCCACGGTAATTGCGCCGTCTCCGGCGAAGGGGCGCTGCCCGGCGAGAGCCTCATAGCCGACCACACCGAGCGAGTACACGTCGCTCGCAGCGGTGGCATCCTCGCCGACCGCCTGTTCCGGCGCGATGTACTGAGCGGTACCCATCACCATGCCGGTTTTCGTCACCGGCGAAGCATCCACGGCCTTGGCGATGCCGAAGTCGGTGATCTTCACTTGCCCGGTAGGCGTGACCATGATGTTACCCGGCTTCACATCACGGTGAACCACACCGGCGCGGTGCGCCACGTCGAGAGCGCGCCCGGTCTGTTCCAACATGTCCAGGCCCTGAGACACCGACAGCTTGCCGAGCCGGCTGAGTACATTGTTCAACGGCTCGCCCTGGACCAATTCCATCACCAGGTAGGCGGTCTCGCTGTTCTGGGGATCGACGGTCTCACCGTAGTCGTGTATCCCGGCTATACCGGAGTGGTTCAGCTGCGCAGTGGTCTTCGCCTCGGTGCGGAACCTGAGTCGGAACGTCGGGTCGGTCGAGAACTCCGCTTTGAGCACCTTGACTGCGACTCTGCGGTCGAGTCTGGTGTCCAGGGCTTCCCAGACCTGACCCATGCCGCCGGTCGCGATCAGTCGCTGCAGCCGGTACCGGTCGGCGATGGTGGCACCGTTGTTCAGCATCGAGATTCCCGTACCTTCACTCGCAGATCCATATCGTTCAGCCCCTTCGAAGACCTGTGTCCAGGACCGCACGACCAATCGGCGCTGCCACCGAGCCGCCGGTGGCAGCGAGCGCTCGGTCCCCGCCGTCTTCCACGATCACCGCGACGGCAATCTTCGGGTTCTGCGCGGGAGCGAACGCGATGTACCACGCATGGGGGGGAGTATTGCGGGGGTCGGTGCCATGTTCCGCCGTGCCGGTTTTGGACGCGATCTGATAGGGGGTCCGACCGCTTCCGGCGGTGTTGTTCTCCGAGGCGATCATCAGGTTGGTCAGGGTCGATGCCACATCGGCGGAGACGGCCTGACCGACCGAGACCGGTTCGGTGGTGGATAGTTCGCTCAAATCCGGGCCTTGCAGCTGATCCACCAGGTAGGGCTCCATCCGGACTCCGCCGTTGGCAACGGTTGCCGCGACAACCGCGTTGTCCAGCGGGGTGAGCGCGACATCTCGCTGGCCGATGCTGCTCTGCGCCAGTGCAGCATCGTCCGGGATGGTGCCCACGGTGCTCTCCGCTACCGGCATCGGAATTCCCTGGTGTGGGCCGATGCCGAACGCGGCCGCCTCGTCTTCGAGATTCGCGGCGCCCACCTCGATGCCGAGCTCCGCGAACGCGGTGTTGCACGATCGCCGGAACGCCTCGTACAGCGACGCAGTGGGGTCGGGACCGCAGGTGACGCCGTCGTAGTTCTCCATTGTGGTGCTGGTGCCCGGCAGGGTGATGTTCGGCGCGGCGGTGAATTGATCCTCGGGAGTCGCAACTCGGTTGGACAACGCAGCCGCGGTGACCACGACTTTGAACGTGGAGCCGGGAGGATAGGTCTGTGAGATGGCACGATTCAGCATCGGATGCCGCGGATCGGCGCTCAACGTTTCCCACGCCTGGGTGCCGCGGGCGCCATCGTGCCCGGACAGCAGGTTCGGGTCGTAGCTCGGCGTGGAGACCATGGCAAGAATCTTGCCGGTGCTCGGTTCGAGTGCCACCACCGAGCCCGTATAACCCTTGCTGGTCATCTGCTCGTAGGCGACCTGCTGGAGTACAGGATCGAGGGTTGTCAGCACATTGCCTCCCCGTGGATCCCGGCCGGAGATCAGGTCACCGAGGTGGCTGCCGAACAACTGACTATCCGAGCCGTTCAGCACGGTGTCCTCCGACCGCTCCAACCCCGTGCTGCCGTACTGCATCGAGTAGAAGCCCGTGGCCGGCGCGTAGGCCTCGGGATCGGTGGGATAGGTGCGTAGGTACTTGTAGCGGTTCTCGGTCGCGACCGAGCTGGCCAACACGGTACCGCCAGCCGAGATCTGCCCGCGTTGACGCGAGTACTCGTCGAGCAGCACGCGCGAATTGCGCGGATCGCTGCGGTAGTCGTCGGCCTTGATGACCTGGATATAGGTGGCATTGGTGAGTAGCGCGACAACCATCACCATGACGGCGACCGCGACTCGGCGCAGGGGTGTGTTCATGTCACCGAACCCGCTTCCGGTCGTCCCGCCTCGCGGTGCAGCAGTTCGGTCCGTGCCTCGGCGATCGGCGCAGGTTCTCGCTTGCGTATCGGCGCCGGCGCACGGGCCGCGTCGGAGATCTTGATCAGCAACGCCAGCAATAGGTAATTGGACAACAGCGAGGAGCCGCCATAGGAGACGAACGGTGTGGTCAGACCAGTCAGCGGAATCAGTTTCGTCACACCGCCCACCACGACGAACAGCTGGATCGCGATGGTGAAGGACAGGCCCGCCGCGAGCAACTTGCCGAAACTGTCGCGCACTGCGAGCGCCGTACGCAGACCGCGCACCACGAATACCAGAAACAACGTCAATACCGCGGTGAGCCCGATCAAGCCGAGCTCCTCGCCGATGCTGGTGACGATGAAGTCGGTCTTGGCGAAGGGCACTTGGTTGGGCCGACCGCCACCGAGCCCGGTTCCGGCGAGGCCGCCGGTGGCCAGGCCGAACAATGACTGTGAGATCTGGTAGCCGGTGTTGTTGTAATCGTCGAAGGGATGCAGCCAGGTGTCCACGCGAACCCGGACATGGCCGAACATCTGATAGGCGAAGACGAAGCCCAGCGCGAGCAGCCCGACACCGATGACCAGCCAGCCGACTCGTTCGGTGGCGATGTAGAGCATCACCAGCACCGTGCTGAAGATCAGCAGCGAGGTTCCGAGATCCTTCTCGAATACCAGCACGCCGATGCACACGATCCAGACCGCCAGAATCGGGCCCAGATCACGGGCACGAGGCAGCTCGGTACCGAGCACGCGGCGCCCCGCCGCGGTGAACAGCTCACGCTTGGCGACCAGTACCGATGCGAAGAAGACGATCAGGAGGATTTTCGCGAATTCGCCTGGCTGAACGCTGAACCCGGGCAACCTGATCCAGATCTTCGCGCCGTTGATCTCGGAGAACCTGCTGGGCAGGATTGCTGGAATCGCCAACGCGACAAGGCCGGCCAGCCCGAGGGTGTAGCTGTAACGGGCCAGCGTGCGATAGTCGCGCAAGGCGATCAGCAGCACGATGAAGCCGAGCATGCCGAGCGCTGTCCACAGGGTCTGCTGGTTGGCATCCGGCGACGGTATTGCCCATGAGTTGTAGGTGGCCATCTCCTGATCGGCCAGGTCGAGCCGATGGATCAGCACCAGACCAAGCCCGTTCAGCACCGCGACGATGGGTAGCAACAAAGGATCGGCGAACGGAGCGAATCGCCGGACAGCGAGATGCGCGACCGAGAACAGGGCTAGATACGCGACGCCATACTTGGCGATATCCCAGGTGATCGACTGTTCCAGACTGACTTCGACCAAAAAGAGCGCGACAGTGGTGATGACCGCGGCCGCGCCCAGCAGCAACAGTTCCGCATTTCGCCGGGAACTCGGTGGTGGCGCAGGAGCGAAGCCGCCCGGCGGACTGGGAAAAGCCCCAGCCGGCGGCGGAGACGGCGCGGACATCAGTCTGTCACCCGGCAGCTTTCCCCCGGGATCTGGGGGATCGGCGACTCGGTCGGTGCCGGAGCAGAGGTTTCTGGTGCCGGCGGCGCCTGGATGGTTTCTGGCGCCGCCGGCGCCTGGATCTCTACGCCATCAGCGTCACCAGGATCGGGCGGCGCGGGTACTTCGGTGGGAACGGGGGCCGCCTCCTGCTGTGGTTGGGCAGCAGGGTTCGGCGTTTCGAGACCGTCCTGTGGATCGGGAGCCGCGCCGGGCGGTGCCGGCGCGCCGTCCGGCGACTCCGGAGCGGCGGACTCCGTCGGCGATGCGACCTCCGATTGCTGATCGGGCTTCTCGACCGGACACGGCGGTAGCAGTTCTCGCTGGGCGAGGTGTGTCATCGAGCCTTTCGCCTTGTCCAGAGACCCCGGCGGTAGCCCCTTGTCCACCTGCTCGCGGGCGGTCTGTTTCAGATCGTCGACTCGCAACGGCCGACACGAGGACGGGAGCTGTTCACCGGGCTCGAGCAAACTGAGTTCACCGTCGCTGGTCACGCAGGCGACCAGATTCACGTCGTGAATCGAATAGCCGAGGATCGATCCGGGAAGTCCGCGCAGGATCACGACCGAACCATCGTCGGCGCCGACGTAGTAGTTACTGCGAATCATCTTGTAGCCGACCACGAGTCCGGCGCCGACCGCGATGATCAGTGCCATCGCGAGCATGGTCCACCGAATTCGACGGGACTTCTTCGGCGGCGGTTCGGGCGCCGCCGCCCGGCGAGGCGTGGTACGGGGCGGCCGCAAGGCGGAAGCCCGACCGGCGGCCGTGTTCGGTGGCGGCGTGTCTTCGTCGACGCCCGAGGCGGCGCCCGCCACGATCGGGTGGCTCTGACCGTAGTCCAGGTCGATGACGTCGGCGACGACGACGGTGACATTGTCGGGCCCGCCACTGCGCAAGGCGAGTTCGATGAGCCGGTCGGCGCATTCGTCGGTGCTGCCTTCACGCATCGTATTCGCGATGGTTTCGTTGCTCACCACGTCCGAGAGACCGTCGGAGCACAGCAGGTAGCGGTCCTCGGCGCGCGACTCGCGCATGATCAGCGTCGGTTCGATCTCACTTCCGGTGAGCGCACGCATGATCAATGAACGCTGCGGATGCGAATGTGCCTGCTCGGGAGTGATTCGGCCTTCGTCGACCAGGGACTGGACGAACGTGTCGTCCCGGGTGATCTGCGTCAATTCGCTGGCGCGTAGCAGGTAGGCGCGCGAGTCGCCGATGTGGACGAGTCCGAGTTTCTTGCCCGCGAACAGGATCGCGGTGAGTGTGGTGCCCATACCGTCGAGCTCGGGCTCTTCCTCGACTTGGTCGGCAATGGCGGCGTTACCCGCTCGGGTGGCCGCGTCCAGCTTGCCCAGGAGATCGTCACCCGGCTCATCGTCATCGAGGTGAGCCAGCGCGGCGATCATCAACTGGGACGCCACTTCTCCGGCGGCGTGGCCGCCCATGCCGTCGGCGAGCGCGAGCAGCCGCGCGCCCGCGTATACCGAGTCTTCGTTGTTGCCTCGGACGAGGCCACGGTCGCTACGCGCCGCATAGCGGAGAACAAGTGTCACGATCGCAGCTCGATCACAGTTTTACCGACACGGACAGGGGTGGCCAGTGGAACTCGGACGGCGGTGGTGACCTTTGCGTGATCGAGGTAGGTGCCGTTCGTCGAGCCGAGATCTTCCACGTACCATTCGTCGCCACGCGGAGACAAGCGCGCATGTCTGGTCGAGGCGTAGTCGTCGGCGAGTACCAGCGTGGAATCATCTGCACGCCCGATCAGCACCGGCTGGCTGCCGAGTGAAATGCGCGTGCCTACAAGCGAACCGTGGGTCACCACAAGGTATTTGGCGCCCTTCTGGCCCCGGCCGAACGACGGCAACACCGCAGACCCGCGTGCGGGCTTGGGTTGAATTCGTATACCGGATGCCGCGTAGATGTCGCTGCGCAAGGTACGCAGCACGGCCCACACGAACAACCACAACAGCAGAAGGAACCCCGCACGGGTCAGTTGCAGGATCAATCCCTGCACGGCGTTCCACCTCCTGTTCGACCTCGTACATCTCGACCTTGTACATCGCTGCCATCGGTGCAGTTCGACCACCCACCGGCCTGTTCGCTTCGCCGGCTGGTGAGTCGGCGCCGCGCATGTGTTGGCAGCATAATAGGGTCATCGGTCGACTTCGATCACGATACGGCCCCGCGCCCCGTTCAGTGCCATGTCGCGACCTGCACCGCGAGCTTACGGGATCAAACGATGCGGATCAGGATCTCGGAGTGTCCGGCCCGGATGACGTCGCCGTCGGCCAGTTGCCAATCCTGCACCGGAGAGCCGTTGACGAGTGTGCCGTTCGTGGAGCCGAGATCCGACAGCATCGCAGTCTGGCCGTCCCAACGCACCTCGATATGCCTGCGTGAGACGCCGGTATCGGGCAGCCGGAAGTGCGCGTCCTGGCCGCGACCGATGATATTGCTGCCCTCGCGCAGCTGGTAGGTTCGGCCACTACCGTCATCGAGTTGCAGGGTTGCGGAGTACCCGGAATCAGCGCGCGGCGCCGCGCCATAGCCCGAGCCGTAGCTCTGCGGCGCCCCGAAACCCGACTGCGAGTAGGCCCTGCCATAGCCTTCCTGGTCGTCTTGACCGTATCCGCCCTGGTCGGGGAAGTTCTGCTCACTGGCGTAGTTCTGCTCACCGTAGCCCGGGTCGCCGAATCGCTGCTGCCCGTAGGCCTGTTGGGCGTAACCTCGGTCGTTGTACCCCTGGCCCTGGTCGTAGCCGGAATCGGCATACCCCTGTGGGTTTTCGGCGTATCCCTGCTGGTTGTAACCCTGCTGCCCGTATCCCTGTTGACCGTAACCGGAGCGCTCCGGCGGGCCATATCCCTGTCGACCGTAGTTCTGCTGGCCGTACCCCTGCTGGTCATAGCCTTGGTCGTTGTGCTGGTCGTAGTCGGACTCGGCGTACCGCTGCTGACCCCGGCCGGGGTCGGCGTAGCCCGGTTGACCGCCGGGGTCGGCGTAGCCCGGTTGACCGCCAGGGTCGGCGTAGCCCGGTTGACCGTAGCCCTGCTGGTCGTAGCCGGAGTCGGCGTAGCCCTGTTGGCCGTAGCTCTGCTGCTGGTCGCCGTACCCTTGCTGGTCGCCGTACCCTTGCTGGTCGCCATAACCTTGCTGGTCGTAGCCTCGCTGACCGTAATTTGGGTCGACCTGCTGGCCGTACCCTTGGTCGCTGCGCTGATAGTCACCGTAACCCTGCTGCGCTGCCGGGGCCTGGTGGTCCGGGCCGTATCCGCCGCGACCGTAATCGTCGCGGTACGCGCCGCTCTGCGGAATACCGCGACCGGCAGGTGGTGGAGCGAACCCGCGGTCGCGTGGATCGGACTCCGCGGGCTCACGGCTCGGGTCGTAGCCTGAGTTCTGCGTCATGGGGCCAGCTCCTGGTTGCGGGTGTGCAGGTCGTTGTGGCGGTGATTCGGGGCCGCGAGCCGCATTGACTGCCTGACCGGCCTCCGGATCCACGCGGCCACTCGCCCTGAATTGTCCGGTGTGCAGCGTAGGTGATGCCTCGAGCGTCACCTGTACTTCGCCGTACGTCTGCCAGCCTTGCTCTCGGATGTAGTCCTCCAGATGTTTGGCGAACGCGCGGGTGGTGAGGTCGTGATCGTCGGCCAACTTTCTATGATCCGAAGAGTTGATCGTGATCACATAACTGTTGGGCGCCAACAGATGGCCGCCACCGAGGTCGTGAACATGGTCGGCTGCTTCGCGCTGCAGCTCTGCCTCCACCTCCTGGGGCACGACACTGCCGCCGAAGACTCTCGCGAACACGTCACCGACTGCCCCCTGAAGGCGACGCTCGAACCGGGAAACAAAGCCCATATCGGCCTCCCTTCGGTGAGCGTCTCTTTCCTGATTCCTAACAGCGACACGCGGGTATGGCGTGTCGCTTATCGACCACGTTCACTGCATGATATCCACGATCGTCCGCACCTGTAACTCTTGGTGGCGGCATCGCATTTCGTGGCCCTCCAGTCGCCCGGTCGAACCTGTGAAATGATGATTTCGTCACCGGCGGGCGGGCGTGCTACTGTCTCCCCGTCGCTCGGGCGAGTGGCGGAATGGCAGACGCGCTGGCTTCAGGTGCCAGTGTCCTTCGGGACGTGGGGGTTCAAGTCCCCCTTCGCCCACACATCGACGCAGGTCCGGGGCATAGTCTTCGGGTTGTGCCCCGTCTGCGTCCATGCAGCGGTCCACACGCAGGGAAGCGGTCCATACGCAGGGAATCCGAGGGGATTCGGCCCGAGTGCGACCGACTTCGATTGTGGCTACGGCACCCACACCCGACCACTGTGTGGATGGTCGCCGAAATATGGGGTGGCACTCGCTGGAAGCCAACCGACTCCTGTTCGGGCGTGCCGCGTTGCTCCGTGGCATCGATGCTTCGATGATTCGTCGTGCCCCGAGTCGACCGACGCAGTTGGTGCGGGCACCGACGAAGTAGTGCGTGAACGGCTCGAGTCTACGATCACTTCTATATCTGGCGTGATCGGTCGTCGTGGTGACATCGAGACGACATGCCGTGCTTCATCGGCGATACTTCCTTGACGTGCAATAAGAACGTGTTCTAATTTTTGGCATGCGCAGATTCGATGGTCGTCGTGTGATGGTGACGGGAGCGGGATCCGGTATCGGCCAGGGCATCGCCCTGCGCCTCCTCGATGAGGGCGCGCAGTTGGTCGCTGCGGACGTCGACATCACCGGATTGACGGCTACTGCGGAGAAGGCCGGCGATGCCGCCGAGCGACTGCGGACGATCGAGATGAACATTGCGGATCCGGATTCGGTGCGACCTGCGATCACGCAGACACTCGAGTTTCTCGGTGGCTTGGACGTGCTGGTGAACGCGGCCGGAATCCTGCGACCTGCTCGAACGCACGAGATGCCGCTCGAAGTGTGGAACCAGGTGATCACGGTGAATCTCACCGGCACTTTCCTGACGACCCAGGCTGCGTTGCCCGCGTTGTTGGCCACTGGACGGGGCGTGGTGGTCAATTTGTCCTCGACCGCAGCGCTCAGTGCGAATCCATATCTCGCGTGCTATGCGGCGTCGAAGGGCGGGGTGAACGCCTTCACTCATGCCATTGCGTTGGAGTACGCCAAGCAGGGATTGCGTGCGGTGAACATCGTGCCAGCAGGTATCACAAGCGGTATCACCACCAAGTCCATCCTGGACCTTCCCGAGGGATTCGATCCAGAGCTGTTTTCTCGGATGACCGGATGGCTCAACGGCGGTGCGCTCGGCAGCCCGGAAGACGTCGCCGGAGTTGTCGCGATGGTGGCCTCCGACGAGGGGCGATACATGACCGGTTGTGAGATCCGGGTCGACGGTGGTGCGCTGATGTAGTCGGCTCTGCCTGTGTTCGGCTCTGCCTGTGTTCGGCTCTGCCTGTGTTCGGCTCTGCCTGTGTTCGACGATGTCGGATCGTCCACGAAGTCGCATAGACCTCCTACTCGAGCCGTTGTTATGGCGAAGATCACAGGACGATATTCATTAGCGGTCGAGGTGCTGAACGCGTATTGAGCGGCATCTCCGCCAGGCCCATCAGGCAGCTGGCTAACGTGTAGGTCGACGGGGGATCAGACGGTATTTCCGCACCCGAACCGAGTGAATATCTTGTTTATCGCCGATTGACAAACTTTCGGTCTCTTCTTTCTGGCGACAGTCGGCAACAGGCATTCCTTGCAAATGAACGTGCAGGTAGGGAGGCTGCGCTAGCAAACGTAGAGTTGTCTGCAGCATGGTGTGGACAACGTTGCGCAACATGGTGATCGTGCCCGCGGGTGAATTCGACACTGCCGTGAGAGCCGGTGACGGAATGGTGCTCACCTGCAAAATTCTCAGCTCCGGACACGGCCTCGAGGTAGCTGGCAGATGCGCCGTCAGATGTAGCTGTTGTGCTGCTGTGAGTGTGCGAGCGGAGCAGACGTGGTTGCGCGCGAGTAACGATTGTGTAGAGTCGACGGTAACGCTGGCCGCAGCTTGAGCGCGACTCGCTGCGGCCAGCGCGACTCAATCTACTCATTTCGAGACCGATTCGTGATGTGAAGTATCTGGTTCAGGTCCGCTGTGCCACCTGGTACAGCGGACTGTCGACGTCGGCTAACTCATGATCTCGTGCCGAGGACGCATCGTCCTGGACGACCAGCTCGTCTCCTCCAGCTTCGCCCGCCGCCCCAATCCGAACACGTAGAGCAGGAATGTCGCCTCGGCGACGAACCCCGTCGCCAGTCGAGCCCACAGAGGAAGGGAGCTCGGGGTCACGAAGCCTTCGATCAAGCCACTGATCAACAGCATCCCGACCAATCCTGCGCTCACTATCGCGGCGGATCGCCCGATCTTGGCCAGCGCTTCCGACCGGCTGAGCCGACCCGGATCTATCAGTGTCCAACCGAGTTTCAATCCCACGCCACCCCCGACGAGAATCGCAGTCATTTCCAACATGCCGTGCGGCAGAATGAATCCGAGGTAGGCGTCGATCCGTCCCGCGTCGGCCATCAGCCCGGCGGTGACCCCCAGATTGAGCGCGTTGAGGTACAGCACGTAGACGGTAGGGACGATCACCGGCCAACGATGAGTCCTGAAGATCCACGCCCCGGCCGTCGGGAGAGCCAGCAATGGAAGCGCGAGCGGGACGAGCAGGGTGCGCTGGGTAATCCACAATATGATCGACGACGATTTCGTCCCCGTGGAAAGAAGTTTCGCGCGCGCGACGCTGCGTCGGTATGACGTCGTCTCACCTATCAACACCGGAACAACGGCCCAGCGATTGGTCCGTAGCCAGGCGTTCCAGGGCACGGTTGTCGCCAGGACGATGACGGTCTCGGCGGCCACCACGCTCACGACAACCAGCCCGACGACAGCGCGGATGTTCCGCTGGATCAGTGCGAACGGCAAATCGAGACGTTCACGAAAACTCAATGGCCGCAACGGCACAGTTGTGCGCGGAGACAGCGACCTCGTTTCCATACCCACCCCGACCGGACCCGTGCTGGGCTGTTCGGTGGCCGGCAGCGCGGGATGAGTATATAGAGATGCCATGGTCGGCGCATCGCTGTGTGTCGGTGCAGAAGTGCAATCCCTTCCGGTCGATGCGCGGTCAGGTGCCGGGTGGGAGTTCGCGACGGTTGGATCCGGGCAGCTGCGGGTACCGGGATCCGGACAGCTGGTTGGGGCGGGTGGGCGCGGGTATGGCATAGCCCGCCGCGCCGGTCGGCGGCAGCGCGGAGTGGCCCGCGCCCCAGTGCGCCGAACGATCGGAGTCGACGATCGTGGCCGCTACGTGTTGGGCATGCGCGGCCTCGGGAGAGCCGTCGCGGGGTTGGTGTCCGAGCGCAGCGTCCGTCTGCGGCGACTGCAGGGTGGAGCCGTCGATGGTGACCTTGCGGGTGCGCCGGAGTGTGAAAGTGACTTCCTCGACTTCCTCGAACGCCTGACGAGCGGTGCGCAAGGGATGAGTCGCGGTGTCGATCGCGTTGGCGACGAACGAGGGAACGAGCGGTCGGAGGAAGCGCGCCGCCGTATCGGTGAACGGCACCGTGCCGATCAGTGGCAGCTCGAGACCGCTGTGCGGGGGTGGCGTGGTCGAGACCGCGGATGCGGGGGTATTCGCAGTTCTGGGCACGTTCGGCGTCGGCTGTGGCATGTTCGGCGTCGGCTGTGGCATGGCGCTGTCCTTTCGATCCTCGACCGCAGCAGCAGGGAGTTCGGGCCGGCGCGGCGGTTCGGTGATGCCGATTTCGATGCCCCCGATGGCGGCGATGATACGGGTGCGTTGTCGTTCACGGTCGATAGCAGTGTCCGCGTCGGCGGCGAGGCGGACGGCGGCGAGTTGTTGTTCGGCACGCAGGGTTTCGGCCTCGCTGCGCACTCGCGCCTGCGTGACCGCGATGGCGGTCTCGGCGTCGCGTTCGGCGCGGTCGGTCGTGGCGCGCGCGGCATTGACCCGATCGAACGAGCTCTCCCCGCGCCACCAGCGCAGCGCCAGCGGCAGGAGGGCGAGCGCGACGAACACTGCGATCGTCAGCACGCGAAGCAGCATTGCTTCACGCATCGTGTAATCGTTCATGGCACGCCAGCGTGCGCCCAGGCCGCGGTCGGCCTCAGCGAAGGCCGCCGCGCGGGTGGCGGCCTGGGCGCTTCGTTCGTCGGCGATTCGGCGATCGGCCGCATCCAACCGTGCTCGTGCTGCGGACAGCTGCCGACGCGCATCATCGAGCATGTCGTTGGCAGTCTGTGTCTCCGGACCTCGACCGGGTACTCCGGTGATCCTGGTCTGGGGGCAGTCGGGGGTCGGGTTGTATTCGCAGCGCGCGATCACGAGTCCGCGATCGACATCCGCCTGCGCCGCGGCGACCGATCGTTCGATGGTGGTGCGGTCATCGAGCGCTCGGTCCAGGTCGTCTTGTGCCGCTACGACGGCCGGTGCGGAATCGACCGACGCATGCGCCCGGTCGTTCACCATTCGATCGACGGATCCGGCGAACAAGACGAGCGCGGCCAGCTCGGCAAGGACACCGGCGGCGAGTATCGCGACCGCAACACGCCCGATCGACCCGAGCCGATCGGGTTCTCCGCCCAATCGCGGCGTGGCCACCGCGCGGGCGAGAACGCCGGTCAGTGCCGCGGCCACGAGTCCTGTGCTGGCCGCAGCCCAGAGCGGCCATCCATCGGCCGCGGCCGATGCCGTGGCCACCACCGCACCCGAGATCGCAGCGAACAGCAGCACGACAATGCCGGTGAGGACATACCCGGCACGCTCGTGGTGATCGGTGATCGTGCTGTTGCGGCCTCCGCCGAGCCAGGTGAACAAGCCGGTGACGGTCATCGGAATGCGCATCCTCCACGTCCCAGGCGCTTTCACGGCAGCGACGAAACCGTCGCCGATTCGTTGTGTCAGCGTGACACCACGCCAGGCCTACTGCGAGTAGAGGCGAGTGGATGTGTCGAGTATCACAGATCGCCGACATCGCTGGTCGTGCGGTCCGTGCCCGCGACCGCACCCGACGCCGTCGGTGCCCGCGCCTACAGCCGATGCTGTCGGTGTCCGCGCTTACGCTGACGCAGTGATCGGCTTCCGCGTGCGCCGGGTTGTTCCCATCGTGTCGGACAGGTCTCGACCCGCTGGATATCGAGGCGAACCCACTCATGGCACCGGCTATGCGACCGGATAGCGCGAAGGTCTCGGCGGTCGGTGGATCGCTCGACCGTCTGGTCGCGCTGGTCGTCGAGCGACTCGATACCGCCGACGTGGTGGCGGCGGCGAAATGGGCGGCGGGTGACCAAGGCGAGCCGGTCATCGATGACCCCGTCCGTGAGGCCGAAGTCTATGACGCTGTGGCCCGGCTGGCCCGCGGCAACGATCTGCCGGAGAGCTGGGTGCGGCAGGCATTCTTCGGGCAGATCGAGGCGAACAAGACGGTGCAGCGTGGGTTGATTCTGCGGTGGCGTTGGGATCGCACCACCGCGCCGACCACGCCGACGGATCTCGGGTCCGTCCGTCCGGTCATCGACCGGGTGAACGCCGAGATTCTCGAGCACATGGTGGTTTGCCGAGCAGAGTTGACCGCTCCGGATTGTCTGGAACGGCTGGCGCGCATCGTCTTCGGCGTATTCGCCACCGGACGCGGTGACACTCTGCACCGGATCGCACTACTACGTGCCGTGGCTGCACTCTGTCCGGTGCGGATGGACCTCACCTGACGGGTGGGCGGTAACGTGTCCGACGCCACTCGAATCGTGGTTGCTGCATATATGCTGAATGTCATAGCGGACAAAAGAATCCAGATGGTCGGATTGGATTCGTGGCATGTCACACTGCCGTAAGAAGCATCGCGTCAGTCCTGTTACCTGATTAACTGTCGCTGGCTGGTTTGCCGGGTTCATAGTGGGGAAACTCTTTTCGACGCAGGTGAGGGTAGGTACCGCGCTTGCGAGAGCGATTCGACCGGCGGCGTGTGTCAGCTCTGCGGAGCTGGCACCCAGTGCCATGGGGATCGATCTTGCGGTACTCACTGCCTTACACTGGACAGCGCGCACACGTGGAGGACCGAATGAAGAAGCCCAGCTAGACCTGGTTATTAGCACAACCTAAGTTGGTTGGGTCCTGGACCTGGCTTATCGTTTGCTCTTACGCCGAACACAGAATGTTCGGCGGCATCGCCCGCTCGGGCAGCCCGTAGTCGGTGCTCAGCGTAGCGGGCGGGCACCTGCTCGGAGGTAAGGATCCTGTTAGGGATCTGTTACCGAAAGGCACCACTACGTCACAGAAGCGGGTGGAACAACTGCAGACCTGACTGCACGCCGAAGGCCATCAACGCGGCTGGCTTCGGAATGTACGGGCGCAGTCTTTGTACATAGGCGTTCGGACTTGTACACAGGCGTTCGTAGCGCCGTTCTTCGAAGGCCGAACTTTTTGAAGGCAGAGGCATGACGCAACTTCCTGGCCACCGGTCACCCGGCCCCATCGGGCTCTACGACCCGGCGAACGAGCACGACGCGTGCGGCGTGGCGTTCGTCGTCGATATGCACGGCCGACGCAGCCGCGACATCGTGGACAAGGCTATTACAGCTTTGGTGAACCTGGACCACCGTGGTGCCGCTGGCGCCGAGCCCAACAGTGGGGACGGTGCGGGCATCCTGATCCAGGTCCCGGACCGTTTCTTCCGAGCTGTCGTGGACTTCGAGTTGCCGCCGGAGGGCTGTTACGCCTCTGGTATCGCCTTCTTGCCGCAGGCTCGTCGCGAGGCCGCGCGCGCCGCCTACGGGGTGGAGAAGATCGTCCGGGAAGAAGGCCTCGAAGTCCTGGGCTGGCGTGAGGTGCCGATCGACGAGTCGTCGCTCGGGGCGCTCTCACGCGATGCCATGCCCAGTTTCCGCCAGATCTTCATCGCATCGCCGACGAACGCCTCCGATCAGCTGTCGGGCATGGACCTGGAACGTCGCGCGTACGTGGTGCGCAAACGCGTGGAGCACGAACTGGGTTCGGCCGGTGCGGGTGAGGGGGCAGTCGGCCGGGAGTCGGTCTACTTCCCGAGCCTGTCCGGACAGACCTTCGTCTACAAAGGCATGTTCACCACGCCGCAGCTGCGCGCGTTCTACCTGGACCTCCAGGATTCTCGCGTCGAGAGCGCGCTCGGAATCGTGCACTCGCGTTTCTCCACCAACACCTTCCCCTCCTGGCCGCTGGCGCACCCGTTCCGCCGAGTGGCGCACAACGGAGAGATCAACACTGTCACCGGCAACGAGAACTGGATGCGTGCCCGGGAGGCCTTGCTACGCAGCGACGTCTTCGGCGTCGACTCCGCCGGCAAGAACCGGCTGCAGAAGATCTTCCCTGTGTGCACCCCTGGGGCCAGTGACACCGCGCGGTTCGACGAGGTCTTGGAGCTGCTGCATCTCGGCGGCCGTAGCCTGCCGCATGCGGTGCTGATGATGATTCCCGAGGCGTGGGAGCGCAACGAGAACATGGATCCGCGGCGCCGCGCCTTCTACGAGTACCACTCGATGCTGATGGAGCCGTGGGACGGCCCTGCATCGGTGTGTTTCACCGACGGGACCGTCGTCGGCGCCGTGCTCGACCGCAACGGCCTGCGTCCCAGCCGCGTCTGGGTGACCGACGACGGCTTGGTCGTGATGGCCTCCGAGGTGGGCGTGCTCGATATCGACCCGTCCACGGTGGTACAGAAGACCCGGCTTCAGCCGGGTCGGATGTTCCTGGTCGACACCGCCCAGGGGCGCATCGTCGGTGACGAGGAGATCAAGTCCCAGCTCGCCGCGGAATACCCGTACCAGCAATGGTTGGATACGGGCGTATCGCGCCTCGCGGACCTGCCCGACCGTCCGCATGTTCACATGTCGCACGATCGGGTGCTGATTCGTCAGCAGATCTTCGGATACACGACCGAGGAGCTCAACATCCTGATTGCGCCGATGGCGAAGACCGGCGGCGAAGCGCTCGGCTCGATGGGTACCGATACCCCGATAGCGGTGCTGTCGGCCCGTTCCCGCCTGCTTTTCGACTACTTCTCCCAGCTGTTCGCCCAGGTGACCAACCCGCCGCTGGATGCGATTCGGGAAGAAGTGGTCACCAGCCTCAAGCGCAATATCGGTCCAGAGGCCGACCTGCTGCATCCGGGACCGGAATCCTGCCACCAGATCGCGCTCGAGCAGCCGATATTGGACAACGACGAGCTCTCCAAGCTGGTGCACATCAACGACGACGGCTCACACCCCGAGCTGCGGTCGGTGGTCGTGCGTGGTCTCTACCCGGTGCGCAAGGGCGGCATGGGCCTGCGGAGGGCACTCGAGGCGATCAATACCCAGGTTTCGGCGGCCATCGAGGGCGGAGCGCGGATCATCGTGCTGTCCGATCGCGAATCCAATGAAAAGTTGGCGCCGATCCCATCGCTGTTGCTGACCTCCTCGGTGCACCACCATCTGGTTCGCGAACGCACCCGCACCATGGTCGGTTTGGTCGTGGAGGCCGGTGACGCTCGCGAGGTGCATCACATGGCGACCCTGGTCGGCTTCGGCGCTGCCGCGATCAATCCGTACATGGCCTTCGAGACCATCGAGGACATGCTCGAGCGAGGCGCGCTAGAGTTGCCGGGAAGTACCGGCGAGCTGGCCGCCGACTACCGCAAGGCCGTTGCGAACTACAACAAGGCCGCGGGCAAGGGCGTGTTGAAGGTGATGTCCAAGATGGGCATCTCCACCCTGGCGTCCTACAACGGGGCGCAGCTGTTCCAGGTGATCGGCCTGTCCCAGGACCTGGTGGACGAATACTTCACCGGACTGCGCTCGCATCTGGACGGCATCGGCTTGGACGATATCGCCGACGAAGTCGCTCAACGCCATCGAGTCGCCTTCCTCGAGAACCGCAACGAGCGGGCGCATCGCGAGCTCGAAGTCGGTGGCGAATACCAGTGGCGGCGTGAGGGCGAGTATCACCTGTTCAATCCGGACACCGTCTTCAAGCTGCAGCACGCTACTCGCACGGGTCGGTACTCGATCTTCAAGGACTACACCAAGTTGGTCGACGATCAGTCCGAGCGGCTCGCGTCGCTGCGTGGTCTGTTCAAGTTCAAACACAAGGCGCGCACGCCGATTTCGATCGACGAGGTCGAGCCGGCTACGGAGATCGTGAAGCGGTTCTCGACCGGTGCTATGAGTTACGGCTCCATCTCGGCCGAGGCGCACGAGACCTTGGCGATTGCGATGAACCGGCTGGGTGGGCGGTCGAACTCGGGTGAGGGCGGCGAGTCTCCTGCGCGGTTCGAGCCGGAGGAAAACGGCGACTGGCGGCGCAGTGCGATCAAACAGGTGGCCTCTGGTCGATTCGGCGTGACCGCGCACTACCTCACCAACAGCACCGACATCCAAATCAAGATGGCGCAAGGCGCGAAGCCCGGCGAGGGCGGCCAGCTGCCCGCACACAAGGTGTATCCATGGGTCGCCGAAGTGCGGCACTCGACGCCCGGCGTGGGTTTGATCTCGCCGCCGCCGCACCATGACATCTACTCGATCGAGGATCTCGCGCAGCTGATCCACGACTTGAAGAATGCGAACCCCCAGGCGCGTATTCACGTGAAGCTGGTGGCAGAACCGGGCGTCGGCACGGTGGCGGCCGGTGTTTCCAAGGCGCACGCCGATGTCGTATTGATCTCCGGACATGACGGCGGTACCGGAGCCTCGCCGCTGACCTCGCTCAAGCACGCGGGTGGTCCCTGGGAGCTGGGGCTTGCCGAGACTCAGCAAACGCTGCTGCTGAACGGATTGCGTGACCGGATCGTCGTCCAGGTCGACGGGCAGATGAAGACCGGTCGCGACGTGATGATCGCCGCGCTCCTCGGCGCCGAGGAGTACGGTTTCGCGACTGCACCGTTGGTGGTCTCGGGCTGCGTCATGATGCGTGTCTGCCATCTGGACACCTGCCCGGTCGGTGTGGCGACGCAGAACCCGGTGTTGCGTGAACGATTCACCGGAAAGCCGGAGTTCGTCGAGAACTTCTTCCTGTTCATTGCCGAAGAGGTCAGGGAGTTGCTGGCCCAGTTGGGCTTCCGGACGCTGGACGAGGCCATCGGCCGGGTCGACATGCTCGACACCTCACGTGCCGAGCAGCATTGGAAGGCGAGCAAGCTGGACCTGTCGCCGATCCTGAAAGACGTGGAGACGGCGTTCATGTACCAAGACCGCCGATGCACCAAGGCTCAGGACCATGGTTTGGACAAGGCGTTGGATCAGCAGCTGATCGCGCAGAGCCGTGATGCGCTGGACCGAGGCCAGGCGGTGAAATTCGAGACCAAGATCACGAACGTGAACCGTACGGTCGGCACCATGCTCGGCCACGAAGTGACCAAGCTCTACGGTGGCGCCGGCCTGCCCGACGACACCATCGACATCACCTTCACCGGGTCGGCGGGCAACAGTTTCGGCGCTTTCGTCCCCGCGGGCATCACGTTGCGAGTGCATGGTGACGCGAACGACTATGTCGGCAAGGGCCTGTCCGGTGGCCACATCGTGGTGCGTCCATCGCTCAACGCTCCTGCCCAGTTCGCCGCGGAGGACAACATCGTCGCGGGCAACGTGATCCTCTTCGGCGCCACCAGCGGGCAGGTGTTCCTCAGCGGAGTGGTCGGTGAGCGGTTCGCCGTGCGTAACTCCGGCGCTACTGCGGTGGTGGAAGGCGTCGGCGACCACGGCTGCGAATACATGACCGGGGGTCGTGTGGTGATTCTCGGCGAAACCGGGCGCAACTTCGGCGCCGGTATGTCCGGTGGCGTGGCGTTCGTGTTCGACCCGAACGGCTCCTTCGCGTCCAAGCTCAATCCGGAGCAAGCGAATTCGCTCGAGCAGCTGTCGGGTGACGATTTCACCTGGCTGCGTGACATCGTCACTGCGCACCGGGATCAGACCGGGTCGCCTGTCGCCGACCGTATTCTGAGCGATTGGTCCCAGCAGGTGAGCCACTTCGTCAAGGTCATGCCGCGCGAATACAAGAAGGTTCTGCTCGCCATCTCCGAAGCCGAGAAGAGCGGCAGGGACGTGGACGAGGCGATCATGGAGGCAGCCCGTGGCTGAGTTCCGACCCGTCCACCAACCGAGTCCAACAGTGAGAGGCGAGAAGACGGAGGCCGCTCGTGGCTGACCCTCAGGGATTTTTGAAACACACCGCGCGGGATCTTCCCCAGCGACGACCGGTGCCGCTGCGGCTGATGGACTGGAAGGAGGTCTACGAGGAGAATTTCCCGCACAGAACCTTGCAGACTCAGGCCAGTCGGTGCATGGATTGCGGTATCCCGTTCTGCCACAACGGTTGTCCTCTGGGAAATCTGATTCCCGAGTGGAACGACCTGGTGTACAAGGGCCGCTGGCGCGAAGGTATCGATCGGCTGCACGCAACCAACAACTTCCCCGAGTTCACCGGGCGATTGTGCCCTGCGCCCTGCGAGGCGTCCTGCGTGCTCGGGATCAACCAGGATCCGGTCACGATCAAGCAGGTCGAGGTCGAGCTCATCGAGAATGCCTTCGACGAGGGCTGGGTGACTCCGGTCTATCCGACGCGTCTCACCGGAAAGAAGGTCGCCGTCGTCGGTTCCGGCCCGGCCGGCCTCGCCGCGGCGCAGCAGCTGACTCGTGCCGGGCATACCGTGACCGTGTTGGAGCGGGCCGACCGCATTGGTGGCCTGCTGCGCTATGGCATCCCGGAATTCAAGATGGAGAAGCGGTTCATCGACCGCCGACTCGCGCAAATGGAGGCCGAGGGAACGGTTTTCAAGACCGGTGTGAACGTGGGTGTCGACATCACCGCTGACCAGTTGCGCGAGCAGTACGACGCGATCGTGCTCGCCGGTGGCGCCACCCTCGCGCGCGACCTGCCGATTCCGGGTCGTGAACTGGACGGTATCCATCAGGCGATGGAATTTCTGCCGTGGGCCAACCGGGTGCAGCTCGGTGACGACGTGACCGACGCCGAGGGTCTGCCGCCCATCCACGCGAAGGACAAGAAGGTCATCATCATCGGTGGTGGCGACACCGGAGCCGACTGTCTCGGGACCTCTCATCGGCAGGGTGCGGCCAGTGTGCACCAATTCGAGATCATGCCGCGTCCGCCGCAGGAGCGGGCCGAGTCGACCCCGTGGCCGACCTACCCGCTGATCTATCGGGTGTCTTCGGCGCACGAGGAGGGTGGCGAACGGGTGTTCTCGGTGAACACAGAGCGTTTCGTCGGTAGGGACGGCACGGTGACCGGTCTGGAAGCCCACGAGGTCACCATGGTCAATGGCCGCTTCGAAAAGGTCGATGGCACCGACTTCACGCTCGAGGCCGATCTCGTGTTGCTCGCGATGGGCTTCGTCGGTCCCGAAAAGCCGGGTCTGTTGACCGATCTCGGCGTCGGCTACGACCAGCGCGGCAATGTGCATCGCGACAAGAACTGGGCGACCAACGTTCCGGGCGTCTTCGTTGCGGGGGACATGGGACGCGGCCAGTCGCTCATCGTGTGGGCCATTGCCGAAGGTCGTGCCGCAGCCGCGGGTGTGGACCGGTACCTGGAAGGCGATACCGCTCTTCCCACTCCGATTGCGCCCACGACCGTGGCTCAGCGCTGATCCACCGCTCTGCGGAGCGAAAACAGTGGCGCCTGTGGCGAATTCGTCCACCGGCGCCACTGTTGTGTCCGCTGGGTCCGTCACCGAATCGTGCCCTCGTCCGATCGAGCACCAGTGGAAAATCCGACACGCGAGAAGTTCGAATGGCATTGCACCGGCTGTAGCCCTATTGTGATGTTCGGCGCGCCGCTGATCTTGGAACGTGGTTGGAGCGCCGCTGTGTCCGTTGGATGACTTGCGCTTACGCGGTATGTACCGCAGCAGAATCCAATGGAGTGAGCGTTGACGCGGCACTCGCCGGGAAGGCCGACGAGGGCAAGGTTGGAGCGGTATGCATTGGAAAAAGGTTGTCGCGGCCGTTGGGGCGTCAGCGACGGTGTTGTCCGGCTTGTTCTTCGGTAGCGCGGCGGCAGGGGCAGCGCCTGGATGCCCGAGCCTGTACGTGGTGGCGATTCCCGGTACCTGGGAGACCGGTCCGGACAAGGCGCCGCTGCCAGGGATGTTGGCCGGTGTCACGCGAGGCCTACCCGCCGGGACCGCGGTCGACTATGTGTCGTACGCGGCAACTGCCTTCCCCTGGGAGGGAGAGATCTACGGCGCGTCGAAGAACGAAGCGGTCACCGCGGCTCGCGGTCTGATCGCGGACATGGCGGCCCGGTGTGGCGCAACCAGGATCGCGCTCGTCGGCTACAGCCAGGGTGCGGACGCCGCTGGCGATATCGCAGCCGAGATCGGAACCGGCCACGGTGTGGTGGCGCCCGACCGTATCGCCGGCGTCGGTCTGATCTCGGATCCGCGCCGCGCGCCGACCGACATCCAGGTCGGGCCGGTGGCGCCGGGAGCGGGCGCCGGAGGCGCTCGGATCGGCGGCTTCGGCTGGGTGAGCGACCGTACCCGGACGATTTGCGCGGTCGAGGACCTGTACTGCGCGACCGAAACCGACGATTTCATCACCCGGTTCGCCGGATTCCTGGCCCAAGCATCGGACGCCGACCCGGCCAGCCTGTGGCGATACCAACAAGAGGCCACCGCTCTCTTCGGCGATCTGATGGCATCCGGTGGCCTGCCGACTCTGCAAGCCCAGCTCACCGACTCGGCGAATCGGCAACGCGTCCAAGACATCGAGCGCTTCTACAGGACCCAAGCGCATACCGTCTACGGGAACTACCCGGTGGGTGACGGCCACACCGCGATTACGTGGATGCACGAGTGGATCGCGAGTATGGCCTGAGCGGTCAGCGTCGCATCGCGATGGTGCGCGGCAAGAGGTCCCACACATGCCCGTTCTCGTTGATGGTGGTCGCCCTACGGCGACCGGTACGGGAGAACAGAATCCGAGTGACCGAGCAGTAGTCGATCGGAAAGGTCAACGGTCGCGGTAACTCGAGGATCTCTTGGAGGAGCACATTGATCACCCCGCCGTGGGCGAACACGATGACGGTGTCGGAGCGGTCGGCGGCTGCTACGACACCGCTCATGGCGGCGCGTACCCGGGATTTGAATGCCTCGGCGTCGATCTGTATCGGCAGATGCCCGGCTCTGATCCGCTCGTAGACATCGCGATATTCCTTTTCGAGATGCTCGTCCGGGATATAGACGGGCAGGTCACGATCATATTCGGCAAGGTCGTCGACGATGTCGACATCGATCCCGAGTTTGGCGGCGGTTGGTGCTGCTGTTTCTCGCGCTCTGCGCTGCGGGCTGCTCACCACACGGGCGACCTGGTGATGCTCGAGTGCCGCCGGCACTCGGTCGGCCTGCTCCAGGCCCACCGGCGCCAGTTCTGGGTCTGCAGGCCCGACGGAATTCAGGCTGCGGACCGGTTGGGCGTGACGAATGAGGATCAGTTGCACACGTCCCACTGTGCACCATGACGCCGCTCGCGGGTGCACGTCCTGCCTGGGCCGCCATCGATCAGCGCGGTTTCACCAGGGGAAACGGCCGTGTCTCGCGGATGCTGCGGCCGGTGATCATCATCACGATGCGGTCTACGCCCAGCCCGAGCCCGCCTGTGGGTGGCATGGCGTGCTCGAGCGCTTGGAGGAAGTCTTCGTCGACTTCCATCGCTTCTGGATCGCCGTTGGCCGCCAGCAGCGATTGTTCGGTCAGCCGGCGCCGTTGTTCGACCGGATCGGTGAGTTCGCTGTAGCCGGTGCCCAGTTCGACGCCCCAGGCGACCAGGTCCCAGCGCTCGGCGACCCCGGCGACGCTGCGGTGCCGCCTCGCCAAAGGACACACCGAGATCGGGAAGTCGATGTAGAACGTCGGTTCCGTGGTGTGGGACTCGACCAGGCGCTCGTATATTTCCAACACCACCTGGCCCGCGTCCCAGCTGTGCTGGTATGGCACGTCGGCCTTGTCGCACAGCTCGCGCAATTCCTCGACCGAGGTATTCGGGCCGATCGGGGCGCCGATCGCCTCCGACACCGCCGCGTGCACCGTCTGCACGCGCCATTCGCCGGAGATGTCCACCGTGTCGAGCGTGCCGCTTCCAGTGGGTCGCACTGCCACCATCGCACCGTTCGCGGCCACCGCGGCGCGCTGGATCAACCGGCGGCAGGTGTGCGTCATGCGCTCGTAGTCACTGTGCGCCTCGTACGCCTCGAGAATGGTGAACTCAGGGTCGTGGCTGAAATCGACGCCTTCGTTGCGGAAGACCCGCCCGATCTCGAATACTCGCTCCAAGCCTGCGACACACAGTCGTTTCAGATACAGCTCGGGTGCGATGCGCAGGTACAAGTTCAGGTCGTAGGCATTGATGTGGGTGCTGAAGGGTCTCGCATTGGCGCCGCCGTGTACTTGCTGCAGAATCGGCGTCTCCACCTCCAGATATCCCCAGGAGTCCAGGCTGTCTCGGAGTGCGCGTACCACCGCGCCGCGTTTGGCCAGCACGTCGCGCACATCGCTGTTGATCATCAGATCGACGTAGCGTTGCCGCACTCTGGCTTCCGGATCGGCCAGGCCTTTCCACTTGTCCGGCAGCGGATGCAGACACTTGCCCAGCATTCGCCAGTCCGCGGCCAGCAGAGACAGCTCGCCGTGTCTGCTGTACCCGAGTCGACCGCTGACCTCGATCAGATCGCCGAGGTCGAAGTACTCGCCGAATTGGGCACTGCGGTGCACGTCGACTCGGTCGCGATCGATGATCAGTTGAATGTCGTCGGTCCCGTCTTGGACCACGGCGAAAATCACGCCGCCGTAGTCGCGGATGCGCAGTAGTCTGCCGCAGACCCGGACCGTCGTACCTTGCGGGCAACGGCGCGCCTCGGCCACGGTGTGGGTCGGCGGATATGCTGCCGGGTAGGGGTCGATACCGGAATCGGCAAGGCGCGTCAGCTTGTTCATCCGGACCCGCACCTGTTCGGGCCTGCGTGGAAGCTGCTTCGAGGCGTCGACGTCGGAGGTGTCCGGCGGACTGCCGTCGCTGTGCAGGCCCGTCATGCCGAGGGGAGCCGCGGTGCGGGCACCGGTGTGCTCCGCCGCACCCCGTTTGCTCAGCCGTGGGAGGAAGCCTTCGGCCAGCGCGCCGGCGACCGCGACCCGCGGCAGTTGCCGGCGTTCTTCGAACAGGAAGAATCGGGGCGCCCAGTGCGGTTGATATTTCACATTCGAGCGATACAGCGCTTCCAGTTGCCACCAGCGCGAGAAGAACAGCAGCACGCCCCGCCAAAGGCGAAGTACCGGACCGGCTCCGATCCGGCTGCCTTCCTCGAACACCGAACGAAATACCGCGAAGTTCAACGAGACTTTGGTGATGCCGTACTGCTCGGAGTTCAACGCGAGTTGCGAGACCATCAGTTCCATGACGCCGTTCGGACCCTGCGGATCGCGACGCATCAACTCCAAGGAGACGCCGGTGCGCCCCCAGGGAACCAGCGACAACATCCCCAACACCCGGTCTTGCCGATTGACTGCTTCGACCAGTACACAATCGCCATCCAGTGGATCGCTCAATCTGCCGAGTGCCATCGAGAATCCGCGTTCGGTCTCGGTATTACGCCAACTGTCCCCACGCGCGATGATCTGGGAGAACTCCTCGGCGGGGATGTCGCGGTGTCTGCGAATGCGGACCGTGACGCCGTGTCTGCGTAGCCGATTCGCCGCTTGACGCACCGGCTTCATCTCCGGACCCGCCAGCGAAAATTCCCTGGTGTCCACGATCGCCTCGTCACCGAGTCGCAGTGCCGAAAGGCCGGCGCGTTGATATACCTTTGCACCGAGTTCGCTGGCGCCCATGACCGCAGGGGCCCAGCCGAATCGGTCGGCCAGGCGCAGCCAGCTGTCGATCGCTTGCGGCCAGGCCTCGCGCGTGCCGATCGGATCGCCGCTGGCCAGGCAGACACCCAGCTCCACGCGGTAGGTCACCGCCGCCTTGCCGCTCGGTGCGAACACCACCGCTTTGTCTCGGCGGGTGGCGAAGTAGCCCAGTGAATCCTCGACGTCTGCGCGCTCCAGCAGTCCTCGGATTGCGGACTCGTCCCGTCCGGTCATGGCGTTGGCCGCACGTTGCGAGCGCAGCAGAACGACGACGGCGGCCAGCAGGGCGAGCGCACCGAACAGGCCGAGCACGAGGTCGACGAACGGCGGCGGGCGACCGTCGAAGTGCTCGTTGTCCGCCAGTACCGCTGCGGTGACTCGATAGACCGCCCAGGCGGGTCGTTGTGCTCCCGGCGGCAAGGTTCCGGGAAACAGCTCTACCACGCCCCACCCGAGCCCGGCGCCTACGGTGAGACCACCGACCAGGATGCCGAGCGCCTTCCAGCCGGCACCTCGGCGGACCACGGTGTAGAACTCCGGCCACGCCGCGAGCAGAACTCCGATCACGATCAGGTGGGCCACCATGGCCACCAATGCGTGGGTATCGCCGTGCTCGGCGAAAGTGACCGCGTTGAACGCGGCGTAGATCGCCAGATAGCCGAGCAGTGCCCACCAGGCGATCCGCTTGCGGCCGGCGATCGCACCGGCCATCAGTCCGACGACCAGTGCCCACATCAGATTGGTGTTCGGTGCGTCGAAGTAATAGTGGTCGATGTAGCGGCGCGGTATGTGCGTAATGAAACGCACTCCGGGCGAAAGGCTCCACAGGAAGCAGAGTGCGGCGAACACACCGAGCGTCGAACCCGCGATGTGTGGCAAATCCGAAAGGCGCCCGTGGCCTCGATGAGGGACCGGCGGAATTGGTTTCTCCGGATATGGCTCGGATTGTCGAGATCGCAGGGCTTGCGCGGATGTCACGGAACCAGTGTGTACGCAGCTGTAGAGAATTCGCCACGCGTGTGGCGTGGTGTGTTCGACGGGCCGTATTCGTCGTGAGCTGGCTGTGGTCGGCAGGTTTGCCCGACCGACCCAACGGGTGTGTTCGTGTGGTTCATGGGAACGATGTGCCAGCGGCCGGACGAGGTGTCTGCCGGCGTTTTCGAGTCGGCCTTCCTCTTCTGGCGATTTTCCGTGCGATCGGGCGAGCGAGTAAACATTACTCCATGCGAGAACCTGTCGATGTGCCGATCGATGATGATGTGATTCGACTCGGTCAGTTCTTGAAGTTGGCCAACTTGATCGAATCCGGTGCGGAGGCGAAAACGGTGATCGCAGCCGGATTGGTTCGGGTGAACGATGAGATCGAGTTGCGCCGCGGACGGCAGTTGCGTCCTGGTGACGTGGTCGCCTTCGCAGGTCACTCGGCCCGAGTTACCGGATGAGCGTCGTGTGTTCGATTCGGCACACGTGTATGGCGAAGGCCGAATCGGGTCAGCTCTCGACACGCAGGACGACGCCATCGGGGTCACTGTAGAGCATCTCGCCTGGGACGAAGATGACCCCGCCGAACTCGACCGGAACATCGCGGTCGCCGCTTCCGGTCTGCGTGCTCTTACGGGGATTGGTGCCCAAGGCCTTGATGCCGATGTCCAGCGTGCGCAGGATGGCGCTGTCACGGACCGCGCCGTTCACGACGACCCCGGCCCAGCCGTTCTCGACGCCGCGTCCGGCGATGATGTCGCCGACCAATGCGGTGTGGATGCTGGCGCCGCCATCGATCACCAGTACCTTTCCTTCACCAGGTTCGCCGAGAGTCTGCTTCACCAGCAGATTGTCCTGGAAGCATCGGATCGTGGCGATCCGTCCGGAAAATGCCGTTCGCTTGCCGAACTGAATGAACTGGGTGTCACAGCTGCGGATCTCCGGGCCGATCACATCGGCGAGGTCTGCGGTCGCGGTGACATTCTGTGTGTCGGTCACCGGGTTCATTGTGCCGTGCGCAGACTTGAGCCTGCCCGCGGCCCCTGGATGCGGACCGCGAATTCAACGGTTGCTGCGCTATCGGTGGCTATCGGTGCCCGTAGCGCAGTTCGTACAGGTCGCGATCGTGCTCGGAGATCCTGCCGTGGTCGAGAAGGTCCGGGTCCAAGCCGTGCTGGATCAAGCGGGAACGACGCCAGACATAGCTCAGTGCGATGGTGAAAATGACCAGAGGCACGATCATCATCACAATCAAGGCGACTTTCAGGGGCAATGGTGCGGGAAACAGCAGTACCAAGGCGAAGAACGGGATACTCGGCCCGAGGAACCGAACGAGATAGCGCTCCATGGCCCCGTGCCCGACGAGGTCGTGGATAACCCACTCGTGCAGCTCCTCGGGGAGCTCGCGGCCCAGATCGTAGGCGATCCGCTGCCCGATTGTGGGGGATTTCATAGTTTCCAGGCTATGCCTGTGTGCCGAGTCCTGGCTAGGTCGCCGCTAGTGCGCCCGGGCCGGGCCTGGCGACCTATCGCACACCCCCGTGCGACTGTGTGCCACCGACACCCGCGACCAGGGCGTACGACACATGATCGCCGCCCTCGACCTGGACACCGGCCGACTGCACTACCGCATCCGTGACCGCAAACGCGCGCTGCTCCCCGAAAAACGCTGGCTGGACGGGGCGCTCACCGATCTACATTGACCTCTATCTAGGTTGAGGTTGCAGGATGGCAGGGCCGGTCCAATGCCGGATGTGCGGCACGAAGAAATCGTCGAACGGAGACCATCATGAGCAGAGCAGCAGCCTTTCTCGAGCCGGGCGGCCCGGAGGTGCTGCGGTTGATGGACGTGCCGGAACCGCAAGCACAGCCCGGACAGGTGAGGGTCCGGGTGAAGGCCGCCGGGGTGCAGCCGTTCGACGTCGCGGTCGTGGCGGGGATCATCCACAAGGCGGCGGACCCGACGGTTCCGCAGATTCCGGGAAACGAGTTCGCCGGTGTGGTCGATCAGGTCGGTGCCGGCGTGGAGGGCTTCGCGGCCGGCGACGAAGTCCTTGGTTACGGCACCCTGAACAGCTACGCCGAATACATCGTGGTCGGACCGGACCAGCTCACCGCCAAGCCGGCGGCCATGCCCTGGACAGTGGCCGGCGGGTTCAGTGCGGCGGCCCAGACGGCGGACATCGGCCTCGAGGAGATCAAGGCCGGTGCGGGCGACACGGTCCTGATCCACGGCGTTGCTGGGGCGGTCGGCACGATCGGTGCGCAGCTGTGCCGGCTGTGGGGCGCCACGGTGATCGGCGGCGCCCGGGAGGCACAGCACGAATACGTGCGTTCGCTGGGCGCGACCCCGTTCGCCTACGGCGAAGGCCTCGTCGGCCGGGTGCGCGACCTGGCCCCCCAGGGCGTGGACGCGTGCATGGACGGCGTCGGCGGCGAGGCCCTTGATGCCGCCCTCGAGTTGGTGCCCGACCGCAACCGCGTGCTTACGCTGGTTGACCACGGCCGTGCCGCGGAGCTCGGCATCCGGACGACCCCACTGGCCCGTTCGGCGGCGCGGCTGGCCACCCTGGCGCAGCTCTACGCGCAGGGCGACCTGCACCTGCCCATCCTCGCCACCTTCCCGCTGGACCGCGCCGCCGACGCCCAGCGCGCCTACCAGGCCGGGAACATCCGGGGCAAGATCGTCATCACCATTGACTGACCGCACTGCCGGGCATCGAAGTGCCACCCGCCCGTCGAACCTGAGCTCCCCGGAGCTGCTCCACAGCCCTGGTGGATTATCAAACGCGACCTGCGTCTCGCGTTTGATGTCCGGTAGGAGATCAATCGGTCGTTGAGGGACTGGCATGAGGCGGCCACCTGGTCACTCCGTGAGGAGACGGTCGATCTTCTCGAGGGAGGATAGGGTGGCCGCCGGCGAAACCGCTTCGCCGGTTCCGCAGTGAGGTAACACTTCCGGGCTTCTGTCCACCGGCCATCACCTCCCACACGAGCGCTGGGAGACGGCTTGCCCGATCCATCCTCAGAACCGACGTATTACCCGATCGACGTTCAAAGACGAGGCACGAGGTCGTGGAGCGGCACGGCGGCGTCGGTGTACATCTCACCTGCGAGATCGTGGTTGCGGTATTTCGGATTCTGCGCGAAGAATTGCTGGTGGTGTCCGGAAGCGCTCGATGGTCAGCTGCGGGCCGAGTGAAATGCGCAGATCTGGGTGACCAGATTGTGTGTGGTGTGGTGTACTGCGACTTTGACGAACGGCTCGATGGTTTTGGCCACTGCGCGGCCGGCCAGACCGCCCGGCACCCGATAATCGACGATCGCGTCGACGGTGCACAGCTCATCGCCTTTGGTGTGGAACAGGAAGGTGGATTCGATCTGGAAACCTTTGATCGACTTCACCCCTATTGCGTAATTCTGTTCCCAGCGGACCACTTCGAGTCGCGATGTCAAGGACACCGGTCCCAGCTGGATGTGGCCGTCGAAGGTGGCGCCGACTCCTTCGGTCTGGTCGCCCACCACGGTGAATGCCTGTACGCCGTGCAGGAACTGCGGCAGATTCCGGAAGTCGTTGACATACACGAACGCGGACTCCGCCGAGGCGACACAATCCTCGACGATCGTTACTACGGTCATGCCGAAACGATAACCGGCGCAAGACAACACGTGTTCATGCGGTGACGGCCAGCGTCGCGGCGAGTCCGAAGACCACAGCCATCACCGCGACCTCGGCGACCGCACGCCCCAAGGAAGCGTCCGCGTTCATCCGGTGGTGCGCCGCGCGCGGCACCCAGGTGCGTCGCCACCACCACCCCAGCGTCGACAGTCCCAGTAGTAGCACGGTCTTGGCGAGCAGAATTCTGCCGTAACCGCTGGTGAGCAACGGAGTAATCCCTCCGATACGGATCAGCCCGTTCAGCAATCCGGTCACAGCGACCGTGGCCGCCAAGGGCAGTGCAACCGCCGAATACCTCGGCAATGCGCCCGCCCAATCGCCGCGGGTGCGCGCGACCAGCGTCAGGGCACACAACAGCCCGAACCATCCCGCCGCGGCCACCGCGTGGATTGCGGCGAGCACCGAGCCGAACGGTTGCTGCGACATGTGTCCGGTGATCGGACGCAGTGCCATCGCTACGGCGGCGACGACCAACACGACATCTGTCGAGGTCGACCCCGGTCGTCGGTAGGCCAGCGCTGATCGACCGGCTATCAGGGCTACTGCCGCCAGAGTCGCTACTCCGACTTGCCCACCGCTGACATGGACGAGGTAGGTGCCGAACCGCTCGGCATCGAGATCGGCCGCAGTGATGCCGATCACCTCGGACGCGTCGAAGACCAGCACCGCGCCTTCGGCAACCAGCCATATTCCGGCGCCGACGGCCAGCAGCCGCCACGGTGTTCCCAGGTGCGGCGCCACCCTGGACAGCGCTGTCAAGCCGAGCACGGTCGCACCTACGCCATCGGCGCCGAGCCGGGCGATTGCCTCCACAGGTAGCGGACCGGGCAGGATCAGCGCCCAGGCGAGAACTACCCCGACAAGCCCGGACGAGACCGTCACGGGCAGCGCCGAGCGCGAGATGGTTCGCACTCGTTGGTGGCCGGTCTTCGTGCCGGTCACCGTTTCGAGTTGCGGTTCCTGCCGCTGAACAGTGCGAATGCGAGTCCGCCGCCGAACACTACGATCGCGGCGATGACGAATACCCACAGCGGAATCCCGTCCGAGCCATCGGCGCCGCCGTCTGCCTGTGCGTTGGGCTTGGGTCCTGGTGTGCCGTTCCCCGGCTCGCTCAGCGTGAAGTGTCGGGTGCCGCTGATCGGGTGGCCGTCGGCGGAGGTCACCCGGTAGGCGATGGTGTATTCGCCGACCGGACCGAGTTCGCCCACGGCGACGCTGACCGTGTTGCCCTCGACGACCGGATCGCCCGTCGACCACAGGTTGCCGTCCGGTCCGACCACGGTCAGCGCCGGAAAACCGACCTGCAGTTCTTCGTTGAAGGTGACGCTGGCTCGCGCCGGCCCGGCCTGGATTGTCGTGTTGTCGTCCGGGACGCTGCCGATGGCCGCGGAATGTGCGGAGGCAACGCCCGCCGCGGCTGTACCGATTCCGAGCAGGAGCATGCCGACCACCATGGCGGTGCGCAGGCGGCGGGCCACGCCGGCCGACCTCGTGTCGGGTCGAGACCTGGCGCGTGCATTGTGCGTGGCGGCCGTCGTTCTCTGCGTGCGTGAAATCGAGCTGTGCATGCTGCTGCCTTCGGTCCGATGGGGGAGGCCTGGGTACGCAGACACCGAAGCGGCGGTGGTCAGCGCACGCCGAGTCGGGCCAGGATGTCGGCCTCGATCCCGGAGAGCTCGTGGGATATCGACGTGTGCACGGCGCGCCGGCGGCTACCGGGCATCTGGTCGGCGGTGCGGACCGCGGTGGCCAGATTGCTGAGGCGGTCCTCCGTGGCCGTGATGAAGGTGCGGGTATCGCCGGTGCCGTCTTGGGTGGCGACCTGTGTCAGAGCTGCTTCGGCATTCGCGATCCTGGCATCGAGCTTGGCGCCATGGCCGGTGAAGTCACCGAGTCGGTCGACGCCGATGCCGAGTTGCCGAGCGCGCCGGGCATCGAGCCAACCGCGCAGAAATGTCGCGCCACGGTAGGCGAGCGGGGCGAGTACCGGGACCAAGACGCGGACGACGCCGAGATACTTCTTCACCTGACCGGCGCTGAACCGATCGCGGTTGGCTTTGGCCGCGGTCTCGAGCGCGGCTTTCTCCTCCGCCTTGAACGCCGACTCCTCCGCTTTGAACGCGGAGACCTGCGCTCGTGCGACCTTGCGTCGAGTGCGTGTCTCGGCGCGGCGCGCCTTGCGGTCGTTCTTCGCAACGAGCTTCGCCTCGACCACGGCCTTCCGCTCGAGGGCTTTCGCCATGGCCTTGCGGTTCGCTCGCCGCTTGCGCTTCGTGAACAACCCCATCGAAGGCCCTCCGTCATGCTGGTCGCCGTGGCAGAACGAAGTGAGCAATGCCCGTCTGTCTGCCCATGTCACACGGTTTGCCGACACCCTAGCGGGTTCCGGTCTGCGGCTGCGAGGGTAGTGTTGTCCCCGGCCATCCGACGATGGTCGCTCGGTGGAGTTGTCGGGGTGAGGGACCATACTGCATAGCGTGGATTCGGACATCGGTGACCGTGACGGTCGCGAGCGTCGCGGTATGGCCGGCGATCGGCCCGCCGGTTCGCCGGCTGCCTTCATCGATGCCAGGGCGTTGATCGGCTGCCGTCATCGGCTGCATTTGGACTCGACGCACCCCGAGATGCTGGCAGGAATTCCCGAGGACGCGGGCGTACGTCAACGGCGTGACGCCGCGGCCGCGCACCGTGCCGAGGTGCGCGATGCCCTGGTTTCGGCCGCTCCCGGGGACTGGGTGGTGATCGATCCCGATCTGCGTGCCGGTGATCGAGCCCAGGCCACGTTGCGCGCATGCGCCGCAGGAGTGCAGCGGATCTGGGGCGCGCTGTTGCCGCAGGAGCCGGACACCGGCAGGCGCGGTGGCGCGGAGATCTTGATGCACGACGCCGACCGCGGCGGCTACATCCCGATCATCGTGGTGAATCACAAGGTCACCGATCCGCGGCGACCCGAGCCCGCCGAGTTCCATCCCACCACGTCGGACCCTTTCCGATGGGACCCGCAACCCAATCCGTCTCGCAAGCTGCGCCAGCAGCCCCGCGATCAGCAGCGTCTGGCCCATGTACTCCGGATGCTGCAGCGTCACGGTTTGGCAAGTCCCGCGCTGGTCGGTGGGGTGATCGGCTACGACCGCGATCACGTCGTGGTGCACGATCTCGCTCCGCTGCTCGTGGAGTACGACCGCCGCTACGCCGATCGGATCGCTGTGGTCCGAGGGGAGTTGCCGACCGCCCCGTCCAAGGTGCTCGAATGCCGGCAATGCCCGTGGTGGACCCGCGGCGTGCAAGGGATCGGTTGCGAGGGCTGGTTGACCGATCAGCGCGATGTCAGTCTGGTGGCTCCGGGCTCGCGCGCGGAGGTGCTCCGTCGACACGGCGTGGAGACGATCGACGAGCTGGCTGCCTGGACGGGCGACGCCCCCGAAGACTGGCACTACGGTCCCTTCGGGGAAGCCGTGGTCACGGCACGGGCGTGGCGCGCCGGCGCGCCACTCGTGCGTCGGGTCGACTCGGTGCGGGTGCCGCGAGCCGATGTGGAAGTGGATGTCGACCTGGAAAGCTTTCAAGAACACGGTGCCTACCTGTGGGGCACGTTGTTGGATGGCGTGTACCGGCCTTTCGTGACCTGGGATCCGCTGCCCACCGAGGACGAAGGTCGCTCCTTCGGCGAGTTCTGGAACTGGTTGACGACCGTGCGTGCGCAGGCCCGCGCTGCGGGGAAGACCTTTGCTGCCTATTGCTATTCCCGCACTGCCGAGGACAAGTGGCTCTACGAGTCCGCCCGGCGATTCTCGGGTCGCCCCGGGGTACCGACCGTGGAACAGGTGCGCACCTTCGTGGACGGGCCGCAATGGGTGGATCTGTTTCAGGCCGTATCCGATCAGTTCATCTGCCCGAACGGCAAAGGGTTGAAGAAGATCGCGCCGGTCGCCGGATTCGCCTGGCGTGACCCGGAGGCGAGCGGGGAGGCGTCGATGGGCTGGTATCGGCGCGCCGTCGGTTACGACGACCCGCCCGACCTCACGCAACGCAGCCGATTGCTGGCCTACAACGAGGACGATGTTCGGGCCACTCGGGTGTTGCGTGAGTGGATGACGACCCGCGCGGACGCGGAGGTTCCTGGTCTCGATGATTTCGGACGTCGTAGTATCGCGTCGTGACAGAGCACGTCGAACAACTCGAGTTTCAGACAGAGACGCATCAGCTACTCGAGCTGATGATTCATTCGGTTTACTCCAACAAGGACACGTTCCTCCGGGAGCTGATCTCGAACTCCTCCGACGCGCTGGACAAGCTGCGGCTGGAGTCCTTCCGAGACAAGGATCTACAAGTCGACACCTCCGATCTACATATCGAGCTGGAGGTCGACAAGGACAATCGGATCCTGACCGTTCGGGACAACGGCATCGGCATGTCCCGTGCCGAGGTAGTCGATTTGATCGGCACTCTCGCCAAGTCCGGTACTGCCGAGCTGCGCAAGAAACTGAACGAAGCCAAAGCGGCTGCGGCCGGTGGGGTCGATACTGCGGAGCTGATCGGGCAATTCGGGATCGGTTTCTACTCCACGTTCATGGTCGCCGACAAGGTCAGCCTGACCACTCGCCGCGCAGGGGAAACGACCGGCACTCGGTGGGAAGCAGCCGCGGGTAGTTCCAGCTATACGATCGAAGAGCTCGATGAGGCGCCGCAGGGCACCACGGTCGCACTCCAACTGAAGCCGGCCGACGAGGAGGACCACCTCTTCGACTACACGCTGGAGTGGAAGCTGCGAGAGATCGTCAAGAAGTACTCCGACTTCATCGCCTGGCCGATCCGCATGCAGGTCGAGCGGACGGTCTACGAAGACACTCCGAAGGGCGAAGACACTCCGAAGGGCGAAGACAGTCCGAAGGGCGAAGACACTCCCGAGGGCGAAAACACTCCCGAGGGCGAAGACACCGCCGCGGACGAGGCGACGAAGTCGGAGAAGACCGTCCTCGAGGAGCAGACGCTCAATTCCATGAAGGCCCTGTGGGCCCGTCCCAAGAGCGAGGTGAGCGACGAGGAATACAAGGAGTTCTACAAGCACGTCAGCCACGCGTGGGACGATCCGCTGGAAATCATCCCGCTGAAGGCCGAAGGTACGTTCGAATACCAAGCGCTGTTGTTCATTCCTTCGCAGGCTCCGTTCGACCTGTTCACCCGCGAGCACAAGCGCGGTGTGCAGTTGTATGTCAAGCGGGTGTTCATCATGGACAACTGCGAAGAGTTGATGCCGGAGTATCTGCGTTTCGTCAAGGGTGTGGTGGACGCGCAGGATCTGTCGCTCAATGTCTCCCGGGAGATCCTGCAGCAGGACCGGCAGATACAGATGATCCGCAAGCGTTTGGTGAAGAAAGTGCTGTCCACGGTCAAAGATCTCCAGGCCGCCACGCCAGAGGAAGGGGCCGAACAGACCGATTACCAGACGTTCTGGAGGGAGTTCGGTCGCGTCCTCAAGGAAGGATTGCTGTCGGACTTCGACAACCGTGAGACCATCCTGCAGGTCTGCTCGTTCGCGTCGACGAATTCCGACACCGAGCTGACCACGCTGGCCGAGTACGTGGAGCGGATGCCCGAGGAGCAGGAATCGATCTTCTACATGACCGGCGAGAGCCGTCAGCAGGTCGAGAGTTCTCCCCACCTGGAGGCGTTCAAGGCCAAGGGGCGCGAAGTGCTGATCTTGACCGACCCGGTCGACGAGATGTGGGTCGGGTCGGTGCCGGAATTCGACGGAAAGCGCTTCCAGTCCATTGCCAAGGGTGAGGTCGACCTGGAGACCGAGGAGGAGAAGAAGGCCTCCGAGGCGTTGCGGGAACAACAGGACAAAGACTTCGCCGATGTGCTGGCCTGGTTGGGCAAGACTCTCGAGCAGAGCGTCAAGGAGGTCCGTTTGACCAGCCGGCTCACGACGTCCCCGGCGTGCCTGGTCGGTGATGTCTTCGACTTCACACCGACGTTGGAACGGATGTACCGGGCTTCTGGGCAGGCCCTGCCGGAGAGCAAGCGAATTCTGGAGCTCAACCCGGCACACGCCTTGGTCACCGGCTTGCGCGACGCCTACGCCGCCAACAAGCAGGAAGCCGATGCCGGCACCTCCACCGAACTGGGGGAAACCGCTGAATTGCTTCTGGGTACCGCGGTGCTCGCCGAGGGTGGCGAGTTGAAGGACCCGGCGCATTTCGCCCACATTCTCACCGACAGGCTCACCCGCACGGTGTGAGCCTGCGCGATCGGGGGACGCCCGCAGCGTCCTCCGATCACGCGAGGATGTTCCGTTGCCGAAACGGGTGCGCCGGACGGTCTTTCGGGCGTTTCATGATTACAGTGGCTGTCGAGTGCGTCATGTTCGTACAACCACGAGCGTGTCCGAACGCGGCGCGGTGGGATGGGATGCCTGAAAGGATCGTCGGAACATGTCCGGAAACCCGCTTGCGGTCGCCGAGCCGTGGGATCTCGTCGCCGAGGGATACGCCGAGTTCGGATCCGCGATCATGCAGCCGTTCTCGGCTCGCGCGCTCGAGTTCGCCTCGCTGTCGTCGGGGTCGCAGGTCGTGGATGTCGCGGCCGGACCCGGTACGCTCAGCCGGCTGGCCGCCGAACAGGTAGCGCTGGTCGAGGCCATCGATTTCTCCGAGTCGATGATCGCGCGGTTGGTCGAGGAGGCCGATGCCGCTGGACTGACAAATATTCGAGCACAGGTGGGTGACGGGCAAGACCTGCCGTTCGAATCCGACCGGTTCGACGCTGGATTCTCGATGTTCGGTCTGATGTTCTTCCCCGAGCGAGCGAAAGGATTCGCGGAGTTGTTCCGGGTATTGCGGCCCGGAGGTACGGCAGTGGTGTCGAGCTGGGCCCCGGTCGCGGACTCGCCGTTGATGCGAATGATGTTCGACGCCTTGACAGCGGCCGACCCGAACTTCCAGGAGCCGCAGCCCAATTTCCTGAGTTTGGAAAATCCGGAACTGTTCGAATCAGAGATGCGCGCTGCTGGCTTCGAAGCCGTCTCCATTCAGCGGCATTCGATCGCGCTGAGCTTCGCCGACGCCGAAGAATTGTGGGAGACCATGGTGCGCAGCAGCGCGCCGATGGAGCTCATGCGTCACAGTGTCGGTCCGGAGGTGTGGGCGCAGCGCGCAGCGCTGATGATGCGGTTTCTCGCCGAGAAGTATCGTCCGACTTCCCCACTGGCCACCACTGCCTATCTCGGAATCGGGCACAAGCCGAAGGGATGAACGGTGGCGACACGCGCGGCCCTGTTGGCGCAGGGCCGGCGCGGCGCCCGGAGCACAGAACGTGTCAGCGCGGCGCCATACGCAGCGCACCGTCCATGCGGATCGTCTCCCCGTTCAGGTAGTCGTGCTCGATGATGTATTGGGTCAGCTGCGCGTACTCGTCCGGGTGACCCAGGCGAGACGGGAAGGGCACGCTGGACTCGAGGGTTTTGCGGAATTCGTCGGTGACGCCCGCGAGCATCGGCGTGTCGATGATTCCCGGCGCGATCGTGTTCACTCGGATGCCGAACTGCGCGAGGTCGCGTGCGGCCGGAACGGTCATGCCGTGTACCCCTCCTTTGGAGGCCGAGTACGCGATCTGGCCGACCTGGCCTTCGAAGGCGGCGACCGAGGCGGTGTTGACGATGACGCCACGTTGGCCGAATTCGTCGATCGCGTCGTTCTTGGCCATGGCGTCGGCGGCCAGCCGCATGACATTGAACGTGCCGAGCAGGTTCACCGTGACGACCGTGCGGAACAGTTCCAGGTCGTGCGGGCCGTTCTTGGACAGAATGCGGCCTGCCCAGCCGACCCCCGCGCAGTTGACCGCGATCCGCAGCGGTACGTCGGACTCGACGACCTGCGTGATGGCCGCGCCCACTTCTTCGTCGCTGGTGACATCCGCCGCGAGCAGGGTGACGCCGGCGGGCACCTCGTCTCCAGCGCGTTCGATCGACTGTGGCACGTCGAGTCCGAAGACGGTCGCACCCAGTTCGGCGAGACGCTTGGCGGTGGCGGCCCCCAGGCCGGACGCTGCTCCGGTAACGACGGCGGCGGAACCCGAAATCTCCACAATGGTCCTCTCGTTCATGACGGCCAATTGGCCACTTGCCAGTCGCACCCTAGCCGGTGTGCAGGTCGGTGACCGAGCGTGCCTCGTGCTGTCGATCTCCGGGTGCGGGGCCGAATTCCAACCGGCGCCCGCCGTGGCGTTCCAACCGGCGCCCGCCGTGGCGTTCGAACCGGCGCCCGCTGCGAGTACGACGCAGGGCCAGCACCGCAACTGCCATTGCGGGTGCGATCACCGAGCCCACGGCGACCACGAGTGCATTCGAGGCGGGGGATCCCGCTGCGAGCAGGGTCGCGCTGCCGATCGAGAGGAACAGCAGACCGGAACCGATGCCGATGGCGTGTTCGGGTATGTGTTTGCCGATGAGGATGCTGATCACTATGGCCAGCGCATCGGCGGCAACCATGCCGATGGTCGAGCCCAGCCACACGCCGAGCCAGTGATAGTCCGTGGCGAGCGCGGCAGTGGCGAACATGGTCCGATCGCCCAGTTCGGCGAGGAGGAACGCCGACAGCACCACCAAGAACGGTGCAGTCGCGGCGCGCGCTGCTTTCGGTGGCGCCTGTTCATCGACGTGGCCGCTGTGCTCGCGCAGCGTCCATACGCCGACAGCCAGGAAGGTGACCGCGGCGATCAGGGAAATCACCCGGCCCGGTAGTGCTGCGCCGAGCGAATAGCCGACGGCCACGGAGATGAGGTGCACCCCGGCCGTGGCTGTCGCGATACCGCCCAGTACCACCCACCAGCGATAGCGCAGTGCGAATGTCACCGCCATCAACTGCGATTTGTCGCCGAGTTCGGCCAGAAAGACGGCACCGATACTGAGCACTACCGTTGCGATCATGTGGCAGCTCCCGGGTCTCCGGCCTGCCGGAGAATTCGGGGGATCTCCGGCCGACAACGAATGGTTGTTCAGGCCGAAGGTCTCGCCCACCGGCCCGTGGGCCGGTTCACACAGCCGGACCGGGCCGTGTACGACCCCAGGTCAGCATGTCGACTGCGCGATTCGGGGCTACTCCCCTTCGCTGCCCCGACTGTACCGGGTCACAACGTCCACCGCCAACCTGCTCGACGGCGAAAAAGCAATGCGCGCAATAAGTTCGGCTATCCACCCGGTGGTTTTCGGGTAGCCTTACGCGGCCAGGAGCATCGCCAGAATTGCGGTGTCGGGATCGCTGATCGGGTCGAGTCCGACCCGGCTGATCAACGCCGTGACCGTTCCGTCGGACTCGGCCTCGGCCCAGGCAGCACGGTGTTCCAGCCCCAGATGAGGCATGCCGGGCAGCAGCACGCAACCGGACGCCGCGCCCGCACACTCGGGCAACGAGGGTCGGGTTTCCGACGGTGGGTGCAACATCAACAGGGCAGGCGGCACGTGCGCCGCAAAGCGGCCAGGCTCCACGGCCTCGTCCCCGAGTACCGGACCCTCGGCCATCACCAGGCCGACCGTACCGGGGGCAGGGTCGTCCGGGAGGTCTTCGCGCGCGCCGAATACTGTCGAGGTGGTCAACAAGCCGGGCAGCGTGGCGACGCGTACCGCGAGTACGAGGACCTGTGCCCATTCCTTTGTCGTATCCGGCCAGCGGCCGGAGATCACGAAGCCTCGCAACGACCCGCGCGAGTGGAAGGGTGTAATGCCGATGGGTTCGTTTGTGCGCATTTCTGCCTCCCGTCGGGAAACCGGGGGCGGCCTTGCCCGTCCTTTTACTATGGATTCCCGAATATGAACCACGAATCACCTGGCACACAAGTACCAAAGAGTGCTAATCGGGCGGTACGCCGGGTCGAGAGGCCCAACGAGCCCGCAAACCTCGCTTGTGTCCGAGGTGACCGGGGTTCGCGGGCCCGAGTCGGATGTGGCGAATCGCTCAGCCGAAGATGAGTCCCTTGGCCTGGGAGGTGGCCTTGGCGAACCGCTCTTGGACGTCGGCCCAGTTGACCACGTTCCAGAATGCAGTGACGTAATCGGCCTTGACGTTCTTGTACTGCAAGTAGAAAGCGTGCTCCCACATGTCGACCTGCAACAGCGGGATGATGCCCAGCGGTACATTGGCCTGCTGATCGTAGAGTTGGAAGGTCAGCAATTTCTGGCCGAGGGTGTCGTAGCCGAGTACCGCCCAGCCGGAGCCCTGCAGGCCGTTGGCCGCCGCCGTGAACTGCGCGCGGAACTTGTCGAACGAGCCGAACTGATCATCGATTGCTGCGGCCAGCTCACCGACCGGCTTGTCGCCGCCGTTGGGGGAGAGGTTCTTCCACCAAATGCTGTGATTGACATGGCCACCCAGGTGGAACGCGAGGTTCTTCTCGTTCAGGAAGATCGCCGCATGGTCGCCGGATTCGCGGGCCGCGGCGAGCTTCTCGAGCGCCGCGTTCACTCCCGCGACGTAGGCGGCGTGGTGCTTGGTATGATGAATCTCGTTGATCTGCCCGGAGATGTGGGGCTCCAGGGCACTGTAGTCGTAATCCAGATTTGGCAGCGTGTACTCAGCCACGATGTCCCTTCCTATGTCGGGCTGGTTGCGCTCGTTGTGCCGAGCACAGCCAACCATCATTCGTACACCCGGTGTTTCCAACTTGGGCCGATGCCTGTGCATTCCGGTCGCGGTAGCATCATCCGGCGGGTTGTGCCGTCACAACATCAGTACCACTGGAACGCACGCGTAGCATCGAACCATGTCGTGGTACCACGAACCAGCGGGGCGCCCGAGCTTCCTCACACCGACCATGGTCACTCCAGAACAAGCGTTGCCTGGACGGGCCGAGCCGCTCCAGGTTCCGGATACCCATTATGTGAACGGCCATCCGATCCATCCGCCATTTCCCGACGGCCTGCTGGTCGCGGTGGTCGCGATGGGCTGCTTCTGGGGTGCCGAGAAAGGGTTCTGGGAGCTCGAAGGGGTCTACGCCACCGCGGTCGGCTACGCCGGCGGGTATACCCCGAATCCGACCTACGAACAGGTGTGCAGCGGGCGAACCGGTCACGCGGAATCCGTGCTCGTGGTATTCGATCCCGCGACGATCGAATACCAGCGCATCCTCGGGCACTTCTGGGAGAACCACGACCCCACACAGGGCATGCGCCAAGGCAACGACCGCGGTACCCAATACCGGTCGGCGGTCTTCACTCTCGACGCCGAGCAAGCCGATCTCGCGCGGTCGAGCGCCGATGTCTACGGCAAACGCCTGGCCGAGGCCGGCTATGGCGCGATCACCACGCAGATAGTGGCGTTGCCTACGCTGTCGGCCTTCTTCTACGCCGAGGGTTATCACCAACAGTATCTGGCGAAGAACCCCGGCGGGTACTGTCCCGTCCACGCCACCGGCGTGAGTTGTCCGGTGCGCTGAGTAACTCGGGTAATGCCCCCGCCTTACAACGGTGGGGAATCTTACAACGGTGGAGCGATGCCTGGGCGCGTCGCTCGGGGATCGCCCGTGTCATGCGCGCGCCACCAGCGCGCGCCGCCCGCGGCGAAATCCGCCAGCGAGATCTGCTGTCCTCGAACATCGTGCACGGCGATGTCGTCGAACCAGACCCGGACGTCCAGCTCGCGCGGGTCGATGCCTTCCTGCTGGGAGAACTCCAGAACGTGCGCCGAGGCTCGGTCGTCGAGGTCGATATCGAAGCTGAGTAGTTCGCTCCACAGCGTCCAGCCGCTGTCGTCGAGATCGATGAATTCCCAGCCGTGCAGCCGCGCGCCACCAAAACTACCGACAGCTTCGCCCAGGCTCTCCAGTCGCAGTGGCAGCACCCGAGGCTCCACGTCATCCCAATGCTGCGCCCGAAGCGACGCCGCTATCCGGCTCACACCGATGAATGTGACGTGGACCGGGCAATCGTCGGAGGGGTTTCCGTTTTCTGGAAGGTTCAGCACGTCGAGGTCGAGCTGCAGGCGGCCAGCCGCCGTGTCCACCGCGAGACCGAGGCACGCAGCCTCGGAGAACGCGATGTCGAGGCGAGCGGTATCCAGTCCCTCGAGCAGCCCCCTACGCATAGTCATAGCGTCAGGCTACCGATTGGTTCCGTCGTGACTGGGCATTTCGCCGATGTTCTCGAATTCGATGGAACCGAAACCGGTTCTGCTCCGTCCAAGTAGATATCGGAACACGATCGGGTCGCGGGCTCCGTGCCGGCGACGAATGGCCGCTCCGAGATGGATCAGGGAGGGGAATCTCGGATCGGCCATTCGGATCGCTGGATTCAGCGAGTACCACCAGGGCAGTGTCCTGGTATCGCCCGATGTCCTGGTACCACCCGATCGGTTCGAGGCTGCCGCACATCACTGTTCGATGGTTCGTACCACTTCGCACCTGCGCCCTGGGCGGCTGGTCGGGTCTCCGTTCGGTATGGAGCTGCGCGGCGAGCCTTCGCTCATGGCAGGATCGAATTCGTGACGATTCCCCACGTATCGTCGGTCACGGTGGAACAGCTACCTACTGATTTCGTCAGCGTGCCGACGTCGGCCGACACTCCGCGACCGATTCTGCTCGATGTCCGCGAACTCGAGGAGTGGGAACTCGGACATGCGCCGGGTGCGCTCCACATCCCGATGGTCGACATACCCCTGCGTATCGACGAGCTGGACTACGACCGGGAGGTGTATGTCGTGTGCCGCCACGGTGGTCGTTCGGTGCGGGTGGTCGAATACCTCGTGCACATCGGCTACGAGGCCGTCCAGGTCGGTGGCGGCATGGTGGCGTGGCAGCGGGCGGGTCGCCCGCTGGTCGCGGAAGGCGATGTCGAGGCGAAAATCTACTGACGAGAAGGTCTGCTGACGTGAAGGTCTACTGACGAAAGGACGAGGTGGGCGGTGACTACAGTGGTGCAACCGTGTGCGCGCTGCGGCGCGCGCTGGGCTGTGCGGGCAGCGCCGATGCAATGGTGCCCGCACTGCCACGGCGTACTGCTCTCGCCTGCGCCGGTCGATGCGCCTGCCGATCGCCGCAACTACCGCTGGGTGGCGCGCACACCCGGTCGCCGTCCCCGTCGTACCCACCCCGGCTCATCCGCTCGAGCCGACCCGGGGCAGCCGCCGCGATATGTGCGAATGCCGCGATGGGGTCTACTCGACCCACCCCCGGAACCGATGACCGTCACACGGGGTCGGTTGCGCCGATCGGCGCAGTGGGCTGCCTGGTTGCTTCTGAGTACGGCGGGCGTTTTCGTGCTCGCAGCCGCCGCTGAGGTAGTGCGCTACCTGATCGTGCTCCACAATCGAACGCGCCTGATCCATCCCACTGTCCTGTTCGTGTCGGATGTGTTCGTGATCGGTGCGGGGCTGCTCGCCCTTGCGCTGGCGTTGTCGGCGGCCCTCGCGGTGCTCGGCAGGTTGATCGAGATCAGACGAAGAGTCTACGCCGAGGCCGAACGGCGCGACCCCCGTTCGCAGTCGGCGCTCGCGTTCGGTTGCTTGGTGCCGGTGGTCAATCTGTTGTGGCCCAGGATCTTTCTCGCCGAGGTCGCGGCGCTGCGCGATGATCCGCGCGCGCGGCGGGCGCTGCGGATCTGGTGGGTGGGGTGGCTGTTCGGTGGCGCAGTCACCCTGGTCGGATTGCTGTGGCGCAGCGCAGATTCGGTGCAGGCGAAAGCAGACGGGGTGCTGTTCACGGCATTTGCCGACATGGTGGCAGCGGCGGTCGCGCTGCTCACCTTGTGGACCCTGTGGACGATCGAGGGGCGGGACCTGCGCGGGGGCATCCGGACCGGCCGTCGGCTCCTGATCGCGGTCGATACTGTCACGCCGGTGATCGAGCCGGTCCATCCGGCCGGTCGCGACCGCGCCGTCACCTCCGACCACGCTGCGGGCTCGTCCGATGATGCTGCCACCTCGGATCACGCTGCCACCTCGGATCACGCTGCCACCTCCGACCACGCTGCCGGCCCGTCCGATGATGCTGCCACCTCGAACCACGCGGAGGACGAGCCCACGCCTGCCGCGGACAGCAGCGCGGTGGTCCGCGGGCAGGAGGAGGTCATGGCCAAATGAACCAGGGCAATCGCGCGCCATTCGTCGTTGCGCACCGAGGCGCCTCGGCCGCACAACCCGAGCACACGCTTGCCGCGTACGAACTGGCACTCGATGAAGGCGCCGATGGGGTCGAATGTGATGTTCGGTTGACCAAGGACGGCCATCTGGTCTGTGTGCACGATCGCACCGTCGACCGGACGTCGTCCGGTAGCGGGCTCGTGAGCGAGATGACGCTCGAGGAGTTGAAGGCACTCGATTTCGGCGGTGACGGCCCACCTGCCTCGATTCTGACCCTCGGTGAACTCATCACAATGGTCTTGGATCGGCGCAGCAGGCCGACCAAACTGTTCATCGAGACCAAGCATCCGGTCCGATACGGGGCACTGGTGGAGAGCAAGCTGCTCGCCGAACTACAGCGATTCGGTATCGCCACCCCAGCCTCGGCCGATCACTCTCGTGCGGTGGTGATGTCGTTCGCCGCCACCGCGGTCTGGCGCATTCGCCGCGCCGCGCCGCTGTTGCCCACTGTGCTGCTCGGTGAATCGTCGCGCTATCTCGGTGGGTCCGCTGCGACGACAGTGGGTGCCACCGCAGTCGGCCCTTCGGTGAAGACCCTGCGGGAGCACCCCGAACTGGTCGACAAGGCCGCCGCTGCCGGACGAGCCACCTATTGTTGGACCGTCGACGACCCCGACGACGTCCACCTGTGCGCCGACCTCGGTGTCAGTTGGATCGCCACCAATCATCCGGGGCGCACCAAGTCGCTGCTCGGTGTGGACTGAACGGTGCGCTGCCGGCGTCTGTCCGCCACGCGGGCGTGCCCAACCCCCGCAATACTGTGGCGCGCCGGGGCGTGTCGCTGTGCAGCCGGTAAGTTGACCCCTCGTGGGTAAGAAGAGCAAGCGAAACAGTCCCAAGCCCGGAGGAAACCGAGCGCAACGTCTTGCTGAGCGTCGTGCGGCGCTGGAACAGGCCGCTCAGGCCAGCACTCGTCCGTTCGCGGGTTCGGCCATGGAGTGCGATCTGGTGGCATTACGCGAGTTCGTACCGTCGGCTACCGCGCAGCTGCCGTTGCTCTCGTCGGTCGGCGCCGATCGCCCGGTGGTGCTGGCCACGGTGTTGCCCGGTGCTGCGGCCGCGTTGGTGCGCACCGGTGACGAGGTCAGCGGCTATGTCGCTGCACAGGTACAGTTTTCGGGTCCCGACCCCGCCGCTGAGCTGGCAGCTGCTGTTTTGTGGACCCAGTCCGCCGAGCCCGGAGATTCGTTGCCCGCGGTGGCTTCCGTAGCAGGCGGCCCGCGGCTGACGGACGTCGTCGATTCTGCGGCACGTTTGGATCTCACTGTGCATGCCGACTTCGACTGGTGGATTCCGGAGGGTGTCGAGCCCGATCCACAGGTAGCAGCAACCCTCGAGCAGGCCAACCAGGCGATCATGCCGACCGCGCGGCTCGAGTTGGATACGAAATCGACCGACGCGGCCTGGTGGGTGGATGCGGGGGAGAAAGCGCATATTCGCTGGGTGCGGCCGGAGGACGAGGATGCCCTGATGCTCGCCTTGGCTCGCTTGCACGCAGCCGGTGGCCTACACCTCGGCGAAGGCTCCCGGTTCGCCGGGTCGTTCCGCACTCATGGCCTGCTCGTCCCGGTATTCGATCTGGATCGTGAGCGCCACCCGGATGAATGGATTGCCCCGGCCGTCGAGTTCGATGCTCGGTTGCTGGACGCACTGGTCAGCACTTCGCCGCTGACGGTCGACGAGCGGCGTTCCCGTGATGGCCTGCGGTCGCGTCAGGTCACCCTCCGCTGAGGGCGCGGAGTTCTCGAAGAATTTTCTGAAAAACCATAGCTTCTGATCGCTGTGTGGGTTAGATTCTCTCTACCACCAAAGCTGGTGGGAGGTGAGGGAGGCTCTCACCGGACCGATGAGGAAGTAGGATAGTCATGGATCTCGACCTGGGTGCCATTATCGATCTTATCGAGGCGCTGAGCAGCATCAGCGCTGATTAGCATTCAGCCCTGGAAAACGGCGGTAGGCCCAGCTCATGACCATGAGCTGGGCCCGCTTTCGACAAAGCCGGATGTCAGACGGTTCCGCCGGCCGTGGACGGTGCGCCGGAAGTATCGCTCGGGGCGCTCATTTCCCGGGCAATGAATTCCTCGAGATCGAATAGATTCGACCCAGCGCGATCGGCAATGGTGAGCAGGGTCGTCATGTGAGCGACCTCTTCGACTTGTTCTTTGAGGAACCACTGCATGAACTGTTCGCCGAGGTAGTCGCCCTCTTCGCGGGCGGTGCTCGCCAACTGGACGATTTGATCGGTGACCGTCTTCTCATGGGCCAGAGCCAGTGCTATGGGTTCACGCGCATTCTCGAAACGAGACTTGGCGGCATCGATGCTGGAGATCTCGACACTGATATCTCGATCCAGGAAGTACTGGACGATCATCATCGCGTGATTGCGTTCTTCGACTGCTTGGGCGTAGAAGCGTTTGGCCAGCTGCGGCAGGTCCGCATTGTCGAACCACACCGCAATTGCGATGTATTGATGCTCGGCATTGAATTCTAGCCGGATCTGTTCGTGCAACAGGCGATGAAATTTGCTGCGGGGGGATTCCGGATTGCTGGACATGTGAATTACATTAGCGCTGGTCGCGCCGCGTGTCATCCAAGTGTAGCCTTATTGAGGCTAGTGTTGCCTAAGCAAAAATTCGCTGCCCTGCGGCTTTCGGCGCCGAATTCTCCGAACGCGCCCGCGTGTGCAACTCGCGCGCCACGAACTGCTCCACATCGAACAATTCTCCGCCGGCGCGGTCGATCACGGTGAGCAGTGTGGTCAGCCCGGCAACGTTGTGGACTTGTTCCTCGAGGAACCACTGAACGAATCGTTCACCGGGATAGTCCCCGGTCACCCGGGCGGTGCGAACCAAGTCGTCGATCTGTGCACTACAGGTCTGTTCGGTCTGGAGAAGCAGTGCCGCCGCGGCACGCACGTCGTCGAAGATCGACCGGATCTCGTCCACGCCACCGATCTGTGCCTCGAGGTCTTGATCGAGCAGGTACTGCACGATGCGTAGCGCGTTGGTGTAGTGCTGGCGCGATCGGGCGTAGGCATAGTCGGCCAGGTGTGGCAACCGAGTCGAGTCGAAATACGCCGCGGCAGCAAGATACTGTTGGGCGGCGGTGAACCCGTGGCGGATCTGGGCGCGCAGCGAGTCGGGAAACGACTCGGGAGACGACCCGGGATGCGATGCAGTCACATCGGTGTCCGTCATGGTATCGACGGTACCGCGTCCCTCGGTCCTTCGGGACGGGCGAATGTAGGCACCTGCGGAGGGATCGATACCGGCAGGCGTCAAGGCAACCATGAGGCGTGGCCGCGCAGCACCGTATATCCGATGTAGGCCACCGCGTCGATGAGGGCGTGTGCGAGGACCAGCGGCCACAGTCGGTTCGTACGCTGCCAGTAGCGACCGAAGATCACCCCCATCACGAGATTTCCGACTCCACCGCCCAACCCTTGGTAGAGGTGGTAGCTGCCGCGCAACAGCGCCGAGGCCAGCAATGCCGAGTGCGCCGACCAGCCGAGTGCACGTAGTCGAGTGAGCAAGTAGGCGACCACGATCACCTCTTCGGCCGCGGCATTCGCACATGCAGCCAGGACGAGCACGGGCAGGCGCCACCAATGATCGTCCAGGGAGGCCGGCACGATTGTGACGCTGACTCCCAGGGCGTGCGCGCCGAGATACAGAGCCAAACCGGGCACTCCGATGACGCCCGCCAGTGCCACTGCGGGCACGAGGTCTGTACGCCATCGCAGTCGACTCGCCAGCCCGACCAGCCGTGGTCCGATGCCGCTACGCCACAACAGATACAGTCCCAGTGCCGCCCATGCGAGCAGGCGCAGGGCTCCCACCAGCTGGAAGAGCAGATCGAGAATGGGTTGCTGGGATCGCGATGGGTTCAGCGCGACGGTTCGGCCCCCGACTCCTCCAGGGGCGAGAGCACTTTGTATCAGCGAGAGCGCGGCGCTGATCCCGCTGATCCCGAATGTGACGAGCAGTACCACGATGATCTCGAGTTCGATCGCGCGCCGCTCTCGATCGGTCGGCTGGGCCGTGTTCCGCCCGATACGGGAATCCGCACACATAGGGTGCAATCTATTGGCAGCACGGCGGAGTGGGTGCGCCTTGGGGGTGACCGGTGTGTGCCGGCGAGTCCATCAGATCCGGCGCAGGCCGTTCAGGAACGGACAGCCGGCCAAGATGCGTACTGCCCGGCCGAGTGCAGCGATATCGTCGGCTGGCTCGTGGAACGGCAGGCGAACGTCATGGTCACCGTCGTGCCGTTCGACCCGCAAGGTGAGCCCGTAGCGGTCGATGGCCAGAGGGTGCACGACACCGCGCCGTAGGCGCGCCGGCAGGTGCCGCGCCAATCGCTCCACGATGTCGGCGTGATCTGCGCGTATATGGTGCAACCAGGCAGATTCCAGAGCGCAGAACGGATCCGGCCCTGCCTGCCGCAACTGGTCGCGACCGACCGAATCCGCCCCGGTCGAGTCGGCTACCACCGCGGAGTCGATCACCACGCGCAGCAATGTGGCGCCGAATCCGACGTCGAGTAGTCCGCTGTGGGGATTCTCCTTGGCCACCTCGGTAGCGAGAGCGCGCTGGGCCTGCGCGGGGACAGCGCAGACCGTTCCCCGCAGCCAGACCAGCGTGCGCACCGGCTCGCGTACCGGTAGAGGGGCATGGTCGGTGAGTTCGAGCACGGCGTGCGCACTGCTCGCGCCGGTAGTCCCAGCAAGGATCGTGGCCATCGACGCGGCCGGCACGGCGACCACCGCGTCCCCACTGCGCCGGAGTTGGTGCACCGACGTCGGGGTCGGATCGATGCCCGGCATGGCCAGCACCGCATGGTCGGCATGAGCGCAGGCGCTGTGCACCCGTTCAGCGGCTGGCGGGGCCGGACACGACATACGAACCTCCGTGGGCAAGAATTTAGGTTAACCTAAGCTAAGTTAAAGCCGGCACTTCTGCAAGCGTCGTGGCGACCGAACGGCCTGCCGTGCCCGACGAACGCCAGTTGCTACCGTGAGGGCATGTTGGAGCGAGCGCGGGCAGTGGAGCCGATCATGGTGGGGTTGCCCATCCCCGCGCGGCGCACGCTGGCGGACGGGTTGGTCTGCGCCATCGGAACGAGCTCCGCTGCACCGATTCTGGACCTGGATGACTCCGATGCGCAGATCGCCGACTTTCTCGTGCGTGTGGTCCATTCCGACAGCGGCTTCGTTGCACGAACATCATCGAGCGCCCGTGCGATGGCGATCATGGCCGCCACCGTGGCCGCGCTGTGTGGCGAGGACATCCGCGAGGCGTTGCGCGCGCCGGACACCTCGTTTCTGCGTTCGCTGAAACCCCCGGCGGTCGAGGCGGTCCGAGCCGTTCTGCGTGCCATCGAGACCGACGACACCGAGCGCATGAGTGATGCGGTGCACACGCTCGTCGGCACATGAATACACCCGCCCAGGCGGATGCACCCCGGGTTCTGCACAGCCTTCCCCATCGGTGGGCGACCCAGGCAACCGCGCAAGTAATCTCGTAACCGTGCCGCGAATCGCGTACTTCGGGCCATCCGGAACCTTCACCGAGATGGCCCTTGCTCAACTCGAAACCTCGGGAGCCTTCGGCGGACCTGTCGAACGGGTTGCCGCCCCCAGCCAGGGAGCCGCATTGGATGCGATCCGCTCCGGGGAGGTGGACGGGGCGGTCGTACCGATCGAGAGCTCTGTCGAAGGGTCGATCTCGGCGACCCTCGATTCACTGGCTATCGGACCCCGGCTACAGATCGTCGCCGAGACCGAGCTCGAGGTGAGCTTCACGATCCTCGGCAAGCCGGGCGCCTCGCTCCGAGACGCGCGTGTCCTTGCCGCCTACCCGGTCGCTGCGGCCCAGGTACGGTCGTGGGTTGCGCATCATCTGCCACACGTGCGGCTGCACACCTCGGAGTCGAATGCCGCCGCCGCCGAGGACGTGGTCGCCGGTCGTGCGGATGCCGCCGTTTCGACCGCATTGGCCGGGGAACGGCGAGGGCTGGTCGCCTTGGCTTCCGGTGTCGCCGATTATGAGCAAGCGATCACCCGCTTCGTTCTGTGCACCCGTCCCGCGGTGGCGCCGCCCGCTACGGGAACCGACCGTACGTCGATCGTGCTCGAACTACCGAACGAACCCGGTTCTCTGATGCGTGCGTTTGCCGAGTTCGCCACGCGGGGTATCGATCTGACCAGGATCGAATCTCGGCCCACCCGCACCATCATCGGCACCTACCGGTTCTACCTCGATTGTGTCGGGCACATCGACGACGCGGCGGTGGCCGAGGCGCTCAAGGCGCTGCACCGCACCGCACGGATCCGTTTTCTCGGGTCTTGGCCAGCGGCTTCCGCGACCGGAACACCGCCGCCGTCGGATACCGCGGCGGCGCAATGGCTGGTCGAGCTGAAGAAGGGGATGGCGGACCTATGACCGGGAGATTGGTCCTGGTCCGGCACGGCGAGACCCAAGGGAACGTCGCCAGGATGTTGGACACCAGGGTGCCGGGGTTGCCGCTGACCGAACGTGGTGCGGCACAGGCGAAAGTATTCGCCGACAACCTGCACCGACCACCGCGCGCATTGTTCTCCTCGGCGGCATTGCGTGCCCGACAGACAGCGCACTACATCGAAGCCGCGACCGGTGTGGCCGCCGGGGTGCTCGATGGCCTGCACGAAGTGCAGGCCGGTGACCTCGAAGGGGCCTACTGGGAGGAAGCGCATCAGACCTTTCAGCGGATCTATCGCTGCTGGCACGAAGGCGATCTCGGGTTGCGGTTGCCGGGCGGAGAATCGGCACGAGACGTTCTCGACCGCTTCGTGCCTGCACTGACCGAGTTGCGGGACACGTATCTGACGGCCGATGGCGTGGACGGCGACATCGTGGTGGTCAGTCATGGTGCGGCGATGCGTCTCGTCGGTCGCGAACTCGCTGGCGTGCAACCGCCGTTCACGACGAACAACCATTTGGACAATACCGAGACCATCGAGTTGGTCCCGACTGCGGACAACGGGTGGACCTGTGTTCGTTGGGGTAGGTTCACACCGCCGTTCGGACACGATGTCGCGCCGACCCCCGATGACCCGATGGGCTGAAGGGCGACCAGTGCGGCACGTGGGTTCAGGACAGTTGCGGGTTTCGTGGGAAGTCCGTGCGCTCCGGTAGTGAGGTGATCAGTTCCTGCAGTGCCGTTCGTAGGCGCGAGGTCGTTCCACTGCTGAGCGATGTCCACTTCACGCCGTCGTCCGACATGCTCGCCGTTGCAATGAACCGCCCTGCGCGGGTATTGAATACAGCGATGTGGTTGTCCGATACCTCTCGGGTGCCGTCACCGTAGACCACGCCGACGATCTCGGCGTAGGAGTGAATCTCGACCAACGCCGAGGCCAGAGCCTGGGCGTCATGTGTCGGGTTGCCGACCTTCCGTAGCCGCTCGGCAGTAGCTGCGGCGTCGCCGGTATCTGCGAAGATCGTGGCCAGCTGGTCGGTCGGGGCGTTCAAGCCGTAGAGCTCGAGCGGCTCGGCATGACCGAGTGCAGCGAGTATCGGGCCGGGGAGATCGGTGTCCGTCTCATCGATGACATACGAATCCTGTCCGCGAAGAGCGACAACCGATAGGTCGATCCCCTTCGCCAGACAAAAGCGGCTGACATTTCCGTCGACTATCAATCGCAGTGCAACGGTCCAGTGCGGACGATTCAGGACCCGCAGGCGATTCTCCAGATCACGGTGGAGTACCTGGTCGACGAGCAGGTTCCGGTGAATCAACGACTTGGCGGCCGCGTCCATCGCCCTGGCATGTTCGGTCGAGTCGTCGTATCGGGGCCGGGCGTCCAATACGACCGGGACCTCGATTTCCAATTTCTCCACGAGAAACTGCATCTCGTCGAGCGACAACACGACTGCTTCGAGCGTTGACGGATCGCGGCCGGCGCCGAGTACGGTCACTGATCCCTCCCGTCGCCCCCACCGCCGATGACGCCATCGGAGGTCAGTCGGCCGTCGGTGAAGTGGTCGATCGACCTCGAGTAGTCCGAGACCACATGCTCGGTCTCTTCGTCGGCTGCAGTGCGCCCTTGACTACCCAGCAGGGGGCTGCCGGCGCCCATACCAGTGTTCGCTCGAACCGGCGCCGCGTCGAGTCGGCCGGTTCCGGCCCCCACGGACTCCTGCACCGGCATGGGTCCGCCGCCGGTGATCGAGCTACCGGACCCCCACCCTTCTGGGAGCCTGAGGGCACCGGTGGCCATACCCGTCGAGGACCCGGACCCGGACCCGGACCCGGAGAATGCCACAGCGCGAGTGGTGCTGCTGACGCCATTGCCGCCACCGTTGCCGGCACTCCCCTGACCAGTGGCGGCCCGCCCGCCCCCTGCACCTGCGCCGCTTCCGGATCCACCGGCGCCCGTGGATCCCGGAGCCATGGAGGAGGACAGGGCATGCGCGCTCGAGCTTGCTGCTGAGATGGCGCCACCGGCGACATTACCGGCCGTGGAGAAACCGGAGCCGACCATGGAACCGATGGCCTGGGTAGCGTGCGTGGCTGCGCTCGTGACACCGGGATTGCCGACCAATGCCTGTACCGCGGTAGTAGCGGTCCGGATCGGATCGGTCGACCCGACGGGCGCTTTGTTCGCGGCCTGTTCGAGATTTGCGGCCTGTTCGGGGTTGGCTGCCTGTTCGGGGCCGGCCACTCCGGCGCCGTCGGCGATCGATGGCGGCATTGCGAACTCGGCAGGGGTCGCGGCGATCGCGCTGACGGCTGCCTCGTAGGTCTCCATGACCACAGCGGCGCGCGCATGCATGAGATGCCTGGCGGCCTCCGCCACCTCGAAAGCACCCGACATCACACCGGGCGGGTTCGCCGAGGCCGCCACGGCGGCATTGACCGCCGCAATCTCGGGCAGGCTCGGCATTGCCATGGAGGCAACGGTGTACGCGGTCGCGCTCGCCGCGGCTTTCGCGTCCATGACGGCTGCCTGGACGGCTTGTTGTTCCGACCAGCCGCGGAAGCCATTGAGCTTGCCCAGGGCAGCGGTACCGGAGGCGCCTTGCATGCCGATGCCCAGTTCTGCCATCACTCGGGCGATGGTCATCGTCGCCTCGCCATAGGCTGCGGTGACCCCGCCCCAGGCTGTAGCGGCAGCTGTTGCCGGCACGGCATGCGCACCCGCGTGAAGGCTGGTCGAATTGACCTCCGCGGTTCGGGCAGCCCAGATCACCCCGGTGATTCCTGCAACCATGTTTGCTTTTCTCCCCTGAATCGACTACTGCTGGCGGGTCTCGAAATCGGAACTACAGGTGGATGGCGATGACGTCGGCGGCGCGTGCCATATCACCGGCGACATGCTGGGTCACTTGCGCGCGCAGCGTTGCCGCGGCATGGTGGCATTCCAGGATCGCCTGCGCGATGGCGCGGTCATGGGAGGTCGCGCCGGTGTTCAGGTGCCTGGCACTCAGGCGCGACACCTCCTCCGCACCAGCGGGAACCACATGGGTTGCGGGCGCGGTGGCTGCCGCGACGGCGGCCAGCCGCTCCGCCACCAGGTCCAGTTCGGTGGCGGCGGCGAGAATGGTATCGGGTGCGATCAGTACGTGTCCGGCCACGACTCGACTCCTTCTAGTGGCTTGGGGCGGAACCACGAGAATTCCCCCTACGAGTGATAGGACGCGACAGCAACGCGATTGGTTCCATCGAATCCCGACTTCTTCGATCTCCTTGCCGATTACACACCCACAGTTGTGAGTATGCAATACGCTCCGGACGGCCCTAGCCCCAACCCAGCTGGTGCAGGCGGTCCTCGTCGATTCCGAAATAGTGTGCTACCTCGTGGATTACGGTGATCGCGACCTCCTCCACGACGTCCGCCTCCTCGGCGCAGATGTCGAGAATGGCGTCGCGATAAATCGTCACGGTATCGGGAAGCGCTCCACCGTAATGACTGTCGCGTTCGGTGAGCGCGACGCCATAATAGAGACCGAGCAAGTGCGGGTCTTCGGGATTGCGTGACTCGATCAGCACGACCACATTGTCGATCGCTCGCGTCAGCTCGGGCGGTATGAGATCCAGTGCGTCTCCGACCAATTCCTCGAATCGATCATCGGACATCGTGACGGTCATCGAGGACCCGACTAGCGTGGCTGCGGGGGCAGCGGAGCTGCGCCGGGCAGGGGCGTGGGGGTGGAGCGTCCATTCTTCGGCGGCGGGATCGGGGCGTGGCCGTCGATCAGGATATCGCCGGTGGCCGATCCGACGATCGGCGCGAAGCCTTCTCGGCCGGTGCCCTTGCCGATCATGCAGTCCACCTTACGGCTGCCCGCAAGCCAGCTGCGCGCATCGATGTAGTCGGCGAACAGTGTCAGCGTCTTGTCGCGGATCACGTCCGGGCCACCCAGGTAGTCCGTCGAGGTGCGTTTGCACTCCTGAGCGGCGAATGTGTCCTGCTCCTCTTTCGAGGGTGGCCCGCCTCCGAAGCGAGTGCCGAGATCGAGTGTGGAGACGATCTCCACCGCGTGCGGCTGCGCACAGTCCACGGGATCGGTGGGTAGGTTCTGGTTGCTGCCCAGACAGACCCCCGGCCCGTACACTTTGGACTGGTCCTGCTCGGTGGCGCTACCCGCCGATGGCGGCATGCCCACAGTAGCAGTGACCTGCAGTCCGCAGCGCAGCGTGCGATCACCGTGCTGCCAGCCCACCTGGCTGGGGTACATCAATCCGATGGTGTACCTGCCGTGCGGATCGAAGCGACCGGACATGTATTTCTGCACTGCCGGTACGCAGTGTTCTTCCTTCAGCTCGGCCAACCGCAGCGAGTCCGGGAATCTCGAACCGGGCCCGAACTCCTTGCCCGGGTACCCGCTCATGTCGATATCGGCCGCGACCTCGAACAGGTGGGTGCTCTCGCAGTTCACCTTGACCAGGTCGGAGCGGTCGGCCTCGGTCCAACTCAAACAGTCGCCGGTGGCCGCGGTGCCGAACTCCTTGTCCAAGATCGGCTGCAGCGGTGAACCCGGAGAGTGGGCCTCCAGCCCTTTCTCGTTGTCGAATCCGGTCACGAACAATGTCACCAGCGCCGCGGCCACCGCGCCCACCGCCACCGCGGTCAGCCCCCAGCGCAACGTGGACGCCGACAGCTGCAGGTCGGCGGAGCCGAAGGAGCGGCGTAGCGCTTCGGCGCGTGTCGCCCCGCGGCGCTTGGGCGTGCGGCGGGGCCGAGTCGCATCTTCAGAGGACATCGCGGTCCATCATGGCAGTGTCTGTGCTCCGGCGCCATGACCTGGCCGATCGGACGGCATGCCCCACGCTTCGGCTCAGCCGCGCAGGGCCGATAGGAGTAGACCGGGCAGTTTGGCGGGAGCGGGGTCAGCGTAGAACTCGGTCAGCTTGCGCCCGGTGGTCGCCGCAGTGCGGTTGTCGACGAACCACGGCGGTTTCGGGGAGAGCGCGAGTTCGCCAGTGGTCACCGAACGCGGCGCGGGCCGGAAAGGACCACGAATCACTGTGCGTTCCACATCGTCCAGGAGAAACGCGTTGTGTACTACGCCGATTCCACTCTGCACGTCGGCCAGGGTGTGTCCGGGGAAGGCGCCCCAGGACGCGTACGGAGTGAGGAACGCCAGCCCGGTCCACGCGTTCACCGCGATCGTTCCGTATCGAAGCCGCTCGAGCGCCCGGTCGAAGGCGGCGCCGAGCCGGCGGATGGTCGGGGGCGGGACGATCACATTCGCGCCCAGGGTTCCGGTCAGTTCGGTGTTCGCGAAGTCCACCGCATGCTGCAGGAAATCGCTGCCCGTAGCGGGGAGCTCGACGACGCCCAGTACCGGAGAGAAGTACTCGGTGTCCAACAGCGGGGTATCTGTAGCCGGCAGTGCCTCGATCAGAACTCGGCCCGTGTCGAGGCGTTGTGCCTGTGGGTACGCCGCCAGTGCGGTAGCGACGCGGGTGTCACTGCCCGGGTAGTACGGCGTCCGGCGGGGCGCGCGGTTCAGTGCATGGCGCAGCTCGGCGAGGAACTCGTGTTTGCGGTCCCACTGCGCGCTCAGCACGACCACTTGCGCGGCCACGCAGTTGTAGCCGCCATTGTGCAGCCGATGAGTCGCCACATGCTCGGCCTGATAGCGCAGGTCGGCGTCGGACCACGCGCCGGGTACCACGATGGTCGGTGAGACGCCGCCCAGTTCACTGGTGATCGTCTTGTCCAGCAGTGGCCGATCGGCTGCGCGCCGCTGTGCACCCGCCGTACCGGGCCCCCAAACGATCGTGTCGTGGGTCTGTGCGCTGCCGGTCATGTGCACGTGCGCGACGGCTCGATGGTGGACCAGATAGCTGCCCTGCACGGCATCGCCGGTGAGGATCCGCAGCACGCCGAGCTCGAGCAGCGGCTCGAAGATCATCTCGAATACGGTGAACAGCGGGTCGGTGATCGGATTGAGCTTCAGCGCGACCACCCGATTGTGCGCATACAGCTCGTAGAGCAGGTCCAGCGGCGGAATCGATGTGATATTACCCGCACCGAGGACAGCCCCGATGCCGCCGGTGGATGTGGGGTCCAACTGTGCGAGTCCAGCACGCTCGCGCGCTGCCTCGGCGTCGACGCCGGGTCGTAGCCACACCTGTCCGCGGAAGCCATTGAGCAGCAGCTGGTCGAAGATACCGCGCGGCAAGATCGGTACCGCGACACGTGCGCCGGGCGCCTTGCTCAGGCCGACGCCGGTCAGCGGACTGCGTCCGGCTTCCAGTGCGGCCAGGGTCTTCGACAGCGCAGCCGTGGCTTGCAGCAGCGCCAGCGGGCCGGTCATCCATTCCTCGCCGACCAATGGCGAGTTCGCGTCCAGGTCCTTGACGACACGCGCGGCGCGAACCCAGTCCGCGGCGAAGCGCCCGGTCCGAACATGGATCTCGTCGAGTAGTTCACGGCGGCGGTGCAGCGACGTCGCCGCCCACGCCTTTTCGCCCGCGGCGAGGTCGTCCAGCGCGTTGTCGATGGCTGTTCGGTCGAATGGAGTGTGCACGAACTCACTATGCGACACATCCGCGGCTGCGGGGCGCCATCCCGATATCTCGGGTCGAATCGGTATTCGGCGGGCCACTAGGCTGATGGCCCATGATCGACCTCCGATTCCTGCGGGACCATCCCGAGGTGGTCCGCGCCTCGCAGCGCGCTCGCGGCGAAGACCCCGCCCTCGCCGACGCACTGCTCGAAGCGGACGCGGTACGACGGGCCGCGGTGGCCACTGCGGACAATTTGCGCGCCGAGCACCGGGCGATGGGCAAGCAGATCGGCAAGGCGAGTGCCCAGGAGCGTCCCCTGCTCCTGGCGCAAGCCACCGATATGTCGGTCAAGGTCAAAGAAGCCGAGGCTGCGCAGCATGCGGCCGATTCCGAGCTGGATGCTGCGCACCGGGCCGTCTCGAATGTGGTTCAGCCGGCGGCTCCGGTCGGTGGCGAGGACGATTACATCGTACTGAGTGAGACCGGCGCGCCCACGGAATTCGATTTCGAACCCAAAGATCATGTGGAACTGGGCGAGTCGCTGGGCCTGATCGACATGGAACGTGGTGCCAAGGTGGCCGGTGCCCGGTTCTATTTCCTCACCGGCTACGGCGCCCTCCTGCAACTGGGATTGCTGCAGTTGGCTGCGCAGAAGGCCGTGGCCAGTGGCTTCACCATGATGATCCCGCCGGTGTTGGTGCGCCCCGAGATGATGGCGGGCACCGGGTTTCTCGGAAAGCATGCGGCCGAGGTCTATCACCTCGCCGAGGACGATCTGTACCTCGTCGGGACATCGGAGGTGCCGCTGGCGGCCTACCACGCGGACGAGATCGTCGACCTGGCCGACGGACCCAAGCGGTATGTGGGTTGGTCGTCGTGCTTCCGACGGGAGGCGGGCAGCTACGGCAGAGACACGCGGGGCATCATCCGGGTGCACCAGTTCGACAAGGTGGAAATGTTCGTCTTCACCACACCGGACGAGGCCGATGCCGAACACCAGCGATTGCTGGACTGGGAGCGCGACATGCTAGCGGCCATCGAGGTCCCCTATCGAGTGATCGATGTCGCCACCGGCGATCTGGGCAGCTCCGCAGTGCGCAAATTCGACTGCGAGGCGTGGTTGCCCAGTCAGCGCGCATATCGGGAACTCACCTCCACCTCGAACTGCACGACGTTCCAGGCTCGACGCCTCGCGGTGCGCTACCGTGACGAGAACGGCAGGCCGCAGATCGCCGCCACGCTGAACGGCACATTGGCAACCACACGATGGATCGTGGCGATCCTGGAGAATCATCAGCAAGCCGATGGGTCGGTTCGCGTTCCCCGAGCGTTGGTCCCGTTCGTCGGAACAGATGTGCTCCGACCGGGAGACTGATACCACCGGCGAAGATCGTTCATCGATCGGCGCCGGTTCGGCATACCGGATTCCCGGGATGTGACAACCCGCGGGATTTCATGTGTCTAGGCTATTCCTCGTGCGAGGAATCGGGTCTCGCGGCGATACCCGAACCCGGGTGAGAGCCGCGTCTGCGCTGGCGACGGCTATGGTCATGGCTCGGACCACCGGTGCGTTCTATGTCATGGGCGGGGTTCTGGGTCTGCTGATCACCGCGATCGCCCCTGGTGATCAGGGGAATCGACCACTGGTCGGCTCGGCGGCTGCCGTAGCGCTGGTGCTCGGATCGACGCTGCTCGCGTGGGGGCCGCGCCTGCCGCATTCGGCCCACCATGTCTATCTCGCGACCGCAACGGTGCTGGTGACCATCGCGGTACATTCATTCCCCAATACCACCGGCGCGATCAGTCTGTCCGCGTTCTATGTGTTCATCGCCTGCGACGCAGCGATGTTCTTCACATGGTCGCAGGCGTCGGCGCATATCGGCTTCGCATTGGCACTGTGTCTGTGGGTGCTGCCGGTGAGACCGGCGCCTCCTGGGTTGCCGTGGTGGACGGGTCTGATCCCGGCGGGTGTGACCGTCGGAGTCGGCGTCGTCGTGGGTGTGTTGACCAGGATGGCATCCGAGGCGGATATCGATGTGCTCACCGGTTTGCTCAACAGTCGCGGTTTCGATCGAGTGCTCGGTACCGCGATCCAGCAGGCTGCCCGGAACGACCATGGCCTCGCATTGGTGTTGGTGGACCTGGACCGCTTTCAGAAGGTCAACGACCACCTCGGTCACCGTGCGGGGGACGCTGTGCTGCAACGGGTGGCAGATACCTGGTCGAAGCTGCTCGCCGCGGACCACCATCTGGCCCGCTATGGCGGAGACGCGTTCGCGCTGTTGTTGCCGAACACCACGGAGCAAGCCGCGATTCTGTTGACCGAACAGCTGCGTGCGGCAGTGACCGTCGGTTGCTCGGCGGGCGTGACCTCCTGGCAGCCAGGCGAGTCCGGATCATTGTTGATCAGTCGCGCCGATGTCGGCCTCTACCGGGCGAAGCAGGCGGGACGCAACCGGACGGTACTGGAATCCGCCCGCCAGCTGCCGCTGGCGGTGGAGCTGCGCGAGGCGATCGATTGTGGTGCGCTCGACGTGCACTACCAACCGATCGTCAGTCTGACCGAGGGCGGCGGCAAGGCGGTCGGTGTGGAGGCGTTGCTGCGCTGGTCGTCCAGTGCGCAGCCAGAGGTCACCACCGAGGGCCTGATTCGCGTCGCCGAGGAATACGACCTCATCGCCGACTTGGACGAGTTGGTGCTGCGCCGGGCGTGTACGGATGCCGTGCGACTTCAGGAAACCTTCGACCAGCTCGATCTCACACTGAACGTGAATGTCAGCGGTCTGGAGCTCGCCGAGACCGGTTATGCCGATCGGGTGGCCGACATTCTCGCCGGCACCGGGTGGCCCGCCGAGCAACTCGTGCTCGAGGTGACCGAGAGCGAGTTGGCTGCCGAGTCACAGACGGCGGTGACGAATCTGCACACCCTTCGCGATCGCGGTGTGCGCATCGCCATCGACGACTTCGGTACCGGATACTCGTCGTTGAGCAGGCTGGCCACGCTGCCCAGCGACATTCTGAAGGTCGACCAATCCTTTGTCGCTGCGATCCGCTCGGGCTCGCCTGCGCCGCCCCTGCTCGGAGTGATCGCCGCACTGTCGAGTGCCTTGGACCTGCAGGTGATCGCGGAAGGCGTCGAGACCGAATACCAGGCCGCGGTTCTCACCGAATTGGGTTTCGCGCTCGCGCAGGGCTACCACTACAGCGATTCACATCCGGTATCCGAGCTGATCAGCGATCTCGACGCTACCGAGGAGCGGGCCGACCCGAGCGTCACCGACACGGCGACGGCGCCCGGCGATTCCGTCGAAGCCAATGGCTGGGTGCCATTGCCTTGACATCCGGGCGTACAGGGATGTCTCGGCGCACAGGGAGATCTCGGTGGGCAGGAATTCCGTGGCGTGCACGGGCGGTCGTATCGCCGAAATGTCCTTGACGCGAACGGCACCGGCGGCCATGCTGAGCGATATGTGTTTGCTCACGCTTCGATGTTGACTCCGTGTATCACTGCGCGCCCGGTCGATAGGTAGCGCGCGCCCGCGAGATCTTCGCGCCCTGACGGTGCGGGCCGTGCTCTTCACGAGCATGGGTGAGCTGATTCCGCTCTACGCGCTGTACGCCCTTCTGTTCGCCGATCACGGGATGAACCCGGGACAGATCTCGTTGTTGTTCGCATTGTGGGCGGCAACGTCGCTCTTGCTCGAAGTGCCTTCTGGTGCATGGGCCGACACCGTTTCGCGACGCGGACTGCTCATGCTGAGCGGTGTGTTGTCGGCCGTCGGGTTCGTGCTGTGGATCGTGGCGCCGTCTTTTCTCGGCTTCGCGGTGGGTTTCGTCTTGTGGGGAGCCGGCGACGCCCTGGCATCGGGGACGTTCGAGGCATTGCTGTACGACGCGCTCGTCTTGCGTGGCGATGCCGCGGCCTACCCTCGCTTGCTCGGGTACACCCGGGCCGGAGCCGAAGCAGCGGTCGTGGTCGCTCTCGTCGCCGCGACCCCGCTGTATCTCTATGGCGGCTATGCCGCGGTCGGTTGGTTCAGCGTCGCGGTTGCGACCGTGCATGCGACGCTGGCCCTGTGCCTGCCTGCCACGCCGAAGCCGGTGTCTGCGACCCCGGAGGTGGTGTCCGAGCAGTCGCCGGTGGCGCCGATCGCGACTGCGGTCGATCGCGGGGAGCCCTTGCGGCTGGTCACGCGATTCCTCGGGATGCTGAAAGCCGGTGTGGGGGAGGCATTTCGGGTGAAGGCCGTCCGGTACGGCGTGCTACTGGAAGCGTTGCTGTTCGGTATCACCGCGTTCGACGAGTATTTCGCGCTGCTCGCGCGGGAGGCGAAGATCTCGACTGCAGCAGTTCCACTGCTGATCGGTCTCACTGTCATGGGTTCGCTCACCGGTTCGGCGATGGCCGGGCGCACGGCGGGTATGTCGGGCCGGACGATGTCCACCGTGCTGGGGCTGGCGGGTGTGCTTCTGCTCGGTGCAGCGTTGCTTTCCGGTCTCGCCGCCGGCCGTCCGGATGCCGCATACCTGTTGGCCGTCGTCGCGTTCGTCGCGATCGGCGCCTCCTATGGCATCGCGCACAATGCTGCGGCGGTGGCCGCTGCGCGCCTGCAAGCCGCTATCGAGGGACCCGCTCGTGCCACCGTCACCTCGGTAGCCGGCTTGTTCCGCGAGTTGGTCGCGCTTGCGGTTTTCGCACTCGCCGCCGTGGTGACCGTGTGGTGGTCGATGTTCGTACTCGTCGCGGTATTCGGCGTCGCAGTGCTGGGCATTGCCGTGCTGACGCCGTCGTGGCTACCGGCGCAGCGGAACTGGAAAGGCGGGCTCCACCACGAGGGACCATCCGGGGGGAGTCCCCAGTAGCGTGCCCGGTATGACTGCGCGGGCGAGACTGGGATTGGTCGCGGGGTTGGGAATCGGCGCCTGCACTGCCGTGCAGGCGCGGATCAACGGCGCGCTCGGCGCCCGACTGCACGACGGAATCGCGGCAGCCACGATCAGTTTCGGCATCGGCGTCGTGGTTCTCGCGGTGGTGTTCTCGTTCAGTGCGCCATTGCGAGACGGTGTGCGCACTCTCCGGCGGGCTGTGTCCGACGGCGCGCTGCGGCCATGGCAGCTACTCGGTGGCGTGTGCGGCGCGTTCTTCGTCGCGAGCCAGGGGTTGACGGTCGCCGCCCTCGGCATGACCGCCTTCACTGTGGCGGTTGTTGCCGGTCAACTGGCCAGCAGCCTGGTGGTCGACCGTCTGGGTCTCGGCCCGAGTGGCCCTACACCGGTCACCGGAGTGCGTCTGGCCGGTGCGGGGCTCGGTGTCCTCGCGGTGGCGCTTGCCGGATTGGGACACCCCGGTACTGCTGGCGGGCTGCCGATTTCCGATGCGCTGCGCGGGGGGCCGACCGCTGCGCTGATCATGCTGCCCGCGCTGGCCGGGATCGGTGTTGCCTGGCAGCAGGCGATGAACGGCCGGGTGGGCGCCATCGGCAGCCCCACTTCGGCGGCCATGGTCAATTTCTGTGTGGGCTTCGGCGCGCTGCTCGTCTGCGAGGCGGCGCTGATCGCGACGACCGGCGCGCCGGACACATTTCCGACCGAGCCGTGGCTCTACCTCGGCGGGCTCATCGGCATCGCCGTCATCGCCGTTGCCGCACTGACCGTCCGCTGGATCGGTGTTCTGCTTCTCGGTCTGACATCGGTGGCCGGGCAGTTGGTGGCGTCTCTGGTCCTCGATGTGCTCACTCCGACCGAGGCAGGGCTGTCCGGTACGGCGATCGTCGGTTGCTTGCTCACCATCTCGGCCATCGGTGTCGCGACACGGTCGTGGCGCTGAACCCACGTGCACGGTCCGCCCGTGAGCGACACCGCACCACCTGCTCGAAGGCGCTGATTCCAGCCACGGTGCTCGATCCGGCGAAGATATTCAGTCCAGCTTGGTCGCGCGCAGTGTGTGTCCCTTGGATGTCTTGCACCGCCCGGATTCCAGATCCCACTGCCAGCCGTGCAGATTGCAGGTCAGAGTGGTCCCCTCCACGACACCGAACGTGGCCAGATCCGCCTTCAGGTGCGGGCAACGCCGCTGGACCTTCCAGCCGTCGAGTTCGGTGGAGGCGGAATCGTCGTGTGTCTCGGCGAACCATCCGTCCGCGTAGGCGATCCGCTCATCGGTGAGGCACTTGAAGAACGTGTAGAGATATTCGTTGTATCCGCCGATCCGCCAGGCTTGGAAGCGGGTGGACAGGAAGATGGTGTTCACCCAATCGGGTTCACGGTCGCGCAGCACCGTGCGCACCAGTTCCGGCGCAATGCGGAACCCGTAGCGGTAGCGCCCTTCGCCGGCGATCGGCTCGCGCACCGCTCGCTTGGGAAAGTCCAGGACCACGGTTTCCTCGCCGATCACCAGCCCGACCGGGTATCCGATCCCGTCACAGATCAGGTCGCTGCGCGCCATGATCGGCTCGAACAACTGCTGTAGTGGCTCCAGCAGAGAGCCTTCGCCACTGGCCCATGTCGCTTTCTCGGCGGCCAGTACGGGTGCGAAGCGCTGCGCCATCTGCTCGATGTATTCGACCTTGTTGTCGAAGATATCGGCGGGATCGCTCGGGTGAGTGAGGGCCAGTTCGGATCCGCGGATGTCGGCGGTGGAGCCGGGGATCATCAGAATCCCGCCTGTATTGCCGTGATCTGCCATCTGCTGCAGGAATACGTGTTGATCCGGGAAGATATTGCCCTCGGCGCCGCGGTCGTCGTTCAAGTGGCGCAGCTCGTCGTCGAGGAACACCGGTGGCCCCGCCGAGGGCACCACCCAGGTTGCCGCGACTTGTTCGACGTAGCTGCGTGCTCGGTCCATGCCACGCTGGCGCTTCTGTTTGCCGAAGTTCGCCTTGGTACGCGCCGGGATGTCGTAGACCATCGGATACCAGATCGCGCCCGAGTACTGCAGTAGGTGAATGTCGATGTGATCGAACGCCTCGTGCAGTGCATCCATGTCCACCGGTCGGGCGTCGTTCATATTGAAGCAGGTGGTCTCGCCATCGGAGACGGCAAGAGCAGAGTCGCCGATCGGACCATCGGCCGGAGCACGCAGCGCGATGACCATGATGTCCAGGTCTCCGCCCGGTCCGGTCACGGTGTGCTTGACCGAATTCTCCGTCTCGAAGAATGTGTGGAAACCCAGGTGCTCCAGTTCTCGACGCAGGTCGGGTACCGGATAGTCCGGCAGCAGTACCGTTGCGTCCTTGTCGACGTGCTCGGCCAAGAGCTCGGCGTCGAAATGGTCTCGGTGCAGATGGGAGACGTAGAGGAAGTCACATGCGCCCAGCTCTTCCCAGTTCAGCTGGGTGTTGTCGGGGAATGGCACCCAGGAACCGAAGTACGCGGGGTTCACCCAGGGATCGCAAAGAATCGTCCCGGCTGTGGTGCGGATATGGAACCCGGCGTGTCCGACGCTGGTGATCTGCACTAGCTGCTCCTCCTGCTCGTACTCAGCCAACCAGGGTAATGGCCCAGGTGCGGGGTTGCCGACGCAGTAGGCGCCGCCCCGGCAGGCGAAGCCGCTGGCGGCGGGATCGGCGACTATGCTGCGACATTGTGGAACCCGTGTACCGGACGATCATCGGGCTGGCCCGAACCGTCTTCTTCCTCGAAGGTCTGAAGTTCACCATCAAGGGTGACGAACACATCCCGGCCCGTGGGGGCGCCGTGCTGGCGGTGAACCACACCGGCTACATGGACTTCACCTATGCCGGTCTGCCGGTGCGTACACCCAAGCGATACATCCGATTCATGGCCAAAAAAGAGGTGTTCGACAACAAGATCTCCGGCCCGATCATGCGGGCGCTCAAACACATTCCGGTGGACCGCGCGGCGGGCGCCGAGTCGTACCAGGCGGCGGTGGACAATCTGCGCCGTGGAGAACTGGTCGGGGTGTATCCCGAGGCGACGATCAGTCGCAGTTTCGAGATCAAGCAGTTCAAATCCGGCGCCGCGCGCATGGCCATCGAGGCCCAGGTGCCCATTGTCCCCATCGTGATCTGGGGTGCCCAACGGGTGTGGACCAAGGGTTTCCCGAAACGTCTCGGTCGCACCAACACGCCCATTGCGATCGCGGTCGGCCAGCCCATCCAGCCGTACGAGCCTGCGGGCGATCTCACCGACGAGCTCCGCTCGACCATGCAGAAGATGCTGCTGGACTTGCAAGAGGGTTACGTGCACGAGTCCAACGCCTACTGGGTTCCCGCTCGCCTGGGCGGCAGTGCCCCGACGCTCGAGGAGGCGGACGCAATGGACGCAGCCGAAGTGCAAGCCAAGGCGGAGCGCAGAAATGCCGGTGGGCCTCGACAGGAAGATCGGTGACTCGGGAGCCGGTATACGACATCCTCACCGGCTTGGTCCGCGCCGTCGTTTTCATGCAAGGCCTGCGAATCGATGTCGAGGGTCGTGAGCACGTTCCGCGTGTCGGCGGAGCCGTGCTCACCGTGAACCACACCGCGTACGTGGACTTCATGCAAGTCGGTTTGGTCGGACGCGACCGTGGCCGCAATGTCCGATACCTCATGAAGGCCGAACTCGAGCACGGCATCATGGGGTTTCTCATGAAGCACTGCAAGGCGATAGGCGTCGATCGGTCGGCGGGCGCCGAGTCGTATGCGCGCGCGGTCACGGCATTGCGTGCCGGTGAACTCGTCGTGATATATCCCGAGGCGACCATCAGCCGTAGCTTCGAGTTGAAAGAATTCAAGTCGGGTCCGGCTCGCATGGCCATCGAAGCCGACACACCGATCGTGCCGGTGGTCATCTGGGGCGCGCACCGAGTCTGGACCAAGGACATCCCGAGAAAGTTGGGGCGCCACAACTTTCCGATCGCTGTTCGCATCGGCGACCCGATCTGGCCCGTCGAACCGTCCAGTGAACTCATGGCCACGGTCCGTGCACGCATGAGCATTCTGCTCGATCGCGCTCGAGCAAAGTACCCGATGCCCGCTGGCGCCCCGTGGGTACCGGCGCGACTCGGCGGCGGTGCGCCCACTCTGGACCAGGCCGCGGCTCTGGATCGAGCCGAAAAGGCCCGTCGCACCGAGCATCGCTGAGCGCCTGGGTTTTCTGTGATTTCTGGCATACTCGAGTGCTCGATGCCCGTACTGTGGTGTAGAAGCGACAAGGCCAGCGGAGCGGCTGGCAATACACTTCTATGCCGAGGGGATTCGTATGCGTCGTGGAGTCATGGCGGTTGCACTTGCGGTGATGGCCGGGGGTGCGGCCGTGACGTTCGGCAGCGCGAGCGCGTCCGCGTTGAGCGTCGAGCCGTTTCCAGGCGGGACCGAAATCACATTCAACAGTATGGAATCGGCGGTGATCGCGAATTTGAACCTCGGGCCCGTGCTCAGCCAAGCGGCGATCGGTTGGTCGCCGGAGGGCAAAGCCGATCTCGGGGAGATGATCGGCCGGCACGCTCAACGGGCGGGTGGGCACCCGAGCGGTCTGTTGTCCCTCGAGGTGGTGGGGAGTATCACAGATCCCGAGGAGATTTGGGTCCACTCCTACGGCCAGTAGATGCTGCCGGCAGTAGACGCCGAACCCATTGTCGATATCGCCCGCGAAGCGTCGCTTCGTTGGTGCGGCAGGAGGCCGTGTGGTCGTGACGGCCGTCCGGGGCCGGCGCGGGTAGCGCCGGCCCCGTCGGGCATCGACTATCCGATCGTCGAGCGGAAGTTGCGCAAGCGCAGGCTGTTGCTCACGACGAAGACCGAGGAGAACGCCATCGCGGCACCGGCCAGCATAGGGTTCAACAGGCCGGCCATGGCCAGCGGAATCGCAGCCACGTTGTAGGCGAAAGCCCAGAACAGGTTGCCCTTGATGGTGGCGAGAGTCCGGCGGGACAATCGGATCGCGTCCCCGGCGGCGCGCAGGTCGCCGCCGACCAGGGTCAGCTCGCCTGCCTCGATGGCCACGTCGGTACCCGTTCCCATGGCCAACCCGAGATCGGCTCGGGCCAGCGCCGCGGCGTCGTTCACGCCGTCACCGACCATGGCAACGACGCTGCCCTCGGCCTGCAATCGTTCGACGGTATCTACCTTGTCCTGCGGCAGCACCTCTGCGATCACATCATCGATGCCGACCTGCGCTGCAATCGATTCGGCGGCGGCTCGGTTGTCCCCGGTCAGCATGATCGGCCGCAGACCGAGCGCGCGGAGGTTGGAAATCGCCTCGGCCGATGTGGGTTTCACCGTGTCGGCAACCACGAGCACGCCGCGAGCCCTACCGTCCCAGGCCACTGCGACGCTGGTCTTGCCCTCGGCCTCGGCCGCGTGCATGGCCCGGGCCAGGTCGGCGTCCACCGGTTGCGACCAGTCGGCCAGCAGTTCGGCTCGGCCGACGACTACGGCGTGCCCGTCGACGATTCCTTGTACACCGAGACCGGCGAGGTTCTCGAAACCTTCGGTCGGCGACAGGCTGCCCACCCGTTCCCGGGCGCCTTTGGCAATGGCCTGCGCGATCGGGTGTTCCGACGAATCTTCTACTGCGCCAGCGAGCTGGAGGATCTGCGATGTCTGCTCTCCATCGGCCGGGACGACATCGAGCAGAGTCATTCGGCCGGTGGTGATGGTGCCGGTCTTGTCCAGTACCACCGTGTCGACACGCCGGGTGGATTCCAGCGCTTCTGGGCCTTTGATCAGAATGCCCAATTGTGCGCCGCGACCTGTGCCGACCATCAGCGCTGTCGGCGTGGCCAGTCCGAGGGCGCAGGGGCAGGCGATGATCAGCACCGCTACCGCAGCGGTGAACGCCGCGGCGACCGATCCGCCGGTACCCAGCCAGAATCCGAGGGTCGCGACCGACAACGCGATGACGATCGGCACGAAGACAGCGGAGATCCGGTCGGCGAGTCGCTGCGCCTGCGCTTTGCCGGTCTGCGCATCTTCGACCAGCTTCGCCATCTGCGCGAGTTGGGTGTCGGATCCGATCCGGGTGGCTTCGACCACGATCCGCCCGCCCACATTCACTGTCGCGCCGGTCACCGCATCCTCCGGCCCGACCTCCGTTGGCACCGACTCGCCGGTGAGCATCGAGGCATCGACCGCCGAGGATCCCTCGACAACGACGCCGTCGGTGGCGATCTTCTCGCCGGGCCGAACCACGAAGCGATCACCCACGGGCAGCTGTTCGACCGGAATCCGCTGCTCGGCGCCATCGCGCAGCACCGAGACATCTTTCGCTCCCAATTCGAGCAGCGCCCGCAGCGCGGCGCCGGCGCGGCGCTTGGCGCGTGTCTCGAAGAAACGGCCGGCCAGGATGAACGTGGTGACGCCCGCCGCGGCTTCGAGGTAGATGCTGCCCGTGCCGTCCGTCCGGGCGATGGTGAGCTCGAAGGGATGGGTCATGCCGGGAGTTCCCGCTGTGCCCCAGAACAATGCATACACCGACCAGCCCAGTGCGGCCAACGTCCCCATCGATACCAGGGTGTCCATGGTGGCGGTGCCGTGTCGCAGATTGGTCCAGGCCGCACGGTGGAACGGCCAGGCGCCCCATACCACGACCGGCGCGGCCAGTGTCAGTGACAGCCACTGCCAGTTGGTGAACTGGAGAGCCGGAATCATCGCCATGGCGATCACCGGAATCGTCAGCGCCATCGAGACCTGCAGGCGCAGGCGTGGCCCGGCGGCCGGATCGTCCTCGCTCGTGTCGGCCGGATCCGGTGATGTCGGCGCGGCGGGTAGCGCCGCTGTGTAGCCGGCTTGTTCGACAGCGGTGATGAGCTCGGCGGGGGAGACGTCACCTGCGATATCGACTCGTGCCTTCTCGGTGGCGTAGTTCACCGTTGCGCTGACGCCGTCGAGTTTGTTCAGTGTCCTCTCGATTCGGGCGGCGCACGATGCGCAGGTCATGCCACCGATCACCAGTTCGATCGGACCGGACGTGGATAGTTGTGTCGCCGAGGTCATCGGGTCCTCCGTTCTATGCGGCGCGATGGGGCGAGTCAGTGGCCGTGGCCGTCTGTTCCGGTGTGTTCGGTGGCAGGCGAGATGTCGGCGGCAGGTGGGCGGGCGACGGGCAGTGTGAATTCGGCGGTGCGGACCACATCCTGGTGCTGGAAGTCGAGGAACAGCCGGTAGTCGCCTGCGCTCGGTGCGGTGAGGGTGAAGGTGATGTCCGGCCCGGCCGGTGTCACGCCGTCGCCCGGGTGTCCGTTCGGATGGACGTGCAGGTAGCCGAGGTCGGTGGTGCGCAGTGCCACCAGATGTCCGTAGGCCGCGAGGTAGGGCTGCAGGTCGGTGACCGGGGCGCCGGCACGGTTCACAATGAGTGTGACCTGTGAGGGTTGCCCCGGAGTCACCGTGCCCTGCAGCGTGACGGAATAATCGCCGACCGTGCTGGTCGATGTGGCCGGCAGCAGGGGTCGCGGGTCGTAGTCGCCGGCCACACGCAGGTCGGCGCCGAGGGTCAGGTCCTCGTCACCGTCCGGGGTGAAGTCGGCGAACATTCGATATTCACCCGCGCGGGTGAGGTCGAGTCGAGTGTTCCAGGTGTCGTTTTCGAGGACTGGGTGGACGTGCTGATACGCGGCCATGTCCCTACGCACCACGATCAGGTGCAGGTCCTTGTCGTGGGTAGTCACGTATCGGGTGACCGGCGCGCCGTCTCGGTCCAGGATGCGGAAGCGCACCGGGACGTCGGCTGCTGACGTGATGATCTGTGGGGTGTCGAGCTCCAGCATGTAGCCGCGGTCGGATGCGAGCGTGCCGAGAGACGCTCCGCCGAGGCGACCCATCTCGTCGTGTTCGGCGGCGTCGTGGGCTGCGCTTTCGGTGGGCTCCGGGCCGAGCAGCGCACCCGTTCCCAGTGCGATCGCGAAGACCGCGGTGAGGCCGAGTGTGAACCCGGCGAACTTGGTGGCGGTGTTCATCGGATGCTTCCTTCTCGACTGGGTCGGTAGCGCCGCGGTCCGTGTGACGCCTTGGGTACACCATACCCCCCTAGGGTTTATTGTCAGGGTGGAATGTCGCCCAGAACACATAGTCGACACTGCGTTCAGGCGATGACCAGCGCAGTATGCGCGTCGATCGACTGTGGACCCGCGACTGCCCATGCGGTGGCAGCGCCACGGCGCGTCGGTTGGGTGATACCTCAGGTGGGGTCGGAGCCGCGAATGGCCGACAGCCAGGTCGCCGCCATGGCGGCGACGGTCGTGGCGCCGAGGAAGGCTGGCAGTCCGCCGCCGTCCAGGAATACCCACAGCAACGCGGCGAGCGGGGCGGCGACGGCCGGTTGCGCATCCAGCAGGAGGCGCCGCCGTAGGCGCAGGGCCTTCGCGGTCTCGGCAGGGGCGGCGGGGTCCGGACGGCTCGGATTGTCGATCAGGCGGCCTGGAGGTTCGCTGCCGCGGATGCGACCGGACGGGTAGAGACGTCGCCCAGCGCTGTGCACCACGCGATCACCGAGGTCTGCCTCGGCCTTGGTGAGGGTGGTCAGCGCTGGGTCGAAGTACACGGGAACCCACTGCGGGCCGGCACCCTCGCCATCGATCTCGAGCCACGAGCGGCTGGTCAGGCGGTGGAATTGATGAACACGAGCGACTCGGACCGTGCGTGGATGGCCCGAACGCCGTATGCGCAGCAGGCCGACAGCAACCGCGAATCGATACCCCGTGTACCCGAGGACACCGAGAGCCACGGCCGCGAGCGCCGCTACCTGGTCCACGGTGGCGAACAGCGCCCACGCGGTGCATGTCGCGAGGGTGCCGAGGGTCGTCAGCAATGGATAGCTCAGCGGATGACCAGCTCCGAAACTCACTTCACGAAGCCGACTTTCGTGTAGTCCGGTGATGCCAGGCCGAACGCGCCGAAATTGGCGAGATCGTTGCGCTGAGCCACCAGGCCCGCCGACTGCGCAATCGGAAGTGAATGGACCTCTTCGAAGATCATTCGATCTGCTTGATTGGCCAGTTCGATCGCCTTCTTCGGGTCGAGCTCGGAGATCGTTTCCTCGATCACGTCGTTGAGCTCCGATGATCCGATGCGGGCTTTGTTGGAGCGCAGATTGTTCGGATCGTAGGCGTAGATCTGCGGTAGCGCGCCGAGCGGAAGTACGCTTCCGCCCCAGGAGAACTGGGCGATATCGAAGTTCCCTGGATCGATGATGTCGGTGAACAGACCCTGTCCGGGGTAGGTCTCGATCTTCAGCTTCACGCCCACGGCGGCGAGATTCTGCTGAGCGATCTGGGCCACCTGTACCCACTGGTCCTGCTGATACATGACATCGCGGATCTCGAGCTTGCGTCCGTCTTTTTCTCGGACGTCACCGTTCAGTGTCCACCCGAGCGCGTCGAGCTCCCTCGCCGCCGCTCGAGGGTCGTAGGCGATGACATCAGCATTGTCCTGATACCCCTGCTGACCGGCCATGAAGATGTGGTTGTCCAAGGGCGTCGGATCCTCGACCACCCCGAACAGGCTGGCCTCCGCGATCGCTTGGCGGTCGATCGCTTTTGCAATGGCTCGCCGCAGCCTGGGGTCGGCAAGGATGGAACCGGGAGCACCGTTGAAGGTGAAGTGTGAGAAGCGTGGCAACGGTGTGCGCAGAACGCTGACACCGGGTGTGTTCTGCGCGGTCGTCAACTCGTTGATTCCAGAAATCTCGACCGAGTCGATTTCGTTGTTCTGTAAGGCCGCGAGGCGCGCCGAGTAGTCCAGCACACTGAAGGTCACCGTGTCGAGCTTGGGTGGGTCACCCCACCACAGTGGATTGCGACTCAAGGTGATGCGATTCTGCCCCCGATCGATGGAGCTGATCATGAACGGTCCAGCGCTCAACGGCATGCCATTGCGATAGGACTCGTCGAATGTCTGCGGCGTGGCGAACAAGGATTTGGGATAGAGAATGCCGTATTGGCCCTTCCACTCCGCGTAGTGCCGTGCGAAAGTCACGATAGCCTGTCGATCGTCGACTCCGCGCTCCACCTTCTCCACTCGATCGAACCCGACGTTCGCCGCGACGAGGAAACTCTCGTCGGATCCGTTCAGTGCGGCCGCTTGAGCGGCCATGTCTTCCCAGGTGATCGGGCTGCCGTCCGACCACACCGCGTCAGGGTTGATGGTGTAGGTGACCTTCTGCGGATCCTCGTCGGTCAGCTCGATATCGGTGAAATAGTTCCGATCGACTGTTAATCCGCCGGTCGTGTCCGACTGGAAGGCACTCGGCATGGTCCAGCTCACCACCTCCGAGACAGCTGCGTTCCGATCCACGTGCCAGCTGTTGAAGGTGGGGGGGAAGTTCGTGATCGTCAGTCGGAGATTGCCGCCCTCGCGGAGCTCGCTCGAGTCCTTCGCGTTGATCTGGTTGCCACTTCCGATGGTGTTGGAGCCCGGGGCGCCAGCCCTGTCACTGGAGCAACCCGCCGCGATCAGCCCAAGAGCGACCCACGGAATCATGAACCGGGCGCCGAGCGTGCGAATACTCATGGGTGGTCCTTCCTGCCCATGGACAGTTGGCTGGGAATCATTTCACGAATCCGATCGTCGTGTAGTCGTAGGATGCGAGTCCAGCGGACCCGTAGTTGGCGAGGCTCGCGCGCACACCGAAGTTTCCTTCGGACTGAGTCAGTGGCAGCGAGTGGCCTTCTTCGAAGACGGCGCGGTCGACGCGGTTGGCCAACTCGATTGCCTTCTGCGGGTCCAGTTCCGACAGCGTGCGGTCGATGAGGGCGTTCAGTGCGGGCGAACCGATGCGTCCGAAGTTTGCCTGCAGGTCGTCGGGGTGATACGCGTACACCTGGGGGATGCTGCTGAGCGGGAATGCGTCGCCGGTGAAGACGAACTGCACGGCATCGAAATCGCCTGGCTGGACGACGTCGGTGAAGAAGCCGGCGCGTGGTCTCGTGTCGATCACCAACTCGACACCTACGCTGGCCAGGTTCTGCTGGATGATCTGTGCAATCTGTATGCCGGTGGGCTCGGCGTACATGACGTCGCGGATGACCAGTCTGCGGCCGTCCTTTTCACGAAAGTTTCCACGCAGTGTCCAGCCCAACTCGTCGAGTTCCTTGGCAGCGACGTCCGGGTCGTAGTCGAGACTGTTGTCTCGATAGCCCTGCTGCCCCTGCAGGAAAACGTGATTGTTCAACGGCGCTGGCGTCTCCACCAGTCCGTTCTGGATTGCGTTGGCGATGCCCTGGCGGTCGATGGCCTTTGCAATGGCCACGCGCAGTTTCGGGTCGGCGAGGATGGAGCCCGGGGCGCCGTTGAACGTGATATGCCGCCACCGGTTGCCAGGCGCCCGACGGACCACGAGTCCCGGAGTGCCGCGCACCGCCATGACGTCGTCGATCGTGCTCAGACGTACGGCGTCCAGTTCGTTGTTCTGCAGCGCGCTCACCCAGGCGGCCCGATCGAGCACGGTGTAGGTGATGGTGGCCAGCTTCGGCTGGTTGCCCCACCATGTCGGATTGCGAGCCAACACGATGCGACCCTGGGCACGATCGGTGGACTGGATCAGGAACGGCCCTGCTGTGGGACCCATACCGTCGACGAGGCTGTGATTGAACGACTCGGGGTCTGCGGTGACCGATCTGGGGAACAACGCCGCGTTCCCGGCGAACTGGCCTCGCCATTCCGCGTAGGGCTGGTCGAAGGTGATGACGGCTTGTCGATCGTCGACGCCACGCTCCACTCCTGCCACCCGATCGAAGCCATTGGTGATCGCGATCAGGAACCTCTTGTCGGCGCCGCTGAGTGCCCATGCCTGGGAACGGATGTCCTCCCAGGTGATCGGGGTCCCGTCGGACCACATCGCTTTCGGGTTGATGGTGTAGGTGACCTGTTGCGGGGAGGTTCCGGTGAGCTGGACATCGGTGAAGTAGTCCTTGTCGACCGTGAGCCGCCCGGCGGAGTCGGTGGTGAACGCGCGCGGCATCAAGGGGCGCTCGATGTCGGCGATCTCGCCTTCGTTCCCGTCGTTGGACAGTGTGTTCCAATTTCCGGGAAATGCGGTGACCGCCAATCGCAGGTTGCCACCTTCGCGTACGCCGTCCGGGGGCATCGGATTGATGTCACTGCTGGTGCCCAGCGCACCGGAAAGTCCCCGGGCCGATTCGGAGTCGTTGGCGCCGCACCCGCCGATCAGCAGTGCACCGAGCGCGACGACGGCCACCGCCCAGCGAGTCCGGGGTGGTCGGGTGCCACCGTTGTTCGATCGGATACGAATCGCGCTGTCCTCCTACCTGCTGATGACCGGCAGCGGCACTGCATCGATCAGCGCCCTGGTGTACTCGTGTTGGGCGGCGGAGAAAATCTGCTCCGCCGCAGCGTATTCGACGATCTTTCCCTGGTACATCACCGCGATGTCATGGGCGAGGTTGCGCACCACGGACAAGTCGTGCGAGACGAACAGATACGACAACCCTCGTGCGGTCTGTAGATCGCGCAACAAATTCAGCACGCCGGCTTGGATCGAAACGTCCAGCGAGGAGACCGGCTCGTCCAGCACCAGCAGTTCCGGATCCAGCGCGAGCGCGCGGGCGATGCTGATGCGCTGTTTCTGGCCGCCGGAGAAGTCGGCCGGGTAGCGGTCGGCGTGTTCCGGGCGCAACCCGACCTGCTCGAGCAGTTCAGGTACTCGGCGCACGATGTCGGCCCGCGGACGGCCGTCGATGCGCAGCGGCTCGGCGAGTGCGTCGAAAATCGGCAGACGCGGATCCAGGGAGGCGGTCGGATCTTGGAAGACGATCTGCATCTTGCGGCGGATCTCGCGTTTGCGCGCCTTGCTCGCCGCCGCGACATCGCTGCCCAGGATTTCGATGACACCCGACTGCGGGCGGGTCAGCTCGAGGATCTGGGCGAGCGTGGTGGACTTGCCGGAGCCCGATTCGCCGACCAACGCCAATGTCCGCCCGGCGCGTACTTCGAAGCTGATGCCATCGACCGCCCTGATCTCGCCCTTTCGCCGGCGCAACACCACACCGGAGGTGATCGGAAAGACCTTCACCAGGTTCGAAACCCGCACAACCACCTCGGGCTCCACCTCCGCCTCCGCCGGTGGTTCGCCGATCTCACTGCGATAGGCCTCGAACAGCGCGTGCGTGCCGAGATCGGCGGTGCGAATGCAGGCGGCAGCGTGCTCCGGATCGGTGATCCCCAGTGGCGGCTCATCGGTCGAACATTCCTCGACCGCAACCGGGCAGCGTGGTGCGAACGAGCAGCCCGGTGGCAGCGCGTGCATGGCGGGCGGCGCACCGGCGATGGGAATCAGCGGGCGGCGTGCAGGCCCGTCCATGCGTGGAATCGAGCCGAGCAGTCCCACGGTATAGGGCATGCGCGGCGAATCGAACAACTGCGCGGCAGACGCGGTCTCGACGACCCTACCCGCATACATCACCGCGACGCGGTCTGCGAGTGTGGCGGCGATACCCATGTCGTGCGTGATCATGATGACGCCCGCGCCGGTGATATCGCGTGCCTTGCGCAGCAGATTCAAGATTTGCTGCTGTACTGTCACGTCGAGCGCCGTTGTCGGCTCGTCGCAGATGATCAGCGCCGGATCGTTGGCGATCGCCATCGCGATGACGACACGCTGCCGTTGGCCGCCGGAGAACTCGTGCGGAAACGCGGTGGCCCGTACTTCGGGATCGGGGATACCGACCAGATCCAGCAATTCCACCGCCCGGCGCGCGGCCGCGGACTTGCTCATCGCTGTGTGTGCCAGCAGGGCTTCGGCGATTTGGTCACCCACCCGGTAGACAGGGGTGAGCGCGGACAGCGGGTCTTGGAAGACCATGCTGATGGAACCACCGCGGAGTTTGGACAATGCTCGGTCGCCGAGTCCCAGGAGTTCGCGGCCTCGGAATCGGATGGAACCGGTGATCCGCGCCTGGTCAGGCAGCAGCCCCATCGTCGCCAACGCGGAGACCGATTTGCCCGAACCGGACTCGCCGACGATGGCGAGCACCTCTCCCTCGGATACCGAGTAGGTGACCCCGCGCAGCGCGGCAACCCGACCTTCTTCGCTGGGGAAACTCACCCGCAGGTCGGTGATCTCGAGCAACGGTGCGGTCGAGTGTTCCCCGACCGGTTTCGTGGTCGTTCCCGCGCGGATCATGCCGGTGCCTTCTTCGTCGACCGAGCTCGCTTGGCACTGGGATCGAAGGCGTCACGCAACCCGTCACCAACCAGGTTCGCGCACAACACGGTAATGATCAGCAGGCCACCAGCGAACATGAACAGCCAAGGATAGGTCAGCGCCGAGGCGGTACCGGTTGCGATGAGCGAACCCAGCGACACATCGGGTGGCTGCACACCGAAACCGAGGAAGCTCAGTCCGGTTTCGGCCATGATCGCGGCGCCGACGGCGAGCGTGGTGTCGATGATCAGGATGGAGGCGATGTTCGGGATGATATGCGTCAGAATCACTCGGCGGGTCGGCGCGCCCATGTAGCGCGCAGCTCGGACGAATTCGCGGTCGCGCAGGCTCAGTGTCAGGCCGCGCACGATACGGGCGGAGATCATCCAGCCGAAGCAGGACAGCAGCACGATCAGCAGCACGATGGATCCGCTGCCTTTCGTCCGCGGTGCGAACAACGCGATGATGATGAAGCTCGGAATGACCAGCAGCAAGTCGACCAACCACATGATCGCGCGATCGGTCCAGCCGCCGAGTAATCCGGCTACGGAACCGGCGGTCGCCGCGATGAAAGTGGAGAACAAGGCGACACACAGGCCGATGATCAGAGACTTCTGCAGGCCACGCAGAGTCTGTGCCAGCACATCCTGGCCGATCAAGGTGGTGCCGAACGGGTGCTCGGCGCTCGGCGGCTGGAGCAATGCCGTGTAGTCCAGTTGCTGGTAGTCATAGGGCAGCATGGGCGGAAGCGCGAAGCTGGCGACGAACAACACGACGAGGATCACCCCGCCGGTGACGGCGGGTTTGTTCCGGAGGAATCGGCGCACGACCAGCTTGCGTCGCCCGATCGCGCCCTCTGGTGCACCTTGGACGATGATTTCTGCTTCGGTGCTCATCCCACACGCACCCTGGGGTCCAGAATCGCGTACACGATGTCGGACAGCAGTCCCGACACCAGCACGACCAATCCGGCGAACATGGTCACCGTGACCACAACGTACAGATCCTGGGCATTGACGGAGTCGACCAGCCATTCTCCGACGCCGTGCCAGCCGAAGATCTTCTCGGTGAACGTCGCGCCGGTGATCAAGCCGCCGAGGCTGTAGGCGAACAGTGTGGCCATCGGGATCAGGGCGGTACGTAGACCGTGCTTGTAGAGCGCCTTGCTGCGAGTGAGGCCTTTCGCACGCGCGGTGCGGATGAAATCACTCTGCAGCACATCGAGCATCGCATTGCGCTGGTAGCGGCTGTAGCCGGCCATCGAGCCCAGTGCGAGGGCCGTCGTGGGCAGGATCAGATGCTGAATGCGGTCGAGCAATTGCGGCCAGAACCCTTCGATCACGTTCGCCGATGTTTCGCCGGTATAGAGGAAGATCTGTGTGCCGGTGAGCGAATTGATCTCCAAAGCACCGTATTTCAATATCGTGGCGAGCAGGAAGATCGGTGTGCTCAGCACCAGTAGCGAGGTCACCGTGGTGAAGTAGTCACTGAATTTGTACTGCCGGATCGCGCCGGCCGCGCCGATCAGAACTCCGAGTGCGGTGCCGACCACCGAGCCGATGATCAGCAGTCGCAAACTCACCGCGACGCGCCGTGGAAGTTCCTCGCTCACCGGCTGTCCGGCGAGCGTGGTGCCGAAGTCGCCGCGCGCCACGCCGCTGATCCACGTGAGATATCGCTGCGGAATCGGATCGTTGAGGTGCAACTCTTCTGCTTTGGCATCGATTACTGCTTGTGGTGGCCGTGGGTTGCGTTGTTCGAGACTGTCCAGGGGCCGAAATGTCAGAGACGCCACGCTGAAGGTCAGGAAGGAAGCCAGCAGCAACAGCACGACATAGTTGAGCGCGCGTCGTAGCAGGAAGCCCGTCATCAGTCCTCGGTCATTCGGCTGGTCGCGCCAGCGTCGGTAAATTAGCCCCGATCATAAGGACGTGGTTGCAGGCGCGTGCGACGAGATGCGCGGGCATGTCCGATTGCGATCCGATGGCGAGTGGGGCGCCGCCCCAGGCCGTCCGGCAGGATGGAAGAGGTGACGCCCCTGTATCTGCCCAAGCCGAAGATGGTTGCCACCGATGTGGACGGGACGCTCATCGATCACGATGAGCGGGTCACGGCGCGCACCAAGGCTGCGGTCGGCGCCCTGATCACCGATGGGGTGCCCTTCGTCTTGGCCACCGGGCGTCCGCCCCGCTGGATCGACCCGGTGGTCGACGAGCTGGGCTTCTCGCCCCTGTGCGTATGCGGCAACGGTTCGGTGATCTACGACAGCGCGACCGACCGGGTTCTGGGCAGTATGGCGCTGGAGGTGGCTACACTCGCATGGATCGCCGATGTTGCCGAGCGGGCGCTGCCCGGTTGCGGTCTCGCCGCCGAACGCGTGGGTGCGAGCGCGCACGATGCGGTCACGCCGCAGTTCGTCAGCTCGCCGCTGTACGAGCACGCGTGGCTCAACCCGGACGACACCTCGGTCGCGCGTGAGGAGGTCATCGACGCGCCCGCGATCAAGATGTTGATTCGGTTGCCCGGTGCGCGCAGTTCGGACATGCGGGCGGTGCTCGCTCCGCTGGTCGGCGCGCGCGCCGATATCACCTATTCGACCGAACACGGGCTCATCGAATTGTCCGCTCCGGGGGTCACCAAGGCGTCGGGACTCGCGACGGTCGCGCAACGGCTCGGTGTGGCCGCCGAGAACATCGTCGCGTTCGGCGACATGCCCAACGACGTACCCATGCTCGCCATGGCGGGCCATGGCGTCGCGATGCGTAACGCTCACCCCGAAGCGCTCGCCGTCGCCGACGAAGTCGCCGAGTCGAACTCCGACGACGGAGTAGCGCGCATTCTCGAACGGTGGTGGGTGTGAGCGGTCTGGGTGGATCGGCCCGAATCATCCATGTGAGGTGTGGTTCGGTTGCTTGTCGTGGCCGTCGGTGTTCCACACGGTGGTGATGATCCCGGTGAGCCGATCGAGAATCAGTGACCCGTGCTGGAATTCGGCGCGCAGACCGTCCGGGACCGGGTAGGCGTCGCGCAGGGGTAGTCCCAGTGCGCCGGTGTCCGCACCGAGTTGCACGAAACGGTCTCGGATGGCGCCGAGGACCGCGACGACCTGTCCGTCTGGTGCGGTGTAGAGGTGGCCGTCGGCGAACTCCGCATACTGCTGTCCCTGGGCGGCGGGCAGCACCTCCGACCGGGCAGCACCGAGTGGTCCAGCGGGTCCACCCGATTGGGACCAGTACTCGGCGATGATGCTGTCGTGCACCATGTTCAGCAGGTCGACCGTGAGTTCGGCGAGTGCGGCCAAGTCGGACTCGAAATTCGAGTTTTGGAGCCCGCCGGACGCGCCCGGCGCGCCTGCCGCGATGTCTCGAATGCGATCCATCTGTGCGTAGGCCGCGTCGCCAGGGCAGCTCGTCTTGCCCACGTCGCGGTGGGCGAACACGATCGGCAGTCGGACGGCGGCACCTCGCGCGTACGGCGTGTAGGAGGTGCCCTCGGAGTACATCGTGGTGTACCCCTTGGGATCCAGGCCCGCGACCTTGGTACGCCACCCGACAAGGGCGCCCACCGCGTCGATGGTCTTGTTCGTCGGTTGCGTCGACTCGTAGTTGCCCATCAGCGCAATACCGGCTGTGTTCTCGTTGAACCCGCCGGTGTGTGCGCCCTGTACGGGTCGGTCGAGTCCCCCGAAACGCCCTTCGAAGATCTGACCGAACCGGTCGACCAGGGCGTGGTAGCCGATGTCGCACCAGCCCAGTGTTTTCGCGTGGTAGGTGTAGATCGCCCGGACTATTCCCGCGGATTCGGATTTGCTGTAGTCGTTGCGGCCCGCGGTGTGATGTACGGTGACGCCGCCGAGTCCGTCGTCGTAGGTCGGTTCCTCGCAACGGAGAGCTTCGTCGGCGCCCCATTGGGTACGGGTGATCACGGTGGGGCCGCCGCCGGGCAGCGCGACCGCCACTTCGTGGAGCAATCCGTCGACCGGTCCGCGGCCGGGATCGATGAGCACGGCAGTCAGGTCGGCGACGGGCTGGGTGGTGTCCGTGCCGGGCACGGCCTGGGCGACCGGAGTCGGCTCCGGTGCGATCTTGCGGGTGACCAGAACTTGCACTTTGTTGGTGCTTCCGACGTAGATCGGTTCGGTACCGTCGGTACCCAGGACAGCGCCGTGGGTACCGACCGGTTCGGAGTCGAACCAGGCCCCCCACGTGCCGTCGGGTTGCCGAGCGCGGATCGTCGCTGTGGTGCCGTCGAGGGTCTCGCCGGTGAGTGCCACCATGCTGAACGGGGTGTCGCTGGAGAGTTCCTTCACCTGCGTGCCCACGCGGCCGAGCAAGTCCTGCGATACAGCGCCGGGAGCCAGTGCGGGTGTGTCGGGGGTGATGCCGGGTCGGAGTCGATCTGGATCGGCGACGAAGCCTACGAGGGGTTCGCCGACCGGCGTGACGGGCGGAGCCGTGGTCGTCGGCGTGACGGGCGGAGCCGTGGTCGTGACCATTCGATCTCGCGTGTCGTCGAGAGCGAATGGTCGACCGGCGTCGATTTCGGGGACCGGATTGTCGTCGGGGAGATGCACTGCAGGCGGCACGGGCATGGCGCCCGGAGCCGGGAGGGATTCCGGGGCGGCCAGCATGCGTAGGTCCGTCAGGCGCAGGTCGGGCAAGTCCAATCCGGTGAGTTCCCGAAGCGGCAGGACGATGTCGGGTGCGCTGGCGAGTGCGATCTCGGCCAGTTGGGCCGACACCGCGGCGGGTTCGCTGTTGGTGGTGACGCGGTAGCCACCGGATTCGTCGAGCGTGAGTGCGGCGAGCGGGGCCGCGAGCGTCATAGTGGTGACCATCGGGAGCACGTAGGAACGTTTCGGTTTTCGGTGCCGCACGAGCATCTCCAATCAGGTCGAACCGGTGATCATGAGCTGTTCGAGGTCACTGCTTGATGTATCAACAGTCACAATGATCACACTAATCACCAAATATAAACCTCAGGTTGAGGATTATATGATTGCTTGAATGTAGCTATTGCAAGGTGAATGGATGTGGCGACATGCCGTTCGCGCTTGCCGAAACCACAAACGAGCACACCAAGGAAGTGACGGGATGCCCTGGAAAGGATTCCGGTACCGAGGTGCACGATGCTGGTGAGAACGATTTCTGTGGTCAGGATCAGAACAATGCGCCGAGGAATCTCGATCGGCGCGACGATGGTGATTCCAGTGCTGATCGGGTTGGCGGCAATGATTGCTGGGACTACCCAACCCATCGAGTGGTCGAGCGCTGCACCGTACCGGGCTTTGTCCGATACGCAGGTACGACGTGACCCGAACCCGGTCGTTGCGTTCGAGAGTGCACGGATGGGCTGGACGGCACAACGCATCCTCGAACAGTCCGACCCCGAGGCCGTTCTGGCGACGACCGAGCCCACACCTGTCGACGTACGGCTCGTCGAGCGCGACGGCTTCACCCTGGCGGCTCATGCCGCCGGTGGCCTGTGGGCAGCGGGCCGTCTGGTGGAGCCCGGTCGAGTTGCGTATCTGACCCCGTTGCCCGAAGGCGGAGCCACCGTGGTCGTGACCTCCGGCTGTGGCGGCCACGTGCTGTGGCAGGCGCAGACCGATGACCCGTGGATCCACCCGGTCGATCCTCGGCCGAATCGTCCCGGAGCGGAACATCTCACCGTGTGCGATGGGCCGGCGTATCGCGGCTCGCTCGGCATCATCACCGAGCAGAACGCCGTGACCGGGCAGAACGCTGTCACCGAGAACGCCGTCACCGAGAACGGCGTGGTTCATACGGTCAATCGCGTGAACGTCGAGGACTATCTGCTCGGCGTGGTTCCCGGGGGAATGCGTGCAGAATGGGCGGACCAAGGCGCGGCCGAAGCGCTGCGGGCGCAGGCTATCGCAGCGCGCTCGTATGTTCTGGACGAGCGACGCTATTCGTATGCCCAGACCTGCGACACCAGCGACTGTCAGGAATACCTGGGCACCACGAAGGAAGACCCGCGATGGGCCGCTGCCGTGGAGTCCACCGCGGGGATTGTGTTGGTGCCGGGTCCGCACCACCGCGCACCGTCCGATGAGTCGGGGCACCGGGCATCGGAGGCCGTCTCGGCGATCGAGGCCGAATATCGCCGGATCGGCGGACCGAACAGCGCTGTCGGCACGCCACTCGGACCGGAGATGATCCTGCCACAGCACGCGGGCACGTACCGGCTCTATACCAATGGCGTCATCGTCGCCACGCCAGCTCTCGGTGCGCAGGTCGTCGATTTCACGACGGTTCTCCAGCCGGCGCCGCAGTCGCTCGAGGATCAGCCGGCGCCCGAGGCTGCTCTGCCTGGCAGCGCGGCGCATGCGCCCACACCACCCGGTGTGGCTGCGGCCGCAACCGCCGTGCCGGCCCAGTAGCAACCCCGCGTAGGCCCTACGTCGGTATCCGCCACGATGTGGTGTGGTGGGTCTCACCGCATGGCAAACCATTGGCAATGGGAGTCGTCGGGGCCGGCGAAGAGTGGTCTCACCGGTTGTATCGGCGGATTCGGGGTGGCGTCGATTCGGCGTGTTGCCCTTCTGGTGAATTCCGGGTTGACTTTGACGTTGCGTCAATGTGCAGGCTGGGTACACCGACGAGAGCAGGAGGGAGAACGCGGTTGTGAGCACGGTCACCGAAGAATGGTCGATTCAGCACCTGGCGAAGGCAGCCGGTACCACGAGTCGAACGCTGCGCCATTACGGGCAGATCGGGTTGTTGCCGCCCAGTCGGGTGGGCACCAATGGATATCGCTACTACGACCGACACTCCCTGGTGCGGCTGCAGCGCATCCTGCTGCTGCGAGAACTCGGCCTCGGCCTCCCGGTCATCGCCGAAGTGCTCGCCGGCCAGCAGGACTCCGCGGCCGCGCTGCGCACACATCTCGAACTGCTCCAGCAGGAACAGGACCGGATCCGGCGCCAGATCGAGTCGGTATCGACAATGTTGCACAAGACCGAAAGTGGTGAACAACTCGTGGTGCAGGACGTTTTCGACGGCTTCGACCATACGAAATACCGAGACGAGGTGATCGAGCGCTGGGGGAAGGAGGCTTACGAGGACAGCGACCGATGGTGGCGCTCGACCTCCGAGAAGGACAAGAAGGCCTTTGCCCAGACTCATATCGACATCGCTGCCGACTACGGTCGGGCCCGCGCAGCCGGAGCCCTGCCCGACAGTGACGAGGTGCAGGCCATTGTGCAGCGTCACTACGATTGGGTCGGTGTGGGCTGGCAGAAGCGCCCGGCGAAGGAAGCCTTTGTCGGGCTGGGTGAGATGTACGTCACGGATTCGCGATTCGCGGCCAACTACGACGCACACGGGCCGGGTACTGCCGAGTTCGTTCGCGAGGCGATGACGATCTACGCCGAGCGGCGACTGTAGGTGAAACGCGCACAGCGGCCGGCACGCCGAAACCGGTGTGCCGGCCGTGTGGTGCGCTCGACGGGTTGCGGGAGGTCGCCGGATGCGTAGGCTGTGCCGGCCCGCGCGGCTTCCGGCTCCGCCCGGCCGCGGGAGGGACTTCCGATACGCTGGGCTCCCGTGACCGTCGCATCGTCCCCGGGTAGTTCCCTCTCTTCTGCTTCACAGTTCGATCTGATCGTGGTCGGGTCCGGTTTCTTCGGACTGACAATTGCCGAACGTGCCGCCACCGTGCTGGGAAAACGGGTTCTGGTGGTCGAACGCCGCCATCATCTGGGCGGCAACGCCTACTCGGAGCCGGATCCCGAAACGGGGATCGAGATTCACAAGTATGGCGCACACCTATTTCACACTTCGAACAAGCGAGTATGGGATTACGTCACGCAGTTCACCGAGTTCACCGGATACCGGCATCGCGTTTTTGCCATGCACAAGGGGCAGGCCTATCAGTTCCCGATGGGCCTCGGATTGGTTTCCCAGTTCTTCGGCCGGTACTTCTCGCCGGAGCAAGCCCGTGAGTTGATCGCTCAACAGGCCTCCGAGATCGAGACCGAGCGCGCGCAGAACCTCGAAGAGAAGGCCATCTCGCTCATCGGCCGGCCGCTCTACGAAGCGTTCATCCGCGACTACACGGCCAAGCAGTGGCAGACCGACCCGAAGGACCTGCCGCCGGAGGTGATCACTCGCCTCCCGGTCCGTTATACGTTCGACAATCGCTTCTTCAACGACACCTACGAAGGTCTGCCCCGCGACGGCTACACGGCGTGGCTGGAGAACATGGTGGCGTCCGACCTGATCGAGGTGCGGGTGAATACCGACTGGTTCGAAGTGGGCGAGCAGTTGCGTGCCGACAATCCGCTGGCGCCGGTGGTCTATACCGGTCCGTTGGACCGATACTTCGACTACCGTGAAGGCGAGCTGGGCTGGCGCACGATCGATTTCGAGACCGAGGTGCTGCCGGTCGGCGACTTCCAGGGCACCGCGGTGATGAACTACAACGACGCGGATGTGCCCTATACCCGCATCCTCGAACCGCGGCATTTCCACCCGGAGCGGGACTACCCGACCGACAAGACCGTGATCATGCGGGAGTATTCGCGGTTCGCGCAGACCGGTGACGAGCCCTATTACCCGATCAATACGCCGGAGGACCGGGCGAGGCTACTGGCCTACCGCGAGCTGGCCAAGAACGAGACCGCGACGGCGAACGTCGTTTTCGGTGGCCGTCTGGGCACGTACCAATATCTGGATATGCATATGGCGATCGGCAGTGCGCTGAGCATGTTCGACAATGTGCTTGGCCCGCACCTGGAACACGGCGCGCCGCTCACGGCCGCCCCGGAGGCATAGGAACACAATGACCTTCCAGACCATCGTGGAAGACACGGCCGTCGAGACGCGTGCGAAGTCACTGTTGCAGCGCATCATTCTGCCGCGTCCGGGCGAGCCGCTGGACGTCCGTACCCTCTACGTCGAGGAGTCGGCCACCAACGCCCGCCGCGCACATGCCGCCACCCGCACGTCACTGTCGATCGGCGCGGAGTCCGAGGTCTCGTTCTGCACGTTCTTCAACGCCCTACCAGCGAGTTACTGGCGGCGGTGGACCACCCTCACCTCGGTCGTGCTCCGGCTGGAACTGGACGGCCACGGTCGCGTGGACATGTATCGGTCCAAGGCCGACGGTTCGCGAATCCACGTGCAGGGCAAGGAGTTCTCCGGCGGACACGACATCGGATCCGACCCCATCGCCGCCGCCAACGGCCCGGTGGTCGTCGAATTCGAGACCGACTTCGGCCCGTTCGAGGACGGCGGTTGGTTGTGGTTCGACATCACCACCGATACATCGGTCACGGTGCTGTCCGGTGGGTGGTACGCGCCGGTCGAGGCGCCGGGCGAGGGCAGCATCGCGGTCGGTATGCCCACCTTCAACCGGCCGGCCGATGCGGTGAAAACCCTCGCCGCTCTCGGCTCGGACGCCTTGGTACTGGACAAGATCGCGGCGGTGATCATTCCGGATCAGGGGACGAAAAAGGTCGGCGACGAGCCCGGTTTCGCGGAGTCGGCAGCTGCCCTGGGTGATCGGCTGACCATTCACGATCAGCCCAACCTCGGTGGCTCCGGGGGCTACAGCCGAGTCATGTACGAGGCGCTGAAATCTACCGATGCCGAGTTCATCGTCTACATGGACGACGACATCGAAATCGAGCCGGATTCGATTCTGCGTGCCTTGGCCTTCTCCAGATTCGCGAAATCGCCGGTTCTGGTCGGCGGTCAGATGCTCAATCTGCAGGAGCGATCGCACTTGCACGTCATGGGCGAAGTGGTCGACCGCAATGTCTTCATGTGGACCGCAGCGCCGAATGTCGAATACGACCACGACTTTTCGAGGTACCCGCTCAAGGACCGGGACAACTCCAAGCTGCTGCACCGGCGCATCGACGTCGATTTCAACGGCTGGTGGACCTGCGTCATCCCGCGTCGCGTCGCCGAAGAGCTGGGCCAGCCTCTGCCGTTGTTCCTCAAATGGGACGACGTCGAGTACGGCCTGCGTGCCCGTGCCGCTGGCTACCCGACGGTGACTCTGCCCGGCACAGCCGTCTGGCACATGGCCTGGAGCGACAAGGACGACGCCATCGACTGGCAGGCCTACTTCCACCTGCGTAACCGTCTGGTCGTCGCCTCGTTGCACCTGCCGGGCAACGGCCGCGGGATGGTCGTCGACACGATCAAGGCGACCGTCAAGCACCTGCTGTGCCTGGAATATTCCACGGTCGCCATCCAGAATGTGGCCATTCGCGACTTCCTCGCTGGCCCGCAACAACTGTTCCAGCTGCTGCCCAGCGCGTTGGGTGCGGTCCACGCCGTGCGCAAGCAGTATCCGGACGCGGTCGTTCTGCCTTCGTCCACCGAACTTCCATTGGCCAGCCGGGCCGGGGTCGGTGCGGTCGGCGAGCCCGGCAACCCGATCGCCAAGGTGGTGCGGTTGCTGAAGGGCGTGGCGCGCACTGTTCGCCCCGCACGCACGGAACACCATGTGACTCCGCAACTGAATGTCCCGACGTTGGACGCGCGCTGGTTTCTGCTCTCTCAGGTCGACGGTGTCACCGTTACCACCGCCGACGGCCGCGGCGTCGTCTACCGTAAACGCGACCCGCGCCGGGCGCTTGCCTTGTTCGTGGAGGCCATGCGCCTGCGTCGGGAGCTGGCAACTCGCTTCCCGGAGATGCAACAGCGCTATCGTGCCGCCCACTCGCAGTTGAGCAGCACTGCCGCGTGGGAAAGGGTTTTCGGCATCGGCGACGACACGAAGGATGGTCAGTAGTGAGTTTCGCAGCGAGCGGTGCGAGTGACCGGTCGTTACCCAGTGCGAATGGCCACGGCCGCCCGGTCGCCGCGCATACGGCGAGATCCGAGCAATCACCATCGGTTCCGCCGCGGGAGGTAGCGATCATCAACGCTGTGCAGGCCGCCGTGGGCGGCAAGCCCGCCGTGGTGTCCGCAGCCCGCGGGATGTCACATTTCGGCGAGCACGCGCTCGGCTGGGTCGGCATCGCTGCCGCCGGGTGGTTGGTGGACAGGTCACGGCGCCGGCAATGGGCCGGGGTCGCGGTCGGTGCGGTGAGTGCGCACGCGGCGTCGATCGTGCTCAAGCGCATCGTGCGGCGTCCGCGTCCCAACGATCCATCGGTGCAGGTCAACGTGAAGACACCGAGCAAGCTGAGTTTCCCGTCGTCGCATGCGACCTCGACCACAGCGGCGGCGGTATTGCTCGGCGCCACGACCGGGCTACCCTTGCCTGCGGTGCTCGTTCCCCCGATGTTGCTCTCCCGTGTGGTTCTCGGGGTGCACTATCCCTCCGACGTGCTCGCCGGTTCCGCACTCGGCGCCGCGTCTGCCGCTGCCCTGCTCGCCGCCGAAAAGAGACTCGACAGTGACCGCACAAGAAAGAGCCTTGGTTGACATGAGTGAAGAGCCGACCGGCGCCGACGTGGCCGAGGCCGTTGTCAAGGGCCCGCCCAAGACGTTGGCCGGTGGCCTGGTCAAGGCCGTTCGTCCGAGGCAGTGGGTCAAAAATGTCCTGGTGCTCGCGGCCCCGCTGGCTGCGGGCACGGTCACCGATGTAGACGTGCTCGCGCCGGTCGGGTTGGCCTTCGTGATGTTCTGCATGGCGGCGTCGGGCATCTACTTGATCAATGACGCGCTCGACGTCGAAGCCGACCGCGCGCATCCGACCAAGCGGTTGCGGCCGATCGCGGCAGGCATCGTCCCGGTGAACGTGGCCTACACCCTCGCGACGGTACTGCTAACCGGGTCGATTGCCGGGTCCTTCCTCGCGTCCTGGCACCTGGCTGTGGTGATGGCGGTCTACATCGGCATTCAGCTGGCCTACTGCTTCGGCCTCAAGCATCAAGCGGTGCTGGACATCTGCATCGTGTCCTCGGGCTTTCTGCTGCGCGCGGTAGCCGGTGGCGCGGCGGCGAGCATCCCGATCTCGCAATGGTTCCTGTTGATCATGGCCTTCGGCTCGTTGTTCATGGCGGCGGGCAAGCGGTATGCGGAGCTACAGATCGCGCTGGCCACCGGTGCGAAGATCCGTAAGTCGCTCGAGTACTACACCCCTACCTATCTGCGCTTCATCTGGACTCTGGCTGCGACCGCGGTGGTGGTGTTCTACGGGCTGTGGGCCTTCGAACGAGACCGTGCCAGTGACACCGGGTGGTTCGCGATCTCGATGATCCCGTTTACGATCGCAATCCTGCGTTACGCGGTCGACGTCGATGGTGGCGAGGCCGGTGAGCCCGAAGAGATCGCACTCGGGGATCGAGTCCTGCAGTGCCTCGCAGTCACCTGGATCGGAGCGGTAGGTGTCGCTGTCTATCTCACCTGACGACCCGTTGGTAGGGGAACGAACCGAATACGCGACACTGCGGCCCGCCGATGCGTCGGCGCGGCGGCCGTCGCGGTTCGCGGTTCTGTCCGCTACCACGTTCGTCGGTGGGATCGTGCTCACCGTTCTCCTTTTCGCGATCGGCGGCTGGCAGCGGCGCTGGATCGCCGATGACGGCCTGATCGTGTTGCGTACCGTACGCAATCTCCTCGCGGGCAACGGACCGGTCTTCAATCAGGGAGAGCGGGTCGAAACCAATACCAGCACCGCGTGGACCTATCTCGTCTGGTTCTTCAGCTGGTCGACTCAAGCCCGACTCGAATACGTGGTGCTCGCACTCGCGCTCACGATGTCACTGGCCGCGGTGGTGTTCGCCATGCTCGGGTCGGCCAGACTGTGGGGTGGCAGCGGTTCCACCGTGCTGCTGCCGGCGGGAGTGCTGGTGTACGTCGCCCTGCCGCCGGCACGAGACTATGCCACCTCCGGGCTGGAGAGCGGTTTGGTGATCTGTTGGATCGGGCTGCTGTGGTGGCAGACGATGCGATGGAGTCGAGCCCGACCGGTTCGGGTGCCCGGACTGCTCGCGCTGGTCTTCGTGGCCGGGCTGGCCCCATTGATCCGACCGGAGATGGCGCTGCTGGGGGTTCTCGTGCTGGGGATGATCTTCCTGGCGCCCATGCCCGAGAGCCGACTGCATCCGGTCGTGCTGCGTGCGGTGATCGTTGTCGTGGCCGGATCCGTTCCATTGGGTTACCAGATCTGGCGGATGGGCTACTACGGCCTGCCCTACCCGAACACCGCTGTCGCGAAGGACGCCGGTGGCGCCAAGTGGGGCCAGGGCTTCACCTACCTCTGGGACCTGGTCGGTCCGTATTTTCTGTGGGTGCCGTTGTCGGTGCTGCTGGTAGCCGGCGTGGTCGCCGCCCGGGTGCGTATCGCCCGACCGGTAGCGCCCGGCGACCATGTCGCGGTAGCGTCCGGCGACCATGGCTCGGTAGCGTCCGGCGACCATGGCTCGGTGTCGAATGGGTCACCTCGGTGGTCTGCCGGGCAGGTGCGCCGCCGGCTGCGTTCGCCGAGTGCCGTGGTCGCCGTGTTCGTGGTCGCTGGTCTGCTGCTCACGCTGTATGCGCTGCGGGTCGGTGGTGACTTCATGCACGGTCGGATGCTGCTGCCGCAGGTGTTCCTCGTGCTGCTTCCGGTCGCGGTGCTTCCCCTGTCCAGGCCCAGGGCAAGCCTGCACGCCATGCGCTCGGGCGATTGGTCGTTCGCAGTTCTCGCGGGCGCCGTGGTCGGGACGTCGGGGTGGGCGCTGTTCGCGGCGGGTACCACTGCGATCACGTCGGGCACCGAGATCTCGTCCACCGGCATCGTCGACGAGCGCGTCTACTACGTGCTCCAGACCGGCCGCGACCATCCGATTCTCGCGGAGGACTACCTGGACTATCCGCGGGTGCGTGCGATGGTCGACGACATCGCGGCCACGCCGGACGGCGGCTTGCTGCTCAACTCGCCGTCGTTCATGTTCTGGTATGTGGCTCGACCTCCGGCGCCGATCCCCGAAGGTGGCGTCGGGCACACGGTCTATTTCTTGAATCTGGGCATGACCAGTATGAATGTTCCATTGGACGTTCGTGTCATCGACCCGATGGGCTTGGCGTACCCCTTGGCTGCCCATACCGGTCGGCTCGCCGACGGTCGAATCGGGCACGACAAGAGCCTGTATCCGGATTGGGTCATCGCGGACACCGGCATGGTGGACAAGAAGCCATGGCTGCCGTGGTATCTCGACGAAAAATGGGTCGCTCAGGCGCGCACTGCGCTGACCTGCCCCGATACTCAGGCGTTGCTGCTGTCCTCGCGCGGACCGCTCACCTTCGAGCGCTTTCGCCACAACGTGCGCAATGCCTTTCGATTCGCCGACTACCACATAGAGCGGGTGCCGAAGTACGAGATCCAGCGCTGCGGCCTGATCGATCCGGTCGTCCCACGCTGAGCCCGAACCTTTCGTAGCCGAACCGCGCGCCTGGGTAGATCCCTGTTTTCGTGCTGGCGCGCCGGCGTCGACCACTCTGTGCTGGCCGTGGCTTCCGCGGATCAGGGGCGTCTGCGGGTTATGGTGTGCACCGCTTGCCCCTGTCGCTGTTGAACGAAAGGGTGAAACGGATGGTCGGGCGTGGCGGGAACACTCGAAGAGCAGGCTCATGGTTCAAACGGTCGACACTGATGTCACTGGCTGTCGTGCTACCGCTCACCATATCGGTGGCAGCGCAGCCTGCCGAGGTGTCGGCGGCGTTCAATCCGGATGGTTTCGACTTCTGGGTCGATTCCGAGATGGGGCCGATCAAGTCGCGTATCTTCCGCGCAGCCGACGGCAATACCGGTCGTGTCGTATATGCGCTCGACGGCATGCGAGCACGTAGCGACCTGAGCGGCTGGGAGATCGACACCGAGGTCGCGCGCGAGCTGACCAAGTGGAACATCAATGTGGTCATGCCGGTCGGTGGACCGTCGAGTTTCTACGCGGACTGGAACGCACCGAGCAACTTCTTCGGTCTCCCCACCGGTTCGGGCGCCTCGATGTCGTCCTCGGGTTCGGCGATGACCGGTTCGTCCGGGTGGAACGAGACACTCGGCAAGGTCAACACCTACAAGTGGGAGACGTTCCTGACCGAGAACCTGCGGTGGGCGTTGCGTGACCGGCTCGGATTCAACCCGAATCGCAACGGTGTGTTCGGTCTGTCGATGGGCGGCAGCGCCGCGCTGACCCTGGCCGCGTACCACCCCGACCAGTTCAGCTTCGCCGGTTCCTACTCCGGATACCTGAACATTTCCGCGCCGGGCATGCGCGAGGCCATCCGGGTGGCGATGCTGAGCGCCGGGGGCTACAACATCGACGCAATGGCCGCGCCATGGAGCTCGCAGTGGCTGCGGATGGACCCATTCGTCTTCGCGCCGCGGCTCAAGGCCAACAACACCCGCTTGTGGATCGCGGCGGGCAGTGGTTGGCCGGCCGAGGGAGACGTGAATTCGTTGCTGGACGTCGTGCAAGGTATGCCCTTGGAGACGCTGGCGTTGGCGAATACCAGGGCCTTCCAGGTGCGGATGATGACGCTGGGCGCCACCAACGTCACCTACAGCTTCCCGCGCGTCGGCCTGCACAATTGGCGCAACTGGGAGTCCGAGGTGTATCGGATGATCCCGGATCTCTCGGCGCACATCGGGTAGCCGGGTACCGTTGGCCAGCCCTGGGGTTCGGTCGCAGGGCCGCGCTGCGGCATGGCTTCGGTCGAGGATTCGTCGCCGACGAAAATGAAGCGCAAATACTTCAATAGTTGTGGTGCAGATCACTATCTAGCAACATGGGGAATTCGTCGGTTCGAGGGAGGGAATCGGATCGGCCGGGTGGAGTATGCGCCACGGCCGATTCGTCCGCTTCTCGGCGAATGTCGGTTCCCGAAGTCGCTGCAGCTCAGTCCACTGTCCGAGGGAAAGGTCGATGTGATGCGAAGTGCGCGCCGCACATGTAAGCCCGACAACTCTCGATCTACCGGCGCCTGGTTGCGGCGAGGCGTTCTCGGTATCGCTATCGCCTTGCTGGCTTCGGTCGGGACCATTGTTGCCGGGGGTGGCGGCGCCGCGTCGGCGGCCTACAATCCTGCCGCCTTCGATTTCTGGGTCGATTCCGGCATGGGGCCGATCAAGTCCCGGATTCTGCGTGCGGCGGACGGCAATACCAATCGCGTCGTCTACGCGTTGGACGGCTTGCGGGCGCCGGAGGATCTGAACGGCTGGGAGATCGAGACGACCATTCCGGAAACCCTCGCGAGCCAGAACATCAACGTGGTCATGCCGGTCGGCGGGATGTCCAGCTTCTACGCCGACTGGGTCGCCCCGAGCGAGTTCTTCGGTATCCCAGCGGGTACCGGCTCGAGCTCGGGTTCCGGGGCTTTGGGTGCCCTCGCCGAGGGACCGGGCAAGAGCTATCGCTACCAGTGGGAGACGTTCCTGACCGAGAACCTGCGGTGGGCGTTGCGTGACCGGCTCGGATTCAACCCGAATCGTAACGGTGTGTTCGGTCTGTCGATGGGCGGCAGCGCCGCGCTGACTCTGGCGGCGTACCATCCCGACCAGTTCAGTTTCGCCGGTTCGTTTTCCGGGTACCTCAACAACTCGGCGCCCGGCATGCGCGAGGCGATTCGTGCAGCCATGCTGGACGCCGGTGGCTACAACGTGGACTCGATGGCCCCGCCGTGGAGCGCGCAGTGGTTGCGGATGGACCCGTTCGTTTTCGCCCCCAACTTGGTGCGCAACGGCACGCGCCTGTGGGTGGCGGCCGGTAGCGGCCTGCCCACGGCGGTGGATCCGCCGAGCATGGGCACGCTCAACGGCATGGGATTGGAGACGCTGGCGCTGGCGAATACGCGAGCCTTCCAGGTTCGGATGCAGACTTTGGGCGGCGGCAATGCGGTCTACTCCTTTCCGGCGTATGGAATTCACGACTGGAACAACTGGGCCGATGAGGCGACACGCATGATTCCGGATATGTCGGCACACATAGGTTGAGGGAAAGTTCGGGCCACCGTATCGGTTGCCCATCGTATTCTGATCCGGTTAGCCTCCGCTTCCACGCAGTATTCGGTGCGTGGCAGCGGAGGCACTCGGTTTTCTCGCGATACATCACGGCAGATCTCGTCGACGATCACAATTCGAATTGGTTTGCTGGCCAGCGCGTGTCCTGTCGGAAAACCGAGGGGACTGGAGTAGAAAACTTCTGTGCCCGGGATCACACGTGGTAGCTGGAGTGGAAGGCGCCTCGCAGTGCTCGCCCTGGCCACGGTGATTGCGGTGGCGGCGAACCCGGCCGAGGAGATTCCTGCCGCGGCGCAACCCGAGGCGGTGGTGGCCGCGCCGACCATGGAGCGCGTGGTGTGGCTGAGTGATCGTCGGGTTGCGCTGTGGGTGCACTCACCGGCCATGGGTAGGCCGATCCAGGTTCAGCTGCTGTTGGCCAAGGACTGGAACGCTCGGCCCGAGGCGCGGTTTCCCGTCCTGTTCATGCTCGACGGGCTGCGCGCCGACGACGACGAGAACGGGTGGACCAAGCAGGCCGGCGCGGTCGACTTCTTCGCCGACAAGAATCTCACCGTGGTGCTTCCGATTGGGGGGATGTCCAGCTTCTACGCCGACTGGTTGGAGCCGAACAACGGCCACAACTACAAGTGGGAGACCTTCCTCACCGACGAGCTGCCTCCGCTGCTGGAGAGTCGATGGCGGGCGACACCTGTGCGGGGGGTGCAAGGGCTGTCGATGGGTGGCACCGCCGCAATGTTCCTTACCGCCCGGAATCCGGGATTCGCCCGGTACGCGGGCTCGTATTCGGGCTTTCTCACCACGACCACATTGGGCATGCCACAAGCCATCGATTTCGCCGTGCGTGACGTGGGCGGTTTCGACTCCGCCGCCATGTGGGGGCCACCGACCTCTCCGGAATGGGCAGCCCACGACCCGTACCTGCTGGCCGACCAGCTGCGCGGGGTCAGCCTCTATGTCTCCAGCGGCAGCGGCGCCACCGGTCCGTTCGACCAAGCTGCCGGTGTCCCTGGAATGAGCACCAATATCGCCGGCATGGGCCTGGAGATCCTGTCTCGGCTCACCTCGCAGAACTTCGTGACCAAACTGGCCGAACTGGCCATCCCGGCACGGGTGAACTATCGCCCCTCCGGAACCCATTCCTGGCCCTACTGGGATTTCGAAATGCGCCAATCGTGGAATCACGCCGGCGCCGCGCTGGGGGTCGACCCGACCGTGCCCGAGTGTGCGACCAGTGACCCGATCGCGGCGGTAGCGGCGCTGAACGACTGGCTCGGCGAATGCCTCACCAACGAGTATCCGGCGGCGGACGGGATGGCCCAGGATTTCAGGGGTGGGCGGGTGTTCCGCACGCCCGACAGCGGCGAGTATCCGGTGGGCGGTGCGATCGGCGCGGGGTATCAGGCGGCTTCCGGACCGGCTGGAGCGCTCGGGCTGCCGACAGACGTCGAAGGTGTACTCCCGGACGATCGCGGCCGGTTTCAGCGCTTTCGGCATGGCGCGCTGTACTGGACACCGCAGACCGGTGCTCAGGCGGTCCACGGCGCGATTTTCGACGAGTGGAGTGCGCAAGGGTTCGAGCATGGAGTCGCGGGTTATCCGGTCGGACCAGAAGGCGCCACCCCGAACGGGCACGGCGTGGTACAGCCCTTCGAACACGCCCTGTTCTACTTCAGTCCCGGCCCTGGTGCGCACCGGGTGCAGGGGCTGATCCGCGATAAATATGGCCAGCTGGGGTACGAGGAGAGTTTTCTCGGATTTCCGGTCACCGACGAGCAGTCGGTGCGCGATCTCGGTCGGTTCAGCGGATTCGAGGGTGGCGCGATCTACTGGAGCCCGGCATCGGGAGCCTGGGCGGTGCGCAACGGTCCGATACTGGATGCCTGGCGCGAGACCGGATACGAAAACGGTGACCTCGGATTTCCGGTCAGCGACGAGTTTCCTGTTCCCGGAGGCGTGCGGCAGACCTTCGAAGCGGGATTCATCGAGATACGGGATGGCAAACCGGAAGTTCACCGCACGTGAGGCCGGCCGATCCGCCATCGACGAGAGCACCGAGGCGTAGTCGACGCCGGAGGCGATGAACCCTCGGCATCGCGGCAGCGTGCCGTGGACCCCGCTAGCCTGGTGGGCGACCCGACCCCCTCACGACAGATCAGGACCAGAATTGATGTATCGGACCAGTGGAAAGGTACTCGGCGTGGTCGCGGTGATCGCCGCGACCGGTCTGCTCGGCGCGTGTGGCGACGACGAATCGACCGACGCCAGCACATCGACGTCGAGCGTCGCCGCGACCGCGACATCGTCCGCCGAGTCCGCGCCCATCGACACTGGGCAGCCCGCGCCCGAGCAACCGGCGCCCGAACAGCCGACGACCACTGTGCAATCGGAGCGTCCGCAAGCGGTACCCACCGAGGCCATCCCCCCAGAGGGCTCTGCGAATCCGGCCGGGAAAGACGCCCGTTTCCTCGATGCGTTGGCCGAGCAGGGCATCGACACCTCGCTTCCGGACATATCACTGGATATCGGCCGCTACGTCTGTGAAGCCACCGCAGCGAATGATTCCGACGACGTCCTGGCCACGTATGTGAACGCCATGGCCGGCGTAGGCTCGACCTTCGACCCGGATCGGATAACGGTCGAGGAGGCCGGACAGATCTACATATCGACCGCACGCTCGACGTACTGCGAGTGACGATGCGTCCGCGTTCGCCGTCCCGCCGGTCCGGACCCGCGGGGCGGCTGATCGCGCTCGCTGTCGTGGTGCTGATCCTCCTCGTCGCCCTGGTGCTGTGGTATCTGCTCGCCGGACAGTTGCGCCCGCCGGTTCCAGGGCCGAAACCGCCGGAACCACCGACCAGCCAGCCCGCGAGTTGCCCGGACGTGCAGGTGATCTCTGTGCCCGGCACGTGGGAGTCCGCCAGCGACGACGATCCGTACAACCCGACCGCCAACCCTGCGTCGCTGATGCTCGCGATATCCGAGCCGATTGTGCAGCGCTTTCCTGGTGATCGGGCGCAGGTGTACACCGTCCCGTACGTTGCGCAGTTCTCCAATCCGATCGCGATACCACCGGATGGCCAGCAGTCCTACAACGACAGCAGGTCCGAGGGCACCCAGCGCATGGTCGACTTCATGGTCGACCGCCACGAGTACTGCCCGCTGACCTCCTACGTGCTCGCAGGGTTCTCCCAAGGCGCGGTGATCGCCGGCGACGTCGCCGCGCAGATCGGCGCCGACCAGGGGCCGGTGCCGGCCGATCGCGTGCTCGGTGTGATGCTGCTCGCCGATGGCCGACGTACCGGCGAGGCGGGTCCTGGTCAGGCGATCGAGATCGGCGCCCCTGCACCTGGCGTGGGCGCTGAAGTCGCGTTGCGCGGATTGAATGTGCCCGGCATCACCATGACCGGCCCCCGTCCCGAAGGCTTCGGCGCGTTGGCCGACCGTACCTATACCATCTGCGCGGCGGGTGACCTGATCTGCGACGCGCCGCGCGAGGCGCTGCGGCCGTGGAACATCATCAGCAGTCTCAGCACCCTGGTCCGCTCGGTCGGCAATCCGGTGCACAGCCTGTATGCCGGTTTCGTCGTCGACGACGGCGGGGTCACCGCCACGCAATGGACTGTCGATCGCGTCGGTGCCATGATCGAAGCAGCGCCCAGTCCAGCGCATTCGTGAAAATGCGCAGGTCATGAGACACCCCGTGCGGGTAGGTGTGACAAGTGGAACTCGCGTTGGTCGGGACGCTGTAAAGTGCGCTGGTGATCGCGATACCGGGCAACGCTTCGGCACGAATCTCGGGCAGGCGTCGCGCGCATTTTCCGACAGCCAGGAGCATGAGTTCATGACAGAAGCCGCCGCACCGGCCATGACGGCCGGCGTCGATGCGAATGCCGCATCGACCGCGCTGGGTACTCCGCTGCGTCCGTTCCGTTTCGCGGCGGCCGGCGAGGGAAACAAGCAGGAAGGTGGTGCGCGCAAGTTCGTTCAGACCGCCCAGCAGGCCGAGGAGTACGGCTTCGACACGTTCGTCGTGCCCGACCACCTGGGCGAGCAGATCGGGCCGATTGCCGCGCTCGGAGCACTGACCCAGGCCACGGAGAAGATCCGGCTCGGGACCTCCGTGCTCGCGAACGGCTTCCGACATCCGGTGGTGTTGGCCAAGGACCTGGCAACCATCGATGTGTTGTCGAGGGGTCGACTCGAGGTCGGTCTCGGTGCCGGGTGGATCAAGGACGAATTCGAGAATGCGGGGATTGCCTACGAGTCACCCGGCGTGCGTTTGGAGAAGTTGGACGAGGCGCTGACCATCCTCGACGTGTTGCTCCGGGGACGCGAGTGCACATTCGAGGGCAAGCACTACCAGGTGCGTGGGGTCAAAGGGACGCCGCGGCCACGGCAGGGTCCCCGTCCGCCGATCTGCACCGGCGGCGGCGGCCCGAAGATGTTGCGCCTGGCCGCCAAGCACGCCGATATCATCTCCGTTGTTCCGGTGACCACCAAGGACGGCAAGGGCCTGCTCTCGGGTATCACTATGGAGAAGGCCATCGAAAAGGTGCATCTGATAAAGGAGGCCGCAGGTGATCGGTTCGCCGACATCGAACTGAACTGGGCCGTCATCGCCGTCGTGATCACCGATGATCGTGAAAAGACGGCAGAGATGGCGCTGTCGGCATTGGAGCGGGGGTTGCACCCCAACCTCGAGGTCGACGTGCAACTGTCCGTCGAGGACATCTTGAATTCGCCCTATGTGGCGATCGGCACATTCGAGGAGATCGCTGAGCATATGCAGCGTGTGCGGCAACTCACCTCGATGTCCTACGTGGGAGTATTCCCTACCCAGATGGACGCGTTCGCGCCCGTTATAAGCCTGCTGCGGGACGAGTGAGTCGGGCTCCTTTGTAACATAACCCTGCTTCGGGTACATCTAGCCGATAGGCGGTCACCGCGCAGACTGCACAGAATCTGGAGGCTGGCGCAAGCACTCGAAGCACCCGCGGGCGAAAGCGAGTCGGGGTTTCACGGATACCGGTGGCGATTTCACCGCATGCCGTGTGCGCCTCGGAGGAGAAGGAATGGAACAGATTTTCGACGACTACCTGGACGAAACCGGGAACATTCGAGTTCCCGAGGATCTCACCCTGGTTGATCACGTCGAGAAGCACACCCGAAACGACGCGAACACCCTCGCGTACCGCTACATCGACTACTCCCGGGAGCGCGATGGCGAGGCGCTGGAGTTGACGTGGCGCGAGTTCGGCTATCGGCTGCGCGCGGTGGCCGCTCGGCTGCAGCAGGTGACCAATCCAGGCGACCGGGTGGCGATCTTGGCGCCACAGGGCTTGGACTACGTGGTCTCCTTCTTCGCCGCCATCTATGCCGGCACCATCTCGGTGCCGCTGTTCGATCCGGACGAGCCCGGGCACACCGATCGCCTGCACGCGGTGCTCGGCGACTGTGAGCCCGCTGCCATCTTGACTGCGAGTTCCTCCGCGGCCGGTGTTCGGCAGTTCTTCCGCGCGCTACCGGCCGCGGCGCGTCCGCGCATCATCGCAGTGGACGCGATTCCCGACAGTGTCGGGGAGAACTGGGTGCGGCCGGATATTGCGATCGACGACATCGCCTACCTGCAGTACACCTCGGGTTCCACCCGAGTCCCGGCCGGAGTCGAGATCACCCACCGCGCAGTGGCCACCAATCTGTTGCAGATGGTGGACGCGATCGGACTGGACTGGAATTCGCGCGGCGTCACCTGGCTGCCGCTGTTCCACGACATGGGTCTGCTGACGGTCATCCTTCCCGCGGTGGGCGGCAAATACATCACGATCATGTCGCCGAGCGCGTTCGTGCGCCGTCCCTATCGGTGGATCAAGGAGTTGGCTGCGATCTCCGACAGCGCGGGTACCTTCGCTGCGGCGCCGAACTTTGCGTTCGAGCACGCCGCGGCGCGTGGTCTTCCGCGAAACGGCGAGTCGCTCGACCTGTCGAACGTGATCGGACTGATCAACGGTAGTGAGCCGGTCACCACCTCGTCGATGAAGAAGTTCAACAAGGCGTTCGCACCCTACGGCCTGCCCAAGACGGCCATCAAGCCGTGTTACGGCATGGCCGAGGCGACTTTGTTCGTCTCCGCGACCAAGGCCGAGGACGAGGCCAAGGTCACCTACGTGGACCGAGCGGAGCTCAACGCAGGACGGATGGTCAAGGTCGAGCCCAGTCAAGAGGGCGCGATCGCGCAGGTGTCCTGCGGCTATGTCGCTCTTTCGCAGTGGGCGACCATCATCGACCCGGAATCGGTCGATTCCGAGGGCGGCGGTCGCGAGGTGTCCGACGGTCGGGTCGGCGAGATCTGGCTACACGGCGGAAACATGGGGATCGGCTACTGGGGTCGTCCCGACGAGACTGCGGTGACATTCCACAACAAAGTGACCCACCGGCTCCTGGAGGGTAGCCACGCCGAGGGCGTCTCGCCGGACGCGAACTGGATGCGCACCGGCGACTACGGCGTGTATTTCGAAGGCGAGCTCTACGTCACCGGCCGAGTGAAGGATCTGGTGATCGTCGACGGCCGCAACCATTACCCACAGGACCTGGAGTACTCCGCACAAGAGGCGAGCACGGCGCTGCGACCCGGTTTCGTCGCTGCATTCTCGGTGCCGGCCAATCAGCTTCCGGCCGAGGTGTTCGAAAGCGACAGCCATTCCGGCCTGAAGTTCGACGTCGACGATTCCTCCGAACAACTGGTCATCGTGGGTGAGCGTGGTCCGGGCGCGGGCAAGGCCGACCCACAGCCGATCGCCGACGCGGTGCGTGCGGCGATCTCGCAGCGCCATGGCGTGACCGTGCGCGATGTCCTGCTGGTGCCCGCGGGCTCGATTCCGCGTACCTCCAGTGGCAAGATCGCGCGGCGCGCCTGCCGGACGGCGTATCTGGAGGGAACGTTGCGGGGTGGTTACACCCAGCAGGCGTTTCCCGATGCACCCTCTGAGTAGCCACGCGAGTATGCGACAAGGGTGGCCTCGGACCCGACCATCGGCGCTCGGCGCCGACTTCCCATGCCGAGCGTCGATTCACGGTACGCCCGGTTACGCAGACAGGTAGCTTGAGGAATTGATGGCTGACAACGAGGGCACGCCCACCCAGACGACCGAATCTCAGCCCGCCTCGGCGGCCCCAGTGGCCGCCGAGCATGCGGCTGGATCCCCTGAAGCTCCGGCTGGATCCCCTGAAGCTCCGGCTGGATCCCCTGAAGCTCCGGGCGAGCTCTCGGCGACCGCCACCGACTCCGAAGCCGATGCGCACACCGACATGTCGGTAGCTCAGCTGCGTGAGTGGCTGCGCAGCTGGATCGCGGATGCGACCGGGCAAGCGGTCGAGCAGATCACGGTGGACCGGCCGATCGAGGAGTTCGGACTCGCCTCGCGCGATGCCATCGCGCTGTCGGGCGATATCGAGGAGCTGACCGGTGTGTTGCTGACGGCCACGGTCGTCTACCAGCATCCGACGATCGCCTCGCTTGCCGAGCGGATCATCAACGGCGAGCCGGATGCGCCCATGGAGTCGGTCGACGACGCTTTCTACACCTCGGGGCCCATCCCGGGCGAGGCGCACGACATCGCCATCGTCGGGCTGTCGACCCGGCTGCCCGGCGCCGGGACGACCCCGGAGTCGACCTGGGAGTTCCTCATCGGACGCGGTGACGCGATCCGCGAGCTGCCCGAGGGCAGGTGGGCCGAGTTCGCCACGGACCCGGTGGCGGCCAAGGCCATCGCCGAAGGCAATACTCTCGGCGGCTACCTCGACGAGGACGTGGTGAAAGGCTTCGATGCGGAGTTCTTCGCGATGTCTCCGCTCGAGGTGGAACGGGTCGATCCCCAGCAGCGCCTGATGATGGAGCTGACCTGGGAGGCGCTCGAACACGCCAGGATTCCGGCGAGCGAGCTCAGGGGCACGCCGGTCGGCGTCTTCATCGGCAGCTCGACCAGTGATTTCATGCTGCTGTCGGCACTCGGACTGACCGCCGACAACGAAGGGGCGCCCGCGACCGCGAAGGCGTACGGCATCACCGGCTCCTCCACCGGGATCATCTCCAACCGTGTGTCGTATTTCTACGATTTCCGCGGTCCGTCGGTCGCCGTGGACACCGCGTGTTCGTCCACGCTCGTCGCAGTGCACCAAGCAGTGCGCGCGCTGCGTGACGGTGACGCCGATCTTGCTCTGGCCGGCGGGGTGAACATGCTGCTCGCCCCGATGGCCACACTCGGCTTCGATTCGGCGGGGACGCTCGCGGGCAATGGTCGAATCAAGGCGTTCTCCTCCGATGCCGACGGCATCGCGCGCTCCGACGGCGCCGGTTTGGTGGTGCTCAAGCGGCTCTCCGACGCCGAGCGCGACGGCGACCGCATCCTCGCCGTCGTCAAAGGCTCCGCGGTCAACAACGACGGTCGTTCCAACGGTCTGCTCGCCCCCAACCCGGACGCCCAGGCCGACGTCTTGCGCCGCGCCTACCGCGACGCGGGCGTCCTACCCACCACGGTGGACTACATCGAGGCGCACGGCACCGGCACCCTGCTCGGTGATCCGATCGAAGCCGATGCGCTCGCACGAGTGGTCGGTCGCGGTCGCGACACCGACCGTCCCGCGCTGCTCGGCTCGGCGAAAACCAATTTCGGCCACATCGAATCCGGCGCCGGCGCCGCCAGCCTGGCCAAGGTGATCATGGCATTGCAGCACAATGTCATTCCGCCGAACATCAACTACGCCGGCCCGAATCCGTTCATCCCGTTCGATGAGGCGCGGCTGAAGGTCGTCGACGAGCCGACCGAGTTCCCGCGCTACAGCGGCACGGCCACCGTCGGCGTTTCCGGCTTCGGTTTCGGTGGGACCAATGCGCACGTCGTCATTCAGGAGTACGTGCCTTCCGACGCGTCGACGCAGGTGCCCGCCGAGCCCGCAGCCGCCCCGGACGAGGCCGCCGCGACGCAGAGCATTCCGGAAGACGCCGCGGTAGCGGGCGACGACGAGCAGCAGAACGTTGCTTCCGGCGACGAGAATGCGGTGTCCGGCGCCGAGACCGCCGTGCCCGTCGCCGAATGGACTGCGGAGCGGGCCGAGCCGCTGCCGATGGTCTTGCCGGTATCGGGCTACCTTCCCTCGCGCCGCCGTCGCGCTGCGGCGGAGCTGGCCGACTGGCTGGAGTCCGACGCGGGCGCGCACACGCCGCTCGCCGATGTGGCGCGGTCGTTGGCCAAGCGCAGCCATTGGCGCTCGCGCGCCGCTGTCGTGGCCACGACGCATGCGGAGGCGATCGCCGGGTTGCGCGCCGTCGCGGCAGGCAAGCCAGGACCGGGTGTGTTCACTGCCGACGCGCCCGCCGCCATGGGGCCGGTATGGGTGCTCTCCGGCTTCGGCGCTCAGCACCGCAAGATGGCGAAGCAGCTCTACCTGGAGAACTCGATCTTCGCTCGGGCCGTCGACCAGGTCGATGAGCTGGTGCAGGACGAGGCCGGGTATTCGGTGCGCGCGATGTTCCTCGACGACAGCCAGGACTACGACGTGGGCACATCCCAGGTCGGGATCTTCACCATCCAGATCGGCTTGGCAGCGCTGCTGCGCGCGCACGGCGCGCGGCCCGACGCCGTGGTCGGCCATTCGATGGGTGAGGTCGCGGGCGCATATATCGCCGGCGGTCTCGCGCTCGAAGACGCGGTTCGCGTGATCTGCGCTCGTTCGCGCTTGATGGGCGAGGGCGAACAGATGATCAGCGACGACGATGTGCGCAATATGGCGCTGGTCGAGTACAGCGCCGCGGAGATCGAGTCCTTGCTGTCGGACTATCCGGACGTCGAGGTAGGTGTCTACGCGGCGCCGACGAACACCGTGATCGGCGGCCCGCAGGAGCAGGTCACGGCGATCGTCGCGCAGGTCGAGGCCGCAGGCAAATTCGCTCGCGTGCTGCCTACCCGCGGCGCGGGCCATACCTCGCAGATGGATCCGCTGCTCGGGGAGTTGGCCGCGGAACTGGCCGGCATCGAGCCGAGGCGGCCGAAGACCGGGGTGTATTCCTCGGTGCGCAAGGACGAGTTCTTCGGCGCTGGTGACGACCCGATCCACGACGTGGACTACTGGGTCACCAATATGCGCCACAGCGTGTACTTCACCCAAGCGGTGCGACTCGCGGTGAACGCAGGACACACCACGTTCCTGGAGTTGGCGCCCAATTCCGTGGCCCTGATGCAGGTTCTGGGCACCACCTTCGCTGCGGGAGTGCCCGACGCGCAGCTCATTGCGACGCTCAAGCGCAAGGAGGACGAGTCCGCGGGCGTGATCGCCGCACTCGCCCAGCTCTACGTGCACGGGCACGCGGTGGATCTGCCCTCGCTACTGACCGGGGGCGATTACGCCGACATCCCACGCACCACGTTCCTGCGCAAGCAGTACTGGCCGAAGGTGAGCATCTCCGCCAGCGGAAACAACCGGGTTCCCGGCGCATACGTCGCGCTTCCGGATGGTCGGCATGTCTGGGAGGTGCAGGCATCGGCGGTCACCGATCTCGCGGCCCTGGTGCACTCGGCTGCATCGCAGGTGCTCAGTGACGTCACGGTGGGCGCATCGATCCCGCACGGTGCACTTGCGACCCTGGGCACGCTCACCACCACGCTGACTCCGCACCCGGGCGGCGCCTCGGTGCAGGTTCACGCCAAGGAGGGAAGCGACTTCCGGCTGGTGTTCGATGCCGTGGTGGCCTCCGGAGCCCCCTTGCCGCAACCCGTCGCGGCTGCGGCGACTCCGGTCGCGCAGGAGTCCGACACCGACGCCGGCATCGAGGTCGTGGAGACCTTCGGGGCGCGTTGGGATCCGGATGGCAGACAAACCGTGGAAGAGCGGCTCGGGGTGATCGTTGCGGAGTCGATGGGGTATGCCGTCGAGGACCTCCCGATGGAGATCCCGCTGATGGAGCTCGGTCTGGATTCGCTGATGGCCATGCGGATCAAGAACCGGGTGGAGTACGAGTTCGACATCCCGCAACTGCAAATCCAGGCCGTGCGGGATGCGAGCTTGCACGAGGTCGGCAAGGTGCTGCGCTACGCCGTGGAGCACCGCGACGACGTGCAGGCGATGGCCGACAAGCAGGCCGCCGACAAAGCCGCGGGCGGATCGGGTGAGTTGACCGTCGACGCGGACTTCATGACCGCGGCGCGGGCCGCGCTCGCTGCCGGCGACGATCCGGGCGCCGCGGTGTCCGGTGCGACCTCTGAGGCAGCAACCCCAGCCGCCACGGCTGATGTCGGCACGACCTTGCCCGATACGGCGCCGGATGCCGCTGCGGCGCAACCGACTCCCGACGTGACCCAGGTCGCAGAGCACGCCGTGAACCTCGTTGGAGGGGAAACCTCGAGTGCCGAGGACGATGTCCCGCCACGCGACGCGCCCGAGCGGCTGACCTATGCCGCATGGGCCATGGTCACCGGACAGTCGGCCAAGGGCATCTTCAATACGCTGCCGATCCTCGACGAGGACACCGCGCAGAAGCTCGCCACGCGCCTGACCGAGCGGATCAAGGCCGAGGTCACCATCGACGACGTGCTCGATTGCGAGACCATCGAGCAGCTCGCCGACATCGTGCGCACGCTGCAGGACAGCAGTGGCGATGTCGATGGATTCGTCCGTACTCTGTCGCCGCGGGCGGAGGGCTCCGACGTCGTGCCGGTGTTCGTCTTCCACCCCGCAGGAAGCAACACCCTGGTGTACGAGCCGTTGCTGAAGCGGCTGCCCGACGGTACGCCGATGTACGGTTTCGAGCGGGTCGACGGAGATATCGCCGAGCGTGCGCGCCAGTACGTGCCGGAGCTACGCAAGCTCGGGGGCGATGGGCCGTTCGTGCTCTATGGCTGGTCGCTGGGTGCCGTACTGGCCATGGCCTGTGCGCAGCTCCTGCGCGCCGACGGCGCAGATGTGCGTGTGCTCGGCCTGATCGACCTGGCGATCCCGAGCAAGCCCGAGGACAACAGCGCCGAGGAGCGGATCCGGCGTATCGAGCGGTATCAGGAATTCGCGAAGCGGACCTACAACGTGCAGGGCGATCTTCCGCCCGAGCAGGTGCGGGAACTGGCCGCGGCATCGGATGACGAGCAGATCGCGAAGATCGGCGAACTCGCAAAGATGAGCGGCGCGAAGATCCCTGGCGGCGTCCTGGAACACCAGCGCACTTCCTGGATCGAGAGCCGCGCACTCCAGCGGGTCCAGCCGACCCGCTATGACGGTGATGTGGTGCTCTACCTCGCCGATCGCTACCACGACGGCGCGATCGAATTGGAGCCCCGGTTCGGAGAACGACTACCGAATGGTGGCTGGGACGACTACCTACCGAATCTGGAAATCGTGCACATCCCCGGCGATCATCTGCAGATCATCGATGAACCACGCATCGGCACGATCGGGGCCGACCTGACCGCGAAGCTCGCCGCGATCGAGGCGAAAGGGAGCAAGTGAGCACTACTGCTGAGAAACTCGCCGACCTGCGCGCGCGGTTGCACGCGGCGCACGAGCCGGCGGGGGCAGCGGGGGGGGCCAAGCGGGCGAAAAAGGGGATCCCCAGTGCGCGCGATCGGATCGATATGCTGCTCGATCCGGGCACGTTCGTGGAGGTCGGCGCACTGGTACGCAATCCGAGCGACCCCGCCGCGCTCTACGGCGACGGCGTCGTCACCGGGTACGGCGCGGTGGACGGGAGACCGGTGGCGGTCTTCTCTCACGATCAAACCGTGTACGGCGGTTCGGTAGGGGAGATGTTCGGTCGAAAGGTGGCCGGCATCCTGGAATACGCGGCCAAGGTCGGTTGCCCTGTGGTCGGCATCAACGACTCCGGTGGGGCTCGCGTGCAGGAGGCGGTGACCTCGTTGGCCTGGTATGCGGAGCTGGGTCGGCGTCAGGAGCCGCTGTCGGGCTTGGTCCCACAGATTTCGATGATTCTCGGCAAGTGCGCGGGCGGCGCCGTCTATGCCCCGATCAACACCGATGTGGTGGTCGCGACCGACGAAGCGTACATGTTCGTCACCGGTCCGAAAGTGATTCGTGAGGTCACCGGCGAGGATGTCAGCCTCGAGGAACTCGGTGGGGCGCGCAGCCAAGCCGAGTACGGCAACATTCATCACGTCGCCCCGGACGAGGCCGCCGCATTCCAGTGGGTGCGCGAGTACCTGAGCTATCTGCCGACCAGCTGCCAGGAAACACCGCCGATCGTGAATCCGGGGTTGGAGCCGGAGACCACCGACAGCGACCTGGAACTGAACTCGGTCGTCCCGGATTCCGACAATGCCGGCTACGACATGCACGACATCCTGGTGCGCATCTTCGACGACGGCGCGTTCCACGAATTCGGTGCGTCCGCGGGCCGCAATGTCATCACCGGTTTCGCCCGGGTCGACGGGCGTAGCATCGGCGTGGTCGCCAATCAACCGATGGTGTACGCGGGTGCGCTGGATGCGCGCTCGTCGGACAAAGCGGCCCATTTCGTGCGCTTGTGCGACGCATTCGACCTTCCCTTGGTGTTCGTCGTCGACACGCCCGGGTTTCTGCCCGGAGTGGACCAGGAGAAGATCGGCGTGATCAAGCGGGGTGGCCGGTTTCTGTTCTCGTTCGTCGAGGCCACGGTGCCGAAGGTGACCGTGGTGATCCGCAAGGCGTATGGCGGTGGCTACGCCGTCATGGGGTCCAAGCAACTCGGTGCGGATGTCAATTTGGCGTGGCCCACCGCACGGATCGCGGTGATGGGCGCCGAGAGCGCGGTCAGTTTGATGGGGGGCAGACAAATCGAGTCCGCTCCGGAGGAGCAACGCGCGGCCATCCGCCAGCAGATGGTCGACTTCTACAACGCCACCATGGCGACGCCGTGGGTGGCCGCCGAGCGCGGATACATCGATGCGGTCATCGAGCCGTCGGCGACCCGGCTGGAGTTGCGTCGAGCGCTACACCTGTTGCGGGACAAGTCTCTTCCCCGCAATCCGCGCAAGCATCATCTGCTGCCGTTGTGACGACGGTCGGCCACACGGAATTCGAGTCGGGCCGTACCCCAAGGGGCGCGGCCCGATTCGTCTCGCACGACGCGAACGATCAACCGATGCTGGCGGATTCGATGACGACGTCGTCGACCGGCACGTCCTGATGCATCCCCGCCGACGCGGTGGCGACGGCGGCGATCGTGTCCACTACCTCGGCGCCCTCGGTCACCGCGCCGAAGACGGTGTAACCCCACCCGGCGGCGGTCGGCGCGGAATGGTTGAGGAAGTCGTTGTCGGCGATATTGATGAAGAACTGCGCGGTCGCCGAGTGCGGGTCGTTGGTGCGCGCCATCGCGACGGTGTACTTGGCGTTCTTCAGCCCATTGTCGGCCTCGTTCCGAATCGGGTCTTTGGTGCCTTTCTGGCGCATGCCCCGCTCGAAGCCGCCACCTTGAATCATGAAGCCGGGAATGACGCGGTGGAAGATCGTTCCGTCGTAGTGGCCGGCGTTCACATAGTCCACGAAATTACGCACGGTGGCCGGCGCCTTGTGTTCGTCCAACTCCAAGACGATCGGGCCGTGGTTCGTCGAGATATTCACCTTGGTCATACCCCTACCTTTCCATCGTGGCCGGCAACCCTCGGCAGCGCGGGGTCGGTTACCTCGGTGCGGCGGATTCTCGATGTCTTTCTTCGCGTCGCGACACACCATTGCGCCCGTCGGCTCCGAACATTGTGAGGGGCGCGAATCTCTTCGGCCCGCGCTGCGCTCGTGCGGGCATACGGGGAGATACCATTGCCAATCGTGCCCGACGTCGCCACCGCTGTTTTGACCAAGCCTGCTACCGCCCCGGCGGTGGCCCGGCACGATTTCCGTACCGCCCGACTGCTCGCGCTGGTCGTGGGGCTGGCCGGTGCAGTGCTGGCCTTGGCGACGCCGTTCCTGCCGGTCACCCAGACAACCGCGGTGCTGAGCTGGCCACAGAACGGGACGCTGGGCAACGTGCAGGCGCCATTGATGTCCCAAGTCCCGATCGACCTGAACGCCACGATTCCGTGCGCCGCCATTGCGCAGCTGCCCGAGTCGGGCGGCATGCTGCTGGCGACCGCTCCGCCACAGGGCGACCGGGCCGCACTGGAAGCCATGTTCGTGCGGGTGTCGCAGGACTCGGTGGATGTCGTCGACCGCAATGCGGTGGTGGTCTCGGCCGACCGGGACCGAATGAACGAGTGCACCACGTTGACCATTGCCTCGGACAGCAACCGCACCTCGGCGGTGTTCGAGGGGCTTACGACGCGAGTGCAGCGCCAAGTCCCGGGTGGGGCGCCGGGTGACACCGAAACGGTCGCTCTGCCGGTGCAGGGGCAACTGGACGGCGACTTGCGCCCGCAGATCGTCGGGGTGTTCTCCGACCTGCAAGGCGCTGCGCCCGCGGGACTGAGTGTCCGCGCCACCGTGGACACCCGCTTCTCCTCCACCCCTTCCGTGATCAAACTGGTCGCGATGATCGCGGCGGCATTGTGCACGCTGTCCGCCCTGGCTGCGTTGGCCCGACTGGACACCAGTGACGGGCGCGGGCACCGCAGGTTCCTACCGGCGAAGTGGCTGAAGCCGACCTGGGCCGATGGCGCCGTGGTCGGCACCCTGGTGGTGTGGCACTTCGCGGGGGCCAACACCTCGGACGACGGTTACATCCTCAGCATGGTGCGGGCGGCGCCGCACGCGGGCTACATGGCGAACTATTTCCGCTGGTACGGCGTGCCCGAAGCGCCGTTCGGCTGGTACTACCAGGTGATCCAGGTGTTCGCGGAGATCTCCACGGCCAGCCCGTGGGTGCGACTGCCCGCCCTGGCCTGCGCGGTGTTGTGTTGGATGGTGATCAGTCGCGAGGTCGTGCCGCGGCTCGGTCGTGGCGTGCGTACCAGCAAGGTGGCGCTGTGGACCGGTGGTCTGGTGTTCCTGGCGTTCTGGCTGCCGTTCGACAATGGTCTGCGCTCGGAACCGATCGTGGCGTTGGGCGCGCTGTTGACCTGGGTGTCGATCGAGCGCGCGATCGCGACCGGCCGCCTGCTGCCTGCCGCGGTTGCGGTCGTGGTGGCCGCATTCACCTTGGCCGCTGCCCCGACCGGCTTGATGTGCATCGCGGCGTTGCTCGCCGGTATCCGGCCATTGGTGCGGATCGTGGTGCGCAAGCACCGGGAATTCGCCGCGCGGGGTCTCGGGCGGTGGAGTTCGACCTTGCCGCTGCTCGCGCCGTTCGCCGCGGCCGGCTTCCTCGTGCTGACAGTGGTCTACAGCGACCAGACCTTCGCGGGCATCCAGGAAGCCAATCGGGTGCGTCAGCTCACCGGTCCGAACCTGAGCTGGTACGAGGACTACCTGCGTTACTACTACCTGTTCGTGGAAACCGTCGACGGGTCGCTGTCGCGGCGCTTCGCCTTCCTGGTGATGTTGCTGTGCCTGTTCACCACCATGTTGGTGCTGTTGCGCCGCCGGCGGGTCCCGGGCATCGCCAGCGGGCCGACATGGCGGCTGATGGGGGTGGTGTTCGGAACCATCTTTTTCATGATGTTCAACCCGACCAAGTGGACCCACCATTTCGGCGCCTACGCCGGTATCGCGGGTTCGCTGGCGGCGGTCACCGCCGTCGCGGTGTCGGCGAGCGCGTTGCGGGCCCGCAAGAATCGGGCGATCTTCCTGGCGGGTCTGCTGTTCGTGCTCGCGATCACATTCTCCGGCATCAATGGCTACTGGTATGTGTCCAGCTATGGTGTGCCGTGGTTCGACAAGCGCATCTCGCTGCAGGGCTACCAGTCCAACACCCTGATGCTCCTGTTGTTCGGTGTGGCGCTCGCACTGGTCGCGTGGTACGCGCTACGTGAGGACTACACCGCGCCGCAGCCGTCGGCGAAGTCGCCGCGCGGTAGACGGATTCGCCGGTTCGCGGCGATTCCGCTGACCGTGATCGCCGCGCTGATGGTCGCGCTCGAGGTGCTGTCGCTGGTGAAGGGCGCGGTTTCGCAGTATCCCGCGTATTCGTTGGCTCGCTCGAACGTCGCAGCACTCGGCGGTGACACCTGTGGGCTGGCCAGCGACGTGTTGGTGGAACCGGACCCGAACGAGGGCCGGCTGCAGCCGATCATCGATCCGGCGAATCCACCGACCGATCCGGCGGACCCGTTGGCCGGGGTCGACCCGGTCGGTTTCGACCCGAACGGCGTGCCCGACGACTTGTCCGCCGACACCGTGGTGGTGAAACCGGGCACCGGCAATACCTCCACCCAATCGGTCGGCGCCGCGTTCGCCGAAGGGCAGAGTGCGGGCACCGGCGGCGGACAGGGCGCGCGCGGGGTCAATGGCAGCACTGTCGCGCTGCCGTTCGGTTTGGACCCGGCGACCACCCCGGTGCTCGGCAGCTACCAGGACGGCATGCAGCAGCCGGCGGAGATCACCTCGAGTTGGTATCAGTTGTCCCCTCGTTCGCAGGACCGGCCGCTGGTGGTGCTTTCGGCAGCGGGTCGCATTCTGTCGTTCGACGACACTGGCGCAATGACCTACGGCCAGTCGCTGACGGTGGACTATGGCAAGCGCATGCCCGATGGTCGGGTGCAGACGCTGGGGACCTACTTGCCCCGGGACATCGGCCCGTTCCCGTCATGGCGCAATCTGCGGGTGCCGCTGGATGAGATCGCTCCCGACGCCGATGCGGTACGCGTCGTCGCCAAGGACCCGATCCTGATCGGTGACCAGTGGCTGGCGTTCACTCCGCCGCGTATGCCGAAACTGCAGTCGCTCAACAGCTTCCTGGGATCCGAGCAGCCGATCCTGCTGGACTGGGCGGTCGGGCTGCAGTTCCCTTGCCAGCGCCCGTTCGACCATCGCAACGGCGTGGCCGAGGCGCCCGGCTACCGGATCCTGCCGGATCGTCCACTCGCGGTCAGCTCGACCAACACGTGGCAGGCCCAGGAATTCGGCGGGCCGCTGGGCTTCGCACAGATGTTGGCGGCCTCGACCACAGTGCCCAGCTACTTGAAGGACGACTGGGCACGCGACTGGGGTTCGTTGGAGCGTTACGACCAGTACGACCGCACCGCGGTCCCGGCCGAACTGGAGACCGGCACGGCTACTCGCTCGGGCCTGTGGTCCCCGGGAATGTTGCGAGTGTTCTGAGGCACGGTCGCGGCCGACTCGAACACGACGCGGCCGACTCGAACACGGCGCGGCCGACTCGAACACAGCGCCGCCGCGCGGGGCGATACCCGGCGCGGCGGTTGGACCGTTCGTCCGGCGGCGCGAACGAGGTTCAGGACCGCAGACGAACACCGAGTTCGCGGCGCAGCACCTCTTGCGAGGGGAGTCGGTCGAGCACGCGAAGCACCGCGGGGCGCAACTCTCGCTGTTCCTCTTCGTTGAGGAGTCCGACAAGGTCGCTGAGTTCCATTTGATCGAATGCGGTCGTCATGTGAATCACATTAGAGGTCGCAGCCCGATTCGTCCGAAAATTATATCCGCACAGGTGAGAGTGCCTTTTCCATACCGTACAACCGGTTTCGTTGGAGTCGGCCGGTGCGTTGGGAGCGCCACGGCCAGCGGTGTCGGAGTGAGGGCCGAAAATCCACGATCAGCCGATCTATCGAACCCGCTGTACCGCGGCCAAATCAGTGGCCGGCCCGGCCGCGCCTTCACCGAAAGTGAGCCAGGGCCAATCGCCTGACGGTCGACACCCAATGCCGTGAAGCTAGCGGGTTACAGGTCCGCCGACCAGGTCAGCTCATCTCAGTTGGCCGGCTGTTGCTCGTTTCGGATCTGGGTGAAGTAGCTGGCCAGCATTTCGTTTTCCTCGAATCCGAGAACAGTCGCAGCCACCTCGGCCTCGCTGAACCAGCGCAACTGTTGACCCTCGTCAGAACGATCCCGCTCAGATCGAGGTCGAGGCAGGTGCGGAAGGTGTGCTCGAGCAGGCCCCAGCGACGCTCCCGCGTCACATGGTGCTCGACCTCGGCCGGGTCCAGCACCACCCCGATCTCCTCCTCGATTTCGCGGATCACACCTTCTTTCGGCGTTTCGCCGGGTTCGCGGTAACCGCCCAGCAGTGCCCACATTCCGGGACATGGGATATCGGGCTTGTCGTCGCGCAGGAACAGCAGAATCTGGTTGTCGGAGTTGCGGATGATGATGTTCGAACCCTCGGCCGTGATCGCCATTCAGTTGCTCCTTGTAGTGGTTGGTTGGTCCTCGGGCATCGACTTCACTGCTCGAGAATGTCGTGAGCACGATCGATGGCCTGTTCCTCGAGTAGGTCGGCGTATTCCTCACCGTCGTAGCACCATCCGTCGGCGCCGAGGATCGACCAGGAACCGTCGATGTTGTGTAGGTGGCCGATGGGGTCGCGCAGCGACATCTGTGTGTGTCTCGCGCTGCGGATGTAGGTAGAAGCGGTGAGTGCCTGCAGGCACTCGCCGCCGTGTCCGCGGTGGATGCCGAGGACGAATCGGGCCTGCTCGAGAGAGGTTGGTGCGGTCTCGAGGGCGCAGTCGTTGTACTGGTGTCGCCACAGATCGTGGAGTTCAGTGCTCATCGCGCGGACGTCCTGATCGTCGTGGGGGGACACAGACGTGACGCCAGTAGTCGCGGCGCACCGCGTCCCACAGGCGGTCGAGTTTCGGGAATCGTTCCCGTGATGTCACCAAGTCCGGTGCGGCGGTGGGGGTATCGATCGCTATCAATGGTGGACCCGGTGCCGTGGTGGCGACGCGCATGATGCGGATGCGGGCGTTGTCCCACCGCCACACGGCCGTCCATCCGTCGCACTCGGTGCGATACTCGATCATTTCCCCACCTCTTCGTGCCGCGGATCGTGTGGTCGGTCGCCTTCGCTGTTCCCGGTCCGACGCTGGGACGGTTCGGAATTCAACCCCTGCAGGCCCTCTACAACCCGGGCCATCACATCGGCTGGAGGCAGCTCGAACGGGTCCGTCGGAAAGCCGTATTCGGCGGCGTACGCGCCGGGAGTTCGGTGCTGTGGCTTATTCATTCGGAGCCTCTAACTGACTGAAGTCGGCGGCATTGCTCACCAACGTGTTTCGGCCTCGCCGGGTGATCTCGTAGCCCCTTTTGGGCGCGAACTCGCGGATCTGAGCGACGGAGCGGGTGCCTTCGTCCTGGCCCATCTGAGCTATCACGCCGCTAACTCCAACGGGATGGCGAATACTTCGCGCATCTCCAGATGAAAGCCATTGTGTGGATCCATGTTCCACCGCCTGTATCCCGACCGTTCATCGGTCGGCGAAGGCAGCACAATCCAGTCCGATGCGGCACCAGCGTTCAATCGCAGCAGGACGTCGGCGACCACGTACTCATAGCCATCGGCCGGACCGGTCAGGATCGTGCAACTCCCCGATCGTGGATGCGCGATCACCGGCCCCGGTCGTCCATGTGCCGTCAACACCGCCTGCACCAGCCCCGCAACACGTGCTGGCACAACGAGACCGCCGACCGGACCTGAGTAGAGGATGATCCGGCCCAGTGCTGGCATCACCACCACCGGCAGCCCCAGCGTCGCGCGGTAACGCAGACACCGTCCCATCGCGGGATCGTGAAGCTCCAGTCCTGAAGTCATCGCCCCACCTCTGCATACCTGCGGGGATTCGGTGCCCCCGGCCACATCGACAGTGTTCTACAGGCTCATACCGATTGACAATAGAACAAATGAGATTGACCCAAAAAACTTTGTACTGAGTAGCATTGGAGATATCCATCCAGACCCACTCGGAACAGTGTCTTGCTTATTGACTGGTGCTCGACGTTTAATTGGGTGGTACAACTCCTCGACCCGAAACGGGAGGTAGGCGTGTCCTTGGAGACTGTCGGCAGCGCCTTGATTCGCCGTCACATCGGTAGGCGATTCGCGGATCTGCGCACCAAGGCCGGGTTGTCACAACAGCAGGCCGCCGACCGCTTCCAACGCGGTCGCACCACGATCGTCCGGATGGAGGACGGCGATCCCGCCGTCAGGTTCCGAGAGAGCGACGTGGTCACGATGCTCGACACCTATAGAGCAAGCACCGAGGACCGCGTGTTGCTGCTCGCACTCACCGCAGAGACCCGCAACGGGAACAAGAAGGGCTGGTGGCACGACTACACCGAAAGCGGCCTCCCGGAATGGTTCAGCCTGTACGTGCTACTCGAGGACTCCGCCGCCTCGATTCGAAAGTACGAGTCCGAGCTCGTGCCCGGCTTGTTGCAAACCGAGCGATACGCCGAGATCAGTGCCTCTACACCGAGCGGCTATCTCGATACTGGCGAGATCCGCCGGCGCGTCGAGGTCAGAATGGAACGGCAGAACCTACTCGCCCGACCCCACGCACCCAAACTCGACTTCATCCTCAACGAGGCCGTCATACGCCGACCGGTCGGCGATGCCGAGGTGAGGGCCGAGCAGCTTCGACATCTGTTGGCGATGGCAGGGCGGCCGGGCATCACCGTACGGATTCTGCCGTATTCCGCAGGCTTCCACGGCGGGATGGCTGCCAGCGCCTTCAACCTGCTGGGCTTCCCGGCCGGTCCACACGGCGAGCCTTTGGAGCCGCCGCTCGCCTATGTCGAGACACTGACCGGCGCAATGTATCTGAACAAGCCGGATGAGGTCGCTGCCTACGAATTGGTGTGGCGCGACCTGAAGAAGAAAGCGCTCAGCGTCGCGACCTCGCGAGAAGTCATCGAAGAAGCACTGAAAGGACTCGAGAAATGACCAGCTCTGCCACCCAGTGGCGCAAGGCCACCGCAAGCAACAACGGGGGTGACTGCGTTGAACTCAGGTTCACCGAAGACGGGGTGCTGGTCCGCGACAGCAAATACATTCGCGACCCGGCGAACGACCCGGCCGCCGCACCGACGATCACGATCCCGGTGTCGTTGTGGCCCGCGTTCCTCAACCGCGTAGCAGCCGACGCCAATGGTGGGGACAAGGATCAGCGGCTCCCGCTCATCGTGCACTCCGCCGACGGAACCACTCGCCTTCACGCAGCTGATGGCGTGGTTCTCGCCTACACTGCCCGCGAGTGGGACGCGTTCATCGATGGTGTTCTCCGCGGCGAATTCGAACCCACCCCCACCCCCAGCCCCCTGCCAGTCTGATTGCAGGGGCTCAGGCCTACCTCGGGCCCGGCATCAGCCGGGCCCGAGAACCTCGTTGAACAGCAAAATCGTTCGGGCCGCACGGCGCAGGGCGAGCATGTGCAGGATGGCGTCACGCGGTACCGAATCCTCTGCCGATGCCCCGCCGTCACCTACTCGGAAGCGAGTTCATCGACGCTCGCACCTGCCTCGGCCTTGCGAGATCGAAGGCGCTGCAATACCGTCCACTGGCGGCATCCGGATCCGGGTGAAACTGTTGATGTCGAAATCCGCCCCACGGGCATAGAGGGCATCTTACGTGGGTGTAATTCGTTGTCGGGCATAGTGCGATCCGTGGTCGACAGGCTTGCTCGAAGATTGTGCCGGATGCGTTGTGGGACATCGTGAAGCCACTGCGACAGGAGTTCGAACCCAGACCACAGGGTGGTGGGACCGTGCCGGTGGACGAGCGGGCGGTGTTCGTGGTGAGCACTGGTTGCGGGTGGCGGCATCTGCCCGCCTCGTTCGGGTGATCCGCCGGCAATGGTGACGGATGATTCCGGCCACGTAGGTGAGAGTCGGGCGTGACAACGGCAGCGCGGCGCGGTTGAACAACATGGAAGCCTCTGGTAGATAAGTTATCTCGGTCGATCAACTCATCTACCAGGAGCCTCACCAATTTCCAGGTCGACACGGCAGTCGAGGCTCAGAATCCTTCGCCTCGAGCGCTACTGCAGTTCGCCGGTTTGCCTGAATTCGGAAAGAAATTCGGTTACATCTGCCGGGACATCATCATCTAGCGGAGGCTCGATGCCGAATTCGAGTGGAGTGCCGAATTGTGTCGGCTCCGTGGGTTCACCTTCTTCACCCATTAGGGGTGTTCAGGTCGGAAATAAATGAGCCAATCTCGGCGCGTTATTTCTATGAATAGCCTCATGGGGACGACCGGCGAAGTCGTGGGTCATCCATATGTCATGGAACACCATGATATTGGCGACTGGTTCCCTGCTGTTGAATTCTACCGAGAACAAGAGCAGGGAGTCTTCGACATGTTGACATCCATCTTCGTCGAGCCAGGTGCCCGGGCCGGAGACGTGCAGTCTACCGATCACTGCATTGTCGTCTATTTTCAGGAGGGCGTGCCGATCGGAGAGAATCGAGCACTCTAGGGTCGTCGATCTTGCCCGCGACAGGTACCTTCGACTTCGCCCTCGGAACCATTCGCCCTTCCGATATCCAATCGCACTGAATTTCACTGGGAATGAGCAATTGATAACGCTCGGCTATGGTAGCGATGCGTCCGGCCATAGCAATTGATGCAGAGGGACCGTACTGTGTCGAGTTCGGGAACCAGTACCACATGAAGCTCCAGTGATCAGCTCGCATCAGTTTCGGCGGTGTCATCATATGTAGCCTTCGAGGTCGGTGATATCGGCCTGCTCGAAGGCGGTGCGGTCGATCACTGGATCCAGATCGGCCGTGTTTCGGGCGAAATCGATGTCGACGATCCCGACGACCCGGGTGTTCGGCTCCCACTTCAGCACATGGTGCACGTAGTTCGCGACGATGAAGCCCGCTGCGCCGGTCACGAGCGGGCCTCAGCCGTATCGCTCGACGAGCGCGTTTCCGATCGAGGCCAAGTGGTCTCGCACACCCTCAGGGCCGGTCACCTCGAGCCATTCGACCTGCCAGGCGAGCTCGCCGGCGAGCACGTACTCGTCGCGGCCGCGGATCACGACCTCGATGCGGCCGTCGGGCGTGGAACGTCCCACTTGGAGTCGAGCGCCGAGCGCCATGCGGAGCAGTCCTATCCCGTGGGGTGCGCATACTGCCTGGATTTCGAGGGGTGTTCGCTTGCGGTCGACCTCGTCGGCGATCTCGCGCCAGCTTTCGGCGAGGTCGAAGTCCTTGGGGCGGTGCACCGGATCATCGGTTGGGTCGAAGGACGACACGCGGTCGATCCGGAAGGTTCGCCGGCCGGCGTCGGTGTTGCAGACGAGGTACCACGACGGACCTTTGGCGACGATGCCCAGCGGGTGGACGGTTCTTTCGGTTTCGGCGCCTTTGCGGTCGACATAGCCGAGTCGCACCTGGACGCCGCGGATCACCGCGTCTTGGAGCTCATCGAGGAAGCGAGGTGCTCGGTGCTCGGCCCGATTCGACCCCCATTGTTGTGGGTCCATGACCACCGACGACGCTGCCGACTCTGCCTGTACTCGGAACGGCTCCGGCAGAGCGTGGACGAGTTTGCGCAGGGCTGCCTTCACGGCCGGCGTCGCAGCCGACGCCGGGCCAGCGACCAGGAACAGCGCACGGGCCTCACTCGCGGTCAACCCGGACAAGTCGGTGCGGGCGCCGCCCACCAGACGCCAGCCGCCGCCTCGGCCCTGCAGGGAGTACAAGGGCACCCCGGCCATGGCCAGGGCATCGAGGTCACGGCGGGCGGTGCGCTCGGAGACCTCGAGCTCTTGGGCGATCTCTGCTGCTGTTACCTGCTCTCGCCGTTGCAGTAGCAGAAGGATGGCCACTAGTCGGTCTGTTCTCATCCTCACAACTTTTTCACATAAAACCGGTCATAGGGTGACCGGTTTCGCGCGTCAAGATAGCGACATGACTTCACCGACGAGTTCCACTGCCCGCGACCGAGTCGGCCCTTGGTCGATCAGGGGTGCGCCGACGCTGTCTTCGGCCCCCTACGTCGTCTGATCACCCTGGAAAAGATAGAGAGGAAATGCAATGTATGACCCAACCGACTTTCCCGAGCCCACCATCATCCCGGTCAACGGTGTGGAACTCGAAGTCTTCGAAGCAGGCCGGAAGAATGCCGGAAAGCCCATTGTGCTCTGTCACGGCTGGCCGGAGCACGCCTTTTCCTGGCGTCATCAGGTGCCCGCCCTCGCCGATGCCGGCTACCATGTCATCGTTCCCAATCAGCGGGGCTACGGTAACTCGTCGCGTCCGACCGAGGTGACCGACTACGACATCGAACACTTGTCAGGGGATCTCGTCGGACTTCTCGACCACTTCGGATACGAGGATGCTACTTTCGTCGGTCATGATTGGGGTGCGTTCGTCGTTTGGGGATTGACTTTGTTGCATCCGGACAGGGTCAACAAGGTGGTGAACCTGAGTTTGCCGTACCAGGATCGTGGAGAAAAGCCCTGGATCGAGGGTATGGAGGAAGTGCTCGGCGGCGATTTCTACTTCGTCCATTTCAATCGGCAGCCGGGTGTCGCGGATGCTGTGTTGAACGAGAACACCTTCCAGTTCCTGCGTAACCTGTACCGGAAGAACGAGCCGCTCACCGCGCCTGCGCCGGGGATGATGATGATCAACCTCGCCAGGGCACAGACACCGCTCGGTGAGCCGTTGATGAGTGACCGTGAACTGGCTGTATTCGTGTCCGCTTTCGAATCGACGGGGTTCACCGGGAGTATCAACTGGTACCGGAATCTGGACCGGAACTGGCAACTGTTGGCGGATGCGGACCCGATCATCCACCAGCCGGCACTCATGATCTACGGCGACCGGGATCTGGTCGCGAAGTCGCCAACACTGGCCGAGTCCGTACCCAATGTGGAAGTGGTGGAGTTGGATTGTGGTCACTGGATCCAGCAAGAAAGGCCGGATGAAACAAACCAAACGATTTTGAAATGGCTGGAACAGCAGGATTCCGCCTAGAATGGGTATCCCATAGTCTGAGCCCTTCGATGGCGAGCGCCATCGCGAATGCGGATCGGTAGGCGAGGGCGAGCTGGTCGTCGAAGGTAGCGACGGCTCGCCATTGTCTGGCCGCTCTGACCTGCCCGCTGTGCAGCAGCCCTCGGTAGACCATCAGCGCCCGAAAGCAACCCAATTCCAACTCCGACCAGCGAAACACCCGCGACAGCTTAGACTTGTTTGCGCGGGAATCAGCGAACTCTTTGCAAAGAGAAGGCGATACCGACCAGAATCAGATACCACGTGCCGGCGACAGCTGCTGCCACCAGAGGTAGTACGATCGTATCCAAAGTCCGTACTCCATCGAGATGAACTGCGGGATCAGCGCCACAAAAGGCCAGCAATGTCGAGATTCCCGTCACCGCGGCCATCGACTCGTGATGACCGCCTTATCCGGTCCCGGAGATATCGCCACGAAAAGCATCACGCCGGCGAACGCGACGTACCGCGCGGCAGACGACATCAGTGGACCTTGGGACCCGTGAATCGACATTTTCGCAGCCGGTGAGTGATCTAGCTGCCTGTACTCGCGGGTCGGAAGAACCCGAGTTGGCCCGGACGTGGAGCTTTGGGTTCGAGTACGGTGTCGGGCCGAAGGACCTCCACGTCGCCTAGTAGGCCGAACAAATTTCTGCCCGAGTAGGAGCGCACCGATTGCTTCGGAGTCGTGCCTTGGATGAAGACGTAGTACTCCACATGGTCGCGTGCGTCCCAGTTGAAGTCCCAAAGATGAAGCCAGCAGTAGTCCGGCAGCTCTGACCGTGCGTTCAGCCGGTCCCTTCTCGTCCCTTCGTAGACGACCACCATACGATCCCAGTCATCGGACCATTGAGCGGCAGCGGTCAGCTCACCGAGCGAGACGGGTTCGGGTTGCGCAGATTTCGTCCGAACCACCTGTTCGAGTGCGACGGAAGAACCGAGTGCTTCGGTACGTTCCTCTAGGTCGAAGGTCCCAGAGCAGTTGGTACCCAAGCCATTACCCAGGTTAGGACTCGAACTACATCCAGCAGCAACGACAACCGCGAGAACTCCGACAGCGGCGAACTGACTCACACGCATCCGATCACCTCTCGGCCGTCAGCGGTATGTCCGCCGTCTCCGGAGACGACGTTTGGCGCACTGGCACACGGTTGCTCCATTCGATTTGCTTGTCTTGATTGATCACGATCGCTTGACCGGTGTCGATCTTCTCCTGTACCAATCGCTTCAGCTCTGCGGGTGTGGCATTTGGGTGTTCGACCGCGATTTGCCTCCCGATGTCGTTGTTGTAGAGGTCCATAGCCTCTCGATGTGGAGGATTCGCACCGATTCCCTCATGTGCGGTCGCGAAGTCTCTGGTCCACTCTTCACCGTAACGCTGTGTCATCAAGGCATTCCAGTACATGTGTCGGTAGGCATCGCCGTGACCATCGTGCATCGCCCGATCGTCCCCGGGAATCAGGAATACCTCGTTGGCGGCTTCCTCGGCTGCCGACCGGAAATCAAAAAAGTCCATCAGGCGGTTGATTCCGTCCGGGTAGGCGAGCTGCTTCGAAAGCAGAGCTATCTCTTCCGGTGTCATAAACGTGGGTTGGAAGTCCGGCTCAACAGCGCGAATTCCCTTCAGCACCAAACCAGATGGCCACAGTTCGGCACCCGATTCCGAAGGGTCGGTCTGGTATTTGGTCAGAATTTCGGCGAGTTCAGGGTCGGTTGGCATCGGCGTGGACCCGCGTTGCACGTCGGGTGACAACTCTTCGAGCCAGCGACGGATCTGCTCCGCACCTTCCTTGTCGATCTGCTGGATGTCGGTCAGTGCCGAACGGATCGCCGTTGTAAGGAGCAGCTCTCGACCTTCTTTTTCGATCAACCCTTCTGGTCCGAACTTCAGCAGCACTTCCGCATTCGACATCCTGGAGTCGACTGCGCCATCGTCTCGTACGAAGAAGTCGAACTTCGAGTCCTCCGCGTCGGCCTTCTTCTCCCTGATGAGGTCGATGTGTCCTACGAGCGCATCGATTTGGATGACGATCTCCTGCTGAATGTCGATGAGGACTTGTGCGGTTCGCCGGGCGTCGTTGCGGTCCTTGATGGCTCGATTGCGGGCGTTGTTCCCGGTGTCGCCCTTCCAATAGGGGTTCGAGTCGCCGATCAGCCAGGCTGCCTCGTAGGCCTCGGCATCGAGCTTCCGAGCCGTGTCTGCGAGATTGTTCGCGATCTGTACCGCCGGCCGTGGATCCCATCCGAGGACAATTGGAACCGTCAGGGCATCGACATAGGCGCCGCCGCTCATCGCTGGCCGACCTCGTGGAGTCGCTGCGCGTTCTCCTGATCTTGTGCAACGATTCGATCGACCACAGTCTCGGTGATGTCGGCGAACTCGCGCAGGCGTCGAGAGTGGAATCCGATGACCTTGTTCAGCGCTTCTGCAATCGCATCGACGTTCCGACCGATGTCGGACCGTTCCAAGGTGGCTGCCGCAGTGAGCCCTGCTGCAATCGGATCGAGCTTGGCGATCGAATCACCGTGATCACGTACAGTTCTGGCCAGACTGCGAGCTCTTTCGGGTTCGAGATCGAGATTGCCCACCGCTCCCCCTTTGTCGTTTGTCGGTGTAGGTGCCCAGAGTACCGACGCGTGGTTCACCTACGGGCAATAGGGAGCGGGTTCCATCAGGGTCGATGGCGGTCACCGAATCCGGATCGGGTCGTCGCTGGCCAGCCCGCTGCGTGTTTCGACCGTGACGTCGATGGTGGCGGGCGGGGCGTCGCGACGGTAGGGCGTGAACTTCTCCAGCGAGCCCCAGTCCCGACCCCAGTCGTGGTCGAGGTAGCTCGGCACAGTTTGTGCCCGCAGTAACAGGTCGGTCCAGCCGAGCGGTCCGCCACCGATGTCGTCCTGCCAGGCGTTGGACGCATCGGAACCGACTCGATCGGGCAGGATGCGCCACTGCGGGATCTCGGCGACCCCGTCGACGTGGTCGAAGGGTCGCTGGCAGGGGAACGCGAGCCCGACGTGCCAGTCGAGCAGTACGGGTTCCTGTGAGCCGATCACCGAATCGAGTGTGGCCAGTCGGGGCAACCGTGGCGGTGTGACGGCGAGCCACTGCTCGGGCGTGATGTCGTTGTCGATCGCCACCAGTCGCACCGCGTTCACCTCGGCGGGCACTCTGCTCAGCGGTACCCGGAGGTTGCGCCAGGAGGGCGCCGGCCCGATGTCCAGTGGATCGACCGAGCCCAGTATGCGCACGTCGCCGTCGGCGTTGCGCACGCCGTATTCCACCGACAGCTGCTGACCGTAGGTGAACACGCCGTCGGCGTCGACGGACCGAATCCGGCCCGCTGCGGTGATCGCGAGCACCTGGTAGGCGGGATCTTCACGCATGCCCTCGGTCAGGTCGAGCCGATACCACTGCGTGGTCAGCCGGGCTTGTCGTTGCTCGTTCTCCTGGTAGCTGCCGAGCACGGGAGTCGTGGCCGGGTCCAGGCCGAAGGGCAACGCCACCGTGCTGCCGTTGACGCCCGCGCGGTCGGTGGTGCCCCCTCCGGTGCCCGCTCCGGTGGTGCGTGTGGTGGTGTTCTCCGCGTCGGCATTCACCGAGTTCGCACCGCCGGTGACCGTTTCTTCGGCATCGGCGGTGAGATCGCGGGCCACCCCGTTCGGGGTGAATCCGCTGTTCTGCGCGGCCAGTCCGGCGGCAGGTGTGCCGGTATAGGGACGCAGCAGCGAATCGGCGGTGTCGGTTTCCACCAGCACCTCGTTCGCCAGTGCGCACGAATCTCCGCGCAGTGACTGCAGATTGGACTTGGCGATCGAGTACCCCGGGTACTGCGAGACTGCGGCCTTGGCCAGCGAGGCGACTTCGAATACCACGAGGAAGGCCGCCGCGATGGTCAGCGGCGCCGAAGCCCAGCGATCGAGTCGGCGTGGCTGAGCAGCGATCTGTCGTTGGTACGGTTCGCGATAGTGCTGCCAGATCGCCACCAGCAACGCGATGCCGCACAGCCCGAGGAACAGCGTCGACAAGCCCTTACCCGCGATCAGGGGCGCCTTGTCCCACCAAGGAACACCGAAGCTGGACACATACCACCAGCCATTGGGTCCGGTGAAGGTCACCGCGAGCAGAAACAGCACCGCGGCAGCGAACAGAGTGCGATTGCGCGGCGAGCGAATGCCGTTGGCGCCCACGGCGACTGCCGTCAGCGCGGCCAGCGACCCGGCCAGTCCGGCGTACACACCGAAGTGATGAGTCCACTTGGTGGGGGTGAACATCATCAGCAACAGCGACGCGAAGACGATGCCGAGGATCCGCACCGACGGGCCGCGCGAAGTTCCGGGAATTCGTCCCTTGCGCAACACCTGCAGGACGCAGACCAACAGACACAGCAACATCACCAGCACGCCGAACCGTCGCGCCAGCGAACCGTCGGGCGCGAGCGTGAGCAATGCGTCCCACCGGGTGCGCTCGTCGAACCACGGCGCGTTCGGTCCGACGATGGCACGTACGCGAGTGGCTTCCAGAACCGTCGCCAAGGTCTGGTCCGCGAAGATCACTACCAATACCAGCGTGCCCGCCGCGAGACCCGGCGCGAATAGCGCCGTGAACCGGAACATCGTCCTGGCCCGGGATGGCCGGCGTCGGTCCGCAGGAGAGTCGGTGTCGGATGCCGATCCAGTGGTCACGGCGTCCGGCCCCAGCCGTGCGGGGACTGCGCCGCGCACCCGCCGCAGCACGATCAGCAGCACAGGCCGCGATCCGGCGATCAGCGCCGCGACACAAATCAGACCGGTGGGGCCGGCAGCCAGGGAGAATGCCGCGATCAACACCGCGATCGCGGCAGGAAGCAACCGGCCGGTCGCAATGGCGCGTTCGATCGAGCACCAGGTCAGCAGGGCGCCGGCCGCGATCAGCGGTTCTGGGCGCAGACCGTTGTCGTAGGGCAGCCAGAACGCGAGGAAGACCAAACCCGCGGTCCACAGCGCTATGGGGTTGCGCCGTATCCGGGCGCCCAGGCGCGGTAGAACCTCGCGGCTGATCACCAGCCAGCACACGACCCCGGCGGCCAAGGCGGGCAGGCGCATCCACACACTGGCGTCGGAAATCCGTGTCATCCAGGCCAGCACTTCATACGACCAGCCGAACGGCGCCTCCGGCACGGCGAACCATCGGTAGTAGTTCGCCATATAGCCGGAGTGCTCCGAAGCCCGCGCCATGTTCAGGATGTATCCGTCGTCGGAGGTATTGGCCCCGATGACATGCCACAGCGCCAATGTGCCCACCACGACTGCGTCGGCCGCGGTGACTCGCCACCAGTGTGCCGGTAGGAACCTCCGTGCCCTGCGGCCGTCACCGGTATCGAGCAGGTGCAACGCGAGCAAGGCCAGCAGCGTGAACACGGTGGCGGCGACCATGGCGGTCAGCTTCAGCGGGGTCGGCGTCGAGGAGAAGCGGGAGTCGATATCGGCATGCACCTGCGTGCCGCCGAGCCGGCCGGCGTCCAGGTCGGTGAACAGGCCCACCAGTTGCGGGCGGACGTCTCGCTCGACCACCGACCGCAGCGGTGCACCGTCCGGTCCGGAGACTCCGGGGATTTCCGCGACCGTCGCAGCAGCGCTCGACTCGATCGTGAGTGCGGTACAGGATTGGATCGCACTCAGCGGCGTCGATATCAGGGGAATATCCCGAAGCACCACCGAGAGCGCCCCATCATCGACCGACACGACCAGCCCGGCGCTGGTGGCCTGCCCAGATGCCATCGGGACGGTGGACAACAGGGTGACGTCCGTGCCGGCCTCGCGCGCCACCGAACACGGCACCGTCGCACGCAGTCGCAGCGGCTCGTAGGAAACCAAGGGCATGGCGACGCTGGTCGCGCCGGGCTGGGGCCAGTCCAGGGTCGCCCGGTCCTGTTCCACGGGCAGTAGGGGAGTCAGTAGTGCCAAGGTGAATCCGAGCAGTCCGCAGACGACGGCAACAGCGCGGTAGCGCGTGAACGCTCGAGAAGATCGGTCCGGTCGCACGGTGGTTGATGCTAGCTACCGTATGGTCGGTGGCCACTCATCGCGGCGGTGATAGCTCCGGTGGTCGAGCAGTGGGGTCCGCGACCGCGACCTCGGCACCTGCTTGCGCGCCGTCGGAAGGATCAGTCGCGGATCGTGACCAGGGTGAACGGACCGATATCGGAAATGGCGAACCGTGGGTCGTCGAACAGCGCCTTCGGGAAGCTCACGGTGTAGCGCGACACGTTCGGGTCGTTCGGGTAGACATCCTTGGCCAGTCGGAGGGTGTAGGCATCGCCGCTGCGTCGGAACAGGAACGCGTCCGGCGCACGCCACGGGATGCTCGCCAGTGCGTCGAGCAATTCCTGTGGCGTCTGCGTCTCGGTCCATCTTTCGATCGCCGCGGCACGCCCCGCGAAGTCGGCCAGCGGGTTGGCGTAGTGCGAGGTGAGTGCCTGGAAGCCGAGATAGGGGTAGATGGCGAGGAAACTGGTGTCGGCGGTGAGCACCACGGTGTCCCCGCGCGGGCGGTCGGTTCGGGTGGTGAGGGCTGCGTCTACTCGGTCGTAGAACGACACCGACGACGGTGCACGCTCGTCGGCCCGATAGCCGTCGCCGTCGGTGTCGGTGTAGGCGGTGGTGATTTCCGGCGTGAGTATCCGGGGGATGTCCTGGGTGAACGCCAGCGCCCCGGCGACGGCCACCACGATCGCCACCAACCGGAACCGAGCGGGCTCGTTCAACGCTCGATGGATCGCCCGCGCGCCCTCCACGAAACCGAACGCACCCGCGACGGCGAGCAGAACCAGAAGGACCGGTTCCAGCCGGAACGACAGCAGAGTGATGCCCACCGCGGTCGCCGCCATGGACAGCAGTGTCCACAGGTAGATTGCCGCCACGCCGATGGCCAGAGCCTGCGCCCGGCGTGAGGACGCGGTGCGCAGCACCAGCCACACGGTGCCGAGCAGGCACAACGCCCCCAGCAGTGAGAGTTCGAACATGGGCAGCGGCAGGCGCGCCCCTGATTCCGGCAGGTAATGCAACGCGCCGCCGGAGCTGGCAGTCGTGTCGCGCGCCGCCCGTACCAGGTACGGCGCCCAGACGACCAGCGCGACCAGTCCGGCGATCACCCCGATCACCACGACCTTTGTCAGCGCAGGCACGGCAGCACGCCATCTGGTGGGTCCGACGCGTCCTCGGGCCTGTGCCATCCGGTCGGAGTCCTGATCACGTACCGCCAGGATGGCCGCCACCAGACCCATCAGGCCGATCGCGAATGTGGCCAACAGGCAATACAGGGTGTAGAAGGCGGCCGCTGCGCCGAGGAACAGCCCGGTGCCGACGACCGCGCCCCAGCCCCCAGCGGTGGGATATCTGCCGCTTTCGGGTATCGCCGCGCCGTCCGATGGCCGATGCAGCGCGCCCCACGCCAACACCAGAGTCGGGGGAAGAAGGAGCAAGATGACCGCACTGTAGGGCTCCGGAGCGGCGTACGCGATGGTGACTGCGGTGCTCGTCGCGGCGACCGCGACCGCCCAGTCGGCGCGAATGAGCTTCGACCACAGCACCAGCCCGACGGCAGCGGCCACGGCCAGGAAGCCGATCGCATACGGTTTGAACGCTTCCCAGCCCTCCATACCGAGCACATTCGCCACCCGGCCGCCGATCCAGAACCAGCCGGCCGGGTAGGCCGGCGGTAGGTCGGCGTAGGTCATATCGCGCAGCGCGGCGGAGTCGGTGAGTCGGGTGAGGAATTCGGTACGAAATTCCTGGTCCACCGAGATGCCGAACAGATACAGCTTGGTCGCCGCGAGCGGCATACCGAGCGTTACGGTCACGAAGGTCGAAATCCCCGTCCACGACAAGAGTTTCGCCACCCAGGGCCATCGGTGTAGCCGCAGCAGTGCGGTCGCCGCAATCAGTAGCACCGCCGCCGCGACCTGACCGACAGTGGTCATGGCCTTCGTGACGTTCGAGGAGTTGAACGCGGGCCACTGCACTGTGGAAAACGCGACGAGCCCCATGGCTGCCACGACAGCGGCGACAACGGCCGCGAGCACGGCCTCCCCGAGTCCGGAGACGACCTGCCGCACCAGTAGCGGCGCTCGCCCGGGCACCGGATCGGTCGCCCGCGACGGCACATCCCCGATCGCGGTCGCGGTACTCACGAGATCGCTCCGTGTCGGGTGCTCATCGGACCACGCCGCGGCGGGTGCACGTGGGCTGCTCGCATGGGCCCTCCGGGTTGACTGGTGTCGGCTGCGTCAGACGATAGATGCCCGCGCGACCAGAACGATCGCGCGGGCATCGGTCTCGATCCCTACTGCCGGTCTCAGAGAGGCAGTTTGCGGAAGATTGTTCGGGGAATGTGCCGCAGCACCATCATCACGTAGCGGAACGCGCCCGGCGCCCAGACCAGCTCTTTGCCCTTCTGGGAGGCCGAAACAGCCAGCGACGCAACGTCTTCCTTGTCGACGGTGAGCGGGGCTTCCTGAATGTGCGCCGACATTCGGGTACGGACCTGGCCGGGGCGAATCACCAGTACCCGCGGGCCGTGGGGGCGCAGTGCCTCCCCGAGGCCGAGGTAGAAGCCGTCGACACCGGCTTTGGTCGAACCGTAGACGAAGTTCGACCGCCGCACCCGCTCGCCAGCCACCGAAGACATGGCAATGATCCGGCCGTAGCCTTGAGCCTTCATCTTTTCCCCGACCAGCACACCGACCGATACCGCCGCGGTGTAGTTGATCTCGGCGATCTGCACCGCTTTGCGCTGATCGCGCCATAGCTGCTCGGCATCGCCGAGCATGCCGAAGGCGACAATGGCGACGTCCACGTCGCCGGCGTCCCAGGCCGCGTCGATCACCTTGGGGTGGCCTTCGGGGTCGAGAGCGTCGAAGTCGATGACATCGACGTGCTGTGCGCCTGCGGCCTTCATCTGGGCAACCGCGTCGGACCGCAACGGATCGTCGGGCAACGCTGCGAGGATGATGCGTGCGGGCGCCTTTTTCAGGTACTCCGCGCAGATTGCCAGGCCGATCTCCGACGTGCCGCCCAGCAGCAGAATCGACTGCGGGTTACCAACGGCATTGATCATTTCGTAGAACCTACTGTCACTGAAGTTCCAGCCTTCTCGCCATATCGGACATGAAAACGCCTGTAGGATCGACATTTCTGCGGACTTTGATCCATTCGTCGATCCGGGGATACATCTGGTGAAACGTCTCCGCGGTGGTCCGGGAGTCCTTCGCGGTATATAGTCGCCCGCCGAACTCGAGCACTCGCCGATCCAGTTCGCTGACCAGTTCATTGAGACCGGGCTTGATCGGGAAGTCGACGCAGATGTTCCAGCCCGGCATCGGGAAGCTCAGCGGAGCCTGATTGCCCGGCCCGAACAGCTTGAACACATTCAGCGCAGAATAATGCCCCGATGCCTGGATATCGATGATGATCCGCTTGAATTCCTCGACCGCCGCGATCGGCACCACGAACTGATACTGCAGGAAACCGTTGGAGCCGTAGCCGCGGTTCCACTCCGCGATCATGTCCAACGGGTGATAGAACTGCGTCAGATTCTGCACTTTGCCGGTATAGGTTCCGCCCATCCGGTAATAGGCTTCGCCGACCGACATCAGCGTCAGCTTGTTCATCGTCCAGTTCGGAAAGATATCGGGAACGGTCATCAGCTGCGGAGCGTCGAACTTCAGCGGCTTGCGCTGCAGTCGTTTGGGAAGTTCGTCGACCGTCGCCAGCCTTCCGCGGGTGATCGTGGCCCGGCCGAGCTTCGGTGGAGGGTTGATCACGTCGAACCACGCGCTCGAATAGGTGTAGTTCGCTTCGCTGCCGTCGCTGTGCGCGGCGATCGTCTCATCGAGGGTCGTGGTCTTGACACCGTCGTTGAGAAAATAGGCGGTCTCGGTCGGCGTCATCTCGATGGTCGCGCGCAGGATGATGCCGGTGAGCCCATTGCCGCCGACGGTCGCCCAGAACAGCTTGGTATTGCGCTTGGGCGTCAGGTGCATGATCTGCCCGTCGGCGGTGAGCAACTCCATCGAGCGCACATGGTTGCCGAAGCTGCCTTCGCTGTGATGGTTCTTGCCGTGGATATCGGAGGCGATGGCGCCTCCGATGGTCACTTGGCGGGTACCGGGCAGCACGGGGACCCAGAGACCGAACGGCAGCGCGGCCCGCATGAGCTGGTCCAGGCTGACCCCGCCGTCCACGTCCACGAGCCGGGAGTCGCGGTCGATGCGATGGATGGCGTTCAGTGCGGTCATGTCGATGACCAGGCCGCCCGCGTTCTGGGCGTGGTCACCATAGGATCGGCCCAGGCCGCGCGCGATCACGCCGCGACGTAGGTGGGCGGGCTTGCTGTCGTTGTCCTCGGCGACCATGGCAACAGCCTTGGCGATCAGCTCGGGATCGCTGGTCGAGAGCACTTCGGAAGAGGTAGGTGCGGTGCGACCCCACCCGGTCAACGTGCGGGTGCGGGTGGGGAGTGCAAACGCATTCCCCGTGGCCGGGTCCTCGGTCGTGACGCCGGTCCGGTTGTCGTTCCCGGTTGTCGTGGTGGCGGTCGGAGCTTTCGTGGACATCGGCATAGAGGCTACAGGCATGACGCCGAATTCGGCTGTGGTCATTGTGCCCATTCGGTCGGGACAACCGTCGGTGCGGAACCGAATCGGTGTCCGGGCCGCCACGCGGTTACGCTCGTCGGCGTGCAAGCCGAACCGCACCTGCCGCTGCCGGTCGAGTTGCCGCTGGTCGACGAGCCCGGCGGCACCGATGTCGGCCTCAAGACACAGATCGTCCGGTTCACTCTCACCGGCGGATTCTCGGCGATCGTCGACTACGGGCTCTACAGCCTGTTGCTCGGCGTGGTCGGCCTCCCGGTCGGTGTCGCCAAATCGATCGGCTTCGTGGCGGGCACCACAACCGCCTACCTGATCAACCGCCGCTGGACCTTCCAGGCCCCACCCAGCCGAGTTCGCTTCCTCGCGGTGGTCGCGCTCTATCTGGTCACCTTCGCGGTGCAGGTCGGCATCAACCAGGTGCTGTACCACACCTTCGACGAGTCGTGGTGGCGCCAGCCACTGGCCTTCGTGGTTGCCCAGGGCACGGCAACGGTGATCAACTTCGTCGTCCAGCGCACGGTGATCTTCAGGCTCTGAGGCAGGCGCTCATGCCGGGACCAGCGTGATCGGGACACCATTGAACACCGCGTTGCCGGATGGCACGTCGAGCACCGAATCATCGGTCAGCACATTGGCATTGACGCCGGCATGGGCACGGGCCACCGTGTGCGTCAGCTGGGAATGACCCCATCCGTGCGGGAGACTCACGACTCCGGGCATGATCGTCTCGGTTGGTTCCAGCGCTACGGTCAGCGTCCCGGCCGCGGACTTGACCACAGCCCGGTCACCGAGTCCCAGCCGCGCCACATCGGCGGGATTGATCTGCAGGGTGCAGCGGTTGGACCCACCCATCAGCGGCTCGATATTGTGCATCCAGCTGTTGTTGGACCGTAGTTGCCGTCGCCCGATCAACACCATCTCCGGCGCCACTGTGGTGAGTTGGCTACGCAACCGCGACACATCGTCGAGGAGCTGCTGCGGCGCCAGGTCCACCCGCGCGCTCGTGGTCAGCAGCACGTCGGGCAGGCGCGGCTGTAGGGGGCCGAGGTCGATGCCGTGCGGATTGTCCAGCAGCGTGCGCAGATTGAGCGTGCCGCCGTTCCAGTCACCGTAGGGTCCGATCCGCAGCATGAGGTCGATGCGCTGCTCGGTGGTGTCCTCACCGAGGAGTTCGTCACGCCGATCGGCGAGCTGCATCTTCTGCAGTAGTCCCATGATGACGAGTTCGTCCGCGGCGGCCATCGGGTCCGCGCCGTCGGCGGCGCTGTGCGGGGCGCCGGTCAGTGCCGCGGCCAGGCGAGCCACGACGGCCGCCTCCGAGGGCCGATCCCCCAGCGGCACGAGTGGACGAGAATAGCGGGCGTAGTTGCGTACGGCGAACCGCAGCAGCGCGAAATCGTAGTGCGGTGACTGCGTCGGTCGCGGCGGCGGCAGGATCACATCGGCGTGCCTGGTCGTTTCGTTTACATAGCGGTCCACGCTCACCATGAAGTCGAGTTGGGCGAGCGCGGTGTCCAGGCGGGCGCCGCTGGGTGCGGACAGCACCGGGTTCCCGGCAACGGTCACCAGCGCACGAATCCGGCCCTCCCCCGGTGTGAGGATCTCATCGGCCAATGTTGCCACCGGCAGTTCGCCCATGGCCTCCGGCAATGCACGCACCCGGCTGGTCCACCGCCCGGTGCGGAATGGTTTCGTACGCACGATCCCGAGCGCGGCCGCGGTGGCGAACATGGCCCCACCAGGTGAATCGAGGTTGCCGGTCAATGCGTTGATCGCATCGACGAGCCATTGCGTGATCGTGCCGAATTCTGCTGTGCAGGTGCCGATTCTGGCATAGACTGCCGCGGTCGGCGCGGCGGCCAGTTCTCGAGCCAGCCGCTCGATCGTCGATGCGGGTATTCCGGTGCGCGCCGCCACCGTCGGCGGATCGAAGGGCGCTGCGGCCGCACGCAATTCGTCCAGGCCGGTCGCCTCGATGCGCAGATCGAGCAGGTGCTCGGCGAATAGCGTGTGCACGATGCCGAACAGCAGATACGCATCGCTACCTGGCTGGATGAACAGGTGCTCGTCGGCGATCTTCGCGGTGCGCGTCACTCGTGGATCGACCACGACCAATCGGCCGCCTCTGCGCCGCAGCGCCTTCAGCCTGCCCGGGAAATTCGGTGCAGTGCACAGCGAGCCATTGGATTCCAGCGGGTTCGCTCCGAGCATCAACAGATAGTCGGTGCGGTCCAGGTCGGGAACGGGCACGGCCATCGGGTCGCCGAACATCAACCCACTGGCCACCTGCTTGGGCATTTGGTCGGCGGTGGTGGCCGAAAAGATGTTCTTCGTGCCCAGTGCCCGCAGCAACATCGGCACGTAGAGCATGCCCGCCACGGTGTGTGCGTTCGGATTGCCCAGATAGGCCCCGGCGGATTGTTTCCCGTATTCGGCGACGACAGCCGGAAACTGCTCCGCGATGTAGTCGAAGGCATCGTCCCAGGACACTCTGCGCCAGGTGTCGGTCGCGCGGTCACGGACCAACGGTTCGGTCACCCGGTCCGGGTCTTCGTCGAGCTGTCCGAAGCTGGCCCCTTTGGGGCACAGGAAACCATTGCTGAACGGATCGTTCTGATCGCCGCGAACCGCGACCACGTGGTCGTCGGCATCCAGAGTGAGCTCAAGTCCGCAGACTGCCTCGCAGAGCGGGCAGGTTCGCAGGTGAGTGCGGGATTGTGTGATCGGGGCCATAACCCATTCTGGCGTCCGGCGGTGGAACTGAAAAGACAACCCGCCGTGATCCGACCATCGGGGGTGATCGGTCTGTGTCCGGACCGGCGACGCCGGAGGGGCGCCCACGCCCCTCGTCGGCCCGGCCGGCGGGGCCGGACCCCAACGGAGGCTGCGGTCAGCAGGCGATTGTCAGCTTCGTGCGATGTGCGGCAGAGCGTACGGCTGCCGAAATCGCCACGACCGGCGGCACCCAGCGAGCCTCGGCGGGCGAGATGCCCCACGCAGCCGAACCGGCCGACAGGTATGTGGGGGGCAGCGGAATGCCCGCGCCCTCGGTGTACACGGTGGCGCCTGCCTCGCGCAGGGCCTGCAGCGCCATCGCCGCTTTGCGGGTGCCGGTGACCAAGTGGATCTCGCGGCGCGCTGCGCCCGGTATCTCGATCACCGGGCCGGACAGATCGTTCGCGTGCAGGAACCGGCGCACCTCGCCGGCTAGTTCGCCGGTGACCTCGATACCGGACACGCCGTCATCGGTGATCAGGCTGAGACCGTTGGCCGTTTCGGCGACCGTCCATCCGCGCTGGGCATAGTCCCGCGCGGCGGCGGTCATGTCGGCCGCCGGGACGGAAGTCGGAAACGTGGTGCGCACTGTGTTCTCCATTCCCCGAAGATCCTTGGATCCTGCATTCATGGTCGTATCGCCGGGGGGCTCGGCGAGCGTTACGCATTCGCCGTACCAATCTTCGAACTGTTGCCTACATCTCACTTTTCGGCCCCGGGTGCTCGTGGGACAACCACCCGTTGTCCGCAGGCTTCCAGGTAGAAGCGAATGGTGCGAGCAGGGAGGATTCCCGGCATGAGCGATGAATCCAACGGCGCGGGCGCTTCGACCTCTGATGGGCCGGCGGATACGAAGGGCGGTCAGACGCGTACGTGGTGGATCGCCGCCGTGGCGGACGCCTTGCTGGATGTGCAGTTCCGTCGTCCGGTCACGCGTACGTTGTTGCCGTTGGCCTACATACTCGGCCTCGTATTCGCCTGCGTCGCGCCGATCGTGTCGACCGTTTCGATGTGGCGTGTGTCGGTCCCGCTCGGCGTGCTCGCCGCCCTACTCGCGGTGCCCCTCGGTGTGTGCATTGCCGCGGTGGTTCGTCTGACGCTCGAGTTTCTGGTGAACGTCTCGCGGCTGGCGAATCGGGTACAGCACATCAGCGAGCTGGCAGATGATTTGTTTCAAGCGCTGTCGGATGTTGCCGAACCGGTCAACCAGCTCTCCGAAGACGTTCGGGCGGTACAATTCTGGCGCTTCCGTAGAGGGAACTCACGCAGGTAGGGAACGAAAACCCATCGTGTCGTCGCAATCTGGCATGTAGGCGACAGTGGCATCACTGAGCCGTGCGTAGTTGCCGGCGTCGGTTTCGCTGTGAACAATGCTGTTCGGACGCCCGAAATATACATCGTGGTGTCCGAAACAGGCTGGCCGTATCGCCGACTGGACGCAGTCGGCCCGGCCGGGTATGGCAATGAGGGGGAAGCATGGCTTTACCGCAAGGAACGACCGGATCGACCATGCCGCGGCGGCAGCTCGGCCGGTGGTTGCGTGATCTTCGTAACCGGGCCGAGATGACGACGCGGGTGGCTGCGCGGAAACTGGAGTGGTCGGAGGCGAAGATCTGGCGAATCGAGACCGGTCAGACTTCGCTGCGCACTCTCGATGTCGAGGCGATGTGCAAGATCTACGGTGCGCCGAAGGATCTGTTCGAACCGCTCGCGGCGTTGGCGCGCGACACCAAGGCCAAGGGGTGGTGGACCACCTACAGCGATGTGATTCCGGAGGGATTCGACGTCTATATCGGACTGGAGGAGGCGGCCAACCGGCTGTCCGGCTACGAGAACGAACTCGTGCCCGATCTCCTACGGACCGAGAGCTATGCCCGCGTGGTGCTCGCCGAGATGAATCCGAAGCTCTCCGAGGCCGAGGTGGAGCGCAGCGTCCGGCTGGGGCAGGCCAGACAGTCTCGCGTCACGCGGGCCGATGTGCCGCTGCAGGTGGACCTGCTAATCAGTGAGGCAGCGTTGCGGCGGTGTATCGGAGCCCCGGCGGTGGCCGCCGAGCAGCTCGACCACCTGCACCGCATGTGTCAGCTACCGAACGTTCGTATTCGGTTGTTGCCCACCGATTGCGGCTACCACGACGGCATGAGTTCGGGTCGTTTCGTGCTGCTGGAGTTCCCCACGGTGTACTCCGGCACGCTGCCCGAACCCCCGGTCGTGTACCTGGAGTCGTTCACCGGTCCGATCTACCTGGACAAAGACAATGACGTCGCGCGCTTCCGCGCAGCGTTGGACAATATCGAAGCGGCCGCCGTCGACGCACGCGCCGGCATCGAGGACGCGCGTCGAGCGCTCTGAGTCGATGTGCACGAGGCCGCGAGGTGTGAGTCAGCAATACGGCTGACTCGGTAGCTCCCAGGTATCGCTGAGGATTGCTCGGTGGGTCGGCTGGGCCTGGGCGTGGACCTCGCGGCCTCTATCGGTGGCGCATACCGTGATGGCGCGGCGGTCTTCGGGGCACATGATTCGCCGCACCAAACCGTCGCGCTCGAGCCGCGCTACCGCCCGTGACAAGGCGCTTTGGCTCAGATGGATGTCCGCGGCCAGTTCGCTCATGCGGTAGTCGTCACAGTCCGCGTCCATCAGCCGATCCAGTGTTTCGAATTCGCTGAGCCCGATCTGGTGCTGCTCCTGCAGCGCTTTCTCCAACGCAGAACTCACCACGGCGTGCCGATCGAGCAAGGCGCGCCATTCTCCGACCAGTCTGCCGGGTTCAGCGCTGCGTTGCGCGGGGTACTCGGCGGACTGCTTCGGCATGGCCTCATCCTAGCGACCGCCCAACTCTCATGCCAACACATTTAATGCAGTTGCATTTAATGCCAGCGCATGTAATTGTCATTCGCATGACATCACCAGCGCCGAGTACCGCCACTCGGATCACCGATTCGACGAGATGGCCCATCCGCCTGTGGGGCATGCTGATCACCCTGTGCGTCGTCCTGTTTCTCGATGGCCTGGACGTGTCGATGATCGGCGTCGCGTTGCCCTCGATCGGGGCGGAGCTCGATCTGTCCACGTCCACGTTGCAGTGGCTGGTCAGTGGTTACGTGCTCGGATACGGCGGGCTGCTCCTGCTGGGTGGACGCACCGCTGATCTGCTCGGGCGGCGCAAGGTCTTCCTGATTGCGCTGGCCGTCTTCGCGCTGGCCTCGTTGGCCGGCGCCATGGTCAGCTCCGGGCCGCTGTTGATCCTCACCCGCTTTCTCAAGGGTGTCGCCGCCGCGTTCACTGCGCCGACGGGCTTGTCCATCATCACCACCAACTTCGCCGAGGGTCCGGCACGGAACAAGGCACTATCCATCTATGTGGTGTTCGGTGCAGGCGGATACTCCTCGGGGCTTTTGTTCGGCGGCCTGATGACGAGTATCGGTTGGCGGTGGACCTTCCTGCTCCCGGTGCCGATCGCGCTCGCTGCGCTGGCAGCGGCCATCGTGCTCGTGCCCCGAGACGAGCACACCGAGGAAGGCGGCCACGACCTGCTCGGCGCTGTGCTGTCCACCGCGGCCATGTTGCTGCTGGTCTACACCGTGGTCGCCGCGCCGGACGAGGGATGGGCCTCGGTTCGCACGATCGGCTCCTTCCTCGCCGTCACGGTCCTGTTCGGCGCATTCGTCGCGGTGCAACAGCGAACACCGTTCCCCTTGGTCCGGCTGAGCATCCTGCGCAAATCCTCGCTGGTGCGCGCATGCCTGGCGATCGTTGCGTTGGCGGGCTCTTACTTCAGCTGGCAATTCGTCGTGACGCTGTACCTGCAGGACACCCTGGGGTGGTCACCGCTGAAGCTGGCGTTGGCGCTGCTGCCGGTGGGTCTGCTGGTCGTGCTGTCGGCCTTCTTCTCCGACAGATTGGTCGACCGGTTCGGTACCGGACCGGTCATCGCTACCACGCTGACGACAATGGGCGTCGGGTACCTGCTGTTTCTCCGACTGGACACCAGCCCGTCCTACCTGACGATGCTGTTGCCGGCCGTGCTGCTCATCGGGGTCGGCTGGGTCGGCTTCGGAGCGATCAACATCCAGGCGACCAGTGGCATCGACGACGACGAACAAGGTTTGGCTGCCGGCGTGTTGCAGACTGCGACGCAAGTCGGCGCGGCCATCGTGCTCGCAGTGACCACCGCGATCATTTCCTCCGGTATCCACGACGACACCTCTGCGGGCGGGATGCTCGACGCGTATCGCCCCGGCCTGCGGTTCGCTGCGGGTGTGGCCATCGTCGGCGCGCTCGTGGCTCTGTTGGCCCTGCTACCCAGGCGTCGCAACGAGGAGCGGCGTTCGGTCGAAAAGGATCTCGAACTCGTCAGCTGAGTCGCGTTCGACCCCTTTGCGCGGTACGTCCGGCAGCGCATGCTGCCGGACGTACCGCGTTTTTCGGGCGCCCCACGCACCGCGGTCGGTCGCGCCATCCGGTGGATCACGTGGGGCCTACCGTGCAAAGACCACTGCGCGCCGAGTGGAACCAGCGCCGGGTTCGGCGGGACACTGTGAGTCGGGCACGATAAGGTCACAGCACAACCAGAACGCGCGCAGAGAGATTTCTATTGTCGTGACTCGACCTTGCTAAGGCCTCGGCAGTCGAATATCGTCCAGCGAGCGGACTATCGGCATGGTGTGCTTCCGTTTCGTGCCGGAAGTCGGGTTCGGTACGGCGGTGGGCTCACCTGCACAACCACCAGCGCGATAGAGCGAGCAGCAGAAAGAGAGCAGTATTCATGCGTTTCGGCAGGGCGGCTGCGCCGAGAGGAACGGGACCGGTACGACGAAACAGCCAGCGCGGCTGGCGTACTCGTGTCCTAGCCCTGGGTGCTGCCGCATTCGCATTACCGCTCGCAGCCAATGCGGCATACCCCGCAGTCACGTCCGCCGCCCCCATTCACAGCCCGGTCCACCGCGCGCCCGCGGCCGGATTCGAGGAACTGATGGTTCCTTCCTCGATGGGCCCGGTGAAGGTGCAGGCGCAGTGGGCGAAAAATGGTGGTAGCGCCGCAATTTACCTGCTCGACGGGCTACGGGCGCTCGATGATCGCAATGCGTGGTCGTTCGAGACCAATGCCGGGGAGATGTTCGCCAACGACAATGTCAACCTCATCATGCCGGTTGGCGGTCAGTCCAGCTGGTACGCCGATTGGGTCAAGGCCAGCAACACCAATGGTCAGAAATACACCTACAAGTGGGAAACCTTCTTGACCGACGAACTTCCGCGGTTCCTGGAGGGTTACGGCGTTTCACGGACGAACAACGCAGCTGTCGGGTTGTCCATGAGCGCCCCGGCCGCACTACGGATGGCCGCGCTGCACCGCGATCAGTTCAAACATGCCTCCGCATTCTCCGGGCCACTGAACTGGGGCGCACCTGGTATGCGTGAGGCCATGCGGGCCATGATGCTCTCCGCAGGCCGCTACAACGTCGATTCGATGGCCGCGCCGTGGAGTCCGCAGTGGCTGCGGATGGATCCGTATGTGTTCGCACCCGAGTTGCGTGGTGTGCCGCTCTACATTTCGGCCGCCAGTGGCCTGCCCGGCGAGTTCGATCGACCGAACTCGGCGGTGGGAGCGTTCCACACGTCGACGGCCATGGGTATCGAAGCGATCGCATTGGTGACCACCCGCTCGTTCCAGCGTCGTCTCAACTCGCTCGGCATTCCCGCCGTCTACGACTTCCCCGCCCGGGGAACACACACCTGGAAGTACTGGGAAGAACAGCTCGGTAAGGCCAGGCCGCACATCTTGAACGCTCTGCACGGCTGAGCAATCAGCCGCTGCGGACGCCCGCACCTCTGCCGAGAAACCGGCCGCCCGTACGGGCGGCCGGTTTCGTGTCATGTGTGAGTCATGCCTTCCACGGCGGAGCCGCGGCGTCCTTGGCGGAGCGAATGAACTCCAGTGGCCGTCCATCGCGACCCACGGTAGGCCAGTCGATCGCCAAATCACTGTCGAAGGCATCGATTTCGCGGTCGAACTCCGGCGAATACTCCAGGGAGCACAGGTACATCACGGTCGAGTCGTCTTCGAGTGAGAGGATCGCGTGCCCGAGCCCAGGAGAAAGATAGACCGAACGTCGATCGATATCGTCGAGTACGACGCTGTCCCAGCGGCCATAGGTCGGAGAGCCGGGCCGCAGATCGACGACGACATCCAGTAGTGCACCGCGCACGCAGGTCACGTACTTCGCTTGGCCCGGCGGGTCTTCTGTGTAGTGAATCCCTCGCAGCACGCCTGCGGCTGAAACCGAGCAGTTGATCTGGTGTAGATCGAACGGCTGGCCGACCACCTTTTCGAATTCGGTGGATTTGAACGACTCGACGAATACGCCGCGTCGATCTTCGAACTGTATCGGTGTGAACTCCCAGGCGCCGGGAACAGCCAATTCGCGTACCCGCAGTGTCATGGAATCAGGTCCCCTGTGCCTCTATGAGTCGGTGGGTCGGTTTCCCCGAGCAGGCCGAGCAGGTAACTGCCGTAGCCGGACTTGATCAACGGCTTGGCCAGTGCACGCAGTTGCTCGTCGTCGATGAAGCCCTGCAGCCACGCGATCTCCTCGGGGACGTTGATCTTCAAGCCTTGGCGTTGTTCGATGGTACGCACGTAGTTCGCGGCATCCAGCAACGAGTCGAAGAAGCCGGTATCCAGCCACGCGGTACCGCGCGGCATCACCTCGACCTGCAGCTTTCCCTGTTCCAGGTAGGCGCGGTTGATATCGGTGATCTCGTATTCGCCGCGTGCGGACGGCTGCAGTCGTCGAGCGATCTCGACGACTTCGTTGTCGTAGAAATACAAGCCCGGAATCGCATAGTTCGATCGCGGTTGCGCTGGCTTCTCCTCGATGGAAATGGCTCTCCCGTCTGCGAATTCGATGACCCCGTACGCGCTGGGGTCGGCTACTTGGTAGGCGAACACCGCCCCGCCCTCGACATCGTGGAAGCGATACAGGCTGGTGCCCAGGCCAGGGCCATGAAAAATATTGTCGCCCAGGATCAACGCGACATTGTCGGTTCCGATGTGGTCGGCTCCGAGGACGAAGGCTTGTGCGAGGCCGTTCGGCTCCGGTTGCGCAGCATAGTCGATAGAGATGCCGAACTGCGATCCGTCGCCCAACAATCGACGGAACGCCGCGGCGTCTTCGACGGTCGTGACAACCAGTATTTCTCGTATTCCTGCTAGCATCAGTGTGGACAGCGGATAATAGACCATGGGCTTGTCGTAGACCGGGACCAGCTGTTTGCTCACCCCGCGGGTAATCGGATGGAGCCTCGATCCGGTACCCCCAGCCAAGATGATTCCTCGCACGAGCCCCAGTCTCGCAGGAGCGACCCGGATCGACTGCATAGGGGTCGCTGCGTGGTGACCAGCACATGTGCGGCGTCGCCGCACGCCCAATCGAATGGTCGATTCCCACGTAGAGTCGTGGAGTGCGATTGCTCGTCACCGGAGGCGCCGGATTCATCGGCGCGAACTTCGTTCACCACACCGTGTCCAACCATCCCGAGACCACTGTCACAGTCCTGGACGCGCTCACCTATGCGGGGAATCGGGCCTCACTGGACCCGGTGGCAGACCGGATCGACTTCGTGCACGGCGACGTCGCCGATCTCGATCTGGTCGACGACCTGGTCGGCCGCGTGGACGCGGTCGTGCACTTCGCCGCCGAGTCGCACAACGACAATTCTCTCGCCGAGCCGTGGCCCTTCGTGCAGAGCAACATCATCGGTACCTACGCCTTGTTGCAGGCAGTGCGCCGCCATGACGTGCGATATCACCATGTGTCGACCGACGAGGTCTATGGTGACCTGTCACCGCAAGCCCAGGCGTTCACCGAGACCACGCCATACAACCCGTCGAGCCCCTACTCGGCCACCAAGGCGTCGAGCGACCTGCTGGTTCGCGCGTGGTCGCGGTCGTTCGGCGTGCGCGCGACCATCTCCAACTGCGGTAACAATTACGGTCCCTACCAACACGTGGAGAAGTTCATCCCGCGCCAGATCACCAACCTGATCGATGGGGTTCGCCCGCGGCTCTACGGTGCGGGGCATCAGATACGTGACTGGATACATGTCGACGACCACAACCGTGCCGTGTGGGAGATCCTCCACCGCGGTAGGGTCGGGCAAACGTATCTGATCGGCGCCGATGGCGAACTCGACAACAAATCGGTGGTGCGGTCGATCCTGGCGGCCTTCGGGTGGGACCCGGATGATTTCGATCACGTCACCGACCGTCCGGGGCACGACCGGCGTTACGCGATCGACGCGTCGCTGTTGCGCAGCGAACTCGGCTGGCAGCCGCGCTACGTGGACTTCCGCACCGGATTGGCAGCTACCATCCAGTGGTATCGCGACAACGAATCCTGGTGGCGTCCGGCCAAGGCCGACACCGAGCGCGCCTACCGCGAGGCAGGCGAACGGATCTGCTTCGCGGTGAGGGACTGAAGGCCGCGACGCCACTGGGGGCGTGGTCACACAGCAGGCATGGACATGGGTGGGTTGGTATCCTCGGCCCCGCCGAAAGGCATCCAGGGGCGTGTCTGTCCCGTCCGGAACACCGAGAACTTCGAGGATTTCATGGATCCGTCGGCTACCGAGGCCGCTATCGAAACACACGATCATCCCACAGCCGGCGATGCGCCCGCCGCATTGCGCGTCGACCACAGAGCGCCCGACCGGCTCGTGCTGCAGCGCGGTATCTTCACCGGACCGTCGGCTCGAGTGAGTGACGAACTCTACGTCGTCGTCGAGGGTGGTGCTCACCGGCAACGGTCGACTCTGCGAATGGACGAGGGGTCGACCGGGCACACCAACACCTACTTCGGTCGGTTCGCCGCCAGCTACTGGCAGCGCTGGACCACGGTGACCGAGGTGCGCGCCACCATGGTGCTCGATGTCGCCGCGACTGCGAACATCCGACTGGTCGCCTCCGATATCGCTGGTCACCGCCGGATCATCGACAGCGCCCGGGTCGAGGGCAGCGGGCCGGTGACGCTGTCCACCGCACTCGACCAGTATGTCGACGGTGGCGCATTGTGGCTGGAATTCGATGCCGTGGGCGGCGCGCTCACCGTCGGGGAGCTGACCTGGAGCGCTGACGCCCCGAAACGGGTGCGCCCGGTCGCAATCGCCATCTGCACCTTCAACCGCGCGGACGACTGCGCCGCGACCGTCGCCGCACTCTCGTCCGACCCGACCGTTCTCGCGGCGATCGACGCGGTGTACGTCATCGACCAGGGCACCGATGTGGTCGAGAATCGGCCGCGTTACCAGCACGTGGCGCCGATCTTCGGGGACAAGCTGCGCTACATACGCCAACCCAACCTGGGCGGCGCGGGTGGTTTCACTCGTGGGCTCTACGAAGTGTCCGCGGTCACCGAGCATGCCGACGTCATCTTGATGGACGACGACATTCTGTGCGAGCCGGAGACCGTGCTGCGGCTGAACGCCTTCGCCAACCTCACGGTCGAGCCGACGTTGGTCGGCGCGCAGATGCTGTTCCTGCTCAATCCCGACTATCTCAACGTCGGCGCGGAGGAAGTACACCTGCACCGGTTACGCCACGGGCAGCGCGTGCCGAAGGCCCTGCGCAATACCAGCATGGTAACCAAGAACCAGGAGCGCCGAGTCGACGCCGGCTACAACGCTTGGTGGACCTGTCTGATCCCGGCCGAGGTCGTCGCGAAGATCGGCCTGCCGATTCCGATCTTCTTCCAATGGGACGATGTCGAATACGGTATCCGGGCGCGCGAGCACGGCTTCGCCACGGTCACGCTGCCCAATGCGGCGGTATGGCACGCGGACTTCTACTGGAAGGACTACGACGACTGGGCGCGCTACTTCAGCACCCGCAACTCGCTGATCGTCGGCTCACTGCATTCGGACCTGGATGCTTCGCGGATCGCTCGCTTCGTGTTTCGAGAGTTGGCCGAACACTTGGTCGCGATGCAGTACGGCTTGGTACACACCATCCTGCAGGGAATCGAGGACTTCCTCGAAGGACCGAAAGTCCTGCACGACGGCGGCGTCGCCGCGCTGAAGGCCGCACGCACCAGCCGAGACGACTACCCTGAGACGATCAAGCATCCGGCCGCGTCGCCACCGGTCCGATCGGCCGATATCCACGTCCGGCGTGCCGGTGGCGAACCCAGCCGGACGACGCTGGTGTTGCTCAAGCGTGTGATTGCGCAATGGTTGGGCCGAACGCAACCCGGCCTCGTCGGCATCACGCGCGAAGACGCACATTGGTGGCACGTGTCGCTGTTCGACCATGTGGTGGTAACCGATGCCTCGCAGTCTGGCGTGCGGGTGCGCACCCGTGACAAGGCTCGCGCCCGTCGACTGCTGTGGCGCACGGTGCGTGTGCTGCGCCGCCTGCGCCGGGAACTGCCCACCGTGCAGGCACAGTACCGTGCTGCGATGCCGGACCTGTCGAGCCGCGCGAACTGGGAGCGGCTCTACGGCCTCACCGAAACCCGGACGAATCGGTAGCTGCTCACGTCCTGTTCCTCGAACTCACGCGATGGCCGCACGCCCGGGCGTGCGGCCATCCGGTTCAGAGGAACAAGTCGGGGGTGAGTTCGCCGTCGCCCGGAGTCACTCGGTATTTGTCCAGGTCGGTGATGCCGTGGGCAGCCAAGACGTCGTCATCGATGAAGAAGTTGCCGCTGGTTTCCTTGCCGGGGGCGGTGATCACCAGGTAGGCCGCGTCGGCGTAGATGTCGGGTGTCCGCGAGGTAGAGACCATATGCTCCCCGCCGAGCAGGTTCTGCACCGCGGCCGTTGCGATCGTGGTGCGTGGCCACAGCGAATTGACGCCGATCCCGTCGCCTTTGAGTTCCTCTGCCAGCCCCAGTGTGGTCAGCGACATTCCGTACTTGGCGATGGTGTACCCCAACGACGCGCCCGCCCATTTGGGATCCAGGTTCAGTGGCGGGGACAGGGTCAGAATGTGGGGGTTGCGGCCGGTCCGGGCCGATTCGCGCAGATGCGGGATGCTCAGCTTGGACAGCAGGAAGCTGCCTCGGCAGTTGATGTCCTGCATCAAGTCGTATTTCTTCATCGGCAGCATCTCGGTGGGCGACAAGTCGATCGCAGAGGCATTGTTCACCACGATGTCGATGCCGCCGAAGCGTTCGACCGTCCGGCGCACCGCTTCGGCCACCGATTCGTCGTTGCGGACATCGCCGACGAAGGGCAGCACCTGCCCGCCCGCTGCTTCGAGCTCCGCGGCGGCGGTGTGGATGGTGCCGGGAAGCTTGGGGTGCGGCTGGTCGGTCTTCGCGATCAGGGTGATGTTGGCGCCGTCGGCTGCAGCGCGTTTGGCAATCTCCAAACCGATGCCGCGGCTGCCGCCGGACATGATCATCGTCCGTCCGGCGAGCGTCGTGGATCCCGGTTCCGTCATGTGACCTGCTCCTTCGTGTATGCCGCGGGCAGTATGCCCGCGGCTGGGCGCGCTGGTACATCGAGCGCAATCCCTCCTATGCAATCAGTTGCATAACGGTCGCGCAACGGCCCCTCGCGGCGGACCCGTCGACCCGCCGGCGATGCGTCGACGAGCCACCTGCGTCAGTCCGGCTTGCCGAACTGCTCGTTGCGGCCCAGGGAACGCAGGTGGAACCACTCGCGCAGCCCCGCAGGGTCGCGCCGGGTGACGAGAAAGAACCAGGAGAAGCGGATCCATTCCTGGGGAAGAAGCTTGCGCATTCCGGGTTGGGACATGAGATACCCACGGTTGCGGTAGGTGAAATACCGTTTCACGGGGTCATCGGGATACTGCGTGTGCATCCGGCCGCCGAGGATCGGCTTGAACTCGGCGGCGCCGTTCGGATGCAGATACGCCGTCTGGAGGCAGGTACCGAACGGGAGGCCGGAGCGGACCAATCGGCGGTGTACTTCGACCTCGTCGCCACGTACGAACAGTCGCAGGTCCGGCACGCCGATGAGGTCGATCGCCTGGGTGGAGATCAGAGCGCCGTTGAACAGCGAGGCAATTCCGGGCAGGAAGTCCTGGTCGCCGAGTTCGGAGCGCAGTCGCCGCCAGACCACGCCGCGGCGCAGCGGGAACGCGAGACGGTCCGGCTCATCGATGTCGCACACCACCGGGGACACCTCCACCAGGCCGTGCCGGTGTGCGCAATCGAGGAGGGCGGACAGCACGTCGGGGCCCTCGGGTCTGCCGTCGTCGTCGGCGAGCCACACCCAGTCGGCGCCCAGGCTCAGCGCGTGCAGCATGCCGAGCGCGAACCCGCCGGCTCCACCGAGGTTGTGTGCCGAGCCCAGATACGTGGACTCCACCGGCTGATCATCCACCAACGCCGCGACCTCGGGCTCGTTGGCGTTGTCGATCACGATCAGGTGATCCACCCGCCGGGACTGAGAGGTGAGCGCTTTCAGCGACCGCGCCAACAGTTCGTGGCGTTGGTGGGTGACCACGACGGCGACGACGCGGGCATCGGCGCCCGTGGGTGTCGTTACGACGGGATGGCCAACCGGAGCGCCGGAGTGGTCTTCGGCCCGAGGGTCGACCTGGGCCTGCGCTCCACGGTCGATCGGGGTGTTCTGCCCGGTCGGCTCACTCATTCCTGATTTCGCTCAATTCTCGTTCGGTTCCCAGGGTCTGTTCGGCCTGCATTTCGCGTAGCACGGTTGCGACATGGTTTCCGGCTTCGGGTCCCTCATAGGCTCGCACTACTTCTTCGATACCGCCACGCAGCCGGATCCGCCCGTGATCGATCCACATCGCCGTATCGCACAGTTGTGCGAGGAACTCGTTGGAGTGGCTGGCGAAAACCAGGAGTCCGGACCGTTGTACCAATGCCTGCAACCGAAGCCGGGCTTTTTTCATGAATTCCGCGTCCACCGCGCCGATGCCCTCGTCGAGAAGCAAGATTTCCGGATCGATCGAAGTGACCACGCCCAATGCGAGGCGAACACGCATTCCGGTGGAGTAGGTGCGCAGTGGCATGGACAAGTACTCGCCGAGTTCGGTGAAGTCGGCGATCTCCTCGATCTTCGACAGCATTTGTTTGCGCGTCTGACCGAGAAACAGCCCACGGATGATGATGTTCTCGTAGCCGGAGATCTCCGGGTCCATGCCGACACCGAGATCGAAGACCGGCGCAACCCGGCCACGGATGCGGGCACTGCCGCGCGAGGGCTCGTATATCCCCGAAAGCAGCCGTAGCAGTGTCGATTTGCCGGCGCCATTGTGCCCCACCAGGCCGATCCGGTCGCCTTCGCGCAGCGAGAGGGTGATGTCACGTAGTGCTTCGACCACGACGACGTCGGACTCGTTGCGGCCGATGGCGCCACCTGCCTTGCCGAGGAAAGCCTTCTTCAACGAGCGTGACTTGGCGTCGAAGATCGGAAACTCGACCCACGCGTCCCGGGTTTCGATACTCACTCGACTCATCGGGGGCGCTCCTAAACCCAGTACGGTACGCGCGAACGGTACTGCTTCATGGCGAAGATCGCCACGCTCCAGCCGACCAGGGTGATCGCGCCGACGATCAACCAGTGCCGCAATGCCTGCGGCTCGCCGAGCAGGGGCGCCCGGACGATTTCGAGATAATGGAATGTCGGCACGAGTTCTGCGAGCTTGGCGCGGTCTCCGGCGCCGACCTGTGATTCCAGGGTTTTGGTCGTCCACATCACCGGGGTCAGCACGAACAGCATCAGGGTGGTACTGCTGAGAATCGGCGCGATGTCGCGGTAGCGGGTGCTGAAGATGCCGAACACGATCGACACCCACATGGAGTTCAGAAAGATCAGCGCGATCGCCGGGATGGCGAGCAGGCTGGCCGGCTCGAGGTGGCGCCAGACTCCGAACGCGGCGAGCATCACCAGGTAGATGACCATGTTGTGCGCGAAGAACAACAGGTGTCGCCACACCAACCGGTAGACGTGCACGCTCAGCGCCGAGGGAAGTTGTTTGATCAGGCCTTCGTTGGCGATGAAGACTTCGGAGCCGTCCAGAATGCTGGCGTTGATCACATTCCAGACGATCAGCCCGACGGTCACATACGGCAGATATTCCAGCAGCGGCTGGCCGAGCAGCGCCGCGTACAGCACACCCATCGCCGTCGCCTGCAGACCGGTGGCGATGGTGATCCAGAACGGGCCGAGCACCGAACGTCGGTAGCGCTGCTTGATGTCCTGCCAGCCGAGCGACAGCCACAGCTCGCGTTGGGCGAACCCGCCGGTGAAGTCGTTCACGGCACGCTTGAACGTCTGCGAATCCGACACGACCGTCATCGCGAACGCCCCGGAGTGCGGCGTCTGGGTGTTCGACGGCGCGCTGCCATCCGGGGGTGCGCTGCCATCCGGGGGTGCGTGGTCATCGGAACCGACGGGGCTCTCTTCGGGACGCCCCGCACTCGGATCGGGCACCGAGTCGGAACGAGCGGCAGCGGCGGGCACGGTGCACGAGACTACCCTTGCGGCTTTCGGCGCCTGCGTGCCATGCACATCGCCGGTCTCACAAGTACTGGCCGGAGCCGCCGGTGAGTTGACTCGGATGACCGCCGGCCGCTTCGCCACCGTGGATCCCAGGAGGCAGCGCACCCTGGCGCATCTGTTCGAGTTGGGCGCGTGCGGCCATCTGCTGGGCGAACAACGCAGTCTGAATGCCGTGGAACAAGCCCTCCAGCCAGCCGACCAGCTGCGCCTGCGCAATGCGCAGCTCGGCGTCGGATGGGACGGTGTCGTCGGTGAAAGGCAAGGTCAGCCGCTCGAGTTCCTCACGCAGTTCGGGCGCGAGACCTTGTTCCAACTCGCGCACCGAGGACTTGTGAATCTCCTTGAGCCGATTGCGGCTGGCGTCGTCGAGCGGAGCCGCGCGTACCTCTTCGAGCAGCTGTTTGATCATGGTGCCGATCCGCATGACCTTCGCCGGTTGTTCGACCATATCGGCCAGCGATTCGCCCGAATCGTCCTGCTGTTCCGAGTCTTCCCGTTTGTCGCGATCGGCTACGACGCGCGCGGCGTACTGTGCTTCCGATACGGCTGTCGCCGGGATGGCCAACGGCCTGCCGTCGGGTCCGACGACGACGGTACGGTCCGGTGTCTCGTCCGCGTGGGTCATGGTCCCCATCATGTCGCGTCCGCCACGAACGCGCTAAGTCGGTGTCTGCTGCCTGGAACGCAGCGACAACGGCCGGGTCGTGTGGCCGGCGTCGCGGCTCGGAAGCGGCGTTCTATTCTGTTCGGGTCCGTGTGGTTCGGATTTGTCGAAAGTCGGTCACCATGCTGAGTCTCGAGTTGCTGTGCGCCCGCCCGGCGGCGGAGGGGAACGCGGTTACCCAGGCTCGGCCGCTGCCCTTAGAGTGGCCAGCATGACTTACGACGTCGCAAGGGTTCGGGGCTTGATACCGTCCCTCGGCGACGGTTGGATTCATCTCGACCCGCTGGCGGGCATGCTGGTGCCGGATGCGGTATCCCGTGCCGTGTCAACGGGTTTCCGGACTTCTTCCTTTTCACATATCGGTCGCGATGGCGCAGCTGTGCGCAGCGCAGCGATTTTGGAAGCGGCGCGCGCTGCGGTGGCCGATCTGGTCGGCGGCGAACCGGCGGGTGTCGTGCTCGGCCCCGATCGTGCAGTGTTGTTGGCATGGCTTGCCGAATCGCTCAGCTCCCGGCTCGGACTCGGCACCGGCATCGTGTTGTCCCGATTGGACGACGAAGCCAACATTGCGCCCTGGCTGCGCATCGCCAATCGCCATGGCGCCCATGTGCGCTGGGCCGAGGTGGAGATCGAGACCTGTGAAATGCCCTCGTGGCAGTTCGAGGAACTGATCGGCCCCACGGCGCGATTGGTCGCGCTCACCGCCGCCTCGCCGATCGTCGGCTCGGCGCCCGCGGTTCGGGTCGCCGCAGACCGCGTGCACGAGGTGGGTGGCTTGCTCGTAGCCGACGCGTTCGGCGCCGCACCTTACGCGCTGATCGATATCGATGAGCTGAACGCCGATGTGGTGGCGTTGAGCGCGCCATCGTGGGGTGGACCCCAGGTCGGCGCGCTGGTCTTCCGCGACCCGGCGTTCCTGGACCGGATTCCGTCGATGTCGTTGAACCCGTATGCCAAGGGCGTCGAACGGTTGGAGGTGGGCGGGCACCAGTACGCGCTGCTCGCCGGTCTGACCACCTCGATCGACTTCCTTGCCGGGCTGGACGAGCGGGCGCGCGGCACTCGACGCGAGCGTCTGGAGATGTCGATCACTTCGCTGCAGGACTACCACGATCAATTGTTCGAGTACTTGATGGACGTGCTGGATGCGATCCCCGGCCTCACCGTGATCGGACGCGCGTCCACCCGAATCCCGGCCGTCAGTTTCACGCTCACCGGGATGCAAGCCGAGAAGGTCGCCGCGAAACTGGCCGACAGCCGGATCGGCACGGTGAGCGGGGTGCACGGCGGCGGCAGACTGTTGGACGCACTCGGGGTCAACGACGAGGGCGGCGCGGTGACGATCGGTCTCGCCCCGTACACCACCAGGTTCGAGATCGATCAGCTCGGCCGAGCGCTGGTCGGACTGGGCTGAGTGGCGGTCGGGGAGCAGCGGTGGCGTAGAGCCCCGGACTCAGAGGTCTCGCACGCGCAAGATCACTTTGCCGAACACGGTCCCGGAATCCAGCAACCGATGTGCTGCGGCCGCGTCCTCGATGGGCACCTCGGCGCCGATGACCGGATGGATGCTGCCGTTGGCGATCAACGGCCACACGTGCCGGCGTAATTCGGCGATGATCTCGGCTTTACTGCCAACGCCGGTCGGGGGGCGCGATCGGATGGTGGTGGCGTGGACCGTGCCCCATTTACGGAGCAAGGCAGCCAGATTCAGCTGCGCGCTCACTCCACCCTGCATGCCGATCACCAGGAGTCGCCCGTGGTCGGCCAGAGCGTCGACATTGCGTTGCAGGTATGCCGCGCCCATGTTGTCGAGGATGATGTCGGCGCCGGGACCGGCAAAGCCCGATTCCTCGGCGCGTATCGCGGCGACGAAGTCCTCTTCTCGGTAGTCGATCAGCACGCTTGCCCCCAACTCCGCGCAGCGCGCCAGCTTCTCTGCGGATCCGGCGGTTACCGCGACTCGCGCGCCGAGTGCGTTCGCGACCTGAATCGCATGTGTGCCGATCCCGCTGCCACCGCCATGGATGAGCACCAGGTGACCCGCCTGCAGACGCGCGGTCATCACGAGGTTCGACCAGACAGTGGCCGCAACTTCGGGCAAACCGGCGGCGGCGCCCAGGTCGACGCCCGCAGGGATGGGCAGCACCTGTGTTGCGGGGACTGCGACTCGTTCGGCGTAACCCCCGCCCGACAGCAGCGCACACACCCGATCGCCGACCGCCCAGTCGCGTACGTCGTCGCCGAGCTCGGTGACGACGCCGGAGCATTCGAGGCCGATGATCTGGCTGGCGCCCGGAGGGGGCGGATAGAACCCGCCGCGCTGGAGCAGATCGGCTCGGTTCACACCGGCCGCGGCCACCTCGATCACCACGTCACCCCGATTGGGCGTCGGATCGGGCGCGTGGCGCCAGGACATCACCTCGGGTCCACCGAACCCGTTCGAATCGATGGCATGCACACCGTGATCATGCTCCGTGGGGACCGCACGCGCCCGCTCGAGCACCCGACGGCGTGTTGGTGAAGTGCCTGTCGTCCCTCGGCGCTGCCCTCGCTTCCCGCGCAGTCGCGTGCTGACCTGCGGTACTCCACGGTACTCCCCATTTGCCGCCGCATAGAATGTCGGGCGTGTATCCCGAACGTCGAGTGGTGACCGAGCCCCAATGGCTCACCCCGGCGCAGCAGTACGCGTGGCGCGCATTGATGGACGGCCATCAACGCCTGATGGCGGCGTTGAACCGACAGCTTCAGCGCGACAGCGACCTGACCATCGCCGAATACCGGATCCTGGTCTTGCTCTCCGAGGCCCCTGGACGCTCGCTGCGGATGAGCGAACTCGCTGATGGAGTGCTGTCTTCGCGCAGCAAACTGACCCACCAAATCCAGCGCCTGGAATCTCAACAAATGGTGCGCCGCAACACCTGTGTGGAGGACGGCCGCGGCGTGCTCGCCGAACTCACCGACGAAGGCATGCGCCGGCTCGAGGCAGCTGCCCCCGGCCATGTCGAAGCGGTCCGCCACCACTTCGTCGATTTGCTCGCCCCGGACCAACTCGAGGTGATCGCCGAAGTCTTCGGGAAGGTCGACAAGGAAATCGGTCAGCACCCTGGTTGACCGGTCCGTTACGATCATGTGCCTGGAGACGTGGCAGAGCGGCCGAATGCACTCGCCTTGAAAGCGAGCGTCGTGAGAGCGACCGGGGGTTCGAATCCCCCCGTCTCCGCCATGGGTTCGACGGGAACGCACAGGTCAGAGCCTCTATTGTGCGGCAGCTAACTCCGCTAGGCCGTCCGTTGGACACATTTTGGACACATTAGCCAGTGCGGCCCTGTCCAAGGCCTCGCCGATAGCGTCGAGATCGTCATCGAAGAGATCCGAGTAGGTGTCCAAAGTCATAGCCGCCGAAGCATGGCCGAGCATCCGCTGCAACGCCTTCACATTGACCCCCGCCGACACCGCTAGACTCGCCGCTGTGTGCCGGAGATCATGCGGAGTCACCCTGGGTAGGTCGGCAGCCTCAACGGCTTTGTTGAACCATCCTGAGTGACTGATCGGCCGCTTCAAGTGCTTGCCGTCCCTTCCGGGGAATACGAGATCGTCTCGTCGCTTGCCCTCGCACTGTCGGGCCAGCCCTGTCACGACGAACGCAGGAGTCGGCACCGAGCGATCGTCATGCGATTTCGGCGCTCCGATATGCACCTCCATATTGACCTGCACGGCGTTCTCGATCACGATCAACCGTTTGCGCAAAAGGTCTAGTACTCCAGCCGGACTTCGTGATCGATGATGTGGCTGGTCAGTGGGGTGGGCGGTGGGCGGCCACCGCGTGATTATGTCGTGTTTGTGTGGACTACAACAGAATTGGCGGTGGCCGCGGGTGACAGCGTAGCGCCTGAGCGGTGGCAGCGGGAGTTCGATCGGTTGACCGGCTGGATCGGTGGACGGTTCGCGCGGGTGGAGACTCGTCGTACCGCTGCCCGGATGCTCGAGGCGCTGATGTCGGATCTGCCGGTGAAGAATTGTTGGACGTTGGCCGAGTACGCCGGTGACCGGTCGCCGGATGCGATGCAACACCTGCTCGCGGCAGCGGTGATCGATGAAGACGGGCTGCGGGATGACCTGCGTGATTATGTGGTCTCCCATCTCGGTGACACCGACGCGACCCTTGTGGTGGATGAGACCGGTGACCTGAAGAAGGTTGTGTGCACCGTCGGTGTCCAGCGTCAATACACGGGCACGGCCGGCCGGATCGACAACAGTCAGGTCGCGGTCTACCTCACCTATGCCACCCGCGCCGGGCACGCGTTCCTCGACCGCGCCCTCTACCTGCCGAAATCGTGGACGACCGACCCGCAGCGTCGCGTGCACGCCGGGGTACCTGGCCAGACACGGTTCGCGACCAAGCCGGCGCTGGCGAAGCAGTTGATCCTGCGTGCTCTGGACGCGGGTGTCAGCGCGTCGTGGGTGACCGGTGACGAGGTCTACGGCGCAGATCCGAAACTACGCTCGGCCCTGGAATACCGGGGGGCTGGTTATGTTTTCGCTGTCGCCACCAATCATCGGGTCACCACCGCGACCGGTCGCGTGCGTGCCGATGTGCTCGCTGCCGGTCTGCCGAAGCGGGCGTGGCAGTCTTTGTCTGCCGGTGCCGGCGCGAAAGGACCCCGAGTCTATGACTGGGCGTGGATCGAGATCAGTGCCGCCACTGACGATGCCGAACCGGGATATCGATGGCTGGTGGTCCGCCGCAACCAGCGCACCGGGGAACTGGCCTATTACCGCTGCTGGGCGCCCGGACCGGTGACACTGGCCCGGCTGGTGAAAGTCGCCGGCCGCCGCTGGTCGACCGAGGAGAATTTCCAGACCGCGAAAACAATGACCGGGCTGGACCAGCATCAAGTCCGCAGGTGGCGCTCCTGGCACCGCTGGACCCTGCTGGTCATGCTCGCCCACGCATTCCTCACTGCCCTGGCCCTCACCCAAACCACCAACACCCGGACTGATCGCATTGACCCGCAACGAAATCCGACACCTGATCACCACGCTGACACACACACCGATCCGATCCCACGCACACCGGATCCGATGGTCATTACGGCGACGCCGGCACCAACACCGAGCCCGACACAGCCACTACCAGCGACGATCCCGACTCACCCCATGATCACAAAGTCCGGCTGGAGTACTAGCGGGACTATAGGAAGGAACTGATGCAAGACCCTGCATAGCACTTCACAGGAGGCGACATCATGGGGTATCGAGTACTCGGCAAGGGCGGATCTGGCAAGGACGGCTGTCCCGCACTCTGCGCCACCGACGAGGGCAGCTACCTACTGGTTGGTTGGCAGACCGGCCGACCCGAGACGGTAGAGATACCGCATCTCTTGCTTGGCTTCGCCGAATCTCGGACGTTCATCGGGGCACCGATGACCGATACCGGCCGGGGGACGTTCACCCTGTCCGGTCGACCAGTCACGGACCGTGAAACGCTCGAGCAACTGAAGATGGAAGACTACGAAACCGCGATCGAGGTTCCGAAGACTGAAAGGACTTATTTCGGTGGAGTTCCGGACGGCAACTGAACTACTACAGGAAAGCCGGAACGAGGTATTTCATCTCGAGGTCAGAGACTCGTACGGCGAACCGGGAGAAGACGAGGCGTTTAGATGCTTCGTGAATAATGAGCCATTCGACTACCGTGAGTGGTTTCAAGATTGGTACGACTTCGTAAAAGAACTCACGGCGCGCAGTGTCTCGGTAAGTCGGGTTCGTGTAGTCACGGTCCCTCATAGCGATTACCAACGTTGGTTACTTACCTTGACGACTCTAAATGTGGAGGCCGGGGAAGACATCCGCTATCTTCCCCGTCATCTTGCCGGTAAACTACCGCGGGATGACTGGTGGTTGGTAGACAGCGAAACGGTTGTATTCAACCTTTCAGACAAGGATGGCCGTTCGGTTGGAGGATCAGCAGTAACGACCGATCCGGAGATTGTCTCATATTGCCGGAACGTCAGAGACCGGCTTTGGTCTTTAGCGATGCCGTACGCTGAATACACACAGGTGATGTCACAGCAGTGACTGATTCTGTACAGGAGGCACGGGAAGCTCTCGGTAAACGACTCCGTGAGTTACGACGCCGTGGAAATCTCACGGGCCGAGAGCTTGCCCGCCGCGCGGGGTGGCATGAGACGAAGGTCTCGAAGATGGAATACGGAGTTATCCGTCCATCTGATGCGGATATCCGGGCCTACTGTCGGCACGCGGGTGCGGACGATCAACTGGAAGACCTGCTAGCCACGCAGCACAACATCGACTCCGCGTACATCGAATGGCGGCAAGCGCTCGGTACAGGCATGAAGCGTCGGCAGCAACAGACGTTACGGCTCGAATCGAGAGCGGAGTTCATTCGCAACTGGGAACCAGCCATTGTCTCGGGCCTGTTGCAGACAGCGGACTACGCTACGGCGATCATGCGAAACATCATCGGCTTCTATCGTATCCCCGATGATTTGGACGATGCCGTCTCCAAGAGGATGGAGCGGCAGCGCATTCTATATCAGAATGGGAAGCGATTCCATATCCTTATGGCCGAGCAAGCGCTCTACACCACCTTTGGCAATGACCAGGTGATGATCGGACAACTTGATAGACTTTATTCAGTCATCGGCATGTCTCGTGTGACTCTGGGGATTGTCCCCCGCTCCTCTGAGGGTTTGGTCGTGGTTGAGAATTTCTTCATGTTCGACAATCGTATGGTGAAGGTCGAAGGTCACACGGCAGGGATCACCATTACCCAGCCTAGAGAGATAGCGCTTTACGGTCGCGCTTTCGATATCCTGGCGAGTCAATCTGTCACAGGTGATGCAGCACGGGCACTGATCCGAGAAGCGATAAGCGTTCGGACCTAGCCCCAAAGATCACCCACTGCTTAAGCGATTGGACTTGCATACCCATATCCGAGTATGGGTCGGGCTGATTTCGTGGCTTAGAAACGAAAATAGACTCCGGTTTGGCCGGGGTCTATGTCATATCCGTAGTCAGTTCTCCGACAGATACTGATAAATGGTCGCTCGGGAGCATCCGAGCATCTTCGCGATATCCGATGCGCTGATCTTCTTAGCTATTAGCTATTAGCTATTAGCTCTTAGCTCTCGGGCCTTAGCGGTGCCTCAAAATGCTGGATATGCGGCAAAGGCATAGACAAAGACCTACCCCCGCACCGCAGAGCTTCACTGCTGATCATGTAGAACCACTCTCCACAGGTGGTCACATCATGGGTGAAATATGAGCATCAGCGCCAATTGCGCGGGATCGCACACCACCAGCAGCGCGGTTCGTAGCTCGGGTTGCCTTCTGGTCCGCAGCTCAAGGAAAGGTTCGGCGTAGCCAAGGCCACTACCGAGCACGCGATCCGTATCCTGCGCGATGAGGGTTTGGTGGTCTCGCGGAAAGGCAGCGGAGTCTACGTTCGGGGGCGCACGGAACGGCCCGTCGGCCTGGGGCCACACATCGAGCGTTCTTTTGAAGCGTTCAAGGTGACAATCGATTTCGCTGGGTTCTCAGGAGAGACTCTGCACCACGCTATAGCCGAGCCGATCGATCGGATACGAGACGGTCTTCTCCGGCCCGAATCGCTATCTGTCAGGAATCCGACCCCGATTCCAACGGTAGCCAGTTCGTGAAGCAGTCGCAGATGTGGTTCAACAGCATCTGGGACACCGTCGCCCAGGACTTCCACCATTGACCACGCTGCCGGAACTCCTTACGGAGCAGGCAACTGGTGCTACTCGACTTCGATGGTCCGATATGTGGCGTGTTCGGCTTCGCTGGTTCGACGTCTCAGGTCGCCCGATGCACCCTTTGGTCCCTAGTTTCCGAGCCCGTGTGGTTTGCTGGGGCGGTTTGTAGCGGGATCGGAATGGTTCAGAAGTTCGAAGGGTTTGTACGTGCGCAGTGTCCTCGGGATGGCAGTCGCGGTGGTCACACTCCACCTGATCGGCTGGGGAACGCTTCTGTTGGTGGCAGCCTCGGGAAACTACGTGATTCAGGGGTCGGTGTTCGGCATCGGTCTCGGGGTGACGGCCTACACGCTGGGTGTCCGGCATGCGTTCGATGCCGACCATATCGCCGCGATCGACAACACGGTGCGGAAGCTGTTGGGCGACAACGACGACAGGCAGGCCCGGACGGTCGGTTTCTGGTTCGCACTCGGTCATTCCACTGTGGTTTTCGTACTCGTTGTCCTGCTTGCCGCCGGCATGCAGGCGCTCGCAGCGACATTGGAGAACGAGGATTCGTCGCTACTGCGGTGGACCGATCTGTGGGGTGCTGGCGTGTCCGGCCTCTTCCTGATTGCGATCGGCCTGCTGAACTTCGCCTCACTGGTAGGGCTCTGGCGACTGTTCCGGAAGATGCGTCGCGGTGAATACGACGAGGCCCAATTGCACCGGCAACTGGACAACCGGGGACTGCTCAACCGGGTGCTGCGGCCAGTACTCGGCCTCGTTCGGAAGCCGCGGCACATGTATCCGGTCGGCGTGTTGTTCGGTCTCGGGTTCGACACCGTCACCGAGGTCGGACTCCTGGTGATCGCGGGTGGAGCGGTGGCGACCGGATTGCCCTGGTATGCAATCCTCGTTCTTCCCGTGTTGTTCGCCGCGGGTATGACGCTGTTCGATGCGCTGGACGGTGCGTTGATGAGCCTCGCCTACGACTGGGCCTTCGTGCGACCGGTGCGCAAGATCTACTACAACCTGGTGGTCACCGGGCTGTCGGTGGTGGTTGCGCTGTTGATCGGTGGGCAAGGGATTGTTTCGATCGTTGTCGAGCGGCTGGGAATCGAATCGGGTGTCATGGCGTGGGTCGGTGGTCTCGATCTGGGCGAACTCGGGTACATCATCGTGGGGCTCTTACTGTTCACCTGGGCGGTTGCTCTGGCGGTGTGGCGTTTCGCCGACGTGGAACGCCGGTGGGAAGATAGGATTGCGGTGCGCTGAGCGTGCCAGGTCCTCCCGATAGGGGAGATGGTTCGGATCGGCCTCGTGCCGGTGGGTTCTTTGGCAGGATTCCCCTATGCGATCTTGGCGTGGGGTGCGGCGTTGGGTTTCACACAGCCTTGTCGGCGTCACGCTTGTCGCCGGAGTGCTCGCTTTGGGCGTTCCCCGGGGAACCGCCGTCCCCGATGCGTCACCACCGGCGAACACGGGCTCCACGGATGGGCAGCAGAGTCCGGCCGAGCCGACGAGCGCGCAGACTCTGCCGCCGCGGATCATCCGGGTCGAACCGATCGACGATCGCCGGTCGCGAGTCTTCGTCGTCTCGCCCGCGATGAGCCGCGAGGTCGAGGTCCAGGTGTTGCTGCCGCTCGACCGAACCCGCGCTCGGCCCACTGTGTACATGCTCGACGGGCGGGCTGCGAGCTTGGACAGCAACAACTGGATCGATTTCGGGCACGCGGACCGCTTCTACGCCGACAAGCAGGTCAACGTGGTGTTCACCGTCGGCGGTCCGGCGAGCTTCTATACCGACTGGCAGCGCCCCGACCCCGTCCTAGGAACGAACATGTGGGAAACGTTTCTGACCAAGGAGTTGCCCCCATTGATCGACGCCGCATTCGACGGCAACGGCAACAACGCGATCATGGGAGTCTCGATGGGCGCAGAGGCCGCGATGATGCTCGCGTTCCGACAGCCGACCCTCTACACCGCGATCGCGGCCCACAGCGGCTGCTTCTCGACAGGCACCGATATCGGTCAGGCGCAGGCACGCGGTGTGGTGGCCACGTACAACGGGGATCCGAGCAATATGTTCGGTCAGCGAGACGACCCGGATTGGCTGGCTCACGATGTGACGCTGCACGCGGAGGACTTGCGTGGCAAGACGATGTACCTGTCGGTCGGCAGTGGTCTGCCCGGGGAGTACGACGTACCCGGCAACCCGGATCTCGACGTGGTCAGCTCGGTCGGGGTCGGCGGCCCGTTGGAGGCCGCGACCAACGTTTGTACCCGACGCCTCGCGGAGCGGTTCGCTTCCCTCGGAATCCCGGTCACCACGCACTTTCGGAGCACAGGAACGCACTCGTGGCCGTATTGGACCGACGAGCTGGCCAGGTCATGGCCGACGATCGCCACTGCGCTCGGTATTCCTTAGCATTCTTGGACGAGAGCTCTTCTTGGACGAGTTCTCCTCGGACGCAGTCGCTTCTCGTGGACAGGGTCAGCGAGTCAGTCCTGGAACCGTGCGCATACCGCGCGATCGGTGGCGAAGTGCAGGAACGCATCGTTCTCTGCCGGGTCGCCGATGGTGACGCGTACCCCGTCGGCGCCGTACGGCCGCACCAGCACGCCGGCCTCCGCGCTCGCCTCGCCGAATTCGGCACTGCGTGCGCCCAGCGGCAACCAAACGAAGTTCGCCTCGCTCGGCGGCACACGATACCCCGCCGTCACCAGCGCGTCGCGCACTCGTTCGCGTTCGGCGACCAGCAGATCGGTGCGGTCGAGCAGTTCGTGGCGCGCCTCCAGTGAGGCGATCGCGGCCGCCTGCGCGAGCCGATTGACGCTGAATGGGATGTGCACCTTCAGCAGCGCGCCGATCACCGCGGGATCGCCCACCGCATAGCCCACTCGGAGCCCGGCCAATCCATAGGCCTTGGAGAACGTGCGCAAAACCACCACATTGGGTCGGGTTCGGCCGAGTTCGACGCCGTCGGGGCGGTCGGTGAGTCGAACGTATTCGTAGTAGGCCTCGTCCAGGACGATCAGGATGTGCGGCGGCACCGAGTCCAGGAAGCGGGTCAATTCGGCAGCACCGACCGCCGTGCCGGTCGGATTGTTCGGGTTGCACACGAAGATCAGCTTGGTGCGGTCGGTGACAGCGGCGGCCAGTGCGTCCATATCGTGCACCGAATCGTGCGTGAGCGGCACCTGGACGGCCGTGGCATTGCCGACCTTGGTCACGATCGGATACGCCTCGAACGAACGCCAGGCGAACAGCACTTCATCGGTCACCGAGGAGCAGGTGATCTGCACCAGCTCCTGACACAGCGCCACACTGCCGCAGCCGACCGCGACATTGTCGAACCCCACGTCGAGGAAGTCGGCCAATGCCGCGCGAAGTTCGACTACCTGGTTGTCCGGATACCGGTTGACGACGTCGACCGCCTCCGAGATGGCCTTGGCGGCGGCAGGCAGCGGAGCGAGCGTGGTCTCGTTGCTGGCCAACTTGACCGCCCCGGGATAGCTGCGGCCGGGGGTATATGCCGGAATCGAATCGAGGTCCGGCCGGATCTGCGCAGTCACAGCCCAACCCTAATTCACGCACGGGCTTGCGTTCACCCGACGCGAGCCCCGACCAGGTTGCCGAAAATTCTCTGGTAGGCGGGCCCCACCGGACAATTTCTACCGAAGAACAGCAACTCGTCCTAGGCTGGTTTCATGTCGGGCACCTATAACGATGTAGCCCCGTTGCGGGCCGACGACCTCGATGACAAGCGGTCGACAGGTCGCGGGCAGGTGCCCATCATAGTGATCGAGCCGGAGGGCCATGCCCGTGGCGGGATCGTGGTGCTACACGAGGCGCGTGAGTTCACTCGCGCCCTCCTCGACCTGATGAACGCCTTGGCCGGGGAGGGCTGGGCGGTGGTCGCGCCCGATCTGTTCCATCGGATCAACGGCGAACCGCGCAGCGCGGTGTTCGGGGACGAATTGTTCGACGACTTCGATGCCTGCTTCGACTGGCTCATTCGCCGCGGTGTGTTTCCGGACACCATCGGTGTGTTGGGTTTCGACTCCGCGGGCACCGCGGCATTCCTGGTTGCAACCAACCGGCCGGTCGGAGCGGCGGTGAGCGTCGCGGCGCCCGGCATCATCGAACCACTCGATGCCGAGGCCGACGCGTTGGTGAGCGCAGCACCCGGCCTTCAGGCTCCGTGGCTGGGCCTGTTCGGCACCGACGACCCCTCCACGCCACCGGCTCAGATCGACGAACTCCGCGACGCCACTGCACGCGCCGCGGTCGCCAGCCTGGTCGTCACCTATCCGGGCCTGCATCACCGCACGTTTACTCCAGAACTCGGCGATGATTCCGACCTGGTCGATTCGCTGACCCGCATCTTCGACTGGTTCGACAGCAACCTGCGCTGACCAGTCGTTTTGTGATCTGGACGGTAGCTCCTGTAGCCTTTCTGCTCGGTGGTTCGAAAGGACCGACGCCCTCGAAAAGAAGGCTCCAGGAGGCGTGCCAGAGCGGCCGAATGGGACTCACTGCTAATGAGTTGTCCCTTCACGGGGACCGGAGGTTCAAATCCTCTCGCCTCCGCCAGTCCGGGAAACCGGGCATAACTGAATAGGTATATGCGCCCGTAGCTCAACGGATAGAGCATCTGACTACGGATCAGAAGGTTAGGGGTTCGAATCCCTTCGGGCGCACAAAGATCGGGCTCTGAACTGCGAAAGCGGATCAGAGCCCGATCTACGTTCACCGCCGAGACGGCGAAATCCCGTACTTTGCCCATACATACGAGCCCTTACTTTCCGCCCGCGTACCGGTCGAGCGTGCTCCGGCATCCGGGCCCTGGGTCTGGCGCTGGAAGTAGTGCTGCTCGGTTGTGGACAGCTTCGAATGCGACAGCTGAGCCTGAGCCTGAGCCGGGCCGAGATCATCGCGAACCACCGTCTCCACCGTCCGCCGGAAGCTGTACGGCGTCACCCACCGCAACTCATCGGGCAGAGCCGCCCGCAGCGACCGCCGCAGGTTCGCCAGCCTCATCCACCCGCCGTCGCGGTTGGCGAACACCGGGCCGTCCGGATCGGTGGCACTGCCGAACAAAGTGGTGAACGCCTCAACCGCCAGCCTGGGGAGAACAGCGTGTGATCCGGGGCATCCCCTTTACGCTCATCCTGCCGGTGAACTGGCTTCCTGGTCACCTTGCCGTGGTCCAACGCCGTGCCCGAAACAACTATCGTGGGCGGATCCGCCATCAGGTCGACATCGGACCAGCGCAGCCCCAGGACCTCGTTCGGCCGGCACTGTCGAACGCACCACCGCGAACTCTTCCGCAGTCAACGCGCGGGCCGGGACCTTCTTTCCGGTCCGGCGACTCACCTCCCGGATCGGATTGACCGCGAGCACGTCGTACCGCACCGCGGTCGAGAACATCCCGACCAACACCACGCGCAGCATCCGAGCACGCGACACCGGCAGCGAAGCGATATGCCGTTCCGCGCGGCTGGTCGATAGCTCACGTATCCGCAGTGCGCCGAGCTGGGATTCCCCGTGCTTGCTCCACACGCTGCGGTAGTCGGCCCGGGACTGTGGCTTCAGGCGATCCTTCGTCGCAATCCAGACCTCGAACAACTCCGACAAGTCGAGACTGGCGATGCAATCCGATATCGCCTCTTCGGTGACGAACCGGCGGCGACCGATCTTCACCGACCGCAGTTCCCCCGAGCCGATCAGCTCGTTTATCCACCCGCGGCAACAGCACCATCTCGGCGAGAGCGTCACCGCGGCGGACGACGAGTTCGACGGTTCCCGGGCCGACGATGCGGGCGTAGGCCTGCCGAATTTTCGAAACCGAGAAGTGTGGGCGCGACGAGTGCCGTACCCGACTTGCTCTCCCGCAGTCGCACACGAATCCACCGCACCCGCTCGTGGGGCCTGGCTGTCGTCACCACCACGCCATCACCCGATACCGCCCACAACGGTCTGCGAACATATCGAGATGATCAACCACCCGGAACGCAGCTCGCCCGAGGGCCGGCCACCGGTCATCAAGCACGTTGCGGATTGCCGTGACGTTTACGACCTCATCGATCACAACATCCGGCCGCGACCGGGGATGTGGGCGCGGGCTGGCACTTTGCAGGACCTCCAGAGTATTTTCTTCGGCTACTGGGTGGCGCTACAGGTGCACTCTGTGGCCGAAGAGTTCGATCTTCATTCGAGCGACGGATCGTTCGCGCACTGGTTGAAATCGGAATACGGGTGGTCGTTGGCTTTGGGGTGGGCAGGCGCTATCGAACACCATGTCAGCGATGGTGAGACAGCATTGGATGCCTTCTTCCGCCTACTCGACGAATTCCGATCCACCCGATAGTCGCATCCGGCGGTATGAACCTCTGACCGTGGCGCGACCTCCGGCCGCGTGGCTCTGCTGACTGGTGGCCTGCATTGTGTTCCCGCGCCCCTCCACCCTCGAGGGCGCCTACGGCGTCAGCTCCGCTGATGGCTACGCCACCCTTGACCGCGGAGCCTCTACGCGAGAAAGGCAGGCCCTATGGGGCAGGCGGGGAAGCCAACCCCTCTATGCGCATACCACCACCCATCAGGGTCATGTGGTTGTGCCTTTGTGTGCCATCCGATTCCTATCGGTCGCGTTATCGGGGACTGGCCACGATCGTCTGGAACCGGCCCGTCGATGTCCACAGTGGCTTGGTCGATCCCCTGGTTCCCAACTTTCCAGAGACCGAAAACCTGCCAACTACTTGACGCGGGACATTCCCGGCGCGTCACACTAGTAGATCACCGTTCCGAATGCGGTCGACGACATCGCTGGATGCCAGTTCCTTCCGGGCTTCGGGGTGTCGCCAGTAGAAGTTGACCAGGTGATACACGAGTGCCGAGTCCGCGTCGAACTCCAGCGTGTAGATCTCGACGCTCCAGGAGCGCTTGCGGTTACGCGCTAGCCTCGAGATGTCGGACACCTTCACCGAACCCGGAACTGTCTGCAGCCGAACAGTCGCGAATCGCGGCTCAGCGCTTGCCTCGACGAGTAGGATCTCATCCCAGTCGAGTATCTGCCGCATCAGCCCGTTGTTGAGGTGCACACCCGACTGGGTGAGCCGCAACGACTTTCCGCGCTTCAACGAAGTAAGCGTCTGGGCAAACAGCCAGCTCCCTAAGACCACCGCGAGTGCGAGCCCCCCGAACTCGAAAGAACTTATAGCGGCCCGTATCGGATCCGAAGTTCCCTGCGTTGCGGATGGCAGCATACCTATATAAACGACCCCAAACGCGATTGCCGCTATGAGAACCGTAATGAGCACGAGGGAGAACCCGCGCCACGCGGGCACCAAGAGCGCTGTCTCGCCTTCGATCGTCTGCGCGGAGCGGACCTGAGGCAAAGAGCGCCTGCGGGTGTTGAACACACGGACGCAGATGGGGGTGGCGGCAAATGTAACCAATGCACCGGTGAATCCGAACGAGGTCTGCGCAGAGTTACCCTGCGCGATGCCGTCCAGTGACATCATCAGGCCGATGATTCCGATGGCGAGAAAGAACGGCAACAACACGAGAATAGACGACCACCTGCGCCTATTCGGCCCAAACCCTGGAGGCCAAGGCAAAGTAGCCGAGAGATCATGGGTCGGATTTCCACTTGTTGGAGTCAATTTTTCACTACCTTCACAGTATTCTCCCCAAACCACTACCGAGGCCGCCCGTATCGGCCGATCCTGCGGCGACATCCGGCTCGGCTACTTTCGGCTGCACACCGGATCCCACACGGTCGACTACCGGATCGACATCGGGGGAATCGTCGAGATGATGCGTATTCCGCACCAGCGGTTCGCCGCCGAGCTTGTCGTTCCACACCGCTGCCTGCGTCTCACGCAACGCCGCCCGCATATGGCCGCGGTCGGGCTCGGCGGTCGCTCCGGGTCGAACTCGTTCGAGTGGGACCGGTCGAACTCGGAGTCGACCTCTTCGGCGATGAAGTAACCGGGCGGGAGCATGGATAGATGATGCACCAATAGAGGACCGGACCGCTACGAACCTTCGTACGAAACCATGGAGGATTAGTTAGATGGGAGAAACCCCAGGGTGTCAGATTGGCCTGCACGCCACGCACTTGTACAACTCAGTGTTTCGGTTCGACGCCGAGATGATTGTCACCCCATATTTGTTCCGTGCCCGCGGGTATCAACACACAGCGCTCTATCTGCGACGACTTTCCTCTCATGGAATATTTGAATCGTTGGCTGATCAGTTCGAACAAATCTGGGGCACGGTAACCCCTTACTCGCAAGGAACATCCAATGGGCTCACGGCGTGACTATTACAACGACCCGGATGCGCCCAAGGCGAACAGCTTGGTTCCTGGAGGCTCGGCGCTTATCATAGATTCTGAGGGCCGTATCCTGATGCAACGCCGAGGAGATTCTGGCAACTGGTCTCTACCCGGGGGAATCATGGAGATCGGCGAGACGCTGGAACAATGTGTAGTCCGAGAAACAAAGGAAGAGACCGGCCTGGACATAGAAATTACCGGACTGTTGGGTATATATACGGACCCTGGGCACGTAATCGAATATTCAGATGGAGAGATTCGGCAAGAGTTCGCCATCACGTATTACGGCAGGGCGATTGGTGGCCATATCGAGGTCAGCAGCGAGTCGACGTCGGTTCGTTTCCTCGGATTGGAGGAGCTGGAGAAGCTGCCAGTGCATGACACGGTGCGGCTACGGCTCCGGCATCACGCTGAGGAGCGGACCGAGCCTTATCTGGGGTAGGTCCGTCGGTGTCGGCCAGTCGGTCAAACCCAGTGGATAGCCGGGGCGCTGATCCGTTCGATCATGGTGTCTCGCTACGAGTTGGCAAGGCCGTGATCGTCATCATGGGTTTGCCCATTGGCCCAGCGGTGTGCAGTCCTCGGTGACGTTGCGGAAGTCGACACCACGCTCGGTCGACTGTGCGATCAGTTCCACATATGGACGGTGTTGCGGCCCAGTCGGTCCAGCTCCGACATCATGAGCACATGACCGGTGCGGAGATGGCCAGGGGATGCCCACTATCTGTGCCGCATCGACCGACGGCGGGTGTAGCTTCGGTACGGTGCACCAGCCGCCGGGATAGACGCATGTCACGGATACGTTTGGTTTGGAACGTAATTCGGACCGAAGCGACTCGGTGAACCCGCGGATTGCGAACGGCTTCTCGCGGCTAGATATCAGAGTTGCCATTACAGAGCGCTGTGGTTTCATCCAGCTTCGCAGCGTCGATATCGGCCAACACGAAACCGCTGGCTTACCGGTCAGCCTCCGGCGGCCGCGCCATAGGTCTGTACCGCCTTCCCGGTCGACGGCCTCGCTCGATCGAGCACCGCGCGCAGCGCCGCAGCCGATTGCACTCCGGAGAACGCGGGACGGCCATCGATGCTCAACGACGGCACCCCCGTGACGCCCAGTGCCGCGGCCCGCTGCCGGTCGTGGACTACTGTGTTGGCGTAATCATCTGACCTCAGCACCGCGCCTACCTTCGTTGGGTCCAGTCCTGCTGTGACGGCCAGCTCGGTGAGCGCCCGCGGGTCGGCGATATTTGAGCCCTCGGTGTGGTACGCCCGGTACAACTGCTCTGCCATCGGGCCTGCGCGGCCCTCACGGTCGGCTAGGTGGATCACCCGGTGCGCGTCGTAGGTGCTCACCGGGCGAGCCTTCATGAGGTCCAACGTGAGTCCGACTTCGGCGCCTTCCCTCTGGATCAGCGCGACCCGGGCCGGTACCGCGCCGGGGTCCATCCACTCGGCCATCTCCTCCGCCGCGGTGGGTCCGGGTTCGCGCCCTTCGTCGGGGGCCAGTTCCAGGCTGCGCCAGACGATCCGCACCCGGTCACGATGTGCGAAGCCCTCCAACGCGGCATCGAGACGCCGCTTGCCGATGTAGCACCAAGGGCACAGGATGTCGAAGAAGATTTCCAACTGCACGAAACGACCTCTTCCGGATCGCAGTGGAGGGCTCAGTTCGGGGTGATGACGATCTTGCCGCGGACATGGCCGCCTTCCATCTCGTGATGGGCGTCGGCCGCGCGGTGTAGCGGATAGCGGCCGGAGACCTCGATGCGCAGCTCGCCTCGGTCGTACAGCTCGGTGAGTTCCGCAAGCCGGTCTCGGGTCCGTTCACTGAAGATCGCCCGGACGCCGAGCTGCTCGACCCGGTCGAAGTCGACCAGCGTGCCGATTCGGTCGAGATCGGCGACCAGCTTTACGGAGGCGTCGAGGGCTTCGCCGCCGATGGCGTCGAGCGCAGCCGTCACCCCGCCGGGCGCCAGCGCTTGCACTCGCGCGACCAGTCCATCGCCGTACTCGGTGGGTACGGCACCCAGCGAACGCAGATAGTCGTGGTTACGTGGGCTGGCCGTGCCGATCACCGTGGCGCCCCACAGCCGGGCGAGTTGGACCGCCGCTGTACCGACTCCGCCGGCCGCCGCGTGGATCAGCACCGTGTCGCCAGCACCCACCCTCAATGCTCGTAGTGCGGTGTGCGCGGTCTGGGCGGACGCCGACAGTGCCCCGGCCGCATCCCAGGGCATTCCGGTGGGCTTGGCCACGATCTGGTCGACGGGGACCACGAGCTGTTCGGCGTAGCAGGACAGCAGCGCCCACCCCAGCACCTCGTCCCCCACGGCGACGCCGGTGACATCGGCGCCGACCTGGTCGACGACCCCGGCGAAGTCGTTACCCACGGTCTGCGGGAAGGTCAGCGCGGCGCCTGGCGGCGTCCATCCGGCGCGCACCGCGCAGTCGTAGGCCTGCACGCCGGCGGCGGCGACCCGCACCCGCACCTGTCCGGGACCAGCCTGGGGCGTGGCCACCTCCACCACCTGGAGCACCTCCGGCCCGCCGAAGGAGTGGAATGCTGCTGTTTTCATGAGGTCCCCTCTCTGACTTGCGTGTAGCGGCGGGCGCACCCGCCTCCCGTCGATCCTCTAACCTCGAGCACAGTTGAGGTCAATGTGCCGGTGATCACGTCGAGCTTCCAGCCAGGGCAGCGACGGTCGTGGGAGCTGCTGATCGAACTTCGCGCGCCATCGCTGCCGCCTGTCAGCCGGCCGGCAGCCGTGTCCGCCATGCGATCAGCACACCGAGCAGCGCGAGCGCCTGAGCCGGCGCGAAACCGGCCAGATAGGCGGTGCTGGCCGAGTGGGAAAGCCAGACCGCGAAGAGCACTCCGGTGCCGGCGAGCGCCGCGGTGACGAACAGTGACTCGCTGAGTTGGAGCGCCGAGGTGTTGGCGCCCTGCTCGTGCGGGGCCGACAGGGACAGGGTCGCCACCGGCAGCACGGGGTAGATCAGGCCCATTCCGACGCCGAGCAGCACCAGGCCCGCCACGCAGACCGCGATCGGTATGGCCGGCACGACGGTCGCCGTAATGGTGGCGATTCCCGCTGCCTCGATCGTCATTCCGGTGACCAGCCAGCGGGTGGGCGGCCACCGTTCCGGGGTACGGCCCTGCACCCAGGAGGCGGCGAACCAGCCGATCGCGCCGGCGGCCAGGACGAGGCCCACTATCGAAGGTGTCAGACCGCGTTCGCGCACCAGCAGCAACGGTACGAAGATCTCGGTGGCGGCCATCGCCGCGCCGGCCACGCCGCGAAGAGCAATCACACTGGGTAGGCCGGGTCGGGCGGCGAAGGTACCCGGCGGTAGTAGACGCGGCGCGAATCCGACGAGGCCGGCCGTCCCGACGAGGATCAGCAGCACCGCAACGAGTCCGTCGCGTTGGCCGCCGTACTGCATCAGCACGGCTGCAGTGGCGGCGCCGATCGCCCACCACAGCCGGTGCCACCGCGGCGCCGGGCGGTCGCGCCGGTCGGGCTCGCGGTGTCCCCGCACCCGCGGCAGGACCAGCGCCGCGGCCGGAACGGCCAACAAGGCCACCCCGTAGAAGACCCAGCGCCAGCCGGCGTGCTGCACAATGGCGCCGGTGAATGCCGGGCCGACGATGGAGGGCACCAACCAGGCGCCCGCGAGGAGGGCGAACACCCGCGGCCGCAGCTCCACGGGAACCGCCCGGCCGACGACCACGTAGAGCGCCACCGACATCAGGCCACCGCCGAGTCCCTGGATGATCCGGCCCAGCACCAGCAGCCACATGGTGGGCGCCGCGCCGGCGATGAGCAGGCCCGCCACGAACACCGCCACGCCGGCGCGCAGCGGCGCGGACGGGCCGGCGAGGTCGCACCACCGGCCGGACAGGACCATGCTCACCACGCCCGCCGCCAACGTCCCACCGAATGCCAGGGGGTACAGCGAGAGGCCGTCGAGTGCGTGCGCCACTGTGGGCATGGCGGTGGTTACCGCGAAGGACTCGAACGCGACCAATGCCGTCAACGCAATCATGCCGATCGCCAGTACCCGCAACCGCTCCGCGGATGGGGAGGCAGCGTCGATGGTGGAGAACATGATGGCTCGCTTCCGATATATGGGGACGGGAATAGGCGCCAGCTCGGCAGGATGCGTGGAGTCCTGGTATCCGGGAGCTGCCCGGAGCCAACACATAGCTGCGCCAAACCACTGCCGCTGTATTACGCCGGCTCGACCGGCCGGACGTCCGCTGCAACCGACGCTTGTCCCTATAGCTCCACGGACAGTTCAGGTCTGCCCAGACCTCCACCCGGACCATGGGAAGCAGCGTTTCACCTCAACCGTGGTTGAGGTCAAGGCTGCCTGTAGCGGATGTGTCCGGCTCGGCACGGTGACCGGCGAGGTGGATCGTCATGGCCGGTCGGGTGACTCGACGCGGCTGGGCTGCTGTTCGAGCGGGTGGCCGTCGTAGTCGATCGTGGTGGTGTGGATCCCGCGTAGCATGGCGATGAGCGTCGAGCGGCGGCGAGGAGTCCCGGCCGACTCTAGAATGGCCGCCGTGCCGCAAATCCCCTGGTCCACAAAGGAAATCTCTATCGGTCAGTTCGCCGAGCGCAGCGGCGTCTCTGTGTCTGCGCTGCACTTCTATGAGGCCAAGGGGCTTATCCGCAGCCGGCGTACGCCGGGCAACCAGCGCCGCTACGCCCGAGAAGAGCTGCGTCGGGTGGCGTTCATCCGGGCGGCACAGCGCCTGGGTATCGCACTGGGCGCCATCAAGGAGATGCTCGACCAGTTGCCCGAGGAGCGCACGCCGACCCGCGACGACTGGGCGCGGCTCTCGTCTTCCTGGCAGGCTCTGCTCGATGAGCGGATCCAGCAGATGCAGCGGCTACGCAACGCTCTCACCGAGTGCGTCGGGTGCGGGTGCCTGTCGATGTCGCGCTGCACCCTCGTCAACCCCGATGACCGGGACGGACTACGCGGCGCGGGGCCGCAGCGCCTGTATCCCGACCGGGCCTGACGACCGGGCCTGACGACCGGTCGCAGACCAGCCCCTCGGTCGGCTGCCGACGTCGTTGTCGCGAGAACTTCGATCGAGACCTGCTTGCCGAAGGCGGAAGACCTGTGCGCGGCCCTGAGACGGGTGGGAAGCAATCCGGTAGTCCGGCGCATTCAAGTCGACGCTGGAGCACTCGCAGTGCGCAGTGCCACGCTCAGGCCGAACGTGGGGCGCGCCGGCGCTGACGGACTTCATCGCCCGGCGCCGAACGGTCATCGACCCGTCGACGTTCGACCTGACGCCTCTGGCCGACCCACCGCGCAGCGACCACCCGGAGGACCGACCACCCAAAGGACTATTTGCCGATCGGCCGTGGTTCGGGCCTGCGTCATGCCGGAGCCGGCCCACCTTCCCGCGCCGGGTCCGCCGGCGCGTCGGCCAGCGTCCCGCCGGCGTCGTCCATCGGCTCGGGCCCGGCGCCGATCGGCGGGACGTGCCGCAAAATCTTCAGCGCGACACACGCCAGTAGCGCGACTGCGACCAGGCTGACCCAGCCAACGACGTTCATGCCGGCTATGAAGGCGTCCCGAGCCGACTCCAGCAGCGCCTCGGCGGGGCCGGGCGAGAGCCTGGCCGCCTCGCCGTGAGCTGCCACGACGCTTTCTCTTGCTGTGTCGTAAGCCGTTGTCGGCACATTGGCCGGCAAGGACCGGCCCATCTCGCTGCGGTACACGGTGGTTCCGACCAAGCCGAGCAGGGCCACGCCGAAAGCGATGCCGAACTCCATCGCACTCTCCGACATCGCCGACGCCGAGCCGGCCTTCTCTGGCGGGGCCGCACCGACAACGAGGTCGGTGCCGAGCACCATGGTCGGACTGGTGCCCGTGTACACCAGGACGAACCCGGCGACGAGCAGCGGCAGACCCGAGGAGCTGCCGACTTGGCTGATCATCAGATAGCCCAGCCCGGACAGCATCAGCGCCCCAGCGACCACGTAGCCGGGAGATATTCGCCGGGCGATCAACGGGGTCACCGACGACGCCACGATCAGGGCCAGCGCGGACGGCAATAGCCACAGGCCGGCCGCCATCGGCGACAGTCCTTCGATGAGCTGGAGGTACTGGGTGACGAACAGGTAGGTCCCGCCCATGATTCCCAGGCCGAGCAGCAGAATGGCCAGCGCAGCGCTGAAGGAACGCTGCCGGAACAGGCTCAGGTCCAGCAGCGGGTCGGCCAACCGGTTCTGCCGTTGCACGAAAACGACTCCGAGGAGGATCCCGATCACAAGTGCGCTCGCGACCGGCAAACCGAAGCCATCGTCGGCGAACTCCTTTACCGCATACACCACCGGCAGGACGGCTCCGAGCGACAACAGCACACTGGCGAAGTCCAGCCGGCCGGTCTGTGGCTGTCGATACTCCGGCAGCAGCGTCGGCGCGGTCGCCAATAACACCACCATCACCGGTATGCCGAGCAGGAACACCGACCCCCACCAGAAAGCCTCCAGCAGCAGACCGCCCGCGATCGGGCCGATCGCGATACCCACGGAGAAGCAGGCGACCCAGATCCCGATCGCCGTGCCGCGTTGCTGCGGATCACGGAACATGTTGCTGATCAGTGCCAGAGTGGACGGCATCAGCGTCGCACCGGCGACACCCAACAGTGCCCTGGCCGCGATCAGAACCTCGGGGCTGGGGGCGTAGGCGGCCACGACGGACGCCGCGGCGAACGCAGCGGCCCCGATCATGAGAAGTCTGCGCCGACCTATGCGGTCCCCGAGCGCCCCCATGGTCGGTAGGAACCCAGCGATCATGAAACCGTAGATGTCGACGATCCACAGCTGCTGGTTGCTGTCCGGGCGTAGGTCCGCCCCCAGATGGGGGGTGGCCAGATACAACACGGTGGCATCGAGAGACAACAGGATCGTGGGCAGGGCGAGCACGCCCAGACCGATCCACTCCCGAGGTCCGGCACGCTGATTCAACTCGGCCGATGAGCTCGTGGCCATGGGTCCTATCCCTTTCGGTGGGTGGAGCGCGCCCGAGTTCCCGGGCGCCGACGGTCTATGGTCACTTGGTCCACAGTCCATCCACTGCCCGTCCACTGACCACTGCCGGTCAACGGATCGACCGGTGTTGTGGCAACGAGCTATCGTTGCCGTCATGCGCTTCGAGGTCCTCGGCCCCCTGCGGGTGTGGGCGAAGGATCGGCAGCAGGTCAGGATCCCGGGTGTCAAGGTCCGCGCCCTCCTCGTAGACCTCCTGTTGCACGAGGGGCGTCCAGTGTCGGTGGATCGTCTCGTGGAGGATCTGTGGGAGGAGGGATTCCCTGGCGATCCCACCGGCGCACTGCAAAGCAAAGTGTCTCGACTTCGCCGGGCACTGGAGGCCGCCGAACCGGGCAGTCGGTCCCTCGTCGTGTTGGAGTCCGCCGGCTACCGGCTCGACGTCGATCCGCACGACATCGACATCGGGGCCTTCACCGCCCTGACGATCAGGGCCCGTACCGCCCACGATGTCGATGAGCGGGTCGCGCTGTACACCGAGGCTCTGGCCCTGTGGCGCGGTCCCGCCGCAGCCGACTTCGCCGACGCCGCGTTTGCCCGCAGTGCCGTCAGCCGGCTCGAGCAGCTCCACCTGGCCGTCGTCGAGGAGTGTGCCGAAACTCGGCTCGTACGGGGCGAACACACCCAGGTCGCGGCGGAGCTCGGCAACCTCGTCGAGCGGCATCCCCTGCGTGAACGGCTGCGAGCGGTCCACATGCGAGCCCTGTACCGCGCCGGGCGGCAGAGCGAAGCCCTCGCCAGCGCCGCCGAGTTGCGCTTGCGCCTCGGTGACGAGCTCGGCGTGGATCCGAGCCCCGAATCGACCGCTCTGCACGAGGCGATCCTGCGCCAGGACCCCAGCCTGGACACCGAACCAGATGAGGCCCGGACAGTCCAGGTGCGCACCAACCTGCCCGCGGCCATCACCGACCTGATCGGGCGGGCATCGGCGGTCGAGGAGGTCACCGCCTTGCTGGAGGCCAATCGACTGGTCACTTTGGTGGGACCCGGCGGCGTCGGCAAGACGCGGCTCGCGATGGAAATCGCCACTCGTCTCCCCAGCCGGTTCGCCGACGGCGCCTGGCTGGTCGAGTTGGCGGCCTTCGGCCGCCGTGAGCAACCCGATGCCGTCGCGGCCCTCGCCGGGGCCGTCCTGGCCGTGCTGGGAATCCGAGAGGACGGAGTTGGATTCGGCCGGGCCGGCAGGCCGGTCGATATCGAGGCCCAATTGGCGCAGGCGCTGCACGCGCGCGAGATCCTGCTGGTATTCGACAACTGTGAACACATCATCGATGACGTCGCCCGGCTCATCGAACCGTTGTTGCGCGCGGCTCCCCGGTTGCGAATCCTGGCCACCAGCCGGGAGTCGATCGGCTTACTCGGGGAGGTGGTGTGGCAGGTGCCTCCGCTGGATCTGCCCGACCTCGCCGCAGTCCCGGACACCGCGGTCCTACGGCGTTCCAGCGCCGTCGAGCTGTTCGTCCTGCGGACCGTCGCGGCGGCGCCGGGTTTCACCCTGACCGACGCCAACGCACGTGCCGTAGCGGAGCTTTGCAAGCGTCTGGACGGCATCCCCTTGGCCTTGGAGCTGGCGGCGACCCGGGTGCGTGCTCTCGGGGTACACGAACTGGTCGCGCGCCTGGACGACCGGTTCCGCCTGCTGGCCACCAGCCACCGGGGAACTCCGCCCCGGCAGCAGACTCTGCGCGCGATGATCGACTGGAGCTGGGGGTTGCTGCCTGGCGCCGAGCGCGCCCTACTGCGCCGACTCGCGGTATTCACCGACAGCTGCACGCTCGCTGCGATCGAGAGTGTTTGTGCGGGTGAGGCAGTCCCCTCCGAGGAGGTCCCTGGTCTGCTCGCCCGCCTGGTCGATCGCTCCCTGGTGTCTGTGATCGACGACTCGGACAGCGTGCGGTATCGGTTGTTGGAGTCGGTCGCTGCCTACTGTATCGAGCGTCTGCGCCAGGCCAGCGAGGATGGTTCCGTCCGCCGGCGACACCTGCGGTACTACCGCGACGTCGTCGAACAGGCGGACGGTCACCTGCGCGGGCGCAACCAACGAATCTGGCTGAAGCGTCTCGACCTGGAGAGCGCCAACATCCGCCATGCCTTCGATCGAGCGGTGGAGGATGGCGCAGCCGACCAGACCCTGCGCCTGGCAAATGGGATGGCGTGGTACTGGTTTCTGCGAGGCCGGTTGCAGGAAGCGCGCCGGGCCTTTGCCGGCGCGCTGGCCCTCGGCGGGCAGGCGCCCCGTGCCGACCGGGCTCGCGCTCTTACCTGGCAGGCCGGCGTCGATCTGCTGGCCAGTGAGGTGACCGATCGGGTCGGGCACAGCCGGGCGATCTTGCATGCCTTCGACGGTGTCGATGACCCGCGAGGCCTGGCCAGCGCCCGCTGGTTCCTCGGTCTCGCTCTCCACCTCGCAGGCGACCTGGTCACCAGCGAGGACCTGATCGACCAGGCCCTGGCCGGATTCGAAGTCAGCGGTGATCGATGGGGTCTGGCCGCCGCCCTCGGGGAACGCGCCAAACAGGCACTGGTTCGCGGTGATCTCGCCGCCGTGGGCCGAGATGGCGCCCGGAGCGCCGAACTGTTCTGTGAACTCGGTGACCGGTGGGGCCAGTTGCAGACGGTATATCCGCTGGCGGCCTTGGCCGAGATCACCGGCGACTACGACCGAGCCGCGCAGTTGCACTGTGACGGCCTGGCCATCGCGGAGGATCTGGGTCTGTGGACCGAGGCCGCCGACCGGCTGTCCGGACTGGGTCGGATCGCGCTGCTGACAGGGGCATTCGACCGGGCGTGGGACCTGCACGAGCGAGCGCTTCGGTTGTCGACCGAGCAGAGTTTCAAGCCCGGCGAGATTTTCGCGCGCATCGGTCTGGCGCTGGGAGCCCGCCGAGCCGGCAAACTCGACCTCGCCGAGGAACACCTACGTGTGGTGCTCGAATGGAACCGCCAGGTCGAGCTCGAGCCGGGCAACACCCTGGTCTTGGCCGAGCTCGGCTTCATCGCCGAACAGCGTGGTGGCGCCGACACTGCTCGAGCACTGCACCTGGCCGGTTTCGCCGCCGCGCGGCACGTCGGGGATCCGCGTGCTGTGGCTCTGGCGCTGGAGGGGCTCGCCGGCGCCGAGGCGCTCGCGGACCGGTACGAGCAGGCGGCGCGGCTACTCGGCGCAGCCGCCGCGGCCCGAGAGTCGACCGGAGTGCCGTTGCCACCTGCCGAGAGCGGCGACGTCGAACGGATCGACACCGCCATCACTGCCGCGCTCACCGCCGGTGAGCGCGCCGCCGCGTTCGCCCGCGGCCGGATGCTGCGCCCGGACGAGGCGCAGGGGCTGGTCGCGGACGAGGACCGATAGCCGACAGCCGGTCGAAAAACCTATCGTCCTCGGTCTGTAACGCCGAGTACGAAATTCATTGTTGCCAGGTGCTTCGTGTGTTACTTCCAGGCCGGAAGGGTGGGGAGTTCACCGGTCAAATCCGAACCGGGGCGGCGGCCGAGTAACCAGGCGGCAAGCGATGCAGCGGGGCCGGTGATGGTGTGAGTAGCGGGCGAGGCGCCAATGGTGGCGGTGAAGCCGGTATCGGCGGCGTGGATGGCGAAGGACTCCAAGGGGAAGTCAGCGGTCAGGTGGGTCAGATCCTCAGCTGCCCGAGGCAGAATGCGCGCAACGAAAGGGGCCGGCCAGTCGGAGGGCTGATAGCCCGCATTCAAGTCGACATGGTGGATTTCGACTTCTTGTAGCCGCATCCACGGTACTTCGCTCGCGGGTATCGGGCGGCCCTGTCGCGTGCGTACCCGGGCCTGCCAGGTGTCGTCGGTGAGTGATCGTGCGAGGCCCAGCCAGCGTGTTGCGGCTGCCTCGTTGTCGGCGAGTTGCTCGTTGTGCGGGCGTGCTGCGCCCGCCTCGATGTCGTGGTCGCGCAGGAAGCTGCTGGCATACTGCGGGATTTCGACGCCGGTGTGTGCCCACAGCAATAGATTCAGCAGGCTGTCGGCATTGCGGGCCAGGTGTGACAGAACATGGCCGCGCGTCCAGCCAGGCAGCAGAGAGGGTTCGGCAATGGCGCGCTCATCGAGGCCCCGGATGGTGTCGAGCAGGCGGGTGGTCGCCGCGGCGACGCCGTCGAGTTGTCCAGGAATCTGGGAAACAGTAGTCGTCACACCCTCGAACCTAGCGTGGTCGGGTCGGTCCAGTCGGAGCCTTCCACGATCATCGTGACGGCAAGGGCGAGCAACCACGATGAGATTGCCCCGATCTGGATGCGTTGGGCGATGCCCGGGGAGTAGTTGTCGCCGAAAAGCATCCAGATCGTCGCTATCGATCCGATCACCACCGAGACGAAACCGAACTCACGCAGAATTCGCCAGCGTCGATACCGGAACGCAGCCACACCGAAGGACAGCGCGGCAACTGCGATCGAGGTGACTGCCAGCGTGCTCGCCATGGCATGTGGCTGATGCAGCTGGGAAAATGGTGCGCTCGAGGCGTGGTCGCGCAACGGCAGCAGCACGTCCGCAATGGTCGACGCACCGAAACAGCCCAATGCGAGCCAACCCACCGTCGTGAGCCTATGCCGGGGGAACAGCATGATCGCCGTGACCGACGCCGAGATCAGCAGCACTCCGGCAATCGCATCGGCGGTCGTGAATACCTCCCGGTACGGCTTGCCCTCCATGGCCAGCTCGCTGAGAAACGAGTGGGCCGGGTCGCCGTGGATCGGCAGTACGAATTCGAGTACCCAGGACGAATAGCACACTCCAGCGATGGCGAGCGACGTCGCGATGGTCGCCAGCGCCACCCGCGTGTGTTGTTCAGCGATCTCTGGGCTACCGGTCACGATCCCATTGTGCGGCTTCGGCCACCTCGGGAACTATTTCATTGGCCGCAGCTCAGCGCCGCTTGGACGCGGTCGGCCGCGCTGATCGGGTCCTCGTGCTCCCAGACGCGAACGACCAGCCATCCGGCTGCGAGCAGCGCCGCATCGGTGGCGCGGTCCCTGGCTACGTTTCCCGCCAGCTTGGCCGCCCACCATTCGGCATTGTTCTTCGGCGCGGTGGCGTGTTGCGGGCAGCGATGCCAAAAACAACCGTCGACATAGACCGCGACTCGGCGGCGTGGAAACACCACATCGGCGCGGCGGCGCTGCCCGCGGATCGGGGCCCGATCGACGAAATAGCGCAGCCCGCGCCGGTGCAGCTCGCGCCGCAGCGCCAGTTCCGGACCGGTTCCGGTGCGGGGCTGACGCGCCAGTCGCGCGCTGGTCGCCGCATCGGTGCTGGGCCGCCGCGTCATGCCGCCCAACCGCCCATGCGGTCGAGATGACTTTCCACGTCGGCGAGGAACCCTGACGGGAAGCGTAGGCGTCCCCTGCTGGTTCGGCGCAAGAATCCGGCTGTGGCGCGGGCGGACAGCAGTCGCGCATCGGTGAGGAAATCGGTCAGGTCTTCGTAAGGTTCGTGCACCGGCCATGTGGACACCGGCACCTGGTAGGCCATGTCGGCACGCCCCCACGCGGCAACCGGCCACGGAGTACCCGGCGCCAGTGGCCGGTCTGCAGAGATCGGTTCGAGCGGCGCTGCCAGCCGTGCGCCGATCCAGGACGCCATGCGAACGCTCACCGCATTGCCGACCAGTTTCCAACGATGGCCGCTTCGCACGCCGGGGACGTCGGTCGCGGGCGCGGTCCAGCCCGGGGCGAATCCTTGCAGGCGCTCGGCGTCGGCGATGCCGGGGGTCACGATTTCACCGGACGGTAGCCGCACCGCGGGTGGACTCGCGATTCCCAGCGTGGAGCCACCCTTCAGCGTCGGTACGGCGTTCACCGCCCAGCCCAGTCCACGTACGCCTTCGGTCCAATAGAAACCGCAGGGATCGAGCGCGGGATCACCGATGGCGCGCGGCCCGGCATCGTCGCCGAACAGCACCTCGCGCGGGTCCTCGGTCCGCGAGGCCAGCATCAAGACTCGTTGACGCCGCTGCGGCAGGCCGAACGCACGTGCGTCCACCACTCGGTAGGCCCAGGTGTAGCCCAGCTCGCTGAGCGAGCCGGTGAGATGGCGCATCGCCGCGCCGCGATCGAGTCGCAACATGAACGGTACGTTTTCGATCAGTAGCCAACGGGGACCGCGTTTGCGACGCACCAGCCGAAACACTTCGTCGACCAAGCCCGACCGAGCGCCGGCAATACCCGCGGTGCGGCCGGCTTGCGAGAGGTCTTGACAGGGAAAACCGGCCGCGACCAGCTCCGTCCTCGGTGGGATGGCGCGCAAGCGGGTGATGTCGGAATGCAGTGCTACGTCGGGAAAGTGGGCTGCCAGCACGCCTTGTGCGCCGGGATCGATTTCACACAGGAGTTCGGTGCGCCATCCGTGCTGGCGCAGACCGAGCTCGAGTCCACCGATGCCGGCGAACAGCCCGACCATCCGCGCGCCCGTCAACGACCGTCCCTTTCTCCTGTCCCTGCCGGGCGTTGTCCGCGGCCCGTGCCCGGGAGCACGTTACTCGAGTCGCCGACGGTGATCGCCGAACTATGCGACCAACGCCGTCGGTACCTGGTACCGTCCGCGTGTCACACAGTGCGATCGGCGTGCTTTTCGAATAATGCACAGAGGTGGTCGCACATGGTGATGATCTGCTGACCAGCCTGTGCTCCAGTGTCATCCGCTCGGGCCGTCCACGATTCCGGTGGCGCGCTCGCGCACGTGCTTTCTGCTCGACAAGTTCCCAGAGCGACGCCGAGAAAGTGAGCAAACATGCAGACTCCTTCCACCAAGAACGGGCAATTCCCACCCGTTGTGGTCACCGGCCTCGCGGCGACCACGTCCATCGCCGGTGACGTGGACTCCACATGGAAGGGCCTGCTCCATGGTGAAAGCGGAATCGACCACCTGGAAGACGAGTTCATCGACCAGTTCGAGCTGCCCGTGCGGATCGGCGGCCACCTGAAGGTTTCCCCCGCCGCGGGCCTGACCAAAGGTGAGACCCGCGGACTGTCCTACGTGGAGCAGATGGCTGTCGTGCTCGCTCGTGAAGTCTGGCGTAACGCAGGCAATCCCGCGGTGGACAGCAACCGCCTCGGCGTCTGTCTCGGCACCGGGCTGGGCGGCGCCGAGGCGATCATCGACGCGCGGGACAAGCTGAACAACGGCGGCCACCGCAAGGTCTCGCCCTACTCCGTGCGGGCAGCGATGCCGAACGGGTCCGCAGCGTGTGTCGGCCTGGAACTCGGTGCGCGTGCCGGGGTGACCACCGCGGTGTCGGCTTGTTCGTCGGGTTCGGAAGCGATCGCCAACGCGTGGAAGATGATCGTCCTGGGCGATGCCGACATCGTGGTCACCGGTGGAGTGGAGGGCTCGATCCAGGCGGTCGCGATCGCGGCGTTCACGATGATGCGCGCGATGAGTACTCGCAACGACGATCCGAAGAGCGCCTCACGACCGTTCGACGTCGATCGCGACGGTTTCGTCTTCGGTGAGGCGGGCGCGATGATGGTGCTCGAGACGGAGCAACACGCGAAGGCGCGCGGCGCCACCGTCCATGCCCGGCTGCTGGGCGCGGGCGTCACCTCCGACGGCTTCCATCTGGTCGCGCCGGATCCGGACGGTGCCGGCGCAGCGCGCGCAATGACGCGGTCGCTGCAGACGGCGGGTCTGACCAAAGACGATGTCACGCACGTCAACGCGCACGCGACCGGCACCCCGATCGGTGACACGGCCGAATCGCATGCGATCACCGAGGCGATCGGCAAGCACGCGTCGGTCTACGCGCCGAAATCGGCGCTCGGCCATTCCATCGGCGCGGTAGGGGCACTCGAATCGGTGATCACCGTACTCAGCGTGCGTGATGGAATCGTGCCGCCCACACTGAATCTGGACAACCAAGATCCCGAGATCGATCTCGATATCGTGCGCGGCCAAGCGCGGCAGGGCCGCATCGACTACGCGGTGAACAACTCCTTCGGCTTCGGCGGGCACAATGTTGCGCTCGCTTTCGGCCGGTACTGACAACGACGTGGCCGGGATACCTTCTGGTCTTCCCGCCGCTTCGGTGCGATCTGTGTTCGGTGTCATTGCACAGCCGACGTGTCTGTGCGTTGGAAAAGGAAAAGGCGATGATCGACGAAACCTTCGACGACTATCTGGACGATCAGGGCAATATCAAGATTCGCGGGAACAAGACTCTGATCGACTTCGTCGACAAGCACAGCGCGGACAACGGTGACGATCTGGCGTACCGCTACATCGACTATTCCCGCGAACGTGACGGTGAATACCACGAACTCACCTGGCGTCAGTTCGGTGTGCGGCTGCGTGCGGTGGCCGCCCGGCTGCAACAGGTCACGGTGCCGAACGACCGGGTCGCAATACTGGCGCCACAGGGGCTCGGTTACGTGGTGTCTCTTTTCGCCGCCGTGTATGCGGGCAATATCGCGGTACCGCTGTTCGACCCAGAGGAACAAGGTCACACCGACCGATTGCGCGCCGTACTCGCGGATTGCGCCCCCGCCGCGATCCTCACCGCGGGTTCCGCGGCCACCGGCGTGCGGAAATTCTTCCGACACCTGCCCGCGGCACAGCGTCCGCGCATCATCGCGGTGGAAGCGATTCCGGACACCGTCGGTGCGTCCTGGGCGCGACCGAACATCGACATCGACAGCGTCGCCTACCTGCAATACACCTCCGGGTCCACGCGGACACCGGTGGGTGTGGAGATCACCCACCGCGCCGTGGGCACCAACCTGTTGCAGATGATCGACGCCATCGGTGTCACCGAACGTTCGCGCGGAGTCACCTGGTTGCCGCTGTATCACGACATGGGTTTGTTGTGCGTGATCCTACCGACCGTCGGTGGCGGCTTCATCACGATCATGTCGCCGAATGCGTTCGTTCGCCGCCCCTATCGCTGGATCAAGGAGTTGGCTGCGGCGTCCGATGGTGCGGGAACCTTTGCCGCTGCGCCGAACTTCGCGTTCGAGCACGCCGCAGCGCGCGGTAAGCCGAAGCCGGGGGCGGAATTGGACCTGTCCAATGTGATCGGGTTGATCAATGGCAGCGAGCCGGTCTCGGTGTCGTCGATGAAGAAGTTCAATGAAGCATTCGTCCCCTACGGGTTGTCGGAGACGGCGATCAAGCCCTGCTATGGCATGGCAGAGGCGACATTGTTCGTGTCGGCAACCAGATCGCAGGACAAGGCGAGAGTGATCTACGTCGACCGTGCCGAGCTGAACCTCGGACGCATGGTCGAGGTCCCGGAAGACGTCGATCATGCGGTGGCGCAGGTGTCCTGTGGCTATGTCGCGCGGTCGCAGTGGGCGGTGATCGTCGATCCCCAGCAGTGCGTCGAGCGACGCGACGGCGAGGTCGGCGAGATCTGGCTACACGGCGAGAACATGGGCACCGGATACTGGGGCCGCCCCGAGGAAACCCGTGCCACGTTCCGCGCGCGCTTGGCCGCGCGGCAGCCGGACGGCAGCCATGCGGAAGGCATTCCCCAGGACGCCAGCTGGATGCGGACCGGCGATTTCGGTGCTTTCGTCGATGGCGAGCTCTATATCACCGGTCGAGTCAAGGACCTCGTGATCGTGGATGGTCGTAATCACTATCCACAGGACCTGGAATATTCTGCGCAGGAAGCCAGTACCGCGCTGCGGCCCGGTTTCGTCGCTGCGTTCTCGGTGCCCGCCAACGAGCTACCCGAGCAGGTCGTCGGGACGTCGGCCGACGCAGAGGACACTTCCGAGCAACTGGTGATCGTCGCCGAACGCAATACCGGCTCGAGCAAGGTGGAGCCCGCGCCGGTCGCCGACACCGTGCGAGCTGCCATCGCACGGCGGCACGGGGTCACGGTGCGCGACGTGCTGTTGGTGCCGGCCGGCTCGATTCCACGCACTTCCAGTGGCAAAATCGCTCGCCGCGCGTGCCGGAGCGCCTACCTCGAGGGCACGCTGCGCGGCGGCTACCAGCAGCAGGCCTTCCCGGACTCGGCGCACGCGTGGGAATCGGAGACGGTGGTCGCCGGCTAGGACCGGCGTCCGATCGTCGGTAGATTTCCGACCGTGCGCTTGCGCGGACCCGAGGTCGAGATCACACGGCACGCATTGCCCGCGCGATGCGCGACGGTTGCGGGGGCCGGGCTCGGACGTCGCTTACGGTAGATGTGTGATGACCCCAGCCTCCGGCCCAGAGAACCCCGCCGCGAGTCCGCAGGAATCCCGGTGGCCGGCGATTCTCACCTGGCGCGCGCACGATGGGTCACGGATGGAGTCGGTGCGAGTGACGCTCACCGGCAATCGTATCCGCGCCGCGGGACGCATGATCGGGGCAGCGTGTGCGGATCACCCCGCATTCAGCGCCTCTTATGACCTGGTCACCGACGAGAGTGGCGTCACCAGGCGGCTCTCGCTGCGCACCACGACGGCTGGTGGTGAGCGCCATGCCTCGATCGCGCGTGACGAGGAGAACTATTGGCTCGTCGACGCGGGCGGCAGCCATGTGCGCACCACCTTCTCCGGCGCGCTCGACGTGGACGTGGTGCTCAGCCCGTTTTTCAATACCCTGCCGATCCGTCGTCACGGTTTGCAGCGTGGAGTCGAGGACGTCGAGGTCCCTGTCGTCTATGTCCGTTTGCCCGACCTTCTGGTTCAAGAGGCCACGCTGGTCTACAGCAGCGCCGCCAATGGCATCAGCGTATTGTCTCCGGTTTCCAGTGCGACCGTGACTGTGGATGCCCAGGGTTTTCTCCTGGACTACCCAGGACTGGCGCAGCGGGTCTGAGCTGCCCGTTCAGCTCAGTCGGCTGAGAATGCCGCCCCGCGCTCCGGCGGCGCGCAAGGTCTCGAGCCATCCGTGGTCGCCGGGCCGGACGCCGGTGATCTCCCACCCGTGGGCCGATTCGTAGCGCTGTCGCGCCTCGTGTCCGGTGTCGGTGAGCTCGCCGAGCGAGGTGTCGGTGGCCAGGCTATCGCGGGCCGCGCCCAGGACATGAAGCGCTTCGTCCAGAACTTCCAGCAGGGCGCCGGAATTCGGATCGCAGATCGCGCGCACCAGTTCCGGTGCGGTGCCCGCGACCCGTGTGCCGTCACGGAACGACCCCGCGGCGAGGCCGAGTGCGAGGTCGCCGCCTGCAGCGCCGACCACGGCGAGTGTCTCGGCAAGGACATGGGGCAGGTGTGAGACGCGCGCGACGGCGCGATCGTGTTCCGCGGCCACCACCGGGACGACGACGGAGCCGCAATCCACAGCGAGCCGCACCAGCTGTGTCCAGGGATCGGCGTGGGTTCCCTCGTCCACGCCGACAGCCCACACCGCACCACGGAACAGGTCGGCATCGGTAGCCGACCACCCGGAGGCGGAGGTACCGGTCATCGGATGGCCACCGACGTAGCGGCCGGCGAGACCGTATCGCTGTACCGCGGCCATGACCGGGGCCTTCACACTCACCACGTCGGTGAGTGCGCAGTGTGGCGCGAAGGTCGCGATTGCGGAGAGCATGCTGTCCACCGCGGGCATCGGCACCGCGATCACGATCAGCGCGTCGGTGTTCGCGGCGCGCTGCAGCGCGGTGGGCAACTCCTCGGTTACATCGAATCCGTCGGCGCGTGCGGCCTGCGCACCTGTGGAGGAACGGTTGTATCCCCAGGCCGTATAACCCGCCGCGACGGTTGCGCGCAGCAGCGACCCGCCTATCAAGCCAGTTCCGAGGATACAGACGGGCGTGTTGTTTCCCGAAGTCACCGGAACAGATTGGCATACGACTTCAACATTTCCGCTCGAGCAGACTACCGTTGCGGCCATGGCAGCACAGCGCTCGGGCACCAATAGGGCGGCGTCGGACGATTACGATGACGTAGAAGGGTTCGCAGTGGCGGTGGTCCGCGAAGACGGCAAATGGCGATGCAGTCCGCTGAGTCGGGCCGCGCTGGCCAATTTGTCTGCCGCGGAAAGCGAACTGAAGGCCTTGCGCAGCTCTGGAGCGGTGTTCGGATTGCTCGATGTCGATGACGAGTTCTTCATCGTGCTTCGACCCGCGCCGAGTGGAACACGGATGCTGGTCTCGGACGCAACCGCAGCGATCGATTACGACATTGCCGCAGATGCATTGGATGCGCTGAATGTCGAAATTCCCGATATCGATCCCGACGACCTCGATGATGTCGAACCGTGGGAGGAAGGCGACCTCGGTGTGCTCGCCGATCTCGGTCTGCCCGAGCCCGTGCTGAGTGTCATCGTCGCCGAGTCCGAGCTCTACCCGGACGAGCAGCTCGGCATGATCGCGCAGCGGCTCGGTTTCGCCGACGAGCTGTCCGCGGTGTTGGACAAACTGCCGCGCTGACCCGTGGGAATCCTGCCGGACGATTCGGCCTCCTCGGACGCCGACATGGTGCGGGTCGCGTTGGCCGCCGCGGCGACCGCAGGGAAGCACGATGTGCCCGTCGGAGCAGTGGTATTCGATGCCGAGGGACGCGAGCTGGCACGCGCCGCGAATGCGCGCGAGGCGCTCGGCGACCCGACCGCACACGCGGAGATCCTGGCACTGCGGCGCGCCGCCGCGGTACACGGTGACCGATGGCGGCTGGAGGGCGCCACCCTCGCGGTCACATTGGAGCCGTGCACGATGTGCGCCGGCGCGCTGGTGTTGGCCAGGGTGGATCGGCTGGTCTTCGGTGCGTGGGAGCCGAAGACCGGCGCTGTCGGCTCACTGTGGGACGTGGTGCGTGACCGTCGGCTCAACCACCGGCCCGAGGTACGTGGCGGAGTGCTCGAGCCGCAGTGCGCAGCGCTGCTCGACCAGTTCTTCCGCACTCGGCGCTGACACCGTAGCCCCGGCTACGGGCGTGATTTAGTGATCGAGTGCCAGTCGGGTATGGTTGTGCGCGGTGGCGTGTCCGAGCGGCCTAAGGAGCACGCCTCGAAAGCGTGTGAGGGGTAACCCCCCTCCGAGGGTTCAAATCCCTCCGCCACCGCTTCCGCCCATCATCTGTTCGCGCAGGTGATGGGCATTTTTCTTCGCCGCAGAACGCGCGGTCGGGGCTTGTGCCCACATTTTGCCCACATTCGGGTGTGCCCACATCGTGCCCACGCTCCGGCGGCGCGTATGCCTTGTCCATCGCGCTCGCTACCTTGTCGAGGTCTTCGTCGAACAGATCGGAGTAGGTGTTGAGCGTCTCCTTGGCGTCCTTGTGGCCGAGCAAGCGCGCCAGCGCCAGCACGTTCGCGCCCGCCGATACCGCCAGTGACGCGCAGGTATGGCGTAGGTCATGAGGCGTGATCGGCTGCACCTCTGCCCGCTTCACGGCCCCTGTGAACCAACCATCAACGGTCTTCGGCCGCGGCAAGTACTTGGTCGCGTCGTCCGGATGCAGGAACACCAGAGCATCGGGAGCGCGCCCCTTGATGTGCGCGACCAACTCGGTGAGGACGAACCGGGGCACCGGGACGCTACGAATCTCCTTGCCCTTGGTCGGCCCCTTGGCGTGGTCGACACCAAGTTGTACAGCGTTGTCGGCCACCGTAAGTCGGCCCCGGACGATATCAACGTCACGGACCCGCAATGCGATCAGCTCACCCCAGCGCGGACCGCAGTAGGCCAGCATGAGCACCAAAAGGCGATGTTTACCAGCCTCTTTCGCTAGACGGGCCACGTCGTCGGACTTGAGGTAGACATGCCTCTTCATGGTCTTCGTCGGTAGCACTCGGGAGACGGTCTTGCCGCGTGCGAGATTCTTCGGCAGGAGCTTCTTGGTCTCGACCGCCGTATCGAGGATGCTCGCGAGGACGCCGAATGCGCGGATAACCGTGGTCGCCCCGGCATTGATATCAGGCTTGCCTTTGGCCTCGGCGCGTTCCTGAGCGGCCAAGCGCATGTCAACGATCCAGTCCCGCACCGCATCCTGAGTCACGTCGCCGATGCGGACGCCGCCCCATCGCGGTTCGACATGTGTGCGCCATGCGGAGTCGAGAGTCCGATAGTTGGAGGGCGCGACGCTGGCCTTCTTCTCCTTCAACCAGTCGGGAGCCAGTTCGGCAACCGTGATGCGGCCCAGTGACGGCGCGATGTAGTCGCCGGTCATCTTCTTGACCTCGACCGTATTCAAGAACTGCTCGGCATCGCGCTTGCGCTTAAACCCGCGCTTGTCGGTCTGCTTTCCGTTGGGCATGCGGTAGCGGACGCGGTACCGAGTGCCCGACTTGGTTTCGTACGACTCGACGCTCGCCATCAGCTATCCCTCAATCGGTGCGTCGGGATCTCCGGCGCGCAGGTCTCGCAGCATCTTTTGGAACAATTCCGCCGTGTATTCACGGTGCCCTGTGCCGGGTACCTGCCCGAACTTCATGCCTTCGGTAGTCCAGCGGGGTAGTGCGTCGGCAATGAACTTCATTCCGTCGCGGACGTCGCGTTGATCTTCCGTTTTGCCGACATGCTCGATAGGCACCTCGAGGCTTAGCCACCCGAGGATGTCCTGTGCCGGGCCTTCGATGCCGGTCGCGCTGACCGGATCGTCGCGTCGTGCGGCGTCTGGCATCAGCAATGTGGTGGGCGAGACCTCGAGCGCCACAGCAAGGGCCAAGAGGTCGTCGGCATCAACTCGCCGCTCTCCCGCTTCGATTCGAGAGAGGCCGAGCACTGGGATCTGCCGGTTGATGGAGTCCAGTCTGCGCGACAGTTCGGCATATGTGAGGTTGAGGCGCTTCCGGTGTCGGGCGACGTTCGCCCGGACGGCTTCACCGGTCGGTCCCAGTGGGTTCATTTTCGGAGCCATGAGCGAAGACTATCAAAATGATCTGACTATGTATCAACTTGACTCCGATTCGTTCAATCTGCATCATCGGACTGGAAGATCAAAGCGATGCAGATACGCATCATTTCGATAGGAATCGCATGGCTGACGAACGCTTGACCCCGAAGCAGCTCGCCGGACGTTGGCATGGTCGGCCGAACGAGCGAACGCTCGCGCAGTGGCGCTATCTGCGGGTCGGCCCTGACTACATCAAGGTTGGCAAGCACGTCTTCTACCCGCTGTCCAGCGTTCTGGAGTTCGAGGAGCGGAACACCGTGAAGTGCAACGGCGTGGGCGCGTGAGCGCAACCAGCGCATTCGAGCGCTTCGTCGATGCTTTGGGAGGCGCTGGCTGCAAGGTCACGGTCAAGGGGGACCGTGGCCGCGCCTCCGCGCCGGGCCACAGCCACGACGACGACGGAATCTCGTTCCGGCGCACCGAAGACGGTGTGATCTTCCACCCCTTCAATGCCGATCCTGATGGCGTACTTGATTCTCTCGGGCTGTCCAAGGTCGATCTGTTCGACCGTCCGCGTACTCGCTACGACTACCCGGACGGCCGCCAGGTCATTCGCTTCTACACCAGGGGAGGGAACAAGAAGACCTTCGCTCAGGGCGGGAAGAAGGAGGGCAAGGCCCTGTTCGGGTCCGACCGTCTCTCCGCCGACACTGACACGGTCATCTATGTGGTGGAGGGTGAAAAGGATGTCGTTGCGGCCCGCGCGGCTGGTATCTACGCGGTAACGCAGAACCAGGGCGCGGACCATCCGCCGGGCAGGGCAGATTGGTCGCCGCTGGCCGACCGCACTGTGATCGTCGTCGCCGACCGAGACGACAAAGGCCGTGCTCGCGCCGACAAGGTCGCCAAACACCTTGTCGGACTAGCGAAGTCGGTGACGGTCGCCGAGGTCAAGGCAGGTAAGGATCTGGCCGACCACATCGCCGCCGGGCATAGTGCGGAAGACCTTGTTGTGCTCGGTGAGGTGCGGCCCGCACGCAAGCTGAAGGTCACGCGCGGCTCCGAGGTGGCAGCCAAGCGGGTGCGGTGGGTCATGCCCGACTGGATGCCGGCCGGATCTCTCACCCTGCTCGCCGGGCGTGAAGGTCTCGGTAAGTCCACGATCGCGGCGCAGGTAGCGGCCGAGGTGACGTGCGGCGGACTGGCCGGAGGCGAGTGGTTCGGGCAGCCGCGCACCGTGATCTACCTGCACACCGAAGACAGCCGCGAACACACAGTCGCGCCCCGGCTCCGCGCCGCGGGTGCGGACATGTCGCGGGTGCTGTTCCTGGACGTGCAAACCGAGCACTCCGACGCCGGGGTGCTGTCGCTGCCATCGGATATCGCCATGCTCGACGGCGTCATCACCGCCGAGCGGGTGTCGCTAATCGTGCTGGACGCGGCCACCTCGGCCATGTCGGCGGAACTGTCGGGCAAGGACGACCGACAGGTGCGGCAGTTCCTCGAGCCACTGGCCCAGCTCGCCGCCCGGCGTGACTGTGTGGTGCTGGGCGTGTGCCACTTCGGCAAGCGCGACGGCAACGACACCGGGAAGTTGATCCTCGGCTCTATCGCATGGTCGCAGGTGGCCCGGTCGGTGCTCGCGGTCGCCCGCGACGACGAGGGCGGCAACCTGGTCGTGACGAACACCAAGGGCAACCTCGCCCCGCGTACCCGGTCCATGGAAGCGGTGATCGAATCGACCACGGTCGCCACCGAGGACGGCCCGGCCGAAGTCGGTGCGATCCGCTGGTTGGGTGAGACCGACCGTGACGCCCGCGAACTACTCGCCGGAGCTGCTGGCGCCCACGACGAGGACGAGAAGGCCGAGCGCTCGACGGCCGAGAGGTGGCTGCGGGACTACCTTGAGGCGGCCGGGTCGGCGAAGTCGGCCGACGCCAAACGCGACGGCGTCAAGGCCGGATTCTCCGACCGGACACTACAGCGGGCGCGCCGGAAACTGGGCGTGGAGATCTCCGACAGCGGCTATCCCCGCACCACCTATTGGCGCTTGCCTACCAGTGCTGCCACCGACACCGCCGACGCCCTCACACGTGGCACGATTGGCACGACTGGCACAACTGAACCCGACCAGGGAAAACAGGGTGGCACGACTGAAGAGAATCCGCAGTCGTGCCAACCGCCCACACATGACACGACTGCGGCACAACCGGCCGACAAGTGCCCGGTGTGCGCGTACGCGCTCGGCGCCATCGCTGCTCGTGATGGTATCCACGCCGACTGTCGTGACCGAGCGGCCACCACCGATCATCAACTCCGGCTCGTCGGCGGGGGCGCGGCATGACCTTGCGCCCCTGCCTGGAATGCGGTGAGCCCAGCGAAGCCGCCCGCTGCCCGGATCACGCACGTACCGATGACCGGGTGCGTGACCGTGATCATGTGCATTGGAACGGTGCCCGGTGGAAGCGGTTGTCGCGTCGGCTGCGGCAGATCCAGCCGTGGTGCACATCGTGCGGTGCCACCGACGAGTTGACCGTCGACCACATCGAACCGGTCTGCGCACGCCCGGACCTGGCCTACGAGCTGGGCAACCTTCAGGTGCTGTGCAAGCGGTGCAACAGCCGCAAGGGCACCAGGGGGATAGCCCCTGCACGGGTGGGTTCTCCGTCCCCGGGGCAGGCGGAGTTCGCGTTACACACCGTGCGGGGCCGGTCATGAGGGCGGGGCCGAAGGGGCAGATCACCGCCGAGCCCCTGGATTTCAAGGGCTGGCCGCGTGACCGGGCCAAGCGCCGCGAGCGGTTCATCAAGACGTATTTGGTCACCCCGCGCGGGCACGGTGCCGGAAACCCGTTCGTGCTGCGTGGTTTTCAGTCCGAGATCGTGCGGGGCGCGTTCGCTCCCGGTGTCCGTACCGCCTTGGTGTCGATTCCGCGCGCGAACGGCAAGACCATGCTCGCCGCCGCGCTGGCGCTGGCGGAACTGTTCGTCGGCCCGCCCTCGGCTGAAGTCCTCGTCGTCGCCTCCGATCAGCGCCAGGCCAACATCACCCTGCGGTACGCGCGCCGGATGGTGGAGCTGAACCCGGTATTGGCGGAGCGGGTGCAGGTTTACGCCGACCGGCTGTATGTGCCGGAGAACGATGCGACCTTGTTGCCGCTGCCCGCTGAACCGGGTGCGCTGCACGGGCATGACCCGTCGCTACAGATCGTCGACGAGTTGCATGTGGTCACCGAGCAGGTGTGGGAGGCCGTCACGTCGGTAGCGGGTAAGCGCCCGGAATCGTTGACCCTGGCCATCTCCACTCCGGCGGGTAGCCCGGACTCGATCATGTGGCGCCTGGTCGAACACGGCCGTGCCGGGGACGATCCGGCGTTCTACTTCCGCGAGTTCGCCGCCCCGCCCGGGTGCGCGGTCGACGACCGGCAGGCGTGGCGGATCGCGAATCCGGCCCTGTCGTGCAAGGACCCGTTCCTGTCCGAGGACGGACTCGAGGCAGCGCGGAAGACGATCCGGGAACCGGTGTTCCGGCAACTGCGGTTGGGCCAGTGGGTGACCGGTGCCGAAGCGTGGTTGCCGTGGGGAGCGTGGGCCGCGTGCGCTGTCGAACGTGACAGGCTGACACTCTCGACGAACAAGGCCCGCGTGGTGCTGGCCTTCGACGGATCGGCGTCGGGGGACTCTACGGCGCTGGTGGGCTGCACCCTGGACGGGCACCTGTGGGTAGAAGGGTTGTGGGAGAACCAGAACGATCCCCGCTGGCGGGTACCACGCGCCGACGTCGACAACGCTGTCGCGGTCGCATTCGACACCTATGACGTGGTGGAGCTGGCGTGCGATCCGTGGGGGTGGCGCAGCGAAATCGAGACATGGGCCGCCCGGCACGGGGAGAAGCGGGTGCTGGAGTGGAATACCGCGCACGCGGCGCGGATGGCACCGGCCACCGACCGGTTCTATCAAGCCGTGGTCACCCGGACCATGACCCATGACGGTGATCCGCGCCTGGCCGCGCATATCGCGCACTGCGTCGCCAAACCCACCCCGATGGGAGACCTCGTCTCCAAGGACAAGCGCGGCTCGCCCCGCAAGATCGACGCCGCTGTCGCCGCCATCGTCGCCTTCGACCGCGCCGCATGGCATTCCACGAAATCCAGCAAGAAACGAGTGAGGAGTTTCCAATGAACGATCTACTGACCCGGCTGCTCCAGCGGCTCGACGAACCCGCCGCCCGCTATGCGGAATTGGACCGCTACTACACCGGCCGACAACCTCTTGCGTTCCTGTCGCCGGAGGCGAAAACGGCGCTGGGCAACCGGTTCGGCCGCATGGCCTCCAACATTCCTCGCCTGGCGGTGACCGCGCTGGCCGAACGGCTGCGGGTCACCGGATTCACCGGCGCGCAGGTGTGGGAGGACTGGACTCGCAACGACCTCGACCAACTGGCCGGAGTCGCCCACCGCGAAGCACTGCTGCTCGGGGACGCCTACGTGATCGTGTGGGCCGACCAGTACGGGCGCCCGAAGGTGACTGTGGAATCTGCCAAGCAGGTTGCTGCCCTGACCGATCCGGGAACTCGGCGCATCACCCACGCGGTGAAACGGTGGGAGACCGATACCACTACCGAGGCAGTCCTGTATGGGCCGACTGAGATCCTGCGGCTGCGCGCCGAGCAGACGGGCGCCACCACGGCAGGGTTCCGGGTGGTCGAAACGCTGGCGAACCCGCTCGGTGTCGTCCCGGTGGTGCGGCTGCGCAACACCGACCGGTTGTTGGAGGAGGGGTGCAGCGAGATCGAGGATCTGAAGCCGTTGGTGGACGCGCTCAACAAGTCGCTGGCCGACATGATGGTCACTAGTGAGTACGTCGGCCGGCCGCGCCGCTGGGCCACCGGTATCGAGCTGGAGGAAGACGACGCCGGCCGCGCGGTGAACCCGATCCCCGAAGGCAACCGGGCCATGATCAGCGAATCCGCCGACTCGAAATTCGGGCAGTTGGCCGCTGCGGACCTGTCCGGCTACGAAGCGTCGGTGCGGGTACTGCTCGGTCAGATCATGGCCGTGTCCGCGCTGCCCGCCCACTACGTCGGCGTGTTCACCGACAACCCTGCCAGCGCCGATGCCCTGCGCGCTTCCGAGGCATCGCTGACCGCCCGAGCCGAGGCACGGCAAGCCCAGTTCGGGCGCGCGTGGGAAGACGTGGCCCGCCTGATCGTCGCCGTCCGCGATGGCACCGGCCCCGAGCAGGTGGATGTGCGGGTGCAGTGGGCCGACGCCGCTACTCGTTCGGTAGCTCAGGAGGCCGACGCGATCGTGAAACTGTTCACCGCCGGACTCCTGCCCGCCCCCTACGCGCTGCGGCGCCTCGGCTACACCGACGACGACGTACACACCATCCCCTCTATCCCCGCCATCGCATAACCCACCACATCAGGAGGCCATCCCATGCCCGAAACCGATATCCAGAACACCGACGACAACCAGATTGCCGACACCGACACCATGGCCGATCAGGAGATCCGACAGACCGACCCCCCTACCGACACCGACACTTTCGACCGTGCCTACGTCGAGAAACTGCGCCGGGAGAACGCCCGATACCGGGAGCGCTCGACCCGGGTCGACGAGATCTCGCAACGGCTCCACACCGAACTCGTCCGCGCCACCGGCAGACTGGCCGACCCGACCGACCTGCCGTTCGACGCCGAGCACCTGAACGACCCGGAAGCACTACTGTCCGCGATCACAGAACTACTCGACCGCAAACCGCACCTCGGGCGCCGCACCCCGACCGGGGACGTGGGCCAAGGCGCCACCGGTACGGCAGGCACCGTGGACCTGGCGGGCATCCTGCGCGGACGCGCCGGATAGCGCGGTGCCGGTACGATAAGGGGACGTTCCCGGTGAACGTCCCCTTTCTCGTCCTGGTGGCAGTGGGTAGACCGATCCCCTTGTCACGGAAGGACACCCCGTCATGGTCGAAACGACCGCCAACGCTGAACTGCTCAACGACCAGGTTGTCTCGCTGCTCGTCCAGCCCCTCGAGGCCGCGTCCGTGGTCCTGTCGTCGGGGCCGCGCATCTTCGACACCTCCGGCGTGCTGCGCATCCCCAAACTCACCGCGGGCCACACTCCGGGTTTCGTCGCCGAGGGCGGACTGATCCCCGACACCGCCGACGTGAGTTTCGACGAGGTCACCCTCATGCCCACCGAGCGACGCGCAATCAAGACGATCCTGCGCTACACCAACGAGTTGGTACGCCAATCGGTGATCGGCATCGACGCCGTGCTCAAAGCCCGCCTGGTCAAGGACGTCACAGATCTGCTCGACACCGCCCTGCTGACCGGCAACGGCGCTACCGACTCGATCACCGGCATCATCAACCAGCCCGGAGTCACCACCGCCACCCTAGACATCTCGAACCCGGACAGCCTGCTGGACGCGATCGCCGCGCTCAACGCCCTCGAGGTCAACCCCGACCGGTGGTTGCTCTCCGGCGCCGACTTCGCCGCCCTGCGCAAACTCAAGGAAGGCACCCAATCGGCCCGCTACCTCCTCGAACCCGACCCGTCCAAGGCCAGCACCACCAGGTTGTTCGGCATCCCCGCCACCGTCACCAACAAACTTCCCGCCGGAACCGCCGTGCTAGCGGATTTCTCGAATATCGCTGTAGCACGAGATGTTTCACCGTCCATCACCGTGCTGTCGGAACGTTACGCCGAATATGACGAGATCGGGCTGCGGGTGACCACTCGCTACGACCTCGGGCTTCTGCACCCCGAAGCCGTCGCCGTTCTCACCCCGGCGGCGCCGTGATGGCAGTCACCGGTCAACAGGTGGCTGATTTCCTCGGCCGAGGCAGCGAACCGGAGTTCGTTGCCCTGGCCGGGCAGCACGCCGCCATCACCACCGCCCTCGCCTCGGCCTACACCCGGGGCGAAGGCTTCACCGATGGTGAGCCCAACGACGACATCGCCGCCGTCATCACCACCGCCACCGCCCGGCTGGTCGCCAACCCTGTGCAGCTCCAGCACCTCGACACGGTTGGCCCGTTCACCGAGCAGTTCAGCAGTGCGTTTCGGGGCTGGAATCTCGCCGAAACCTTCGTCCTCAACCGCTACCGCAAGCGAGCACTGTAGTCGGCGCCGGCTATTCGTCGTCCTCATCCTCGATCCGCCGCCGGATCGCCTCCACCGAGCGATCTTTCGGGATGCGCTCGGGCCACAGGATCGCCGTCACCAGCACCGCCACGGGCAGGCCGATCACGACCACCCACCCGAGGGTGATCCATCCACAAGTCATCGAATTTCACTGTCCGGCGACAAGATCAGTTCCATGTCGATCACTGGCAGAGTCATGGCCGCGATGGCCGACAGGGCATCGGGGCAGAGTTCGTCCAGTTCGTCGATGGGGATCGGCCACCCGTCCAGGTCGACAATCGACCATGTGCCGTCGATGTGCTGGAGGTACCGCCCCGGCACTTGCGCGTGATCCATGGCTTTGTCCCCTTCGGTTGCCTCTTGGTACGCACCCGCCGCCGGGGACCAACGGGGGCAAAGTGTCTACCCGGCGGCGGGGCTTGCTCAGAGCCTCCCGTATGAGCGGTGTCCGGCAAGAGTGGCAGGCAGGGTGGCATACGGGGAGCGCTCGCGGCCGGTCCCGCCGGACGAAACTGCGCTAGTGGCATAGGAGTGGTACCCCTCGAACGAGGGCGCGCGGTGAGGATGGATAGTGCAGGCTCGGTGGCATGTCGGCGGACACGGGAACATTGATCAGGCAGTTGCGTGTTGCTAAAGGCTGGAGCCAAGGAAAGCTTGCCAGCGAGTTGTCCGGGGTGTCCGGATGCAACATGACTCGCGAGTACATCTCGCGCCACTGGGAGTCGGGTAAAACCGAGCCTTCGCCGTTCTGGCTCGGGCATCTCGCGACAGTGCTGGACTGCCCGCCGGAAGTGTTGGAGGCCGACGTGAACCGCCGCGATTTCCTATCTCATCTCGCCGCGACCTCGATAGCACCTGTCGTCGCATCCGATCTTCTGTCGCAAGGGTTTACGACACGACTGCATGGTTCCGGTCCCAGCGTGGAAGCGTGGGAAGCGAAGCTTTCTCAGTACGGCACCGATTACATGCGTCAGGGTGCGGCCCAGATTCAGCAGCGCCTCGCCGCTGACCTGGTCGTGCTACAGCAGCAATTGGACTCGCCGCGTATGTGGGCTGTCGCGGCGCGGCTGATGACGCTGTTCGCGAAGACGTATCCGGGCAGCGACGGGAACAAGGCCATTTCGTGGTACCGAATGGCTTCGGAGGCAGCCGACCGATCGGACGACACCGACCTTCAGGTCTGGGTGCGTGGTCGGGCCGCGATCGCGCTCGGCTACGAAGGCGCCTCGTTGTCGGTTGCCCATCGGTTCGCCGACCAGGCTCTAGCTATCAGCGATCGGCATAGCCTCGGACGCCTGAATGCCCTCTGGGGTAAGGCACACGCGGCGTCCCTACAGGGCGATGTACGCACCGCGCACGAATTGATCGACACGGGCCGCCGCGAATTCGATGTGTCCTACAGCGAAGAGCAGACCAGCGATTACGCCGTGCCCTGGTGGCGCGTGAATGTCTTCCTGTCCCTACTGGCCGCCCGCATCGCCGACGAACGGCTCGCCGTCAAAGCGCAGGACGACGCCCGCGCCGAACTTCCCCCAGAGTTGCCGCGATTCGCAACCCATCTCGATATGCACAAAGGGCTCATGCTGGTACGGGCTGGAGACCGTGACCAAGGCGTCGAGCTCGCCCGCGCCGCGCTCGACGCCCTACCGCCAGAGAAGCACTCACTGACGCTCCGGATGCTGATGGACGAGATCACCGGCCAATGACGCGGGGCTCGGCACCGAATGACCGGACCTGCCCAGTGCCCACATTTTGCCCACAATCGACCGAGAACCAGCGTTATTCACCCTGAATGTCATAGATGTGATTTCGCAGGTAAAGCCCTATTCGACCCCCTGACCAAGATCGCTAGAAGAGTTCAAATCCCTCCGCCACCGCCATGTAACACAGCCGGGTCTACCGCGCAAACGCGCTGGTAGGCCCGGTTTCTTTTCCACTCGCTAACCCTGCGATCCACTCGCGTCTACCCGCGTTCGCTCTCAAATTCTTATCACGACAGACGCATTGTGGACGGCCGTGGAGCCCGACCACCACCACCCCAGCACAGCGCCAGCCGCGTGCATCACATGCGCCTACATGACCGCCAGGCGGTGCCAGCGCCATCTCGCCGAGTCCCAGGCTCGCCCATCGGACCCGACCGTATGGCACACCCCTCGGCCCGGACAGAGCGGCGATTGCTGACAGGATGCCAACTCCGGCATGGACAATGAGCGCCACCGGCATACTGCCGGAACGGACTGTGTCGTCTCTCGAATATTGCTGTAGCACGAGATGTTTCGCCGTCCGTCACCGTGCTGTCGGAGCGGTATGCCGAGTACGACGAGATCGGGCTGCGCGTGACCACTCGCTACGACCTCGGGCTTCTGCACCCCGAAGCCGTCGCCGTTCTCACCCCGCCGGCGCCGTGATGGCAGTCACCGGTCAACAGGTGGCTGATTTCATCGGCCGGGGCACCGAACCGGAGTTCGTTGCCCGGCCGGGCAGCACGCCGCCATCACCACCGCCCTCGCCTCGGCCTACACCCGGGGCGAAGGCTTCACCGATGGTGAGCCCAACGACGACATCGTCGCCGTCATCACCACCGCCACCGCCCGCCTGGTCGCCAACCCTGCGCAGCTCCAGCACCTCGACACCGTGGGACCGTTCACCCAGCAGTACAGCAACGGCTTCCGGGGCTGGAACCTCGCCGAAACCTTCGTCCTCAACCGCTACCGCAAACGAGCACACTAGGGCAGGCGGTGCCGATCACCCGCCGTCCTCGTCCTCGATCCGCTGCCGGATACCCTCCACGGACCGATCTTTCGGGATACGTTCGGGCCACAGAATCACGGCCACCAGCACCGCCAGGGGCAGGCCGAACACGGCCACCCACCCGAGCATGATCCACCCGCCGCTCATCGAACTTCGTTGTCCCGCACCCAGAGCGGTTCCATGTCGGTCACCGGCAGAGTCACGGCCGCGATTGCCGGCAGGGCATCGGGGCGGAGTTCGTCCAGTTCGCCGATGGGGATCGGCCACCCGTCCAGGTCGACCAACGACCATGTGCCATCCGCGTGCTGGAGGTATCGCCCAGTGTTCATCGCTGAGTCCACGTGGTCTGTCCCATCTGGTCGCACGGTTGGTAGGCACCCGCCGCCGGGGTCGAACGGGGGAAGTGTCGTCAACCCGACGGCGGGGCTGAGATGCACGCTAAGTGCTTGTTTCCCGGTGGTCGGGTACGTTTCGTACCCCCTTCCCGACCGCCAACATCCGGCTACGCTTGAACTACTCGAACCATCCAGCGGAAGGAGTGAGGCGATGTACGGACCCGATGACAGTTCGCCAGTCGGCAGACGGATCAAGTGGCAGCGTGAGCGTGTCGGCATGTCGCGGCCCGTGCTGGGCGGTTTGGTCGGCCGATCGGCCGAGTGGCTAAAAGCGGTTGAGAACGGCCGGATTCAGACTCCACGGTTGCCGATGCTGCTACGTCTCGCGCGCGCCCTCGAACTCGAGGACCTGGCCGAGCTGACTGGGAACGACCACGCGGTGCCGGTATCGGTGTTCGCTGGCGAGCGGCATTCGACCCTGAACGACGTGCAAGCGGCGCTGACTTACTTCCGGCTGAGCCCGCCGGACCGGGCCGCGAACGTCGACCACCTGGCCGAGCGGCTGCGGCAGGCGTGGCAGGTTCGGCACACGAGCCCGGATCACCGGACTCAGCTCGGTTCGCTCCTGCCTGGTCTGATCAAGGACGCACAGGGCGCGGCCCGTTCGACCGGAGATGAGCGCCGGGCGGCCCGCCGCGCGCTTGCTGGCGTCTATCAGCTCGCTGACTTTTACGTCGCATATCAGCCTGCGCCCGAACTGGTTTGGATGGTCGCTGATCGCGCACTGAACGAGGCGTATGAAGCCGATGACCCGTACACAATCGCGTGCAGCGCGTGGGCAATGGTGCAGGCGCTACGAGATTCCGGCCGATGGGGTGAAGCAATAGCACTGGCGCGCAATGCAATTGAAGTACTTTCACCGTACCTGGACAGGGCCGAGACTTCCGACCACTGGCGCGGCATCGCGGGTGCTCTCGAGGCTGAGATCGCTTACGTTCACGCGCGCCGAGGTCGCTACGGCGAAGCGTGGGAGCACTGGGAGCGCGCCGACCAGACAGCCCGGCAGCTCGGTCCGAAGTACCGGCACGTGCAGACTTCGTTCTCGATGCCAGTAGTCGCAGCACACGCGACCACTCTCGGTGTCGAGCTTCGCCGTCCGACCGAGGCATTGCGGGCGTCCGAAAGGTTCGACGCGGACAGCATTGCCTCGCTGCCGCGCCGGAGCCGACATTTCATCGATGTAGCCCGAGCGCACTTCCAGCGCGACGAGTCGACGGCCGCGCTGACCCTGCTCGACAAGTCCGAGCGGACAGCGCCCGAAACGATCCGGTACAACGGCTATGCCCGCGAGATGCTCCGTGCCCTGGCGGAGCGTCCGCCGTCCGGTATGCGCGAGGACGTTCGGGGGCTGTGCCAGCGCGTCGGCGTCGCCAGCTGAGCGGGCACAACTGGGCCGAATTCAGCGTGACCGACAGTTCGATGCGGTCTGGCACACGCCCGGCACTGACCGATTGTCGCGCGGTTCGACCTCCGGGAAGCTTGCCGTTCATTCCTAACGATTTCCCAACAACGGCCCCAGATCGGGGGTGATCGAGCGTGAATGACAGCGATGTGATTTTGCAGCCAGACGGCGCGAACGACATACGCCGAAAAACGGTTTCGATATCGGCAACGTGCATGAGCCCGTCCAACTCGAGCGCGCCGACGTGACCGGGCGCGGGCAGGATCACCGCGTCAGCCCTGGCGTTGCGTATCTGATCGGCCAACGCCAGCAGCGCGGGCCGCTCAGGCCACACCAACCGATACCCGAGCCGCCGCGCGAGGCGCTGCACTCGCGCAGCCTCCCACTGCGGTGCCGCACTGCTGTCGTAGTCAATCCATCCGAGAGCGATCTCGGCTGAGGAATCGGCATAGGCGGATCGTATTGCGGCGGGTGATGTTCGACTGGTCCGGCCGGATTCAGTCGGGATCGAACTCGGATCGTTCGAACTGGAGGGTGTTCGCGTTCTCGCTGACCGTGCGAATTTTCGCCTCGTCGAACCCGTTCTCGGTGACTGCGGTGATCTCCAGACGGACTTCGAGTCCGACGCCGTCGGCTGCTGCGAGATGTTGGATGACCTCTGTCGCTATACGCCCGAAGTCGCGGGCGTAGAAGTCCGGGCTCAGCGCTGCGGCGCCGAAGTAGCGGGTCTTCGGCTTACGTTCCGGTTGTGCGGACACCGTGTGGGTCGATATCGAAGGACCGGCTGTGCGGGCGCCGCTGGCCAGGGTTGGCGAACCAGAAGCGCCCGATGGCTCGAGCTCTGCCCGCCGCATCTCGGCCAGGTCACGTTCGCGCTGCCGGGCCGCCCGGCTGGGCTCGACGAGCAGCAGTGCGTCGACCGCCCTCGGTTCGGATGCGCCGTCCGTGGGTAACAGCAGGCCCGTGTAGTTCTGGCCGTCCCAACTCTCGGCGAGCGCGAAGCCCTGAACTTCCCAGTCGGCGGGGGTGTCCAGTGTGGAGAGCACGCCCTTGTGCAGGACGCTGCGGTCCCGCAGCCGCGCAAGGTACGGATAGGTCGTGTAGTAGTCCCACAGCATGCCCAGGTCGATATGCCCGTCGCGCTCGAACACTGTATGCAAGGCGGTGTCCAGGTCGAGGCGAATCGCCGCGGACGCGCGTTCGAGCACCAACTCCGACTTGTCCACCAGCCGCTTGGCGGTCCGCACGGCGAGGTTCTCGGTGCTGCCTTCGGCCTTGATCGCATCGAGATGCAGCGGACGGGTCGGATCCGGTTGGATCGGTACCAGCGCCCAGTGATACGCGCCCAGCAGACGATCGCGGGCGGTCGCATCTGCTCGCTCGAGCCGATCGTTGGCCTGTTTCGTCTGCTGGGCCGTGAGGTCCAGCACACCGTCGACGTTGTCGCGCACGTACTTCCAGGCGAGGAAGTCGCGAATCGACGCTTGTAGTTCCTCGTAGCGGGCCGAGTCGGCGGCTAGGAAGACGAGCATGTTCCGGTGCGTGCGGGGTCGGCTGCCGCGTCGGTCGAGGACCTTTGTCGACCACGTATAGGCCGACGATTCCCGGCCCTGGCGGCGGTTGTAGACCTGCGAGGGTGGCACGATCACCAGCCGAACCTCTCGACCGTCGGGCACATCCGAGGAAGAGTCCGGGGCGATGTGCACGGCGGCGAACCCGTTTCCGGTGGGGCTGCGGTGATCTCGTAGCCGACGGGTGATCTCGGCCCACACCTCCTCCGGATGCAGCCGCTCGGCGTAGTCGCGAGCGGTACGGGTGGTGTTGGCTTGCGTGTCGAACCAGAATTGTGTGCCGGAAGCGTAGAAGTAGGTGGCTTTGTCGGCGAGCTGATTCAGCGCCGAGTGGAAATTGCCGGGCACATCCCCGGGCAGTGCGGTGCCGAGAAGGATCCGTGCCTTGTCGACCCCCTTGTGGGAGCCGTGCAGCGTGGGTGTCGCACCCATGAACACCGTTCGCGCCAAACGCTGGGTGACGAAGCGTTTGCCGAGTAGGTCGGGACTGGCGTGATCCACCAGGGCGGGCGCGGCGTGAGGTCCATCGATGTCGGCGTCGATGATCGCCTTCCACCGGTCTTCGAGGTACTGGGTGAACTCGGTTGTCACCTCCGGTTCCTGCAGCGGCACCGAGCCGGGCACGATCAGCGGCGCGGTGTCACCCGCGCGCCACAAGGCGCCGACGATGGCGTTCATCAGCCGCAGCACACCACGGGTGCGTTGGAAGCGTTCCAAGGTCGACCAGTCCTGGTAGAGCCGGTCGAACAGTTCGGGATGCACCGGGTAGGTGGCACGGATCCGGTCGAGGTAGTTGTTGTCGATGGCATCGTCGGGGAACTCGCCGTGATGGGCACGATAGAACTCGACCACTGCCTGCGCGGTCGCGCCGATCCGGGCGAGCGCCTGTCGGTCCGGTGCGGTGAACAGCCGGCGGCGAACGATCTCGAACGATTCCTCGGGGCTGGCGGCCTTCCACTGGTCGGCCACCCTACGAACGACGTTCTGCAGGCGATGCAGTGCCTCACGACCGTTCTCGCCGCCGACCTCTTCTTCGCTGACCTGGTCGTGTCCGTCGTCGCCGCGGGCCGAGGCGGGTATCGAGATCACCACGAGTGCACCGGGCACCGCCTTCGCGGCCTCCGTAAGGGTTTGGGCGAAGGTGAACTGGGTGTCGAAGCTGCCGCCCGCGAGATCGTCTCGGCCGTAGAGCTGACGGGCATAAGCGACCCATTCGTCGATCAGGATGATCACCGGGGCGTATGCGGCGAACAGTTCACGCAGGCTGTCACCAGGGTTGGTGGAGGTGCGGTCGGCCGCGGCGATGATCGCGTAGGCATTTCGCCCTCCGAGCTGCCAGGCCAGCTCACCCCACAGTGTGTTGACCTTCGTGCCGTCCGGCTTGGGTTTCAGGCCGGAGGGCTCGAGGTGGCTACCTACGAGTGCGACTCTGCCGATCGTGCGATCGAGTCGAATCGTGCCGAGCAGGTCCTGTAGTTCCTGCGGATAGTCTGTGACCGTCCGTCCGGATGCCAGGTGCCACAAGGCAAGCATCGAATGTGTCTTGCCGCCACCGAAATTGGTCTGCAGGTTGATCACCGGAGAGGCGTTCTTGTCGCCGGTGATACGGGCGACTGCGCGGGTAATCAGGTCCTGCAGCCCACCGGTGAGGAAGGTACGGCGAAAGAACTCGACAGGGTCGGTGTATTCGGGGTCGCCCTCACCGCGCGCGACCATGGCCAGGTCGGCGGCGAACTCGGCCGCGCGGAAGTTTCCTGTGGCGACATCGTCGTGAGGGCGCAGTACTTCCCGCCACGGCAGCAGCCCGGCAGAGCCGACCTCCGCGGCCCCTGCGGCCTCGACCACTGTGCGGTACTCCTGCTCGTTGCTGATCTTCGGCATGCCTACTGCTCCTCGTAGTCGAACATTGCCGGGGACGGTTGCGTTACGGCCACGGGGGCGGCTGCAGCGATCTCGTTCCACGCGGTACCCAGCGCATTGAACTCGACGGCGATCTTGGTTTGTCTGCGGTCCTCGGCGATCGAGAACAGCAGGAATGCGAGTTCCTTGCACAGATCCGGCTCGACCTGTGCGGGCACCCGACCCAGGAGCGAGGAGGCCGCCGGGATGCCCTGGGTGGACAGGGCGTGGGTCAGGCGCATCACGACTTCCCACACGCTGATCGACGGATCGGTAGCCGGGTCGTGGTCCACGTCGAGCTCGTCGGGAGCCAGCAGGGCCACCTTGCCGGCACGGCTGGTGAGGATTCCGGCCTGGTCGAGGTGGTCGATCGACGCATTGCGGGCACGAGCGATGTTGTCCGCATCCCCGTATGCACCGGGATCGAAACCATACTGGCGGAACCAGGCGATGGCGAACCGGGTATCCGGGTCGAAGTCGCCTTCCTGTTCGGTGAGCACCTCATCGAGCACTTCATTGATCAGTGCCAGCGCAGTCCGCACCCGCATCTTCGACCCGTCGTCCGCCAACACCGCCGAGTATCGGGAGAAGACCGCCATACCGGGGCCGATCGCAGCTTGCGGCATATCGACCGGCGCGATCGCGCCTTGCTGCAGTTCCTCGAGTGCTTTCGGGAGCTCCGCCTTCAACGTGGTGATGAACCTACGGCGATCGGTTCGTGGCGCATTCTCCGGCTGTGGACGCAGCACCAGCACGATCGACGACGCGAGCGCGTTGGTGCCGACGCTGATCATCCGACCGCCTCGCTCGCTGCGGAGCGGCCACGTCGCGGTCACCGACCAGCCGGCACGGATCATGCCTTCGAGGAGAGTCTCCCAGCCGGTGGATGCTTGTCCATCCTCGGTGATCTCGGACTGCTTGAAGGCGTAGTAGACCGTGATCGGGAAGTCCGGCAGCGCCGACTCGCGGGCCCGCCGAAATACCTCTCGGAATCCGTCTTCGAAGAACTGGTGCGCACCCTCCTTGCCGTCGTGGCGGAATGGGTTCGCGACAAGCTCGTCGGCTTTCGGGACGAGCATCGTGCTCAGCAGGTCGGGGTGAACCGACTTCAGCGAGCGGCGCAGCCACACATAGAAGAAGTCCGAAAGGTCCGAGTAACCGATGTTGTCGTAGTAGGGAGGGTCTGTGCAGATGAGGCCGCGCAGAGGTCGCTGGGCGGCATCGGCTTGATCGACATGGACCGCGGTCGCCCCTGCCGGTAGTCGTTCGACGGAATCGGCGACCCAGGCGGTATGTGTGCCGATATTGCCAACGGAGTTCGAGAACAGGTTCACCTCGGCGTAGTCCCAGACCATGGGCAGCGCCTGCCGCGCAAAGGTGTCGCGGACGCCTTGGATCGGCGAGATCCAGGAACATAGCGATGACGACCAATCAGCCGCCTTGCTGTTCGCGAACGCAAGGTAGGTGGCAACAGCATCGGCGTAGGCAGCGGCTCCGGCGCCCCCGGTCGCGAGCCGGTCTCCTTCGGGCATTCCTGCGGCCATGGCGTCAGCGAGGACATGGCCGCGGGCTTCGATGACGAGGTCGCTGAACGTGGTGAGCGCTGTGAGCTGACGAGCGGTGAACAAATCTGCGAAGGTCGTCAGCCCGTACAACGGCGTCCAGATGTCCTTCGGGTGATAGCCGAGTTCCTGATCCGGCACCTCCGTCGGGCGTGGTACCTGTGCGGCAACCTCGTGTTCGGGGGTGGGTGCGAGGTAGATCCGAGTGCGTCGACCCTCGGCGACGGTGGCCAATAGTTGGCTGCCCATCCGGCCAGCTCGGCCTTCGGCCTTGATGTGGTTGCGTCCGACGGCTGCACCGCACCCAACGCAGGCTGCGCCGTTTCGGCCGACGGTACCGTCGGTGTCCTTCGTCGGTGCAGCCTCGATGTCGTTGCCAACGGTGAAGCGGACGCTGCGGTCGCCGACGGATGGGACCAGATAGGCTTCCTTCCCTTTCTTCTTGCTGAGCCACCATGACCGGACCAGGGGTATGGCGATGCCGCACGCTGGGTTCGGGCAGGTGACCGTGCGGCCCCAGATCCACGCCACCACGGTGGCTTGCGACCCGTCGGCGAGAGTGGCCTTCGGGTAGAGGTGGCCGATCCGATTTTCGGCTTCGACGCGCATCCACTGGCCGTAGCGGCGCACGTCCTCGGCGAGGCCGGCCGCGCGGGGCCATGGTGAGCCGAGTTGCTCCCTGGCGACGTCGGGGTGGACAGGAGGTCGTCCATTGAACTTCGGGGGGAGCTCGACGAGTGCCGTGTTGATCAGCACCGCCACGGGATTGAGGTCCGACGCATAGGCTTCGAGCCCGAGGCGTTGGGCTTCCAGTGGGATGGTGCCGCCGCCAGCGAAGGGATCGAGAATGGGTGGCGGATTCCCGTCGGTCGATTCCAGGATCTTGTGGTGGGCTCGTGCGAGGAGTTCCTCGTCGTTGGAGTTCTCCCACACCACCAGCTGCTCGATCAGCTCGTGGAGATACTTGCGTTCTTCGGTGACCGCTTCCTCGGTGGGGAACTTGTCCGGATGCGCGGAAGGGTCGTCGACCAACTGTGCGAACAGCAGTCCGCGCGCGGCTGCGAGTGGACGGCGCGCCCACCACAGATGCATGGTCGCAGGGTGTCCCTTGCGCGGAACGGATTTCTCGTGCGCCGATTGCTTGTTGATGACCTCGAGCGGGATGCCGACCTCGATCAGCTTGCGCTTCTGCGTGCTCACGTCCGGCAGCCGCGCGATGCGGTGGTGGCTGCGCGCAGGAAGGCGACGGGCCAGGGTCCGGTCATCGGTGTCAACTCCAGTGGTCACTTGTCGGCGTAAGGATTGGGTGAACGGTAGCAACCAGAACTGGACTCACGTGGCCCACAGTTGCGGGCGTCGGTTGTTCAGCAGCGGCGCTGCCTGTGGTCCATGTTTCGACCTGTGCAGGTGCTGAGCGCCCGCACTGCGCAAGGGTCTGGGACGATAGGGTCCGGATCGATGCTCCATATCTACATACGGAGCGTTGCTCCGTATGGTGAGCGAGCAGGAGGAGCCTGGAATGACGACCCCCGATACGCCACCGCCCGCCACCGTCGGCCGGCGACAGCGCTCCGATGCCCGGCGCAACCAGCAGACTCTGCTCGACGCTGCCGCTGTCGTGTTCGTCCGGGCTGGGGTCGACGCACCCGTTCGCGACATCGCTGCCGAAGCCGGCGTCGGAATGGGCACCATCTACCGGCATTTTCCTACCCGAGCCGACCTGGTGGTCGCGGTTTTCCGGCACCAGCTCGACGCTCTCGCCGACCCTACGACAACCACCCCGATACCTGGCGAGACACCATACGAGGCGTTGCGGTCGTGGGTTTCCCGGTTCACCGATTTCCTGGTCACGAAGCACGGCCTGGCCGAGGCGCTGCACTCGGACCAGGCCGGGTTCGAACGCCTGCACGCCGAATTCATCGACCGACTGTTGCCGGTGCTAGACCAACTGTTGCACGCATCCGCCGCCGCGGGCTACACGCGCTCGGATATACCACCGTTCGACCTGATGTTCGCCGTGGGCAATCTGTGCATCGGGGTCGAGACCTACCCCGACTACCATGCTCGCCGCATGATCGACGTGCTCCTCGCTGGTCTGGTACGGACCCCGGCGCCGGCCGGCGCCGTCTAGGCGCTGCCGAAATCGTGCCGTCTAGGCGCTGCCGAAATCGGGCGCTGCCGAAATCGATAGCCTCATTCACCTCGGCTCAGCACGGACCTTGCCGTCGGACAGCGCGTGGAGCCGCTCTGCTCGTTTCACTTCTGCACCCCAGCGAAAATCATGTCAGAAATGGTGACACACCCTTGTCCTAGGGGTATGCGAGTA
>NZ_AXVD01000002.1 GCF_000482385.1 Nocardia sp. CNY236
AACGAACACCGCCAGCATCGAGGGCACGAAATGGGTGACTGTCACCGCTTCGGTTTCGATCACCCGCGCCAATGCTGCGGGATCACGATGGGCATCCGGATCGGCGAGGACCAGCCGGGCGCCGACCTGTAGCGGCCAGAAGAACTCCCACACCGATACATCGAACGTTGCTGGTGTCTTCTGCAACACCACATCCGCCCCCGACAACCCATACACCGACTGCATCCACACCAAACGATTCACAATCGCTGCATGCGACACCGCCACACCCTTGGGTCGACCCGTCGACCCGGAGGTGAAGATCACATACGCGGTATTCCCCCCACGCACCACCCCACCCCGATCGACATCGGTCACCGGCGCATCCGAATACCCCGACACATCCAAACGATCGACCTGCAGCGCCGTCCATTGCCCCGCACTCCGATCGGGCAGAACGATTCCATCGGTGGACCGAGTCAGCACACAGACCGGACGGGCGGTATCCAGCACATCCGCGATCCGGTCGGCAGGGTGTTGCGGATCGAGCGGAACATACGCGCCTCCTGCCGCGAGCACCGCATACAAGGCAACCACCAGGTCGATCGACCGCGGGATACCCACGGCCACCGGCTGGTCCGGCCGGACCCCGATCGACATCAGCAGCCGGGCCATCCGGTGCACCCGGCTCGCGAATTCGGCGTAGGTCAGCGACTGTCCCTCGAAGGTCACCGCGACCGCTCGGGGCGTTCGCGCCGCCTGCGCTTCGAACATCGAGAGCAACGTCGCCGTGGGATCCACGGGGTAGGCGGTGGCATTCCAGGTGTCGAGCACCGATGCGCGTTCCTCGGCGGTCAAGACGTCGATCGCGCCGACAGCAACTTGCGGATCGGCCACAACGGTGTCCAGGACGCACCGCAGACGCAGCACGAACGACACGATGGTTGCTGCGTCGAACAGGTCGGTCGCGTACTCGACAACTGCGCAGAGCCCGGCACCGTCCACAGCATCTGCCACGGAAAGGTGCAGGTCGAATTTGGCTGTGTGCGTGTCGATATCGAGCCACGAGGCGTCCAGCCCGGTCGAAGCCAATTCGACACGTGCGGTGTTCTGAAAGTCGAGCATCACCTGGAACAGCGGATGCCGTGCCGTCGACCGCGGTGGGTCGAGCACCTCGACCAGACGCTCGAAGGGCACCTCGGCATGGGCGAAGGCGGCGAGGTCGCGCTCACGCACCGCTGCGACCAGGTCGGTGAACGTCAGCTCCGGCCGGACGTCGGTACGCAACACCAGGGTGTTGACGAACATGCCGACCAGCTCGTCCACCTCGTGTTCACCGCGACCCGCCACCGGGGTGCCGATCGCGATGTCCTGCTGCCCCGACAGCGTGGCCAACGCCGTGGCGAACGCCGCGTGCATCACCATGAACAGCGATGCGTTCGCGCCCTGTGCGATCATGCGCAACTGCCGCACCGTCGCGGGGTCGATGGCGAACTCGTAGCGCGCGCCCCGACCGGACGCTTGCATCGGGCGGGGCCGATCGGTCGGCAATCGCAGCAGGTCCGGCAGACCAGCCAACTCGTCGCGCCAATACCGAATCTGGCCCGACAACACCGATTCCGGATCGTCTTCCGACCCGAGGACCTCACGATGCCACAGTGCGTAATCGGCGTACTGCACGGCCAGCGGCCCCCAGTTCGGCGCAGCGCCGGCGCGCCGCGCCGCATATGCGCGTGTGAGATCTCGGGTCAGCGGCGCGAGCGACCAACCGTCGGCGCTGATGTGGTGCATCGCTACGACGAGCACATGCTGGTCGTCGTCGATGCGCAGCAGGGTGAACCGCACGGGTAGTTCGCGATCGACCAGAAAGGGCATCGCGACCAGTTCCCGAATTCGTTCGAGCACACGTTCGGCAACGATCTCTTCGGTGCTCATCGGGCTACCGACCTGGTCGAGCGCCAGCACCGATTGGCAGGGGACGCCGTCGGCGGCAGGATACGTGGTGCGCAACGATTCGTGCCGGGCCAGCAGGTCGGTGACCGCAGCGGCGAGGGCGGTGCGGTCCACCTCGCCGCGCAGTCGAATTGCTGCGACCAGGTTGTTGGCCACCGACATCGCGTCGAACTGATTGAGGAACCACATACGCTGCTGCGCGTAGGACAGCGGCACCACCGCGGGACGGGCGCCGGCGACCAACGGCGCCCGGTTACGGGTCCGGTCGGTGCTGGACAACCGCCCGGCGATCGCTGCGACGGTGGGGTATTCGAACACCGTACGCACCGGGACCTCCAACCCCAGCGCAGCAGCCAGGCGGCCGGTGATCTGCGTGGCCACCAGTGAGTTGCCGCCCAAGGCGAAGAAGTCGTCGTCCAGGCCGACTCGATCGACGTGTAACACCTGCTCGAACACCGCGGCAACGGACCGCTCGACGGCGGTACCGGGTGCGCGGAATGCCTTGGTGGTCGGCGCCGGGTCCGGCAGTGCCTTGCGATCCAGCTTGCCCGAAGGGGTCAGCGGCATCTCCGGTATCGATACGTACACCGACGGCACCATGTACGACGGCAGCACCAGCCGTAGCCGCTGTTCCACTTCCGTCGCGAGCAGATCGGACGGGATGTCGCCGACGATGTAGCCGGCCAATGCATAGCCGGTCGGCTGGTCGACGATCCGCACCGCGGCCGCACGCACGTCGTCCATAGCCAGCAGTGCGGCTTCGATCTCACCCAGTTCGATCCGCTGACCGCGCAGCTTCACCTGGAAATCGGTGCGCCCCAGATATTCCAGAGCTCCGCCGCGGCGGCGCACCAGATCCCCGGTGCGATACATCCGGCTGCCGGCCGGTCCGAACGGGTCTGCGACGAAGCGGTCGGCTGTCAGATCGGCGCGGCCATGATAGCCCCGGGCCACTTGGACTCCCGACAGATACAGCTCGCCGGCCACGGAGTCGGGTACCGGGCGTAGTCGCGCGTCGAGCACCAGGGTTCGGCTGCCTCGCACCGGGAGTCCGATCGGCGCCGGGCCGCGGTGGGTCGCATCCACCGGGGCATGGGTCGCATGCACGGTGAATTCGGTCGGGCCGTAGAGATTGTGCAGCGCCGCGGAGCTCACCGCGGCGAATGCAGCGGCCGCCTCGCCCGTCATCGCTTCGCCCGCGACGAACACCGTACGCAGCGAAGCGAGTTCATTCGGCGCGGCGGCCTCGGCGAACACGGTGAGCATGGAGGGCACGAAGGAGGTCATGGTGACCTGGTACGCGGCTATGGTCTCCGCGAGATACCGTGGGTCGCGATGCCCATCGTGCTCGGCGACGACGATTCGCGCACCGCGAGCCAGTGGCGCGAACAACTCCCAGACCGAGACGTCGAACGCCGCCGGGGTCTTGAACAGCACCACATCCTGTGCGTCGATCCGATATTCGCTCGCGATCCAGCTGATTTGATTCACCACGGCGTCGTGTTGCACCGCGACGCCTTTCGGCTGGCCGGTGGAGCCGGAAGTGAATATCACATAAGCGGTGTCGGCCGCATGCAGCGCAGCGCGACGCTGTGCGTCGGTCACCGGCGCCGTCGAGTACCGCGCGGTGTCGAGACCGTCGACCTCGATACACGGCACCGGGTGCGCTGCGCTCGGGCGCCCCTCGTCGACCTCGAAGGCCGAACGGTCGCGAGCGCGAGTCAGCACACAAACCGCGCCGGCCGCAGCGATCACCTGGGCGAGCCGGGCTGCAGGCTGGTCCGGGTCCACCGGGGTGTACGCCCCGCCCGCGGTGAGCACCGCGTAGGCGGCGACGACGAAATCGACCGAACGTCGGATGCCGAGCACAACCAACTGCTCCGGCCCGACCCCAACGGCGATCAGCCGGCGGGCCAAACGATTGACCGCCTCGGCGAACTCTGCGTAGGTCAACTCCCGTTCGCCATCGCCCACGGCCACCGCGTCCGGAGTGCGCCGCACCTGCGCTTCGTAGGCGGTGAGCATCGTGGCCGCCGAGTAGACCGAACCCTCGGCGGCGTGTCCCGCCGCGAGAACGCGCATCTGCTCGTCGGCGTCGAGCAAGGGAAGATCGATCACCGCGATATCGGGATCGGTCGCATACGCCTGCAGGAAGCCCACCAGCCGACGCGCATAGCCGGCAATGGTGAGTTCATCGAAGAGGTCGGTGGCGTAGGTGAATTCCGCACGGATCCCCGCGGGCGCAGCGGCGGCTTGCCCGAGTCCGAATCCAGTGGACTTCTCGGTGATCGTGAGCTGCAGGTCCAGTTTGGTCACTCCGGTGTCCACAGCAGTCGCGCCGACCGACAGTTCGGGCAGTTCGAAATCGATGGCCTCGGCATTGTCGAAGGCCAGCAGCACCTGGAACAGCGGATGGCGCGCTTGCGAACGCGGCGGGTTGAGCACCTCGACCACTTGTTCGAAGGGCAACTCGGCATGCTCGAACGCGGCGAGGTCGCGTTCGCGTACGTGTGCCAGCAGCGCAGTGAACGGTGCAGCAGCGTCGATCCGGGTGCGCAGTGCCAAGGTGTTGACGAACATGCCGACCAGATCGTCCAGCGCCCGGTCACCGCGTCCGGCCACGGGGGTGCCGATGACGATGTCGTCGCTGCCGGACATGCGCGAGAGCAGCGCAGCCAGTGCCGCATGCATCACCATGAAGGTCGAAACGCCCTGTCCACGAGCGATGTCGGCAATCCGGTCGATCAATTGCTCGGGTATTTCGAATGCGAAAACAGCTCCCCGACCGGACGCGACCACCGGACGCGGCCGATCTGCGGGCAGGTCCAACTGGTCGGGTGCACCCGCCAGCGCGTCGCTCCAGAACGACAACTGGCCGGCCAGCGGCGACGCGGAATCGTCTGCAGCGCCCAACAACTCGTGCTGCCACACACTGTAGTCGGCGTACTGCACCGGAAGCGGGGACCACTCGGGCGCGGCTGCCCGGTGGCGCGCCCCATAGGCGGTCATCACGTCGCGGGCGAGTACCCGCAGGGACAAACCATCGCCGGCGATGTGGTGCACGACGACGATCAGTGCATAGCTGTCGTCGTCCACCACGAAGATTCGCGCCCGAATGGGGATTTCGCGCTCGAGGTCGAAACCGCGCACACCGAATGCGGCGAGCCGAGCATCGAGTTCGACCGCGCCGACCGGCTCCGGTACAGCTGCCAGGCCGTTCACCTCGGCCGCAGGCAACACCACCTGCTGCGCGGCGGGTCCGCCGGCATCGCTCGACGCGACGGCAGGGAAAATCGTCCGCAGCACCTCGTGCCGAACGACCAGGTCATCGAGTGCCTGCCGCAGCGCGGAACTGTCCACCGCGCCACGCAAGCGCACCACGAACGGCATGTTGTAGCTCGCGCTGGACCGCTCGAAACGGTTGAGGAACCAGATCCGCTGCTGCGCCGGCGACAGCGGAATCACCGACGGCCGCTGCCGGACGCGCAGTTGTGCGACCATCGGCGCATCGTCGGATCCTCCGGCTCGCTCGATCAGTTCGGCCAACTCGACCACGGTGCTGGCGGCGAACACATCACGAACTCCCAGCGAGCACCGCAGGTCGGCGCCGAGCCGTGCGGCGACTTGGGTCGCCACCAGACTGTTGCCGCCGAGAGCGAAGAAGTCGTCGTTGCGCCCGATCCGCTCGACGCCGAGTACCTCGGCGAATACCCGCGCGACGGCCTGCTCGACGGCGGTGGCGGGGGTTGCGTAGTCGACCGACGTCCGCACCGGAGCGGGCAGCGCGCCACGATCCAGCTTTCCCGAAGCGTTCACCGGCAACGTGTCCAGCACCACGTACGCGGCCGGCACCATGTATCCGGGCAGCGCCCTGGCGGCCGCAGCCCGGAGCCGGTCGGTATCCACCGCGCCCGGCTGCGCCTCGATGACATACGCGACCAGTTGCTCCCCGACACCCACATCGTCGCGCACCACGACCACCGCGCGGACCACCGCATCCTCGGCGCCGAGTACCGCTTCGATCTCGCCGAGCTCGATGCGCAGGCCACGCACCTTCACCTGGAAATCGGTGCGGCCGAGATACTCCAGCTCACCGTGAGTCGTCCACCGCACCAGATCGCCGGTGCGATACATTCGACCCCCTGCGGGGGCGTGCGCGTCCGGACCACCGAACGGGTCGGCCACGAATCGCACCCCGGTCAGCCCCGGCCGGTCGACATACCCCCGAGCGAGCTGTACCCCCGACAGATACAGCTCCCCCGGCGCTCCGACCGGTACCGGCCGCAGGCGCGTGTCGAGCACATAGAGCCGAGTGTTGAACACCGGCGCGCCGATCGGCACGGAGTCGGTGTCGGAATCGGTCACCTCGTGGAAGGTGACGTCGACGGCGGCCTCGGTCGGGCCGTAGAGATTGTGCAGTCGCGCCCCGGTCAGCACGCGTAATCGCTGGGCGAGCGCGGCGGGTAGCGCCTCACCGGAAGCGAACACCGAACGCAACGAGCCGTGCCGGGCAGTCTGCTGGCCCGCGAGGAACGCCTCCAGCATCGACGGCACGAAATGCACGGTCGTGATGGTGTATTCGTCGATCACGCGGCGCAGGTAGTCCGGATCCTGGTGCCCGTCCGGCCGAGCCAGTACCAGCGTCGCACCGATCTGCAACGGCCAGAAGAACTCCCACACGGAGACGTCGAACGTGGCCGGGGTCTTCTGCAGCACCACGTCGGTCGTGGACAGCTGGTAGGTGTGCTGCATCCACACCAGCCGGTTCACGATCGCCCGGTGACCGACCGCGACTCCCTTGGGGACCCCGGTCGAGCCGGAGGTGAAGATGACATACGCCGGATGATCCGGTTGCAAGGGCGCGAGGCGTTCCCGGTCCCAGATCGGTCCGGCATTGCCGGTCCGATCGAGGGTATCCACCCGCAGCACCGGTACACCGGACACGTCGGGCGCGGGGTCGCTTCCAGCGCTCAACACGCAGGTCGGGTGGGCAGTAGCCAGGATATGGGCAATGCGCTCTGCCGGGTGGTCGGGATCCAGCGGCACATAGGCGCCGCCGGCCGCGAGCACGGCGTAGATCGCGATCACCAGCTCTGGTGATCGCCGAATATGCACGGCCACCAGAGTTTCCGGTCCCACGCCATGGGCGATCAAACGCCGCGCGAGCTGGTTGCTGCGCGCAGCGAGCTCCTGGTATGTCAGGTCCGGCGCATCGGCGGCCCGCAGCGCCACCGCGCTCGGCGTGCGCGCCACCTGTGCCTGGAACAACGAGACCAGAGTCGCCGTGGGAACCGAGCCGGCGGACGGAACCCGCAGCTCGGCTTCCACGTCGAATCCGGTCTCGTTCCAGATTCGGGTGCTGACCTCGAGTTCCAACTCGGTGGCGACATCGATCGCGACGAGCGAGGTATCCAGCTCGACGGCGACCAGGCGCTCGAGGTAGCGAACGAAGCGGGCATGATGCCGCGCAATGTCATCGCCGGTGTAGAGGTGCGGATTGGCCTCGAAGTCGACGTGCACGCGATCACGGTCGCCGTAGTAGACGTTGAGGCTGAGATCCTCGACCGGGCCGGTGGACAACACGTGATACCGGCCGGCGGTGGTCCCCAGGGTGAGATCGCTGCGGAACAGCATGATGTTGGCCAGCGGTCCGAACAACCCGCGCCGCGCGGGTCCGCCGGCTTGCTCGGCGTCGCGACGAATGTCCTCGTGCCGGTACCGCTGGTGACGCAGCGCGCCCGCCACCTCCACTCGAGTGATGCGTAACAGCTCACCCCAACTCGAGTCGATCGGCAGGCGAAGCGGCACGATGTTCGACAACATGCCGGCCGAACGACGCATCACTGCTGTGGTGCGTGCGGTCACGGGCAGGCTCAGCACGACCTCGTCTCGGCCGGTCAACTGCCCCAAGTACCCGGCGAAGGCGGCGAGCAACACCACCGCGGGGGTCGAATCCTGGCTCGCGGCCAGGGCGTTCATCCGCTCGACCAGCTGGGAATCCAACGCCTGCCCGGCGACCAGGTTCGTTGCGCCGCGCGGTGCGCTGCGGCTGTCGAGGCTGGTCGGACTGTCCAGACCGGCCACCCGTTCGGCCCAATGCGCACGGTCGGTCAGATACCGAGTGGTGTCACGGTAGGCGTGTTCGCTGTCCGCCAGCGCAGCAAGCGTTCCCGGCCGTACGGTCTCGGGTTCGATGCCCAGCACGCGTGCGGTGTAGCGCTCGGCCACTCGCATGGTGTTGGTCAACGCGCCGTAGCCGTCGAGCACGATGTGGTGGGCTCGCAGGTACCAGAAGTATCGACGCTCACCGACGCGCAACGCGGCGCCCGCGAACAACCGGTCGGTCAGCAGATCGACTGGTGCGCTCGCGTCGGCGCGCATCCATTCGTGCGCTGCCGCCACCGGGTCGGCGTGCTCACGCATGTCGACCAGAGGGATGTCGACCGAGAGGCTCGGATCGACGTACTGCCGCGGAACGCCACCGGATTCCCCGAGTCGTACCAGCACCGACTCGTATTCTCGGGCTGCCTCGACCGAGACCTGCTGCAGCAGGTCGATGTCCAGCTCGCCGTGCACGTCGACGTATTGCGCGACGTTGATCGGCACGTCGGGGTCGAGCAATTGTGCGTACCAAACGCCGAGCTGGGCGGGTGCGAGCGCGAAGGGTTCGGGTGCGAGGGTCGACGACTCCGGCTGCGCGGTTCGCTCCGGAAGCGTGCTGAACCCACCCAACTCGGTCTCGTGCACCAGAGCCTCCTATTCGGCAAAACAGCTGTTCGAACGTTTTCGGGCAGCACGAATTGGCCGCTGCACCCGATGCACAACCTGGGTGCATGGCATCCGCCACCATGTGCGTTTCAGCGAGAGGCGCGAGCGGTGACACCACGCTCGCGCGTATTCGACAGATTCGTGTGAAAGAGATCGGTGCCCATGAGGTCACCGCCGTGACGAACTCGATGCCCGTCGCCGGTCTCGGCTAGCGCTTGATCGTTCCTCCAACGTCATGGCTGTGATGTGAGCATCACGGCTATGTCAGTTACATCACACGGATGGATCCGTGTGATGCGAACATTAGGCCCTTTGCAAATAAAACGGAACGAATTCCTCTAAAAAGTTCCGGGCGGACGTCCACGTCGGCTACTCGGCCGGAGAACCTGGACACCGCTATGAGCGCGACCACATTCGTGCTGAACGTACGCGCTGAAGAGCTATTGGCTCAGCAGACTAGATATCAAAACGTTGCATCTGCGTTGCATCGATCCCCAAGCGGCGATCGAGCACCCGAATCTTGGCTTCGATCTGCGCATACATCGGCGATGTGCGGTCGACGGTCGCCCGATAGGCTGCCCACGCCGCAGCATCGTCACGCCCTTCCGGTCCCGCGGTCCACCGGCGCAACACCCCAGAATCCCCAGAGCTCAGCGCCGCAGTACGCAAACGCACCCGCAATTCATCGCGAATGTCTATAACTCCTGGCGCGGTTGAGCGCGGAAGCACCGGACCGGCGTATAGACGTAATGCAGAATGCACATCACCGGAGTCGAGAGCCGCCCGCAATGCCTCCACATCGGTTGCGACCGGCACGCACAGGCGGTATGGGCGCGAGCTGACCACGGAGGGGCCAACGACAGCACGCAGACGCGATACCGCCGCCCGGATAGTGCCGTTGTCGAGGTCGGTATCGTCGAGCAGCAGCGCGAGATGGTCGGCGCCCAGACCTTCCGGGTGTTCGACCAGCAGCAGCAAAATCTCGGCGTGCCTTTGCGACAAGGGGACTCGATCACCCGCAACGCTCAACTGCGGCTGCCCGAGGCCGAGTACGTCGAGTCCGAGCCGACCCACCGGGTAGGACTGCGCATCGTCGCGGCGTGTATGCCCAGCCAACGCGCTGCGCTCGCCCGACCGCATCGCCGCCAACAGCAAGTCCATCTCCGCGGCGGTGGCGGTGGCTTTGACCAACGCGAGGATCTCCGGTTTGGCCACTCGGACCCCACCGGCGATCATCAACACCCCGACCAATCTGCCGTCCGGGTCGTGGACCGGCGCCGCTGCGCCGGTGATCAGATGCATCCGATGGAGAAAATGCTCCGGACCGTGAATCCATGCCGCCTGGCCGGTGCGCACGACCATGCCGACGGCATTCGTTCCGATTCGGCGCTCGCTCAGGTCGTCACCGGCTCGCAGGCCGATCTCCGCTGCAGCCGTGACCTGCTCGGCGTTGCCGTGTACCGAGAGCACGCGACCGAACTGGTCGGCGACCGCGACGATGAGGCCCGTTCTGGTCGTGTCCTGCACGAGAAGCTTGTCGATCAGTGGCATCAACGTGGCCACTGGATGCGCGTCGCGATAGCGCTGTAGATCGGCGCCGCGCAGGCCACGGCCATCGAGTACGTCCATCGGGTCCACCCCGCCATGGATGCTGCGCATCCATGATTCCAGCACCGCGGGACGCAGCAGTCCCGCGAGCTGCGCGAGTTGATTACCACCTGCGCTGAGATAACCGTGCGCCTGGGCGGCATAGACCTCGAGCGCACCGAGTTGAGCACCGGGCTCGACGCCGCGCCGTGGAGGGCGTCCGCCTGCAAAGTTGCCGACCATTTGCCTTTCTTTCCCCCCCCCAAACTCTACCGGTGGGTATACGGCGGCAACGGCGGATGCTGGCGTTTGTCCGACAGGTCACATCCGACGCGGGACCGGGCAAATTGTGACTTGCACGTCTTTCACTTCATCTGGCGAGGAAGCGATCGGCAGCCATTTCCGCGATCATCATGGCCGTGGCCTGCGGGCCGCGACTCAGCGGTATCGGTACGACGGACAGGTCCACGATCGACAAGCCCGTCACGCCACGTACCCGGCAGCGCTCGTCCACCACAGCGGCCGGGTCGTTGTCATGGCCCATGCGACACGTACCGGACAGATGCTGGGACGTAGCCAAATGCGTGTGCAGCCACCTGCCGCGATCACCTCGCTCCGGAATAGGGTCCACTGGTTCGGCACCCATTCGCCCCAGCAGTTCGCCGGCGATCGACACCGCATCGCTCAACCGGGTGCGATCCTGGTCTTCGACCAGATAGCGGTAGTCGATCAGCGGTGCAACGACCGGATCGGCCGAGCGCAGACGAAGTGAGCCAGTCGATCGCGGACGCATCAGCGCGGCGCCGAGAGTGTGACAGCCGGGCGTGAAAGACATCGTGTACGGACGGATTTCGACAGCGCCGACCTCGAGGACGCGTTCCAGTGCAATGGCCGGTCGTGCGGGCAGATCGGCCCGATAGTCGATCCCGATTTCGGGATGATCACTGAATCCGACGCCGACCCCGGCAGCCTGCACCACCGGGATACCCAGAGCTCGCAGGTGCCCCGGATCACCGATACCGGAACGCAGCAACAATGCAGCCGACTCGATCGCACCCGCGCTGAGCACGACTCGATCCGCCCACTCGGTGTGCGTGCGGCCCTCGCGCAGGCAGTCCACTCCGATCGCTCGTAACCCGTCGAATCGGATACGGGTGACGTATGTTTCGCCGACGACGGTCAGATTCGGGCGGTCAAGGGCGGGAAGCAGATAGCCCAGCGCGGGACCCATCCGCCGGCCATCCTCACTGGCGCACGGTACGGCGCCGACACCGTCGCCGGCCTCTGGCTCATTGAGATCGGGCACATCGGCATATCCCGCGGCCCGGCACGCCGCGGTGAACGCCGCGCCGACCGGGGACGGGTCCACGGTGCGACGCACCGGAATCGGCCCCCGCGCTCCATGCCACGGCGCGTCGCCGAAGTCGAGATCGCGCTCGATGCGGCAGTACATGGGCAGCACAGAATCGAACGACCATATCTCGGAGCCACCGAGCAGCCGTGACCACGCAGCGAAATCCATACGGGTCGCCCGCACGAAATAGCCCCCGTTGACCGTCGCGGAGCCGCCGATCACCTTGCCGCGCACGATGCCCGCGTGCACCGGCGGATCGTCGGCCAACGACACCGCATAGCGCCACAACCACTGCGCCTGTGGGCCGATCGGCAGCGCAGCGATGTCCAGCAACTCGGCGGGAATGCCATCCGGGGTGGTCCACAGCGGCCCCGCCTCGAGCACTCGTATGGTACGCCGGGAATCGGCGCTCAGCCGTGCGGCCAGAACACTCCCAGCCGTTCCACCACCAACGATGAGCGTGTCGACCATGAATTGCCCTCCGATTCGTTCGGCGCCGGTGTTGTCGTGCCAGGCGCCTGGCGTACCCCGACCCGACGACCGGCACGGCACGGTCCACGACCGTCACTGGCCGGCTGGGCGATCAGTACGGCGGCACAGTGGGTTTCAATGCCTCCGGGCTACGCGCGCGCAAGGCGCCGAGCCACAGTCCAGCCCCGTAGCCGATGTCGTCGAGTCGCTTGTAGATCACGTATCGCACCGGGTCGAGTCCGCCCGCGTCCCGGTGGGTGAACCAGTCGGCCACGCCATCTGCAATGGCCATGGTGATCGCTATCTGCCGAATCCGCCGAGACAGGATCATCGCCAGGAGCGTGACCGGCCAGTAGTGCCGGCACAGGGCAGAAGCGAGACGCCACAGACCGCCGACGAAGCCGCGCGTCAGATAGATCGCCGCGATCCGGGTGGGATTGTCCAGCTCGGTGAAGACACGACGCAACCGCCCCCAGACCATGATCAATGTCATGATCGCACCCAAGCGCCCCCACACGGTTCGGGTAGCGAACCCGAAGGCGGCCAGCACCGTCCACGACGGCACCGACAGCGGTGAGACCAGTCCCGAGTGCCGCTCGCTCAGCGGCGCGGCGCCGGTACCGTAGAACAGTTTTCGCCCGAACCAGGCACGGAAGCGGACCCGGTGGTCGTGGGCCACATGGGCAGCGGGTTCGTAGCGCAGCCGCCAACCCGCTCGTTCCAATCGCCAGCACAGGTCGACATCTTCGGCAACGTGCATCGACTCGTCGAAGCCGCCCTCGGCCAGCAGCGCCCTGCGACGCACCAGCAGCGCGGCGCTCGGCACGTAGGACACCAGTCCGCGCGAACGCACGGCCGATTCGCGCCGGCCGAGATCGAGCGAGGAACGAGTGTGCTCGTAGCGCGCAAGCGCGGTGGACTTCGGATCCAACGCGACGATTCGCGGAGCGACCAGCGCCACACCTGGATCACTGAAGTGGCCGAGCATCACCTCGAGCCATCCGCTGCGCGGCACGACGTCGGAGTCGAGGAACGCAACGAAGTCGGTTGTCGCCGCGCGCAGACCGGCATTGCGAGCAGCAGCGGGACCACCGCGACGATCGTTGCGCACCACGGTCACTCGGCAACGGGTGCCGCGACTGCGCGGGATCCGGACCGGCACGTCGGAACCATCGTCGACCACGATCACGTGGTGCCCGCGCAACACTGCCAGTAGTCGGGCCAAGCCCTCGGCGTTGTTGCACAGCGGAACAACGATGGTGACCTCCTGCGGCGAGGGCAGCAGCCGAGGGCGGGGATTAGCCACTCCGGAATCGAGCAGCCGCCTGGCAACGACGGCGGACTTCGGGCCGTCGACCTCGAGATATCCGTCGCCGATCATCTCCGCAGCCTCCGGGGCAAGCCGCAGCAACCGAGTTGGCGAGCCACCGATCAGTACCCGCCCACCCGAGTATGCGCGGACCTGAGGATCGAGCCGCACCCCGAATCCATCGGGCAGGCGATCATGGCGCATTCCTCGTATGGTAGGCGGAGATTCGCGCGCGAACATCAACGGACCAGAAATTCCGGCGCACTGTGGGGCGGAATTGTCGACCCACGGGAAGTGCGCCGTGCCGCCATCCGCTCCGGGCTACTACCGCGATGACCCATCCAGCATCCGGCAATCAAACGGCTATCACCCGGTCGCGCAATGGACAATGACAAAATCTCACACTCTGGCATACTTTCAGCAAACTTCATGGTGGCAGGGCACCGGACTCTCGTCGCAGGCACGGGCGGGCAGGCGTTCAGGTGACCATCCGGCCGGGCGCGTCGTATCGAGCGTGAGCGGAATCGGCCCCGTACTGCGCACACGTGGCGCGACGCGGCGCGAATGGTCGACCGACGGGCGGGGGACCACCCGAGCGGTATCGGCCAGCGCCGCCTCGCCATAGCCACGCACGCATTCTGGGTCGGGACCATCGACGGGTATCCCGGTGAAGAACTTCGCCGCCATACAACCGCCCCGGCACGCATCGTAGAAGCCGCACGATGCACATGCCCCACCACCGCTGGGTTCGCGCAACTCGGCAAACAGCTCGGCGGTACGCCACACCGCATCGAACCCCCCGTCGGACACGACGTTTCCGGCGAGAAAACGATCGTGGATGGCGAACGGACAGGCGTAGACGTCACCGACCGGATCGACCAAACAGACCACTCGCCCGGCTCCGCACATGTTCAAACCGGGCAGCGCCTGGCCGTAAGCGGACAGATGGAAGAACGAGTCGCCGGTGAGCACGCCGTCGCCGTTGCGCACCAACCAGTCGTATAGCACACGTTGCAGGTCCGGAGTGGGATGCAAGTCGTCCCAGACATCCGCTCCTCGTCCCGAGGGCCGTAGCCTGGTCAAACGCAAGGTGGCGCCATACCTTTCGGCGATCTCCCGAAAGGTGTCGAGCTGGCCGATATTGTGCCTGGTGGCCACCACCGACAGCTTGGGGTCCGAAAATCCGGCCGAAGCAAGATTTTCCAGCGCGCGCACTGCCATGTCGTAGGAGCCGGCGCCGCGCACCGCGTCGTTGACCGCAGCGTCCGCGCCATCCAGCGATACCTGTACATCGACGTAGTCACTGGCGGCCAGGCGGGTCGCGATCTGTGGAGTGATCCGCACCCCGTTGGTGGAGAATTTCACCCCCACTCGGTGCGCGGTCGCGTAGTCGACCAACTCCCAGAAATCGGGGCGCACAGTGGGCTCGCCACCACCGATGTTCACATAGAACACCTGCATACGCTCGAACTCGTCGATCAATGCCTTGCACTGTTGGGTGGTCAGCTCACGTGGATCCCTGCGTCCCGAAGAGGACAGGCAGTGTACGCACGAAAGATTGCAAGCGTAGGTGAGCTCCCAGGTCAGGCAGATCGGCGCGGTGAGACCGGATTCGAAGCGATCGACCAGGCTCACCGCCCGGTCCGACGGCCCGACTCCTGCTGCTGGCGCCGGCAATATCGAATTCGCGGACGTCGAATTCGCGGACGTCGAATACGCGGACGCCGAATTCGAGCGCGCAGTGCCGGGCGCGGCCGGTGTCCGGGCCGGCGCACCGACGATCATGTTCGAATCGGCCAATCGGGTCAATGCGTCGACGTACGGTTCGGCACGGTCGGTCGCCACGCCAGCGGCAGCCAACGCGGCACGCACCGAGTCGTGCGTCGACAGCGATCGGACGATTTCGACGATCCGTGGATTCTTGAGAAACGAGAGTTTGCGGGTGTCGAAGTGATAGAGCAGCGCACCGAACGGCTCGCTGCGCAGCGCCACCTTCGGATGCAGCTGCCAACGAGAATCGAGATCGAGCATCGTCGACCGCCGTCAGTAGACGCCGCACATGCCGTCGATCGATACCTCTTCGACGAGAGTCTCCTCGATCAACGACTCCTCGGCCGACCGCGCTGCGACGGCCGTCGCTGCGTCGGCGACGTCGGCATCGGCGCGTCCAATGGATTCGAATTCCGGCATGCATACCTCCCGAGAGGACTCTCCGTGTGGCCGGCTACCCACTGCAGCCCGCGATGACACGATAACGTCATCAGCTGACAAAATGAAACACGTTTCACACACCGAAGCAGAAGCCGCCCGCGCGATACGACCACGATGCGCGCCGCGTCGAACATGCGCCGATCGAGTCGGGTCCGGCACTCTAGACTGCGGTGGACAGCAGCTGAGCAGGCGACGAGCGGATGCGCACACGCCGTGGTAGAGGTGGCATGGGAGTCGGACGAATGCAAACGAACGGGGGCGGCGGCACACTGTCGGAGTCCGAGATCGTCGAGGCCGCGCTACGGGTGGTCCGCGAGGACGGTGTGGAAAAACTCTCCATGAGGCGACTGTCTCGCGAACTCGGCGTCTCCCCCATGGCGCCCTATTACTACGTCGCCGACAAACGGGAGTTACTCGACTTGGTGGCCAGTGCGGCACTGAGCGGTGTCCGCACGCCGCCGCCGGAATCTCGGTCGTGGCAATTTCGGCTGCGCGACCTCGTCGACCAGATCGACGAACGGTTGCGCAAACATCCCGGCCTCGGAGACATCCTGATCGAGCAGATGCCGGGCAAACAACTGGATCTCATCGCCGCGATCATGGACGTCCTCGCCGAAGCGGGCTTCTCGGACCGCGATGTTCTCGCCGCCTACGCAACGATCCACACCTACTTGTTCGGACGCAGCCGAGTGAATCCGCGCGACCGTGCCACACCCGCGGGCGTGGCACTGCCTCCCATCGTCGAGCGCGCCACCCGCTATGCAGTCGACCTGCGCGGACGATACTCCTACGACTTCGGCATGGACGTGCTGATCGCTGGCCTGGAGGCTCGGCTTGTCCGGCGTACGACCTCCGACGTACGATGAAACTGAAACACGTTCTAGTTTTGGAGCGGCATGGCGGCTCCGCCACGCTCGAGAGGACCACATGACCACTGTCGAGGTTCCGCACGGTTCGCGCTCGGCGGTACTGCAGGTATCCGCAGTCATCGCCGAGACCGCCGATACCCGTTCATTGGTCTTCGCCGTTCCTCGCGAACTGACCGAGAAGTTTCGGTACTCGCCCGGTCAGTTCCTCACGTTGCGCATCCCCAGCGACAGGACCGGATCGGTCGCTCGATGCTATTCGTTGGCCAGCTCGCCCTACACCGACGATCATCCGAAGGTGACCGTGAAGCGGACCGAAGGCGGTTATGGGTCGAACTGGCTGTGCGACAACGTCGAAGTGGGCGACCAGATCGAAGTATTGCCGCCCTCGGGCATCTTCACTCCCAAGGACCTGGACGAGGACCTGCTGTTGTTCGGGGCGGGCAGCGGCATCACCCCGGTGATGTCCATTCTGAAATCGGCGCTGGCGCGCGGAACCGGCCGCATCGTTCTCGTGTACGCCAACCGCGACGACGAATCGGTGATCTTCGCCGGTGAGCTCCACGACCTGGCAGACAAGCATCCGCAGCGCCTCACCGTGATCCACTGGCTGGAACGCCTCCAAGGACTGCCCACGGCCGATGCACTGGCCACTCTGGTTTCGCCCTATCGCGACCACGAAGCATTCATGTGCGGCCCGAAGCCCTTCATGGATCGCGTACGCGACGCACTCGGACAACTCGGCGTGCCACGTGCGCGGACACACGCCGAAGTGTTCAATTCCCTTGCCGGAGACCCGTTCACCGACAAGGCGCCGATCGAGACGGTCGACGACGACCTGGCCGACGCAGCGACCGTCGAAGTCGAACTCGACGGCGAAGTGCACGAACTGACCTGGCCGCGCCGGCAGACCCTGGTGGAGATCATGCTGGCCAAAGGATTGGACGTACCGTATTCCTGCCAAGAAGGCGAGTGCGGGTCGTGTGCCTGCACAGTCGTGGAGGGCGCGGTCGACATGGACAATGCCGAGATCCTGGACCCGCAGGACATCGAGGACGGCTACATCCTCGGCTGCCAGGCGCATCCGGTGACCGACCACCTGAAAATCCAGTTCTGACCTCGACCGGCGCCCAGCGGACCGACACCGGACACCGAGATCCGAACAGCCGTCAGTGTCGTGCCCCCAGGATGCGGCCCGACTCGAATGCCGCTGCGCCCGCCGGTAGCGCACCCGGCCTGCCGCTGGTGAGCACACGGACCGTCCCCTGCCCGGCGCTCGGACGACCGAGCGCTTCGATTCGACGAATGGTCTGGCTGGCCACGGCGTGCGCGCTGTCGAACAGGCGCACTCCCGCCGGAAGCGCAGCCATGATCGCGTCGGACACCAGCGGATAGTGGGTACAGCCGAGGACGATACCCGAGACTCCCGATGGCGTCCGGGCGGCTGCGCTCGCGATCGCCTCTCGGGCAGCGGCCAAGTCACCGCGGTCGATTGCGTCGGCCAACCCATGGCACGCCACACCGACGACATCGGCATCCCCGCCGAACTTCGCGATGAGATCCGCCTGATAGCGACTCGCCGTGGTCGCCGCGGTGGCCCACACCGCCACCGACCGGCATCGCGCTGCGGCCGGCTTGATCGCAGGCACCGTACCGATCACCGGAACGTCGGGACCCACCTCGGCACGAACATGGTCCAACGCCGTCACGCTGGCGGTGTTGCACGGCAACACGAGCACCTCGGCGCCGGCGTGCAACGACGTCCGAGCGGCGTCCACCACCCGCTCGATCACCCAATTCTCCGATTTCGGACCCCACGGCGCACCATCCGGGTCCAGCTGCAGCAGCAGATCCACATCCGGCCGCAACGTGCGCAACCAGGCGGAGGTGGGCAGCAACCCCAGACCCGAATCGATGAGCGCGACGATCACCGAACCACCGTAGTACAGCCCATCGCGGACTCAGCTCAGCGCGAGCAGCTCGGTGACCGGGGTAGGCGTGGCGAGCATGGGCCGCGCGCGCATGACCTGAGCGGTCATGCCCGCGCCGACCACACCACTCAAAACACCCTCTCGGGCGTAGTATGCAAGGAATTTTCGCCCGTCGTCGGCAACGACGTGGACGTCGTCGCCGACGCTCGGGGTGCCGAGGGACTGAATCTTGACGTCGTACTGGTCGCTCCAGAAGTACGGAACCCGGGCGGTTGCGGGCCGCTCGACCCCGAGCAATGCACAAGCGAGACGTTTGGCCTGCTCGCCGGCACTGGTCCAGTGCTCGACTCGGCGACACACGCCGGTCTCGTCTCGCCAGGCTGCCACGTCACCGACTGCCCACACGCCTTCGGCGGACGTGCGCCCGACTTCATCGGTCGGCACGCCGCCACCGACCGAGGTCGTGGTGAGTTCGATACCGGAGCCGGCCAGCCAATCGGTCTCCGGGCGTGAGCCGACCCCGACTACCACCAGGTCCACGGCGACTTCCGTTCCATCGGACAACTGCGCAGCTCGCACCCGCCCGGTGTCGTCGCCGTGTAGTGTGATCAAACCGGTGCCACACCGCAGGTCGACGCCTTCCTCACGATGCATCCGCGCGATCAATGCGCCCACGTGGGTACCGAGCACCGAAGCCAATGGGGTCGCCTGCGGCTCGACCATCACGGCCTCGGCTCCGATCGCGCGGAAGCTCGCGGCCAGTTCGCAGCCGATGAACCCTGCGCCGACCAGGAGCGCTGTTGCGGAGGCGGTCACCTCGCTGCGCAGTGCGACCGCATCGGCGTGGCTACGCAATACGTGGAGCCCGGTGAGCTCGGGCAGATCGGGCAGGTGTCGCGGTCGTAATCCGGTGGCAATGATCAGGTGCTCGTAGTCCAGCGCGGCGCCGGAGGCCAGTTGGACCCGCCGTGCGGTCGGGTCGATTCCCACCGCCGCGGTTCCCAACCGAATATCGATGCGCTTGTCCGGGAAGAACGCGCTCGGACGCAGCGTCGTGTCATCGACTTCACCACGCATGAACTGCTTGGACAACGGCGGGCGATCATATGGCAACCGGTCCTCGTCGCCGACGAGCACGAGGCCGCCGTCGTAGCCTGCGCGCCGTAGCTCCTCAGCGGTGCGCAAGCCGGCGAGCCCGGCCCCGACGATCACGATCGGCGCAGTCATGCAGCCATCCCTTCGCATGAACCTGGCCGCCGACGACGAGCAGCCGGCAGCGCTCCTCGCAGTCACCCTAACCGTTACCCTCGTCGACCTTCGTGTGAGGAATATCATTGCGATTGTGCCGACTCTGTGGTGCTCAATCGTAGCCTTTCTGGTATTGATCGGTCGGCCAATCAGGGTATATACCCAAGTCAGGAGATATATCCAGCCCGAGGAGGCATCTATGTTCACCGAGAGCCGCGCGCAAGATTTCCTGGCTGTCGTGCTCGGGATCTTCGCCGCACTGTCACCCATCTGGGTGGAGACCACCGCGAACGCACGGTGGTCGCTGATCGTGCTCGGCGTCGTCATCGCTCTCACCGGTCTCGCGCAAATGGTCCGTCCCAGCATGGCATCGGCGGACTACGTGATGGGCTTGTCCGGTGTGCTGCTGTTCATTTCACCCTGGGTCATGGACTTCACCGATTACCGGGGCGCGTCCTGGACCGCATGGGTGGTCGGGGTCGTAACAGCGGTGGTGGCAATTGCGGCACTACCCATGGTGTCGGGACGCCTGCACGGCACGGCTGCGCATCAGTGATCCCTACCGCACAGATCCGCCATCGCTGATGCACAAGCCCAAACCCCGGCGCTCCGGGCGCCGGCGCAGCGCGAAAATCGATGGCGACGCCCGGCAACTGATTCTCGATGCCGCGGAGAAGCTCTTCGCGGCACAGGGATTCGACGCTACCGCGACAGCAGCCATCGCCGCCGCGGCCAGCGTTCCCAAGGGGCTCGTCTTCTACTACTTCCCGACCAAGGAATCGATCCTGTCGACACTGATGTCCGAGCGTGTTCCCGTCGCGCCGATCGAGGACATCGATACCCTGGTCGCGCGGGGCGACCCCGCGACGAGCCTGGTCAATCTCGATGCCGCGGTGAACCTGCGCGACCATCACTCGTCGGTATTGCGGGTGATCCTCTGGCGAGAGGCCGACACCCACCCCGATGTGCGCCGTCAAGTGCGTCGACTGCGCGATCAACTGCTGGACGTGACCATCAGAGTGTTGCAGGCGAGTGCACCCGCCCCGGTCCGGCCCGGCACACTGCGCGCGTGTGCCGCGGCGTGGGTCTCGGCGATGCTCACCATTTCCAGCACGGACCGGCTGCACGCACTGGACGGCCTGCCCCTGCCCACCACGGAAGAGATCCTGAATGTCGCTCGTGTGGTCGCTGCCGGGATGGCCCAGATGGGATGAACCCGCGGTTGCCGTGACGATCGGCCCGCGGTGGCCTCGATCCATCGGCAACCGTCTCGCCCGGCCGGCACGTAAGGTACCCAGCATGGTGCCTAGCGAGATGTCCGAGACGGTGCAATCGGTCATCGAGTCCGCTCTGCTCGATGGAGCGCGAAAATATACGCGGGTCGAGGTCGCCGAGCGGTCCGGAACCAACACAACGCTGACCGGGCGGTTGTGGCGGGCACTCGGCTTTCCGTCCAGTTCCAGTGAACACGCGGTCGACTACACCGAAGCCGACATCACCGCGGTCCGCACATTCGAGCAATTGGCCGTGCTGTCGTCGGCCGGCCAACGCAACCAGGCGGCTACCGCGCGCACGCTCGGCCAGGGCATGGCCCGCTTGGCGGAGTGGCAGGTCGATCTGGTGCTGTCGGAAATTGCCGACCAGGTCGCGGACGCCGACCCTGCCGCCGACCCCCGCGAGACGGTGCGCACCGCTACCGAAGGCGCCATCGCCACACTGGAACAGTTGAACGTCTACGCGTGGCGCAGGCACCTGGCCGAGGCATTGTCGCGCTCGATGGATACCGGGGCGACTGCGGGCGACCCGGTGCGCGAACTGGCCGTAGGTTTCGCCGACATGGTCGGATACACCCGACTGACCAGACACCTGCACCCCGACGAGTTGTCCACTCTGCTGGAGGCATTCGAGTCCACGACCACCACGGCCATCACCGAAGACGGCGGCTGGGTGATCAAACATGTCGGCGACGAGGTCATGTTCGCCGCGGAGAGCGCCGCGGACGCCGCCCGCATCGCCTTGGCGATCCAAGAATCGACCATGATGGTCGCCGGTACCCCGGAGCTGCGGGTCGCCCTCGCCTTCGGCCCCGTATTACACCGCTTCGGCGATTTGTACGGCTCGGTGGTGAACACCGCCTCCCGGCTCACCGGCGTGGCACGCCCGGGCACCATCCTCATCGATGACGGTGCGGCCGATGCATTGGAAAGCGACACGGAGTTCGACATCAAACACCTGCGCAGTGTCCGGGTGCGCGGATTCAACCGGCTACGACCGCATCTGCTGCGCCGTCCCGACACGGTCGAACGATAGACCTCCGCCGGACGCCGGATCCCCCGAGGTCGGCACCGTATCCGGTCGCCCTAGGCTCGTCCGGTGGACATGAACTGGTCACGGCTGCGCGTGCGCTGCCTCGTCGAGGAAGACGCGGCGGTGCTGGCGCTGCACAAGCCGGCGGGGATCTCGGTCACCGGCGAACGCCACGACACCGACCTCGTCGAACTCGCGGCCGCCGCGGACGAGACGCTCTACCCGGTGCACCGGATCGACAAAGTAACCTCCGGCCTGATCCTTTTCGCCAAGGAGCTCGGCGCCCACGGCGAGCTGACCAGGCAATTCAACAAACAGACCGCCGAGAAGGTCTACCTGGCCATTGTCGAGACCACCGGACTACCGGACACCGGGGTGATCGATCTGCCACTCGGCGTCGGGCGCAAGAACCGAGTGCGGATCGCGGCCCCGCGGGAGCGGATCCAACACGACGCGAGCCGTTGGTTCATCGATGACGCCGATCTACGTCCCGGTAAGCACTACCCGGCGCTGACACACTTCACGACGGTGCTGCGTGGCCGCGGACGTACTGTGCTCGCTCTGCGCCCGATCACCGGGCGGCGGCACCAGATTCGCGTCCACTTGGCGTGGATCGGGCATCCGATCGTCGGAGACCCGCTGTTCGATCGGTCCGGCACCCACGAGCGAACCTACTTGCACTCGTGGCGGCTCGGCCTGAAAGCCTCGTGGCGCACACCACCCTACCTGGGTCTGGCAGCCGAGCCCGATGGCGAATTCTGGGGGCCAGTGGACCGATCCGCCGACGAACCGACCCTGCATCGCGCGACCGAGACCCTGTGCGCGCCCCACGAGTCCACTCGTCGTGACGAGTCCCGAACCGGTACCGGGCAAGGCCGCAACGAGTAGTCGCACGGTGCGCTCGTGGTTTCAGCCAACCGATGCGAAGTATCCGACCGCAGCCCCGGCCAGTACCAGAAATGTCACTGGGAATGCGACATTGTGCACGACCCGGGTTCGGATATGAACGCCGACCGCGACGACGAAAAACCCTACGAGCCCGACTGCCGCCGCGAGGCCGAGTGAGCGCATGCCGAACAGTCCCAGCACGAGCCCGACCACACCGGCGCCCTCCAGGACGGCGAGGTAGGGAATCCACTTCGGAGCGAGCCCGACCTCGGCGGAGTTCTTCATCATGAACTCGGCCTTGACCGATTTGGCGCCGACCTCGAAGGTATTGGCGACAATGCACACCATGGTGGCCGCGAGCAGACTGCCTTCGACGATCGTCATTTCACGTACCCACCCGACACGGTGCACGACCGCGGTGCGACAGCAGCGTCCGCGCGCGCTCGGCGTGTGTTGTGCAACGGTCTGTGTTCGACCTCGGTGGTGTGCCGGGTCATCTGTATGCTCATTACTTGCTCCTTCGTGTGCGGACCTATCGGATCTGGATCTGTCTCACCTGTCCTGACGTTCGCTGCACACGAAAGGTGACCCCGCAGTGGATCTGATCGAGAAATTCGAGGCAGCCCGACCGCACCTGCTCTCGCTGGCCTTTCGTATCGTCGGCTCGTCGCACGACGCCGAGGACGCGGTGCAGGCCGCGTGGGTGCGCGCCCAGACCGCGGCTCCGGCACAGTTGGAGAACCCCGACGGGTGGTTCACCACCGTGACCGCGCGGCTATGTCTGGACCACCTGCGATCCCGCCAGCGTCGCGGCGAAGTCGAACTACCGTCCGATGAACTGCCCGATGAGCGACTCACTGCCGACGAAGAGTTCATTCGACGCGAGGATGTCTCGAGAGCGTTGCTGGTGGTGCTGAGCGAGCTGTCGCCCAAGCAGCGAGTGGCCTATGTGCTGCACGATCTGTTCGCGGTTCCCTTCGAGCAGATCGCGAGCGTGCTCGACACCACCCCGGTTTCGGCCAAGAAGCTGGCCAGTCGCGCCCGAACTCGGCTGCGCGGCGCCGAGCACCGCGACCACGACCAGTTCGCGCAGCATCTCGAGGTCGTCGAGGCGTTCCTCACGGCGGCGCGCGGCGGAGACATCGATCGCCTCGTCGCCCTGATGGCGCCGGATGCGGTCCGTACCACAGATTCACGTCTCCTGCCGGACGGGGCGCCCCAGCGAGTTCGGGGCGCCCGGGCGGTCGCCGAAGAAACGCGCAGCTTCCTCGACCGTATTCGCGTCACCGACCCCGCAGTTGTGGCGGGATCTCCGGGCGCGATCATCGCTCCTGGCGGGCACCCGGTGGCCACCATCCGTTTCGACATCCGCGACAGCCACATCGAGGCCATCGAGATCACGGCCTACAAGCCAGGAGACCTTTCCCGCATCCTGGGCCACACCACCGTCGGGACCGGCTGAGCCACCGAACGATACCCGGGGCCGAAATCCGCCAGCTTCGGCAGCGTTCGAGTTGCACGCTCTTAGCCATGGATCTCGGTTTACAGAACAAGGTTGCGGTGGTCACCGGCGCGTCGAAAGGTATCGGACTGGCCACGACTCGTACTCTGCACGACGAGGGCGCACTGGTGGTTGCCGCGTCACGTCGCTCCTCCCCGGAACTGGACGCGCTGGCCGGAGAACGGCTCGTACACGTCGCGGTCGACCTGGCCACCCCACACGGCCCGGACCACGCGATCGCAGAGGCACAGCGCGTGTTCGGCGGACTCGACGTACTGGTCAACAATGCCGGCGGTCCCCCACCCGGCGCCGTGTTGCCACGCTTCTCGTTCACTGGACTCACCGATGCGGACTGGTTTGCCATGCTGGACTTCAACCTGATGTCCACCGTGCGGGCGACCCGGGCTGCCATCCCATTGCTGCTCGGGCGCGGCGGCGGCGCAATCGTCAACGTCAGCTCGACCCTCGCAATCGCCGCCAGCGGGGTCAACGTCGACTACGGTGCCGCGAAAGCGGCGGTCGGGAACCTGACCCAGGCACTGTCGGAAGAGTTCGGTCCGCAAGGCATCCGGGTCAACTCGGTGATCCCGGGGCCGGCCCGCACACCCTGGTGGACCGAGGACGGCGGGGCCGCCGATGTGTTCGCTGCCGCGGCCGGCACCGACCGCGACACGATCTTGGACGGCAAAGCGGCCGAGATGATGCAACTGACCACCGGCCGGCTCATCGAACCACAGGAAGTCGCCGATGCCATCGTGCTCTTGTGCTCGCCCCGCTCGGCGAGCACGACGGGCTCGGCGGTCCTCGTCGACGCGGGCCAGATCAAGGCGGTCTGATCGCTGGTCGGCCAGGACGCTTCCCGACTCGATCGGGATGGTTCAGCGGACCCGAGCCGGGTAAACCGGGTGACAGACCGCACGTCGAGCGCGAGGACTCGCATGGCCGACCTACCCGCCGCACTGATGAAAGCCGCGTTCGCGGCCGGGGCACGCATCCGGCATGCGCGAGTGTTCTATCCGAACGGCCTGCACCTGGCCGGCTGCCTGCGCGCGGCGGCCGAATTCGAGCCACTGTTGGGCAGTGGTGACCGCCCGGTCGTCGCGCGGCTGTCCAAGGGCGTCGGCACGCCGGGCAGCCTGCCCGACGTCCTCGGGTTGGCCTTCCGGGTGCTCGACCGTGCGGACCGTCCCTGGGACTTCGTGCTGACCACCACAGGTCGGGGACCGCTGGGCCGGCTGGTGATCACCCCGGCCCGCGGATGGGCACGCGCGCATTACGGCTGCATCGTGCCCTATCGAATCGACCAGGTTGCCCCGACCTGGTTGTTCGCCGACCCCGACCTCGACCAACCCACATCGGCATCGTTGGCAGCGATGAATGCCCGTATGCGCGAAGACCTGGTGGGCTTCACGCTCACCGCCAGTCGAATCGGCAAGCCACCCCGCCTCCTCGGCGAGCTCGTCTTGCGGCCTGTCCGACCAACCGAATCCGGGACCGACGACTTCGACCCGGTGCACAATCACCCGCCCGAGGTGACACTGGTCCCAGCAGTCGTCGAGAGGCTCCGAGAATTCGCCTACCCCGGCAGCCGCAGCGAACGGGAATGACCTACCCCACCGACAGCTGGCGTGGATTGCCCTGCCATGCGTGGTTCGCCGGGCTGGCAGACTTGTGCTGTGAGTGCACTGGCCCAGGCGGGCGAACCGGGAGAGCGAGGGTCGCTCCGGCCGATCGAGCTGGCCACCGGGGCGGTGCTCGGCGGGACGACCGTCGGGTTGGTGACCGTGGGGTCGGTGGTTCCCCTCGCCGCCGGACTGCAGATGATCGCCGCCGTCCCGATCGCACTCATCGCACACCGCTGTCGCTTCCGAGCGCTGGCCACCGCATCCCTGGCCGCGACCTTGGTCACGTTCGTCGCGGCCGGCGTGATGCCGGCGCTGGCGTTGGTCGCCACCGCGACGATGGGCGGGATCGTCGGCAGCGTGAAACGGCGCGGTGGCGGTATCGTCACGGTCTTCGCGCTCACCCTGGTCGCCGGGCTGGCGTGGGCTGCCGTCGCCATTGGCGCGCTCGCGGCACTGTCGACCACGCGCAACCTCGTCTTCGACAATATCCGCAACCTCTCGCGCGGCGTGCAGGAACTGGCCGCCCGGCAAGCACAGCTGGAGCCGCTCGGACGGATGGCAGCAGACCTCACCGACTCCGTGTTGCGCTGGTGGTGGGCGTGGATCGGCGGCAGCGTGGCGCTCGGCGTCGTCACCACCGGTGTGTTTTCCTGGTATGTGCTCGGCTCGGTGCTCGACCGGCTCGCGTGGCTGCCCGGCCGAGACCCACTCGACGCATCTCGCGACGATCGACCCGCCGGGCCATTGCCGGTCACGCTGCGTGGGGTCGGTTTCCGCTATCCCGGCGCGGCGCGCGCAGCCTTGCACGACATCGACCTGACCGTCGATGTCGGTGAATTCGTCGCGGTCGTCGGACACAACGGTTCGGGCAAATCGACTCTCACCCGGTTGCTCGCCGGAATGCCGCCCACCACGGGAACGATCCAGCGCCCCGGTTCGGCCGGGTTGGGGCGCGTCGGCGGTACGGCTGTGGTGTCGCAGCGACCGGAAAGCCAAACCTTGGGTGTGCTCGTCGCCGACGACGTGGTGTGGGGACTCCCGCCGACGGCTGCCGCCGAGGTCGACGTCGACCACCTGCTCCACGAGGTCGGACTCACCGGAATGGGCGCCGTGGAAACCGCGACCCTGTCCGGTGGCCAACAACAGCGGCTGGCGATTGCCGCGGCGCTGGCCCGGCGCCCAGCGCTGCTGATCGCGGACGAGGCGACCTCGATGATCGATCCGGACGGACGCCGCGAACTCGTGGCACTACTCGCAACACTGCCGAAACGGCGCCCGATGGCCGTGGTTCTGGTGACCCATCACGAAGCCGACGCCCAGGCCGCCGACCGCGTGGTCCACGTGGCCGGCGGCCGCGCCGTCGGGCGGCTACCCGCGTGGCCTCGCCCGACCCGTGATCCACGGCGGCGGCCGATGGGCGAACCGATCCTCGAACTACACGGCGTGAAACACACCTACAACCCCAGGACCCCGTGGGAAGCGCCCGCACTCCACGGCATCGATCTGTCCGTCCGGTGCGGCGAAGCGCTGCTCGTCGTCGGCGGGAACGGCTCGGGCAAGTCCACGCTCGCCTGGGTCATGGCAGGTCTGCTCCGACCGAGTTCGGGCCGCTGCGAGCTACGCGCAACACCGGTCGCCGAGCAGATCGGACGCGTCGCGCTGGCGTTTCAGCACTCGCGCCTGCAGCTGCAAAAACCGACGGTCGCCGCGGAGATCGCGGACTGGGGTGGTTACGCGACCGGGTCGGGCACGACCGGGCGCGCGCTGGACGACGTGGGCTTGGATCGGTCACTGGCTGCGCGCTCCATCGAAGAACTCAGCGGCGGGCAGGCCAAACGCGTGGTACTGGCTGCGCTCGTCGCCAGCCGTCCGCAGGTGGTCGTGCTCGATGAGCCACTTGCCGGACTGGACCCGAGGGGCCGTGCGGACATCGTGGACCTGCTGGCCCGGCTGCGGGACTCTGGCCTCACCTTGATCGTGATCTCACACGATATAGCGGATCTGGCGGCAGTATGCGATCGAACGGTGCGCCTGCAGTCCGGACGCATCGTGGCCCCCGAGTCCGGACCCGGGACGACACCCGTTCCGACGGGCCGTCGCGTATCGCGCGTGCCCGAACACGATGCGCGGCACATCGAGCACGGAGGCCATTGATGTCACGCCACCTGCACCGAATACCGAGAGGGCGCCGATGAGTGCCGTGCTCCTACGTCGAGTTCCCGTTGCCAGTCCGGTGCATCGTCTGTGGGCGGGCACCAAGCTGATCGGCGCATTCCTGATCAGCGTAGTGTTGATCTTCGTACCGTCCTGGCCGGTACTCGGTGTGATGGTCGCCTTCCTGGTCGTCGTCGGCGCCCTGGCCCGACTGCCGCTCGGCACGCTGCCCCGCCTGCCCTGGTGGTTCTGGGCGTTGTTCGTGGTCGGAGGTCTGACCACGGCGCCGGTCGGCGCCGACGCGATGCTGCGATATGCGCAGGTTACGGTGTTCGGCCTGATCCTGGTGGCTGCTTCGTTTCTCATTGCATGGACCACGCCGATGGGCGAGATCGCCCCTGCTCTGGCCACCTTGGGTAGGCCATTGCGCACATTCCGGGTTCCAGTCGACGAATGGGCCGTTGTAGTCGCCTTGACGCTGCGGGGGCTGCCACTACTCCTCGAGGAAATCCGGATCCTGCGCGCGGCCCGGCGTCTGCGTGGCCGAAACGGGGCATCGCGTCGCGCCATGGTCATGGATATCTCGACCGCGGTCATGGACATTCTCACCGCGGTCCTTGCGGTGGCCACCCGCCGCGCGGCAGAACTCGGCGAAGCGATCAGTGCTCGCGGGGGCACCGGGCAGCTCACTGCCCACCCCAGCTCTCCCGGGCGCCGTGACGCTTTGGCACTCGCTGCGGTCTGCACCATCTGCTTGGGCAGCGTCGGACTTCACCTGCTGCTCTGACCGAACCCGGCGCCCGAGCCCAGCCGCCGCTCACCCGAGTGTGGCGACGGCCGTCGAACTCAGGCCTCGCCGAGTCCGGCGCTGCAGCTCCCGTCCACCCTCAACGGGAGATTTCCGCCGAGTCACTGTGAAACTAGCTCATTTCGGCCCCAATTCTCCGAATTCACGCTACCTTTACCACTCGGATGTAGTCGTCCGTCAAGATCATGCCACGGACGTCCACGCCAGTGAGAGGGAAGAGAAGCCAGCGCTGCTGCTTGTCTTGCTCGACTTTTGATGAGGATTGGAAACCGAGAATGATTCTCCGGCACGTCGCCGCCGCTGTACTACCACTCGTCGCCACACTGACGGTGGGAGCTGGCGTGAGCCATGCGGATGCGCCCGAAACGGCGCCCCCGAACATCGAATACCGGGCCGAACTGATCGGCGATCGGATCGTGACGACTCTCAGCCATGGCACATTCGACGTGCGCGGCGACGTGGTCGACATCAGGGACGAGGCGGGCAACGTGGCACTGACGATGCCACTCACCTTCCGAGACAACGGGCTCGAGTTTCCCCTGCCGCACGCGGTGCGTGGCGAGGATCGAGTCCTCGAGTTGACTGCCGTGCGGGACGCATTGCGAGCACGGCAGGTCGCCTCGCCGTTGGAAAATCACAAAGCGATGGACGAATTCGAGACCCAGCTGAGTCTCGCCGTCGCGATCGGTGGATTCCTCGGCACCGTCGTCGGCGCACTCATCGGTCTGACCGGCGGCATCGCCGGTCTCGCCGCCGGCGCGGGTATCGGCACGGTCATCGGCACCATCATCGTCGGCGGCCCCACTCTGGTCATCGCCGGTTTCAACGTGATCAACACGCTGCTCGCCGCGCCGGGGACCACCAGGTGGCACAACAAGGACTGACCCCGCGCCGGCAAACCGGTCATGGGGCATGGTCTCTCGCCTGCGCGAGGGCCATGCCCCGCTCACCACCGACGGCGGCTGCGAATCGCTTTCTTGGCCGCCTTCTGCGCGGCGTCGACCTGGCCGCCATACTTGCCGCCGGTCTTCTTGTCGACTGCGTCGCCCGCCTTGTCGATCACGACGTCCAGCTTGTCGGCGTTCTTACGAGCCAGGCGCATCGCCTTGCCCGCCACGTTCTTGAAGTCCATCGCGCAGTCCTTGTTTCACACTGGGTATATCGGTGTATTCACCCTACCCACCGTCGAGCACCGAGGATGCCGTACCGAGCCACACCGGATGCCACAACCGGCCCGTACGAGTCCAATCCATGAATCGCACGGCGCCACCGAGTTTCGGCGTCACCCAGGTTACTTCCCGACGTTCGGATGCAGTGAGATCGTTGTGGAAGGGAGAACTCTCGCACTCGATCGCAGGCAGCCGCGAGGACAGGTCCGCAATATCCGCCGCAGTGAATCCGGCACCGACTCTTCCCAGATAGAACAATCGTCCATCGTGCAGAACACCGACCAGCACAGACTTGACGTTTCGCGCCGCGCTCCGTCGCCACCCACCGATCACCACCGCCTGTGTGCGCCAGTTGCGTTGCTTCACCCACGAATGCCCTCGCGTGCCGGGTAGATACACCGAATCCTTGCGTTTGGCGACCACTCCCTCCAGATGGTGCTCTCGGCTGTAGCGCAGCGCCTGAGCACCGGAGCCGGCCAGACATGGCGGCACCACCAGCGACGGAGCATGGGCAGCAAGCACCTCCAAGACGTGACGACGGTCGATATACCGTTTGCCCAACAACGAGATCCCATCCGCATACAGGACATCGAAGGCGACGAATACCGCCCGGCGCGAGTCGGCCTGCAACAAACCGAGGTTGGCAACGCCCCGATCATCGAAGACCACGGCCTCACCATCGAAGACCAGCCGATGCCCGGACAATTCTCGGGCCAACGCGGCCATCGCCGGGTAGCGTTCGGTCACCACATGTCCGGCCCGACTGCGCACCGTGAGCGCGCCGGAATCGACCTCCGCGAGCACCCGAAATCCATCCCATTTGGTCTCGAAGCACCAGTCGTCGGAGTCGAACTCGCCGATATCGCCGGCAGTGGCCAGCATTGGCGCGAGCCCTCGCGGTGGTGGCGTCCCGGTTCGCGGCTCGATGGTGCGACCGCCGGACTCCTGTGGCTCGGCGCCGAGTTCACCCATGGAAGCAACGGTGCTCGATGACCGCATTCGGTGCATCAACCAGTGATCACCGTCGGTCCGGATCAACGCGTACCGCCCAATGAGCCGGGTACCGTGGAAACGCACGACGACTTCACCGGCGTGCCACTTCTCGGTGGAATAGGTGCCGGAATCCCATGTGGTCACCTCACCCGCCCCGTATTCACCCCTGGGGATGACGCCGTGAAAATCGAGGTACTCCATGGGGTGGTCCTCGGTACGCACCGCGAGTCGGTTCTGTGTCGGCGACGTCGGCGGTCCCTTCGGCACGGCCCAGGACACCAGCACCCCGTCACGCTCGAGTCGCACGTCCCAATGCAGCCGCCGCGCCTCGTGTCGCTGAACGACGAAACGATCGTTCGTCCCTGGACGAGGAGATTCGGCGGGGACCGGCTCGGGCGTTCGCGCCGAATCGCGCATCGACCGGTACCGCGCCAACGCGTCGACACCCACCTGCGCCACAACCGAAGTACCGGACGCCCGGACGGGATCCAACTCGGCGAGTGGATCACCCGTGGATCGGAATCTGGCCACTACTTCGTCGAAACGGATTTGTCGCAGGGTCTTTCGAGCTTCTACCTCATTCCACGTGCGCGGCGCAGCGACATAGGGCTCTTGCCGGCCGCGGAGCGAATAGGGCGCTACGGTGGTCTTGGATGCGTTGTTCTGGCTCCAGTCGAGGAAGACCTTTCCACGACGGGCCGACTTCGCCATCACCGCGGTCACCAGATCGGGATGCAGCCGGGCCAGATTCGTGGCCACCTTCTTGGCCACGGCGGTGCAGCCGCCCGGGCCGAGATCGCGATCCAGCGGAACATAGAGATGAATCCCCTTGCTGCCGCTGGTGACCGGGAACACGCGTAGGCCGATACCCTCGACCATGTCCCGCACCGCGACCGCCACCTCGGCGCATTCGACAAGTCCGGCGCCGTCTCCCGGGTCGAGATCGAAGACCAACCGGGTAGCCGCCCCTCGGCGATCGCCCTCGAAACGCCATTGCGGTACATGCAGTTCCAGTGCAGCTTGCTGCGCGAGCCATACCAATGCAGCCTCGGACTCGATCAAGGGATAGACGACCTCGCGGCTGGAATGCATCACGCTCCGGCGTGCGATCCACGACGGCGCGTACCGCGGTAGATTCTTCTCGAAGAACGGTGTAGACGCGACCCCGTCGGGCCACCGTTTTCGAGTGACCGGTCGGCCGGCGACATGCGGGAGCATCGCCGGGGCGATCGCCGAATAGTAGGCGACGATATCACCCTTGGTGACACCTGCGACCGGATACAACACCTTGTCGAGATTGCTCAGCTCGACCTCGATGCCCATCGCCGTCGGTCCTTCCGATAGCCGATCAGCCGCAGCGGTTCAATCGACAGACTCCCACCATGCCTGGTCGGCAGGCGCGGCCATGACGTCCACACGCTGTCCCGGCATCGGCACTGCGACCGTGGTGCCGACCGCCCGCGCCGCGGTCGTCATCCGCTCGACCGGCTCGGACCAACGATGGAAGGCAAGGTTGAACGTCGCCCAGTGAATAGGCGCCAGCAACCCGTGCCCGGAATCACCGACGCACAGATCGGCGTGCGCGCGCACGGCCTCCTCGGGATTCATGTGCACATCCGGCCACCGCTCGTCGTAGGCACCGATCGGCAGCAGGGTCAGATCGAACGGACCGAGCGCCGCACCCACGTCGGCGAAGGCCTTGGTGTAGCCGGTGTCGCCGCCGAAGTAGACCCGGTGCGTCGGACCGACGATCGACCACGAAGCCCACAGGGTGGTATTTCGCTGAAGGCCCCGCCCGGAGAAATGCCGCGCCTCGGTGCAGGTGATCGCCAGATCCCTATTGCTCGAGGTGAGACCGAGGTCGCTGAGCGATACCGAACCACCCCAATCCAGTTCGATGATCCTGTCCTGCGGAACACCCCACCGTCGCAAGTGCGCGCCGATACCGATCGGAACGAGCAATGGGGCACGCTGTCGGGCGACGAGTTCGCACACGGTGTCTCGGTCCAAATGGTCGTAGTGGTCGTGGGAGATGATCACCGCATCGAGTACCGGCAGGTCGGACAATGGCTGTGGCACCCGATGCATTCGAGCCGGCCCGATCAGCGGCGAGGGCGAAACTCGTTCGCTCCACACCGGATCGGTGAGAATTCGGTAGCCATCGACCTCGATCAGCGTTGTGGCGTGGCCATACCAGGTCAGCGCGAGATCGGCGGCTGATCTGGGCACTCGAGGAGTCCGCACAGGAATGGTTCCGCGTGGCCGGCCGACGGTGCGGCGGGTCAGCAGCGAGAGCGCCAGCGACCCAGCCGAGCCAGCGACGATCTGACTGCTGGGCTCGCTATTGTGGAATCGGCGATCCCGATAGGTCGTCGCGCCTGCTGCGTACGGCGCAATCGCCGAGATGGGAGCGCCCAGAGCCGATGGGACGCCGCGCGCTGCGCGGACCATCCAACCGATGCCGAGTACGCTCGTCAACGCCGCAACGACACTCCGAATCGCCATCACCGCCCCACAAATTTCGCGACTCGTCTTTCCTGCCTGGCCAAACGGCCTTCTCGAGCGTCCTCGCTCAACCACGCCGCCTCCAAGGCGGCGCGCTGCTGGGCTGTCTCGGCATCGCGTGCACCCTCGTCGTTCAACACCAACTTCAAATGGCGCAGTGATAGCGGAGCCAGGGCCGCGATCTGCTGCGCCCAGGCCTGTGCCTCGGCGAGCCCGCCGATTCGACTCGCGAATCCGAAAGCATGGGCATCCTGAGCCGAGACCGATTCCACCCCCAACAACACAGCCCGAGCCGGCCCGCCACCGATGAGTGCGACCAGTCTACGCACCGTCCATCTGTCCACGGTGATCCCCAATCTCGCCGCCGGTATCGCGATGTATGCCTCCGGCGCAACCACCCGCAGATCGGAGGCGAGTGCCAATTGAACTCCGGCACCGATCGCGGGGCCGTTGACCGCCGAGAGCACGGGGCACGGCACCGATTCGATGGTTCGCAGCGTCTCCATCCAGCTCGACAAGAAGTCGTCCGAATGTACCCCGGACAGATCGGCGCCTGCGCTGAAGACCGGACCACGTCCGGTCAACACGATGACCCGCGCCCGATCGGCGACAGCGGCGAGGACGGCTTCCCGCAACAACGTCACGAGTTCCCGGTCGAGTGCGTTGCGGCGCTCCTCTCGTTGAAGTTCGATGGTGACCACGTCACCGTCGCGGCTGACACCGAGCATGCGACCTCCCCAAATGAACGTCCGTCTCGTTGTCTTCACTCTGCCACAGACGACCGCTCGCCCGCGGTGGGCGATACCATCATCGACTGTGTCGACCGATTTCCACATTATGGTGATCGGCGCTGGTCAGGCAGGGCTGTCGGCTGGTTATCACCTACAGCGGCTGGGGCTGCGCGCCGAGCGGGACTTTCTCCTCGTCGATCGTTACCCGCAGCCCGGCGGCGCATGGCAGTTCCGCTGGCCCTCGCTGACCCTGGAGACCGTCAACGCGGTGCACGACCTGCCCGGTATGTCGTTTACGGAAACACTGCCGTCCGGTGCACGCTCTGCCGCCGCAGCAGCCGCCGTTCCGCAGTACTACCGGGTATACGAAGAACGGTTCGGCCTCCGGGTACGACGACCGGTATCGGTCACGGTGGTCTGTGACCGCACCGAGAACGGAGCCCCAGCCCAACACGACGCGCGCCTGAACGCAGAAGTCGACGGCGGCGCAGACACGATTCGAGTACGCGGCCTGATCAACTGCACCGGGACCTGGGAACGCCCGTTCGTCCCGTCCTATCCCGGCGCGGAGACCTTCACTGGGCGCCAACTGCACACCCGGGACTATCACCGTGCCGAGCAGTTCACCGGAAAACATGTCGTCGTGGTCGGCGGCGGTCTATCGGCTGTGCAGCTGCTCGACGAGATTTCTCGAGTCACCACGACAACGTGGGTGACGAGAAAGCCACCGCGATTCCGCGAAGGCCCGTTCACCGCCGATGACGGGCGGGCGGCGGTGGCGATCGTGGAAGACCGGGTACGGCGTGGCCTGCCGCCGGGATCGGTCGTATCGGTCACCGGTCTCCCACTCGACGCCCGGTTGCGATCGGCCCGCGCGCGGGGCGCACTCGCACGGCTGCCCATGTTCGAGCGTATCGAGCCCGATGGCGTGCGCTGGGGCGACGGCTCCTTTCGACGCGCGGATGTGATCGTTTGGGCCACCGGCTTCCGCAGTGCACTCGATCACCTCGCACCGTTGCGGCTGCGTGAACCCGGCGGAGGGATCACCATGACCGGGCGTCTGGCCACCCGAGTGGCCGCCGACCCCCGCATCCACCTGGTCGGCTACGGTCCCTCATCGAGCACCATCGGCGCCAACCGCGCGGGGCGTGTCGCGGCCGTCGAACTCATGGAGCATCTCGGGCTACGCTGACGCGCACCGGGGCCGCTGGGCTCAATCGATCAGTCCCGCCGTGAACGTCTCCGGGTCCGGACCTACACGCACACCACTGTCCAGGGTGCCGATCGCATCCATCTGCTCCGGCGTGAGTTCGAAATCGAATACATCCAGGTTCGCCGCGATCCGCTCCGGTGTGGCCGACTTCGGGATGGCGACATTGCCCAGTTGAATGTGCCAGCGAAGGATGACTTGTGCCGGGGTGCGACCAACTGCGCCGGCCACTGTGGCGATGACCTCGTTGTCGAGGAAGGACCCCTTGGCCAGCGGACTCCATGCTTCGGTTGCGATTCCATGGGCGCTGTGGAACTCACGCAACTGCCGCTGCGCCAACCTGGGGTGCAACTCGATTTGGTTCACCACCGGTGTCTCTCCGGTTTCGGCAACGAGGCGCTGCAAATAGGCGACCGTGAAGTTCGAGACGCCGATCGATATGACCCGCCCTTGCGATTTCAGTGCCTGAAAGGCGCGGAAGGTTTCGACGTAGAGGTCGGCGGCCGCCACGGGCCAGTGGATCAGGAACAGGTCGACATAGTCCAATCCGAGTCGGGCGAGGCTGGCATCGAAAGCACGCATCGTGTTGTCGTAGCCTTGGTCGGCATTGAACAGCTTGGTCGTGACATGGACCTCTTCTCGAGGCAAATCGGATTCCCGGATCGCGCGACCTACGCCCGCTTCGTTCCCGTAGTCCACGGCGGTGTCGATACTGCGGTAGCCCGCAGCGAGCGCAGTGGTGACGACATCGACGATCTCGTCGCGGGAAATTTTGTAGACACCGAGACCGAGCTGCGGAATAGCCGTCCCGTCGTTCAGCGCCGTGGTCGGAACACGGCTGGTGACGCTACGGAAAGTCATATTTCGACGGTAAGAGCGCAGCGACGGGCCGTCAAACCCGAGTTCGGACGCGTCGGAATGCGGTAGGCCCACAATCGGAACATCGACCGATATGTCGCGCCGAGCACTATCACCCCTGGCCGGGCAGCCCGAGCCTGCGGTATCGCAGCTGCCGCTGCCGCAGCATCTCCGACTCGGGGCGAGCGCGCAGCATATGGAGTTCGCCGGCGAGCGCGGCGACCATCCGGCGAGCGAAATCATCCGGTTCATCCGCCGCATCCGGACATTCGGGCACAATACGGTCAACGATGCCGTCGGCAAGCAAATCGGCAGCGTTGATCCGTTGAGCCGCGGCGAGTTCGGGAGCATGGTCGGTGTCACGGAAGACGATCACACTGGCGCCCTCGGGCGGCAGCGGCGCCAACCATGCGTGCGTAGCCGCAAGAACTCGGTCGGCGGGCAGCAATGCCAATGCGCCGCCGCCGGTGCCCTGACCGATCAGCACCGACACCGTCGGAGTCGCCAGCGTAACCAGTTCCGCTATACAACGGGCGATTTCAGGTGCGAGCCCTCGTTCTTCCGCCTCTTTCGACAGTGCTGCGCCCACCGTGTCGATGACCGATACCAGCGGCAGATGCAATTGTTGGGCAAGCGCCATGCTGCGTCGTGCCTCACGCAGGGCGGCCGGGCCCATGGTGTTCTCGCCTCGTCGACCGCTACGGTCGTGGCCGAACACCACGCACGGCTGACCACGGAAGCGACCCAGGGCAAGCACGGTCGCGCGATCCGTCTCCCCTTGCCCGGTGCCGCTGAGCGCAACTCGTTGCGTCATATGACGCAGAAGATCACGAATTCCAGGCCGCTGGGGACGACGCGATTTCAGCACCGACTGCCACGCGGTGTCACCGTCGGACCGATTCGATTCGGCACGAGGATCCACGGGTCGCGCGATATCCTGGTGTGCTACAGCAGGATCGGGTAGCGGTATGCCGCTGAACACGCTCAGCGCGCGATGTGCGATACGTCGAAAGACAGGAATCGACAGCACACCGTCGATAACGCCACGATGGTATAGATTCTCGGCGGTCTGCACGCCTTCCGGAAACGATGTGCCGTACAGAGATTGGTAGACCCGGGGGCCGAGGAACCCGATGAGTGCACCGGGTTCGGCAAAGGTGATATGCCCCAGCGAACCCCACGAAGCGAACACGCCGCCCATCGTAGGGTCTCGCAAGTAGACCAGATATGGATGGCCGGCCGACTTGTGCACCGTGATCGCTCCGGCGATCTTCACCATCTGCACGAAGGCGATCGTGCCCTCCTGCATCCGGGTACCACCCGAGGTAGGCGAAGCGATCAGAGGCAAACCGAGTTCGGTGGCATGCTCCACCGCAGCGACGATCCGCTCGGCCGCCCCGACTCCGATGGAACCAGCCAAGAATCGAAACTCGCATGCGATCACGGCGACGCGACGCCCGCACAACGATCCTTCTCCGGTGAGTACCGATTCGTCGGTACCCGCCGTCTCGGCCGCCAGCCGCAATACCTCACGGTAACGACTGGCCGCGGCCACTGGAACCGGCGGCCGGTCCCAGCTGACGAACGAGTCCTTGTCGAGTAGTTGGTCCAGCAACTCTCGGGCCGAAGTCCGCACCGGGCCAGCCTATCCGCTTGGACCTGGTGTTTGCGCGGGCCACATGCGCACTCAGTATCCCTGCATGACCTTGCTCAACGCATACTCGGTGAGCGCCACCAACGCGTGTTTGGCCGGCTCTCGCCGCCGCGCATCGATGGACAAGATCGGCACATCTGCGGGGACGGCCAGCGCCTGCCGGATGTCCTCGACCGGATAACGGGGCGCATCGTCGAATTCGTTGAGTGCGACCAGGAACGGCAGGTTCCGCGCTTCGAAGTAGTCGACCGCGGCAAAGCTGTCTTCGAGTCTGCGAGTATCGACCAACACCACGGCGCCGATGGCACCGCGGATCAGATCGTCCCACATGAACCAGAATCGATACTGGCCCGGCGTGCCGAACAGGTACAGCACCAGGTCGCTCGCGAGGCTGATCCGACCGAAGTCCATCGCCACCGTGGTGGTCGACTTCATCGGAATACCGGTCAGATTGTCGATTCCAGTACTGGCATTGGTCACCAACGCCTCGGTGCGTAGCGGAACGATCTCCGAAACAGCACCGACCAATGTGGTCTTCCCGACACCGAAGCCACCCGCCACCACAATCTTCGCCGATGTCGGCTTGGTGGAGCGAGTGTCGACCTGCGTCGTCGAATCAAATACGCCGGAGTCCACTGAGAACCCTTTCGATCAGCTCGCGACGTTCATCGTCGCTGGAATCGTCTTTCAAAGTCGCCGACACACGTACGTGCCCTGCTGCGATCAGGTCGGCCACCAGCACGCGCGCTACTCCGATGGGGACACTCAGTCGGGCGGCGATCTCGGCAACGGAGGGCGATTCTCTGCACAACTCCACGATCGATGTCTCGATGTCGGTCAGTTCGAACTGCTGCTCCAAGGCAACCGGATGCGATGCGACCAGGGCCTCCAACGCCAACTCGACCGCGGGCCTGGTGCGACCCGCGGTCAACGAATACGGACGGACGAGACTCGGCTCGCCACTCCCCACGCGGTGATCTTCTATGTCCATCCCACCATCAGGAACCTGTTGTGACGCGTGGTGTGGCCTGAACCGTCTGACCAACCCGCTCGACCAGCAGAGCCATCTCGTAGCCGACTTGACCTATATCACAGGAGGTATTGGTCAGCACCGCGAGATACGAGCCATCACCGACTGCCATGAGTAGCAGATAGCCGTGTTCCATCTCGACAACCGACTGCAGCACGGTACCGCCTTCGAACAGATTCGAGACGCCGACCGATAGGCTGGCCAGACCGGCTGTGACAGCCGAGAGTTGCTCGGCGCGGTCGACCGGTAGTTGTGCGCTGGCAGCCATGAGCAGGCCGTCAGCCGAGACCAGGACGGCATGGGCAACTCCAGGAACCTCGTTGGCGAAGTTCGAAACCAGCCAATCCAGCTGACGGTTCGTACCACCTAGATCGGGGTTCATCGGTCTCCTTTGTCTCCAGTAAGATTCATTGCTCTCTTTGCGCGGCCGTCACGAACGCCCTGCTGGTGACGACTCAAGCTGGACCTGATCGTTTCTGGATCACGCTGCGGAGCCCGATCCGCCGCGCCGCTGACGCCACCCGGCACAAGCCTCCTGCCCGGATTTCGCTGCGGCAAACCCGCCGCTGTCTTCGCCTCGGCCTGCACCTCACTGGCGTGACGCGCAGCTTGCCATCCTTCATCACCCGGCGACTCGAAGGAGGTTCCGGTCTCGGATCGAGGTGTGCTGGGATCCGAAAGCCAGGCCGACATCATCTCAGCGAAGATCGGTGTCCCCACTGCCGGCCCCGGTTCAGCCGCCGGCTGCAACCGGGTCTGGAAGAACGAGGCCGTCTTCTCCGGGTTGGACCGGAAGCTGTGCCTGCCAGGATCGCGCCCCGAGGCGGGAGCGGACTGCTCATTGTTCGCCTCGTGTTGGCCTCCGGCCCGCCTCGGCAGCGCAACTCCCGGAGGAGGTGGTTGGTGCTGCGGTGTTCGAGCTCCCGGCTGCCGTTGCGGCAGATCGGTCACGTCGCTATCGCGGTGCGGCGCACTGGCCGAGCCGGGCATGCCGTGCGATCCCCCATCGATCCCCGACGAGTCACGATCGGGCAGCCCATTGCCGGCAGACGAGGCGCCGGAGGCGGATCCGAATTCGGACACACCCGTGGCAGCAGACCCGTGCCGTGCCGAAATGCCGGGCGGGGCATCGCGGTGTGACAGGCTCGGCCCAAGGTGTCGCGACGGCAGGCCGGCAGCGCTCGGCTCCCGCGGTGATGCTTCCCCCAGTGGCGCCGGACGCTGCGGCACGTCGTTCACTCCGGGGCGCCGCTGAGGTAGACCGGTAGCGCCCGGCTGCCGCTGCGGCAAACCACTTGCGCCCGGCTGCCGCTGAGGCAAACCAGTAGCGCCCGGCTGCCGCTGCGGCAAACCACTAGCACCGGGCTCACGCTGAGGCAAACCATTAGCGCCTGGCTCACGCTGAGGCAAACCAGTAGCTCCGGACTCACGCTGAGGCGAATCCACCGGGTCCGGCTGCCGCTGCGGAAGACCGGTAGCGCCCGGCTGCCGCTGCGGAAGACCAGTAGCGCCCGGCTGCCGCTGAGGCAAACCAGTAGCGCCCGGCTGCCGCTGCGGAAGACCAGTAGCGCCCGGCTCACGCTGAGGCAAACCCACAGCGGACTCGCGCTGAGGCGAACCCGCGTTCGGCTGACGATGGGGCGATTCACTCGAGATGGCGTCTCGTGGAAGCAGGCTGGTATCACCCAGGTCGGATGAACCGGTGGATTGGCGTGGCGGGGTGCCGGTTGCGCCAGCGTTGCGTCGCGGCAAGTTGGCGGCGGCCAACTTGCCACGCTGCGGACCATTCGTGGTCGGCTGGCCCGGTGCTGGACGCAGACTCGTATCGGACTGCTGCGAGTCGGAAGGCGCCCCGTTCGACGCCGACGCACCCGGCTGGCGCTGCGGAAGCCCGCTGGGGCCGGTGGATACCGGCCGGTTGGCCGCCTCGGATCGATCGGATGGACCTGCCGACGTGGAATCGCCGACCGGAATCGGGCCGCTCACTCCAGGATCGACAGTGACCATGACATTGCCCCCAGGGGTCCGGGTTATTGCCCGCGTCTGCATGGTTGACGGCGCCGGCGATTGCTGCGGCACCGCGGCTTGCGGAGAAGATTGCGGCGCGGCGGGTTGCGGGTCGACGGGCTGTCCCACGATCGGCGTACCTGCGGCAATCAGAGCAGCTGGAACATGAACGGTGACCGTCACGCCCGGATCGCGGGCAGTATCGAACGTGGGGCGCAACCGCACCGTGAGGCCGTGCCGGTCGGCGAGGCGGCCAACCACGAACAGACCCATGTGGCGGGCAGTGTCGGGCCCAGGCTCGGCGGTTTCCGCGAGGCGCCGGTTGATGTCGGCCATCTCGGCCGGCGGCACACCGATTCCTCGGTCGGCGACCTCGATGAGCAACCCCTGATCGTGTGCCTGCGCGAAGGTGAATTTGACATCTGTCTCCGGCGGCGAGGCCCGCAACGCATTGTCCAACAACTCGGCGAACAGATGTGCCAGGTCGGAGGCGGCAGGCTCCCTGAGCGAACCTCGCGGAGTGGCGCCGAGTTTCACCCGCTCATAGTCCTCGACCTCGGAGATCGCTGCGCGCAGCACGTCGGCGATCTCGACAGGAGCGGACTTGGCTCGGCGCTGCCTGGTCCCGGCGAGAATGAGGAGATTGTCGCCATTACGGCGCATACGCGCGGCAAGATGGTCCAAGCGGAAGAGGTTTTCCAGCAGTCGCGGGTCCTTCTCGTCGTACTCCATCGCCTCGATCAGGCTGAGCTGATGATCCACCAGCGACTTGGATCGCCGGGCGAGAGTCTCGAACATGTCATTGACCTGCGAACGCATCTTCGCTTGATCACTCGCCAAGCGCAATGCCTGACCGTGGATGTCGTCCACCGCGCGGGCCAACTGGCCGATTTCCTCGGAACTGCGTACCGGCATCGGTTCCAACGGAACCTCTTCCGGCGCGGCACCATTACGCAGTTGTGCAACCTCGTGCGGCAGGTCGCTCTCCGCCACGCGCAATGCCGCCAAACGCAACCGATGCAGCGGAACGATCATCGAGCGGGCGACGAACACGGCGAGCAGGAGCGCCGCGAGAATGGTCAGAAGCACGACCATGGTGTAGGTCCAGGCGCCACGCTGGGCAGCGGAGGCCAACGACTGCATTCCGGAGTCGATGTCGTCGGTCGCCTGATCGACGACGCTCTCGTACACCGCGAGGCTGTCCGACAGCGACTTCTTCAGATCACCGACCGGGATCTGACCTGCCTGAGCCTGCGGACTCTTCAGCAATTTGGTCCTGGTGTCGATGCCAGCACGCAGATCCTCGACCGCACTGTCACCGTCGGGGAGGCGGTGAGCGAGCACATTGAGCATCGCACGCTCGGTGTTGGCCGCGATCAGAAAGGACTGCACACCGTCCTGGGGACTGCGCAGCACTTCGGGGACAGCGGCGAGTTCACCGACCAACGTGGCGCGGGTGTTGAGTGAATCGACCAACCGGGACTTGGCCGCATCCACCGTCGAGTCGCTGACCCGCTGCATGGTGATCTCCACGATCCGCACACCGTTGTTGCGCACCCGGTCGATCACTGCAAGTGCTTCCACACTCGGCGCGCTGGTCACCGCTTTACCTTGGGCGAGCACGGATTTCGCCTCGGCGAGCATACTGTCGAGCAACGTCCGGGCGCGGGGGGAGCTGTCGAGAAGATCGGCCGCCTGCTCGACATCGGCGATCGCCGTATCCAAATCGGCCAGATTCTGATCTGTCACCATGGACACGCTGGGCGACTGCGGGATCATCTGTGAGCCCGCAGTCGTCGCGGTCGCCGCACTGAGTGCGGTGACCAGCGGGATGGCCGCAACATTCTCGGCGACACCAGCAAGCCGATTCGATTCCGCGAACTCCGTCGAAACCCTGGACACGCCCAGTCCGACCGCGACTGCGAGCGGAACGGCGAGCACCGCCGTCACCTTCCAGCGCAAGTCCCAGTTGCCGAGTGCCCAGCGTTTACTGCTGGACCTAGCGGCGTCACGCATCTCCCACTCACTTTCCAAACTGGCCTCTACCACGCGCCATCAGCCGAGCCTCCACAATCGCGTGCATGGCTCGACAGGTGGAGCTGGCCGAGAACTGCGGCTGGCCGAGAAATAGCGTCTACGACGGCCCAAATAGGTGACATCAGATTCTAACGGATCAATAACTTCTCCAGTGACTCCGCGCGAGATCGCAACCACTGACCTGCTGGTTCCATACAAAACCTATGGTCGCGGCACCCGCCCGGGCGTCGCGTGAAGTCTGCCACAATCAACCAGATCTATCGAGGCGGGCACCGAAACGAAGCTAGGGAGTCACGGGTTGAACGTGCGGCAGGAGTACCGACCGGCCTATCAAACCAGCTTGGTGGATTCCGCCGAGTTCTGGGCGCGCGCGGCCACAGCCATCGACTGGGACGTGCCACCGACGCAGGTCCTCGACGCAACCTCACGCCCCACTGTCACCTGGTTCCCCGACGCGCGACTCAACACATCCTTCAACGCACTCGACCGCCACGTATACCCGCGTTCCGCGCAGCACCGCAGTCGGGCAGATCAGCCGGCGTTGATATACGACTCGCCTGTCGCCGGCGCCGGTTCGGTCCATACCTATGCAGAGCTCCTCGCGGAGGTGTCCCGCTTCGCCGGGGCACTGACCCGACTGGGCGTCTCGAGCGGCGACCGCGTAGTCATCTACCTGCCGATGATCCCCGAAGCAGTAATCGCCATGTTGGCCTGCGCCCGGATCGGCGCGGTGCATTCGGTGGTATTCGGCGGCTTCGCTGCGCCGGAGTTGGCCGCACGGATCACCGACGCGGAACCTGTCCTGATCGTCACGGCGTCCGGTGGATTGGAACCGGGCAAGAAGATCGACTACCCACCCATCGTGCAACGCGCACTGGAACTTGCCGACACCGCCGCACCCCACACCGTGATCGTCAAGCAACGAGCACAGTTCGACCCCGTTCCGTTCGTGTCGGCCCCGGCGGCGACCGAACACCTGTCGAGTCCGGAACAAAGCATGGGCGTCCAGTGGCTCGACTGGGACGACGTAGTGCGCACCGCTACGCCGGCCGATCCGGTGTCGGTTGCCGCGACCGATCCGCTGTACATCCTCTACACCTCCGGCACCACGGGCAAGCCCAAGGGAGTGGTCCGGGACAATGGTGGTCACGCGGTGGCGCTCGCATGGTCGATGCGCAACGTCTACAACGTCGAGCCGGGCCAGGTGATGTGGGCAGCGTCCGACGTCGGCTGGGTCGTCGGGCACTCCTATATCGTCTATGCGCCTCTGCTGGTGGGTGCCACCACGGTGCTGTACGAGGGCAAGCCGGTCGGCACGCCGGACGCGGGCGCCTTCTGGCGAGTAGTCGCACAGTACAAGGTCGATGTGCTGTTCACCGCACCGACCGCGTTGCGCGCCATCCGCAAGGCCGACCCGAGCGCGCAACTGGCGCACAGCTACGACCTCTCCACTCTGCGGGCGTTGTTCTGCGCGGGCGAACGACTCGACCCGGCCACCTTCGCGTGGGCGGTGGATACTCTGCTCGCGCAACACCCCGACTGCCCGGTCGTCGATCACTGGTGGCAAACCGAAACCGGCTGGCCCATCTGCGCGAACCCACTGGGTCTACAGCAACTGCCGATCAAAGCCGGCTCGGCATCGGTACCGGTGCCGGGCTATCGCGTTCGCGTACTGGACTCCTCCGGCAACCCGGTGGCGTCGAACACCGAAGGCAATATCGTCGTCGGACTGCCCCTGCCGCCCGGCGCATTCACCGGACTGTGGCGCGACGACGCCCGATATCAACGCTCGTACTTGTCGGCCTATCCGGGCCACTATCTGACCGGCGACTACGGCTATCTCGACGAGGACGGCTACCTGTTCGTCCTCGGGCGCAGCGACGACGTGATCAACATGGCCGGGCATCGACTGTCGGCGGGCAGCATCGAAGCTGCGATCGCCGCGCACGACATGGTCGCCGAATGCGCGGTCATCGGGCTGCCGGACGAACTCAAAGGACACCGGCCGCTGGCCTATGCGGTGCTGAAGTCCGGCGTCGAGGTCGATCCGGAACAGTTGCGCGACGAACTCGCCGAGCGGGTGCGCAGCCAGGTCGGCGCGATCGCGACGCTGCACGACGCCATCGTCGTCTCGGCACTCCCCAAGACCAGATCCGGCAAGATCTTGCGCAAGACCATCCGCGAGATCACCACTGGCGTGGCCTTCGAAATCCCCTCCACCATCGATGATCCCACCGTGCTCGCGACGCTCGAGCAAGAGATCCGTGCGGCCCGTCCACACTGGCTCGAACCGGCTGCCGATGACCTGCCGAACTCCGACGAGGCGGCTACCGATGGGGATCCCGTCGCACCATCGTGATCTTCGCAGGTACCAGCCCATTCCCGCGCACGAGGGTCGATATCCTCCGGTCGTGACCGAGTCGTGCCGTCGTCCGGGACGCCACACCCACGGTCCGAGCCGGATACAGTGGTCCGGGGCGGCAGAATGTGCACCGTGACCGAACGAAGCGCAACCCCGACCGTCCTTGTCGTCGACGATGACGAGGACGTACTCGTTTCGGTCGAACGCGGGCTGCGATTGTCCGGTTTCCATGTATTGGTGGCCAGGGATGGCGCGCAAGCACTGCGCAGCGTGAACGACCATGCTCCCGACGCCGTCGTTCTGGACATGAACATGCCAGTGCTCGACGGCGCAGGGGTGGTCACCGCACTACGCGCGATGGGAAACGAGGTACCCATCTGTGTGCTCAGCGCCCGCGCGTCGGTGGACGATCGCATCTCCGGATTGGAGTCCGGCGCCGACGACTATCTGGTCAAACCGTTCGTGCTGGCGGAACTGGTTGCCCGAATCCGTGCGTTGTTGCGCAGACGTACCGACACGCCTGCCCAGACCACGCGCACCGTGATCACGGTCGGCCCGCTCGACGTGGATCTCGCCGGCTATCGCGCGCTGGTGGGTGGTCACGAGATCGAGCTCACCAAAAGAGAATTCGAACTGTTGTCGACATTGGCCAGGAACGCCGGCGTGGTGCTGAGCCGCGAACGTCTCCTCGAGTTGGTGTGGGGCTACGACTTCGCCGCCGATACCAATGTGGTGGATGTGTTCGTCGGGTATCTGCGGCGCAAGCTCGAGACAGCCGAGACGCCCCGGCTCCTGCATACGATCCGCGGTGTCGGTTTCGTGTTACGAGCGCCGAAATGACCGAGTCAGCCGACGCAGCCGGGCCGGTGAAAGCATCACGGCGACAGTCTTTTTCGCTGCGAACGCGGGTCGCAACCGCGGCGGCCGCCGGGGCTGTCATCCTCGTGACACTGATCAGCCTGATCAGTGTTCGAGCGATCGAACGCAACAATCTGCAGCAGTCCGATCAACAACTCGCCATCGCGGCGCGCATCGTCGTGATCGAGCCGCGGGTAGCCGTCCAGTTCATCAGTCTGACCGGACTGAACAACGACATGGCGCTCACCGTCCGTGACAACGGCGGCGTTGTCGCGACTACGGCCATAGAACTACCCGCACTTCCCAGTGGTTCGCGCACCGTCTCCGTGTCCGGTACTCCGTATCGCGTGCTGACCACCACCGAGAGCCAGCCAACGGGACAAGTCGTCTCACTCGGTATTCCCGCCGCTGCTGCAGCGAAAGCGACTGCGGAACAACAGCGGTGGGTGCTCGGTGGCGCCCTGCTGTCCATTGCTGCTGCCGCAGGTCTCGGCTGGTTGCTCGCGGGCGCTGCGGTACGTCCGATCGTCCGACTCACTCGGCAGGTCGGTGCGCGCAGCGCATTCCCAGACCTGCGCAATCCGCAAGCACCGGTGGAAGGCGCGGGCGTGCGCGAAGCGGAAAAACTGGCCGACGCGGTGAACACCATGCTGCGACGGGTCGATCAGGCTCAGGCCGCGACGGCCGCCGCGTTGGAGACAGCGCGCGACTTCGCTGCCGTATCCGCACACGAACTGCGCACCCCGCTCACCGCCATGCGCACCGATCTCGAAGTACTACGGACCCTTGACCTCGATGAGCAACAGCGGGCGGAAATCCTCGATGACCTGCAGCGTAGTCAGGGAAGAGTGGAGACGACACTGACGGCTCTGGAACGACTGGCCACCGGCGACCTGACCGACGAGCGCGACCACGTCGCCACCGACGTCGGTGACCTGTGTGACCAGGCTGCGCACGACGCCATGCGACACTTCCCGGAACTCACCGTCCGTATCGAATCCGATGCCGAGTTGGTGACCCGGGGTCTGCCCGCGGGGCTGCGACTGGCTGTGGACAACGCCCTGACCAATTCGGTCAAACACGGCGCAGCCACCGAAGCCCTGGTTTCCGCGCACCGGGTACCCGGCGGCCATATCGTCATCACCATCGACGACAACGGCCGCGGCATACCGCCCGAGGAGCGCGACGCTGTCTTCGACCGCTTCTTTCGTGGCAGTCGGGCCAGCAAAGGAGGTTCCGGCCTCGGTCTCGCACTGGTCGCCCAGCAAGCTCAACTCCACGGCGGCCGGGCCTACTTCGATGAGGGCATGTTGGGCGGCATTCGCCTGGTTCTGGAACTTCCCTACCGCGCCGGTACCTGAACTCTCAATCAACTCTCAGACAACTGCCAGAGACCGAGCCAAGACAAGTGTCTAGGGTCTGCGGACGTGATCGGAAAACGTACGCGCTGGACCCTTCTCGCCATCGTGCTCGTCACCACGACAACTGTGGGGGGCGCAATCGCGCTCCGCACCGAGCCCGGGCCAGTACCGACGGAAATCGCGTTGGTCGACACCGATTCCGGGCCGACCGGTTCACAGGTCGTCGCTTCCCTGCAAGCAGCCGGCGGATACGAGTGGACCGTCACCGCACCGAACGCGGCGAATGTCGAAGACTACGCCGCAGTGATCGTCCTACCCACGGATCTCACCGAGTCTTTGGGTACTTTGGCCAGCACACAGCCGAAACGGGCCGAGGTGATCGTTCGCACGCACGACGAGGTCGACGCGGACCACGTCGCGGGCGCGGTCACCGAAGTGCGGCGTCATATCGGCGCCGTCGGTGTCGACGCAGCGCTCGCCGCCGCCACGCACGCTCGGTCTCAGATGTCGCAAATACAGTTCACCGCACAATTGCTCGGCATGGGTGTCGACGCAGCGGCCGCAGGTGCCGAACAGTTCAGTTCCGGCGCGGCGCAGTTGCTCGACTTTCTGGACTTCGCCAAGGAAGGTTCGGCGCAACTGTCCTCGGCGATTGCGATGCTGAACTCCACCGTGGACGGCGCTGCCGCGCAAGCCCATCAACTGGCCGATGCACTGGATTCGACCGATATCACGATCGCACAGGTGGAACAGACGGCCGATACGGTGTCCGGTGGACTCGACGAGATTCTGCCGCTGCTGCATGCGACGCCGTTTGCCGACGATCCGATTCTGGTCGACGTCATTGCAAAGCTGGAGGCGCTGCGCGCCGTGTCCGACCAGGCGGGCTCCCAGCTGACCGAACTCGGTTCGCTGGTCGGCGGCGCGGTGGACCCCGACACCGATCTGGGCACTGTGTTGCGCACGGTCGTCGACCGCCTGACCAGTGCCAGCGCACAGTTGTCCGAGGGGGCAAAGCTTGCCGAGGATCTACCCCAGCTCGCCGAACAGGGGGGCGCCCAACTGGTCGACGCCATCGGTCAGCTCACCGACGGAGTCGGCCAGCTGCAGAAAGTCGTGGCCAACCTGACGACCCAAACCGACAAGGCGGTCGCCGCCCTCCCTCAGCGGACCGGCGCCCAGCAGTCGAAGCTGGCACTGGCGCTCACCGACCCGGTCGAGATCATCCTGGAGTAGCCCGCAGAATGGACGATCAGTTCACACTCAGCAGATCGATGACAAACACCAGGGTCTTGCCCGACAGCTGGTGACCGGCGCCGGCGGGACCGTAGGCCAGCTGAGGCGGGACGGTCAGCTGGCGACGGCCTCCGACCTTCATTCCAGGAATACCATCCTGCCAACCCTGGATCAGGCTGCGCAGCGGGAACGTGATGGACTCGCCGCGACTCCACGACGAGTCGAACTCTTCCCCGGATTCGAATTCGACCCCGACATAGTGCACTTCGACCACGCCGCCCGGCACGGCTTCTTTGCCCTCTCCTTCGATGATGTCCTTGATCACAAGATCGGTGGGCGCGGGTCCTACTTGAAACTCGATCTCCGGTTTGGTCATTCGGCTGTTCCCTTCGCTGGGTAGTGGATGAAAACGGTCAACGGTTGGCGATCTCGCGATAGTCACGGGCGCTGTAGCCGGTGTAGACCTGCCGCGGACGGCCGATCTTCAACGGTTCGCTGTGCATTTCCCGCCAGTGTGCGATCCAACCGGGAAGCCGACCCATCGCGAACAGCACGGTGAACATACGGGTGGGGAAGCCCATCGCCCGGTAGATCACACCGGTGTAGAAGTCGACGTTCGGGTAGAGGCGCCGTTCGATGAAGTAGTCGTCGGTGAGTGCGGCGTCTTCCAGCGCCTGGGCGATCTCGAACAGCTCGTCCGCGCCCCCCAGCTTGCTCAGAATGGCGTCGGCGTGTTTCTTGGCGATCGACGCACGCGGGTCGTAGTTGCGATAGACGCGATGCCCGAAGCCCATCAGCTTCACGCCGTCTTCCTTCTTCTTGACCCTGCGGATGAAGTCTTTGACGTCACCGCCGTCGGCCTTGATTCCATCGAGCATCTCGAGCACGGCCTGGTTCGCGCCGCCGTGCAGCGGTCCCCACAATGCGTTGATCCCGCCGGACACCGAAGTGAACAGGTTGGCATCGGAGGAGCCGACCAATCGCACGGTGGACGTGGAGCAATTCTGCTCGTGATCGGCATGCAGGATCAGCAGCATGTCCAGCGCAGCGGCCACCTCGGGGTCGACCTCGTAGGGCTCGGCGGGGAAACCGAAGGTCATCCGCAGGAAGTTCTCCACCAGACTCAGCGAATTGTCCGGGTAGAGGAAGGGCTGACCAACCGACTTCTTGTACGAATAGGCCGCGATGGTGGGAAGCTTGGCGAGCAGCCGGATAGTGGACAATTCGACCTGGTCTGGATCGCGCGGGTCGAGCGAATCCTGGTAATAGGCCGACAGCGCGTTCACAGCCGACGACAGCACCGGCATCGGGTGCGCATTGCGTGGGAAACCATCGAAGAATCGCTTGAGGTCCTCGTGCAGCAGAGTATGACGGCGTATGCGGTCGGTGAAGTCCTCGAGCTGGGGCTGTGTCGGCAATTCCCCGAAGATCAGCAAATAGCTGACCTCGATGAACGTCGAGGCGGCGGCGAGTTGGTCGATCGGGTAGCCGCGATAGCGTAGGATTCCGGCCTCACCATCGATATAGGTGATGGCCGATTTGGTCGGGGCAGTGTTCATGAAGCCCGGGTCGTATGTCACGTACCCGGTGCTGGCCAGCAGCTTTCCCAGTTCGATTCCGTCGTTGCCCTCGACGGCTCTGGTGACCGTCATCGGGAACTCTCCACCGGGATAGGACAAGACCGGCTTGGCATCGTCGTCGACGTTGATAATGTTCTCAGCGGGCACTGAAGGATCCCTCTCAGGCTAGAACCGTAGGCACCGGCGCGGTCGGCGCACGACACGCTTTCCTCAACGCTAGCCGTTCACCGGCGCAGACAAATACGGAGGGTAGTCCTGCAACGGCTCACAAACCTGTCCTGGCGCGGTGAGGTTCCACAGTTGCGGCGAGCACGGCTGAGCGACGCTTGTGGCACAAGTCACACCGGTATTTCAGCATGAACGCGACGGACACGATAACGTCTGAAGGCTGGGAAAGCGACAGCCGCGATCAGCGTGCCCACCACGACGAGCCCTCCCCCGCCGGCGGCAGCCGCCGCGGTACCCACACTCGCCGCCGCGAAACCGTGGGAAACGTCACCGAGGCGCGGGCCGCCCGCAACCACCACAATGAACACTCCTTGAAGCCGTCCGCGTAGCTCATCCGTCGCCACGGTCTGCAACATCGTGATCCGCAACGCGGCCGAGACCATGTCCACCGCACCGCCGAACGCCAAGCACGCCACAGCGATCGACAGCCCAACCCGCACATCGAGTCCGTTCCCGCTCCATCCGACAGCCGCGCCGAAACCGATCATGGCCAGGCCCCACAGCGTGATACAGACGAGCACGGCGTAACCCTGGCGGCGCACCCGCGGAATCCAGCCGGAGAACACACCGCCGAGCACGGCGCCCGCCGACATCGATGCGAACAACAGCCCGAGCGCCATCCGGCCACTGTCGGTATCACCGAACATCTCCTGCGCGATCTGCGGGAACAGTGCGCGCGACATCCCGAATACCATGGCGATCACATCCACCACGAACGACGCGAGCAGCACCCGCTGGGTCGCGATATAGACGAAACCGTCGAGCACCGTGCGGAACCCGGCCCGACGCACCGATCCGGTCGGTGGCAGCGCAGGCAATCGCCATACCGCCCACAGTGTGGCGAGCAGAGCGATGGCATCGATCAGATACAGCGTGGAAAGTCCCACGTGCGGAATGAGCATCCCCGCCGACACCGGCCCAGCGATGGCGCCGAATTGCATCACCGTCATACTCAACGAGTTCGCCGCGGCGAGTTGCTCCTTCGGCAACAATCGCGGGATGGTGGCGCTACGAGTGGGCTGGTTCACCGCAAAGAAGGCCTGCTGCAGCGCGAACAGGCCGAGAACCACCCACACATTGTTCACTCCGACCGCCGCTTGCAGCCAGAAGGCAACGGCGGTCAGCCCGGTACCGGCATTGGTGATCAGCAGCAGCCTACGACGGTCCACCACATCGGCAAGTGCCCCGCCCCACAGGCCGAAAACCACCAGTGGCACCAACCCGAACAATCCGGCCAGGCCGACGTAGCCGGAGCTATTGGTGATCTGGAAGATTTGCGCCGGTACAGCCACAACGGACATCTGCGCACCGATCACCGTGACGATGCCCGAGACCCAGAGGCGACGGTAGTCCGGATTGCGCAATGGGGTGGTGTCGGCGAGCAACTTCACTGGCCGCAGCGTATCCCGTCACCCGCGGCGAGCGGATGCGAGAATTCTCACCCCGATGGCCGGGAATATCTCACGGCTGTAGACGCTCGATCGTGGACGAATCTCCCGTGATGCGCACTCGGATGCGATTGTGCAGACGGGCGTGCCGCTCCTGCCAGAACTCCACCTCGTCGGGCCGGAGAAGAAATCCACCCCAATTGGGGGGCACCGGGATCTCGTCGACGTCGTCGAACCGTGCGATGACCTGCGCCAACTCTCGCTCCAGCTCTGCGCGCGAGGCGATCGGCTGGGACTGATGCGAGGCCCAGGCACCCAACTGTGAGTCCCTCGGCCGGGCATGCCAGTAGGCCGCAGTGGTCTCGGCCGATACGCGTTGCACCGCACCACGCACGTGCACCTGACGTCCCAGCGGGGTCCAGAGGAAGGTGACGGCGGCGTAGGGAACCGCAGCCAACTGTGCCCCTTTGGCCGAGTCGAAGTTCGTGTAGAAGACCACCCCCTCGGGCGAAAGCCCTCGGCACAGCACGGTGCGCGCGACCGGTCGCGGTGTGCCGTCGGCCAGCGAAACCGTGGCCAGCACCATGGCACCGGGTTCGGCGACACCGCGGGCGGTGGCCTGTTCGATCCAGTGACGCAACAGCGGCTCCCACCCACCGGCCAGCCAGGTCACATCCAGTTGTTCGTCCTCGTCGACACTGCGCGGCGAATTGTCCGGGTCGGCCATGGGGCAGATGCTACTCCGCGACCCTGGGGGGTTAAGGTCGTGAGAATTGGCATGCGCTTGTCAAATCCGACATTCCTCCCAATGGCGACAACTTGGGACTCGAACGCAAGGAGAGTCGCGACATGACTACTTCCGGCCCCGTGGTTTCGGGCGAGCGGGCTGCGGTACCCAGCGATTTCGCCAGCGGTCTGGAAGGTGTGGTGGCGTTCACCACCGATATCGCCGAACCCGACAAGGATGGCGGCGCGCTGCGCTACCGGGGCATCGACATCGAAGACCTGGTAGCGAGCCGAGTGACCTTCGGTGATGTCTGGGCGCTGCTGGTCGATGGATCTTTCGGGCGTGGTTTGCCCCCGGCCGAGCCGTTCCCCTTGCCGGTGCACACCGGGGATGTGCGCGTCGATGTCCAGGCCGCTCTGGCCATGCTCGCGCCTATCTGGGGTTACCAGCCCTTGCTGGACATCGACGACACCACTGCACGGGAGAACCTGGCCCGCGCCTCGGTGATGGCATTGTCGTATGTCGCTCAGTCCGCGCGCGGAATCTACCAACCCGCGGTGCCGCAAAAGAAGGTCGACGAGTGCACAACTGTCACCGAGCGCTTCATGACCCGGTGGAAAGGTGACCCGGATCCGCGCCACACCGAGGCCATCGACGCCTACTGGGTCAGCGCCGCCGAGCACGGTATGAACGCCTCCACCTTCACGGCGCGAGTGATCGCCTCGACCGGCGCCGATGTGGCGGCGGCGCTGTCCGGTGCGATCGGCGCCATGTCGGGTCCGCTGCACGGCGGCGCACCGGCACGCGTGCTCCCGACGATCGAAGAGGTGGAGCGCACCGGCGATGCCCAGTCTCTGGTGAAGCGGATCCTGGACCGCAAAGAGAAGCTGATGGGCTTCGGCCATCGGGTCTACCGAGCCGAGGACCCACGCGCTCGAGTGCTGCGCGCGACTGCACAACGTCTGGGCGTTCCACGCTACGAAGTTGCCGCCGCCCTGGAACAGGCCGCGCTGGCCGAACTTCGCGAACGCCGGCCCGACCGCGCGATCGAAACCAATGTCGAGTTCTGGGCCGCCGTCATCCTCGACTTCGCCGAAGTACCGGCGCACATGATGCCCGCCATGTTCACCTGTGGCCGCACCGCGGGCTGGTGTGCACACATCCTCGAACAGAAGCAGTTGGGCAAGCTGGTCCGACCTGCGGCCGTCTACACCGGACCGGGTGCGCGCAAACCCACCGACGTTGCGGGCTGGGACACGATCACCCACGCCTGAGGCGGACTACCCCCAGCGGGACGACGCCCAGTCGATGGCGACGGTTTCACCCCGGTCGACGGTGAAGAAGGCGACCTCCAGCCGGCGGCCCAGGTCCACCAGCCCGATGGCGCTCAACGGTACCGACTGAACGATACGAACGCGCCAGGGCACGGGCTCGTCCCATGCGTGCACTTCGAGATCGAGGCGCAGAAAGGGGTCGTCGCGACCGGAATAGTCGGCGGCGACCGGCGCGGCCGCCAGCACCGTCGCCTCCGCGCGTCTGCCGTCGGCCAGGATCTTCGCGACCGAAGACCGACCGCATTGCGTCATCTCGGGCACGTACAGCACGATGCGGGCGCGAGCGCGCGGGTCGACGCAGCAGCACACCACATCGCCCGGTCGCATCCATTGCAGGTCACTGTCCGGTACATGCTGATGCACCGTGGTTTCGTAAGGGAACTGCCCGCTCAACTGCACTCGGACGTCGAACACATGACATGGTTCGGTCCGCCGCGGGCGGGTATCGAGAATCGTCGCCGATCCAGCTTCCCCATGAATCAACAACTCCCGCCGCGTTGCCTCCGACACCGTCACGCTACGAATACGGAACGCTCGTGCACGCGCCCGCAGTCGCCACGCCAAGTTTGCTGAAGGTATGGTCACGGGTGCCTACGGTAGCTGGAGTGTGAGCGAACCCACAGTAGTGCCACCGACTACCCTGTTCGCCATGACCACTGCGTTCCCGAGCATTCCCGCCGATCTCAAACCCGCCGACGGACGGTTCGGCTGCGGCCCCTCCAAGGTACGCCCGGAGCAATTGCAGTCCCTGGTGACCATCGGCGCCTCGGTGTTCGGAACCTCGCACCGACAGAAACCGGTCAAAGACGTAGTGGCACGTGTGCGTTCGGGCTTGCGGGAGCTGTTCGGACTGCCAGATGGCTACGAGGTGGTACTCGGCAATGGCGGTACGACCGCGTTCTGGGACGCCGCGGCATTCGGGTTGGTCCGCGAGCGGTCGCTGCACTTGACCAACGGTGAGTTCAGCTCGAAATTCGCTGCCGTGACCAAGGGGAACCCCTTCATCGAAGACCCGATCGTGATCACGGCCCAGCCGGGCAGCGCCCCGGCGCCCGTGTCGGACCCCTCGGCGGACTTGATCGGCTGGGCGCACAACGAAACCTCGACGGGCGTCGCGATCCCGGTCCAGCGGCCGGCGGGATCGGAGCATGCCCTCGTCGCCATCGACGCGACCTCCGGCGCGGGCGGCCTCCCGGTGAACATCACCGATGCCGATGTCTACTACTTCGCGCCGCAGAAGTGCTTCGCATCCGACGGCGGTCTCTGGGTTGCTCTGATGAGCCCGGCCGCGCTGGCGCGGGTCGAGGAAATCCGAACTTCGGGTCGCTGGACACCCGATTTCCTGTCGTTGCCGATTGCGATCGACAACAGCGCCAAAGACCAGACCTACAACACCCCGGCAGTGGGGACGCTCCTGTTGTTCGCCGAGCAGATCGAGTGGCTCAATGGCCACGGTGGCCTGGACTGGGCAGTCAAGCGCACACTGGACTCCTCGTCGCGGCTGTATTCGTGGGCGGAATCGAGCGACTATGCCACACCGTACGTCGCCGAGCCCGAACATCGTTCTCAGGTCGTCGGCACCATCGACTTCTCCGATACGGTCGACGCGGCAGCGGTGGCGAAAATACTGCGCGCGAACGGCATCGTGGACACCGAGCCCTACCGTAAGTTGGGTCGCAACCAACTACGTATCGGCATGTTCCCCGCGATCGATCCCGACGACGTCACCCAACTGACTCGTGCGATCGACTGGGTGGTGCAGAATCTTCACTGACCGAAGCGTATTCCGGGTGCGTCGCCACAACACGCCCGGAATCGCCCCTCGCGGAATGTGACTCCGCTCGTCGAATAGAGCAGACTAGCGAGGCATGGAAGTGTCTTCGGCGATTTCCATGCCGCGTGTCCTGACGCACGAATCTCGGATGTGCATTACTGTTTCGGAAAGTGGGCGGTGTCGCGAGTCGACGCGATAAGGAGGTAACGGTGCGTGAACTTCGAGTGATCGGGGTGACGCCCGACTCCACGCACATCGTATGTATCGACACCGAGTCCGGTCAGAAGTTCCGGCTTCCCGCCGACGACAAACTACGAGCCGCTGCGCGCGGAGACCTTGCCCGATTCGGCCAGATCGAGATCGAAATGGAAGCGACTATGCGTCCCCGCGATATCCAGGCCCGTATTCGCGCCGGAGCCTCCGTGGAGCAGGTAACCGAAGAATCCGGCATGCCCCCCGGTCGCGTCGAGCGGTTCGCCTATCCGGTTCTGCTGGAACGGGCCAGGGCCGCCGAACTCGCTCAAAAAGCGCACCCGGTCCGCCCGGACGGTCCTGCCACAGAATCTCTGATCGATGTGGTGACAGCCGCTTTCACCGCGCGCGGACACAATATCGACGGCGCGAGTTGGGACGCCTGGAAGGACGAGAAGGGCTTCTGGGTAGCTCAGTTGCAGTGGCGGAACGGGCGTTCGGAAATTTCCGCGCATTGGCGTTTCCAACCTGATGCCCATGGCGGCTCGGTCTCCCCACTCGACGATCCGTCCGCCGATTTGATCGATCCGGATTTCGGTCGAGCCCTGCGCGGGCTGGCGACAATCGTGGCTGCCGAAACCGAACCGGCAGCTACGAAAGCGGAACCAGCTGGCGAATCTCGCCCCACGCCAACCGCACCGCCTGCGCGTACCGCCGCTGCTCGGCCGGGACAGTCCACCCTGGACGAATACTACGAGCAGCGCGCTGTTGCAGCCGGCGGCAATGCCGCGGTGCGCTCGTCCAACACAGGTGCAACCGGCGCCGCACCGTCGGCTGTGGGAAAGACCTCGGCCAGCACGACGGCAGCGGAAACCTCGGCTGACCCTGCCGTGGATGGTCCTTCGACCGAATCCGACACCACGACACCTCCTGCCTCGGAGGAGTCCACCAAACCTGCGGCCAAGGCTCCCACCGCGAAGCCGAGTCGCAGCAAACGGGGTAAGGCTCCCATGCCATCGTGGGAGGACGTGCTGCTCGGGGTGCGTAGTTCGGGCCACTGAAGGTTCTGACCACTGAAAGTTCGAGCCACCGAAAGTTCGAGCCGTTGTGAGCTGTCGACGTTCGAGCCCATCGAGTTCGCCTCCCGCTGCGCTGGGCTGCGACCGAAGCGGAGGATTCCGAACGGCTGTATGGTGCTCGGAAGCCGCGGCTGTGGATTCCGGTAGCCACCCGGAGGTGTCGGATATGCTGACCAAGGCGTCGTCACTCTGGTACGTCGACGTGTCCGATCCGTCGTCGGTACTGAACAAATGTCACGACCCGAACCCCGAAGCTGCTCTGGCACTTGCCGAGCAACTACACGGCGACCGCGAAGTGGTCCCGATCATGCCGGGCACGCTGGCCGACTGCGCGGGTCCGGATGCCGACGAGGTCTACATCGGCTGCTACCCCGGCGTGACCGTGGTGTGCTCGCCCCGAGCCGCGCGTGTGCACCCCACCGAGCTCCGAGAGGTGCTGCTGCATCCATGGGCATCCGAACATACCTACCTGGTCTCGTTCGACACCACACACGGCTGGGGCGCATTTGCGCACTGGGAACGGGGGCAGTTTCGCAGATCGTTCAGTTCGACCCGAGTGAACATCCTGGAGGACGAAGGGCTTCCATCGGTGTGGGAGCGACCCTATTGGGCCGGTGAGCATCCCGTGCACTGGCCGGTGGGTGATCTACCCCATGGACAGATATTGCCGTTCGACCCGCCAGAATTCGCGGATGCTGCCATGAACGCGTGGCTGGGTTTCCACTATCGCTCGCCGACCACCGATGGCACATTCGGGCCGATCGATATCCCCGTATGCGGATTTTCGCTTCGCCCGAAAGGCCGGGCGCGTCGGGCTGCCGCCATGGCGCAGCCCCACACGCCCCGTCCAGGCCGACTACTCGGCTGGCTGCGCGGCAGCTCGCTGGTCCGTTGGGCGATTCGTCGCGAGCACCCAGCGGAATTCTCCTGATCAGGAGATCAGCGCGCCGAGCAGCGCAGCGACCCATCCGAACCCGACTCCGGCCACAGCGCCGGCGAGCACCCACCTCGTAACCGGTGTCCGACGCCACCGCCACACCGACGGCGTCGCACCGCTCACCGCGACCAGATTCACGACAATGGCGAGCACCGGGTGCACCTCGGCCAATGCGGTGCCGAAACAGTACACCGCCACCGCCGACAACAGCGCCACCATGGTCGCCGCGGCGAGACCGGCGCCCCATGGCGTGGGGTCGCGATGGGGTTCGGCACGGCGATGGTCCGCGTCCGGTCGATACCCGGTCATACGATCCGCGCCCGCTCATAGAACGCCATCGCCGCCGCAGTCGCGACATTGAGTGAATCGGTGCCCGGTGTCATGGGAATTCGCGCCCGAATATCGGCCGCCTGCATGGCGTTTTCGGTCAGTCCCGGTCCTTCGGCCCCGAGCAGCAATGCGACCCGATTCCCGGTCATCGCTGTCGCGAGCGGGGGCGCCGCCGGATTCGGCGTCAGAGCGACAATCTGAAAACCCCTACTGCGCAGCATATCCAGACCGTGTGGCCAGTCCGGGACGGACGCGAATGGAATCCGCAGCGCATGTCCCATCGACACGCGTACGGCACGGCGGTAGAGCGGGTCGGCACACCGGTCGCCGAACAGGATCGCCTCCGCCCCGAGTCCAGCCGCATTGCGAAACATGGCGCCGATGTTCTCGTGGTCGTTGACGCCTTCCAGCACGGCGATGGTCCTGGCGTGTGTGATCACGTCATCCATACCGAGTTCAGGGGGGCGGCCTGCGACCGCGAGCACACCTCGATTGAGATGGAACCCGACCACCTCGGCCATCACCTCCGCCGTGGCGCGGTAGTAGGGGACCTCGACAGCGACCAGATCGTCGACGAGTTCGGCACGCCTGCGCTCCACGCCGAGCAGCGCAGTCGGTGCGAATCGTGAATCGAGCATCCGCCGAACCACCACGACCCCTTCCGCATAGACCAGTCCCTTGCGCGTAGGCAGGTCGAGTCTCCGGTCTGCGGATTTCAAGTCACGGAAGTCGTCGACCCGTGGGTCTGCAGGGTCGTCGACATCGATTGTTTCGGCCACAACTCTATCCTGCCGGGCAGCTGTGTCCGGCCCAACGGCACCATCCGCTTCCGACCTGAGTGCCATTGCGTATGCCCGGCCCCGTCCCGACGGTGTGCGCGCTCGGGTGAACCGGTCCGAGACCAGTGCTCGGGCTGGCATGCTGAAGGTCATGAAGCCGATCCAACTGGTGCTCAACGTTCTATGGCTCGTCTTCGCCGGCTTCTGGCTGGCGCTGGGCTACATCGCCGCGGGAATCATTTGCTTTCTGTTGATCGTGACGATCCCTTTCGGTATCGCGTCCTTCCGGATCGCGACCTACGTACTATGGCCGTTCGGCCGCACCACCGTGGCGAAGCCCGATGCAGGCGCAGGATCACTGATCGGCAATGTAATCTGGCTCATCGTGGCCGGATGGTGGCTGGCGCTGGGCCACCTGTTGACCAGTATCCCGCTGTTCGTCTCGATCATCGGTATTCCGTTCGGATGGGCCAATCTGAAGCTGATTCCGCTGTCCCTGTTGCCGCTGGGGCGTGAGATCGTCGACAGCGATCAGGCCTTCGCGTCATACCGGTGAGCAGGTAGCACTGGCTCCAGATACGCAGCTCCCAGATAAGTGATGCACATCACATTTGCATTCGTGATTCCACGTTAACGACGAGAACCTCCTGTGCGATTGTTAGCTAGAGAGTAGCTGAGTTCCCACTTCCGGCGTGCCGCAAACCGGCGCCGAGCAGATCGCACCAGAAGGGGTTTGCTATGACCAGCCGCGCGACCTTTCGCCCTGATCCGCACACTGCACCGCTCGCGCCGATAGCGCTGCTGATCGGCGCACTGATGGTCGTCGTCGCCGCCACCCAAATCGGTCATGTCCCGAGATGGGCCAGCGACTACGGCGCGCTGGTCTATCTGGCGGCCATCCTCTATCTAGCAGTCACTAGTAGATTGCTGTGGTGGGGAGCCCAGACCAGGCGTCAGCTCGCTCGAACGAAGCTCACAGCTGGCGCGACGCAGCCAGCTCAACAATCGCACAGTTAGGCTGGGCCTGTGACGCAGAAAGTCCCGCAACTGCCTGCACGCTGGAGCGATCCACGACCGGTTCTCGCCATCGGCAGCATGCTGTGGTTGATCGCCACAGTGGTGGTCTGGGCAAGCGGTGACCGTTGGGCAACCGGCCGGCCCGTCTGTCTGATGGGCCTCGGGGTCGGCGTGATCGGACTGGTGATCTACTTGGTCCAGCGCCGCGGGGCACGACGCGGCGACAAAGGCGCACAGACCGGGCTGTAGCCGATCACGGTGACGCTCAACCCACCTCGAATTCGTCGGAGATGCCGGTGAACGGGTAGAGCGCACCGCCGGCATCCAGTCGGGTCGCATAATGCTGGAACCGATAGCGCCCCGGTGGCGCCTCCATTGGGATATCCCAGGTGAATCGTGCGATCGACTCGGCGAGGCCACGTTTACTCCAGTAGTACTTCACTGCCCACTCACCCTCGTTGGCCATCCGCACCCAAACACCCGCGGAATTCTGGCGTTGGACTTCCATGAACGTGCCGTTTCGCCGGATGTCGTGCTTCGGGTGCGCCGAGACGAATTCCGCAGCGACCCGCCCTCCGCGCTCGTAGAATCGGGCCGGCTGGACCAATACCTCACCGAAATCGTGTCCGGGCACAGGGATGTCGGGGCCGGCGCCCGGTTGAAAATTCGGCTGTAGCTGGGAGACATCGCGCGGAGCCGGACCCCGCGGTACCTGTTGCCGGGCAGCGAATGCTGTTGCCAAACGAGTGAATTCCTGTTGGTATGCGCACAGCGTATAACGGCCGAACAGGGTCGAGGCGCCCTCGTATTGCTGCGAGTCGTATTCCTCTGGGGTAGTGACATATTCGTGGTAGGCATTTGCGTAGCCTTGCATGAGCACCTGCTCCAGCGGAACGTTCAACGCCGCGGCAACGGCTCGACGCACGCGTAGTCCAGCGGTGATGGTGAACTCGCCACCCGCGGCTGCCAGATAGAGGCCACCGATGCGCACGATTTGGATCGGCAGCACGTTCGGCACCCATGGCACCGGGGGCATCAGGCCGAACGGCAACAGAATCGCTTTGGGCGCCTGCGCATCCGCCAACCACGCTGGCGCGGGTTGGGCCGGATCACCGAACGATTCGAGGAATGGGTTGCGCACGCCTTCCGGTACCGGTTTGGTAGGCAAGCTGGGACCGTCTTCGAGGCTGCCCGCGGCAAGTGAAACACCCGCGGCCGCAGAGGCGGTGCGTCGCGGCTGGCCGTCTGGGGTGAATCGCCCGTCCACGGCGATGTCGGCCAGATCGATGTAGCACAGCATGGCATCGACGGGTCCATCCATCGGTTGCGCACGCGCCACCGCATCCTTCGAGGCCCGATACTGACGCTCACCGATGATGCGAGTGTTCTCGAACTCGTCCTCGGTGGGTCCGGAACCGGGCTCCAGATTCAGGTTCGGGGACATGTCTCCCGCGTTGGTCTGCGGAAAAGCCGCGACGAATGCGGGCTCGCCGTCCAGGTAGCGCACCCCGTGCTCAGTATGCTCGTAGCAGAACGAGGCGTAGCCCTTGTTGTCCGAGCTGATCAGTCGATTCGTATTGGTCAGTGAGGTGCAGTGGGTGGCGAACCAGGTGACGACTCCCACGATTCGACCGCCTTTGCGCATGGTCAGCGTGGTGACCGCGGGATCGATGGCGTCCGGGAAGTGCTGCTTGTCCGCGGCAGGATTGAGCTCCCAGGCGACCCGTGAGCGATTCACGCTGGCATCGTGCAACTCGCTGCGCCCGACGGCGAGCGAGCCGGGACCGAGATCGGTGTGGGCAGCGCTGATCGCCTCGACGATCCCATTCACCTCGGCGTCGTACACCTGCTGTTGGAAACCGAGGATGGACGAGTTGTAGGCATAGTCGTTGCTGGAGCCACCACACGTCGCGTGCGAATGCGTCGACGTGAGCAGAACATTCTGCTCGGTGTACATATCGCCGTAACGGCGAGCCAGTTCGGCCAGCACACCACGGTGTACCGACGGGAAGATCATGCAATTGTCGGCGACCAGGAAGACGACCCGGCGCCCGCCGCGACCGACGACATACGCTCGTGCCCGGGGACGCAGGTGGATTCCCGCAGTCTGTTGCTCGATCTGGGCATAGCCCATCATTCCGCATTCGGCGGCAGGTCCGGTGATGTCGGAAAGCCCGACACCGATCTGGTAGGGACCAGAATCGGCCGCGGCAGGAGCCGCAGCGCCGAAAACAGTACTCACACCGGGCGCGGTGGCAGCCGCAAACGTACCGATCGCGGTCCGAGCCAGCACGGATCTGCGCGACAACGGCATCCGCGCCTCCCTTCCGTCCGATGTAGCGCACCATAGAACTGGTCACGCGTCCAGTGGTGATTTCTCCGGTCGGACGATTGACTGCGAGCGCGCGGGGCGCTTAACTCCCTTGCGTGTCCTCCCGATTGAGTGTCGAAGAACGACGCGCTCACCTTATCAGGGCAGCGATTGGTCTCGCCGAGAAAAAGGGCGTCGCCAGCGTGACCACACGCGATGTCGCGCGGGCAGCTGGAGTCTCGCTCGGTGTGGTCCATTACTGTTTCGAAAACAAGGACGCGCTGATGACCGAATTGGTCAAGGCGCTATCGCGAGAACTACGCGACTCGGTCGATACCAACGAAGCCATATGGCGTGACATCGAGCGGGGAAAGGACGCTCTTCGCGGATTGATCCGAACCGGTCTGGAAGCCTTGTGGCTCAATATCTCGGCAACGCCGGAACGCCAGCTGCTCACCTACGAAACGACGACGTATGCACTGCGTCGGGCAGACCAGACCCCGGCCAGACACGCCATCGCACACGAGCAGTACACCTTCAACGATTCCACCGTCGCGGACATGCTGGAGCGCGCGCGAAGCGCGACGGACACCCGGTGGTCGATCCCCCTACACGTATTGAGCCGGTTCACCCTCAACGTCGTCGACGGAGTGGTACTACGGTGGCTGGTGGACAACGATGGTGACAGCGTAGGCGGACAACTGGATCTGTTGAGCGACATTCTCGCCGGATACGCAGAGCAATAGCGCGGCGTCCCGCTCGATTGCACGACACACCCCTGGCTTCACAATTGCGGGATGCGCACGTGGACCGTTGTGCCGACCTGCCACCACGGCACCGCGACCGTCGCCTCGATCGCACCACGCAACCGCACCACCAGATCGTTGTGCAGAACGAGTTCGTCGCCCGGCGGATGTGGGGTGTAGATCCGACGCAATACGATGCCCAGCGGATCCGCCCACGTGGTCCGTCGACCGGCACCGATCACTTCGGCGGTGATGGACTCCGAGACCAGCGGAAGATCGAGCAGTGTCGCAAGATCTGCTGCCGAATCGGTGTCCCCGACCACCAGACGATCCGGTGGCACAGCCAAGCCGAACCAAGGCCGATCGAGAACGAAGGCATCGTCCGGGGCCACCACAGCCCCGGACAGCGCCCGCACTCGATCGGGCGGGTCCAGTTCGTGGATATCGATAAGCCCCGCGGACACGGCGGCGCCCAAACGGGCGTGGGTACGCGAAACGACCTCCAGATCAGGAGTTTTCGATGAATCCGCCAGCGCGTCCAGCAATCCGGCGGCCAGCTCGTAGGTCATCGAGTCGGGCTTCGCCAGAACGGAGTGCACAGCATCCGGATCGATACCGTCGATGCCGAACGGCGAGAGCAATCCAGCGAATTCCGTACATGCCGGATGTCGGAACACACCGAGTGGAGTGCCATCGATTCGTGCGTGTCGACGCAGCCACCATGCGGTATAGCCGTCGGCGTCGGCCAAGAGGTCGCGCGTGCGTGAAGTCGCGACCAACCGGCGCAGTGCGTCGGGCCAGGCGAGCTCGTCCACCAAATCCAGGTCTCGGACCGCGGCGAGCCGTGGTGGATCGTCCGTCAGCGTCGTCCACCAGGCGTCCTCGTCGTCCAGATCGTGATCCGGGCCGGTCGGATCGACCTCCACGAGCACGGCGAAATCCCAGCCGACTCCGACAGCACGCAAAGCGTCCATACCGTAACGATCGACCAGATCGGGGTCGACCGTCCGAAACGGTGCGTCGGACACCAGCAGATCACCCAGCGGAGCTCCGGGAAGCAGAAGTTCATCGGCGGGCAGTACGGCGCCCTCGCTGTCGGACAGCTCGAGCAGACCGAGCCACGACGGCAATGCTGTCGGGTCCGCGTGTGCCGCGAGACGAAGCACTGCGTCGGTGGTATCGGGATCTCCCGGATGCTCATCCAATTCGGCACGTAGTCCGGGATCACCCAGCAGGTCCTCGGCTGTGGCCGACCGGGCGCCGAGCCGCGCAAGCAACGGGTGGGTGGCCTCCGGGTGCACCAATCGCGCCCAGTGCACCGGGATCGCCTCGGCCAACCGATCGTCCAACACCACCGTGCGAGGCCCGGTGACCAGTCGGCCGTCGGCCAGCGGCACCGCCAGCGCACCGAGTTCTTCCGCCGAAAGCGGATCCGACACGAAGGGCTCCAGCGCTGTGTAGAACGCCCGCCACCAGGCTGGCGGGCGAAACAGATCGCCGGAGAGTTCCGCAAGGCGCGCCAATCCCACCCGATGGACGTCCAATACCCCCATGACCTCCGCGTAGCGGTGGCCGGAGAGATCCGGAATCACCAACGGCCCGGACGCCTCGGCGAGCAGGTCGGCCAATTCCATGGTCAAGCCGGTGAAGACGGAGGCACTCGGCGGAACGGCAGCAGCCGCCGCGGCACGTCCGCGGAGGCCGGAATTCCATTCGACATCCGCACCATCGTCCGAAAGGGAAGCCACCACAGGAAGCCACGAATGGGTCTGCAGCTCACGCAGCAACGCCTCGCGCAACAAGCCATCGACCTCGCTGCGCGCGAAGCCGGGCGTCGGGACCAGTACGAGGCGATCACGCGGCGGCAGAGCACGAACGAAATCCACATACCCCTCGGCCACCCCGGCCAGGCGGGCACCGGGCAGCAGCCGCCGGCGATCGGGCTGCATGTGGATGTCGGCGACGAGCACCGCCGGCAGGGACAGCTGCTCGTCCGACCGTGTCGGCGCGCGGAGTACATCCGCCGTGACTGACACGGGCCTGCCCTCGTGTACCGGCAGGAGCCAACGAGCGTGCGGCGCCTGATACTGCAACCACGCGCCCCCTGCGTCGCCGGGGCCATCGATGTGCACCTCGGACATGCCGTTGCCGACGTCGCGCACGCAGCGGACGAACTCGTCGACATCGATCCGAATGCTGTGCAGTGCTGGAAGCTCCAACAACAGGTCGACGGCTTCGGCACGCATCGCGGCCAGCAACGCCTCGGCATCCACGTCCGTGCGCAAGTGCAACACAACCTGGGTGTCGAGGCCGTCCGCGGGGCGCGCGGCGGACGGCCAGGCCAACCGCAGCGCTGGCGGGACGAAGTCGCTGCCCTCGCCCCGAGGAATCCGGATCTGGCTTCCGAGCAGGATTTCCCGCGTCCGAGCACGAGAAAACCACAGCGACCCGGTCGTCGACCGCAGTTCGATGTCATCGCTGACCGCGAGAACCGCAGTGAACCCGACACCGAAGCGCCCCACGGCACCGACATGCGGCTTGTCCGACGCGCGGAGCGCCGTGAGCGCGTGCACGCCGGAGGTGTCCAGTGGCGCACCAGTGTTGCCGATGGCCAGGCTACGGCCCTCGAGTTCGACGACGAGACGACCGGGGATACCTGCTCTGCCTGCTGCATCGGCGGCGTTCTGCGCCAATTCGGTCAGCGTCCGATCCCGATAGCCGGCACCTACCAGGTCGTTCTCGGTGGCGACGTCCTCTCGCAGCCGTGTCGGCGAATCACGCCACGCGGCGAGCACCGCCGCGCGCAGGTCCGCGGTGCCGAAAGGGTCGGCAACCTCGGTCACCTCGGCGGCGATGAGGGCGTCTGGCTCTCGTCCGGATCAGAGCGGCCCTCATCGACGCTCACCGCCGCCCCCGCGGGAGCGGCGGCATCGTGCTCGTCGGCGCCGGAACTCGGCTCGATCGAGCTCGGCTCCATGGTGACCACTTCGACAGCCGCGTCGTCGTATGCCTCGTAGAGCGGGGAACCGCCGCCACCGGGAAGCACCGTGTCCGAATGCGCGCCGCAGCCGTAGGAGGTGTGGACGACGCGTCCGTCGGCGCCCATAGCGTTGCCGCACACACCGAACGCAGTACGCATCGAACCGGCCAACGGCAGGTAGAAGCCGCAGCTACCGCACGTGGACGGCGCGGCTCTGGCCATATCGGATTCGGGGCCCCATTCGGTGTACCAGCGCCGAGCGGCCTCCTCGCGACCTTGCCTGCTCATCACCTTGGCACGACCCAAACCGACCTCGAAAGCGACCTCGTCGACCACCGGATCGCCGGTCGCGATGTACCCGGGCACCAAGCGCGGATCGTCGACAGCCGGCGCCAACAGGTCCCCAGGTGCGAGGTCACCGGGGCGAATCCGCTGCTCCCAGGGAACGAAGTCGGGCGCGACCAGGGCGTCCGGCCCGGGCAGTAGAGCGGACTCACTCACCGTCGCGTGCTCGGCGTCGGGCGCGGCGGCCACTACGACTGCCCACTGCCACCCGCGGTAGCCGGGCAACGTCGCCTCGAATCGGTGAGTTGCGGCGCTCTCGTCCTCGGCGATCACACCGAGATGCGCCCCGACCGCCGAGGGTTCCAACTCCAAGAGCGCACGGCGGGCCACATCCACGGCATCTGCCAGAATCGGCCGCACGTCGGACTCCGAAACAGAAACTGCGCTCACGGCCTACATTTTGCCGTATGGAACGTATGCAGCGTTCGTTGGCCATCGGCATATCGGTGGGTCTGCTCTTGGCGGCCGGATGCAGCGCCACCGCGGACGCGACACCCAGAATGACCATCGAGCTGGTCGGAACGAGGCCACACGACCCGACGGCGTTCACTCAAGGACTGGAAGCCCATGGCGACATACTCTACGAAAGCACCGGCCTGTCGGGAGCATCGAGCATTCGCGCGTCGCGGCTCACGACGGGTGAGCAGGTGGCCAGAGCCGACTTACCCGCACCGTACTTCGGCGAAGGAATCACCCGTGCCGACACCACACTGTGGCAACTCACCTGGCGCGACGAGGTGGCGATCGCCAGAGACCCGGCCACCTTGGCCGAACAACACAGAGTGCACTACGACGGTGAAGGGTGGGGTTTGTGTACCAGAGCCGGCCGACTGGTGATGAGCGACGGTAGCGATCGGCTCGTCTTCCGCGATCCGCTCACCTTCGCGCCCACCGGCTCGGTTCGACTGTCCAGCAGAAACGACGCACGCCTCAACGAACTCGAGTGCGCGACCGATGGATCGGTCTATGCGAATGTCTGGCCCACCGACACCATCCTGCGCCTCGACCCGGACTCCGGCCGAGTTCTGGCCTCCATCGACGCCAGCGGCTTGCTGCCCCCGACCAGCCGTGCCGGCGCCGGTGTGCTCAATGGCATCGCACAAGTTCCCGGCACCGACCGTTTCCTGATCACCGGCAAGAACTGGCCGACCATCTTCGAAGTCCGTTTCGTTTCATCTCACGTATCGATCGAATGACTCAGAGGGTCTCGATGGAACGACACCAAGAGTCTCCACGGAACGACACCGAGGACTGGATCGGCTGTCCGCGCCCGCGCCACCCCGGAGTGCGAGTGAACACCAACGGCGGGAGTGCGCCAGAATTGAGATGTGACGAGCTCCCGCGAACCTACCGGTCCCGACCGCGGTCGGTGGGCAGGTGAGCAGTCGCCACCTGGGGAACGGCACCCCGGTTTCGACCGGTACCCGCCACCCAACGCGCCGCGGCGCCACCGGCCGCCGCCGGGTGCCGAAACGGGCAGCGCTCACGGGCGCGCGCTGCCGCGAACGACACCACTGGGCACAGGACGACAGCTGCCTGGAAGTCCGGACGAGCCCACCGCCGCGGCGCCACCCACGAGTTCTGGACCTCCAGCCGAGGCTCCTGCTGGCGGACAACGCATCCCGCGCAAACTCACCGTGACCCGGGTCGCGGCCATGCGAGGTAGAGAGCTCACCGAGCGAGGCATCGCAACCTTTCAGCGCGCGGCAAAGGCCGACGGCGCGGATAAATCCGGGCTGACCGCACTGACCTATGCGACCATGGCGAATTTCGCCCTCGACGCGGCCATTGCGGTGGCGCTGGCGAACACATTGTTCTTCGCCAGCGCCACCGCCGAGAGCAAGACGAACGTCGCGCTGTACCTGTTGATCACGATCGCGCCGTTCGCGGTGATCGCCCCGCTGATCGGCCCGCTGCTCGATCGGCTACAGCGTGGTCGACGGTTGGCGCTCGCAGCGTCGTTCGCGCTGCGCGCGATGATCACGGTCGCGCTGATCATCGAATTCGACACGTGGGCGCTGTATCCGCTCGCCCTGTGCATGATGATCGGCAGCAAATCGTTCGCCGTGCTCAAGAGTGCAGTGACGCCCCGAGTCCTGCCGCCGGATATCGACCTGGTCCGTACCAACTCCCGGCTCACGGTGTTCGGTTTGGTCGGCGGCACCATCGGGGCTGGTGCGCTGGCCACGATGACCGCGGCGATCGCGGGCTCTGCCGGCGCACTGGTTCTCGCAGCGCTGATCGCCTGCGCAGGAACGTATCTGAGTTTGCGCATACCCTCATGGGTCGAAGTCACCGAGGGCGAGGTGCCCGCGACCTTGAGCTATCACGGGGCCGATGCGCACACCGAGGTGCTGAGATCGGGCGCAACGTCCACAGTGCCGCCACGCAAGCGCCGGCAACCGTTCGGCCGGGCCGTGGTGGTCGGGCTCTGGGGCAATGGCACGATCCGGATATTGACCGGATTTCTCACTTTCTATGTCGCGTTCGTCGCCAAGGCAACCGAACAGCGGCCGGTACAGCAGGCGGCCATGCTCGTTGCGGTCGGCGCGGCCGCGGCCGTCGGCAACTTCGCCGGCAACGCGACAGGCGCCCGGCTTGCACTCGGTAGACCTGCGCTGATCGTGCTCGGCTGCACCGCAGCATGTGCGCTGGCTGCATTGTTCGCTACCTTCGCGAACAATCTTCTCGGCGCGACGATAGCCGCCCTGGTCGCAGCGGCAATGAGCGCGCTGGGCAAGGTCTCGCTGGATGCCGCGATCCAAGACGATCTCCCGCCGGAATCCATCGCCTCCGGATTCGGGCGGTCGGAGACCGTACTGCAGCTGAGCTGGGTCGTCGGCGGCGCGGCGGGTGTACTGTTGCCGACCGAGTACTGGAAAGGCTTCGGAGTGGTCACCGCAGTAGTGGTCATCGGCTTGCTGCAGACAGTCGTCAGCTTCCGCGGATCCTCGCTGCTGCCGGGCCTGGGTGGCAACCGGCCGCAGCACGCGGGACAAGAGGTTCCGACGCCCACGCCCGACGAGCCTGCAGGTACCGCATCCGGTAGGCACGATGCGGCGTCCGGCACCCACGATTCCCGACAGCACCCCACCGACGACGACACCCGCATCCAGCCGGGGCCCACACGCATCCGCCGCGGGTCCACACGCATCCGCCGAGGCCAAGGAGACCCGACCTGGTGAGCACGCTCAACATACGCCCGATCATCGCGATGGTGGCGGCCGCCACGCTCGTGCTCACCATTGCCGTCGGTGGCGCGCTCGTCGTGTTGATCCGAAACGCCGATGAACCAGATGTCACCATCACTGCCTACGCACACGGCAAGACGGTCACCGTGCGTCCGTACACCTATTGCGCGGTCACCATGCAGGAGTGCAGCATCCTGCCCGAGCGCACGCTGGAAGGCACGATCGCCTCGACTCTTCGCTGCACCGCCGATGCGTCGGATTGCCACCGTGGCCGAACCGTCGAACTCGAAGTGCCCGCTGGGTACCCCTTGCAACTGTCGTTGCCGACAGCGATCGCGGACGCGCCCTGGCTCGCCCAGCTGATCTATGCCGCACCCACCGGGGAGCAGGTCGACCGTGTCATCGGGCGCAACACCTATCCCGACCGCGTCCGCGCCGTCACCGTCGAATCGGAACCGGCCCCCGGACTGCGCCTGGTCGGCGTCGAAGTCCAACTTCCGATTCTTGCCCGGGACGAAACCGGCGCAGAGTTCTCCGTTCCGCACGCCATCTGGTCGATCAGCACCAGCTGAGTGTGGCGGCGACCAACCGGCTCAGCGACCAACCGACTCTCAGCGACCAATCGGCTCAGTGCCAGCGCTCGAGCAGCACACATCACCTGTCGAGTTCGCGAGCCACCGCCCGGACGACCTCCGATATGCGTTGCGCGGTCTTACGATCCGGGTACTTCCCCTTGCGCAGGTCGGGCTGCACTTTCGCCTCGAGCAGCGTGATCATGTCCTCGACCATGCCGTGCAATTCGTCCGGCGAATGCCGGCGGGCGGCGGGCTCCTTACGCGCGCCGCGGTCCTGACTCTGCCGCACCGACGGCGGGGGCTCGAGCAATTTGAGACTCAATGCCTGGGGACCACGGCGGCCAGCAGCCATACCGAACTCGACCCGTTGTCCCGGCTTGAGACCCTCGACGCCTTGCGGCAGCGCGGACGAGCGCACGTAGACGTCCTCACCCTCGTCCTGGGAAAGGAAGCCGAAGCCCTTTTCGACGTCGTACCACTTCACCCTGCCGGTCGGCACTGCGCTCACCCGTTCGTCATCGACACTCGGACCCCGACGGCCCGAGTACATCTTCTGCCGGACCGACCCCGCAGTGGCACCGCGTTCGGTCCTCGTCTTCGTGCGAAAAGAACGCGCCCAGCAGGATTGCAGGACGCGATTGCCAGAGAGTCTACCCCGGCGCGAATCACGCAAGTACGCCAGTTTTACCGTCGAGTCGTGACGACCCCCTCGACTCCATCCTCGTCCGGCAACCCGCCGCGGCGTCATCGCGACAGGTTGCTACAACTCGCGTTGTGCCTGTTCACACTAGGACTGCTGGCCATCGTCGCCATCTTCGCCACCCCGGTGTTCACCGACGACACGCCGGGACTGTGGTTGTATTTCCCGGCCCTGCTCGCGCCACTGGGACTCGCCCTCGCCGTGGTGTTCGCCCTGCGGTCCGGCCGGAGATCACGCTGAAACCACACCGCACCACATCATCGATGTGACGCAAACGTGTCCGATGACACGTACACCGGTCATCCAGCTCAATTGGCGACGGCAAAACTGTGATCTCTGTCACATTTTTTGTCGATGTTGTGTGTCCGCAGCGCCACGCACGCCCGGCTGCAACGCCGCTAGCTGCAGATAAGCGGGATCATCAGCCGTTATCGGACCGAAACCCACCGGTACACTCCGGTTATCAAAAAGTGATTTTTTCGGAGGATCGTCGTACGGTCGTACCCAGCCGGGACACCGGCAAGCACCGGCCCGCCGCACCGAACCTCGCCCCGCGGGTACCGGACACCCGACAGATACACAGGGGCGAGGGCGGAACGGACGACCTCTCAGTCCGAACCAAGCCGAAGATGTCGTAGGTGCGTCGAGAGGAAGACGAACCCGATATGAGTGGACGCCATCGCAAGCCAAGCTCGACCGGACGCACGGTAGCCAAGGTCGCTGTCACCGGCGCCATCATCGGCACCGGTAGTGCGGCATTCGCAGGCAATGCCAGCGCGGCACCCGACTCCGACTGGGATCGACTCGCACAATGCGAGGCCGGCGGCAACTGGGCCATCAACACCGGCAATGGCTACCAGGGTGGACTGCAGTTCTCACCCAGCACATGGAATGCCCATGGAGGTCAAGAGTTCGCCGCCGCCGCCAACCAGGCCACCCGCGAACAGCAGATCGTCGTCGCCGAGAAGGTACTCGCCTCGCAGGGCTGGGGCGCGTGGCCCTCGTGCTCCGCACAACTGGGTCTGAGCAGCGCCCCCACGTTGCGTAGTGCGCCCACCACCGAGGCACCGCAACAGAACTTCGCGCCGCAAGCGGCCACCCCGGCCGCTCCCGCGAACGGCACCGAGAAGGTTCTCGACGCGGTCGACCGCGCCATCGAGGTCGTGCAGAGCCAGGGCGTGTACGTGCCGAAAGAAGCTCTCGATTTCTTCAAGGCCGCCAAAGCGAGCGGAATCGAACTCGATCCCGCGATCGTGAACTTCTACGAGGCGAACAAAGACCTGCTTCCTTCTTGATCGCCAGCAAAAGGGGCCCCCGCGCTAGGTCGACGAGGGGCCCCTTTTTCGTCGTCGCGAACGGTTCCTGCTGTGTGTTCAGCGGTTGATCACCGTTTGTGGGTGCATGTAGGGCAGTTGCTCCGCAGGGACGGGGAACACCGTGTCCTCGCCGTAGGGTGAGAGGCTGCCGGAACGAGCCGAGGAGAGTTCGGTGACCGCATGGTCACCGTCGGGGACCTCGGGCCAACCGTTGTCGACGTAGGATTTCTTCGATTTGTTCACCACCGCCCCATTCTGGCATGGTCACCGAGGCAGCCTGCGACCCATCCGTGCCACACGAAGTCCTCGCCGCCTGACCCGGACGGTCGATCGGCCCGGGGTCGTAGGCTGGACCGGATGACCGCGACCGACTCCCTCGCCGGATGGCTCGGCGCCCGCAGCGATGCCCAGCTCGTCACACTGTTGCTGCTTCGGCCCGACCTGGCTGTTCCGCTGCCCTCCTCGATGGGTGTCCTCGCCGCGCGTGCCGAGCAACGTGCTTCGGTACTGCGCGCGGCAGAAGATCTGAACACGCTCGAGTTCGCGGTAGTGGAAACCCTTGCGATACAACGCATGACACACACCGCAGACGATGGTGGAATCCACTGCGCCGAGTTGCGCGCACAACTCGGCGAGCGGGCGCCGGCCACCGCGATCGACGATGCCCTGAATCGCTTGACCGCTCGCGCACTGGTCTGGATCGACGACCAGCACCGGCTCCACCTGGTTCCAGCGGCCGGCGAGGCGCTGCCCTGGCCGCTCGGCAGTGCAACCGAAATCCCCGACGCGCTCACCGAATCCGAGGTGGTCGCCGCCCTCACCGAACTGGCACCCACCGAGCGCGGCCTGCTCGACAAGCTGGCCACAACGGGGCCGCGTGGGCGCACCAGAGACGCCGCTCCGAATACACCCGCCGATCGCCCGATCCAGCGACTGCTGGCGCGCAGACTCGTGCACCGAATCGACGACGAAACCGTCGAACTGCCGGTCACCGTCGCTCGAGTGCTGCGGCGAGAGCCCGTGGTCCATCCATACCAGCTGACACCCCCTCGACCGAGTCCCACCAAACACACACCGGCTGCGGTGAACGCGGTCGCCGCGGGCGAAGTCGGTGAGTTGGTGCGACGCTGCGCAACCGTGCTGGAGGTTATGGGGCGAACCCCGGCCGTTGCCCTACGCGCCGGTGGCCTGGGAGTACGCGAGTTGCGTCGGATCGCCAAACACACCGGTATGGACGAACCGACGGTCGCGCTGTTCGTCGAACTGCTCGCGGCCGCGAAGCTCGTGGACAAAGGTATGCCGGACCCGCCGCCCGAATTCGACTCGACAGACGGCTTCTGGGCGCCGACACCAGCGGCCGACACGTGGTTGGAATCGCCACCCGCCCGGCGCTGGTCCGTGCTGGCGCTCACCTGGCTCGATTTGGATCGGATGCCATGGATGATCGGGATGCGTGATGCCACCGACAAACCGCTGGCCGCGCTCTCGCTGGAACTGCGCGCACCGCACGCGGCAAGTGACCGGCGGGCAATCCTCGGTCTGCTTGCGGAATATCCGTCCGGCACCGCACTCGACCCGACCGACATCGGTCGGGTGTTGGCTTGGCGCCAGCCTCGCAGGCGCCGCAACTTTCGGTCGGAGGCAATCGAGCGAACTCTCGCCGAAGCGACGACACTCGGCATCGCCGGCCATGGCGCGCTCGGCTCGGCGGCTCGAGCGCTGTTGCACGCGACAGCGACCAGCGCAACCGACGCAGAAGCGGAGATGATGGCAGCTCTGCCCGAGCCGGTCGATCATGTATTGGTTCAAGCGGACCTGACAGTGATCGCGCCGGGCCCGCTCACGATGGACCTCCAACATCGCATGGCCCTCGTTGCCGATGTGGAATCCGCCGGCGCAGCGACGGTGTACCGCATCAGCGAGCCCTCGGTGCGTCGTGCCTTCGACGCCGGATCGACCGCGGCCGAACTACACCGACTGTTCGCCGAGCACTCGCGAACTCCGATTCCGCAGGCGTTGACCTATCTGATCGACGACGTGGCTCGCCGCCACGGCCGGCTACGGGCCGGCGTGGCACAGTCGTTCATTCGTAGCGACGACCCCGCTCTGCTCGCCCATGTGCTGTCCGCACCGGTGGCGAACACGTTGGCGTTACGGTCCATCGCTCCGAGCGTCGCCATCGCCCAAGCTCCACTGGGAGAATTGTTGGAACAATTGCGGGTGGCCGGCTTCGCACCTGCCGGTGAGGATGCGGCAGGCTCGATCGTCGATCTACGCCCGCGCGGCGCGCGGGTCTCGGTGCGGCCTGCCGCGCAGCGGTCGTATCGTCCGGCGCCGCCCAGTGCTGAGCAACTGGAATCACTTGTCGCAGAACTGCGTGCAGGCGAACGTGCCGCGCGTGTCCGATCCACCCAGGCGGTCCGTACAGATGGCAGCCGAACCAATGTCGCCGCCACCCTTGCCCTGCTCCAGTTGGCGGCACGGGTGCGGCGATCGGTGAACATCGGCTACGTCGATGCCCAAGGAATCGCTACTCAACGGGTAGTCGAGCCATTGCGGGTGGACAGTGGACAACTGGAGGCATTGGACCCGGTGACCGGCGCAGTCCGGCGCTTCACGCTGCACCGGATTGCGTCGGTCGCACTGCTGGAGTGAACCGGCCGCACTACGAAGCCGGGCTCCACGCCGGCAATCTGCTCAGCCGGCGGGCTGAGCTGTGCAGAACCTGCTCAGCCAGCGGGCTGAGCTGTGCAGAACGTCGTCTTGGGGTCCGACTCCACGAGCCGGAAGCTGTCGGCTTCAGGTCCGCACAACAGTTCGTTGGCTCGACCGTCGATCCGCGTCACCACACGGAACGTTGCCTCCGGCGAACCACAATCGACGTGCTGGTACCCGGTCATGCCGCTCTCGTTGTAGCAACTGCCTTCCATGAAGTTCGGCGCCAGGCACAAGAACGCGGTAGCGCCACCCGTCAGAGTCTCCTCGCGTGGAGTGAGTCCAGCAGCGCACTCGACCTTCGTGTCAGAAGACCGGGTGACCTGGTACACCGCCATGGCGGATGAACAATCGACCACCTCGGTCCGGGGATCGACCGTCGTGCCCTCGACGAAATCGAGGCAGTTGCCGACCTCGATCTTGTCCGTACCCGCCGCGCCGTCGTCTCCGGTCGATGAACAGCCGGACATCGTGACCACCACCGCCATCACCCCGGCGGCAGCGAGCACAACCCATGCCGGCAGTCTCGCTCCTGGAAACTTCACCTGAACTCCTCTCGCGCTGAACGCATCCACTGGCTCGTGAACGCGCTGAGGATACCCGCACCACGACGCTGGCCGCAGCGGTTCGACCAGCGCTCGGGTATCGGTGGCAACCTACATCTGCAAGCCATACATCCCGATGATCGAGAAAGCCACAATGGAGGGGACGAACCGTCCGAGCAACTGCAACCCAAAGTAGTTCACTGCAACGCCTTTCAATTCCTGTTGGGGCACCGTGCTCTGGTATCGCAGTATTTTCGCTGCGCGCGCGCTCCTCGTTACAGTCATATGCCCCAACAGGCCCCGACCAGCGCTCGACTCTCAGCGGGCTGTGCGGATTCGGGGACGTTCAGCTACGCAGCAACCCAGGGAACAGATACTCCGGCGCAGGAGGCGTCGTTCTGTTCAGCCACGCATCGAAGAAACCTGTCAGGTCCGTCGCAACCCTCGACTGCACGAACATGCGGAACTCGGATATCGAGGCGTTTCCGTATGCGTGTGCCGCGGGAAAGTCGCGAACTACCGCGAAGAACGCCTCGTCACCGATCTGCCGACGCAGCGCATGCAAGAACAGCGGCCCGCGGTAGTACACCGAGGTGAATTCATATCCGGCCCCGGGATTTTCCAGTGGAATCCGCCAGAACTCGGCGTCGTCGCGGTACTCCCGGATGGTCTGCAGGTAGTGCTGGTCGACGTCGGCGCCCGCCGTCCGCTCGGGCCACAAGTAGTCGGCTGTATAGCTGGCGAAGCATTCGTTGAGGCAGATGTCCGACCAACGCCGCACCGACACCGAGTTTCCCCACCACTGATGAGCGACCTCGTGCACGACGGTCTGGAGATCGCTCCACAGTCCATAGATCGGACGCGTCTGCGTCTCCAGTGCGAAACCGATATCGGCGTCCAGGTAGATGCCACCAGCGGTCTCGAACGGGTAAGGGCCGTACAGATTCTCGGCGAAGTCGAGGATTTCCGGAAGTCGCTGCTCGAGCTCGCGCTGGTGGCCCGCGTTGGGCGCGAATGCGCTGACCAGCGCGGTGCCGTCTGCACGCCGCTGCACGAGGTAGTCGAACCGGTCGATCGCGACAGTGGTCAAATAGCCGGCGATCGGCTGAGCGGCCACCCAGCTGACCGTTCGCTGATCACCGTGCACCGTGTCTTCGGTTCGCACACCATTGGACACCACCTCCCATTCCGCCGGAACAGTAGCGTGCAGCTCGAAAGTAGCCTTGTCCAGTGGAGTGTCGTTGAGCGGATACCAACTGGTCGCCGAATGCGGTTCGCCGGCAGCGAATGCGCCCCCGCTGGGCGCGAAGGTCCAGCCCTTGCCTTCGGTGTCGCGCATGGGGCCGGCATAATCCACGACGACGGTGAACGGCAAGCCGGGCAGCAGCGGCAACGACGGCGAGACGGTCAGTTCATGGTCTCCGTTGCGTACGAACCCAGCGGGCAATCCGTTCACCGACACCCCTTGAACCGGCGGCCCGGCGAAGTCCAGGTTGAACATGTGTAGGACCTGTGTAGCGGTCGCGTTGATCGTGGTGGTTGCGGTGAGTAGGCGGCTCGGCGGGTCGTAGTCGATGTCGACGTCATAATGCTGGACGTCGTATCCGCCGTTACCGTCCAGCGGGTAGTACGGGTCACCCAGACCGGGCGCACCGACCAGCGGATCGGCGTGGGCGGGTGCAGTCGCCCCAGCGACGAACGCACAGACGACCGCGGCACATGCCCCGGCGAACAACCTCATATCGACGACCACCCCTTTTCACGCCGCAGTGTCGCGGCACCGACCTCGCTGGACGGTATCGGCCAGCCTTTCACGCTACCGGCCAGCGTTCGGGGCTCACCGAGACCGCCGACTCTCGTATGTGCACGACGCCGGAACCGGCAGCGCGCAGCCCAATTCAACCACCGAATTCTTCGGGCAACCGGTGAGGGTCGAGCAACAACTGTTTGCCCGTGGTCCGGAGCACCTTCTGCGCAAGAGCAAGATTATCGGAGAGCAGTCGCCATTCGGCCTCCCCGATAGCGGCACGGGCGCGTTCGATCACGCAACCGTCCGTGGTGCCCCAGGCGATCGGCATCGCACTCACCGACTGCCAGTGTTCACCCACCGGCCGAGGTGCCCGATCGCCGCGCACTGCGACCGAAGGCACCCGCTCACCTGTCCTCCGCTGGTGCCCCGGTAGCGCGCGTACCTTTGTGGCCACCAGGGCATATCGCGGATCGGCCCTGTCCGGCGCGACATCGACCAACGCGAGCAACACCACCGTGGAGGAATTGGTTTCCGAGACCACCGCGGGGACCAATTCACCATCGGCATAGAGTTCGTCGATGCCGGGGCGACGCAGAGTCCGCAACGCCACCCACAGAGCGGTCCCCGCACCCAGCGCGAAAGCGACCGCAAGCAAGTAGGCCCACGGGTGGTGCGAGCGAATCAGCAGTGCCGTTGCAACCGAGGCGGCGATCGTCGTGAGGACAGCCATCCGGCGCAGTCGACGAAGGTCGGCGAAGACTTCGTTGACCGCGCGGGCGTGCCTGCGGTCCACTACGAATTCGAAGCGACGCACACCCTCCTTCCTAGCACAGCTTCTGGAGAGCGCTCCTCCACTTATCCGATGGTCGGCCCCAGCAAGTCATCGGCGTCGGTGATTCGGTAGGCGTACCCTTGCTCGGCAAGGAAGCGCTGTCGATGCGCGGCATATTCGGCATCGAGGGTGTCGCGCGCGACCACCGAGTAGAAATGAGCCTGGCCGCCATCGTGCTTCGGACGTAGCAACCGCCCCAGGCGCTGCGCCTCCTCTTGACGCGAACCGAAGGTACCCGAAACCTGTACAGCCACAGACGCCTCCGGCAGATCGATGGAGAAATTCGCGACTCTGCTCACCACCAGCACCGGGATCTCCCCTCTACGGAAGGCATCGAACAGCTCTTCGCGTTCTCTGGTTTTCGTCGAGCCTTGGATCACCGGGGCGTCGAGTGCGACGCCGAGTTCGTCCAACTGTTCGAGATAGGCACCGATGACCAGACTCGACGCTTCCCGATGCCGGGCCAGGATCGACTCGACCACAGCGATTTTGGTGTGTGCAGTCGAACACACCTTGTAGCGTTCCTCCGGCTCGGCGGTCGCATAGACCATCCGCTCGGCATCGGTCAACGTGACCCGAACCTCGATGCAATCGGCAGGCGCAATCCAGCCCTGAGCTTCGATATCTTTCCATGGCGCGTCATAGCGCTTCGGACCGATCAGCGAGAAGACATCACCCTCGCGACCATCCTCGCGAACCAAGGTCGCGGTCAGTCCGAGGCGACGACGCGATTGCAGATCCGCAGTCATCCGAAAGACGGGGGCAGGCAGCAGGTGCACTTCGTCATAGATGATCAGGCCCCAGTCGTGGCTGTCGAACAGCTCCAGATGCTTGTACTCGCCTTTGCTGCGGCGAGTGATCACCTGATAGGTGGCAATGGTGACCGGGCGAACCTCCTTGCGTTCGCCAGAATATTCGCCGATCTCGTTGTCGGTGAGTGAGGTGCGCGCGAGCAGTTCGCGCCGCCATTGTCGTCCCGCTACGGTATTGGTGACCAGAATCAACGTCGTCGCATTCGCCGTGGCCATCGCCGCGGCACCGACCAGCGTCTTGCCCGCACCGCAGGGCAAGACCACCACTCCGGAACCGCCTGCCCAGAACGAGTCGACGGCCATCTGCTGGTAGTCGCGCAGCTGCCATTCCTGGGTCACGAAGTCGAGCTCGATGGGGTGTGCCCGACCGTCGACGTAGCCTGCGAGGTCTTCGGCCGGCCAGCCGATCTTCAGCAGCGTCTGCTTGATTCGGCCACGCTCCGACGGATGCACCACCACGATGTCGTCATCGATACGGTCACCGAGCATCGGTACGATCTTCTTGTGTCGCAGTACTTCCTCGAGTACCGCACGATCCACACCCACCAGCGTCAACCCGTGTGTGGGATGTTCGACCAGCTGGAGTCTGCCGTAGCGGGCCATGGTGTCGACCACATCGACGAGCAGCGGTTGTGGAACAGCGTACCGAGAAAACCGGACCAGCGCGTCCACCACCTGCTCGGCATCATGTCCGGCTGCTCGCGCGTTCCACAGGGCAAGTGGTGTTACGCGATAGGTGTGTACATGCTCCGGCGCTCGCTCCAGCTCCGCGAAGGGCGCGATCGCCTGCCGGGCCGCGTCGGCCGATGGGTGGTCGACCTCCAGCAGCAACGTCTTGTCACTCTGAACGATCAAAGGCCCAGCTACCTTGTCACCATCGTGAGACATCACCCCACGATATCGACGGTGGCGTCAGGTCGCCGGACCGGATCGACCTCCCGACCCACCCCAGGCACTCTGCGCGGGGAAACGGTCGGATCTAGGGCGGCTGTCGGGTGAAGGAACCGCTGTAGTTGACCGGTAGCGGATCCCACGACTCGGCTCCGGGCAGTGGAGTGGGTCGATCCTGTTCGATCGACCAGCCGTGGGTGGTGAACGCTGTACGAATCGCTGTCACATCGGTGAACAGATAGACATGATCCTCGGCGTCGATGTTCGCGACAGTCGACATGAAGCCCGCGCCGCCCGGCCGTACCGACGCTGCCATGTTCGACATCAGCACCTGGGGTTCGTCGACATGTTCCAGTACTTCGCAGCAGATCACACCGTCGAACGTCGGACCGCCCGACAATGTCGCCAGGTCGCCGGCGACCGCATCGGCAACGACCATGCGGAATCGGTTCGGCGCCACCCCCACGATGGCGAGAGCCGACTCGGTGTACGCCAGCGACGCCGGGCTGATATCCACGCCGACATAGGTCACGTCCACGCGCGAATCGAGCACCATCGCGGCCATGAGCCCGTGCCCGACACCCACCTCGAGTACCCGAGAACCCGGTGCGATCCGGGGCAGGAAGTGCTCGGCGAAGAACGCGAGAACTCGGACGTGATTGGGCCACAACACATAGGTCATCGCGAGTCCGTCGAGGTAGTAGCCCAACATTCTCTCGTCGTTCGCGTAGAGGTCGCTCACGAGTTCCGAACTACGCGCTCTCGCGTAGCGCCGGGTCCGCATGAATCGTGTCTGAAGGCGGAGGAAGTCCATCGAGACCGTGGCGAATGCCTCGAACACCCCGTCCAATCCCTCGGGATGCTTCGCGTCGAGGTAGCCCAGCGCCCATTGCGCATGCGACCAAGCCGCGTCATCGCGGGGAAGATGGCGATCGATCAGGCCACCACTGATCAGGGGGTAGGCCCGACCCACTCGGGAGCACACATCGAGTATCTCGTCGCGACACGCAGGGCGAACGGTCACGGATGTACCTCCTGCGTAGCGATGAATTCGACAACGAGGCCGGATCGTCGCTGCACGAACCCGACCTCCCGACGAAAGGCCACCGCGAGGACAGGAGCGCGCAGAAGTATCGCACCACGAGCCAGTTCGCACTCGAGTCGCGCGTGCAGGTCGGGGACGCAGAAACAGAGATGGTCGAGTCCGCCGCCACGCCGCAGCCGAGCCGCGACCGGGGATCCATCGGCCGAGATCGGCGCGACCAGCTCCACCGGAAGTACGCCGTCGGTCTCCAGCAGCGCCACGGTCACCCGTAGTGTGAGGTCCTCGACCGGCTCGACCAGTATTCGAGCGCCCTCGGCCAGCCACCGCGTCAATGCGGGACCCATGCGTGCTACCACATATCCGACGTGATGCAGCGATTCGATCGGCATCGGTGCCCCCGTAGCAGGAGAGCGGCGACGGACAATCCAAGAAGAGGACGGACGATCCGAAAAGAGGCAGCCCGTTCCCGGGCCGACACGCACACAATAGCGAAATCTCATAATACACGAGATCGAAGGCGGCACTCCGAGATCCGGTCCGGCATCCGCAGCAATCGCGCAGGTCGACCAATTGCAGGAATGCCCGCGAGCTTCTATCTTGAAATGAACTATCGGTCGACAGCGCGCGAGGTCGGGAGTATGTCCGACAAGCTGATCGAAATGTTCGCTGCAGGCTTGAAGGTTGACGCTGTACAGCTGAGTGAGGGCACGTCGCCGGAGAACACCGCGCAGTGGGACAGCCTCGCGACGATGACCCTGGTCATGCTGCTCGAAGACAGCTTCGAGGTCACGTTGTCGACACAGGACATCATGCGCATGCATAGTATCGGAGCCGCCCGCGAGATCTTGCGAGCCAAAGGTGTCGGGGGAATCTGAACATGTCCGTCGACCCTGCCGACGTGCTCGTCAGCCAGCGCCGTTGGCTCGCACGGCGCCGGGCTCTGCCCATGGAGCCGACGCTGCGGGTAGGAGTTTCGGCAAGCTTCACAGCACAGCCGCTCGAGACCTTTCTGGGCGCCGGCCTGTTGGACGCAGGCGAAGAGCCGGCATTCGCCTTCGCGGACCACAATCGAATACACCAGGTCTGTTTCGATCCCGACAACACGCTCGGATCGGTCGATCTGGCCGTGTTGTTGTGGCGTATCGAGGACATGTTCACCGCCGCGCTTCATCGATTGCTCGCTGAAGCGGACAACGCGGCGGCCGATTCGATCGTGGCCGACTCCGCACACCTGGGCCACGTGGTGGGTGCGTTCGCACGCACATTCCACCATCCGGTCCTGGTTGGAACTCCGCCGACCATCGCGCCGCTGGGCCTCGACCTCGTGGACAGCTCCGTCACGGTGGACCTCGACCGTGTGCGAGCGGCCGCGTGCGCAGCCTTTCTGGATGCATTGGCCGATTCGCCTGCGCGGATCGTCGATCTCGCCGCCTGGGAGCGATCGCTGGGATTGGCGCATGTGCACGACCCGGTCAAGTGGATCACCTATCGCCAGCCGTACACGACTCGGTTCTGGGCCGTGGTGGGATCCCATCTCACCGATGCCATCGTCAGGGAGAAATCGCCGCCACCCAAGTGCCTGGTGCTCGATGCCGACAATACGCTGTGGGGAGGAGTCGTCGGCGAAGTCGGCCTCGCGGGAATCGAACTGAGCTCCACCTTTCCCGGAATCGCCTTTCAAGAGTTCCAGTGGGTGCTCAAGCGGCTGCACAATCGTGGGGTGCTGCTGGCCGTGGCGAGCAAGAACACCATCGACGACGTACTCGATGTTTTCCGCCACCACGACGAGATGGTGCTCTCGCCAGACGACATTGCCGCCTGGCGCGTCAATTGGTCGCCGAAGTCGCAGAACATCCGCGAGATTGCCGGCGAGCTCAATGTCGGCGAAGACGCACTGGTCCTGATCGACGATTCGGAGTCCGAATTGGGCGAAGTGCGCGCGTGCCTTCCCCGCGTTCGATGTCTGCACGTTCCCGAGGAAATCGCCGAGCTCCCGCTTCTGCTGCCGACCAGCGGACTGTTCCGAAACCTTCGCGTGTCCACCGAGGACCGGCAACGCGCGACGATGCTGCGCTCGGAGCGAGCGCGTAAGGGCGCCACCGCCGGCATGACCCACGAACAGTTCCTCGCCTCGCTCGAGCTCACGGTCTCCTACTTCGCGGTCGAAGACCAACATGTGGGGCGCGTGACACAGCTGATCAACAAAACCAATCAGTTCAACCTCACCACTATCCGGAGAACGGAATCCGACCTTCGCGCGCTGATCGCCTCTGGCAACCACCTGGTCCGCGGGATCCGAGTGTCCGACAGATTCGGAGACTACGGGCTCGTGGGCGTCGTGGTGCTGCGGCGGGTGGACAGCAGCACCTGGGATATCGATACCCTTCTGCTGTCGTGCCGAGTACTCGGCCGAGGACTCGAGACCGCCTTCATCGCTCGGATCGCTGCCGATGCCGGGGCCGCGGGCGCACACCGGATCACCGCACGCTACATCCCCACCGCAAAGAACACCGTGGTCGCCGACCTGTACCCTCGCCATGGCTTCATCGACCGCGGCTCGGGTCGTTTCGACGCAACGATCTCGGCGGTTTCTCCCGTGCCCCCGCATATCACGATCACTCGATAGCAAAATGCCAGTCGTGAAGCTGGCTACTACTCGCCCAGTCCAGCTGGGACAAAGCGGCTCGCGACAAACATCGACCAATGGGTCACGATCGTCGGCGTGATCGAGATGACGGCAGTGGTGGGCGTAGTTGTGGCGGCGATGGGGTTGGTGCTGACCCCGGGGCCGAACATGATGTACCTGGTGTCACGCACCGTGTCGCAAGGCCGACGAGCGGGCTTGGTGTCGCTGGCGGGGGTGGCCGCCGGGTTCGCGGTGTACCTGGTGGCGGCAATCGTAGGCATCACCGCAGTGTTCACGATGGTGCCCGGATTGTATCTCGCGGTGAAGCTCGCCGGTGCGGCCTACCTGGGATGGCTTGCCTGGCAGGCCGTGCGACCCGGAGGTGTCTCGGTGTTCACGCCTGCCACCGTGTCCACCGACCCACGACGACGCCTGTTCACGATGGGACTGGTCACCAACCTGCTGAACCCGAAGATCGCGATCATGTACATGGCGCTGATCCCGCAGTTCGTGACCCCGGAGCATGGCATGGTGTGGCTACAGAGTCTGTACCTGGGTGTGTTGCAGATCGCGGTGGACCTCACCGTGAACGTCCTCATCATCGCAGGCGCGGGTAGCCTGGCGAGCTTCCTTGCCGAGCGGCCGCTGTGGCTGCGTACGCAGCGCTACGTGACCGGCACCCTTCTCGGTGCCACCGCCGCCCTGCTGGCCACCGACTCCAGCCGTCTCGAGTCCCGATCGGTCTGAGCCGATACGCCATTCACAGAACCCACCCACCGCCGCCCTACAAGCCGGACATGCGGTCGGCGACGCCGGGCGGCACCGCGACGGGGGTGGAACGCTCGAACTCGGCGGGCCAACCGCTGGCCGGTCCGGGTGGGTCGGTGCGCAATCGAGCGGCCCGCCAACAGTCACGGCGGCGACCGCGCTGAAGTATGCCGAGGCGGGAGATACCCTCGTAGTGAAATCCAGTGCGGCGCGCGACCGCTGCAGACGCATAATTTCCCACGAAAGCGCGCCAATCGATACGCTCCAGAGCCAACCCCTGGGCATCGAAACCGAAGTCGCAGGCCAGATTCACCGCTTGGGCCATCAAGCCTTGTGAACGCTCGGCGGGAACCAACCAGAACCCGATCTCGGCTGCACTCTCGTCGAGTTCGACCAAACCGATCGTGCCGACGACAGGTCCGTCGGGCTGCAGCCGCACCGCCCAGATCGGCGTACGTGCCGACCACCCGGGGTCGACCTTGCCCTCGATGAAGGTGACGGCACTGTCTCGCATATACGGAACAGGGATGGTGGTCCATTCCCCGATGGACGCATCCTGGCAGCACGCGGTGATGGTGTCCACGTCGCTCATTGTCGGCGGTGACAGCCAAATCGCCCCGTTCGACAACACCTTACGGTCCATGGCGCCATGGTGGCATGGACTGGTGCGCCCAGTCATCCGAATATATTTCGACTGATGAGCAGATCGGTCAATCCACGGTTTCGGCTCATCGCAACCAATAGCGACCAGCTGGAAACCTCGTCGCACCCCGCCGGCCACCACCGGCGGGGTGCGACCACCGGTTGGGTTACCAGTTACCGGTGGACGATCCCAGACCTGGGTTACCGGTCGAGGAGCCGAGGCCCCAGTCCGGTGTCGAGGAGCCCAACCCCCAACTTTCGATCATCTCGTTGGCTACGTGCCGGAAAAATCCCAATGCATGCCCGGCGACCTCCGACGCGGCCGGATTCGCAATGAGGTCGAGATAGGAGGCCATTTACGCCCCTTTCGAGATATCCGCGAACGGCGGATGGTGTGAGGTAAAACACGGCGAGACTAGCTGACATCCAGAAAACGGGCAACCATGCGGGTAAGCGCACTGAACGAATGTGAAACGTTTGCATTCGCTATTAGATAGCAATACTGCGCGCTGGGAAGTAGCGCACAGCTAGTCTTCGGATATGCCCGCCCACTCGCAGATCGCCGCCCGCCTGCGCCCGTTCGCCTCGACGATTTTCGGTGAGATGACCGAACTCGCCGTACGGCATCATGCGATCAACCTGGGCCAGGGAGTTCCGGACGCCGATGGCCCGTCGGGCATGCTCGACGTCGCGCAACGCGCTATTGCCCAGGGCCTCAACCAGTATCCACCCGGTCGCGGCATGCCGGTCCTGCGCGAGGCCGTGGCGGCCGATCGCGCCCGCCGCTATGGAACTCACTACGATCCCAACACGCAGGTGCTGGTCACAGTGGGCGCTACCGAGGCGATCGCGGCCGCCGTGCTCGGATTGGTCGAGCCCGGCCAGGAGGTCGCGCTGATCGAGCCCTACTACGACTCGTATGCCGCTGCCGTGGCGATGGCCGGCGCGCGACGGCGTACGGCCAGAATGGTCACTGATGGCGACGGTTTCGTACTCGATGTGGACAGCCTGCGGTCGGCGATCACCCCGAACACCCGGATGCTGGTCGTGAACTCGCCACACAACCCGACCGGCGCGGTATTGGGAAAGGTCGATCTGCAAGCGATCGCCGACATCGCCTGTGAGCGCGACATCCTGGTACTCACCGACGAAGTCTACGAACGCCTGGTCTACGACGAGGCCGAGCACGTCAGCCTGGCTACGCTACCGGGAATGAGTGGGCGCACGATCGTGGTGTCCAGTGCCGGAAAGACCTTCAGTGCCACTGGGTGGAAGATCGGATGGGCGTGCGGGCCCGCCGAATTGATCGATGGCGTGCTCGCGGCCAAGCAGTTTCTGACCTTCGTGGGTGGCGGCCCGTTCCAACCTGCGGTAGCGCACGCGCTCGACCATGAAGCAGAGTGGGTCGCTGACCAGCGGGATACGTTGTCCGCGAAACGAATACGGCTGTCGGCGGCACTGGCCGAAGCTGGGCTTCGGGTACTGCGCAGTGCGGGCGGGTATTACGTCTGCGCCGACATCACCCCACTCGGCGACGGCGACGGTCTGGCATTCTGCCGCGAGCTGCCGAAACGACTCGGTGTCGCGGCAGTGCCGGTCAGTGTGCTCACCGACGATACCGCCGCGTGGGATCACCTGGTTCGTTTCGCATTCTGTAAGCGCGCCTCCACCCTCGACGAGGGCGTCCGCCGCTTGCGAGCTGGTGAGGTGACCCAGCAAACACTGTCGTAAGCTGTCAAGGTTTGCTGGCAGGGTATCCCGCATGGTTACGCAATACCACACAGCAACTACCCTGGACGGATACATCGCCGATACGAACAATTCGCTCGGTTGGCTGTTCGACGTGGAGGGCGCCGCAGAAGCGGATGCCGGGTTCACCGAGTTCTTCGGGCAGGTCGGTGCCATGTGCATGGGGGCGACCACCTATGAGTGGGTCATGGCCAACCAACCACCCGAGACATGGCACACGATGTACGGCGATCTTCCGTGCTGGGTGTTCACCCACCGAGATCTGCCCACCATGCTTGGTGCGAACCTACGCTTCGTCTCGGGAACAGTCGAGCCGGTACACGCCGAAATGGCCACTGCGGCGGGTGATCGCAATATCTGGATCGTTGGAGGCGGCGAACTGGCAGGGCAGTTCGCCGACGCGGGGTTGCTCGACGAGGTCGATGTGAGCGTGGCTCCGGTGACCCTCGGCGCCGGCGCTCCGTTGTTACCACGACGCATCTCGGCTGCCCGCATGCACTTGGCCGGTGTCACGCAGTCCGGCCAGTTCGCCGAGCTGCGCTACCGCCTCACTCGGCCTGCCGCCGAGGAGTGAACGCCCACGCGACTCGCATCCGGTCGAGGGGTCGGATGCGAGTCGCCCGAGCTATCGGGACTCAGCGATCGCGGCGGGCGCGCACGGCATCGGCCAGGAGATGCAGTTGCCGCTCGGTGGTCTGCCAATCCAGGCACGCGTCGGTGATGGACATCCCGTAGGTGGACTCGTTCGCGCGGCCGAGAGTGAGGTCCTGGCGACCCGCGACCAGGAAGCTCTCCAACATCACGCCCACCACACCGGCCTCGCCCGCGGCCAATCGGCGCCCGATATCGGCGACCACCTCGACCTGTTTGGCGTGGTCCTTGTTGCTGTTGCCGTGGCTGGCGTCCACCACGATCCGCTGCGGCAACGAGGCTTTCTCCAGCCGTAGACACGCCTCGGCCACCGAGGCCTCATCGTAGTTCGGGCCTTTACTGCCGCCCCGCAGAATCACGTGACAATCCGGGTTGCCGGTGGTGCGGATCAGTGCCGAACGACCATCCAGGTCTATGCCCGGGAAGACATGACTCGCCGCCGCGGCCCGCACGCCGTCCACCGCTACCTGGACATCGCCGTCGGTACCGTTCTTGATGCCGACCGGCATCGACAGCGCACTGCTGAGTTGCCGGTGCACCTGACTTGCCGCGGTGCGAGCTCCGATCGCGCCGTAGGACACCAGATCCGCGATGTATTGCGGGGTGATCGGATCCAGGAATTCACAAGCCACCGGGAGCCCGAGCCCGGTGATATCGACCAGCAATTCCCGGGCAATACCCAGACCAGTGTTGACATCGAATGAACCGTCCAGATGCGGGTCGTTGATCAGGCCTTTCCAGCCCAGGCTGGTGCGCGGCTTCTCGAAGTAGACCCGCATCACCACGTGCAACCGATCGTGGAGCTGCGTGGCCGTGGCCGCCAGCAGGCGCGCGTACTCTCCTGCCGCCGCGGGGTCGTGCACGGAGCACGGGCCGACGATCACCATGAGGCGATCGTCGGCGCCGTTCAACACGTCGATGGTGGCTTGGCGTCCGGTGCGGACCGTCTCGGCGAGCGTATCGGTGATCGGATGTGCGTGGCGCACCTCGGCCGGCGAGCGGAGCGGGCTGATGGTGCGAGTGCGTCGATCATCCAAATCGGAATGCCGCGCGTCGATCTCGGCTGCGGTTGTCATCTCGTGGGTTTCCTTTGTCTGGGGGCCGACCCACGGAAGCGATACCGTCGAGCCGGTCCATGATCCGGCTCGGGCGGAAGTCGTCAGCTCATGTGGCCGCAGACCAGCCCACCCAGGGCCGGCTTGCTAAACCAGAAATACACGCGCTGCACGTCGGGCACAGTACCAGCCCGAGACCATTCGATGCACACCAGACGCCGGGGCGCACCGATCACCGATGCCTCGCGCAGCGCAGGCCTCACTGAGAGGGTGACCGCTAACCCCACTGACCAGGCACGTACGCGCCAGCCGGCTCACGCGCGATGACGTTCATCCGGTTCCAGGCGTTGATCGTGGCAATGGCCGCGATCAACGCCGCGACCTGGTCGTCGTCGTAGTGCTCACGCACCTGCTGCCAGGCCTCGTCGCTGACGAACCGGCCGTCACCGATACGGGTGGCTTCCTCGGTGAGCGCCAGCGCCGCCCGCTCGGCCGGCGTGAAAACCGTCGCCTCGTGCCAGGCCGCGACCATATTGAGCCGCACGGATGTCTCGCCGGCGTGCGCGGCGTCCTTGGTATGCATATCGGTGCAATAGCCGCAACCATTGATCTGACTGGCACGAATCTTCACCAACTCGAAGGTGGCGCCAGGGAGAGTGGAGTTGTCTATCACCCTGGTTGCCATATTGAGTCGCTTGACGAAGCTGGCTGCGACGGCGTTGGCGTGCAGGTCGATCCGGCGTTCCATGATGTCCGTCCTTTGCTGTCTCGATCGGGTCGTCACCAGTGGGGTGGTGACCGCTAACCCCACTGACCAGGCACGTACGCGCCAGCCGGCTCACGCGCGACAAGGTACATCCGGTTCCAGGCGTTGATCGTGGCAATGGCCGCGATCAACGCCGCGACCTGGTCGTCGTCGTAGTGCTCACGCACCTGCTGCCAGGCCTCGTCGCTGACGAACCGGCCGTCACCGATACGGGTGGCTTCCTCGGTGAGCGCCAGCGCCGCCCGCTCGGCCGGCGTGAAAACCGTCGCCTCGTGCCAGGCCGCGACCATATTGAGCCGCACGGATGTCTCGCCGGCGTGCGCGGCGTCAACCAGAGGCATAAAAGAGCAACACCCACAAACATTGATCTGACTGGCACGAATCTTCACCAGTTCCCATGTGGCGGCGGGCAATGCGGAGTCCTTGATCACCCTGGTTGCCATATTGAGTCGCTTGAGGAAGCTCCCTGCGACGGCGTTGGCGTGCAGGTCCATCCGGCGTTCCATGATGTCCGTCCTTTGCTGTCTCGATCGGGTTCATCGACAAGACGAGACAGCGCACAGATCTGTGACAGCACGGTCGACGAGAGCGATCGGATCCACGCACCGCTCAGTGCACACAGTGCGGAACGAACACCTACGCCCACCTAGGCCGAAAAACACCTAGGCCGAACGAACAGCTAGGCCGAACGAACAGCTAGGAGTTGAACGAATAGACGACGCCGGTCAGTTTCTCCGACAGCTCCCACAGCTCGCCGGCGAGCTGCTCGTCCTTGGATGCCTTCGACGAGTTCGCTGGCCCTGGCGCCCCCCGCATGCCGCCGAACCCGGTTGGCCCGTAGTAGCCGCCCGGCTCGACGTCGGCGGTCGCAGCATACAGTGTCGGCAGCGCTCCCATGGCTGCACTTTGGGCCATCAGCCGGTTACTCACCGCCAGGATCTTGTCCTGGATCGTCTCCGTATGCGACTGCAACTCGGTGGCCGCGTAGCCGGGGTGCACGGCCACCGAGATCTTCGGCACACCCGCTGCGGTCAATCTGCGTTGCAGTTCGCGAGCGAACAGCAGATTGGCCAACTTGGCCTGCGCATAGGCCGACCATCTCTGATACTTGCGCCGCTCCCAGTTGAGGTCGTCCATGTCGATCTCGCCCATCTGGTGGGCGTAGCTCGAGACGGTGACGATCCGCTCGGAGATCTTGTCCAACAGCCATCCGGTGAGCGCGAAATGGCCGAGATGGTTCGTGCCGATCTGCATTTCGAACCCATTGACGGTGCGCCTCTCGGGCAGTGCCATCACACCCGCGTTGTTGATCAGCACATCTGCCCGGTCGGCCCCCTCGGCAAACTCCCGGACCGAGGCCAGGTCCGCCAAGTCGAGCTCCCGCACGCGTGCGCGCCCGCCGAGTTCCGCGGCCACCTGCTCACCCTTGGCCACACTGCGACACGCGAGCACCACATCCGCTCCGGCCGTGGCCAGCGCGCGGACCGTTTCCGCTCCCAGCCCGCCATTGCCCCCGGTCACAATGAATGTCCGACCGGTTTGGTCACCGATCTCCGACCTACCCCACCTGCTCATGCGCTCGAGTCTAGTCCCCGTACCCAGCCGGCACAGCTCATGGCAGAACTGGAAATCCCAGCTCAACACCCGCCCGAGGTGCGACGCCGGGTGGGCTGCGACGACCCGACGACCCGACGACCCGACGACCCGACGAACCGACGACGCACCGGCGATTCCCGCATCCAGGCGGCCGTTCGACATCGAGATGGCATCGAGATATAGGGTTGCCTAACCTATCCAAGGACCTTCGGTTCGAGCTACTGGGAGGCAACCGTGACTTCCGCATCTACCCCATCGACTACGCCGAACGACGGCCAGGCCCCATTTCCCGCAGGTTATGTCCCAGTTCCCGCGGACATGGCCGCGAAGTATCGCGCCGCGGGGTACTGGACGGGACGACCACTCGGAGATCTGCTGCGCAGCAGCGCCCGGCGGTATCCGCTGCGTCCAGCACTGCTGGACACCGCGGATACCGCCGCGGTGCACACCTATGCCGAACTCGATGCCGCAGTGGATCGGACGGCTCGTGGACTCCTCGCGCTCGGTATCGCACCCGGTGACCGAGTCGTGGTCCAGCTACCGAACGTTCCCGAGTTCGTCACCGTCCTGTTCGGATTGCTGCGCGCCGGGATCGTCCCCGTGCTGAGTCTGCCCGCACACCGTCGGGCCGAAGTCGAGCATCTGGCGCAGCTCTCGCGAGCGGTCGGCTACATCGTGGCGGACCGGGTGAACGATTTCGACTATCGCGAGCTGGCCAGGAGCGTGCAGGCCACGGTGCCCAGCCTGCGACATGTGCTGGTACATGGTGACCCAGGCCCCTTCGTCGACCTGACCTCGATCCCGCGCGAGGCGGGCGAGCTCCCCGAGGTCGATCCGAACACCATTGCCCTGATGCTGGTCTCCGGTGGCACCACCGGCCTACCCAAGCTGATCGCCCGCACGCACGACGACTACGCCTACAACGCAACCGCGAGTGCCGAAGTGTGTGCGATGACCGAAAACGACGTCTACCTGGCAACTCTGCCGGCTGCGCACAATTTTCCGCTGGCCTGCCCGGGCATCCTCGGCACGATCGCCGTCGGCGGCGCGGTCGTACTCCTCGGCGACCCGAGTCCGGAAACCGCATTCGCGGCGATCGAGCGGTATCGAGTCACCTGTACCGCAGTGGTACCGCCGCTGGCCCAGCTGTGGTGCGCGGCGACCGAATGGGAGGAGGCCGACACGAGCTCACTGCGCCTGGTGCAGGTGGGCGGCGCGCGATTGGCCGAAATCAACGCACGAGAAGTGACGCCGTCCTTGGGCGCGACCCTGCAGCAAGTGTTCGGAATGGCCGAGGGACTACTCAACTACACCCGACTCGACGACCCGGTCGAGCTGATCCATGGCAGTCAGGGCACGCCACTGTCACCGGCCGACGAGATCCGCGTGGTGGACTCCTCCGGTGTCGACGTCGTGCCCGGCGCCGAAGGCGAACTGCTGACCAGGGGCCCGTACACGATTCGCGGCTACTACGACGCGCCCGAACACAATGCGCGAGCATTCACTCCGGACGGCTTCTACCGCACCGGTGATCTCGTCCGCCGCCTACCCAGTGGTCACCTCGTGGTATCCGGTCGGATCAAGGACGTGATCAACCGGGGTGGCGAAAACATCTCCTGCGACGAACTCGAAGAGCATCTGCTCACTCACCCCGCGGTCCGACACGCCGCCGTGGTGGGATTGCCGGACCCCGCGCTCGGGGAGAAGGTCTGTGCCGTCCTCGTCGTGGACGACGAGATGCCGTCGCTACCCGAGATCAAAACCTTCCTCGCCGACCGCGGCCTGGCCACATACAAGCTGCCCGACATTCTGCGCCGCAGCGACGAACTGCCGGTAACCGCCGTGGGCAAGATAGACAAGAAAGCGCTGCGCGCCATGCGCTGACCCGAGGAGCACGCGTCGGCCGTATCAGGCCTTCACCACATACGGCGCGACGCTGCCCAACTTCTCGCAGGTTTCTTCGAACTCCCGTTCCGGATGGGACTGACCAACGATGCCGGCGCCGGCGCGAAGCCACGCTCCCGTGGTGTCCTGATACACCGCGCGCAGCACGAGAGTCGCCTCCAGTGCGCCGCTCGGGGAAGCGACGAGCACCGCGCCGGAGTACAGACCGCGGGAATCGTGGTCGAGCCGGAACACCGAGTCGATGCCCGCGCGCTTGGGAATTCCCGAGGCCGTGACCGATGGGAACAGCGCCTCCAGCACGTCCCAGCTGGATCGATCGGCAGCCAGCCGCCCACGTACCGTGGACGCCAAGTGCTGCACACTGCCGCGCTCGCGCACGGCCATGAAATCGGACACCGCGGGCGTGCCGGGGTCCGCGACCGACGTAATCTCCGCGAAGGCGGTCTGCACCGAGATCGCGTGTTCCACAATCTCTTTCGGGTCGGCGACCAGATCGGCTCTTGCCGCTCGGTCGGCTGCCGTACCACGGCCGAAGGCGCGGGTACCGGCCAATGGCTCGGTGGTCACCATGCGTTCGTCGTCCACGGATGCCACCAGTTCGGGACTGAAACCCGCCGCCTCGAGGCCGCCGAGCCGCAGCAGAAAAGACCGCGCCGGAGTGTTGTGCGCCCGACCGAGCCGATAGGTGGCCGGAACGTCGACCGCGAACGGCAGTTCGACCTTTCTGGACAAGATGACCTTCTGGTACCGCCCGGCCCGAATTTCGCCGATCGCCTCGGCCACCCGGCTGCGATACCCGGTCGGGTCGGCACGGACGTCGATCGGATGCGCCTGCGGCAGTTGCGCGGTCTGCGACCGCGCGACCAGATCATGGAGATCGGCGGTCTCTTCTGGAGTCGCGCCGGAGACCCGGACACCGAATTCACCGACTCGCACCTCGATGCGCGGAACCATCAGATGTGCCAACGCCGTTCGTGCCGGCACATGCCCTGTTGCCTCGAAAGCCCAAGCGCAGAACTCGAATCCGATCCAACCGTAGGCACTTCGCCCGTCGAGAGGAAGCATGCCGAGCGCGCGATCGATCACCGCCGCCGGATTGCCCGCCCAGCTGCTGGCCGTGGTACGGCCATCCCAGGTCACCCGCAGTTCCCGTGCGTCCAGTTCGATACCCCCAAGGGGATCGGCGGCGAAAACCCATTCCCCCGGGCGCTCGTAGATGACGTATTCGCCGTATCGATCCGCACCCGCCAGCACCGACATCGCTGCCGCCGGATCGGTCACATACTCAACTCGTAGGCGTTCCGTAGTCGACAACGATCCTCCAAAGGTTACCCTGACCTAACCAACCAAGTAAGGTTAGCATTACCTGAATCACCTCCAGGCTCTGCCTACGCCGCGAATCACGGCCGCGCCCGCAGGGCGAAACAGAACTCGACGCGCCGAGTACCTGCGCAGAATCCACCCGACGGGATTGAATAGCGGTGCACGGCACCTGTCTGCGGAGGGAAGAACATCGATGATCGGTCACCGCGGAAACTCACCCACAACCACCCGCTCCGAGCCCGAACCACACTCGGTGGTGGCGTTGATCGATGCCGCCACCCGCGTGGAGCGCGAACTCGTCGGCAGCTGGCTGGCCGGCGGTGGTATCGGCCACGAAGTCGGCGTCGACGCACCGGTCACTCAAGTGGACTTGACACAGGAGGCTGTCGCCGCCCGCCTCGTCGGCAGACGTGACGATCCACTGGTGGTGCCCGTGCGCGTGCTGTGGCTGCCGCGCGAACGCGACGGCGTACGCCGAGTCACCTTCACCGACCTGGCGCTGCTGACCAACCCACGCAGGCCCCACCGAGTGGCGCAACGCAGGGTCGTCGCCAAGTACCCGGATCGCCATCGAGTGCTGACCGGTGCACCCGCCCGCCTCAGCGAACTACGCGCCAACAATCCCGAAGCATCGGCGCTGTTCGGCAAAGGTTCCGCAGAACCCTTCGCCCGTGCCGTTGTGCGCGCCGCCGTCGTAGCACTCGAGCGGGCCGAGCGCACGGTTATCGGCGACCGGTACAAGGTGCCACGCCTGGTGACCGAAGAAATTCTGGACTCGACCGATGTCCAGCGCAGACTCGAGTTGGTAGCCGACCGGATCGAGGCGAGTCCGCACGAGGTGTTTCGGCGCGCGGAGAAATCGCTCAACGAAGTCGTCGCAGCCCAGAGCAGGCTGGTTTCCGACCTGTTCACCCGAGCGATGCGCCCGGTGCACGCCTCGGCCTGGAACGTGGACTCGGATGAGTCCGGCCTGATCGCCCTACGCGACCTCAACCGCCGGTTCCCGCTGGTGTTCCTGCCGTCACACCGCTCGTATGTCGATCCGTTCGTTCTCGGGGATGTGCTGGCCCACGACGACTTTCCACCCAACCATGTGATCGGCGGGGCCAACCTGAGCTTCTGGCCCATGGGTCCGATCGCGCGGCGGACCGGGACGGTGTTCATCCGGCGCAGCTTCGGTGACGACGAGGTGTACAAAGCAGTGGTCGAAGAGTACATCGTCTACCTGCTGACCAAACGGTTCAATCTAGAGTGGTATTTCGAGGGCGGTCGCACCCGCACCGGCAAACTACGCCCACCTCGATACGGGTTGTTGAACTACTTGGCCGCGGCGATCCGGTCGAATCGGGTCGACGACATCATGTTGGTCCCGGTCTCGATCACCTACGAACGACTCAACGAACTCGGTGCCATCGCCACCGAACAGGTGGGTGGTGAAAAGAAGCCCGAGGGCCTGACGTGGCTTGCCCGCTATGTCCGCAGTCAACAGCACTCGGCCGGGCAGGTGTATGTGCGTTTCGGCAATCCTTTGTCGGTGCGTGACCGGCTGTCTGCACACGGCGATCCACTCGTCACCCCGCCAGTGACCATCCCATTACACCAGGTAGAGCCGACACCACCGGGTCCCGGCGAAGCCGACACCGTCGGCAGTGCGACACCGAACACCTCCGATGTGGAGCGCAGGGCGGTGCAACGGCTGGCTTTCGAAGTCGCCGTCGGCATCAACGCGGTGACACCGATCACGGTCAACGCGTTGGTCACGCTGGCTCTGCTGGGTATCCAGGGCCGGGCCCTCACTCTCGGAGAAGTGCGCACCACACTCGCGCCGGTGCTCGGCTACATCGACCAGCGGGATTTGCCGGGCGGTAAACTCGACGCTCTGCGTGACGAGCAAGGACTGGCCGTCGTGCTGGAACAACTCGCCCTGGCCAAAGTGGTCACTGTGTACCGCGGTGGGGTCGAGCCGGTGTATTCGATCGTTCCCGGCGCGCACCTCGAAGCCGCGTTCTACCGCAACAGCGCCGTGCACTGGTTCGTCAACCGCGCCATCCTCGAGCTCGCCGTCCTCGCAGCGGTCGACAGCGGAGCCGCCGACGCATTGCGAACCGGGTGGGACGAGGCATACAGGTTGCGCGACCTGCTCAAGTTCGAGTTCTTCTTCCCCGAGCGTGGGGAGTTCGCCGACCAGATGGGCGCAGAGATGCTGCTGGTGGATCCGGACTGGTACAGCCGCACGCGCCGGGACACTCTCGGCTCGGATATCCTGGCGAAGCTCAGTGCCACAGGATTCATGATGGCCCATAGGGTATTGCGGTCGTTCATCGACGCACAGCTGGTGGTCGCCGAACGACTCGCGGCTCACGACCCCGTCGACGCCATCGACCGTGCGGCCTTCATCACCGAATGTGTCTCGGTCGGCAAACAGATGATGTTGCAGCAGCGGCTGCACAGTCCGGAATCGGTTTCGACCGAGCTGTTCACCGGCGCCCTGGAGCTCGCCGACAACTACCGCCTGCTGGAAAGGGTGCCACAGGACGCAGCGGAACTGCGCACGGAATTGATCCAGCGCAGAAGGAAATTCGCCGAGCGCCTGCGTCGGGTCGGAATGCATATCGGTCGCGCCGCCGCACTCGACCCGTCCAACAGGGAGCCATGGTGAGCGGGCGGTACCGACGAGCACGCACGTCGAGAGCTTCGATGACCAGCGCATACACCGACCTGCAGACGATGGTCGCGGCCATTCGTTCCGGTCGACAAGGCGCCACCGTCGCCGCAATCTTCGACTTCGGCGGGGCACTGATCGACCGACCACGCCCACGGCATCGGCCACACCGCCGGCACACACCGGCCGACGTGCTGGTCGAAAGCATGCACAACAGCAGGACCGAGGCCGAATATCGCCGTATCCTCCAACTCCTGTCGGCCACACTGGCCGGGCGCACCGAGCACGAGGTGGACGAGCTGAGCCGCCGCATCTTCCAGCGCACTGTATACGGATACCTGTATCCCGAAGCGTGGCGGCTGATCCGGTCCCACCGAGCCGCTGGGCATACGGTGGTGTTGATCAGCTCGCTCACCCGGTTCCATATCTCGCCCGCAGCTGCGCACCTGGGCATCGAGCACGTGTGTTGCACGCCGATGGCGACCCACGACGGGATACTCACCGGATCCCCCAGCGCGACGACACTGTGGGGCCACGGGAAGCGCGACGCGGTGACATCCTTCGCCGCCGCGCACGCCATCGAGCTCGAACACAGCTACGCCTACGCTGGGACCGTCGCCGACGAACCCATGCTGTCGGTTGTCGGGCGCCCCGTGGTGGTGAACCCGGACGACGCCCTGGCCGAGGTCGCCGATCGGCGGCAGTGGAAGCGATTGGCGTTTCATCCGCGTCGGCCGCCACGGGCACGTGACTACGCCCGCACCGCGGCGGGGTTCGTCGGACTGTTCGGCGGTGCGTTCGTCGGCGTGGCGTCGAAGGCGCTCACCGGAAACAGACAGCACATGGCCGACGCACTGATGGTGCACGCGGCCGGCTATGCACTACGCGCGACAGGGGTGCGCGTGCGGGTCACCGGAGCCGAGCATGCGATGTCACCTCGACCCGCGGTATTTCTGTTCAATCACCAGAGTCAGTTCGACATCGTGGTCCTTCCCGCAGCACTCGGCGGGGGCATGACCGGTATCGGTAAACGGGAACTGACCAAGAATCCGGTCTTCGGGCCGCTGTTGCGTTTCGTCGGGCTGACGTTCATCGATCGCGCGAACACCGCGCACGCCAAGGCGGCATTACAGCCCGTGGTCGACACCCTGCGTGCCGGGCTGTCGATCGTGGTGTCCCCAGAAGGAACACGGTCCTATACCCCCGAGGTCGGACCCTTCAAGAAGGGCGCATTCCATATCGCGATCCAAGCCGAGGTACCGGTGATCCCGGTCGTGATTCGCAACGCGGGCGAGATCTGCTGGCGTAACGCCATGGTCGCCCGGCGCGGGACAGTGGACGTGGCGATCCTCGACCCCATCGACGTCAGTGGATGGGACCCAGCCGACATGGACGACCGCGTCGCAAAGGTGCGACAACTGTTCCTGGACACACTGCTGGATTGGCCACGGTGAAAAGCGTGTGCAGGCCGTTCACGCCGAGCGGCCGAACAGCAACTTCCACGGCATCAGTGCCGACTCGAGCTGCACGGTGAAGCTCATCTTGGATGCGCCCTCGGTGCGTTCCTCGAAGCGAATCGGGACCTCGGCGATGGCGAAGCCTTTCCTGATCGCCCGGTAGTTCATCTCGACCTGAAAGGAGTAGCCGTTGCTCCGGATGGACGCCACGTCGATGGCGCGCAGGGTATCGGCGTGCCATGCCTTGAAGCCCGCGGTGGCGTCCTTGACGCCCAAGCGGAGAACGAGGTTGACGTAGAAGTTCGCCCAGGCCGACAACGCCTTGCGATACCACTTCCAGTCCGCCGCGGTCGAGCCGCCGGGAACGTAGCGCGAGCCGAGAACCGCGCCGGCGTCGGTGGTCGACAATGTCTCCAGCATGATGGGGATGACTTCGGCGGGATGCGACAGGTCGGCGTCCATCTGGATGATCACGTCCGCGCCCTCGTCCAATGCGCGTGTGATGCCAGCGACGTAGGCGCGGCCGAGCCCGTCTTTCTCGGTGCGGTGCAGCACGCCGAGCACGTTCGGCGATTCGGCCGCCAACTTGTCGGCGACCTCGCCCGTCCCATCCGGCGAACTGTCGTCGACGACGAGCACGTGCAGGTCGGACACCGGCAACGCGGTGAGCCGGTCCACCACAACCGGTAGATTCTCCCGCTCGTTGTAGGTCGGCACAACAACGGTAACCCTCAAGGGTCGCCCTCCCTGCAGATCCTGGTATCGCTCGCAGCCCACACACCAGGACCACCGAGCTTTCATCGAGTTCTGGAAGACGGTACTCGATGCCCCCGACCTCGGGCCGAGCGGCCGCACCCCATCGTCAGCCGGTGCAAGGCGACCGGCTACGCAGCCCGATACGTTGAGTGCCGCATTTCGGCGAAGCCGTGATTTCGCACTCAGTCTCCGTCTCGCCAGGCCCGATCTCGAGCGTCCTCACGTTCTGTGCGGATCCGAGCAATTTCCAAAGCGCGCTCCGCGGTCGCCCGGTCCGGATACGGTCCCATGCGGTCACGGAACCAGCACTGTCGCCCACGCTCGGCCCGACTGTGTCTCAAGCAGTAATACCAGCGCTCAGCCATAGCTCCAGCATCCCACCGAAAATCGAGGGTGACATCGAAACAATGGGCGCGGCGCACCAACCGTGGTATTCCAAGTAACCGAGACTCGTCCGCCTTGCCAGGCCCTAATCGAACATGGATCGACCGGCGGACCACGATATCCGTTTCGCCACATGTGATTTCCGGTCGACATGTCCGCGGCATCGGCACGTGCGATCACATTGTCACGCGCCTACGTCCACCCAGCGACTCGGGCACGACCCAACGTTTCCAGCGTCGCGTACTCAGCCCAGCGCCTCTGGATCTCATGGTCCTCAGCGGGACATTGCCGCATCCTGTCGGCCTCATCGGCCAGCTCATCCAGGGTGCCGGTCCAACCGTCCATGTGCAGGCGGTGGCCATCGGCAGTGCGATAGAGCGTAGCGGTGACCGATGAGTTGCCGATCCGGTCGAGCGTGAACACGTCCCCAGGGGTCCTCAGCTCCGCGCCCTCGGACACCCGCGCGTCCCCGAACACCAGCGCGTCCCCGAACACCAGCGCGTCCCCGAACACCAGCGCGTCCCCGAACACCAGCGCGTCTCCGAACACCTCGGCGGCTTGGCCCACCCCCGCGCGCCCGAACACCCGTGCATTACCGGACACCAGTGCGTCCTCGCTCACCCCTGCGCGCCCGTACACCCAGGCGCTCTCGCCCACCCCCGCGTCCCCGCTCACCCACGCCCGTCCGAACACCCGCGCGTCCTCGGAAACTTCGGCGTGCATACCCAGCTCGGCGTTCCCGAACACCCGAGCGGAACCGGATACCCACGCACGCCCGCTCACCCATGCGTTCCCGTACACCTGGGCGTTCTCGTACACTCGTGCGTCCCCGTCCACACATGCGGTCTCGTACACACATGCGTCTCCGGCCAACCACGCGTGCCCGGTCAGATTGCGCTCGTGCTCCACCCAGCCGCCCAGGTCCCCGGCACGCACCTGCTGGTGGGGCAAGTCCATGACCGCGCGTGTACGGCGCAGGGTGCGCCCGTCGACGACACGGATCTCATCGGTCAACTCGTAATGCATCGCACGGATCCCTCTTCCGTGATGTAAGGTGCTCAGCTCCGCCACCTGCACATAGGGCGTCGGCCTCGATCTTGGTCACGACATACTGCTCCGACACCGTACTGCCCTGTCAGAGCCGGGAAGCAACAGAGCCCGTCCACTCCAAGACCGAGGCAACAGCGACCAACAAGCTCGAAGGCGCCTGGAGAAGGCAGGCATGCGCCGCCGCTAGCAGATGCTGGCGGCGGCCTCGTCACCGAGTAGGGCAGGTATGAGCGGAACCTCCGGTATGCGATGGCGACCGCAACAAGCCAGCGAACCTCACTGCGGAAGCAGAATCGGTATGACGAGGGCCTTGCCGATGCTGTATCCGGTTCCTACCGCAGACCCCACCGCCAGCAGGTTCAACCCCGCCGCAACCAGATTTGACCGTGCACGCGCGGCATCCACTGAATGCACGGCATCATCAAGCGCAACAGCCCGAAGGTATATGCGGCGAGATAGACTCCCGAGAAGACATTCACGATGCCGGCCCTCGCATCCTGGTGGTCGAAATCGGTAGGGCGAGGGTAGTCTCGTGCACTGGCGATGCGAAGAACAGCACGGCCATGACCGTGACGGCCGCAAGACCGCGACCCGCACGGCTCAGTCGTTGTCACGGCGCCACTGTTGCGCTTCGATCCGGTTCAACACCGCCCACATCGCTGCGAGCGCTTCTGCCCGAAAAGGCTTCTCGTTGGTCAGCCGGTCTCGTAGAACGAGTTGCCTGACAGCTATATATGCAGTCCGCATGTGGCTCCCGAAGTTGGGATCATGGCCGCACGGCCACCGCACGCCCATCCCGCGTACGTATCTCCACCGCCGGCTGGTCGTCTCGCCGAGCGCGCACGATCCCGAACGCGAGCCCAGCCTCGTCGATCGGCGCCACCGTCGACTCCAGTGTCGAGGTGATCGCGAGCTCGGTCGCGTCCAATGCCGCCATGCCCGTCACCGAGAACCAGCCCTCCTCCTGGTCACCGTCACTCGAAGGCCAGCCGAACCATGAACGCGACACGTTGTACAGCGGGCGGTGTCCGGTGTCGGCTTCCCGCTGCCGGACCCGGCGTGGGGTACCGCAGATGTAGTCCGGCGGAATCCACTCGCCGGCGCGGTCGACCACGAATACCGTGAAGCGCTTGTCGTCGCTTTGTAGGAGGACCGCGACCACATCCGGTCGTGTGGCAACGGCTACTGGGGTAAGGCTAGGGTCGAAGTCGATGACCCGCTGCCGCGCGATCTCGACAGCAGGATGTGCCAGACCAGCGTCCACGGTCGTCACCTTCTCCTCGTCGGGTCTGTGCAACCTAGCACGCTAGGATCACCTGGTCGCTGTTGTCTTCCACGTCCATGTCGTTGCCGTGCTCGGCCCACAGGATCGCCTGCGTGTGATACCCGTACAGCCGGCCGGCGGTGGAGCACTCCGAGAAGAAATTCTCGGACTTCTCGGCCTGGGTGGGGTCTTTGTCGCCCGCTATGGCTTGCAGGTAGTACTGGTCGCGTTCCAGGTCGTGGCGCCACAAGATCACCTCGATGTGCCGCCGTGACGGCCCGGTCGGTGTGCAGTGCACGGAGTACCCGAAACCGATCGGCGCGCTGGCCGCGTTGGCCGCCTTGTATGGCCCTCCCGCTTCAATGAAGCAGGTCACATGGTGGGCCACCGGGATCACGGGCTGCGCCTGCGCGGTGGGTGCGGCTATAGCGATGGCAGCGACGCCCGCGGCGGCGAGATGAGTGATGTTCATTCTTGTCCTTCGTCGATTGCTATGTCGGCGCGTTCTTTTGGCTCACCGGTCCAGCCGTCTGCGAACACCGGCGACCAGGACCCATCACGCCACTGCACCCATCCCTGCGGCTCGTCGTCCGGGGCGATCAACGGACGTACCGTTCGACGCGCTGGTCGGGCACGATCACACCGGCAGCGACGAGCGTCCCGTAAGCGTCACGCTTGTCCGGGCAATCGCTGACGCTGCACGGGGCGTGGAATCGCATAACGTGATGGGCGATGTCGACCGTCATCCGGTCGGTGACCGGCTCTTGCGGTGGATCTGCCTTGGCGATGACTGCCGGTAGCGCGTACACGATGATGAGCAGTACGGCGACCGCGCCTGTTACGACGAGCACCGATACGTGATCCGTCATCCAAATCCCCTGCGACGTTGGACTAGTGGGTACCACCCGGCGTCGGGGAGGACGCTCACACCCGACGCCGGGGGCTGATTCCGACGTTAAGTTCTGCCAACGCGCTGATTGTTCGATGATTGTTCGAAATTTGGTGGTAGCGTGGGGCGATGCGCGAAGAGGATTCCGTTGGGGCGCGGATCGCGCGAATCCGCAAGCTGCGCGGCATGACTCAGCACCAGCTCGCTGCCGCGGCCAACGTATCGCGGTCGATGCTCGCCCAAGTCGAGAAGGGCCACAGCTCAGCGTCCACGGTGTGGGTCGGCGCGGTCGCGAACGCCTTGGGCGTGGACGCTTCTCGACTGTATAGCGACGACGAACCCGAGAAGCTACTCGATGTCCTGCCGATCCTGCGCCGCGCTCTTGCCGCCACCGACTTGATGGACCCGAGTCTGGAACCCGAACCGCTGGAGCAGCTGCGCGTGCTGTCGGTGCGGGTCGCACGTTGGCGACGCGACGCGCAGTACCGGAAAATCGCAGGCGTTCTGCCGGACTTGGTCGATCGGCTGCTGATTTCCGGCCACGAGTCTGGCCGACCCGCGTACGCCCTGCTCACCGACGCGTATCGGGCGGCGAACACGGTAGCGCACAAACTGGGATACGCGGACCTTTCGCTGACTGCTACCGAGCGAATGGAGTGGGCCGCATCTCGTTCGGGTGACCCGCTGCTGCTAGCGACCACCTACTATGTGAAGGCGGCGACCCTGGCGCGGGTCGGCGCAACCCATCAGGCGCTGCGCCTGCTGTCGCGGGCGATGAGCGACATCGAGGCGATCATCGATGACGACGCTACTGCCGCGGCGGTGTATTCGATCCTGCACATGCGTGCCGGCACCATCGCCGCGGCGACCGGTGATGCGGACACGGCACGCTCGCATCTGGCCGAGGCCGAGCAGTTGGCCCGCGGATTCGGCGACACGATCGTCTACGGCAGCCCTGTCGGTCCAACCAACGTGCGCCTCTACCAGGTGTGCGCCGAGGTCGATCTGGGTGACGCAGGCCGAGCGATCGAGATAGCACGTTCGACCCGATTGCCGAAAGACATGCCCGCCGAGAGGCAAGCGTATTTCTGGGTCGATGCGGCACGGGCGCATCTGCTCAACGGCGACCCCGACGCTGCGATCAGCGCCCTGTACGAGTCGCGGATCGCCGCGCCCGAACATTTCCGCTCCGCCCCAGTGGTCAAAGGCGCAATCACAACCGCCGCGCAACAGCAGCGCCGGGCCAGCGACAGCCTACGCAGTCTCGCAAACTCCGCCGGCCTCACCGACTGATCACTCGCTACAGCTTGAGAGCAGCGAGCAATCGGTGAGCCATTGATATCTACCCCCTATCAGTCGACTGTGACGCTAGGCACAATATGGCACCGCCTATATGCCATCACTTTGGGGTCGACCACCAGGATTGGCCGGCTCCCGGGATCAGGGATTACTGCGGCAAGTCGTCGGAGAGCTGCTCGACCGCGACCGCTAAACCCGGCTGCGCGACCTCGCCGACCGCATCGGCGTCCGGGGATAGTCGCGTCTCGCAGGGGCGCGCGCACGCGTCACAGCCAAGAGGCCGCGGTGCGACCGCAAAGACTGCGATAGGCAGCATGTTTGGCTACAGTGTCAGAAGTTGAAATAGGGCTCTGACGAGGAATTCCTAGTCAGAGCCCTATTTTTCGTGGCCAGGGCCGGGATCGAACCGGCGACCTTCCGCTTTTCAGGCGGACGCTCGTACCAACTGAGCTACCTGGCCGCAGACATCCGAAGTGAATGTCATATGCGAAACGCCGGAAATATCCGGCGTTTGTCTGCGACCCTGACGGGACTCGAACCCGCGACCTCCGCCGTGACAGGGCGGCGCGCTAACCAACTGCGCCACAGGGCCATGCTCTGCTACCAACGATCCGTAGATCGTACCCCCTACGGGATTCGAACCCGCGCTACCGCCTTGAAAGGGCGGCGTCCTAGGCCGCTAGACGAAGGGGGCCCATCCCGGATTTCTCCGGACTGGCTTTCAACGGCTGTCCGTTGGGAGCCGTATTAGCTTATGACAGACCGGACAGTAATCCCAAACCGGCTGGTCAGAGCCCTAAACTCAGATCCTCCACGCGCGCCTGAGCGCACCAGCCGTCAACCTGGAATTTCTCCAGCCACTCGAGTGTGGCCATCGCTTCGATCACTACCTCGAGCGACTCCTCGAACCGGGACCGCAGATCGACCCGGCCGCCGAGCAGGTCCGCCATATACCGTTGACCGGCCAAGGCCGCGGCAAGCGTGCGGGTGAACCGGTTGGGATCGGCATCGGCCCGCAGCTGTCCATACTCGATCGCACGGTCCGCGAGCACCTTGGTGGTGCGACCGACGATGCGCCCCCCACCCATCTGTACATCGCAATAGAAATCCGGCTCGATGATCAAACGGTATTCGGCCTGCGCAATGATGTCGTGCTCGAGTCGAAGCGCTATCTCGTCGACCATCCCGTGCAGGACGTCGAGGGGACTGAGATCCACTCGGGCCAGCCACCTCTCGGCCGACACGCGGTAGCGCTCCACCGCGGTTCCCAGCACCGCGCGCGCGAGATCTTCCTTCGAGTCGAAATGGAAGTACATGGCGCCCTTGGTGGCGCGCGAACCCTCCAATATACGGTTGAGGGATGCAGCGGCATAGCCGCTCTTCCCGAACTCTACGGCGGCGGACCTGATAATTGCCGCCCGTGTTCGGCGGGCCCGCTCTTGCTGCCGTGCCATGCTCGAAACGCCTCCGAAACCTACTCGCCGCCAAACAGCCCGACACCCGTCGGGAGCGTGGCACGAATTCATAGATTTATCAGTACTTTTCGCCGATTCCCGGTAGCTTCCCGAGCTCCGCGACGAATTTCAGCAAATGCCTAGCACACAAACCGGTTGGGTGCCGCTGGTGCAACTGGACAACTCTCTGGTCTCGAACGTGCCTCCTTCCGCGGCATCGATTTTCACCGACGAACGCGGTCGACCGCACAGCCACAGCACCTCCGGATACAGCAATGACAAACCGCGTTCCACGCCACCGACCGAGTCCGCGATTCGGTCGGGATCAGCCAAGGCGTCACGGTACCTGCAAACACGGTCCGACATGCGACGAACCGATGAGTCGGATCGATATCAGTGCACGAACACGACCCATCCGCACAACTTGCGATCTCGACGCACACTCGCCGACCAACCGAATCGATCAGCAACTCATCATTTGCTCAGCCGTGCCGAACCATCGCTCGACGCCTCGTAGCGCATGCCGAACCGCCCCACGAGCCTCGCTCGACTCGGCACTCCATCCCAGGCCAGTCCAAAATCATTGCTAGGCAACATGTTTCGATAATATATGGATACGCGAACGGAACAAAGCCGAGCGATGCAGGGCTACCGGTCGTATCGATTGCATCAATTGCAGCCAGCGCCGTGTTACTCGAGCGCCGTGTTACTCGGCAGCACGGTAGTGCGCGGTTACTCGGACTCGCAGCTCGATGACCGCTCCGACTGGTAGCCACTACCTGCCTGCGACGAGCCAGTGGCGATGGAGAAGATGCCCCACATCGTTATCGGGGACTACAACTCATTGGGAATCAGGCGACACAGCAGTCGCCACCCTCCGTTCAGCAGAACACGACGCGACACACCGTCGACGGCGCCACCACCTGTCGGAACCGCTTCGACGAACCGCCCCCATGCGCCCGACCTCACCGGCACTCTCGATCGATCCCGCCGCGGCGACCGGGCCGATCCTTGCCAGAAGTATCCAACCCGGCCAGGGCTGTTCGACGATCCCCCGCGGACGGTGCCCCCTGTAGGACTCGAACCTACGACCTAGTGATTAAAAGTCACCAGCTCTACCAACTGAGCTAAAGGGGCTCGGCTGAAAAGCATAGCCGACAGTGGCCACAAGGCACGAACCGATGCTCTGGAGGTCAGGCTGCGACAGCACGCCTACTCGTGCGAGGGAAAGCCTCCGCGTCGTGAGCTGAGATCTCGACCGACTCGGCGCTGTTGCCACCGGCACCCAACCACAGCCACCACGCTGGAAGAAGTGCCGTCACCACGCAGCACAACTCCCGACCGATCTGGTCGACAGGGTCGTAGAGCGATGGATGACGGCCCGTCGTATGCCGGCCGCCCCTCAGCACGTGCCGCACCCGATAACGGCAATCCTCTCGATCCTCTCGGATCGCCCTCTCACCGCGCGGAGAACCCATACACTCGTGAGGATGCCCAGGCAAGCGCACGCGTGAGATCACGCAACCGGCGAGGGCAGCCGCTGTCCGAAGATGCGTCTCGCGTCACACCTACGGTGCCGTAAGGTTGCCGCATTGGTATCGGTCCACGTTCGGACGACCAGCACGCCACAACACTGAAGGGTTCATACATGGCAAGGGATCTGACTCAACTCGAGCTACTGACGGAGTTGGAGCCGGTTGCCGAAGAAAGCGTCAACCGACACCTGTCGATGGCAAAGGACTGGAATCCACACGACTACGTCCCCTGGGACAACGGGCGTAACTTCGCGGCTCTCGGTGGCGTCGATTGGGAAACAGGGCAATCCCAGCTCAGCGAGGTTGCGAAAGCGGCCATGATCACCAACCTGCTCACCGAGGACAATTTGCCTTCCTACCACCGGGAGATCGCCGAGAACTTCTCGCAAGACGGCGCCTGGGGCACCTGGGTGGGCCGGTGGACTGCCGAAGAGAACCGCCACGGCACCGTTATGCGCGACTATCTCGTCGTCACCCGCGGTGTCGACCCGGTCGCGCTCGAGCAAGCCAGAATGACCCATATGACCAACGGCTTCGCCTCTCCAGCCGAAGCCGACGCGGGATTCCTGCATTCCGTTGCGTATGTCACCTTCCAAGAACTGGCCACCCGGGTGAGCCACCGCAACACCGGCAAAGTGTGCGACGACCCGGTCGCCGACCGCATGCTGCAGCGCATCGCTGCCGACGAAAACCTGCACATGATCTTCTACCGCACCATGTGCGGCGCAGCCCTCGATCTGGCTCCCGACCAAACACTCGAGGCAATCACACTGATCCTGGAAAACTTCCAGATGCCCGGGGCCGGCATGCCCAACTTCCGCCGCAACGGCGTGCTGATGGCCAAGCACGGCATCTACGACCTGCGCCAACATCTGGAAGAAGTGATCCAGCCGGTCCTGAAGAAATGGAACCTCTTCGACCGAAGCGACTTCACCGCGCGAGGTGAAGCAGTTCGAGATCGGCTCGGTCTCTTCCTGGAGAAGTTGGCCAAGGACGTGATCAAATTCGAAGAACAGCGTGACCGGATGCTCGCCCGCGAGGCCGCGAAGCGCGAGCTGGCTGCCACCACCGTGGGCTGATCCAACGCTGGTGCGGGCGCACCATGACTCGGATCCGCCGAGGCTCGCATAGCGAAGAACCCGCACCCCGCGGTTTCGTGCGGAAGTGAGACACTGTTCGCCGTGACGATGACTACCGAGGCGAAGACCATATTGCGGATCGGACCGTATCCGGTCGATCCGCCAGTGGTACTCGCGCCGATGGCAGGCATCACAAATCAGGCATTCCGAACATTGTGCCGGGAGTTCGGCAGCCCGACCTCGATCTACGTGTGCGAGATGATCACCGCCCGCGCCGTGGTGGAACGCAACGAGAAGACGCTGCGCATGATGTCCTTCGGCGCCGATGAGCACCCGCGTTCGATGCAACTCTACGGAGTGGATCCCGCTACTCTCGGCGAGGCCGTGCGAATCATCGTGGGCGAGGGTTGGGCCGACCATATCGACCTGAACCTCGGGTGCCCTGTGCCCAAGGTCACGCGGCTGGGTGGTGGGGCGGCGCTGCCCTACAAGCGGGCGCTGTTTCGCCGTATCGTGCGCGCAATGGTGAGTGCTGCCGAACCAGCGGGCGTGCCGGTGACTGTGAAGTTCCGCACCGGCATCGACCAAGATCATCTCACCTATCTGGATGCCGGACGTATCGCCGAAGCCGAGGGTGCACAGGCAGTCGCATTACACGCGCGCACCGCCGCGCAACGCTACTCCGGCCGGGCGGACTGGAGTGCGATCGCTCGACTCAAGCAGACGGTCACCACCATTCCGGTATTGGGTAACGGTGACATCTTCTGCGCCGCGGACGCGCTGCGCATGATGGACGAGACCGGCTGCGACGGCGTGGTCGTCGGCCGCGGCTGTCTCGGCAGACCGTGGCTGTTCGCCGAACTGCACGCCGCGCTGCGCGGCGAACCACTTCCCGCGGCGCCCGATCTGGGCCGGGTCGGCGCAGTCCTGTATCGGCACGGCGAACTGTTGTCTCGACATCTCGGCGAAACCAAAGCCATGCGCGACCTGCGTAAACACATGGCGTGGTACCTGATGGGATTTCCGGTGGGCGCCGATTTACGCCGCGCATTCGCCACGGTCGTCAGCCTCCAACAGTTGGAGGACCTCGTCGCCCAACTCGACCCGACCGCGCCGTTCCCCGAGGACGCCGAGGGGCCACGCGGCCGCCAGGGCTCACCGGGCAAGGTCGCGCTGCCCCATGGCTGGCTCGACGACCCCGAGGACCCGGCCGTGCCGATGGGTGCCGATGTGATGCACAGCGGAGGATAATCGAGTAATTCCGCAGAAAATCGGCTCGCCAAACGCCGATATGACCTTGGCCATTTCGCGCCCGAGTGGCTCACCGTGGCGGAATCGTTATCATGGCGGAATCAGTGCTGCCGGTGAAGTACTAATCAGGCGGAAAGCAAGACGAAAAGCGAGGTTCGTTGGTGGGTGACGATCGCTACGGGCGTGCGCCACAGCCCGGAGGTCGCGCCCCGTGGGAGCGTTATCCCGCGGCGGATTACCCCGAACGAGACGCCGAACAGGCGCCTCGACGCTCCAGGTATTCCGAGACCGGCCCGGACCAGGATTCTCCAGCACTCACAGTCCAAGACCTCGTCGAGAAAGTCAACCACGAACGTGGGCGTCGGGGCGCACGTGGCGCCGCATCTCAGGCACCCGAAGCCGCACCTGGACGAGGCCGGCGCGCCCAGCCTCCACCCTCGGATCGAACATCTCGGAACCAACGACGCCGCTCGGACCCTGTTCGACGACCGCAGCGTGCTCCCCGCTCCGACGAGCCGGCTCACCCACCGGTGACAGCAGCCGGCAGCAGCGGCGAAGATACTCGCTCCGGCCGTGCACCCAACCGATCGGTCGCCCGCCCCGCCGGATCTTCACCGCACGCGAGTGGGCAAGCCACGGCGGCCAGGGGCTCGACACGCCACAGACCCACCGATCAGCGGGCCGAACCGCAAGCGGCCGAAGAAGTCACCGACGTTCTCCCTCCGCTCGAACAATCACCGCGCTCCACCCGCCACAGCTGGCCGACCACCGAAGATCGGGCGCGCAAGCCGAAAACGGTCGAGGCGCCATCCCGATCCCGTCCTGATACCAGGCACAGCCGCAGCTCACGACGCCTCCGAGTGATCGGCAGGGCAGCCTTGACCGTACTCTCGGTTCTCGTTCTGGTGGCCACCGGCACGGGCTGGAGCTATCTGCACTCGACCACGAGCGGTTTCACCCAGGTTTCCGCGCTCGATGACAACTCCGAGGACGTGATCGACTCCAGCGCCCAGCTCGGAGACGAAAACTTCCTGCTGGTCGGCACCGATACCCGGGCGGGGGCCAACGGGCAACTCGGCGCGGGGTCGACCATCGATGCCGAAGGTTCTCGCGCGGACACGGTGATGTTGGTGAACATCCCCAAGAACCGGTCACGTGTGGTTGTCGTTTCGTTTCCCCGCGATTTGGACGTCACCAGGCCGCGCTGTAACGGCTGGGACAATGAGAAGGTCGAATACACCGATGAGGTCTTTCCCTCGGCCTTTGGCGACAAGCTCAATGCCGTCTACGCCCTCGGCGGCCCGAAATGCCTGTTCAACGTCATATCGAAGATGACGGGGCTGAGCATCAACCACTTCATCAGTATCGACTTCGCCGGATTCGAGGCCATGGTCGACCAGGTCGGCGGTGTCGACGTCTGCTCCGCCAAGCCGATCGTGGACGGCGTTCTCGGCACCATTCTGGAAAACTCCGGCCGCCAGCACATCAGCGGCGAAACTGCACTGAATTACGTCCGCGCGCGGCACGTCTATGGCGAAGAACGCAGCGACTACGACCGCATCAACCGGCAACAGCGATTCCTCGCCTCGCTGCTTCGCGGCACGATGTCGAGCAAGGTGCTACTCGACCCCGGCAAACTCCGCGGATTCATCGAGGAATTCACCAGACACACGTGGGTGGACCAAGTCGACACCAACGACCTGCTGATGCTCGGACGGTCTCTACAAAAGATGGATGCCGGCGCGGTCACATTTCTGACCATCCCGACCGCTGGAACCACGTCCTATGGAAACGAAATCCCCCGCGAGTCGGATATCAAGGCGATCTTCCGCGCCATCATCGACGACCAACCACTACCGGGCGAGAAGAAGGCCACACCGACAGAATCGCACCCGGCCGATCCGCCAGAATTCGTCGCAGTCGATCCGAGCACGGTGTCCGTACTGGTCTCGAATGGATCGGGGGTCAACGGGATGGCGGGCGCGACCGCGACCGACCTGAGCAATGCGGGCTTCACCATCTACAGCACAGGGAATTTCTCCGAAGGGCAGGTGACCGAAACCAAGATTCGGTACGCACCCGGATACGAAGCCGAGGCGGCCACAGCGGCCACGGCAATTCCTGGAGCGCACCTGGAGTCGGCCGACGATCTCGGCGGCATCATCGAAGTCGTCTTGGGGACCGACTTCAGCGGTAGCGTGACCAGTCCGATCCCAGCGGGCGATCGGATCACCGACGTGTCCGTCAGCATCGCACCGGTCACGCTGCCATCCGACTTGGAACACATGAACGCCGCAGAAGACATCTGCAACTGACAATGTCTGCAACTGATGACGCCAACCCGACGGGTTTGTCGATCGGTGCGATCCAACGCTCGTACCGGTCATTCACTCGATGTTCGTGACTTGGTCAGCGCGGCGAACTAATGTCGAGCGTCATGCGTGTCATCTACAACGAGCAAATGGCAGATCTTGCTCACCAACTGGGCGAAATGGCCGGCCTCGCCGGTTCGGCCATGGACCGGGCGACCCAGTCACTCCTGCAAGCGGACCTCACGCTCGCCGAGCAGGTGATCAGTGAGTACGACCGGATTGCCGAACTCATTCACGACGGCGAGGAGAAAGCCTTTGCTCTACTGGCTCTGCAATCGCCGGTAGCGGGCGATCTACGGCAAGTGGTGAGCACGATCCAGATCGTCGGCGATGTGAACCGAATGGGTGCACTCGCCCTGCACGTGGCGAAGGTGGCGCGTCGGCGTCACCCGAATCATGCGCTCCCCGAAGCGGTCAACGGATACTTCGCCGAAATGGGCCGGATCGCAGTGAGTATGGGTGCGACCGCACGCGAGGTGCTCGAAACTCGTGACCCCGAACGGGCTGCGCAACTGAACGTCGACGACGAAGCGATGGACGACCTGCACCGCCATCTGTTCACACTGTTGATGGACCGGAATTGGCAGCATGGGGTCGCTGCCGCCGTGGATGTCACCCTGCTCGGTCGCTACTACGAGCGTTTCGCCGACCACGCGGTGGAGATCGGCCGCCGAGTCATCTTCCTGGTTACGGGCGCCCTTCCGCCGGATGCGGATGCGGTGCAGTAGTCGAGGTACGTGGTGAGGCCGAGGCCTCTCCACGACAAACACAGCCGCGACAAACACAGCCACGACAGACCCGGCCACAACCGACCAAGCCACAACCGACCTGGCCCGGAATCAACCGAACCGACCCGAAATGTAGTCCTCCGTTGCCTTCTGCGTCGGGTTGGAGAAGATCTTCTCGGTGTCGTCGATCTCGACCAACTTGCCCGGCTTGCCCTGGGCCTCCAGATTGAAGAATCCGGTCTGGTCGCTCACCCGCGCGGCCTGCTGCATGTTGTGGGTGACGATGACGATGGTGAAGTCCTTCTTCAACTCGGTGATCAGGTCTTCGATCGCGAGAGTCGAGATCGGGTCCAGCGCCGAGCACGGCTCGTCCATCAGCAATACATCCGGCGACACAGCGATGGCTCGCGCGATGCACAACCGCTGCTGCTGTCCCCCGGAAAGACCGCCACCTGGCTTGTCGAGACGGTCCTTGACCTCGTTCCACAGGTTGGCACCACGCAACGATCGCTCGGCGACCTCGTCGAGCTGCTTTTTGTTGCGTAGGCCCTGCAGCTTGAGTCCGGCCACCACATTGTCTTTGATCGACTTGGTAGGGAATGGGTTCGGCCGCTGGAAAACCATGCCGATGGTGCGGCGAACGCCGACCGGATCGACCTGGGCGCCGTAGATGTCCTCACCGTCGAGCAACACCGCTCCCTCGACCCGAGCATTCGGCGCCACCTCGTGCATACGGTTGAGCGAGCGCAAAACCGTGGACTTGCCGCACCCGGAGGGCCCGATGAAGGCGGTGACGCTGCGTGGCAGCACCGTCAGCGAGACATCCGACACGGCATGGAATTTGCCGTAGTAGATGTTCAGGTCTTTGACGTCGATCCGCTTGGCCATTGTCGCTAGTCCGTTCCGCTTCTATCGATTCCGCGTGAGCAGCCGGTTGAGAACTGCCGCCGCCAGGTACAGCATCGCGATGATGAAAATGAGGGTCAAAGCCGCACCCCAGACCCGCTCGCGGCCAGCTGCCTCCGGGTTGGCCAGCTCTTGGTAGATCAACAGTGGCAACGACGCCATATTTCCGTCGGAAATATCCAGGTTGATCGACTTGCTGTACCCCACGAGTACCAGTACCGGAGCGGTCTCACCCATCACCCTGGCGATGGAGAGCAGAATTCCACTGATCATTCCGGGCAGCGCGGTCGGCACCACGATTCGAACGATCGTCTTCCACTTCGGAATTCCCAGCGCATAGGACGCTTCCCGCAATTCATCCGGGACCAGTTTGAGCATTTCCTCGGTGCTACGAATGACTACCGGCAACATCAACAAGACCAGAGCCAGCGACACTGCCAGCGCACTCTGGGGGAAGCCGAAGGTCGCGATCCACAGTGCAAAAACGAAAAGGGCCGCCACGATCGACGGCACGCCTGCCAGGATATCCACCATGAACGTCGTGGTCTTGGCCAACAGTCCACGCCCATACTCGACCAGATAGACCGCAGCCATGATCCCGAGCGGAACCGCGATGATCGTAGCGACCAACGACTGCACGATTGTTCCGTAGATCGCATGGTAGACGCCGCCCGCAAGCTCTTCGGGCAGCACACCCTTCAGGGACTTCTGCCACCAGTCCGCCCGGACCACTGCGCCGAGTCCCTTGGCGACGACCATGATCAGCACCCAGGCCAGCGGAATCAGCGCGATACCGAAAGCCAGCCACACCAATCCCGTCGCAAGGTGGTTGCGCACCCGGCGCGCCCAGCTCACGTGCCGGAAGACCGGAGCTTTGATCGGACGATCCAACGTCGAGGTGGCCATCACCCGTTCACCCTTCCGCCAGCAGCGAGCCGCGCCAGCGCATTCACCGCGAAGGTCAGTGCGAACAGCACGAAACCTGCGGCGATATATGCACCTGTCGGCAGCGGGTCACTGAACTCGGCTGCTGCCGAGGCAATCTTGGACGCGAAAGTGTAGCCCCCGTCGAACACCGACCAGCTTCCTGGCTGAGCGGCCGTCTTCAGCACGATCAGCACCGCGATGGTCTCGCCGAGCGCTCGTCCGAGCCCGAGCATGGCTCCGGCGATCATGCCGCTACGGCCGTAGGGCAATACCGTCATGCGGACAACCTCCCATTTCGTCGCACCGAGCGCTTGCGCGGCTTCGATATGCGCACGGGGAGTGAGATTGAACACTTCACGGCTCACCGAGGTGATGATCGGCAGAATCATGACCGCGAGCACGACCCCCGCGGTAAAAATGGTTCCGCCACTGGCCAGCGGAATGTTGCCGTCCGCAAACAGGAACAGCCACCCCAGATTGTCATTGACGAAGGTCTGGACGGGATCCAGGCGCGGCGCGAGAACCAACGCTCCCCACAAGCCGAACACGATCGACGGCACGGCCGCGAGGAGATCGACGAGCACCGAGAACGGCCGAGCCAGCGCTCTGGGGGCATAGTGCGCCAAGAACAGCGCGATGCCGATGCCGACCGGAACGGCCAGCGCCAAGGCGAATACCGAGCTCAGCACCGTCACCATGAACAGATCCCGGACACCGAACCGAAGATTGTCCGCATCCGTGGTCTCGAACTCGGCGCTGGTGAAGAAGTTCGCGTCGTTCGCCAGCACCGACGGCACGGCCCGGATCAGCAGAAACAGCGCAATCAGCGCGATAGAGGCAACGACGATTGCGCCGGCCGCCGTGGCCAGCGAGCGGAAGACGACCTCCACGCGGGGACTGTGACGCCGACCGCGGGGGACCGGCGGTTCGGTGCTCGGCTTACTCAGCATGAGCGCAGTATCTCCACCCGCCGGCCGGCCAGTCGAATCCGGCCCGCCGGCGGCGGCAACATCGTCGTGCACGGTCATGGAATCGCTATCAGGATATGGCGTCGACAGCAGTGCTCAGCTTGGTCTTGAACTCCTCCGGAAGCGGGATGTAGCCGGCCTCTTCCAGACCCTGCTGACCATTGGTGATCGCCGAGGAGAGGAATGCCTTCACCGCTTGGGCCGTCTCGGCATCGGAATAGGTCGAGCACACGATCTCGTAGGTCGGCATCACGATCGGATACGCGCCCGCTTCCGACGGCATGTAGAACGAGGAGGTATCGATGACCAGGTCATTGCCCTCACCCGAGATCGTGGCCGACTCGATCGCCTTGCCCGCCGAGGCGGCGGTCAGCGTCACCGGATCGTCGCTCGCCGACGTCACGATGCGCGCAATCGACAAGCCCTGCGCCTTGGCGAAGGACCACTCGTTGTACGTGATCGAGTTCACTGTGCTCTTCACCGCGGCGGAGGTGCCCTCGTTGCCCTTGGAACCAGCGCCGACACCGCCCGCGAACACCTTGCCCGCACCCTTGCCCCAGGCTCCGTCGGACGCTGCGTCGAGGTAGCGCTGGAAGTTGTCGGTCGTACCCGACTGATCGCTACGGAAAACCACCATGATCTCTTCGGCGGGCAACGCGGCATTCGGATTCAGCGCCACGATCTCGGGGGCATCCCAGGTGGTCACGGCGCCGTTGAAGACCTTGGCCGCAGTGGGACCATCCAGAACGAGATCTGTCACACCCTCGATGTTGTAGGTGATCGCGACCGGGCCGAAGACGGTGGGCAGGTTCCATGCCGGCGAATCGCACCGATCGGCAGCGCGCTGTGGCTCGTCTTTCTTCGGGTTCAGCGGCGAGTCCGAACCACCGAAATCGGTCTGACCGCCGATGAACTCCTTGACCCCCGCGCCGGAGCCACTCGAGGTGTAGTCGAGTGTTGCCCCGTCGCAGTTCAATTCGTAGGCGGCGATGAAACGCTCCATCGCGTTCTTCTGCGCCGAGGAGCCACTGGCCTTGAGAGTCTGCTTGCCACCACAGGTGATGTCGACCTTCTCCAGGTTGCCGGCGCTGGCCGAGGTGTTGTCGTCGCTGCCACAGGCGGCGAGCGTCATGGCACCGACCGCCAGCACACCGACAAGGGCGCTGCTGCGCTTGAGATTCACTGATTCCTCCGGAAAGGCGTCCTACCCGTCCGGTCCCTCACCGGCCCGGACGCATGCTGTGGTGCTGTTCGCGGCGAACCAGCGCACCAGGGCAACGGGGTGCTGCCCTTCCTCAACGTAGGGTTATGTGGTTGACAGTTGGATCGTACTGAGTGAACGGGGAGTGAACAGCCCGGCGCGATTGCATGCGTGGAATGTGACGTTTGCCCCAATTTTACTCAGCAGCACTCTACACGCCGGCTGCTATTCGCACTCGGCCACGGCATAGGCGACGTCGACATGGGCAGGGGCGAAGCCGAGACCGGTATAGGTGCGCACCGCGGCAACATTGTCCGCCTCGGTGTACAGCGACACCTCGGTAAGGCCGCGATCGCGTAAGTGACGCAATCCGGCCACGGTGAGCACACGACCGAGTCCACGCCCCTGGGCCACCGGGTCCAGTCCGACCACGTAGACCTCCCCGATCGGTGGGTTCTCCATGAGATGCATCTTGGTCCAATGAAATCCCAGAAGGCGGTCGGGGGCCGTCTCGGCGAAGGCGAGGAACAGACCTGCGGGATCGAACCATGATTCGGCACGGCGGATCGCAATATCACGTTCGGTCCACCCGCCTTGTTCCGGATGCCAAGCAAAGGCGGCCCGGTTCACCCGCAGCAATTCCGCGTCGTCGGCAGGACCGGCATAGGTGCGCACAACGATATCGTGCGGAACGACCAGTTCAGGTAACTCGGGAGTAGCAAGAGACCGTCGCATCTGCCACAACTCACGCGCCGCACGCAGCCCGAGCCGCGTGGCGACGGCTCTGGCCGCTGGCAGATCGCCATGCGCCCAAACCCGTGTGCCCGGACCGCCGGCACCGAGTGCCCGTGTGGTCAACTCGGCGCCCACGCCACGGCCGCGGTGCGGCGGATCGACCACGACCTCCGCCATCGCCGGATGCTCACCATGGGCCGCAACGAAATTCGCGTAGCCTACGATCGAGTCCCCGCGCATCGCGAGCAGATGACGGGCGACGGTGGGTTCTTCCGACGCCGGCGACATGCCGGATGCGAGTGCAGCGCCCGGGGTCGTCGACGACCTCGGGGTAATCGACGACCTCAGGGTCATCGACAACATTGCCTGCTCCGAAATCGGGGCCACGTCATCGGCCGCCGCAGCCCGCCCGAGCAGGTCCGTGATGGCCCGTGCGGTGTCTGCGTCGAGTCGATCCATCCATGCCATCGCGCCGCTCATCGGCCTCCGCTCCTCCAACCAGCTCCCCGCGCGGTTGCCCTCCGAACGACGTCGCGGGGAACAACCACGGCGTGAGGTCGATGATCGATGATGTCGTACGCTCGCGACTCACCCGAGCGGCCGCGGTGCGACCCCAGCGCACGGAACCCATTCACTGCACAGAACCCATTCACTGCACAGAACCATTGACCGGTGCGAGCGGGGAATCGTCACTGCCCTCGTCGTCATCCGGAAAGCTCACCTGGTCTCCCTTTGTCGTGACGCGGGCGGGGCGCACAGCCTTGTAACCGACGTTGCGGACCGTGCCGATCAGCGATTCGTATTCGGTGCCGAGCTTGGCTCGAAGTCGACGGACGTGCACGTCGACCGTGCGAGTACCACCGAAGAAGTCGTAGCCCCATACCTCCTGCAGCAATTGTGCACGGGTGAATACTCGGCCTGCGTGCTGCGCAAGGTATTTGAGCAGTTCGAACTCTTTGTAGGTGAGATCGAGTGGACGACCGCGCAGCCTCGCGGTGTAGGTGCCCTCATCGATCACCAACTCACCGAGGGTGATCTTGCCGGCGCTCTCCGAGCTGGCCACACCGCCGTTTCGCCCGACCAACAGCCGCAACCTGGCATCGAGTTCGGCAGGCCCGGTTCCGGGCAAGAGGATGTCGTCGAGTCCCCAATCGGCGTTCACCGCAACCAAGCCGCCCTCGGTGAGTACCGCGACAACGGGTACCGACGACCCGGTACTGCCGAGCAGTCGACACAGTCCGCGAGCCGCGGCCAGATCGGTCCGGGCGTCCACCAAAGCCACATCCGCGGTACTTGCTTCGAGCAAGGATGCCACCTCTGTCGGTGCAGGGCGCACAGTGTGCGCGAGGAGGGCCAACGAGGGCAACACCGACTCGGGATTGGGGTCGGAGGTAAGCAGGAGCAGCTCCACAGGCCCTCCTCCCATCTCGTAGCGTCGCGGATGCAGCAACACCGCCACAGCCACGTCGCTAATCACAGGTAATCGGATGCAAGATTAGCGCGTAGCGGTGCACGATCACCCATTCCGAGGTCCAAGACCCAGTACAGGACACCTGACGCCGGGATTCGGACCAACCGATATTGTGCGTTCATGGTTTACGCATCGGGCATGCCCAGCAGCCGCAGGGCGTCCGACGCGGGAGACGATCGAACGCCGCGTTGCGCGCGTTCGGCGCGACTCGAGATGCCGTGGCTCGAGACCCGCAGAAACGGGGGAGCATGCGCAAATTGATCATAGGCCTGCTGTGTCTGGCGGGAGTCGCCGTCGTCATCGACTTCAGCACAGCGGCGTACTCGGAGTATCGGGTATCTCGAGCACTGCGCCACGGCGCCGATCTCACCGCCGATCCCGAGGTGACAATTCATGGTTTCCCATTTCTCGCCCAGGCACGCGACGGTCGCTACGACAAGATCGAAATCCGTGCGCGGGTCAGGCGGCCCGATATTCCCGGTGAGATCGCACTGGGCGCGACACTGACCGAGGTGCGACTGCCAGGCGGCGAACTGGTCGACGGCAGCCTGCGCGGCGTTCGCGCCGCACGGGTCGACAGCAGTCTGCGCATCGAACCCATCGAACTCGGCAGGTTGTTCGGCATTCCCGACCTGCAGGTACATCTGCGCCCCACCGACGAGTCCGATGAGACCGACGGCTCGGAGGATTCGGGGACGACTACCACGGAAGCTCTGGTGCTCAGCGGCACGCTGCCGGACTCCCCAGGCGTGCCATACGGCGGCCAAAGGGTCAATGTCCAGGCAGATCTGCTGCTCGACGGCGATCGGGTGATGATCGTCGCAACCGACTTCCATCGCGGCGATCTCAGCAGCCTCGAGGCCATTCCGGTGACGGCGGTCGTCGAAGCCGATCGGCCCGCAGTGTTGGCTCAGTTCACCCGTACCATCGACACCAAGGAGTTGCCCTTCGGTGTTCCACCCACGGCAGCGTCCGCTCGGGGTGGCCACATCATCGTGGAGGGCAAGGGTGTGAACGTCACGATCGACCTCGACCGATTGCAGCAACCATGATCGAAATCACCGTCCTCGCCGTAGTTGCGCTCGCCGTGCTGACGGTGGGATTTCTGCTGCGCCGCCACGGTGGGAAGGTCCGTGCGGCCCATGTCACCGCGGCGTCGGGATCGACGCGCGCAGGGCAGTTGACAGCGGTGGGCATGACCGGCGACGGCCCGGCCATCGTGCATTTCTCCGCCGAGTGGTGTGGTCCCTGCGAAGCAGTTCGCCGGGTAGTTGCCAATGTCACCGATCAACTTGCGCAGTCGCCCCGGCCGCCGCAGGACATCGAGGTCGACATCGATGCCGAACCAGCCCTCGCACGCGAACTGAACGTACTGTCCCTGCCCACTACCTTCGTGTTCGACGCCGAGGGGACGGAGCGGTTCCGGATCTCGGGCGTGCCGAAAGCCACAGATCTGCGCTCGGCGGTCGAGTCGCTCACCACCGCCGCGTAAGCCTCGAGCACGCTCGGATCGACGGATGTGACCCACCCCCATCCAATTTCCCGGTCGAGTTGGGTAAACTGTTCGCGTGCTCACCAACCACGAGCTGATGCTCACTCGACGCCGGACAGTGGATCTGTGTCGGCTCGGTGGTTGTTGCTGTCTGTGCCGCTGATCGGTCGGCCTCCCCTTTCCCCAGCTCCGGCCGTCATGCGCCGTACGCGCGGGCTTCCGCACCCGTCGGCGAATTGGCAACTCTGCAGCCACAGGCATATTCAGCGCAGGAGTACGCACGATGTCCATCCAGACCGAGAAGTCCATCCAGACCGAGAAGTCCATCCAGACCGAGAAGTCCATCCAGACTGCCGGGCAGGCTCCCGTCGAGGCTGCTGAACCCAGCCCGAACTCCACCCATTCCCTCACAACCACCGACCACGTCGATGTTCGCGGACCCCGCTTCACCGCATGGGTCACCACCGCGGCTCTGGTTGTCGTCCTTCTCGCCGCAATGTGGGCGCCCATCGTCGCGATCGTGCTGATCGCCGGCCAGACGGTTGTCTTCGCCATCGGCGCGGCCTACGGGCCCCGCAACCATCCCTATGGCCGGATCTACGCCATGCTCGTCGCGCCGCATCGGGCACCGGCCAGCGAAACCGAGCCGGTGGCCCCGCTGCGGTTCGCTCAGCTGCTCGGCTTCGGCTTCGCGGCCGTCGGCCTGGCGGGCTTCACCTTCGGCTCCACCGTCGTCGGCGCCGTATTCGCCGGCCTCGCCCTGTTCGCAGCGTTCCTGAACGCTGCATTCGGGATCTGCTTGGGCTGCCAGATCTACCCGATGGTCGCCCGGGTCCGCCGGACCGCATCCCCGGCAACGAACTGACCGCTGCATGTCACATCTGAAAGGAAAACAATGGCTCGCTCCGATGTCCTGGTCTCCGTCGACTGGGCCGAAGAGAACCTCAACGCCCCCGGCGTCGTCTTCGTCGAGGTCGACGAGGACACCTCCGCCTACGACGGGGGTCACATCGAGGGTGCCGTCCGGCTCGACTGGAAGAAGGATCTGCAGGATCAGGTTCGTCGCGACTTCGTGAACCAAGAGCAGTTCTCCGACCTGCTCTCGGCACGCGGTATCTCGAACGACGACGAGATCATCCTGTACGGCGGAAACAACAACTGGTTCGCCGCGTACGCCTACTGGTACTTCAAGCTGTACGGCCACAACACCATCAAACTGCTCGACGGTGGTCGCAAAAAGTGGGAGCTGGATGGCCGTCCGCTGTCCACAGAGCCGGTGAACCGGCCCGCCACCCAATACAAGGCCGCTGCACCGGACGTTTCGATTCGGGCCTTCCGAGATGAGGTCATCGCAGCGATCGGCGCCAAGAACCTGGTCGACGTGCGGTCACCCGACGAGTTCACCGGTAAGATTCTGGCGCCCGCGCACTTGCCCCAAGAACAGAGCCAGCGCCCCGGTCACATCCCGAGCGCAATCAATGTGCCGTGGAGCAAGGCCGCAAACGAAGACGGCACCTTCAAATCGGACACGGAATTGGCCGAGATCTATCGTGCCGCCGGCCTGGACGGCGAGAAGGACACCATCGCCTACTGCCGGATCGGTGAGCGTTCTTCGCACACCTGGTTCGTGCTACAAGAGCTGCTGGGTCACCAGAATGTCAAGAACTACGACGGGAGCTGGACCGAATACGGGTCCCTCGTCGGCGCACCGATCGAGTTGGGAGAGTAATTCAATATGTGTGCAGCACCCACCCAAGGCCAGGTCATCCCGGCCGGTGTCGACGTAGAGAAGGAAACGGTCATCACCGGTCGTGTGCTCGGCACCGACGGTCAGCCAGTGGGCGGAGCTTTCGTCCGCCTGCTCGACGGCAACGGTGACTTCACCGCCGAGGTGGTCGCGTCGGGCACCGGTGACTTCCGGTTCTTCGCCGCTCCCGGCTCGTGGACCATCCGTGCCCTGTCCTCGGCCGGCAACGGCTCCGCCGAAGTGCGTCCGGAAGGCGCGGGCATCCATCCGGTCGACGTCACGGTCGCCAAGTAGATATCGCGCGTGCACCGGCCTCGACGTTTCACCTCCCGCGGGAGCGTCGAGGCCGTTTGCGTTCGATCGTGCGCCAGTAGTTAGACTTCGAACGTGGTCCTCTTCTTCGAGATTATGCTCGTGATCGTGTCCGTGCTGATCGGCTGGTTCGGGCTGTACGTCTTCTACCGACTGTTCACCGAATCATGAGCGAACTCGCTAGCGAGGATCCCAATCCGGCCGAGCGAGCGAGCGAACAATTGAACGGCACGGCTTCCGACGAACCCGACGAGCGTCGCAGCGGCGACCAGGCTGTCGCCGAGGCTGCCGAGCGGGCGAAGTCCACCAGTGCCCGCAACATTCCGGTCCTGCCCGGCCTTCCGCTACCCGAGGACACCGCCAATCTTCGGCTGGGACCGGACCTGAGCGCGTCCATGCTCGCCTTGTTGCCGTTGGTGGGCGTATGGCGCGGCGAGGGGGAAGGCAACGATCCCGAGCGGGGTGACTACCGCTTCGGCCAGCAGATCGTCGCTTCGCATGACGGCGGCGACTACTTGTTGTGGGAATCCCGGTCGTGGGCCATCGATGCGGACGGCAAATACTCCGGACCCGATCTTCGGGAGACCGGCTTCTGGCGTGTCGGGATCGATGGCGACGACGAGGTCATCGAGTTGCTGTTGACGCACAACGGCGGCATCGTCGAACTGTTCTACGGCCAGGCGCTGACCCAGTCATCGTGGGAACTGGCCACCGACGTGGTGATCAGAAGCCAGTCCGGCATCGTTGTCGGCGGTGCCAAGCGCCTGTACGGCATCGTCGGCGGAGGCGATCTGGCCTATGTCGAAGAACGTGTCGTCGCGGACGGACCGCTCGAACCCCGGCTCTCGGCTCGCCTGCAACGCTACGTCGGCTGATCGGTCGACTCCGTCCTCGGTCGGCCACGCCGGACGGTCGCGTACACCGGGCCGTCACGCTGCGGCCCGCCACCCCGTGACCTGTCACGCGATGAATGGAACTACCTCGTGACCTGTCACGCCATGAACCACTCGTGACCTGTCACGCCATGAACGCGGAACGACCCCCGAGCGCTACCTGTGCAAGATGAGTATCACACAGGTCCGGTCGGACAGACCGGAACTCGGGGGTCGGGTGGCTGCCTGGGATTCGCTACGCGCTCGCGCACGGCATACCGGCAGCGGTGACGCTAGCGGACAGCCACCTCACGTGTCCTATGACCAACCATTCTTCGGACCACCTCCTTCCTCGTGTGCGGACGAATCTAACGCGGCGTCGGGCCACTCGGCAACGGATTTATCACCGGACCGTCACCTGATCGGATCGGCCGATCCGGAGCACCGTGTCGGCTCGATGATCGTCCGGCAACTGGTGTGTGACCACAACCACAGTCCGCTCCCGCTCGACCAGGCCGCTGTCGATGTCCAGCAGGTCACGTAGCAGCTGAGCCCCCGCGTGCGCCTCCAGGTGCTCGGTCGGTTCATCGAGCAGCAACACCCGCGCGGGCGAGACGAGCGCGCGCGCCAGCAGCAGGCGACGACGTTGACCGCCGGACACTGCTGCTGCTCCCCCGATCAGATCGGTGTGCACTCCGTTCGGCAATCCGTCCAGCCAGCGACCGAGACCGACTGCGCGTACTGCATTCTCGGCCTGCGCCACTGTGAGATCGCCCCGGGCGACCCGCAGGTTCTCCAGCACCGACGTACCGAACAGGTGCGCGTCCTCGGCGAAGAAGGTCACTCCTGGGCGGGGGGTGTCGAACATCCCCGCCCACTTCATCAGCACCGTCGTCTTTCCCGCGCCACTGGGCCCGATCAGTGCGATCCGTCGTCTGTCCGCCAGCTCGTCGAACGACGCAACTGCTGGCGGGAGGGGTGGCATCGGTCCGGTCCTCGGATGCAACGTCGCAGGCCGCTCGGTCGCGGGGTCGGGTACGACCGAATCTTCCGCCAGTTCCGATAGACGGTGTAGCGCCGCACGGGCAATCGTCAATGCCTGGGCCGCCGCCGGGAGCGAACCCACTGCCTCGAAGGCCGACAGCGGCAGCAGCACCAAGACGAACAGAGCCATGGGTGTCATAGCGCCCTCGGCACCACCGGCACCAAAGATGGTGATGCCGATCATCAAGGCGCCGAGCACACTCACGCCGATCGACAGCGGGGTCGCCGCCGCCGACCAGGCACCGCGAGCAGCTACAGCGTCTTCTGCAGCAGCGGCTCTGCTCGAGGCGGCGGTCGCTTCGAGCACAGCGGCATCCAGCCGACCCGCAACGCGCAGCTCGGCGGCGTGGTCGAGGATCGTGACACTGCGCGCGACGAACTCGGCGCGGTCGGCACGCGCGGCGCGTTGCGCCGTGGCCGCCGTCCGTGCCGACACCCACGGCGCAACGATCCCGGACAAGGCCAGCCCGCCGGCGAGGATTGCAGCGCCCGCCACCGAAATCGTCGCCGACAACGCGACCGCGGCAACCGAGACGACCACGGCGACCGCGACCGGCACGAAGACCCGAACCACCACTGCTCCCAGATCATCGATGTCGGTACCGATCCGGACCAGCAGATCACCCCGTCGTGGCGGGACCCGACGATCGCGGTCGCCACGGTGCGCGGTGCGGGGCTCGCAGCCGCCACCGAGGGCCTGGGGGCGGTAGAGCCAGAAATTCGACCTGGCCAGCGTCCGATAGACCGTTGTGCGCGCGGCGGTCATGGACCGTAGGGCGACATCGTGGGTCACGAGACGTTCGACGTAGCGACACAGGCCACGCGAGATTCCCAGGGCGCGCACCGCCACCACCGCGATACTCAAATCCAGCACCGGCGGCATCTGCCAGGCGCGTGCGATCAGCCACGCGGCCAATGCGGCGAGAGCGAGTCCGCTGCCGAGCGACAGTACGCCCCATCCGATTGCCACCGCGACCCGTGGCATGGACAACTCGAGCAGCCGCCACATCCGCCCCACATCGCCGAACACGGTGACACGCGATCCACCGGCAGGGGTGTCGTTCGCGTCGTCGTCACCCCACCATCTCGCAGCCGGCCACGACCGAGTCCGCAAACCGACTGTCATGGCCGGTCCTGTGCGAGCCGGTGATGATGTACCTGGACAATCCGATCGGCCGACGCCAGTACCGTTCGACGATGCCCGACGATGACGACCGTGGCGCCTGCCTGCGCTCGCTTCCGGAGCGCACGCAACACCGGCACTTCCGAGGCGGCGTCCAGGTGCGCAGTCGGCTCGTCCAGCAGTAGCACCGGTCGGCCCGCAGCCAGCACCCGAGTGAGTGCCAAGCATTGGCGTTGACCGAGCGACAGCCCGACGCCTGCGGGACCGATGACGGTGTTCCACCGATCGGGCAGCTCGTCGAGCACGCGATCGAACCCGGTCGCGGCACACGCCGCTGTCAACTCGTCCGCGCCGGTCGGGTGCCGTGCGGACCGATTCACCGACGCTGCGCCGAGAAGTTCGAGGTTGTCGCGCACCGTTCCCGGCACCAACACCGGTCGTTGGGGCAACCAGCCCACACGGGTCCACCACTGGTCGGTGTCGACCTCGCGCAGGTCTGCACCGTCGACCGTGATGGAGCCGCGATCCGGCGGGATCAAACCCAGCATCGCCTGCACGATGGTCGACTTTCCGACTCCATTGGGCCCGGCGAGCACGGTCACGCAGCCGGGAGGAAATGTCGCCGACAGCCCGGCGGGCGCCCATCCGTCTCGGGTGCGTATCGAAACATCGTCGATCTCGATCGATGCACCACCCGCCGAACTCCCGGCGGCGATTCGTCGTGCTGCGGGCGCACACTCGGTTCGTGGCGCGCACACCGGAGTGGTGTCGCCGGCCAGCGCAGTAGCGGTCGACACGCGATCGGCGGGTATCCGTCGGTGATCGCCGGAGACGATGCCAGGGTGACCGCTCGACTCCGAGTCCAGCACCGCGAATGCCTTGTCCGCGGCAGCCATGCCGTCCTGGGCAGCGTGGAAGCGCTCACCGACGGTTCGCAGCGGCAGATATACCTCGGGAGCAAGCATCAACGCGACCAACCCTGCATACAGACTCATCTCGCCGAATACCAAGCGCAGGCCGATCGACACCGCGATGAGCGCCACGCTGAGCGTTGCGAGCAGCTCCAACACCATTGCCGACAGGAACGCGATGCGCAGTGCTTGCATGGTCCGCTGCCGCACCGCCTCACCGAGGTCCCGCACGCGAAACTGCATGGTGTGAGCGGCTGCCGAGCGGCCCCTCGATTCGACCGGACCGATACCCTGGCGCGCTGGCGACGAAGACTCCCCGGGCGAGTGCTCGTCGCCGGTTTCGCGCCCGAGCGCTCGCAATGTCGGCATGCCGGCGAACAGATCGAGCAACTGATCCGACAGGCGAGTACCGGCTGCGAAGGTGGCCGCAGCCCGTCCCTCGGTCAGTTTTCCGATGAGAATCATGAAGACCGGGATGAGCGGTAGCGTAACCACCACGATCAATCCGGAGCTCGGATCGTGCACCGCGATGACCGCGAGCACGATCGGGGGAACCAGCACCGCCAACACGACGGCGGGCACATAGCCGACGAGGTAGTTCCGCAACCCGGACAATCCGGCGCCGACCACCACGGCCAGCTCGGTTCGGCGGGTGTCGAGTTCACGAAACGGAAGCCGGGCACCGACCTCGAGTACCGCGGATTCCAACTCCGCGATCACGCTCGCACCCGCACGATGTGCCACACGCGACTGAACCCAGGTAGCGAGCACCCGGCAGGCGACCGCGAGCGCAAGAATCGCCAACTCCGTCGTCCATGCGCCAACGGTACGCCGGCCGGAGTCGGTGACGACACCGGCCAACACCCGCCCGATCAGCACCGCCGAAACCACGATCGAACCAGTGGTCACCAGCGTTAGCGCGACGCTGATGACCAGGTAGCTACGCGCCGAACGGGCATACCGCCACAGACGAGGGTCGATCGGCGGGCGGGCCATGGCGTCAGTCCCGCCTGGTCCGGGCAGGCAGGCCCGCCGGAGCGGGGATCTGCTCGACGGTGATCCGCTTGCGAAACACCCAGTACGTCCACCCTTGGTAGACCAACACGACCGGAGTGACCACCACCGCGGCCCAGCTCATCACGGTCAAGGTATACGGCGTGGACGAAGCGTTGTACACGGTCAGATCGAAGGCCGCGTCCAATGTCGAGGGAAGCACGTTCGGGAACAACGAACCGAACAACAGGGCGGTGACCGCGGCCACGGTCACGGTGGTTCCGGTGAAGGCCCACCCGTCGCGCCGAGCGATATCGGCCACCGCCGCGGTGATCGATCCGAGCACCGCCAGCGCCAACGGAATCCAGGTCCAGCCCGTCCCATACGCCAGCTGCGTCCACAGCCCGAACCCGCCGACCACGACCACGGTGGGACCCAACAGCAATCGGGCGGTGCGTCGCGCGTCGGCGCGCACCTCGCCACCGGTCTTGAGGGCCAGGAACATCGCCCCGTGCAGTGCGAACAACAGGCCGGTCGCCAGCCCCCCGACCACCGCGTACGGTCCGAACAAGTCCGCCACCGAACCCGCGAACTCTTTGTGCTCGTCGAGCGGAACCCCGTGCACGACATTGGCGAACACCCATCCCCAGGCCAGTGCCGGAATCCAGGATCCGATCCCGATACCGATATCGCACCGGGCGCGCCAGCGCGGGTCATCGATCTTGCCGCGATACTCGATGGCGCACACACGCAGGATCAACGCGACGAGCAATACCAGCAACGCGAGATAGAAGCCGGAGAACAGGCTCGCATACCACTCCGGGAACGCAGCGAACATTGCACCGCCGGCGGTCAGCAACCAGACTTCGTTGGCATCCCATACCGGTCCGATCGTGTTGAGCACCAATCGCCGTCGTGTGTCGGACCCTTTGCCGAGGATCGGCATGAGCATACCGACGCCGAAGTCGAAGCCCTCCAATACGAAGTAGCCGGTGAACAGCACACCGATCAGGACGAACCAGAACTCTTGCAAACTCATCGCCGGCTCCTAGTAGGCGAACGACAACTGTTCGACAGCAGGCTCCTCGCGGCGACCGGGGCCGGAGGCGGAGTCTGTGTCCTGCGGCTCGGGCACGATGGGATCGGGGCCATGGACGACGTACCGGCGTATCAGGTAGAACCACACCACGGCGAGTGCGCCGTACAGCATGGTGAAGCAGATCAACGACAACAGCACAACACCCGGCGAATGGTTCGAGACGCCTTCCTGCACCGTCAGACGCAGGTTCGGGTCGCCCGCCGGGTTCGGTACGACCACCCATGGTTGGCGCCCCATCTCGGTGAATATCCAACCGGCGCTATTGGCCAGGAACGGCATCGGAACGACCCACAGACTCAGCCGAGAAAACCAGCGTCGGTCCGGGACCCGACCGCGGCGTGTGAGCCACAGGCCAGCCATCGCCAGCGCGAGCGAGCCCACGGCCAGCCCGATCATGGCTCGAAACGACCAGTAGGTGACGAACAGGTTGGGCCGGTAGTCACCGGGACCGAACTTCTCGATGCCGGCCTGCTGCAAATCGGTGACGCCGTCCAGGGTTACGCCACTGAAGGAGCCCTCGGCCAACCAGGACAGCACATACGGAACTTCCAGGACGTGGGTGACGCTGTCGCAGTTGTTGTGGGTTCCCACGGTCAGCAGCGAGAAGTTCGGGTCGGTCGCGCTGTGACACAGCGATTCCGCCGAGGCCATCTTCATCGGCTGCTGCTGGAACATCAGTTTGCCCTGAACGTCGCCGGTGTACACCAAAGCGGCCAGCGCCACGATCATCACGGCGCTACCCGCACGGGCAGCCGGCCGCCACATCTCGCGCGCCTCGATCAGCTTCGCTGCATTGCCGCGCACCATGCCACTGCGCGCGTCGCGCACCATGCCACTGCGCGCGTCGCGCACCATGCCACTGCGCGCGTCGCGCACCATCCACCACCCCGAGATACCCGCGACGAAGGTCCCTGCAGTGAGGAATGACCCGGCCACGACGTGGGGGAAGGCCGCCAGGGTGGTGTTGTTGGTGAGCACCGCGACGATGCTGTCGAGTTCCGCGCGCCCGGTCTCCGGGTTGTATCGGGCGCCGACCGGGTGCTGCATGAACGAATTGGCCGCGACGATGAAGTAGGCCGAGGCGTTCACACCGATGGCAACCACCCATATCGCTGCGAGGTGAAGCAGTTTCGGCAACCGAGTCCAGCCGAATATCCACAATCCGAGGAAGGTCGACTCCATGAAGAAGGCGACCAACCCCTCCAAAGCGAGCGGGGCGCCGAACACATCGCCGACGAAGCGGGAGTACTCACTCCAGTTCATGCCGAACTGGAATTCCTGCACGATGCCGGTCGCGACGCCCAGCGCGAAGTTGATCAAGAACAGCTTGCCGAAGAACTTGGTCAACCGCAGCCAGTGCTGTTTCCCGGTGATCACCCAGGCTGTTTGCATGGCGGCGACGAGCGGCGCGAGGCCGATGGTCAATGGCACCAGAAGGAAGTGGTAGACGGTCGTGATGCCGAACTGCCAGCGCGAGATATCCAGCGCGTTCATGCCGCCCTCCAGCCCATCTACGACGTTCCGTAGTAAGCGTACGCCGGAGTTGGCCGAAAGGTAGCGGAGCTCAAACCGACAATCGAGGTATGCACATCGGATTGCCAGGTATTGCGTGGTCACCACCATCTCGCACTGGTCCTCGTAGGACATGGATCACCGAGTGACGTCCATCACGCATTCCGAGCTATCGACAAGCATCGCTGCCGGTCATGAGCATCACCGCCGGTCAGGCGATCGTCACCAGTCGCCGACGGCGCCGGCCCGTTCGATACCACGACCCACCAATTCGATGATCTCCTCGGCGTTGTCCGGCGCGGACATCCGCAGCCCATCCAGCGAGTTCACTCGCGCCGCGAGTGAAATGCTCGACAGCATCCAGATGCTGTCACAGGTGAGCAGATCGGCAGTGAACAACGACTCGTAGCGGCAGCTCCAACCCGCCTTCTCCGCTTCGATGAACAGCGTGCGCTGGGTGACGCCCGGAAGCACACCATTCTTCGCCGGCGGAGTGATCAGCTGCTTGTCGCGGGCGATCACCACAGTGGAACGCGGTCCTTCCAGAACGCGATTCTCGGTGCTGGTGAAGATCACGTCATCGGCACCCATACGTGCGGCGAAACGCAATGCGGCCATGTTGGTGGCATAGGACAAGGTCTTGGCGCCGAGCAACTGCCACGGCGCCGCTTGGGCCAGGTCGATCGAGATGCCACGCGACAGCGTCATCACGGCAACCCCCTCGGCACGCGCCTTCTCGACACGCTCGGACACCGGCGCCACCAGCACGAAAGCCGTTGGCGCCGGCGCAGCACCAGCCAGGTCACCGGTCTGCACCGTGGACGGAATGCCGGACATTTCACGATCGCGGCCCCGGGTGAGCACCAGCCGCATGACTCCTTCACGCTCGCTACCCCACTCCTTGGCAGCGGTCTCGACCGCTTCGCGCCATTTCCCCAACTCCGGTTCGGGTAGGTCCAGCGCCTGTGTCGAGCGACGCAGTCGGCCGAGATGAAATTCGATCGCACAGGCCACACCCGCACGCAGAAGGACGGTTTCGAAGACGCCGTCGCCACGTAATACGCCGATATCGTCCGCATACACCAACGGCGCGTCCGCATCTCGAACCACACCATCGAGCGTTACCAGAACTCGATCCACCATGGGTCGAGCCTAGGCGGTGCCAGCAGCCAACGCCTACTGTCGCGGCCGGTTGGCGCGACGCGCCGGCAACGACCTACCTGCCGGCTGTTTCGGCTCGTCGAACTCGGCGACAACGGCCCGGGGCGCGCATCGTCGAGCGTGCACGCCTAGAGTGAAGACGTGTCCGTGGTCGTTGCTCCGAGCCCAATCCTCGACTATTCGGGAGCCGTTGCGGGGACAACGGACTCCGCCGATTCCACGGTCGCCTGGCACTATGGCGATCCGTTCGGCGAACAGCGGGCAGCGATGCACCGCCTCGCGGTTGTCGACCGCTCACATCGATTCGTTCTTCGTATCACGGGCACGGAGCGGCTCACGTGGTTGCACACCGTCTCCACGCAACACGTGGCCGCGCTCGGCAATGGCCAATCGGCGGAGAATCTCGACCTCGATGCGAGCGGGCGGGTGTTACACCACTTCGTGCTCACCGAACTGGACGGCACCGTGTGGATCGACACCGAGGCCGAGGGAGGCCCCGATCTGCTGTCGTTCCTCCAGAAAATGGTCTTCTGGGCCGACGCCGTGCCGGTCGCGGCTACCGACCATGTGGTGTTGAGCCTGCTGGGACCACAGGTCACTGCCCTCGCCCCGGTCCTCGGCATTACCGCCCTGCCCGACATCTACGCGGCGATGCCACTGCCGAACGGCGGGTTTCTGCGTCGGATGCCGTGGCCGACGACGGACAGCTTCGATCTGCTCGTCCCGCGCGACCACCTGACCGACTGGTGGGGTCGACTCACCGCGGCGGGCGCAACACCCGCGGGAATGTGGGCCTACGAGGCGCTCCGTGTCGCCGCGCTACGTCCTCGGGTCGCAGTGGACACCGACGAGCGGACGATTCCGCACGAGGTCCGATGGATCGGCAGCGCCGCCGAACACGCCGCGGTCCACCTCGACAAGGGGTGCTACCGGGGTCAGGAAACCGTCGCGCGGGTACACAACCTGGGCAAACCGCCGCGGCATCTGGTGTTGCTCCATCTGGACGGTTCGACCGACCAGCGCCCCACCACGGGCGCCGACGTCACCGCGAGTGGTCGCACGGTCGGCCGGGTCGGTACCGTCGTCGACCACTACGAACTCGGCCCGATCGCTTTGGCCCTGGTCAAGCGAACCGTCACAGCCGGCGCTACCCTGACAGTGGGTTCCGTCACCGCGGCCATCGATCCGGATTCGATGCCTACCGAGGATGCGCCGCAGGCCGGCAGGATCGCCGTCGACCGGCTACGCCGACACTGACTCCTGGGGCGGGTGACCGGGGCCGTGCAGGCGACACCGGTACTGCTGCTCAGCGTCGATCCGGCCCGATTCACGACGAGAGGAGCGCTGTATATGCCCAATGATTTCGGCGAGATCCTGGCTGTCTGCGTTGTCCATGCCGACCTCGACGTGCCGGGACGGATCGGTCGCACCGCGATCGACAAGCGGCCGGTCTCGGGTCGCGTCGCGGTGCAGACCTTCGGGCTCGCCGGCGACCATGTGTGCAACACCGAACTTCACGGCGGTGTGGACCAAGCCGTCTATGCCTACGCCGACGAGGACGCCGAGCAATGGAGCATCGAACTCGGCCGAGAACTCCCGCCGGGATGGTTCGGCGAAAACCTGCGGATCGCCGGGCTTGCGGTCAGTGATGCCGTGGTCGGCGCACGTTGGAGCATCGGCGACACCCTCCTGGAGGTGACCGCACCGCGGGTGCCGTGTGTCACGTTCCAGCACTGGAGCGGTGAACGGCAGTGGGTGAAACGATTCGCAATGCGCCGTAACACCGGCGCGTATCTCCGGGTACTCACCGAGGGCACGATCGGCGCGGGCGACCGAGTCTCGGTCGTCCACGTGCCCGACCACGGGGTCACCGTTCGAGATGTGTTCGCCGGCACGAATCTCGATGTTCTGGCAATCCTGCTCACCGAGGAACCGAGTGTGTCCGACGATGTGCGTAGCCAGATCGAACGGCACAATCGTCAGCAGGCCGATACCTAGCTACGGACTCCGAGCGGTGGCGCCGAGTGATTTCTCGCACGAACGGTCTCGATCGAATGGTTGTTCGAGAAACCATCGGACCGGCGTGCACGAACGATCGGTATGGACGGTCTGGATAGGTGTCCATACCCGACGAAGCGGTGATCGCCGGCACCGTGGGCGCGCCGCGACCGCGCTCGAATACCGCTGACGCTGGCGATTCTCCGTCGAATGACGATCGACTGGACCGCGCTGCGCGCCCTACTCGCAGTGCCCGCGACGCGCGGCGGCAGCACCTGCGCCGGGGGCGTCCATGCAAATCCGGGAGTCCGACAAGGCTGAGATCGAACGGCGACAAGCGGGCAAACGACACCGCATCGGTAGTTCTTCACCCACTCCTGGAAGCGAGACGGCGGGACACACGCTAAAGTGTCTGTCAGGAAGAGTATTAATTCGAACGGGGCCGCCATCAAACCCCAGGCCGCCCCGCTGTGACGCGAGGGGGTCAGCCATGGGCCGTGGCCGGGCTAAGGCAAAGCAGACCAAGGTCGCACGCGAGCTGAAGTACAGCTCGCCCACGACCGACTTCGCGAGCCTTCAGCGCGAGCTTTCGGGAAGCCCCAACTCCCAGCGGGGTGGTGGTGTGCTGTCCGATGAGCAGGACGCGAACGAGTCTTTGTCCCGGTGGGACGAGGACGACTACGACGACTGGCGCCGCTGACTTGGATTGTGGTGGAAAGAGGGAGACCAATTGGTCTCCCTCTTTCCACCCGTACACGTGATCAGAGCAGTGCGCTGTGATCTAGAACCGTGGATGCTCGCCGACCAAGACGGCGCGCGCAGCGTCGGCATCCTTGGCCTTTTTGACCGTGCCGAGTGTCCAGCATTCGATATGCCGTGCCGTCAGCACGGCCAGCGCCCGATCGACGTCCTCTGGAGCAATGACGGCGACCATGCCGACACCCATATTGAACGTCTTCTCCATCTCGGACCGATCCACCCGGCCGCGCTGCGCAATCAACTTGAACACCGGCGCCGGGTTCCACGTGCCGCGATCCAGTTCGGCGGTCATACCCGCGGGCAACACTCTGGCCAAGTTGGCCGCCAAACCACCGCCGGTGACATGGGCAAACGTGCGGACGTCGGTCTCGGCGATCAGTGCGAGACAATCCTTGGCGTAGATCCTGGTCGGCTCGAGAAGTTCCTCGCCGAGTGAGCGGCCGAACTCCTCGACATGACCGGTGAGGGACATGCGGTCGATGTCCAACAACACCTTACGGGCCAAGCTGTAGCCGTTGGAGTGGAGGCCCGAGGACCCCATGGCGATCACCACGTCGCCGGGACGGACCCTGTCCGGTCCCAGCACCGCGTCCGCCTCGACCACACCGACGCCGGTGGCCGACAGGTCGTAATCATCCGGATCCATCAGACCCGGATGTTCGGCGGTCTCGCCGCCGAGCAGCGCGCAACCGGCGCGCACACAACCGTCGGCGATGCCGGAGACCAGCTCGGCCACTCGCTGCGGGACGAGTTTGCCGACCGCAATATAGTCTTGGAGAAACAGTGGTTCCGCACCGCACACCACGAGGTCGTCCACCACCATCGCCACGAGATCGAGGCCGATGGAGTCGTGTTTGTCCATTCGCTGCGCGACCGCGATCTTGGTACCCACACCGTCGGTCGCCGCAGCCAGTAGTGGTTCCCGATAGCTCCCCTTCAGTGCGAACAGTCCGGCGAATCCGCCGAGTCCACCCTGGACCTCGGGCCGGGTCGCCTTCTTCGCCAATGGCCCGAACAACTCGACTGCGCGATCACCTGCCTCGATGTCCACACCTGCTGCGGCATATGAGGCACCACTGGGGGTCTGTTCAGTCATTTTCGGGGAAAGCTCCAAACCGAATCGGCGGATAGATGCCTGCTCACGCTACCGGAGATGAATAACGACCTCGCACCGGTAGTGGCTCACCCTCTTGACAATAGGCTGCTGTGGCCCCTCGGGCAGGCGATCGGGTCTTCTCATGCCAACCGAACAGTCTGGATACTCGTAGCGGCGGCGCCGCAGCCTATGCTGGCGGCGTTCGACACCATGTGGTCGCGCCTACGGGGTATGTGGTCGTGCCCTACGGGGCATGTGGCAGAGCCACCACAGCGTGTGGCGGCACCGCGCGCGGCCGAGCTAACGCGCCGGGGACGTCTCCGGTTTTCCGTTCAACAGACTTTCGAGCACATTCTTGCCGGTGTCTGCCTCGGTGGACAGCGGGATGGGATAGTTTCCGTCGAAGCACGCCGAACACAGTCGAGAGCGCGGTTGCTCGGATGCAGCGATCATGCCGTCGAGGGAGATATAGCCGAGAGTGTCGGCGCCGATCGAGCGACGTACACCCTCGACCATGTCCGCGACGTCCCCCTCCACCCCGGTACCGTTGGCGATCAACTCTGCTCGGGAAGCGAAGTCGATGCCGTAGAAACAGGGCCATCGCACCGGTGGCGACGCGATCCGAACATGGATTTCCAGTGCACCCGCCTCGCGGAGCATCCGAATCAATGCGCGCTGCGTGTTTCCGCGCACGATCGAGTCGTCCACCACAATGAGCCGTTTACCGCGAATCACCTCACGCAATGGGTTGAGCTTGAGTCGAATGCCGAGTTGGCGAATGGTCTGGCTGGGCTGAATGAACGTACGCCCCACGTAGGCGTTCTTCATCAGTCCTTGCCCGTAGGGCACCCCCGACCCCTGCGCGTAACCGACCGCGGCGGGAGTGCCGGATTCCGGCACCGGGATCACCAGATCCGCCTCGACCGGATGTTCCTTCGCCAAGCGCCGTCCGATCTCCACGCGGGTGGCGTGCACCGACCGACCGGCGATAACGCTGTCCGGTCTCGCCAGGTACACGTATTCGAAAACACACCCCTTGGGCTCCGGATTGGCAAAGCGCAACGAGCGCACACCGTCAGCGTCGATCGCCAGCAGTTCGCCAGGCTCGATTTCGCGGACGAACGCGGCACCGACGATATCCAGCGCAGCGGTCTCGCTGGCCACGACCCAGCCACGTTCCAGCCTGCCCAAGCACAACGGACGGACACCGTGCGGGTCACGCGCAGCGTACAGCGTGTTCTCGTCCATGAAGGTCAGGCAGAATGCGCCCTGCACCGTCGGTAGCAACTCCATTGCGGCCTGCTCGATGCTGGAGTCGGCTGCAGCATGAGCGAGCAGCGCGGTGACCACGTCGGAGTCGGAGGTCGCGGTAGCGGGCTGTGGACGCCTGCCATTGCCGGGGACGCCGATCAGCCCGAGTTCGAGTGCACGGCTGGCCAACTCGGCGGTGTTGACCAGATTGCCGTTGTGCCCGAGAGCCAGCCCGGAACCAACCGCGGTGGTGCGGAAGATGGGCTGAGCATTCTCCCAGGTCACACCACCGGTGGTGGAGTAGCGGCAATGGCCGATCGCGACATGTCCGGGCATCGCGGCCAGTGTCTGCTCGTCGAATACGTGGCTGACCAGACCGAGGTCTTTGAAGACGAGAATCTGCGAGCCATCCGACACCGCGATTCCGGCCGCCTCCTGCCCACGATGCTGTAACGCGTAGAGACCGTAATAGGTGAGCTTGGCGACCTCCTCCCCGGCAGCCCAGACTCCGAATACGCCGCACTCCTCGCGCGGCGCGTGCTCATCGACATCGGCGGCGGACAGCGAGCGAGCGGAAGCGCGGTCGACCGGCAGTTCGGCGTGGTTCACCGTGTGCTCTCTGGATCGGGCGGGCTGGGGCACACATCATTCTACGGCCGGGTCGCTCTGCATTCGCGGCGCCACTGCGCCAACCAGCGATGCACTGCGGTAGAAGTGCGCATTCCCACACTCGCAGCTGTTACGGTCACCGACTGTGACCACCAGCTCCGAGAGCGACCGCACGGAACCGACAACGATCCGGCTCCGAAGGTCGTGGTCGCGAATGGTGCTGTGGCCCCTGTCGGTGCTCATCGGTCTGGCCACCCTGCTGGGCGTCATGTATCTGCACTACGTCGTGGATCCGGAGAAGAACCTGCACGACTTTCCGATCGCGCTGGTCAATCAGGACCTCGGCGAGGTCACCAGCAGTGGAGACGATGCCGGACAGCGGGTGAATTTCGGCGACCAGATCGCCCGAGCGCTGGTGCAGGGAGTGCCCTCCGACAAGGTCGATCTGCGTCTGCTCGGCATCAACGAAGCCGAGCAGCAGATGCAGTACGGACAGGTCTACGGCGCGATCATCATTCCGAGCGATTTCAGCAAGCAGCTCACCATCCTCGGCGTGGGCAGTGTCGTACCCGCGGATATCCGGCAACCGACGATCACGGTGCAGACCAACCCGCGCGCCGGTCCGTACGCCACCCAGATCATGCTTCGAGTCAGCGACCAGGCTACGGCCGAGGCGAACAAACGAGTCGGCGAGCAGTTGACCGAGCAAGTGATCGCACAAACCACCCAGCAGCCCGGCGGTGGACCCGGCCCCGAACTCTCCGGCGCGGCCAAGGTCGTGCTGGCACAGCCGATTCAGGTGATCGTCGAGGCGTATCACCCACTGCCCCCCGGCAGTGGCCAAGGCCTGACCGCATTCTTCTACGCACTACTGCTGCTGCTGGCCGGTGTGATCGGTGCGATGGTCATTCACACGATGATCGATGCCCAGCTCGGTTTCGCACCCACCGAGTACGGCCCGTGGTACGTCCACTATCCCCCGACTCCGATCTCGCGATTCAAAACGCTGATGATCAAGTGGGGCGTCTTCATCGTGGCGGCGCATGTCATGTCCGGTGTGTTCTTGATCGTCGCCCACGTGGTGGACATGACCGTCGAGCACGCCCTCGCACTGTTCCTCTACAGCGCGTTGGCCATGATCGCGGTGGGCGTGACCGCACTGTCCACGCTCGCGGCGCTCGGCACAGCGGGCCTGCTGATGAATCTGGTCGTTTTCATCGTTCTGGGCCTTCCGTCGTCCGCGGGCACCATCCCGATCGAAGCCACGCCGAAGTACTTCGGCGTTCTGGCCGAATTCGAGCCCATGCACCAGGTGTTCCTCGGCATTCGATCGATTCTGTACTTCGATGCAAACCTGGACGCCGGTCTCGCGCGCGGGATCTGGATGTCGCTGCTCGGTCTGGCCATCGGACTGGTTTTCGGGGTGGTGGTCACGCACTTCTACGACCGCAGAGGCTTGGTGCGGGGCCACCGGAGCTGACCGATCCGCTGTAGCGGTGTTCAGGGAGCGGCAACGCGGACGATCGGCAGCCAGTGAGCCACCTCGGATGCGCGGGCACCGGAGACGCTGACCGCGCCGGATGTCACCGCAGCGTCGAATTCGAGCAGACCGGTAGCCAATAGCAGCCACGTGCGTGGGACGGTCTCCACAACATTCGGCGGAGTGCCCCTGGTGTGTCGCGGACCCTGAATGCACTGCACTGCGGCGAACGGAGGCACCCGGACCTCGACCGTGTGTCCAGGAGCCGTGGCCGCGAGCGTGCGCACCGTGGTGCGCACCGCCGCCGCGAGATCACCGCGAGGAGGTGGGGTGGCCGACTCGTCGCGCAACCATTCGCTCACCGCCGCAACCGCTGCGCGCATCTGCGCGGGGTCGACCGTTCCTCGTGCTACCACGCAGCCGACCCTAGTGCGGTCGGCGACACTGTTCACCTCGCCGCTGTTCACCCCGCCGCTGTTCACCTCGGCGCCGCTCGAGACACCGCGCAAGGAGCGGTGTGGTCGCGCCACCCGCGTTCAAGGCCAGATGTAGCAGTGCCGGGGCGCTGGCCCCGGCGGCTGTGCGGCGCAACGCGCCGAGGACGAGTCCACCGACTGTGGTCACCATCACCGTGACCGGCACGCTGTCACTCGCTGTATTCGCCGGCGCGATATGCCAGAGGCCGAAAGCCGCGGCACCCAGGAGCGCACCCGCTCGAGACCCGAAAACCTCGTCCAGCAATGGATTCAACGTGCCACGGAACACGAGTTCCTCGCTATAGACGGTGCCGATCGGGATATGCACCGCAACCCACTCGAGCACCGATACGGCGGGGCGTCGGTCGGGCAGTGCATTCGCATGCCGCCGTACCCAAGGGACGGCCAGCGCCGCACCATAGCCGGCAACAACGGCCGAGGCGGCCAGCAACCCGCATCGCAGAGCCCGGCGCGAGCCCCACTGCGGCTGTCCGCGCAGTGCGAACCCATAGGCGGTAGCGAATCCGGCGTGCGCGACCGTACGGCCACGCACGCCCAATTCGAAGCGCGGGAGGATCACGTTGTTCCACGCCAGCGGGAGCACCATGGCTGCGACCGCGCGCGTGGCGCGTGCGTCGCTCACTTGATCTCTCGCTCGTATTCCTCCGCGGCCTGCAATTCCGCTCGGATCCGCTCCGACAGCTCAGGAGTCCAATCCGCTGGAGCTGCAATCGCGGCCCAGCCATCCAGTACCAGACTGCCGTAGCGGTGCCCATGCCCGTCGGTGACTCCTTGAGCATTGGTCAAATCGGCAGTGACCTGCCAAAATGTCACGAACGGCCACCATCGCATCTGCGAGGACACATCGGGGCCACGCGGCTCGGACAACCAATCCGGCTGGGCGAAGATCAAGTCGGTCGACCACCACACAATCGGGTCGGAAGCGTGTTGCAGGTAGGCGATACGTGGCGGACGCCATTCCGAGGACGGGCGCGCCAGACCGGCACGGTCGGCCGCGAACCGAACCACCAGACCGTCGGCATACACCGGTTCCACCTCCAGCGACCCCGGGTCACGGCGCGAGACGAATTGCCGCCACAGCCGGTTCGAATTCGGCGGGCCGACCCACAACGCACCGTCCACTTTGGTCCGAAGATCGGCCAGCCCGTCGAATGCAGCTTCGGAACCTTGGGATCCCAAACTCTCGCCGTACACGAGCAGGGTGGGTCGTTGCTCCGGGCCGCGAGCCAACCACTGGCGATACACCGCGTCGAACAGTTCCTTTCCTGCCGCGGCAGCCTTGCCGCGGTCGGCCAGGAACGACAGGACGCTGGGCAAGTACGAGTACTGCGTGGCCACACTGGCGATGTCGCCGCGGTACATGTACTCGATGGCTGCTACTGCCATGGAGTTCACCCAACCGGTACCGGTGGTCGTGATCACCACCAGTACTTGGCGGTCGAACGCACCGGTTCGCTCCAGTTCGGATACCGCCAGCTCGGCCGGTTTCTCGTCGCCAGCCACCGATTCCAGACCGACATATGTTCGGATCGGTTCCTTGGCCGGGCTGCCGGTCACGGCGGTGATGTGGCTGGCCGTAGGGCCGTGCGAGACGAACCACCGACCTTCGAAACCGAGCGACTCCCACGCCGCCAGCGATTCCGGACTGCCCGAACGCTCTGGTTGCTGGGGTTGCACCGCGTTCACCGAGGTGTGGTCGTTGCGCACGCTGAAGGCCGAGTTGGCCACCGCGAAGAACGCCCGCGAGGCGACACCGTTGAAGATCGTGACTGCGACCACCACGAGCAGCAGGACTCCGGCCGACGGCGCCAGCTCGCGCGGCACCCTGGCCCAGCGGATGAGCAGTCGAGCCAGAAACAGCACGATCTCGCGCACCGTCCGGTACGCGGCCACTGCGACGACGCCGACGGCCAGGCTGAGCAGGCCCGTACGGAGGTAGGCCGGTGTCGTGGTGCCCGCCATGTCCATCAGCGCCGTGATCTCGCGCTGCCACCGCGCCGATTGCACCAGCATCAGCGCGGCAGCGAGCGCGGCGGTGAACAGCACGGCGGACTTGGCCACGTACCGCACCCAGGTCGGCGGTGGTGAGATCTGCAGCCGCGGTCGTACCCACAGACGAAACATCCATTCCAGCAAGCAGCCCACGCCGTAGCCGAGCGCGGCATTGATCCCACTGATCAAACCCTGGAACAACCAATCCCGCGGCACCAAGGACGGCGTCACCGACAATGCGAAGAACACCGTCGCGACGACCAAGCCGACATAATTCAGATCGATGATCCGTTCGGCCCGCCGAACGACCGCGACAGTACGCATACGCAGTCTCCGTATGGCCCCACCGGTCTCCAGCACCCGATCAGTATGGCGGTCGAATCCGACGAACCGGCGCGTCACCCGGGCAACGCCGCCACAATCGCCTCATCCCGCGTGCACGAGTGAGCCGATCGCTGCGCCGAAAGCCGCGGTCACACCGCTTCCGTGCCGAACAACCTCGGCAGTGTGCTCTCGTGCGCGACCCGCAGCTCCTCCAGAGTGATCGAGAACTGGCCTTGCACCTCGACCGAGTCCGATCCCTGGTCGACCACGCCGATACGCACCCACGGCAAGCCTCGGGCGCTGCACATACGGGTGAACCTGGTTTCCTCCGAGCGGGGCACGGCAACGAGCACCCGCGCCGTCGATTCGGAGAACAGCATGACAAAGGGGTCGGCATCTTCGGGAAGCAGAATGCGACACCCGGTCTCGCCGGCGAGCGCCGCCTCGACGACCGCCTGAGCAAGGCCACCTTCGGACAGGTCGTGTGCCGCGCTGATCATGCCGTCGCGCGATCCGGCGGTCAGCACGTCGGCGAGCAGCTGCTCGCGGGCGAAGTCCACTTTCGGTGGCACTCCGCCCAGATGATCGTGTGCGACCTGCGACCAGATCGACCCGCCGAACTCGTCGCGCGTCTCTCCCAGGAGAATCAGCGTCTCCCCCGGCTCGAGGCCGAGGCCCGTCGGGATGCGGCGATGCACGTCATCGAGCACGCCGAGCACGCCGACGACGGGCGTGGGCAGAATCGCAGTGCGACCGGTCTGGTTGTAGAAGCTCACGTTGCCGCCGGTGACCGGTATGCCCAGCACCGCGCAGCCATCGGCCAACCCACGCACCGCCTGCTGGAACTGCCACATGACAGCAGGATCCTCGGGCGAACCGAAGTTCAGACAGTTGGTGACCGCGGTGGGCGTCGCGCCGGTCGTGGCCACATTGCGATAGGCCTCGGCCAGCGCCAGTTGCGCGCCAACGTAAGGATCCAGCGCCGTGTAGCGTCCGGACGCGTCGGTCGCAAGCGCAATGCCGCGACCTGTCTTCTCGTCGATCCGGATCACACCAGCGTCGGCGTGCTCGGCCAGCACGGTGTTTCCGCGCACATAGCGGTCGTACTGCTCGGTGATCCACTTGCGGCTGCACAGCTGCGGGCTGGCGATCATCTGCAGCACGGTGCCGCGCAACTCGTCGGAGGTCTTCGGTCGAGTCAGCCGGTCCGGAGTGTCGGCGATCAACGCGTCCTGCGTTGCGGGGCGAGCGACCGGCCGCTGGTACACCGGGCCTTCGTGCGCGACGGTGCGCGGCGGCACGTCGACCACGGTCTGACCGTGCCAGGTGACAACCAGTCGGTCGCCGTCGGTGACCTCCCCGATCACCGTGGCCAACACGTCCCACTTACGACATACCGCCATGAACGCAGCCACGTTCTCCGGAGTGACCACCGCGCACATCCGCTCTTGGGATTCGCTGGAGAGCACCTCGGCCGGGGTCATGTTCGCCGCACGCAGCGGCACCGCATCGAGTTCGATACGCATACCACCGTCCCCGGCCGCCGCGAGCTCGGAAGTCGCACACGACAAGCCCGCGCCGCCGAGGTCCTGGATCCCCACGACCAGTCCGGCGGCATACAGCTCCAGGCAACACTCGATCAGCACCTTCTCGGCGAACGGGTCACCGACCTGGACCGACGGCAATTTCTTCCGACCGGCAGCGGACTCGTCGCCGGAGAACGTGTCCGAGGCCAGTACCGACACGCCGCCGATACCGTCGAGGCCGGTGCGCGCACCGAACAACACGATCTGGTTGCCGGTTCCGGAAGCGAAGGCCAGGTGTAGGTCCTCGACCCGCATGACGCCGGCGCACAACGCGTTGACCAACGGGTTTCCCTGGTAGGACGGGTCGAATACGGTCTCGCCACCGACATTGGGCAGACCGAGCGAGTTGCCGTATCCACCGACGCCGCGTACCACGCCGTCCACCACGCGACGCGTGTCCGCCGCCTCCGGGGCACCGAAACGCAGCTGGTCCATCACCGCGACAGGTCGTGCGCCCATCGCCATGATGTCGCGGACGATCCCGCCGACACCGGTGGCCGCGCCTTGGTACGGCTCGACGTAGGACGGGTGGTTGTGGCTTTCGACCTTGAAAGTCACCGCCCACCCGTCCCCCACGTCGACCACCCCGGCATTTTCGCCGATTCCGGCGAGTAGGGACGTGCGCATCTCGGCTGTGGTCGTCTCGCCGAAGTAGCGCAGATGTACTTTCGAGGACTTGTAGGAGCAGTGCTCGCTCCACATCACCGAGTACATCGCCAGCTCCGCGTCGGTCGGCCGGCGGCCGAGAATCTCCTTGATCCGCGCATACTCGTCGTCTCTGAGGCCCAGTTCTTTGTAGGGTTGCGGCGAATCAGGGTTCGCGGCGGCTGCGCTGACGGTGTCGACCTGCGGAGTCACGGAGTACCAGGGTCCTTTCGGCCGGGCATGGTGAAGCGACGAACGGTGTCACTGGGTTGCGGCGAGATGCCTGGCCGCAAGTCTAGAGGCATCGAGTTCGACCCGACGAGGTGAGGCCGTCGTGCTACCCGCCCGCGCTTTCCGGGGTCGCGAAGGCGGCCAGCGCGGCGGCGTAGGCCGGCACGTCCGCCGCGCCCATCAACTCGCGCGCCGAGTGCATCGCCAGTTGGGCAGCGCCGACATCCACGGTCGACATACCGGTCCGCGCCGCGGTCAGTGGGCCGATCGTGGAACCACACGGCAGATCGGCGCGATGCACGTACCGCTGCAGCGGGACTCCGGCCTGCGCGCACGCCAGCGCAAACGCACCCGCACCACTGGCATCGGTGGCGTAGCGCAGGTTCTGGTTGACCTTGAGCACCGGGCCACCGTTCACCTCGATCCGATGGGCGGGCTCGTGCCGCTCCGGGTAGTTGGGGTGGGTGGCGTGGGCCATGTCGCCGGACGCACACACCGAACCGGCCACCGCGGCGAGATAGTCGGCGCGGCCGCCACCCTCGGCGAGCACGATGCGTTCCAGCACGGTAGGAAGCAGATCGGACTGCGCACCGCGATCGGACTGGCTGCCGACCTCCTCGTGGTCGAACATGGCCAGTACCGGAATCGTCACGCCGGGCTCGTCGATCGCGGCGAGAAACGCCTGCAGGCCGGCATAGCAGGTGGCCTGGTTGTCCAGACGTGGCGCACTGAGCAGATCCTGATCGCGCCCGACGAGCCTGCTGGGCGCCACGTCGTGGGTCATCAACTCCCAACCCAGCACGGCGGTCGGATCGATTCCCGCCTGCTCGGCCACGAAGTCGACGAACCGGCCGGACTCGCTTCCGGCGCCCCACACCGCGTTGAGGTGGCGTTGCGGATCCAACGTGACGCCACGACGATCCTCGGACAGATGGATCGCCAACTGTGGCACCCGCAGAATCGGCTCGTCGATGCGAACCAGACACTCGCGCACGGTATTGCCGTCGCGGAGGCTCAGCCGCCCCGACACCCCGAGATCGCGATCGAGCCAGGAGTTCGACCACGCGCCACCGTAGGGTTCCAGTCCGACCATCCGCCAGCCCGCCGAGCTCAGGTCCGGGTGCTGTTTGACCCGCAGGTTGGGGCTATCGGTATGGGCGCCGATCACACGGAACGGAGCCGCGCCCGAGGTGTGGGCGCTCGACCAGGCGACCACCGACCCGCCACGGACGACATAGTGTCGTCCGGCACCTGCCGAAGGCCAGGACTCCGACTCGGCAAGCCGGGTGAACCCGCGTGCGTTCAACTCTGCGGCGACGGTTCGACAGACATGGAACGGCGATGGTGACGCATCGATGAAGGCACCCAGTCCGGTGGCCGTCGCCGCGGTAGTGGAAACAGGCATGCCTGTGATCCTAGGCAGGCGGACCCGGTACCGATCATGGCCGCCGAAATCGCCCGAGCTAGACGGAAACCAGGGCGTCCAGGACGGAAAGGAACAGACCCAGGCCGTCGTCGCTGGGGCCGGTCAACGGCTCGGTGGCGTGCTCGGGATGCGGCATCAGCCCGACGACACGACCGTTCGGCGAAGCGATACCCGCGATGCCCCGCTGTGCACCGTTCGGATTGTCGCCCGCGTAGCGGAACACGACGCGACCTTCCCCTTCCAGCTCGTCGAGAACCGCACGCGAAGCCTGGTACCGCCCCTCGCCGGACTTGAGCGGTACGAGGATTTGCGCGCCCGGCTCGAAACGCGACGTCCACACCGTGGATACCGACTCCACGGTCAGCCACTCGTCCCGACAGATGAAGTGCAAACCCTCGTTTCGAGTCAGCGCACCAGGCAGCAAGCCGGCTTCGCAGAGCACCTGGAAGCCATTGCAGATACCCAGCACCGGCAACCCGGCACCAGCGGCACGGACGACTTCGGTCATCATCGGGGCGAACCGCGCTATGGCACCTGCCCGCAAATAGTCGCCGTAGGAAAAGCCGCCGGGCACGATGACTGCGTCGACGCCACGCAAGTCGTCGTCGGCGTGCCAGAGGCCCACCGCGTCGGCGCCGGCCGAACGCACCGCCCGCACGGCATCGACGTCGTCCAGCGTGCCAGGAAAGGTGATGACCCCGATTCGGGCGGTCATGAGCCGCGGACCACCTTCCAGTCCTCGATCACGGTGTTGCACAGCAAGGATTCCGCGATCTTTTCCAACGTTGCGTCGTCGACACTGTCGTCGACGTCGAGTTCGAAGCGCTTGCCCTGCCGCACATCCGAGACGCCCTCGAATCCCAAGCGCCCGAGCGCACCGACAACGGCCTGCCCCTGCGGATCCAGGATCTCGGCCTTCGGCATCACCTCGACCACGACTCGTGCCACGCGTTGCTCCTCAGGTGGTTGTGGGGTTCCCCGAGCAGCGTAGTTGTGCTGGTCGCGCGGGACATCCGCGGGGTCGGCGAAGGCTCGACGATATCGACCGGAAGCCGACCACCGATAACATAGCGGCATGCGCATAGCACACTTCGGCCATTCCTGCCTGCTGCTCGAGGCGCACGGCAGGAGAATATTGTTCGATCCCGGCGTTTTCGCACACGGCTTCGAAGGCCTCACCGGATTGGATGCGATCGCGGTCACCCATCAGCATCCCGACCATATCGACCCCGATCGGATCGACGCGCTCATCGCCGCCAACCCGGGCGCGCGGTTGCTGTCGGATCCGCAGACCGCGCGTCTGCGTGACGAGCCGTGGGAGCCGGTGCGCGCGGGCAACGTGCTGACCTTCGGCGCCCTGCGCATCACCGGTGGCGGCGGGCGGCATGCGGTCATCCACCCGGAGATCCCGGTGATCGACAACACGGTGTTCCAGGTGGGTACCGCGCAGGATCCGGCCCAGTTCGTGCACCCTGGTGACTCGCTGTGGGTACCGCCGGTACCGGTCGGCGTCTTGGCCACCCCGGCCGCCGCGCCCTGGATGCGGATCAGTGAGGCCGTCGACTATCTGCGTGCGGTCGATCCACGGCTGGCCGTGCCGATCCATCTCGGAATCATCCAACCCGACGCCCGCGGCATCTACGTGGGTCGCCTGGCCGACATGGCGCCCGCCGAAACCGAAGTTCGGGTACTCGAACCCGAAACCGCCACCGAACTCTGACCCGCGCGAATCGGCCCGACAGATTTGCGCAGCTCCTCCCGCGAACGGCCAGCAATGTGCCAAGCTGAGCAGGCAGCGTGCTGGGTGGCATTTCGCGTCCTCCGGCGGATGAGCAGCGGCCGGTCGCGCAGTGCCCGGCGCTCACGCCGGCAGGCGCAGATCGAGCCGAACCGGGAGGCCGTTGATGTCCGAAGGAGCCGATGACCTGTTCGTCCGGCCCGGTCTGGGGCGACCGGCGCCTCAGGCCGGTTTTCCGGCACACGGGATGATCCCTCAGGTCGCCTATGAACTCGTGCACGACGAACTGATGCTCGACGGCGTGTCCAGGATGAATCTGGCTACCTTCTGCACCACCTGGGTGGACGACCAGGCACGCAGATTGATGACCGAATGCATGGACAAGAACCTCGTCGACAAGGACGAGTACCCGCAAACTGCCGAACTGGAGCGCCGCAGCGTCCAGATGATCGCCGACCTGTGGCACGCACCCGATCCCTCGACCACACGCGGCACGTCGACCATCGGGTCCAGCGAAGCGGCGATGCTCGGCGGATTGGCGGCCAGGACCCGATGGCGTGCACGCGGCGGAACCGGGCGGCCGAACTTCGTCTGCGGTCCGGTCCAAGTCTGTTGGGAGAAGTTCGCACGCTACTTCGATGTCGAGATCCGGCAGATCCCGTTGCGCGACGAGCGACTGACACTGCACCCCGGGGACCTCGCGCAGGTCTGCGACGAACGCACGATCATGGTCGTCAGCACATTCGGGCAGACCTACACCGGATTGTTCGAGGATGTCGCCGGGATCAGCACCGCGCTCGACGACCTGGAGAACGCTCGAGACCTGGACATCCCGATCCATGTCGACGCCGCCAGCGGCGGCTTCCTCGCCCCGTTCACAGCGCCCGATCTCGTCTGGGACTTCCGCCTGCCCCGAGTGAAGTCGATCAACGCCTCCGGACACAAGACCGGGCTCGCACCTCTCGGCTGTGGCTGGGCGATGTGGCGCGACCGCAAAGATCTGCCGGACGAACTCATCTTCGACGTCGACTATCTGGGCGACAGCATGGCAACCTTCAACCTGAACTTTTCCCGGCCCGGTGGACAAGCGATCACTCAGTACTACGACTTCATCCGATTGGGACGTGTCGGCTACTTCAAGGTGCAGTCGGCCGTCTATCGCGTGGCGCGGCACCTGGCCGCCGGTCTGCACGGAATCGAGGGCTTCGAGCTGCTCCACGACGGTGACCCGCGACGAGGCATAGCGGCCGTGTGCTGGCGGCTGACCGGCGACCGGGTATTCAACCTCTACGACCTCTCCGACCGCTTACGTTCGAGAGGATGGCTGATCGCAGCCTATCCGCTGCCCGCCGACCGAAACGACGAGACGATCATGCGCGCGGTGATCCGCCACGGATTCACGATCGACATGGCCGATCTTCTGCTCGCCGATATCGTCCGGTGCACACGACAGCTGCAGCGACGGCTGTTCTCGACTCCGCTCACCCGCGAGGAGGCCGGCGGCTTCACCCATTCCGCAACGCCGGCTACCCCGACAGCGACCCCGCCCACCTGACCGCGCCCACAGCAGCGACGCGTGGCGCACGCGGAACACGCGTCATGCTGCGCGTCCGGCCGCGCACGGCTCCCATCGGTACGTCGCGCCGACCGCGCCGTGGACCAGCGCGAGGTCGACGGCGTCGAGCACCGCTTGGCGCGGGCCGCAGCGGCCGAGCTGCGCCGCGGACACCGCCAGCCGAAACACCCCGCCACGCCGCGCGGTCCGCGCGGCTCCCGAAACCAGGGCACGACACCACCAGGGCTCGGCGCGAGCGCCGTCACCGATGCCGTATACCCACGATCGCTGTGTGCTGTTGCGCTCCAGATCGATGATCGAGGTGAAGCCGAGCACCAGCCGGAAGCCGACCTCCGGTAGCGCCTCGAGCGCCCCGGCCGAGGCGGTCCAGCGTGGTGGCGCGAACAACCGGGTGCGCAAGTCGAGCTGCTCGAGCACCCGGTCTGCCGCGGCCAACCGCAATCGCGCCTCGTGCCGGGGCAACACAGCGAACTCGGCGCGCCGCCGCTTCGTGTCCGCCTGGTCGTAGCCGTGCAAGACGAGGGCATCGCCGCCGGCTTGGCGAGTACGCAGCCAATCCTGGGTTCGCGGGTCGTCGAGCAGCCGATACTTGCCCTTCAGCCGCGGTGCGACCAGCAACGACAACGGCACGCCGCGGCGATCCATCTCAGCGGAGAACTCGATCGCCGCATCGCGCGTGTTGTCCCTGATCCCGGAAACCGACACGATCAGCTCAGCGCCCATGCTCATACGATTGCACCCGCGGATGTCTGCGGCATGCAGCCGTCATGACCATGCGGCGAACACTACGTCACGGCTGTCGCGACTCGGCGAGGCCGACGGTATCGAGCACCCAGGCATACTCGTAGGCCACTTCCCGCCACTTCTCGTAGCGACCGCTTACTCCACCGTGGCCCGCACTCATCTCGGTCTTGAGCAGCAGTGGCCGATCGCCGGTGGTGGTGGCCCGCAACGCGGCGATCCACTTGGCGGGTTCGACGTACAGCACCCGAGTGTCGTTCAAGCTGGTGATCGCCAAGATCGCCGGGTAGTCCTTGGACTCGACGTTCTCGTAGGGCGCATAGGACTTCATATAGTGGTAGACATCCTCGTCGGCCAACGGGTTCCCCCACTCGTCCCACTCGATGACCGTCAGCGGCAGCGACGGATCGAGGATCGAGGTGAGCGGATCGACGAACGGGACGTTGGCCAAAATTCCGGCGAACAATTCCGGCGCCATATTCGCCACGGCACCGACCAGTAGCCCGCCGGCGCTGCCCCCGTCGGCCACCATCCGCTCCGGCACCGTGGCGCCGGAGTCGAGAAGATACCTGGCACAGCAGACGAAGTCGGTGAAGGTGTTCTTCTTGTGCAACGTCTTGCCGTGCTCGTACCAGAGCCTGCCCATCTCACCGCCACCGCGCACGTGCGCAACCGCGAAAACCATGCCCCGGTCCAGCAGTGAGAGACGGGCGACCGAGAACGCCGGGTCGATGCTGGCCTCATACGAGCCGTATCCGTAGAGCAGCAGCGGTCTCGGTCCGCTGTCGTTCGCGTCCTTCTTCGCCACCAGTGAGATCGGGATCCTGGTACCGTCCGGCGCCAGTGCCCAGTCGCGGCGCTGTTCGTAGTCGCGGGCATCGTAACCCCCGAGTACCGGCTGTTCCTTACGCAACAGCAACTCACGGGTGGCCGGGACGTAGTCGAACACCTGCATCGGGGTGATGAACGACGTCAAGCCGATGCGCACGGTAGGCTGCGTCCACTCGGGATTCGAACCGACGCCGACCGCGAACAGCTCGAGATCGAAGTCGAGTTCGCGAAGCTGTCCGTAACCCGACTCGGTCAGCGGCCATACTGCGATTCGAGTCAACGCCTCACGCCGATAACTGAGTACCAGGTGATCGCGGAAGCAGTCGATCTCCTCGAGTCGGACGTCGTCGCGATGCTCGATCAACGGCGCCAGGTTCGACGGATCATCGACGGGCGCCTCCGCGAGCAGGAAGTTCTCCGCCTTGACTCCGTTCACCACGTCGTTGTGCAGGATCAAGAATCGATCCGCGCCGCCGATCACGGCGTGCTCGGCCGAGTACTCCACACCCTCGCGGCGGGGCAACAGGACCCGGAACTCGCCCTCGGGATTGTCCGATTCCAGCACCCAGCCCTCACTGGTGATCTTCGAACCGACCCAGATCATCAGGTATTTTTCCGAGCGGCTCGCACCGATGCTCACCCAGTAGCGCTCATCCGGCTCGTGAAACACCGCGACATCGCGCTCGGTACTGCCGAGCCGATGACGCCACACCGTATCAGGGCGCCACGAGTCGTCGACCGTTTGATAGAAGACATGGCTGCCTTCGAGCGACCATGTGGCCCCCGGCGCGGCGCCGACGATCTCGTCGGCCAGTAGATCCCCGGTGCGTAGGTCCTTGAACCGCAGGACATAGCGCTCGTCACCGACGGTGTCCACCGAGTAGGCGAGCATGTTTCCGTCGTGGCTCACCGAGAATGCGCCGAGGGCGAAGAATTCTTGCCCCTCGGCCAGCTCGTTGCTGTCGAGCAATATTTCCTCGCCCGCTACGGCGGACTCTGCGTCCAGCTGCGGTGGCGTCCACGCGTCGATGCCGTCGGCGCCGGCCGCAACCGGGCACCGGCAATGCACGCCGTATTGCTTGCCCGCATAGCTGCGTGAGTAGTACCAATACGCGCCCAAGCGTGTGGGCACCGACAGGTCGGTCTCCAGTGTGCGCGCCTTGACCTCGTCGAAGATCGCTTCACGTAGCGCGCCCAGGTGCGCGGTTCGTGCTTGCGCATACGCGTTTTCCGCCTCCAGATGGGCGATGACATCAGGATTGTGCTTGTCCCGCAGCCACTCGTAGTCATCGACGAACTCGTCGCCGTGATGCACCCGAGCGGTGGGCACCCGCTTGGCGATCGGGGCCTCCACGACGGGAGCACCGCTGCCGGGTTCGAAGATCGGTCCGCTGTCGAGAGCCATGCCGCCCACCCTACTGTCCGGCTCTGCTCCCCCGTGCCGGTCGGACGGTGCGATCGGATCGACAATCGCATGTCCGGCGACCGACGATCCGTGCCGGATACCCGCAGCGCGTAGCTCAGTCGCCGAGCGCGCCACGAATCGAGGCAGCCAGATAGTCCAGGTCGGCGCGCTGGGGACTGGTCGGGCACCCCCGCAGCCCGAAACCATCGCCCGGCGTTCGCGGGATGACGTGTAGGTGCACGTGGAACACCTCCTGACCCGCGGTCACCCCGTCGGCCAGAAAGAAGTTGACCCCATCGCACTGCACCTCGCTGGAGCGCAGGGCTGCGGCCAGGCGTTGCCCCACCTGAAACAGCTTGCCCCCGATCGCTGGATCGAGCTCCGCAAGGCTACGCGCCGCGATCCTCGGCACGACCAACAGATGCCCCGCGGTCATCGGCCGAATGTCGAGAAACGCTACGACATCCTGGTCCTCGTAGACCTTGCTCGACGGTGCATGCCCGGCAATGATGTCGGCGAAAATCGTGTATGGATTCACGCTCGCACAGCCTATGCGCACGCCCGGTTCCGCACTCCAGCACGAGGGCACGATCCCGGCGCGGCACGACGACCTGCAGCGAGCGAAGCCGACGAGCGAATCCCCGGCGACGGTCGTTGCCCGTTACAGAATCGGCGAGGGCTGGTAGCGGGCCGCTGCCGGGTAACGGTCGATCAGCTTCTGCACCCGATCGACGACTTCGCCGACCTGGGCATCGGCGGCGCCGACGAAGACGGACTTGTGTGCCAGCGCGGCATCGAGAGCCGCGCGGTCCAGCGGAAGGCGAGGGTCGGCGGCCAAGCGGTCCAGGAGGTCGGGCTCTCGACCCTGCTCGCGCATATCCAGTGCAACCGCAACGGCGTGCTCCTTGATGACCTCGTGCGCAGTCTCGCGACCCACCCCTTCTCGCACAGCCGCCATCAGGATGCGGGTGGTCGCCAGGAAAGGCAGATAGCGATGCAGTTCACGGTCGACGACCGCCGGGTACGCGCTGAACTCGGTCAAGATGGTGAGGAAGGTCTCGATCATCCCGTCGATGGCGAAGAATGCATCCGGCAGCGCGACCCGGCGAACCACCGAACAGGACACGTCGCCCTCGTTCCATTGCGCGCCCGCCATCTCGGCGGCCATCGAGGCGTAGCCGCGTAGCACCACCTGCAAACCGTTCACCCGTTCACACGAGCGGGTGTTCATCTTGTGCGGCATCGCCGAACTGCCCACCTGACCCGGCTGGAATCCTTCGGTGACCAGCTCGTGCCCCGCCATCAGACGGATGGTGTGCGCCAGCGAGGACTGACTCGCCCCCAGCTGCACCAGTGCGGAGAGCACGTCGTGGTCCAGCGAACGCGGGTATACCTGACCGACGCTGGTGAGCACGGTCGCGAATCCGAGATGCCGGGAGACCTGCTGCTCCAATCGGGCGAGTTCGGCCGAGTCTCCGCCGAGCAGATCGAGCATGTCCTGGGCGGTGCCCATCGGACCTTTGATACCGCGCAGCGGGTAGCGATCGATCAGTTCACGCAACCTGGTCAGCGCGATCGACAATTCGTCGGCCGCGGAGGCGAAGCGTTTACCGAGTGTGGTGGCCTGCGCGGCAACATTGTGCGAACGGCCCGCCATCACCAGCGGCTGGTACTCGATGGCCCGGTCGGCCAGCCGCGCCGCGATTGCGACGCCGTGCGCGTACACATGCTCCAAAGACAGTCGAATCTGCAACTGCTCCACGTTCTCGCTGAGATCGCGGCTGGTCATCCCTTTGTGTATGTGCTCGTGGCCGGCCAGAGCATTGAATTCCTCGATACGAGCCTTCACATCGTGTCGCGTGACCCGCTCGCGTTCGGCGATCGAGGCGAGATCGACCTCGTCGAGCACACGTTCGTAGTCCTCGACGACGCCATCGGGCGCTTCTACGCCCAGGTCGACCTGTGCCCGCAGCACCTCCAACCATAGCCGCCGCTCGAGCACGATCTTGTGCTCCGGCGACCACAGGTGCACCAATTCCGGGCTGGCGTAACGGGAGGCGAGAATGTTCGGGATGACGCTCACGTCCGGTCAGTCTAATGCCCGGAAACGGTCGGTTTGCCGAGACATCGCCCGCGGCGAACTGTCCGGGCTCGCCGCCCGCACCGGGGGCGCGACGATGTCGATGACCTCCTGGAGCGCTCCCCGTGCCATCCGCCGTGGTTCCGGGGCTGCTTCGGTGAGCGCCGCGACCACCGCTCCATCGACCACCGCAACCAACCGACGCAACTGCTCCAGCCGCACTATTCGGTCGGATCGCCGCAGCGCGTCGGCCAACAACTCGTCCAGCTGCCCACGAAGCCGTCGCTGGACCTCCCGTAGCTGCGGGTGGCGCGCCGATGCGACCGAGCGCTCGTAGCGGGCGATCAACTGCCCGCGCACAACCTCGTCGATGCAGTCGGACCCCACGAGGAGATCGAGCACCAGTTCGACCGTTGCCGACGCACCCCGTCGGCGATGGTTGATTTCGCCGACCCGCCGACGCATCACGTCGAGTTCGGCATTGCCGCTGAACTCGACCGCTCGGGCGATCAGATCGTCCAAGGATTCGAAGTAGTAGGTGGTCGAGGCCAGCGGAAGCTCGGCGCGCGTGGCAACCGACCGATGCCGCACCGCGTCGAACCCACCCTCGAGCAGTAGCTCGGCAGCGGCAGCCACCAAAGCCTGGCGACGCCGCTCGCCCTTCGGAGTCGTCGCGGTGATCACTGTGCCATCGTGCCAGTCGTCATCGGTTCTTCCAGTGGAAATCATCGAGGAAATGGAGCCAACGTTGTTCTACCGCATCCAGGTGACCTAGGTGTCGAACTGCTGAAAGTTACTATCCGAAAAGAGATTCAGATACCGAAGTGGTGGCCCAAACGAGACAACGCGGCCTCGATGTCGGACGTGGCGCCCGCGAAGGAGATTCGCACAGTGTGATGCCCGTCGACCGTGTCGAAGTCGACCCCCGGTGCCAGCGCAACCCCGGTGTGCTCGAGCACATCGGCGCACCAAGCACGCGAGTCGTCGGTGAGATGACCGATATCGGCGTACACATAGAACGCGCCATCGGCCGGGGCGAGGTCGGTGATCCCCAATGTCGGCAACCCCTCCAGCAGCAACTGCCGGTTCACCGCGTACCGGCGGACATGCCCATCCAGTTCTGCCGCGGCCTCCGCACCGAAGGCATGCAGTGCCGCGTGCTGCGAAACCGCGGGCGGGCATACGGTCAGGTTCGAGGCCAGCCGTTGCAACGCGGGCCGCAGCTCACTCGGCACCAGCATCCAGCCCAGCCGCCAACCCGTCATGGAGAAGTACTTGGACAGCGAGCCGATCACCACCGATTCCCGTGAGGTCTCCCACGCCGACGAGGTCGTGCTGTCGGTTCGCGAGTTGTCGTAGGTGATGCCGTGGTAGATCTCATCGGAGATCAGCAGAGTGCCGTGCTGCGCACACCAGCGGGCCAGCGCCGCGAGCTCGGCGGGAGCGATCATGGTGCCCGTCGGGTTGGCTGGGCTGGCTACGACCACACCTGCGGGCGGCTGTGGCAACGCTTCGAGCATGCCGACGGTCGGCTGGAATCGGGTCTGCGGACCACAGTCCAGCTCCACCACTCGGCAACCGAGAGCGGTGAGGCTGTTGCGATAGGCCGGATAGCCCGGGCGCGCGACCACGACGGTGTCCCCCGGGTCGAATGCGGCGAGAAAGATCAGCGAAAACGCCCCCGACGAGCCAGTTGTCACCACGACGTCGTCCGGGTCCACCCGATAGCCGTATTTCTCGCGATGGTGTTCGGCGATCAGCTCACGAAGTGCCAGGATGCCAAAGGTCTCGGTATAGCCGAGCAATTCCGATTCGACGGCCGTCTTGATCGCCCGCAGTACCGGCCGCGGTGCTGGTGTCGAGGGTTGCCCGGCTGCAAGGATCAGGACGTCGCCGTGAGTCCGAGCGCGTTCGGCGGCAGCTTTCCAGACATCCATCACGTAGAAAGGTGGAATGGTCGACCGGCGAGATTCTCTGGACACTCGACCGACGGTAGAGCACCCGCTCGCGCACGGACACGGTTATGGTCAGCACAATGCTTGAGAAAGCTGGTCACGACGGCGTCGGCCGAGCGGGAGGAGCGGATGGCATCGGGGTCATTCCGCATCCTCGGGATACGCCCGCACCGTCGCAGTCACCAGAGCAAACAGAAGAAGCGAGCGCTGAGCCCGAGCTACCCGGCCACCGAACACGATTACCGCGGTTGCGCGGCTGGTGGAATCGCAGACCGTCGCGCGAACTACGGCGCCGCGTACCCGACCCGCAGCAGATCCGCACGTGGGCACTGGCGCACCGGGCACTGTTGGTCGCGATAACCACGACCGCCGCGCTCACGACGAGCGACACCTCGTTCGCCGGGATGATCACCGAGCGCACGCCAGCGCCGAACCATGCCCAGCGCGTTGCGGTGGCCTACCCGCCGCAGCTACAGCACACGCCGCCCTCGGCACGCCGGCTGTTGAATGCGATCGCCAACGGCGAGCGACTACGGGAGCAAGCCGTGGTCGCGGCCGCCGCACGCGCGACGCTCGAGCGAGCCAAGGCCGAGGCCGCCGCCGCCGTTGCGGGTGAACCACAACCGTGGATAGCCGGAGCAGCCCCGATCGTCCCCGGATCGCCGATCATCCCCGGATCGATCCTTCCGGGCATCTCCGGTTTCGTACTGCCTGCCCGCGGTGTCTTCACCTCTGGATTCGGTTCCCGCTGGGGAACCTTCCACCAAGGTATCGACATCGCGGGACCGATCGGTACACCCATCTACGCGGTCGCCACCGGGACGGTGATCGACGCAGGGCCCGCCCAAGGCTTCGGGCTCTGGGTGCGCATCCGCCACGACGACGGCAGCATCACCGTCTACGGCCACATGTACGACTTCTTCGTCTCGGTCGGTGAGCGGGTGCCGGCAGGGATGCAAATCGCTCGTATGGGCAATCGTGGGGACTCCACCGGCCCCCATTTGCATTTCGAGGTGATTGCCGGTGGGCGACATGTGGACCCGCTGCACTGGCTGGCGCTTCGCGGACTGCGCTTCGAGTAGGTGCCGGTCGCCACGCACGACCATGGGCCGTACTCACCGCTGGTCGCGACGTGTTCAGACCTCGACGCGGTTCTCGACGGCGGCCAAGCCGATATCGGTACGGTAGTGACTGCCCGGCAACTTGATCGTGGCGAGGCGGTCGTAGACGCGCCTGCGCGCCTCGCTCAGATCCGCACCGACACCAACCACGCTGAGCACCCGCCCACCGGCCGAAACCAGGCAGCCGTCGGCGCGCACCGCGGTTCCGGCGTGCAGAACCATGGCAGAATCGTCGAGCGCACCCTCGCCGACGCCGGAGATGGCGTCACCGACACGCGGGCGAGCCGGGTAGTTCTCCGCGGCCAGCACGACGGTCACCGCCGACCCGTCTCGCCAGCGCGGCCGGTCGACCTGGGCAAGCGTGCCGGTCGCAGTAGCGTGGAGCAGCTCGCCGAGCGGACTGTCCAGCAACGCGAGCACCGCCTGTGTCTCGGGATCACCGAATCGACAATTGAATTCGACTACCGCAGGCCCGGCCGCACCGATCGCCAATCCGGCATAGAGCAGACCGGAGAAACCGCATCCGCGCCGCACCAGTTCGACAGCAACCGGCCGGACCACCTGCTCCACGATCGTGGTGACGGTCGCGTCGTCCAACCAGGGCAATGGTGCGTAGGCGCCCATACCGCCGGTATTCGGTCCAGTGTCACCGTCACCGACGCGCTTATGGTCCTGAGCAGGAAGAAGCGGCACCACCGTCTCACCGTCGACCAGGCAGAACAGCGACACCTCAGGACCGTCCAGGAATGATTCGAGCAGCACCCTGTGGCCCTGTTCGAGCAGTTCCGCTGCGTGTTTGCGGGCCGCGGAGCGATCGGTGGTCACCACAACGCCCTTGCCCGCCGCCAGTCCATCGTCCTTCACCACCCAGGTCGGCCCGAACCGATCGAGAGCAGCATCGAGCTCGGCGGGAGTGTCGACGATCTCACTGTGCGCAGTGCGCACCCCTGCCGCCGACATCACATCCTTGGCGAATGCCTTGGAGCCTTCGATCTGCGCGGCCGCCGCCGATGGGCCGAAGCAGGCGAAGCCGGCTGCCCGCACCGCGTCGGCGACACCGAGCACCAGTGGAACCTCGGGCCCGATCACCACCAGGTCGGCCGCCACCTCTGCGGCCAGCGCCACGACGTCCTCCGCCGCACACGGGTCGACCGGCCGGACCTGTGCGCGTTGGACCATCCCGGCATTGCCGGGAGCGGCGAACACCGCACTGACCGCGGCGTCGCGCCGCAGGGCCGAGACGAGAGCATGTTCACGGGCTCCGGAACCGATGACGAGTACACGCACGGCAGACAGCCTAATCGACTCGCCCACTGCCTTCGGCGGTGCCAGGCCACGCAGGGGGGATGATGAATGGAGACAACGGATGTGGGCGCCATCCGCCCGCGCCGACCACACCGGAACATCTGAAGGATGTGCTGACGATGGGTTTGATCGACGGACTGATGGGCAATGCCGGCCGGATCGAACCGGCCCAAGCGCAACAAGAATACGGAAAGCTCCTCGGTAACGGTGAACAGATCTATGCCGCGTACCTCCTGGTCCGCGACGCGATGCTGTTCACCGATCGCCGGCTGATCCTGATCGACAAACAAGGTGTCACCGGACGCAAGGTGAGCTATCACAGCGTTCCCTATCGAGCGATCACCCATTTCTCGGTGGAGACCGCGGGCACCTTCGACCTGGACGCGGAATTGGCGATCTGGATCTCGGGTGCGGACGACCCGCTGCAGAAACGTTTCAACCGACAAGTCGACATCTACGAGGTGCAGGGCATCCTGTCGCATTTCGTGGCGTCATGACCCGGCCGGTGCGCCCCACTGGCGCGCGCACCGGTCTAGTCTGCCGGATATGACATCTGTCTTCAGCGCGATCATCGCCGGTCAACTTCCTGGTCGATTCGTCTGGGAGGACGACGAGTTCGTCGGCTTCCTCACGATCGCCCCGGTCACCCCGGGCCACACCCTCGTCGTGCCCCGCGAGGAAATAGACCACTGGCAGGACGTCGACCCCGGCACCTTCGCCAGGCTCACCGGGGTCGCACAGCAGATCGGCCGGGCCGTGCGCGCGGCGTGGGATGCACCGCGCGCAGGTCTGCTGATCGCTGGGCTGGAGGTACCACACCTGCACGTCCACGTCTTCCCGGCGTTCGAACTGAGCGACTTCGACCTGTCCGCGGCGGATCCGAACCCGAGCGCCGCATCACTGGACGAGGCTCAGACCAAGATCACACGGGCGTTGCGTGACCTCGGTTGCGGCGCCAACGTGCCGGGCTGAATCTCCGGTCCGTGTCTCAACCCTCGCCGTCCCCCAGCGGAATGTCCACTCCGCCTACCGAGATCATCGCCAGCGTCTGGTCCGGGGTCCAATAGACCCGACCGTGCTCGAAATCCTGATACGCACCACCGTCCCAAGGGAGTTCGTCGCTTTCGGGCCAACCGAGAGGACCGCTCTCGAAACCGGTGCGGTTCCATCGGTCACGAATCGCGCCGTGCACTCGGTATGCGCGTTCGCTGGAGAGCCGACGATAGAGCGCTCCGCCCTGGAAGCCCTGCACCACACCCCACGGCCGGCCGTCGGGTCCATCGAGGACGGTGCGCTCGGTGACGGGGTAGCCGAGTGGCCCGGTTTCCCACCCCAGTTCCGCGTACGTCGCCCACAACGCCTCAGGGATCGCATGCGCGCCGGTATCGGGATGCCAATAGATGTGGCCGTGTTCGAAATGAGCCCGCCGGCCGATGCCGTCGGGCACCCCGAGTTCGCCATCGGTGATGCGGCTGCCCAGCCACGGATTTGCGGCGGCGCTGTCGTCGATCGCATTCGGCACAGGTTGCCTCGGACCGCTGCCAGCGAACTCGTGCACGTCCGCCACGAAGACGTCCCAGGGAAAATTCGGCCCAACGTCGGTGTGGGTGCCGATACCGAGGCAATCGGTGACGTATCTGTGATCGGAGATCCCCTCTCGTCGCTCGTACGGGGGCACGATGACATGCGGCTCGAAGTCGTATTTGCGCGCATCCTGCACCGCAAACCACGCCGCGATCCGAATATCGTCGCGGATCAGTAGCCAGTCATTGCGGCTCCAGGCTGCGCGACTGCCCGCGAAACAGAGGTTGATGGTGTAGGGATTTGCATCCAACACCGACCAACTCGCCAGGTCGGTGTCCACGACGTTCACGACCACACGATCATGCAGCGTGTAGTGATAACTCACGCCGTTTCGTGGATTGTTGAGATAATTCGCCAGACTCTCGGCGGTTCCATTGCCTTCCTGGGTGTGCAGCAGAAAATTCACCACGCGCGCGCCGTGCCGACTGGAGGCCGAGTTGCCCATCCGGTCGAGCTCGACGTACTCGGGTCGGTTCACCTCATCACCCGGACCCGGAGCCGGCGGCGTCGCTTTCGACCACTGACCGTAGTCGTCGGCGAGAATCGTGTTGACGTCCACCACGACACCGCCCACCCGATCGCGGTCGATCCTGATCTGATGTATGTGCGCCGCCGGGTGATCGTCGTTGATCGAGGGATCGCCGGACCAGTTGTGCTGCCAGAACCAGGTGGCGACGCCATCCTCGAGCGCCCAGTCGATGCACCGCGCATTGCCGTACATGCCGGTCCACTCCAGCCCGACCACCGACGCCCAGCCACGAAGGAACGGGACGATCAGTGAATTCCATTCGTGTAGCGATGGATTCGAATCGACCGAGGCATACAGCGGCCGAAAGCCCGGACCACCGGCCGCGAAATGATACCCCAGCGCGATCTGCGCATGATGCACACCTGCGTCGTACCCCCCTTTCCAGTCGGCGGTGTCTCCTTTGCCGTACTGGTAGTTGGTCACTATCTCGAGTCCGACAGCGCGTAGCCGATCACAGTATTCCCGTGTCAGTGGCTTGGCCCCGAAATTCGTACCGGGACGTGAATCACTGAAATAGCCTACGACACCGACATACCCAGCGTCCTTGATCGCTTGTGGTTCGATCAACGCTGCGGAGAAATCGATCAACTCAGCCATCGCGCACCCCGGCAATCGCACGATGCCGCGCGTCAACCGACGGAAACGCGCTATCCTCGTGCATCTCAACCACTTTCGGCAGAAATACTACCCTCGTATTGTTGGATTCGACTCGAAGGATGCCAAGGAGTGCCCTCATATCCGGTTCGTAGCTCATCCGGTGTTCATGCGTGACCTCGGACGAATCTATGTGCAATATAGGCACTTCGGACACGCGCTCGTTTTCACTCGGCGCCAACGATTCTCAACGGCGCACCGGTATCCGTAACCGACCTGCCGCTGCAGCCGGCTCCATACGACTGCAGCGCGGGCCCCATCCATCTCAGACCGTAGCGGTCGACGAGACCATCCACGCCGAGAAGCGAGACAACCCCCGGAATGCACAACAGCAAGAAGATTTTACACGTATCACACGCAGGCGATCCGAGTGACGACCGTAGACGCTGGACTGGGGGGCATCTGCTGCGCGATCACGGCAAATCGCCACGACGGCGGGATACACCACCTCGGTGACCGAAGGTTCGGCCACCCACAAGACGAAACATCGATGAGATCATCGTGTTCAACGCCTGCCCAGACACAGGACTCGGCGACGAAGCACTGATCGACGCCGGACTCGACCCGATACCACCCCCGGCGAATCGACCGATACAGCGTGGATCGGATCGAGCTCACGCTGCCGGCGGTGCGGGCCCATCGACATGGTGCCGGAACTCGTGAACGGGGCGCCGTCGGCGTCACCGAAGAAGCACTCGGAGGGTCACAGGGCGGCCGAGCACCAAGATCCACCTCGCCATCGCTGGCCGCGGCCAGCCGATGCGTGTGCGGATTGTCAGGTGTAGCCCGACCCTGTAGCCTTCGGCACACTCATGCACCGGCCTTCGGCGCACTCATGCATCCTGATTCAGGCGCCACGGACTGGATGGCGTCACAGGGATACGACAAACAGCTCCTGGCCTGGGAAATCCCGGACCAGGTGCCGTTCGCCAAGAGCCCCCTGTCAGGATCGAACTGACGACCGCTCGCTTACAAGGCGAGTGCTCTACCACTGAGCTAAGGAGGCGGGAAAACGGTTGTCATAGTAGCGGACACGCCGACTGCGTGACACCTGGTAGCGGTGTCACGCAGTCACAGCGTAGTGGATCGCCCCGGCGCAGTATCGACTGGCGCGGGTCAGGACTGGGCGCCCTGCCGAGCCGCATCGTCCGCGGCCATGGCATCGCGCAGACTCTTCGGACGCATATCGGTCCAGTTCTTCTCAACGTACTCGACGCAGGCGGCGCGACTGTCTTCACCGAACACGACCCGCCAACCGGCCGGGACCTCGGCAAAAGCCGGCCACAACGAATGCTGCTCCTCGTCGTTGACCAGGACAAAGAAGCGGCCGTCTTCGTCATCGAAGGGGTTGGTGCTCAATTTCACCTCACTGGATACTGGCGCTATGTACGGGATCGCTCCTGCTTCACCCGGTGCTGGTTACTAGATACCGTAAACACCGTGGAAGCACGAGCGTTATGTCGACACTAGCAAGCGACACATTACGCCTGAGCGGTTACCTAGGCTCCATCCCGGCCCACGGTGCCGTCACCTCGCGCTCACCGTCAACTCGCGAAGAAGTCCAATAGTACCTTGTTGACCGCCTCTGGTCGCTCCAAATAGCCGAAATGCCCCGCATCCGGAATCTCTTGATACCGTGCTCCCGGAATGGCCTCCGCGATCTCCCGGGACAAGTAGGGCGGAATCATCCGGTCATCGGCGAATCCGACCGCGAGGCAAGGCACGCGAATAGCGCGATAGGCCTGCACCCGGTCGAAATCGTGGTCCATCCTGCGCTGAGCGCGGATGCCCGGGGATACCGGTCCGCCGGTGAACTCGAACAGATCGAGCCAGTCTCGCGCGGCATTGGGGTCGGCCAAGGTGGCAGGCGAAAGGTTCATCACCGCGGTCATCGCGGCCTCGTACTTCGGCGGCAGTCTCACTTCGCTGGCATCGAGTTCGTGTTCGCCTGCCGAGAGTGTCTTCTGTAGCTGGTCGAGTCGCCCGTGACCGGCCATGAAGACGGCTTTACGTACCAGATCGGGGCGAGCGAGGGTCAATTCCTGCACCACTCGCGCACCCATCGATGTGCCCGCGACCAGCGCCGGCCCCTCGGCCAGGAACTCGATGAGGGCGGCGGTATCGGCGACCATGTCGTCGATGGTCATGCCGGAGGCTGCCTCGAAGGACGGCGCAATTCCTCGGTTGTCGAACGTGCATACTCGATATCCGGCAGTCACCAGCGCCGGAACCTGGTGTAACTCCCATACCCGGCCAGGGCTGCCGGTACCCATGACCATGACCACGAGCGGAGCCGAACCCTTGACATCGGTGCCCCTGGCACGGTCACCCTTGACCTGGTAGTTGAGGGAAATCCCGTTCACGGTAGCCAGCGGCATGTCGACCCTTTCCTGGAGTTCGTGCTGAGCTCTCCACGGTATGCGCTCTCCACGGTATAGGCATCCGTGGGCGCCACACACCGAACGAGGTGACCGGCGGTTGGTGTCGTGCGGCGGCAGCGGCAGACTCGGACTCCAGCGTCGCATACGATTGACTTTTCGCACGCATGAGCGCACCAACGAGACAGCGCACCGAGCCGAGAGGACTGATATGGCCGCGAAGGGAAGCGCGAACGACATCGCGGACGACGATCTCGAGCCACTCACCGACGAGACCGCGCGTCAGGCGCAGCGGGTGGTCGCCGCCTATGCCGAGGACGCCGACGAGTGCCGAATGTTGTTGTCGATGTTGGGTATCGGACCGAACAACAGGGGTGAATAGGCTCTATAGTTTCCATGAACTCGTTCGACGCCAACGGCGACGTCGCGCGCACGACTCCAGCGGGATAGCGCAACGCGCAAAGGATGCGTGAGTGGATCAGATGAACCCGTCCGACGACTCCGAGCATGCCGAAGGCACCTTTGGAGTCGACCCGACGGAAGAATTCGCCGGCCCCACCTCCGGGTCCGGCTTCGTCGTCGTTGCCAATCGGCTCCCGGTCGACCTCGAGCGACTGCCCGACGGTGCCACCCGATGGAAACGTAGCCCGGGCGGCTTGGTGACCGCACTGGAACCAGTGCTGCGCAACAACAAGGGCGCATGGGTCGGCTGGGCGGGAATTCCCGACGTCGATGTCGATCCGATCATCGAGGACGGTCTCGAGCTGCATCCTGTCCCGCTCTCGGCGTCCGAGGTGGCCGCGTACTACGAAGGCTTCTCCAACGGCACCCTGTGGCCGCTGTTCCACGATGTGATCGTCCGCCCGGTGTACGACCGGGCGTGGTGGAGCGCATACGTCACGGTCAATCGGCGCTTCGCCGAAGCCACAGCCCAGGTAGCTGCCAAGGGCGCGACCGTGTGGGTGCAGGATTACCAGCTCTTGTTGGTACCCAAGATGCTGCGCATGCTGCGCCCCGATCTGACCATCGGCTTCTTTCTACACATCCCGTTCCCGCCGGTCGAACTGTTCATGCAGATGCCATGGCGGACCGAGATCGTCGAAGGCCTGCTCGGCGCCGACCTGATCGGGTTCCACCTCCCTGGCGGTGCGCAGAACTTCCTCTACTTGGCTCGTCGCCTGGCCGGACAACCGACCTCTCGCGGCGCGGTCGGCGTCCGGTCCAAACTCGGTGTCGTCCAAGTCGGATTCCGTACCGTGCGCGTGGGCGCGTTCCCGATCTCGATCGCTTCGGCCGAACTCGACGAGCACGCCCGACGCAGATCGGTCCGTGAGCGTGCGGCGAAGATCCGGGCGGAACTGGGCAACCCGAAGAACATCCTTCTCGGCGTGGACCGGCTGGATTACACCAAAGGCATCGATATCCGGCTCAACGCACTGGAAGAACTCCTCGCCGACGGTCGGGTCGACCCGACCGACACCGTCATGGTCCAGCTGGCCACACCCAGTCGCGAACGAGTCGAGAGCTACATCCAGATGCGCGGCGACATCGAGCGCCAAGTCGGACGGATCAACGGGGAATTCGCCAGAGTCGGCCATCCGGTGGTGCACTACCTCCATCGGCCGATTCCGCGAGAGGAGCTGATGGCGTTCTTCGTCGCGGCCGATGTGATGTTGGTGACCCCACTGCGCGACGGGATGAACCTGGTTGCGAAGGAGTACGTCGCCTGCCACAGTGGGCTCAACGGCGCATTGGTCTTGAGCGAATTCACCGGCGCCGCAGCCGAATTACGCCGGGCATACCTGTGTAATCCACACGATCTGGACGATGTGAAGGATGCCATCGTCGCGGCGTTGGACGACGACAAGGACACCAAGCGTCGGCGGATGCGCTCCTTGCGTCGCCAGGTGTTGGCCCATGACGTGGACCGTTGGGCGCGGGCGTTCTTGGACGCGTTGGCGAACGACCAGGTCGCAGGCAGCGCGCTCCTGACCAACGACGCCTACGCCGAATCCCGAGACCAGCCCTGAGGCGGCAGTCCGGACCGACACGGGCCATCTCCGGTACTCAGACCGGAGTCCACTCCTCTACCATCCAACGCGAGTCCACGCTCACCATCGTCACGCGTAGCCGCGAACCGGAAATCGTGCTCTGATCACGTATGGTCGCGACCTGGTTGAGAAACACCAAGGCAACCACGCGCTCGCGGCTGGCGGAAACGACGCCGACCGCTTGCGTGGTAGCAACATTGGTGATTTGGTCCTCTTTGGCGTTCGGAGCCAGTTGCTCTTCGACGTACCTGTTGAATTCGTCCCGGAATGCACTGATACTGTTGTCGTCGATCACCTGTTGCAACTCGGTGTCCACCGTGTTCGGCGTATAGCTGAGCATTTCTTCGACGGCACGACCCGCTGCCGCTACCGCCTCTTTTCGGGCTCGCTCCACCAGATGGTCGTCCCAGAGGCCGTAACCGTTCACGCCAACGACGATCGCGGCGACGATGGCCACGATGCCGAGCACTGCACGAAGGACGTCGACTCGAATCCTGTTCATGGCACCTGTTCCACCTTCGACACCGTGAAATTACCGTCTTCGTGGGATACGTCCACCACGAACCGGTGTTTCCTGGTTTGCGGCTCAGGCTCCTCGGAATTGGTCAATGTTTGAATGGCGGCGACGAAAACTCGCCCGGAGCGGTCGTCGGCGCTCTCCAGCGCTGCCTCGACGACTTCGCCGGTGGTGGTGGCCCCGATCTCTCGCAGAAGATTTGCCATCGGGCCGGTCACGCTGCTGAAGTCGGACCTCAGTTTGCCCGAGGTCATGGAGCGCATGCGGTCCAAGTCCTGTTCGACCGTGTCGGGGTTGACATTGGTGAGGTTTATAACTGCCTGCCTAGCGGTCTGCACGTATGCGGCCCGCAATTCGTCACGTTGGTGCACCGATCGCGTCACGAACACCGACAGAACCGCACCGGATACGAGTGCGCACACCAACACCACGGCGGCCAACTCCAGGATGCGTGAGTAACCGCTGCCACGCTGCGGTCCGGACTGCTTCTCCAGTGTCACCATCTCGGTGACACCGGCCGCTGAAACGGCCTTGGTCGTGGCCCGGCCGGAAGGGGAGTGCGAGGCGAAGACCTGCGCACCAGTAGTGACCGACATCACTTTCGCTTCGGCCGTCGGGGGTCCGGACGAGCGGACGACTCGGCGCCGATTGCGGTTCCCTGCTCGGTTGTCTGCACTCATCGTTGCTGCTCCAACAGCATCTCCTGCCAACTCGACGGTATGATCGCCGAACCATCCGGCGCGACATCCGCATACCTGACCGTACGACCGTCGGACCCGATGAACATGCCGGTAGCGGGGTCGTAGGCGCGCCCCACGATCGGCGCCACGCCGCCATTGTCCGGAGAGGCGCTCGCGGGCGCGACCGGCTCCGGCGGCCCGAAGGGCGGGTTGTTACCAAGGGGAATGTACCCGCTACGACACAGTTCCGGCGTCGGGGCGCGCACACCTGGAACTTCGGCGCACGGTGTATTACGAACACCGCGTACTGCCTCCTTCGCGTCTTGCGGCACCTTGCAATACAAATCCGCGGGCGTGTCCGGGGTGCCGGTTTCAGCAGGCGAGCGCCGCTGATCCGGTGGAAGGAAGCCGGTGGTGCAGGCGGGCGGGTCGTTGAACACTGTCATGAAGTCGACCAGAGCGCCGTACTCGAGCGGCCCGCGGGTCGCAGTGAGCAACGCGGCGACCAATGGCGGGTACACCACGAGGATCTGCTCCAGCCCAGCGTGATATATGACTCCTACCTGGCCGATACTGACCAGGTTCATCAACAGCAATGGCAGCGTCGGTTGCAGATCGTCGATCTGCGCGCGCACCCGCTCCAGTGCGGCAGGCCCTTCGCGCAACAAGCCGCGCAGCGCCGGATCATGGCCACGCAACTGATCGGTGACAGCTGCCAGATCCGCCGTCCACGATCGAATTGCGGCATCCGAGCGGATCTGGGTGTCCAAGAGCGGGCCGATCTGGTCCAGCAGTTGCTTGGTCGGTTCGGAGTTGGCCTGCGCTTCCTGGACCAGCAACGTGGCCGAGTCGATGAGCCGCTGCAAGTCCGGTCCTGTGCCGTTGAATGCACGGAATGCTTCGTCGATGACTTGGCGTAGCCGGGTATCCGCAACGCTGGCCAGCAGTCGGTCGGCTTGGTCGAGCAGGGCGCCAACGTCCTGTGGCAAGGAGGTGCGCTCCACCGGGATCACACTGCCGGCCCGCAGGTTCCCGCCGGTTCCCTCCTGCGCGGGCACCAAGTCGACGTATTGTTCGCCGATCGCGGAAACACTGCGCACCGAAGCATCGACATCGGCGGGAATCGTGTAATCGCTCTCGATCGACAACAACGCGTCGACTCCGGCCGGCGTGAGTCGGACCTCCTCCACGACACCGACGTTCGTGCCGCGGTAGGCAACGTTCGCGGTGGGATAGAGACCACCGGTCGCCGCCAATTGCACGGTGACCTCGTAGCGGCCGATGCCGAACATCGCGGGCAGTTTGACATATATCCCGCCCATGACCACCAGGCCGACCACGGTGAGCACAGAGAAGATCAGCAATTGGGTGCGGACGAACGGGCTCAGTTTCATCGTCCCGGCTCCCCCTGTGGCTCGACGGCGCCCGGCATGGGGACGGTAAGACCCGGAATGGCGGGCAGACCCGGGATCGGCGGCAGTCCAGGGATGGTCGGTTCCGGCAGCGGAGCCGGCACTGGTGGCGCGGACGGTTGCTGCAGCGGCGCGGTGAGCGGGTCACCGCCCTGCGTGGCTATGTCCGGCGCAACGATGTTGGGCATGCTTTCGACCCCGCCGAACTGTCCGCCCAGCAAGGTTCCGGTGAGGAAGTTCGAGTCCAGCCTCCGCCCCGTGATGTCGACTGTCATGAACAGATTCAGGTAGTCCCCCTTGACCACGTGATCAAGGTATTTCATCGGGAATGGGAAGGTGAGCAACATCTTCAGCGACTCGGTCAGATTGTTGCCGGTGTCGGCCAACGACCGCAATACCGGAACCAGGCTGCGCAGATTGGCCTTCAGATCGTCGCCGCTGGTGTCGATGATCCGTTGCGTGACATCGCTCAGGTCGCCGAGCGCGGTCAATGCCCGCGTCACGCTCTCCCGGCGGTCGGCCAGCACGGTCAAGGCTGGATGGATCTGTTCGACGGCGGCAGCCACCACATCGCGTTCATCGGCCAACCGACCGCTCAGCCGATCCAGCCCGCTCAGTGCGGCGACGATATCGCCGGTCTGACGGTCCAGATTCGTGGTCAGCTCGTTCAACTGTGGCAGCAGGTCCCGGATGGCGTCCTCCCGACCGGTGAGCGCGGCGTCGAGTTCGCGAGTGATGGTTTCCAACTGGGCGACACCACCTCCGTTGAGCACTATCGACAACGAGGACAGCACCTGTTCCGTGGTCGGATAGCTTCCAGCACGTGACAGCGGTATGACATCTCCTGGGCCCAACCGTCCTTGTGGGGCCTGATCGGTCGGTGCGGACAGTTCGACGTGATTGGATCCCAACAGACTGGTCTGGCCGATCTTGGCAACCGCGTTGGCCGGTAAGCGGACATCGGGGTTCAGTGTCACGGTGACCAGTGCATGCCAGTCTTCCACCTCGATATTCGAAACGGTGCCCACCGCCACATCGCGTATTCGTACCGGGGAATTTCTGGTCAACGTCGTCACGTTCGGCATTTGAATACGGACCTGGTACGAACCGGGCGCAGTGCCCTCGGCGCCGGGTAGCGGCAGCGAGTTCAACCCGTCCCATTGGCAGCCCGAGACACCGAGCGTCACCGCCAGTCCCACTGCGACCAGGGCCGTGCGCCCCATCCGTCGGGGCGTCATCGTGTTCCTCCTGGAATCACCAGTTCGGCTGGGCTTTTCGGCACACTCACCGGCATGGGTCGCGGTTGCGCAGGCGTCTGGTTCGCCACCCGTGCTTCGAGATCGGGGTCGGTGTACAGCAGCTGGTCGGGGAACGCGGTGACTCCACTGACCGGATTACTCAAGAAGGGCGCGTAGTTGATGCTCAGGCTGTTGATCACCGGCGCCAAGTACTGTGCGCAGAGGTCGGCACTACGGTCGGATTCGTTCACCTCCAGCGCCTGAACCGAGCCGCACAGAAAGCTCAGCGGGTCGGCGGGGTTGTTGAGCGAAATGGCGCCGGTCAGCGTGCCCTGGGCAGGCTTGTAGATCTGATAGAAATTCACCAGAGCGGTCGGCCCGGCGTGTAACGCCCTTTCCAACTCCGGCCGTTTGTCGACCAACAGTCGAGTGACGTCGGCCAACCGTTGCACGCCCTCGGTCAATTCGCCACCGCTACCGTCGATGAACCGGCGCACGTCGGCCACCGCCACCTCCAGGTTGTCCAGACCCTCGCCGAGGTCGGCGGAGACTCCTTCCAATACCGAGGAGACCGACGCGAGCCGACCGCCGAACTGAACGATCTGCTCGTTGCTCGCCGACAGCACCTCGACGAATTTCTGCAGGTTGCGCACAGTGCCGAAGAGATCCCCGCGACCGTCGGACAGGGTGGTCAGCGTGGCGGACAGTTCCTTCACCGTGTCGTGGAACCGTTGGCCGTTGCCGTCCAGGTTATCGGCGGCGGTTTCGACGAAGCGGCCGAACGATCCCTGCTCGTCGTCGCCGACCGGCCCGAGCGCGGTGGCGAGGTCGGACAGTTCCTCCTTGATGTCGTCCCATTCGACCGGCACTGCGGTGTGCTCGATGGGGATCACGCCGCCGTCGCGCAGTGTGGGACCGCCGGTGTAGACGGGCGCGAGCTGAATGAAGCGCGCCGAGACCAACGAAGGCGAAATGATCACCGCACGCGGGTCGGCGGGGACGTCGACACCACGATCGAGTGTCATCCGCACCTCCACCCGATCGCTGCCCGGCTCGATCGCGTCGATCCGGCCGATCTTCACCCCGAGTATCCGCACATCGTCGCCGGGATACAGGCCGATGGTGGACGGAAAGTATGCGGTGACCGCGGTGGTTCCGATCCGGGTCAGGCCGGTCCACACGCCGGCGGCCACCAACACGGCCACCACCGCGGCAATCGACACCAGCACCACGCGTGGTGGTTTCCGGAGGACGTTCGACAGGCTCATCGGGGCGGCTCCTCGGTCGCGGGTTCGATCGACGGGAACGGCGTCAGATAGCTGTCCAGATCGTCCGGCAAGTGCTCCGGCCAGACCAACGCGTCCACGAGTGGCTGGAGCAGCTTGCTTGCTGCATTCACCACATACGCCTGGAAATAGGGACCACTACCGACCTGCTCGCCCAGTGCGGCAGCAAACGGCCCGAGCCCATCCAACGCATCGGCGATGTTCTGCTCGTTTCGTTGTAGCAACGCCAGCACCGAATTCACCTCGTCCAGGACCGGTTTCAGCTGAGCCTCGTTATCGGCGACCAGACCGGACAGCTGTTGGGCCAAACCGTTGACGTAGACGATCAACTGGCCCAATGCGGCGCGTCGCCGGTCCAATTCGCCGAGCAGCTGGTTACCGTCCAGGAGCAGAGCGTTGATCTCGTTTCCACGGTCGGCGAGGAGCTTCGTCACGTTCTGCGCCCGCTTCAGCAGCTCCAGCAGCATGCGGTCGCGTTCGTTGATGCTGCGGGAGAGCTCGGTGACCCCGTCGAGCGCCGAGCGCAACGGCGCCGGAGTGTCGGCAAACGCGGTCGACAGGGTATCGAGCGTGCGATCGACCTGGTCGAGATCCAGGCCCTCCACCGTGACCGTCAGATCGCTCAATGCCTCGTTCAGCGAATACGGCGCGGTGGTGCGGGCCAATGGAATGGTGTCGTCGCGCCGCAGCGCGCCGGACCCAGAAGGAACGACCTCCAGCGACTTTCGCCCGAGCACCGTATTGGTCTTGATCGCCGCCGAAGTCTGGTCGCCCAGCACGATGGACTCGTCCAGCGTGAATCGGACGAGCACTTGCTCGCCGTCCAGACGCACCGTGTCGACCTGTCCGGATCGCACCCCGGCCACTTGCACCGGATCGCCGGGTAGTAGGCCACCGGCATCGGCGAAGTGGGCGGTGAACGTTGCGCCGGAGCGAATGAACGGAAGCTGCCCGAACTGCAGCGCCGACAATGCCACCGCCACCGCGAGTACGAGGCCCACGATGCCGATAGTGGTGGCAGTCGATGGTCGTTGGTTCATCGGTCGTCCGCGCACCTTCCGGTCGTCTGGGCACCTGGCATGTTGATTTTCAAAGTCTGCCCGTCGGGGCCGTCCACCAGGAAGTTCGTCGAACAGACATAGAGTTGCAGGAAAGAGCCATAAGCGCCGACGCGGATCAAATCACGGTAGGTCGACGGCAGCCGTTCCAGCACCCATTCGACGGTGTCGGACCCCTCGTCGAGGTTGGTGGCCAGACGCCCTGCTTGCTCGACCGTGTCCCGTAGGTCCGGCCGGGCCTGCGCCAGGAGATCGGTCAGATCGCCGGTGGCCCCGGCAATCCTCGGGATGGCGGCGCCGATCTGATCCTTGTCGGCGGCCAAGCCGCTGATCAAACGCTGCAATTCGGCGATCGTCGTGGCGAACTGATCTCCGCGATCATCGATGGTTTGCAGCACCGCGTTGAGGTTGTCGATCACGCTGCCGATCAGCGCGTCGCGATCGGCCAGGGTCTTGCCGAACGCGCCACTGCTATTGAGCAAGGACACCAGAGTGCCACCTTGACCCTGGAAGATCTGTAGCAGGGCATTGGTCACATCGTTCACCTGAGCAGGGTTCAGGCCGCGCAGCAACGGCTGGAAACCACCGAGCAACATATCCAGATCCAGTGCGGGTGCGGTCTGTTCGATACCGATCGTGCCACCCGAAGGCAATATGCGATTCGAACCCGGCCCCTCGGACAGCTCGAGGTAGCGGTCGCCGACCAGGTTCTCGTACCTGATCGCGGCACGCGTACTGGCGAGCAGCGTGTATTCCCGGTCCACGTCGAACTCGACGTGGGCTGCATAGTCCTTGCCGACCTTCACCGAGGTGACCGAGCCCACCGGTACGCCTGCGATGCGCACTTTCGCGCCGGGCAGTATGCCGGACGAACTGGTGAACACGGCGTGGTAGCCGTTCTCGCGCGCGAATCGCATCTGCCCGAACACGACGACCAAACCAGCGAAGATCAGGGTCATCACCAGAGTGAAGATGGCCAGCTTGACGGTGTTCGACGTAGTGTTCACGGGCGCGGCACTCCTGGCATTCCGGCGAACAGGACTTGGAAGATCGTCGGCGGGTTGACCGAAAATGTCGTCGACGGCGTGTACACGCGACCTTCCGAGGTATCGGTGACGACATAGTCCGAGTGGCTGTCGGGCACCCGGTCGAGCAGACCCCCGCACTGCGGGCCGCCGGTCGCATGGACCTTCGGTAGGTCCTTCGGATAGGTGTAGGGCTCAGCGCCCCACATGAATCCGGCGTTCAGGCCGACACCCTCCTGCAGTCCGCCGAAGACCGCCTCACCCAGGGGGAGTGCGGCGCCGAGACCGGCGAACAAACAGTAGAGCGCGGGTGAGTACTCCTCGAGCAGCCCGGTGGTGGGGCGCAGCAGATCCAACGATGTGACGAGGTCGTTCTCGTTTTCACGGAGAACCGACCCAGTGGTATCGGACAATCCGGTGAGGCTGAGCAGCAGACTGTCGAGGCTGCCTTGTTCCTCGACCAGGGTTCCACTCGTGACCGTTGCATTGTCCAGAATGCGTAACAGGTCGGCCACGGTGTCCGCATAGAGGTTGGTGACGTCGCCGGTCTTGGCGAGGTCGTCTTGCAGCGTGGGCAGATATGGATTGATGTCTCGCAAGTAGGCGTCGGTTTGCACGAGCAGGTCGCCGAGTTTCTCGCCGCGGCCCTGCAGCGCGGTGCTCAATGCCGACAGCGTCGCATTGAGCTTCTCCGGCTCGACCTTTGCCAGCACGTCGGACAAATCCTGGAACAGCGTGTTGAACTCCACGGTCACCCGCTGCGCGGAGAGAGTCGCACCCGGCTGAAGCGACGTGGCAGCGGGTTCTTCTGGAACGTCGAAGTTGACGTATTTCGCGCCGAAGACAGTGGTGGACCTGATGTCGACGTCCACGTTGGACGGCACCAGCTTCAGCTGGTCGGGATCGATCGCCAAGGTCAGTTCCGCGGCATCGGTGGTGTAGTCGACCGAGGCGACGTGGCCGATTTCCACGCCACGAATCTTGACCTTGGCATCCGGGTCGAGAACCAGACCACTGCGGGGCGCCTCGACCGTCACCGCCGCCGTAGGAGTGAATCCGCCGACGAACATCGTCAGCGCCACCGCCACGACCGCGACCAGCACCAGGATCATTGCCGCGCCAGCCAGTTTCAGACCGAGTCCGCCGCGCAGCGCCCGCAGGAGACGGCCTTCCGTATGCTTCGATTCCGCCATGTCGCTTACCCGGAGAGATGGAAGTTGCCCGCGGTGCCATAGATGGCCAGCGAGATGAGCAGAGTCACGGTGACCACCGCGACCAGCGAGGTCCGTACCGCATTACCTACCGCGATACCCACACCGACCGGTCCGCCTGCCGCGTTGTAGCCGTAATAGGTGTGAATCATCATGACCGCGAGAGCCATGAAAATCGCCTGGGCGAACGACCAGAGGATGTCGCTGGGAATGAGAAACGTCGAGAAGTAGTGGTCGTACACCCCCGCGGACTGTCCGTAGATCACCACTGTGGCAAATCGGCTCGCCAAGAACGAGGCGATCACCGCCAGCGCGTAGAGCGGGATGATCGCGATCATCCCGGCCAGCACCCTGGTACCGACCAGATACGGCACCGGGCGGATTGCCATCGACTCCAACGCGTCGATTTCTTCGGCGACACGCATGGCCCCCAGCTGCGCGGTTGCGCCGGCTCCGATCGTAGCGGCCAGTCCGATACCGGAGATCACGGGCGCGGCGATGCGGACGTTGATGAATGCCGCAAAGAATCCGGTGAGCGCTTCGACTCCGATATTGCCCAATGAACTGTAGCCCTGCACGGCGATGGTGCCGCCGGCGAACAGGGTGAGGAATCCGACGATCACCACCGTGCCGCCGATGACCGCCAACGCGCCGGTACCCATGCTGATCTCCGCGATCAGCCGGATGGTTTCGGTGCGATAGTGCACCAATGCGCGCGGCACGGCTCCTATCGCCTTGCTGTAGAACACCGCCTGTTGGCCCACCGTGTCCAACGAGTCCGACATCCGGCGCACACGTCGGACAGCGCGGGGGAAGCGGGATGCAATAACGAAAGCCACTATGTCACCGCGCCGTGAACTCGATACCGACCGCGGTAACCACCACGTTCACCACGAACAAAGCCATGAAGGCGAAAACCACGGTTTGATTGACTGCATCACCGACACTCTTGGGTCCACCTTTGACGTTCAAGCCCAGGTAGCAGGCGACCAACCCCGCGATCAGCCCGAACAGCCCGGCTTTTACCTCCGAAATGACCAGCTCCGGCAGGTGGGTGAGCAGCGTGATGCCATTGACGAACGCGCCCGGGTTCACATCCTGCAAATACACCGAGAAAAGAAACCCGCCGACGATTCCGATGGTGCACACCAAACTGTTGAGCATCAGCGCGACGAACATCGATGCGAGTACTCGCGGCACTACCAGACGCTGTACCGGGTTGATACCCAGTACCCGCATGGCGTCGATTTCCTCGCGAATGGTACGTGCTCCGAGATCGGCGCAGATCGCGGTAGCACCGGCCCCGGCGACGATGAGCACGGTGACGATCGGTCCGATCTGCGTGACCGCACCGAAAGCTGCCCCGGCGCCACTGAGGTCGGCTGCGCCGATCTCGCGCAACAAAATGTTCAACGTGAAAGTGACCAGAACGGTGAACGGAATGGCCACCAGCAATGTCGGCATGATCGACACTCGAGCGATGAACCAAGACTGGTCGGTGAACTCACGCCATTGAAACGGCCTGCGCACGGCCGAACGGGCCACCTCGGCAACGAGCTCGAAGAATCCACCGACAGCTCGCAACGGCACGGCAAGGACCTCGTTCATCCGCGATCCTCCTTGCTCGACCGGCACATGCGACCCTCGCGCCTCTCCGCACGGTCCACCGCCGCAACGATTAGAACACGTTCAGCAAGCCTTGGGTGCAATTTCCATACTTTTGACGTGCAATTACCGGAAAGATGGCCTGCAAAATTGAAACCAGCTCGACCCGAGAATGATCCCACCTTTGTGAAGTGGAACATACCCATCCCCATGTCTACCAAGCGCCGATCACATGATCAACAGTTGGAACGTAGATCGCGAACGCGCTACGGCCCTCAACCCAAGTCGATCAGCGACGATGCCGAAAACGTCTCATTCGGACGACGATCGGTGAAGTAGCCGCCGAGCGTATCGGCGAGATCTCGGGTCGACCATCGCCCACTCGTCGCGTCGAACCGACGTTCGACGACCGGTGCCGCCATGAGCGCCACCATTCCCCCATAGACGACGAACAACTGCCCATTGATCGCATCGGCGGCAGGAGATGCCAGGTACGCGACCAATCGTGCGACATGGTCGGGCGAGAGCGGATCGTCCTGCCCCTGGGGGGCAGGACTGAACACTTCCGCGGTCATACCAGTGCGTGCCCGCGGGGCGATCACGTTGGCGCGTACGCCGTACCGTGACAGCGCCCGCGCGGCAGAGAGGGTCAGTGCGGTTATGCCCGCCTTGGCGGCGCCGTAATTGGCCTGACCTTCCGGACCGAGCAACCCCGCCTCGGAGGAGGTGTTGACCAGTCGGCCATAGACCGGGGCGCCCGCATCTTTGGATTTGGCCCGCCAGTACGCGCCAGCATTGCGCGACAACAGGAAATGCCCCCGCAGGTGCACCGCCACCACCGCGTCGAATTCCTCGTCGGACATGTTGAACAGCATGCGGTCTCGAGTGATACCGGCGTTGTTGACCACGATATCGATCGACCCGAACGACTCCTCGGCAGTGCGCATCAGCGCATCGGCTGTGGCCCGCTCGGCAATACTGCCCGCCACGAACTCGACCTTGGCGCCCACGGCTCGGATCGCGGCGAGCGTGTCGGCAACCGCGTCGGACTCCACCAGATCGTTGACTACGACCGAAGCGCCGGCGCCGGCGAGCGCGAGCGCTTCGGCCCGCCCCAATCCGGCACCGGCGCCGGTCACGATCGCTACTCGACCCGCAAGGTTCACATCATTGCTCACGCGGCCGACTTTAGAACGTGTTTCACATTAGGACAAGGATCGGTCACTCCAAGCGGAGCGCCGCCTTCGGGCACTGAGCGACAGCATCCTCCACGTCCGCGAGCCGTTCGGCGGGCACCTCGGCGCTGTGAATGTGCAAGACATCCTCGTCGTCGAGTTCGAACACGTCGGGGGCGATTCCGACGCAGATTCCGTTCGCCTCGCACTGGTCCGGATCGACACTGACCTTCATGACAACTCCTTTACCACCACTCTGGAACAAAGCCTACAACGATCGCGCCCCATTGGTGTGCCACGAACTCGATTGTCCAGCGATACTGGAACATGTTTCAGTCTATATGCAATGATCGGATGAACCCCGATTCGACGAAGGCCGAGGTACTGCCATGCGCATCGCGTACACGCCGCAACAGGAGCAGCTACGCGCGGAGTTGCGCGACTATTTCGCACAGTTGATCACTCCCGAACGTCGGGAGGCGTTGAGCGCACAGACCGGCGAGTATGGACACGGCAACGTCTATCGCGAAGTCGTCCGGCAGATGGGTCGGGATGGCTGGCTGGCCCTGGGCTGGCCCGAGGAATACGGCGGCCAGAACCGGCCGACCATGGATCAATTGATCTTCACCGACGAAGCCGCGATCGCAGGCGCGCCGGTGCCGTTCCTGACCATCAACTCCGTTGCACCGACGATCATGCACTACGGCAGCGAGGAACAGAAAACGTTCTTCCTGCCCAAGATCGCTGCCGGCGACTTGCACTTCGCCATCGGCTACTCCGAACCGGGCGCGGGCACCGATTTGGCCAACCTCCGCACCGCCGCCGTGCGCGATGGCGACGACTATGTGATCAACGGCCAGAAGATGTGGACCAGTCTCATCGCCTACGCGGACTACGTGTGGCTGGCGGTGCGCACGGACCCGACGGCGAAGAAGCACAAGGGCATCAGCATGCTCATCGTGCCGACCAGCGCCGAGGGATTTTCCTGGACTCCGGTACACACCATGGCAGGCCCCGACACCAGCGCAACGTACTACCAGGATGTCCGGGTACCGGCGGACGCGCTGGTCGGCCAAGAGAACGGCGGCTGGGCGCTGATCACCAACCAGCTCAATCACGAGCGCGTCGCACTCACCTCGGCCGCGCCGTTGACGCTCGCACTGCGCCAGACGATCGAATGGGCGAGTACCACCAAGGCCGCCGACGGCTCTCGTGTGATCGACCAGCAATGGGCGCAACTCAATCTCGCCCGAGTACACGCCAAGGTCGACTATCTCAAACTGCTCAACTGGGAGATCGCCAGCCGCGCCGACGCCGGCGGCGAGGCGGCGCCACGGCCGTGGGACGCCTCGACCTGCAAGGTATACGGCACCGAACTGGCCACCGAGGCCTATCGACTGCTCATGGAAGTGCTGGGGCCACACGCCTATCTACGCCAGGACTCCCCGGGCGCGCAGCTGCGTGGACGGCTCGAGCGCATGCATCGCGCAGCACTCATTCTGACCTTCGGCGGCGGCACGAACGAGGTGCAGCGCGACATCATCGCCATGACCGCCCTCGGCCAGCCGGCTGCGGCGCGCTGATCGAAAACAGGGAGACCACCATGGATTTCACCCCCACCGAAGCACAACTGGACCTTTCGCGGCTGACCGGCGAGGTGTGCGGCAAGCTGGTCACCGCCGACCGGTTGCGTGAACTCGACACCGCCGAGGAACGGTTCGACCCACAGGTGTGGAACGCGCTGGCCGAGACCGGAGTACTCGCAGCGGCACTGCCCGAGTCGGTTGGCGGCAACGACCTCGGCCCGCTCGAACAGGTGGCCATCTTGCGGGAACTGGGCTCGCACCTGGCGGCGGCGCCGTACTTGTGGTCGGTCGTCCTGGGCGCGGGCGCGCTGGCCCGTTTCGGCGCCGCGGCGCACCAGGACTTGGCTGCTCGCGCCGGCGCGGGCAGCGTCATCCTGACGGTGGCTCTGGCCGAAGAGCACAACTGGGAGCCCGCGAAACCGACGACCACGGCGGTCGAGACGGCCGCAGGCTGGCGACTGACCGGCGTCAAAACCACAGTGCCCTATGTGAATCGAGCCGAGCGGATGCTGATTCCTGCCACCGTCTCCGGAACCACCGCGGTCTTCTCGGTCGACCCCGCAGCGGCAAAGGTGACTGCCCAGCAGAACGTCGACCACAGCCCTGAGTTCTGGGTCGAGCTGGCCGACACACCGGGCGAATTGCTCGGCGCCGTTGCCGCCGGCACAGAGATTCTGGACTGGATCCTTACCCGAGCCTGGCTCGGAATCAGCGCACTGCAACTGGGGACACTGGAACGAGCCCTCGAACTGGTTGCCGCGTACGCGAAGGAACGTGAACAGTTCGGCAAGACGATCGGTGGCTTCCAGGCCGTCGCTCAGCGTCTTGCCGACGCATATATCGATGTCCAGGGTCTGCGGCTGGCGGTGACCCAGGCCGCATGGCTGATGGCGGAGGATTTGCCCGCGGCCGAAGCAGTGCACACCGCGAAATTCTGGGCAGCCGACGCGGGACATCGGGTGGCGCACACCGTAGTCCACGTGCACGGCGGCGTCGGCATCGACCGTGACCATATCGTGCACAACTACTTCACGGCCGCCAAACACAACGAGTTCGCCCTCGGCCCGGGCACCGACCATCTTCGTGCGATCGGCGCTCAGCTGGCCACCTAGCCGGGTCGGCCACCTTCTGCTCGAGTGGCCACCCGGCCGGCACACTCTCGCCGGGGCCGGTAGGTAGTGCACCCGCCGGCCCCAGTCGGTCGGGCGCCACGCGCAGGCCAGCCGCCGAAACATCCTCCTATGTGGAACCGGCGTCGACCTGGTCGTCCGCGGGACGCGCTCGAGTTTGTTCCTTGGCCCAGCGATAGTCGGGCTTGCCTGCCGGTGAGCGTTTGATCTCGTCGACGAACCACATACTGCGGGGCAGTTTGTAGGAGGCGATCTCCTGAGTGAGCACAGGACGCAATTCCTCCAGCGTAGGTCGGATCTCGCCGCGACACTGGACGACAGCGACGACCCGTTGGCCCCACCGGTCGTCCTCGGCGCCGACCACCAAGGCATCGAAGATCTCCGGGTGCGTCTTGAGTGCCCCTTCGACCTCCTCTGGAAAGATCTTCTCACCGCCACTGTTGATGCTCACCGATCCCCGGCCGAGCATGGTGACCGTGCCATCCTCCTCGACTCGGGCATAGTCACCGGGGATGGCGTAGCGAATCCCGTTGAATTCTTTGAAGGTCGCGGCAGTCTTCGCCTCGTCCTTGTAGTAGCCGAGTGGAATATGACCACGCCGCGCCAAGACCCCGACCACGCCGGAACCGGGCTGCACAGGATTGCCGCCCTCGTCGAGCACCGTGGTGGAGGCGTCGATCTTCACTCGGGGACCTCCCGTGTGGGTCGCGCCTTTGGTCACGACGGCCAGACCACCGAAGCCGGTCTCCGAAGAGCCGATCGAGTCCGAGATCATCCGGTTGGGCAGCAGTTCGAGGAAGCGGTCCTTGAGCGTTGGCGAGAACAGCGCAGCGCTACTGGCCATCACGTACAAACTCGACAAATCGTACGGTGCACCCGTCTGCGGGTTCCCCTCGACCAAGGCATCGAGCATCGGGCGCGCCATCGCGTCGCCGGTGATGAAGATCAGGTTGACCTTGTGTTCGTCGACGGCTTGCCACACCCCGTGCCCGGAGAATTCTGGGATCATCACCGCTTTGCCGCCACCGAACAAGCTGTGGAAGGTGGCCCATTGGGAGCCACCGTGAATCATCGGTGGGATCGGAAACCGCACCATGGCCGGGCTGCCCGCGCCGACCTTTGCCAATTCCCATTCGTCGTGCACGTATTCACCGGTGACGAAGTTGATGCCCGCACCGAGTACGCGCCATACGTCCTCCTGGCGCCACATCACGCCCTTGGGCATGCCGGTGGTGCCACCGGTGTAGAGCATGTACAGATCGTCCGGAGATCGCTCGCCGAAATCGCGCGTCTCCGACGACTGTGCGAGCGCGGACTCGTATTCCACCGAATCCGCGGCTGTCGGAATCGTGCCCGTCGTGTCGTCGTCCACGACAACGACGGTGCGCAGTGCCGGGGTTTTCGGACGAACCGCCGCGACTTTGTCGCTATAGCGACGTTCATGAATCAACGCGACCATGTCCGAGTTGTCGAAGATATACTGCAACTCGTTCTCGACATAGCGATAATTGACGTTGATCATCACGGCCCGCGCCTTGAAGATCGCGACCATCGCCTCGACGGCCTCGATGGTGTTGCGTGAGTAGATGCCCACCTTGTCGCCTGGATGGACTCCCTGTTCTCGCAGATAGTGGGCGAGTTTGTTGGCCCGCTCTTCCAACTGGGCGTAGGTGATCTCGCGGCTGCCGTCAGCCAGAACGACACGTTCGGGCATCAGGTCGATGGCATGTTCGACAAGGTCCGCTATGTTGTAGCTCACACTTACAAAAATAGAACGTGTTACTGTTTTTGACAAGGTTCGAAGTCAGGAGAATCAGTTATGCCGCACTGCCTCGTCGAGAAGCGCGACCATGTTCTCGTCGTCACCATGAACCGCCCCGAAGCGCGCAACGCGCTGTCGGCGGAGATGATGTCGATCATGCGCGACGCCTGGGACCAGGTGGACAACGATCCGGATATCCGCGTGGCGATCCTGACCGGCGCGGGCGGCGCATTCTGCGCGGGCGCAGACCTCAAGGCGATGACCGCCCAACACCCGGGTGATTCGTTTGCCGGCGGCGGCTGGGATCTGTCCACGATCGAGGCTCTACTCAAGGGCCGCCGACTGACCAAGCCGCTGATCGCGGCCGTCGAGGGCCCGGCGATCGCAGGCGGTACCGAGATCCTGCAGGGCACCGATATCCGCGTGGCCGGCGAGAGCGCGAAATTCGGTGTCTCCGAAGCACGCTGGGGCCTGTTCCCGCTGGGAGGCTCGGCGGTGCGGTTGGTACGCCAGATCCCCTATACCGTCGCAGCGGACATCCTGCTCACCGGTCGGCACATCACCGCGGGCGAAGCCAAGGAGATCGGCCTGATCGGGCATGTGGTGCCGGACGGCACCGCCTTGGACACAGCGCTGGAGCTCGCCGAGAAGATCGCCGCCAATGGTCCCCTCGCGGTGCAGGCCATCCTCCGGACCATCCGGGAGACCGAGGCCATGCCGGAAAACGACGCCTTCCGGATCGACGCCGAACTCGGCATGGCGGTGTTCCGGTCGACGGATGCCAAAGAGGGCCCGAAAGCGTTTGCGGAGAAGCGCAAGCCCACGTTCACCGGCAGCTGAGAGCACCGAGCAGCGCACGGCGCGGGCAGGCCCGCCTCCACTGTTCATTTCGTCGGCCGGCGCCCTGAAGAGCCAGTTCGTGTCGGTGGCGTGTGGCAGGGTGACCCCATGGTCGACCCTTCCGACAAGCCGTCCGCGCACCCTCCGGATGTGTGCGCCGCGTTCGAGCGCCATCGCACAGAGTTGTGCGGGTATGCCTATCGGATGCTCGGCTCCACCTTCGAGGCAGAGGACGCTGTGCAGGAGGCGTTCACGCGCGCGTGGCGGTCCTACGCCTCGTTCGAAGGTCGGGCCAGCGTTCGATCCTGGCTGTACAAGATCACCACGAACGTGTGCTTGGACATGCTTCGCGGCGTGCAACGCAGGGCGCGGCCGATGGACCTGTCCAGCCCGTCGCAACCGGGTTCCACCGTACCCGCGCCACGGCCGGACTACCTGTGGATCGAGCCCATCCCGGACGCACTCTCCTTCGGCGCCGATCCAGCCGAGCACGCCAGCACCAAGGACGGGCTTCGTCTGGCATTCGTCGCCGCCTGCCAGCACCTGCCCGCCACACAACGTGCGATCCTGATCATGCGTGAGGTCTTGCGCTTCTCCGCCAAAGAGACCGCCGAGGCACTCACGCTGTCACCCGCGTCGGTGAACAGCGCCCTCCAGCGAGCGCGGGCCACCATGTCCGACATCGCGCCGACGATCACCGACGACCACCACCTGGCCGACCCTCGGCGACGGGAGTTGGTGGACAACTTCGTCGCAGCATTCGAAGCCTACGACATGGACGCACTCACCGCCCTGCTGAAACACGATGTGGCGATGTCCATGCCGCCCTACGCATTCTGGATTCGCGGCCCCCAGGACGTGGCCGCCTTCATGCTCGGCGCCGGAAGCGCGTGCCGCGATTCGCGACTCGTCCCCCTGCACGGTGCCAATGGCTTGCCGGCCTTCGGCCAGTACAAGCCCGGCATCGATCCCAGTGTCCGGGTGGCGTGGTCGATCATCGTGCTGGAACTCGACGGCAATGGCATCGCGGGGCTGAACTTCTTCCTCGATACCGACCGGCTCTTCCCACAGTTCGGTCTCGCGCCGGACCTTCGAGAGCCCGCCTGACCCGGCACGATCCGGACTTCACCGTCACGGCGCGGAGATATAGCGGTCGCGAAGCTTGCGCTTGTAGAGCTTCCCATTGGGGTCGCGGGGCATTTCGAGCAAATAGTCGATGGACTTGGGTCTCTTGTACTTGGCCAATTGGCTTGCTGCGAACTCCAACAACTCCGTGGTGAGCGCCGCATCGCCCACGATCCCACTGGCGGGTTGTACCACCGCCTTGACCTCTTGGCCCCAATCCGGATGTGGGATGCCGAAGACCGCGACATCGGCGACCTTGGGGTGGGTGATCAGAACGTTCTCGATCTCGGCAGGGTAGATGTTCACCCCACCGGACAAGATCAAATCCGAGCGCCGGTCGTGCAGGTAGAGGTAGCCGTCCTCGTCGAGGTGCCCGATATCGCCAACAGTGAACAAGTCACCGACTCGCGCATCCTCGGTTTTGGCTTTGTCGTGGTGATATTCGAAACTCGAGCCGATCATGCGCATGTAGACCAGTCCGGGTTCGCCGACCGGAACCTCGGAGCCGTCCTCTTCGCTGAGCACCTGGATCACCGACCACGGCCACGCCTTGCCGACCGACCCCGGCTTACGCAGCCACTCGGCACCGTTGATCACGGTCCCTCCGCCCTCGGTGGCGGCATAGTATTCGGTCACCGTGGGTCCCCACCACTCGAGCATCTGCCGCTTCGTCGCCTGTGGGCACGGGGCGGCGCCGTGCACCATGCTGCGCAGCGAGGACACATCGTACTTGGCGCGCACCTCCGCCGGCAACGCAAGCAGCCGATGGAATTGAGTGGGCACCATGTGACTGTGTGTCACCCGATATCTGTCGATCAGCCGAAGCATCTCCTCCGCATCCCAGCGATCCATCAGGACGAGCTTGTGGCCCAGCTGGATCGAAATGGTGGCGAAGTTCAGCACCGCGGTGTGGTACACCGGGGAGCCGCAGATGTGCACATGGTCGTCGTAGGGCGTGAGATCGAACAGGCCGAAGAATGCGGTCGTGTGTGGCGGAACGACATCGGGATCGGCCCCGGTGAGCGGGCGCCGAACTCCCTTGGGCCGCCCCGTGGTTCCCGATGTGTAGAGCATGGGCGCGCCGGTACTGCGGCCGGCCGGCCGGCCGGCACCTGCGGGGCCGAGCTCGGCCAACGGTGCGAAGCCCTCGATTTCACCCACCGCGAAGCGTGCCGCCGCGGGCAGCTGCGCCTCGTCGGCAGCAGCCCGAGCGGCGGCGGCGAATCGGTCACTGGCAATGAACGCCTTCGCCTCGCTGTCGGTCAGGATGTAGGCGACCTCCGGCCCGGTGAGGTGCCAGTTGACCGCCACGATGTACAACCCGGACTGGTAGGCCGCGAAGTAGACGGCAATGGCCTCCACACAGTTGTGCACCATGCTCACCAGTGCATCTCCGGTTTTCAGGCCGAGGCCCCGTAAGCCGGTGGCGTAACGGTCGGCGAGGGTTGCCAATTCGCGATATGTCACCTCCCGCCCGGAGGCATCGACCATCGCAATCCGATCGGGTTCGGCGTCGGCGATGTTCCACAGACCGAGAACGTTCACTGGATCCTGGGTTGTCACCTTATTGAATTTAGAACGTGTTCTACTATTCGACAAGGGGTATCAATCGGCTCAACTGTTCGGTATCGGAAACCGACACCAGCATCATGGTGACGCCCGCGGCCTCCCACACCCGGAGCTGCTTGCGCGCGTGCTCCTCGTCCCCGATGATCGCGGTGTCCAGAATCAGCTCATCCGGAACCGCCGCCGCGGCCTGAGCCTTCTTACCCGACTGGAACAGCCGCGCGATCTCGTCGACCTCGTCGTGATATCCCATGCGCCGGTACACCTGCGCGTGGAAATTCATCTCCGGAGCCCCCATGCCGCCGATATAGAGCGCCATGATCCAACGCATCCGCTCCAATTCGCTCGCCGGGTCATCGGTGATCACGACCTGGCACGTCGCAGCGATCTCGAAGTCCTCTCGCGTGCGCCGCGCACCGGCCCGGGCAAACCCCTCATCGAGCCAATCGTTGTACATCCCGGCCAGCCTGGGCGCGTAGTAGATAGCCAGCCAGCCATCGGCGATCTCGGCCGTCAGCGCGACGTTCTTCGGCCCCTCCGCACCCAGCCATATCGGCAGATCCGCGCGCAGCGGATGCACGATCGGCTTGAGCGACTTGCCCAGCCCCATCGACCCAGGGCCGGTATAGGGCAAGGGATAGTGCGGCCCGGCGCTCGTCACCGGCTCGGTACGCGCCAGTACTTTCCGAACGATGTCGACGTACTCGCGCGTGCGCTGTAGCGGCTTGGCGAACGGCTGCCCATACCAACCCTCCACCACCTGCGGTCCCGAGACGCCGAGACCGAGAATCGCACGACCACCGCTGAGATGATCGAGCGTGAGCGCATGCATCGCGGTCGCCGTCGGCGTCCGCGCCGACATCTGCACCACCGAGGTGCCCAACCGCACTCGCTGCGTCGACGAACCCCACCACATCAGCGGACCGAACGAGTCCGACCCCCAGGATTCGGCGGCGAACACGGCGTCGAACCCGGCTTCTTCGGCCGCCACCACCAGTTCACCCGCGTTCGTCGGCGGCTGGGCCATCCAATACCCGAGTTGCAATCCGAACTTCACGCCGGACCCCTTTCCGATCAATTGCTTGCCAGCAGAGTTAGAACCTGTTCTACTCAATATCGTGACACAGGGGAATACTGTATCCACGGCAATCGCCGATGGGAGCGGCACGGGATCGGACACCGTACCCGAAGTACTCAGCGCGCCCCTGCGGGTGCGATTCGACTACACCCGCTCCGTTGGCACCACCATCGGAACCTTTCTCGGCAAACTGCGCAACCATACGATCGTCGGCGTCCGGGGCACGGATGGCCGAGTGCTGGTTCCGCCACCGGAATACGATCCGGTGACCTCCGCGCCACTGACCGAATTCGTCGACGTCGCCGCTACCGGGACGGTCGAATCGTGGACCTGGGTGGGCGAACCCTTACCCGGACAACCCTTCGACCGCCCGTTCGCCTGGGCGTTGATTCGCCTCGACGGCGCGGACACCGCATTGCTGCACGCAGTCGATGTCGCAGCGCCCGAGGACATCCACACCGGCCTACGCGTGACCGCCCGGTGGGCCGAGACCACCACGGGAACCATCCACGACATCGTGTGCTTCGATCCGGGTGAGACCTCCGACTCGACCGGCGCAGTCGACGACTCGGCCGAACCGGTGACCATGCTGACCACACCGGTGGACCTGTCCTACAAACACACCGCATCACCACAGGAAACCGTGTACTTGCGCGGGCTCGCCGAGGGAAAGCTGGTGGGCGCGCGCACCGACCCCAAGGGCAAGGTGTATTTCCCGCCACGCGGCGCGAACCCCACCGACGGCCGACCGACCGACGACTTCATCGAATTGTCCGACCACGGCACCGTCACCACCTTTTGCATCGTGAACGTGCCGTTCCTCGGGCAGCGGATCACACCGCCCTACGTCGCGGCCTACGTGTTGTTGGATGGCGCGGACATTCCCGTGCTGCACTTGGTGCTCGGCTGCGACGCGAACGAAGTGCGGATGGGCATGCGGGTGAAAGCGGTGTGGAAGCCGCGAGAGGAATGGGGCTACGGCTTGGAGAACGTGGACCACTTCCGTCCCACCGGCGAGCCGGACGCCGACTACGAGACCTACAGCCACCACCTCTGAGAGGCGCACGTTGACCGACAAGGCAACCGATATCGCGGTCGTGGGCTTCGCCCACTCACCCCATGTGCCGGAGACTTTCGGCACCACCAACGGTGTCGAGATGCTGGTTCCCTGTTTCCAGCAACTCTACGACCGACTCGGCATCACCAAAGCCGATATCGACTTCTGGTGCTCCGGCTCGTCCGATTTTCTCGCCGGACGCGCCTTCTCGTTCATCTCCGCTATCGACGCGATCGGCGCAGTGCCACCGATCCACGAATCGCACGTGGAAATGGACGGCGCATGGGCACTGTACGAGGCGTGGGTGAAGTTGCGCTCGGGCCAAGCGAAGACGGCCCTGGTGTATGGCTTCGGCAAGTCGTCGGCAGGCACACTGCGCCAGGTACTCACCATGCAAATGGATCCCTACCTCGTGGCTCCGTTGTGGCCGGACGCGATCTCCATTGCCGGACTGCAGGCCCGGGCCGGGCTCGACGCGGGTCGCTGGTCGGAGCGCGATATGGCGGCGGTGGTCGCCGGCTCATCAGGCGATGTCGATCGGTTGCTGGATACGCCATATGTCGCTGATCCCCTGCGCGCGCACGACATTGCGCCGATTACCGATGGCGCGGCTGCCGTCGTACTTGCGATGGGCGATCGCGCCCGGGAACTGTGCGCCCGGCCTGCGTGGATCACTGGCATGGCCCACCGAGTGGATACTTCGGCGCTCGGCGCACGCGACCTCACCGTCTCTGCGTCGACCGCAGCCGCTGCGGCGGCCGTCGGATGCCGAGACACCGATGGTTTCGACGTGGCCGAACTCCATGCGCAGTTCAGCCACCAACAGTTGATCCTGGCCGAGGCCATCGGTCTGCGCGAGAGCACCGCAGTGAACCCGTCCGGTGGCCCGCTGGCGGCCAACCCCATGTTCGCCGCCGGACTCGAGCGCATCGGCTTCGCGGCCGAGGCGATCATGACCGGCTCGGCCCACCGGGCACTGGCGCATGCCACCAGCGGACCCGCGCTCCAGCAGAACCTCGTGGCCGTCTTGGAATCGGAGACCCGATGAGCTATCCAGCTGCGGTGCTGGGCACCGGACAAACCCATCATGTGACGAAACGTACCGATGTGTCGATGGCCGGCATGTGCCGCGAAGCAATCGATCGTGCCCTCGACGACGCCGGATTGACCATCGCCGATATCGACGCCGTCGTCGTAGGCAAAGCCCCCGACTTCTTCGAGGGCGTCATGATGCCGGAGCTGTATCTGGCGGATGCCCTGGGAGCCGTCGGCAAGCCCCTACTGCGCGTGCACACCGCCGGCTCGGTCGGCGGATCCACCGGCGTCGTCGCAGCCAATTTGGTCCAGGCCGGCGTACACAAGCGGGTACTCGCGGTGGCCTGGGAAAAGCAGTCGGAATCGAATGCCATGTGGGCGTTGTCGATTCCGGTACCGTTCACCATGCCGGTGGGTGCCGGCGCGGGCGGCTATTTCGCACCCCACGTGCGCTCGTATATCCGGCGTTCGAACGCACCGAGCCACGTAGGCGCCATGGTCGCGGTCAAAGATCGCCGCAACGGCGCCAAGAACCCGCTCGCGCATCTGCAACAACCCGACATCACACTGGAGTCGGTGCTCGCATCACAGATGCTGTGGGATCCGATCCGTTTCGACGAGACCTGCCCCTCCTCCGACGGTGCATGCGCAATCGTGCTCGGCGATGCGGAGGCGGCCGCCGCTGTGGAGGCAACCGGCAGGAGGATCGCCTGGGTGCATGCCACCGCGATGCGCACCGAGCCGACCACGTTCGCCGGACGCGACCAAGTCGATCCCCGAGCCGGCCAGGATGCGGCGGCGGCACTGTGGGAAGCGGCGGGCATCACCAACCCACTGGAAGAGATCGACGTCGCCGAGATCTACGTGCCGTTCTCCTGGTTCGAACCGATGTGGTTGGAGAATCTCGGCTTCGTTCCCCGAGGCGAAGGCTGGAAACTGACCGACAAGGGTGAGACCGAGATCGGTGGCACCTTACCGGTCAACCCCTCCGGCGGCGTCCTGTCGTCGAATCCGATCGGTGCGTCGGGACTCATCCGATTCGCCGAGGCCGCAAAGCAGGTGATGGGACGAGCCGGTGACTACCAAGTCGACGGCGCCCGTCGGGCGATGGGGCATGCCTATGGCGGAGGTTCCCAGTACTTCTCGATGTGGGTTGTTGGATCGGAGCCCCGATGACTACATTGCAGTTCACCCTCGGCGTCGCGATGAGTCCGCTGGACCAACTCCTCGAGCTCGCGCAGACCGCCGAAGAATGCGGCTTCTCGTCGATCGCATTGCCGGACTCGCTGTTCTTCATGAAGTCGGCCAGCGCGAAGTACCCATACACCGCCGACGGCAGTAGGTTCTGGGGGCCGGACACACCATGGGTCGATCCGCTCGTCGCGGCAGCCGCGATGGCGGCGGTCACCAGCCGGATTCGTTTCTACACCAACGTCATGAAACTGGGGTCGCGCAATCCCCTGTTACTGGCCCGACAAGTCGGCTCGGTAGCCAACCTGTCGGGCGATCGCTTCGGATTCGGCGTCGGCGTCGGGTGGGCACCCGAAGAATTCGAGTGGTGCGGGGTTCCGTTCGCGCGGCGCGGCGCCCGGGTCGACGAGATGATCGAGGTCATCAAACTGGTCTTGTCCGGAGGGATGGTCGAGTATCACGGCGAGTTCTTCGACTTCGATCCGCTGCAGGTCAGTCCAGCGCCTCGTGTGCCGGTGCCGTTCTACGTCGGCGGGCACACTGCTGCAGCGCTGCGACGTGCCGCGCGAGTCGGTGACGGCTGGAGCTCGGCTATGATGACCTATGACGTGCTGCAGCGCACCATCGAGGAGCTCGCCACACTGCGTTCGGAGTTCGGTCGGGCCGAACAATCCTTCGAAATCCAGGCAGTGTGTGTCGATCGATCCGGCCGGTCCGGCTATCAGGACCTCGCCGACGTCGGGGTGACCGACGCGATCGTGGTGCCCTGGTTGGCCGACGGTATCGGCTTCGACGGCCAGCTCGCCGCAAAACAGGATTCGATACGCAAGTTCGCCGAACAATACATCACGGAGCCGATCGTAGCCGCGCGGTGAATGCTATCCACCGGATAGGAGAGAGTGCGAATGATTATTACCGATCATCCAGCCAGGACCGCGGGATTGGCGTCGCAGGCCGCGGTGCGCGCCCGGGACAAGCAGGCCTGGTTGGCGCTGTTCGCCGAAGACGCCATTGTGGAAGACCCCATCGGTCCCTCCGGCCTGGATCCGGTCGGCGAGGGGCACCGCGGCCCGACGGCCATCGCCACTTTCTGGGATGCGGTGGTCGCCGCGACCGAAACGATCGAATTCTTGTTCAGCGACTCCTTTGCCTGTGGTAGCGAAGTCGCGTTCACCGGCACCGTCCGCAGTTCGATCGGCGGCCGACGGATCGACGCGGACGGCGTGTTCATCTACCGGGTCGACAACGCCGGCAAGATCACGGCTCTGCGCACGTTCTGGGAGATCGACCGCGCAATGGAGACCGCGCGGCCGCTCGACTGACGTGTTACCAGCCCAGCGGTAACACTCGCCTACGGCTGCTGCGCAGCAGCACTCCCATACTGCCGCCGAGCGGCAGAACCTCCACACGGCCGCCGAGCGGCAGAACTCTCACACGGCCGCCGAGCGGCAGAACTCTCACACGGCCGCCGAGCGGCCGGAGGCCCTCACACCGCCGCTGCGGTGCGAGGGCCTTTGTCGTTGCTCAATGCGCGACCGGGCAGGTCTTGTAGTCGACCGGGAACTCCTTGATCCCATTGAGCCAACCCGAACGCAGCCGCTTGGGATCGGCGATCTTGGTGATGTCGGGCAGATGGTCGGCAATGGCATTGAAGATCAAGTTGATCTCGAGTCGGGCCAGATTCGCTCCGATGCAGAAATGCGCACCAGTACCGCCGAAGGCAACATGCGGGTTGTCCGCCCGCATGATGTCGAACTTCTCCGGATGATCGAAGACGTCCTCATCGAAGTTCGCCGAGCGGTAGAGCATAACGACTCGCTGCCCCTTCTTGATCTCGACACCGCCGACTTCGACGTCCTCCAACGCGGTCCGCTGGAACGACGTGACCGGGGTCGCCCACCGGATGATCTCGTCGGCCGCCGTGGCCGGGCGTTCGGCCTTGAACAGCTCCCACTGATCCGGGTTCTCCAGGAATGCGATCATGCCGTGGGAGATAGCGTTGCGGGTGGTCTCGTTGCCTGCGACGGCAAGCATGATCACGAAGAAGCCGAACTCTTCTTCGGACAGCTTGTCGCCGTCGATGTCGGCCTCGACCAGTGCGGTCGCGATATCGTTGGCCGGACACTGCTTGCGCTCGGCCGCCATCTGGTAGGCATAGCTCAGAATCTCCATCGAGGATGCGAGTGGGTCGGCGGTGTTCTCCGGGTCGTCATAGCCGGTCATTTCGTTCGACCAGGTGAAGACCTTCATCCGGTCTTCCTGCGGGACGCCGATCAGCTCGGCGATCGCTTGCAACGGCAGCTCGCACGCGACCTGCGTGACGAAATCGCCAGAACCCGACTCCGCCGCGGCCTTCACGATCGACTCGGCCCGAGCCGAGAGTTCGGCACGCAGCCCATTGATCGCGCGCGGGGTGAACCCACGCGAGATGATCTTACGCAGTTTGGTGTGCTCGGGCGCATCCATGTTCAGCATGACGATGCGCTGCATCTCGATCTGCTCACGGGGGATGTCGTCGTTGAATCGTGGGATCACCGTGTTCTCGAAACTGGAGAACACGTCGTCGCGCCGCGACACTTCCTTGATATCAGCGTGCTTGCTGATCACCCAGAAACCGCTGTCGTGGAAGCCACTGACTTCCGGCGGTTGCGGATTCCACCAGATCGGCGCAGTCCGGCGTAGTTCTGCGAACTCCTCGACCGGGACACGCTCGGCGTAGATGTTCGGGTCCGTGACATCGAACCCGTCCGGCAGATTCGGCCGGGAATTCCGAGTACCTACCACCAGATGTCTCCTTCGACAAACTGAAACACGTTCTATAATCATTCAAGCACAGGTGCGGAAACGAGGAAAGAAACCGGTTTCGATCCGTCCCGGCAGCACCGCGAACGCGTTACAGTTTTCTGTCCCATACGGAAGGGTTGGACATGGGCACACCGGTAATCGTCGAAGCAGCACGCACCCCGATCGGCAAGCGCGGCGGCTGGCTATCGGGTCTGCACGCAGCCGAACTCCTCGGCTTGGCTCAGCGCGGACTCCTCGAGCGAGCCCACCTGGACCCCGCGCAGGTCGAGCAGGTCATCGGCGGCTGCGTAACCCAGGCGGGAGAACAGTCCAACAACGTCACCAGAGTCGCCTGGCTGCACGCTGGGCTGCCCTGGCAGGTCGGCGCCACCACCATCGACACCCAGTGCGGCTCGGCGCAGCAAGCCAACCATCTGATCGCAGGATTGATTGCGGCAGACGCGATCGAGCTCGGCATGGCCTGCGGCGTGGAAGCGATGAGCCGAGTCCCCCTGGGAGCCAACGTCGGTGACAATGCCGGTCCACGTCGGCCCGAATCGTGGAACATCGACTTGCCCAACCAATTCGAGGCGGCCGAACGAATCGCCAAGCGACGTGGCATCACTCGCTCGGACGTGGACGAGTTCGGTGCACGGTCACAGCACTTGGCCGCCCAAGCGTGGTCCGAGGGTCGGTTCGATCGCGAGATACTCCCGATCAGTGCTCCCGTGGTCGACAAGGAGGGTCGTCCCACTGGCGAAAAACTGGAGGTGACCAAGGACCAGGGACTACGGGCCACCACCATCGAAGGCTTGTCCTCACTGAAACCGGTTCTGGCAGATGGCATACACACCGCGGGGTCCTCCTCGCAGATTTCCGACGGCGCCGCAGCACTGCTGCTGATGGACGAAAAAGCCGCTCGACAAGCACATTTGACGCCGCGCGCCCGGATCGTCACCCAAGCAGTGGTGGGCGCGGAGCCGGAATTCCACCTCGACGGCCCGGTCCAGGCATGCACCCGCCTGCTCGAGCGTTCCGGCATGGATATCGGTGACATCGACCTGTTCGAAGTAAACGAAGCTTTCGCATCGGTCGTACTCTCGTGGGCCTCCGTACATCGCCCAGACCTGGATCGGGTCAATGTCAATGGCGGCGCCATCGCACTCGGACACCCCGTCGGCTCGACCGGATCACGTCTTCTCACAACAGCTTTGCACGAGTTGGAGCGCAGCGATTGCAGCACAGCCATGATTCTCATGTGTGCCGGTGGCGCACTAGCGACAGGGACGATCATCGAACGCCTGTGAGAGCGTCGACCACCTCGGAACGGTGAGTTGAAGCTTCACGCCCCAGCCCCGAAAACGTGTCGTACACCACAAAAATTCACATATCGGCCAATTGATGAAGCATCAGCTATCTTATGGCTACCACAACTCCTCGCCGCTAGACCGCGGCTACGGGCCGGAATCGGGCCACAACACGTGTTCGCAAGAGCCGTTGGGGTGGCCCGCAAACGCGATGGCCACGGCCCGTCCACCCGCGTTCGACCTAGAAGCTTCAAGGAATTTCGGAATCAGGCGTAGGTTTTCAGCTACTGAGCCGCTAATATCAATGATAGGTATCCGAGATAACGACTGTTAGTACAGCGAAGGGAATTGGGCGGCTCACAATGGCTGATTTCGCGGCGCGGCTGAACAAGCTGTTCGAAACCGTGCATCCCCCCGGGCGTAAGCCGCACACCAACGCGGAGGTCGCGGCAGCGCTGACGGCCTCCGGGCATCCGATCTCGAAACCGTATCTGTCACAGTTGCGGTCGGGACAGCGAACAAACCCATCCGACGAGACGGTGGCCGCTTTGGCCAAGTTTTTCAAGGTCAAACCGGACTACTTCTTCAACGACATCTATGCCGCCAAGATCGATCACGATCTGGAACTACTCTCCCAGCTGCAGGGCTATGGACTGCGTCGGCTGTCGAGTAGGGCATTCGACTTGTCCGAAGAATCGCAGAACTTGCTCACCTCCATGGCGGAGAAGTTGCGGGCTAGTGAGGGATTGCCCGAAATTCCTCCGGACGGGACCGAATAGGTTCTGCCACATACATACAACCGGCTCGCGGTCGTGCTCAGAAACGAGCAGACCGTGGGCCGGTTGCGCTATAGCGTGGATCGGCCACCCGGGTAACCGTTTTCGACACGCGCGACCTTTCCGATGTTCGCCCCGAAGCGGATTCCCACCGTACCGGTTGGTTCGAATTGCCTGCCGGATTCGCAAAATTGCGTTGGACCGATTGCGTTTTGCATACGCAATCGCAATTCGAGAACTCCACGATGCGCTCTGCCCAGACAACACCGACTGCGGTCGTGACCGAATGCACGCGCCCACCGCGGTATTCCACTCATCGGAATGCTGCCCGCCCACCCGGTTCAGCTCGGCCGACCAGACTCGTGTCCTATCTCGCCCGCCGGCTAATACGCGCTCGACGGAAAGCGGCATCGAACAACTTCGTGGACACGAACCCAACACCACCCCGACCACGTGGGCGGAATACGAGTGCGCGCGTCGGCCGCACTCATCGACACATCGCCGTCACGGGCCGTCCCGGGCTGGCAGTTCCCTGGCGGCGACCGCCGACTTCGAGTACCGGCGTCCCCGTCGAGGAGTACCGCGCGGCCCGCGACCCGGCACAGACCGAAGCCATCCGAGGCCGATGACCGCGCTCGAGCCCGACAACCCAGAGCCCGCGGGCAGAGCAGCCAGCGCGAGCACGGGAACCTTGCGACCTACAGTCATGCGCCGAACCTTCCCCTCATCAGTCGAAGCGCAGTACCTTGCCGGATCGCCACTCACATCCGGGACTTCCAACGGATGGGCGTCATAATAACCCCCAGCCTGCGCCCATGCCCGCTGATTCGTCCGATCAGGTGCCGTACACCGGCTCCGGCGGAGTTGCCTTGGCGATCATGCCGGCCACGACGGGCCCGATATCGGCTGGATCCCAGCGGGCGCCACGGTCGACGGGCGCTCCGTGCCGCCAGCCATCGGCCACAGCGATCTTTCCGGCCTCGACTTCGAACATCCGTCCGGTCACGGCCGCCGACTGCGTGCTGCCCAACCAGACAACCAGGGGTGACACGTTCTCGGGCGCCATAGGATCGAAGCCGACCTCTGGCTTGGCCATCGTCTCCGCGAACACCGTCTCGGTCATTCTGGTCCGAGCGGCGGGCGCGATTGCGTTCACCGTCACGCCGTAGCGAGCGAATTCGGCCGCGGCCGTCACGGTGAGTCCAGCGATGCCGGCTTTGGCCGCACCGTAGTTGCCTTGCCCGACACTGCCTTGCAGGCCTGCACCGGAACTGGTGTTGATGACTCTGCCGTCGACTCGACGGCCCGCCTTGGATTCGGCGCGCCAGTACTCGATCGCGTGCCGCATGGTCACGAAGTGCCCTTTGAGATGCACGCGGATCACCGCGTCCCACTCGTCCTCACTCAGATTGACCAACATCCGATCGCGAACGAATCCGGCGTTGTTGACGACCACGTCCAATCGACCGAAGGTATCGATGGCCTCGCGCACCAGCCGTCGCGCTCCCTCCCAATCCGCGACGTCGTCGTGATTGGCCACGGCCGAGCCGCCCAGTGCCGTTATCTCCGCAGCGACGTTTTCGGCCGGCGTCTCCGAGGTCGCTGCACCATCCAGCGCCGAGCCGAGGTCGTTGACCACCACCTGCGCGCCTGCCGCGGCAAAGGCGAGCGCATGCGCCCGGCCGATACCTCGGCCAGCGCCGGTGACGATGACGACGCGCCCAGCGCAGATCTGTTCGGTGTCCATATCGGTGTCCCTCTCTCGTATCCCGGGTATTCAGGACTGATGCTCCGCTGTGGAGGCGCCGAGGAAGGCGGGCCGTTCGCCGCCACCGTGCACCAACAGCGTGGCGCCACTGACGTATGCGGCCAGCGGCGAGGCGAAGAACACCGCGCAGCGGCCGATGTCGTCGGGCCGGGCAAGGCGCCCGAGCGGGATGGTCCGACCCACCGCATCGACGCCGTCTTGGTCGCCGTAGTGCAGTCTGCTCAACTCGGTGTCGACCGGTCCGACCACGAGAGAATTGACCCGTACTTTCGGCGCCCATTCGACGGCGAGGGACGCGGTGAGGCTGTCCACCCCGGCCTTGGCGGCACCGTAGGCCGCGGTACCTGGCGAGGGACGATGCCCACTCACACTGGAGACGTTGACGATGGAACCACCCTCGTCCTGCCGCTGCATCACCGCATTGGCCGCGCGCGCCACCGCGAGTGGGGCGAGCAGGTTCAGCTCGACGACCTTCGCGTGGAAGTTCTCGCTCGCGCGGGCAGCGAGGGCAAACGGAGCGCCGCCGGCATTGTTCACCAGGTGGTCCAATCGACCGTAACGCTCGATGACCGTCTCGATCAGCTCGTGCACCGCGTCGGCATCCCGGATATCGCAGGACACGAAGTCGATCGCTCGCCCGTCGACATCGATCGGACCGTCGGCCGGCCGCCGCGCACACGCGACAACCTGTGCACCGGCGGCGAGCAGCGCCCTACTGACTCCGGCGCCGACGCCGCGAACGCCACCGGTCACCACGACGACGCGCCCGGCCAGATCGATTTCGAGTGCCACCGTGCTAACCTACCAAGCAACTGCTTGCTTTGCCACTACGCCGGTACACACGATGGGACTTGCGATGGGGATCAACCGCCACTCCGAATCGAGCGGCATCACTGTGATCACGGTCGACTACCCGCCGGTCAACGCCATACCGACCGACGGCTGGTTCGCGATCGCCGACGAGGTACGCGCGGCGGGTCGCGACCCGGATACTCGAGTGATCGTCTTGCGCGCGAACAACCGTGGATTCAACGCGGGCGTGGACATCAAAGAAATCCAGGCCGAACCCGGCCATCGAGCGCTGATCGAGGCCAACCACGGGTGTTTCGAGGCATTCGGCGCGGTCTACGACTGCCAAGTGCCGGTCATCGCCGTGGTGCAGGGCTATTGCCTGGGGGGCGGCATCGGGCTGGTGGGCAATGCGGACGTCGTGATCGCATCCGACGACGCCACCTTCGGTCTGCCCGAAGTCGACCGGGGTGCGCTCGGCGCGGCGACGCATCTGGCGCGTCTGGTGCCCCAACATCTGATGCGGACACTGTTCTTCACAGCGGGCACGGTCACCGCGCAGCAACTTCAGCACTTCGGTTCGGTCTACCAGGTGGTTCCGCGCGCCGAACTCGACGCAACCGCTATCGAGCTGGCCACGACCATCGCCGCCAAGGACGGCCGAGTGATCCGCGCGGCGAAACGAGCCCTGAACGGTATCGACGGGCAGGACGTACACCGCAGTTACCGATACGAGCAGGGCTTCACGTTCGAACTCAACCTCGCCGGCGTCGCCGACGAGATCCGCGCTCGATTCGACGACGACCTCGCAGCACGCAAGTCGAGTGGGTGAGACCACCACGCGACAGACGGACCCCGGCGGTGACGTGCATCGAGGCGAATTCGGGACGAGCCGCCACGCAGAGAGGAAGCGAAAGTCATGCGAGACAAACGGATGTCGATCGACGACGTCGTCGGCGAACTGCGCAGTGGGATGACCATAGGCATCGGTGGTTGGGGGTCGCGACGCAAACCGATGGCGCTGGTACGAGCCATCTTTCGGTCGGATCTGACCGATCTGACGGTAGTCAGCTACGGTGGACCGGACCTCGGGCTGTTGTGCGCGGCGGGAAAGGTACGCAAGGCGTACTACGGCTTCGTGTCACTGGATTCGCCGCCGTTCTACGACCCATGGTTCGCCAAGGCACGCACCTCGGGCGCGATCCTCGCCCGCGAGATGGATGAGGGCATGCTCAAATGTGGGCTGGAGGCGGCTGGGGCACGGCTGCCGTTTCTGCCGATCCGCGCCGGGCTCGGCTCCGACGTCCCTAACTTCTGGGCGGGTGAGCTGAAGACCGTCGAGTCGCCGTACCCTGGCCCGGACGGCGCCCTGGAGACCTTGATCGCGATGCCTGCACTCACGCTGGATGCGGCGCTGGTGCACATGAATCTCGGTGACCCGCACGGCAATGCGGCCTATATCGGAGTCGACCCCTACTTCGACGACCTGTTCTGCATGGCCGCCGACCGCCGCTACCTCACGGTGGAGCGGGTCGTAGAGACCGCCGAACTGGTGAAAAGCGTTCCACTGCAAGCATTACTACTCAATCGGCTGATGGTCGACGGTGTGGTGGAGTCGGCCAACGGCGCGCACTTCACCCTGGCCGGTGACAGCTACGGCCGAGACGAAGCGTTTCAGAAACACTACGTCGAGTCCGCGAAGACACCCGAGGCGTGGCAACGATTCGTCGACACCTACTTGGCCGGCTCCGAACAGGACTATCAGGCCGCCGTTCGCCGATTCGCACAGGGAGCATCATGAGCGACACCCAGACGATCACCCGCGCCGAAGTATGCGCGGTCGCATGTGCGGATATCTTCCGCGGCGCAGGGGAAGTCATGGTCAGCCCGATGACGCCGATGTCACTGCTCGGCGCACGGTTGGCCAAACTCACCACCGAGCCGGATCTGCTGATGTCCGACGGTGAGGCGCTATTGCAGGCCGAATGCCCGCCACTCGGCGGCACGGCGCCGATCGAGGGATGGATGCCATTGCGCAAGATCTTCGATGTCTTGGCCGCCGGACGTCGACATGTCGTGATGGGCGCCAATCAGATCGACCGCTTCGGCAACCAGAACATCTCGGCGTTCGGACCGCTACAACAGCCGACGCGGCAGATGTTCGGCGTACGCGGTGCACCGGGCAACACCATCAATCACGCAACCAGCTACTGGGTCGCGAGACATACCACGCGCGTGTTCGTCGACCGGGTCGATATCGTCGCCGGCGTGGGCTACGACCATACCGATCCCGCGAATCCCGCCTTCCGCTTCCTCGACGTACACCGTGTGGTCACCAATCTCGGAGTCTTCGATTTCGCCGGGCCCGAGCACACCATGCGCGCGCGTAGTCTGCATCCCGGCGTCACTGCCGAGGAGGTCGCACAGAACACCTCGTTCGAGGTCGCGGGGCTGGCCGAAGCCGGCACGACCCGTACACCGACCGCGGACGAGCTGCGGCTGCTCCGAGAAGTGCTCGACCCCACCACCAGCCGCAACTCCGAGGTCCCGTCATGAGCGCAGCACTACGCACCGCATTGACCGACCTGGTCGGCGTCGAACACCCGATCGTGCAGACCGGCATGGGGTGGGTGGCGGGCCCCAGCTTGGTTTCGGCCACCGCCGAAGCCGGTGGCCTCGGCATCCTGGCTTCGGCCACGATGACATTCGCAGAACTCGAAGCCGCCATCGCCAAGACCAAAGCGCACACCTCGAAACCGTTCGGCGTGAACATTCGCGCCGACGCCGTCGACGCCGTCGAACGAATCGATCTGCTGATCAGAGAAAAGGTTGCCGTAGCGTCGTTCGCGCTCGCGCCCAGACAAGACCTCATCGCAAAGCTCAAAGATGCGGGCGTGGTGGTCATCCCCTCGATCGGTGCAGCGAAACACGCGGTCAAGGTGGCAGCGTGGGGTGCGGATGCAGTGATCGTGCAAGGCGGAGAGGGCGGTGGGCACACCGGCCCGGTAGCCACCACGCTGCTGCTGCCGTCGGTGCTGGATGCGGTGGACATTCCTGTGGTCGCGGCCGGTGGGTTCTTCGACGGCCGCGGATTGGCCGCAGCCCTGTCCTACGGCGCGGCCGGAATCGCCATGGGAACGCGGTTCCTACTCACTCGTGAAAGCACGGTGCCCGATGCAGTCAAGCAGGAATATCTGCGCAGGCATCTGCAGGACACCGTGGTGTCGGCCAAGGTCGACGGTATCCCGCACCGCGTGCTGAACACCGAGCTGGTGCAACGCCTGGAACAGTCGGGCCGCTGGCGGGGGCTGACTGCGGCCGCCGCCAATGCTGCCCGGTTCAAGAGCATGACCGGCATGAAGTGGTCCAGCATGATCCGCGACGGGCTCACGATGCGAAAGACGAAGGACCTCAGTTGGTCCCAGATCATCATGGCCGCCAATACTCCGATGCTGCTTCGCGCCGGGCTGGTCGAAGGCAACACTCGAGCAGGTGTGCTCGCCGCGGGGCAGGTCACCGGAATCATCGATGATCTACCCACCTGCCAGGAACTCGTGGATCGAATCGTCACCGACGCGGTCGCACGGATCGACGCGCTGGCCGCGCTTCGAGCGGGAACCGACCGAGCACGAAGCTGAACCGTCACGCGACATCCACACCACCGGCGCGGGAGCCCGCGCGGCGGGTGGACGTCGGCCGCGACTCAGCGCGACAGGCGTTCGATGATGGTCACATTGGCAGTGCCGCCGCCTTCGCAGATGGTGAGCATCCCATACCGGCCCTCGACCCGTTCCAGCTCGTTGAGCAGAGTCGCGAACAGCTTTGCCCCGGTAGCGCCGAGCGGATGGCCTAGAGCAATCGCGCCGCCGTTGACATTGACTCGCGCCGGGTCGGCGCCGCTGTCGTGCAACCAAGCGAGAACCACCGAGGCGAATGCCTCGTTGATCTCGATCACATCGATGTCGTCTATGGTCAGACCGGTCTTCGCCAGCGCCCACTTGGTCGCGGGAATCGGCGCGGCGAGCATGACGATCGGATCGGCGCCACGGGCGCTGACATGGTGAATTCGAGCTCGTGGGGTCAGGCCGTATTCGTGCACCGCCCACTCGGAGGCCAGCAACGTCGCGCTCGCGCCGTCGGAAATCGGACTCGAGACCGCGGCGGTGAGCGGACTGCCGTCGACCAGCGCGGGCAACGCGGCCATCTTCTCCAGGCTGGTCTCTCGTGGTCCCTGGTCGATCCAGAAGTCACCGACCGGAACGATCTCGTTGTCGAAACGACCGTTCTTGATCGCGTCGCGCGCGCGTTCGTGGCTTCGCAGCGCCCAGCGCTCCATATCCGCACGGCTGATTCCCCACCGCTCGGCGATCATTTGCGCGCCACGGAACTGCGACACCTCGCCGGTGCCGTAGCGGTGGTCCCAACCGTGCGCACCGACGAACGGCGAGTCGAAACCGTACTCCTTGCCCGCGAGCATGGCCGCGGAGATCGGGATGGCGCTCATGTTCTGCACGCCGGCCGCGACGATCACCTCGGCCGTCCCGCTCATGATGGCCTGCGCGCCGAAATTGATCGCCTGCTGGCTGGATCCGCACTGCCGATCCACCGTGACCCCGGGAACCTCCTCGGGGTAGCCCGCAGACAGCCACATGGTGCGCCCGATATTGCCTGCCTGTGGCCCGATGTTGTCGACACAACCGACAATGACATCGTCCACGGCGCCCGGGTCGATCGAGCTGCGATCCAGCAGGCCACGCAGGACGGTCGCCCCCAGGTCGGCCGGGTGAGTGCCGGCCAGCGCGCCGCCGCGCTTGCCGATCGGCGTGCGTACGGCATCGATCACGTACGCGTCGCTCAGCGGGGTGTAGGGACGGCGGGAGGCGGACGGTGCTGACATGGAAGTGGCTCCTACCTTGTGTGCTCGGGGACGGTGAGCCCGTCGAGCACGATGGTCAGATACTGCTTGGCAAGATTGTCGACAGTGATGGGGCCGCCGGGCCGATACCAGCGCACCGCAACCCATACCGTGTCGCGCAGGAATCGGTAGGTCAGCTCGACGTCGAGCTCCGGCCGGAAGCTGCCGTCGGTTACGCCGTTGGTCAACACCCGGTGCCAGAGCTCGCGGAACTCACGGTTGTAATCGGCGATGTAGTCGAACCGTTGCGCGGTCCGTAGCCGCTTGGCCTCGGCCTGATAGATCGCCACCGCAGAATGCCAGCGGTCGAACGACTGGCAGGACGCGAGTACCAAAGCTTCCAGCGTGTCTCGCGAACTCAATCCCGAAGCGACGATTTCCCGGTAGCGACCGAACAGATCGTCCAGGAAACCACGCAGAATCTCGTCCACCATCGACTCCTTGGAATCGAAATGGTGATAGAGGCTCCCCGAGAGGATCCCGGCCGCGTCGGCGATGTCGCGCACCGTGGTGGCCCGGAGTCCGCGTTCTGCGAACAATTCGGCCGCCAAGGCGAGCAACTGGCTACGCCGTGCGGATTTCGAGGCATCTGGGACGGTCACGCGCCCCATGATACAACCAAGCATTTGCTTGGTCGAGCAGGGTGTGGACACGGCGAGCGACACGACCGGCTGCTCAGGCGCGTTGACTACTGACCGAGACCACCTCGCCGGTCAGGTAGGTGGTGTAGTCGCTGGCCAACATTGCGATCGTCGCAGCGACTTCCCACGGCTCGGCCGCACGGCCGAACGCCTCCTGCTGCGACAGTCGGTCGAGCAACTCCGTGGAGCTGACCTTGTCCAGGAAGGCGTGTCGGGCGATACTCGGGGCCACCGCGTTGACCCGGACACCGAAATCGGCGCCTTCGAGCGCAGTGCACCGAGTCAGCGCCATCACACCGGCCTTGGCAGCGGCATAGTGCGCCTGACCGTACTGCGCGCGCCAACCGAGCACGCTGGCATTGTTCACGATCACGCCGCCATGCCCCGCATTGCGGAAATACCGGAGCGCTGCCCGCGTACAGCGGAAGGTGCCGTTGAGGGTGATGTCCAGGACACGGTCCCACTGGTCGTCACTCATGTCGACCACGGCCGTCTCCCCACCCAGCCCCGCATTGTTGACCATGATGTCCATCCGGCCGATGGCCGCGACCGCACCATCGACCAGGGCGTTCACCTGCTCGGTACTCTGCACGTCGCACGGGATCGCCGCGACCCGCCGTTCGGGAAATTCTGTGGCGAGTTCGGTCTCGGTCTGCTTCAAACGCCGCTCGTGCCAGTCGGAAACCACCACGTCCGCTCCTTCGGCCAGCAGCCTGCGGGCAGTGGCCGACCCGATTCCGGTGCCGGCCGCGGCGGTGACCACCGCTGCGCGTCCGGCCAGCAGCCCGTGCCCGGGAGTCGGCTCGGGGGCGACCGAAAGCGGCCCCGTCATGGGCGCGCCTCACGGGGCAACCCGAGCACGCGCTCGGCGATGATGTTGCGCTGCACTTCGTTCGAACCTCCGTAGATGGTGTCGGCGCGGGTGAACAGATACAACCGCTGCCATTCGCTGAGATCCTCGCCGTCCGCGACCAGGCCACGGGCGCCGAGTACGGTCATCGCCAGCTCTCCGAGCCCGCGATGCCAGTTGGCCCACAAGAGCTTCGCCACCGACGCTCGACCGCTGTCGTCCACACTCGCTCCTGCCATCGTGCGCATCGCATGCGCGCGCAGCACCCGCAGCCCGACCCATGCCCGGTCGATCTGCGCGGCGATCGATGGGTCCTCGGCTGCCCCGAGACGGCGGGCCAACGCCTCGATATCGGCCAGTTCGCGGGCGAAGCGGATCTGTTGGCCCAGAGTGGAGATGCCGCGCTCGACCGTCAGAGTGCCCATGGCGATACGCCACCCGTCCCCGGGTTCACCGACCACCAGATCGGACGAGGTGCGGGCATCGTCGAAGAACACCTCGTTGAACTCCGAGGTGCCGGTCAATTGGACGATCGGACGCACCTCGATGCCCGACTGCTTCATCGGCACCAGGAGATACGACAGACCTCTGTGCCTGCTCGAGCCACGCTCGGTCCGGGCGAGGACGAAACACCAGTCCGCAACGTGCGCCAGCGACGTCCAGATCTTCTGACCGTCGATCGACCATTCGTCGCCGTCACGCCGGGCGGCGGTGCTGATCGCAGCCAGGTCCGACCCGGCACCGGGTTCCGAATACCCTTGGCACCACAGTTCGGTGACCGCGCGGATCCCCGGAAGGAACCGGTCTTTCTGAGCCGCGGTGCCGAAGGCGAGCAGTGTCGGGCCGAGTAGTTCCTCGCCGACGTGCGAGACCCGGGCGGGCGCATTGGCCTTGGCGTATTCCTCGTGAAAGATCACTTGCTGGCGTACCGTGGCGTTGCGCCCACCATACTGCGTGGGCCAGCCCAGGCACGTCCATCCCGCAGCGGCCAGATGCCGGTCCCATGCCAGGCGCTCGTCGAATGCCTCGTGTTCGCGACCGGGCCCGCCCAGCCCGCGCAGCGCACGGAATTCTCCGCTGAGGTTCTCCGCCAACCACGCACGCACCTCGGCAGCGAATCGCACATCGGCCGCCGTGGAATTCGCCCCGTCGGGTCCGACCATGTCGGATTCTGAGGTCTGGATTGCACCCACGCCGGTAGGATAACCTACCAAGCACTTGCTTTGTAGAGTGTGCGCATAAGTGAATCCGGAGACGGTGAGGACAACCGTGACAACCACTGCTCAGACGACACCGATGGCACTGCACCATGCCGCACGAACCTTTGGTACCGCACCAGCGATCGCCGATGGAACGACCCGGCTGGACTGGACCGAACTACTCGAAGCGGTCCAGGAGGTCGCACGGGCACTCATCGCGCGCGGAGTCCAGCCCGGTGACCGGGTGGCCATGTGGTCACCGAACACCTATCACTGGGTGATCGCCGCACTCGCCGCACACTACTGCGGCGCCGTCCTGGTGCCGCTGAACACCCGCTATGTCGCAGACGAAGCCGTCGATGTGCTCGAGCGCGTGCACGCGAGAGCGTTGTTCGTCGCAGGACCGTTCCTCGGACGCGACCGACTCGCCGAATTACGCACCGCAGCGCCGGAACTCGCGATCGACACCGTAGTGGTGATACCGGTCGAACCGGACGCTGGCAACACCGATGATGCGGCACTGGAATGGTCCGATCTGGCGACGGTGGCCACGCAGGTCGCTATTGCCGACGCAGACAAGCGCGCCGAAGCGGTGGACCCGCAGGACCTGTCCGACATCATGTTCACCTCCGGCACCACCGGCCGCAGCAAGGGCACCCTGGTCGCGCATCGCCAAGCCCTCGCGGTGGTCCGCGCCTGGGCGCAGTGCGCCACCGTCCGGAGCGACGACCGATATCTGATCGTGAGCCCGTTCTTCCACAACTTCGGCTACAAAGCGGGCATCCTCGCCTGCCTCGTCACCGGGGCGACCATCATCCCGCAGGCGACCTTCGACGTACCGGAGACGATGCGGCTGGTCGGCACGGAGAAAATCACGGTGCTGCCCGGTCCGCCCACCATCTACCAGACGATCTTGGACTTCCCCGAGCGCGACGAGTACGAGTTGGATACGCTCCGGGTAGCCGTCACCGGGGCTGCGACGGTGCCGGTGGTGCTGGTCGAACGGATGCGCGCAGAACTCGCCTTCGATATCGTGATCACCGCATACGGTTTGTCGGAGGCCGCGGGTTTCGGGACCATGTGTGGGGCCGACGACGATGCCGAAACCATTGCGAATACCTGCGGCAGACCGATCGCAGACTTCGAACTGCGGCTGGGCAAAGCGGACGAGGTCTTGATGCGTGGACCCAATGTGATGGTCGGCTACCTCGACGACCCGGACAGCACCGCCCGGACCATCGACGCCGACGGCTGGCTGCACACCGGCGACGTCGGCACGATCGACGAGCGGGGCTACCTGAAGATCACCGACCGACTCAAGGACATGTACATCTGCGGCGGTTTCAATGTGTATCCGGCCGAGATCGAACAAGCTTTGGCCCGACTCGACGGTGTCGCCGAATCCGCCGTGGTCGGCGTACCCGATACCAGGATGGGCGAGGTCGGCAAAGCGTACGTGGTGCGCAAGTCCGGTTCGACGCTCACCGAGGACCAAGTGATCGCGCACGCCACCACTGTGCTGGCCAACTTCAAGGTGCCGCGGTTCGTCGAGTTCCGCGATCACCTGCCCTACAGCTCGGCCGGCAAAGTGCTCAAGCGCCGACTGCGTGAGGAGGAGATGTCGTAATGCCCGAACCGGCACGGCCCGTCGAAGCGCGGGAAGAAACAGAACGACCACAGGATGCAGTGGTCACCTACGAGCGGCGAGGTCGTGTCGCACTCGTCGCGCTGAACCGGCCCGAATATCGCAATGCGCAGAACTCGGTGATGACCTATGCGCTCGATTCTGCGTTCGAGCGTGCTGTCGAAGACCCCGACGTCGGGGTGATCGTATTGGCAGGCAATGGAAAACACTTCAGCGCAGGTCACGACATCGGCACCCCGGGCCGCGACCACCACGTGCGCTATCCGAACAAGGCGGCGCTGTGGTGGGACCATGTCGACCGAGTCGGCGGCGATCAGCGCTTCGCCCGCGAACTCGAGGTCTATCTCGGCATGTGCCGTCGCTGGCGGGAGATTCCGAAACCGACCATCGCCATGGTGCACGGTGCGTGCATCGCAGGCGGGCTCATGTTGGCATGGGTGTGTGACCTGATCGTCGCCTCCGATGATGCGTTCTTCTCCGACCCAGTGGTCCGCATGGGGATCCCGGGTGTCGAGTACTTCGCGCACCCCTGGGTGATGGGCCCGCGCGCAGCCAAGGAATTCCTGTTCACCGGCGACCGGTTCAGCGCCGCGCAGGCCAAGGAGTGGGGCATGGTCAACCGAGTGGTGCCGCGCGCCGACCTCGAGTCCGAAACCCTTGCGCTGGCCGAAAAAATCGCCGCGATGCCGCAATTCGGCCTCGCATTGACCAAGAAGGCGGTCAATCAAGCCGAGGATCTCATGGGCATGCGTTCGGGCATGGACTCGGTCTTCGGGTTACACCACTTCGCACATGCGCACAACGCCGAAGTCGGCGCCGACTCACTGGGCGGAATGAACGCCAGCTCGATGAAGGCTTCCGCGAGCGGCGCGGGACAGAACGGAACGACGTAGTGGATCTGGACTTCGACCAGGCGACTCGAGACTTCCAGCGAGAGGTACGCGAGTTCATCGCGGCCAACAAGCCGGTGAAGCCGCTGCCCTCGATGGACACCAAGGCCGGTTTCGAAGCACATCGCGCCTGGGAACGCACCCTCGCCGAGGCCCGGCTCTCGGTGGTCGCCTGGCCCGAGGAGTTCGGCGGGCGCGACGCTTCGCTGCTGGAATGGGTACTGTTCGAGCAGGAGTACTACGCCGGCGGCGCACCGGGACGGGTCAGCCAGAACGGGATATTCCTTCTGGCCCCGACACTGTTCGAGCACGGGACCCCGGAACAATTGGCGCGGATCATGCCGCGAATGGCGCGCGGCGACGACATCTGGGCGCAGGCCTGGTCGGAGCCGGAAGCCGGCAGCGACTTGGCCGGCATCCGATCCACCGCCCGGCCGACCACCGGCGGCTGGCTGTTGAGCGGCCAGAAAACCTGGAGTTCGCGGGCCGCGTTCGCAGACTGGGCGTTCGGGTTGTTCCGCAGCGACCCCGAGGCCGATCGGCACCACGGGCTCACCTACGTGATGTTCCCGTTGACCGCCGATGGGGTTTCGGTCCGCCCGATCCCACAACTGGACGGTGAGCCCGGCTTCGCGGAGATCTTTCTCGACGAGGTCTTCGTGCCCGACCGTGATGTGATCGGCGCCGCGGGCCAAGGATGGCGGGTGGCCATGAGCACCTCCAGCAACGAACGCGGCCTCTCGCTGCGCAGCCCAGGCCGCTTCAGCGCCACCGCCCAGCGACTCATCGACCTGTGGCTGCAGGTAGGCGACCAGGACGATTCCACACAGCGCGACGCGGTGGTGGATGCCTGGATCGGCAGCGAAGCGTATCGACTGCACACCTTCGGCACGGTGACCCGGCTCGACGAAGGCGGCAAGCTCGGCGCGGAATCCTCGATCACCAAGGTCTTCTGGTCCGAGCTCGACATCGCGATGCACGAAACCGCGCTCGACCTACTCGGCGCCACAGCCGAGCGCTCTGGGCCGTGGACCGACGGCTACTTGTTCGCATTGTCCGGACCGATCTATGCCGGCACCAACGAGATTCAGCGCAATATCATCGCCGAGCGGCTGCTCGGACTACCGAGAGGAAGCACTCGATGAGATTCGCGCTCAGCGCGGAACACCTGGATTTCGGCGCCAGCCTGCGTAAGCTGCTGGACGCCGGTCGTACACCGGCCGCGGTGCGTGCATGGGCCTCAGGGGATCCGGGACCGGGCCGGGCGCTGATCCGGCAGTTGTCCGGAGCCGGTGTGCTCGGACTGGCGGTCGCCGAACGATACGGCGGGCTCGGCGCCGAACCGATCGACCTGGTCGTTGCCTTCGAGGAGATCGGGCGAGCTGCCGCACCGGGTCCGCTGATCGAGACCGCGGCCGCAATTCCCGCACTGTTGCAAGCCCTTCCGGACGACGGTTTGGCCGCGCGATGGCTGCCCGGCTTCGCGGGGGGTGCCGCCTTGGGCACCATCGGTTTCGCAGCACCCGAACAGAGCACGGTCGCAGTGGACGCCGACACCGCCGAAGTCGTACTCGTGGCGCACGACAGCATCGTGTCGATCGGACACCGTACCGGCCAGGTGCGCTCACTCGATCCGGCACGTCGGTTGTTCACGGTCGCCGCCGACGACCCCGTCACCAACGAGAGTGAGCGGATACGACTCGCCGTGGAAGCGGGATTCGACATGGGTGCGCTGGCGTGTGCAGCGCAACTACTCGGGGCCGGACGAGCGCTGCTACAGACTTCGACCGAGTACGCCAAACAGCGCAGACAGTTCGGCACGCCGATCGGCCAGTTCCAAGCCGTGAAGCACAAACTCGCCGACGTGCGCATCGCGGTGGACCTGGCCGAACCGCTGCTCTACCGCGCTGCACTGACCACGACGGAACCCACTCGCAGCCGAGACGTGTCGGCCGCGGTACTCGCCTGCGGGTCGGCGGCCTACCGCGCGGCTCGCGCCGCACTTCAGGTACACGGCGCGATCGGCTACACCGCCGAATACGACCTGTCACTGTGGTTGACCAAGGTGACCGCGCTGCGTTCGGCCTGGGGTACCGCACAGCACCATCGCGCGCGAATCGCCCACGCATTGCGCGACGAAGCCACGCACGACCGCACCACACGAGGTATCACATGATCACCGCGGAACAGCAGCAATTCCTTGCCTCGATTCGCGCGCTGTTGTCCAAACACGCAACGTCGGCCGCGGTGCGCGCGGCGATGGACACCGAACTCGGCTACGACCCCGCGCTGTGGCGACTGCTGTGTACACAGACCGGTGTCTCCGCGGTGGCCATTCCGGAAGCCTACGGCGGCTTCGGCGCGAGCCTGGTCGAATCTCTGCTGGTGATACGCGAACTGGGCCGCACACTCGCGGGCGTGCCGATGCTCGGCTCGGCCGTACTCGGCGGGCAGGCGCTGGTGCTGTCAGAGGATTCCGAGGCGTGCGCCCGGCTGCTGCCCGAGCTGGCCGAGGGCACACGGACAATCGCACTGTGCTGGGCAGGCGAGCAAGGGTGGGACGAGCCGGGCGTGCACGACAGCGATGGCGCCCTCACCGGGACCGCACACTACGTGCTGCACGGGATGTCCGCCGAAACCCTGGTCGCCGTGACCTCGACCGGATTGTTCGAGGTGGATTCGGCCACGACGGGCGTGCACCGGCAATCCACGCCGAGCATGGATCCCACCCGCAGTCTTGCCGAGATCACCTTCACCGCGGCACCCGCCCGGCGCCTCGGCACCGGCGATCCGGTGACGACGAGCGCCCGGCTACGCGAAATCGCGTGGGCTGCGTTGGCCGCCGAACAGGTCGGGGCGGCCGACCGGTGTCTCGAGATGACCGTGGACTACGCCAAATCACGGGTGCAATTCGGCCGAACGATCGGCAGCTTCCAGGCACTCAAACACCGCATGGCGGACATGTACGTGCTCTTGGAATCGGCCAGGTCCGCCTCCGACGCGGCGACGGCGGCCGTAGCGGCGAACAGTGCGTCCGCCGCGGAGGATGTCTGGGTGGCTCGCGTGCACTGCTCGGAGGCATTGAATGCGATCGCCGCCGAAACCATCCAGCTGCACGGTGGAATCGCAATCACCTGGGAGCACGACGCACAGCTGTTCTTCAAACGCGCGCACGCCGACTCGCACCTGTTCGGCATGCCGCAACGCCCACTCCTACAGGTGGGATGAACCGATTCCGATGCGCGCACCGGATGACGCAACAGCCTCCCAGGGGCCGCCGTTCACCCGATGCAGTGACGAGAAACGGGACAAGGCTCGGCTGACACGATAGGTCTGCTGCCCGGGCTCCGGTCCGCACACCGTCCACCTGTCGGCGTCACGAACGGCCGGATCTCGACGACGATCCCGACCCGAGCGGGCGACCTGATCCCCTCGACAACGCATCCACTCTCCACGACGAGTCCATAATGCGGCGACGAACTCGAACCACTGGAGCCGATACGGGTCAGCACCTCGTCCCGTTCCGCGCGGCGCGCTGGAAATCCAGCGCGTTTCCCTTCCCCTCGACATCGGTTCTTCCGGCCAGTGGCCAGGGTAGGCCGGTCGTCCCGATCCGAGGAGCGGTTCACGAAACCGGCACACCTGCCGGCTCGCGAATGATCTGGGCGCAGCTGCAGTCACCTCCTCTCGAGTTCCCTCCACTGTCGCCGAGAACCGCTGGGGTTCCACGATGCGACCAGGAGCCGGACCCAGTGCGCCGAAACGAGCACTCGGGCCACCGTCCATGCTATCGGCACGTCAGCGCACGCCTCGTTAGAGATTTGTCAATTCGTGACGTGGCGGTGAAGCGACCATCGCCGGCGCCTTCGAGGTGACATTTCGAACACGGCGCGAGGTGATCGAATCGCTGCCCGCGCCCGCATACCGCTGCACACCTGTCCGCCACCTCACGCGAGGGTACAATCAGCGGATATGACCGAAACGAGGCGCGGCCACGTCAAAGTCGAGACCAGCCAGAAGCGGGTGCGGGCTTATCTAGGCGGACATCTGGTGGCCGATACGGTCAGACCAGTACTCGTATGGGAGAACCCGTACTACCCGACCTACTATCTGCCGGTCGCCGATGTGCGGGTCAAGCTCGAACCGAACGGCAGCACTCGGCACTCCACCAGCCGCGGCGACGCGACCGGCTACGACGTCGTCGCCGACGGCACAACGGCCACCGAAGCAGCGCTGCGGTACCACGACTCTTCCCTGCTCGAACTGCGCGACCTGGTCAGATTGGACTGGGACGCGATGGACGAATGGTTCGAAGAGGACGAGCCGATCTACGTCCACCCACGCAACCCGTACTCGCGTGTCGATATTCTGGCCAGCTCACGGCATGTACGGGTGGAAATCGACGGCGTCACGGTCGCGGATTCACACACACCGCGAATCCTCTTCGAAACCGGCTTGCCCGCGCGGTATTACCTGCCGATGACCGATGTTCGGATGGACCTGCTTCATTCGTCGGACACCAGGACCCGCTGCCCGTACAAGGGCACCGCGGAGTATTGGAGCGTCCGGATCGAGGGCACGGACTACCCGGACTATGTCTGGGGTTACCGCACACCGCTTCCCGAGAGCCAAAAAGTCGCCGGTCTGGTCTGTTTCTACAGCGAGAAGGTGGACATCTACCTGGACGGCGAACTCCAGGAACGGCCACGCTCGCCGTTCGCCTGATCCGGGAGCGCCGGTCGAGGCGCGACGGAACGAGATCGGGCATAGTCGAGTCATGACGAACACCCGACCGGCCCTCGCCGCCGCGCTCGACTTGGCGCCCCATCCCGAAGGGGGCTGGTATCGCCAGACATGGACCAGTCCGGTCGATTTCACCCCACCGGGGTACGGCGGTTCGCGCGCGAGCGCGACTGCGATCTACTATCTCCTGCTGCCCGGCGAGCGCTCCGCCCCGCACACCCTGCGGTCGGACGAAGTGTGGCTCTGGCATCGCGGCGGACCACTGGCATTGAACATCCGCGGCGAAGAGGTGATTCTCGGCCCCGACGTGGAACGCCAGCAGTTGCCGCAAGCCGTTGTGCCCAGCGGGGCCAGTCAGTGGGCTCGGCCGGCGGGGGACGAGTACGTCCTGGTCAGCTGTATCGTTGCGCCCGGATTCGACTTCGCCGACTTTCGGCTGGACTGACCGATGCACTGCCTCGCGGCTACTCGGGGATGTGGAGCACGCCCTCGTTCACGGCCCAGGCGATGGTGCGACTCAGCTGGGGACAGGACTGCGGTCCGCCTGGCCCCTGACCGCTCGAGCCCAGCTCGGCGAACAGCGGGCAGCTCTCGGCCGGATCGCCGGTCCACTGAACCGACGTCTGCCGTGCGCTGCTCTTGCGCACCAACACCTGGCTCCCGCATGCCTGACACCGCAAGGGGGTGAGGCCATCCTCGAGATACCGCTGCCGGTCGAGCGCCGTTTGCGCGCGCACCTCGGCACGCCGAGCGGGCTGATCGGCGAAATCGGGTGCCTTCGCCCAGCTGGCGCTCATCAGACACCTGCCTCGGCTTCCTCCGCGGCGCGCCTGCGCCGGAGATTTTCGGCGACCTCGGCCTCCCATGCCTCATTGGCTTTGGTGGTGTCCACCTCGAACTCGAAGCGCTGGGTCATCTTCTCGGTGACATCGGCCCGATCGACGTAGAACTGCTCGTACCATCGCCTCAGCTGATAGACAGGCCCGTCCTCCTCGCACAACAGCGGGTTCTCGACCTTGGATTTGTGCTTCCAGATCTCGACGTCCTGTTGGAACCCCACACTGATACCGTCGGTCATCTTCTCGGCCAGCCGGTCGGCCATATCGCCCTCGACGCCCTGCGGCTTCTCCAGCGTAATACCCCATTGCAGGACGAAGGAGTCCTGGGTGACCGGGTAGTGGCAGTTGATCAAGACGCTGTTGACCTCGTAACCGCTGTAGATGTTGGTCAACGGGTTGATCATGTAGGAAGGCCCGTAGTAGGCGGCCTCGGACTTCAACAGCGTGTCGCCGTCGTACTTGGAGGCCATACCGATATCCGGTCTGCCCTTGGTCTCCAGGAACTGGGTGGCGATATGACCCTCGAAGACGTTCTTGAAATAGGTCGGGAAGGCATAGTGGATGTAGAAGAAATGGGCCATGTCGACCACGTTGTCGATGATCTCACGGCAATTGGCGCCTTCGATCAGGATCGAGTTCCACGTCCACTCGGTCCAGCCGCTGTCGCAGACCTCCACCGGGCCGCCGTCGGTATCGGTATAAGGACCCTTGATATATGGAATGGTGACCTCGGGCGGGGGCTCACTGCCCTCGTGATCGTGCCAGACGAACAGCTGGCCGTTACGTTCCAGCGTCGTCCACCTCCGAGTGCGGGCCAACGGCGGCACACGACGCGCGTATGGAATCGCGGTGCACTTCCCGCTGGTCCCCGACCAACGCCAATCGTGGAATGGGCAGGCGATGTCATCGCCCTTGATCTCGCCCATGCTCAGGTCGCCGCCCATGTGCCTGCAGTACGCGTCGAGTACCTGCAGCTCACCAGCACGATCGGCCCAGACGACGAGTTTGACGCCGAACGCATTGACCGCATGCGGCTTACCGTCCCGGAACGTCTTGGCCAGACCCAGGCAATGCCATCCCCGCGCATACCGGTTGGGCACAGTGCCGACATCGAGATCTCGGACCTTCGCACCGCGCCCGTGTGGGGTAACTGCCATCGCGATTCCTCCTCCTTCTACACTAGAACACGTTACAAAACTGATCCCCGCGACGCCAGCGGTCGACCACACTTCCTGCATGGGCCCACCTTCGACGAGGGGGCGGCGGAGGTTCTCGACATAAATAGGAACCTGTTCTAATCTCAGAGACGAAAACGTATCCTCTGTCGATCGACCAAGCAGGAGCAGGTCCCGAGATGACGCAAGAAGTGACCGAACGGGTCGAAGCGCTGTTGCCGATGTTGCGCGAGCACGCACAGGAGGCCGAAGACCTCCGGCGTATACCCGAGGAAACCATGAAGGCGTTGCAGGAGACCGGCTTCTTCCGGCTACTCCAGCCCAAACAGTGGGGTGGCCATGCCGCCGATCCGGTGGTGTTCTACGACACCGCACGCACGATCGCCAGCGCGTGTGGCTCCACCGGCTGGGTCGCGGGCATCGTCGGGGTACACAACTGGCACCTGGCTCTGTTCGAGCAGCAAGCACAGGAAGACGTTTGGGGCGAAGACAGCGAGGTACGTATCTCCTCGTCCTATGCGCCGATGGGTGCCGGCACCGTCGTGGATGGTGGATACCTGGTCAAAGGCGCGTGGGCGTGGTCGTCCGGTTGTGACCATGCAACCTGGACGGTACTCGGCGGCCCGGTGATCAAGGACGGCAAGCCAGTCGATTTCGGCAGCTTCCTGCTCCCGCGCGAGGACTACCGGATCGATGACGTATGGAACGTGGTGGGGCTGCGCGGAACCGGCTCCAACACGATCGTGGTCCAGGACGTGTTCGTACCAGCGCACCGCTTCCTGAGCTTCCGCGCCATGAGCGAGTTGAAATCGCCTGGCTTGGCGCGCAATACCGACCCGGTATACAAAATGCCGTGGGGCACCATCCATCCCACCACGATCTCCGCGCCGATCGTCGGTATGGCCTATGGCGCATACGAGGCACACGTCGAACACCAGGGCAAACGCGTTCGCGCAGCATTCGCGGGCGAAAAGGCCAAAGAAGACCCCTTTGCCAAAGTACGTATCGCGGAAGCCGCCAGCGACATCGATGCCGCGTGGCGACAACTGTCCGGCAATGTCGCCGACGAATACGCACTTCTGGTAAAGGGACAGGAGATTCCGTTCGATCTTCGCGTACGCGCCCGGCGCGATCAGGTGCGTGCCACCGGCCGCTGCATCGCGGCGATCGACAAGCTCTTCGAAAGCTCGGGCGCCACCGCGCTGTCGAACGGAACTCCACTACAGCGATTCTGGCGTGACGCCCACGCCGGCCGAGTGCATGCGGCCAACGATCCCGAGCGTGCCTACGTCATGTATGGCACCCACGAATTCGGGCTCCCGGTCACCGACGGGATGGTATAGGAGTCCATCATGCCCGCAACCGTCGAACTCACCGCCGAATCGACCTCCCGCTATGCGCAAGTGCGCCCCGACCTGCGCCTGCACTACCACGAGGCGGGTGAAGGCGCCGGACCGACGATCGTACTGTTGCACGGTGGGGGTCCCGGCGCGTCTTCGTGGTCGAACTTCGCCCGCAACATTCCAGTGCTCGCCGAGCATTTCCATGTGCTCGCCGTGGACCAGCCAGGATTCGGCCTTTCGGACAAGCCGACCGATCATCCGCAATATTTCACCCATAGCGCCGCGGCCCTCGCGGATCTGCTCGACCACATGCAGATCACCACACGAGTGCACCTGCTGGGCAATTCGCTCGGAGGCGGCGCCGCGGTGCGGTTCGCGCTGGACTACCCGGATCGAGCCGGAAAGCTGATCTTGATGGGCCCGGGCGGGTTGAGCGCCAATGTGTTCTCCGCCGACCCGACCGAGGGGGTGAAACTGCTGTCCGCCTTCAACTACCAGCCGACTCGGGACAATCTCGAGGCGTTCCTGCGTGTCATGGTCTTCGACCAGTCGCTGGTCACCGAAGAACTGATCGACGAGCGGTTCGCCTCTGCCAGCGCCCCGGAGTCGCTTGCCGCGACCCGCGCCATGGGCAAATCCTTCGCCGGTCCGGACTTCGAGAAGGGCATGCTCTGGCGCGAGGCCTACAAGCTCCGGCAACCGGTGCTGTTGATCTGGGGGCGCGAGGACCGGGTGAACCCACTGGACGGAGCGATCGTGGCCACGAAGATGATCCCCCGTGCCCAGCTGCACGTCTTCGGGGCATGCGGGCACTGGGCCCAGCTGGAGAAGTTCCACGAATTCAATCGCTTGGCCATCGACTTCCTCGCCGGCACCAAGGAGAAGTGATGGGAATTCGCTCACTGGGATATCTACGCATCGAGGCGACCGACATGGCCGCCTGGAGGGAGTATGGGCTGAAGGTCCTCGGGGTGGTCGAGGGCAAGGGCAGCGACCCCGAGGCGCTGTATTTTCGCTTGGACGAGTTCCCCGCCCGGCTGGTAATCGTTCCCGGCGAAAAGGACCGGCTCCAGCTCTCGGGCTGGGAGACCGCGAATGCCGCAGACTTACAGGATATTCGCGGCCGACTGGACGCTGCGGGCGTGCCCTACAAGGAGGGCACCGCTACCGAACTGGCCGAACGTCGCGTCTACGAGTTGATCAGATTCGACGATCCCTCCGGCAACACCCTCGAGGTATTCCACGGTGTCGCTTTGGAACATCGCCGGGTGGTCAGCCCGTACGGGCACAGGTTCGTCACCGAGCGGCAAGGACTCGGGCACGTGGTACTCAGCACCAAAGACGACAAAGCCGCCCTGGAATTCTATCGAGATGTGCTCGGCTTCCGACTGCGTGACTCGATGCGGCTGCCACCACAGCTGGTCGGGCGACCGGCCGATGGCGAGCCCGCCTGGCTGCGCTTCTTCGGCTGTAACCCGCGCCACCACTCGTTGGCATTTCTGCCGATGCCGACACCCAGCGGCATCGTGCATCTCATGCTCGAAGTGGAGCAGGCCGACGACGTGGGGCTGTGTCTGGATCGTGCACTGCGCAAGCAGGTTCCGATGTCCGCGACGCTCGGGCGGCATGTCAACGACAAGATGCTATCGTTCTACATGAAGACGCCCGGCGGGTTCGATGTCGAATTCGGCTGCGAGGGATTGGAAGTGGACGACAGCGACTGGATTGCCCGGGAATCCACCGCAGTGAGTCTGTGGGGTCACGATTTCAGCGTCGGACAGCGACCGCAGTGATCGAGAAGGCAGGCGAGGCGATGACCTTGGACGAATCCACCACCAGGGACGGGGCCGAACCGTCGAGAGCCGAACCGTCGAATGCCGAACCATCGAGAACTGGAGCCGACACACCGCAGGCCGGGGGTGAGATCGATCCCCGGCATTTCCGCACCGTCCTCGGCCAGTTCTGTACCGGTATCACGGTGATCACCACCTTCGACAGTGACCAGAAACCGGTCGGCTTCGCCTGCCAGTCGTTCGCCGCCCTGTCGTTGGATCCTCCGTTGGTGCTGTTCTGCCCGACCAAGGCGTCGAGGTCTTGGGCCGCGATCGAGAAGACCGGCCGCTTCTGTGCGAATGTCTTGGCCGAGCAGCAGCGTGAGCTGTGCGCCCGCTTCGGTTCTCGAACAGCCGACAAGTTCGCCGACGCCGCCTGGTATACCTCCGACCTCGACCTCCCGGCACTGCACGATGCCCTGGCCGTCATCGAATGCACAGTCGATCGCGTGGCCGACGGTGGCGATCACTACATCGTGATCGGCCGGGTCCAGTCCTTGTCCGAGACAACGGCCGCCGGCCGACCATTGTTGTTCTACCGTGGCCAATACACTGCCATCGAACCCGACAAGACCACCCCGGCGCCCTGGCGCGCCGACCTCGAACACTTCCTCACCACCACGACCTTGGATACCTGGTTGTAGGTTTCGGGCAGTTATCGGGCTGTGGAGGCTCGGACTGTGGGGCTCGGTCCGGGGTGGGCAGCCCGAATGCCGCCCACCGCCCTTGCTCAGGCAGAGACCACCGTCTGCTCCCGCTGAATTTCCAAAGCGATGTCGATGAGCTGATCTTCCTGTCCACCCACAAGCTTGCGCTTGCCCGCACGAACGAGCATTTCGGCCGCGGACACACCGTAACGCTCGGCTTGACGCTCGGCGTGCTTGAGGAAGCTGGAATACACCCCCGCATAGCCCATCATGAGTGCTTGGCGGTCGAGCAGGCATTCCTGGGGCATCGCGGGCCGAACAACGTCTTCCGCGGCATCGGCGATGGCGAAGAAGTCGATACCGGTCTCGACACCCAGCTTGTCGCAGACGCCGACCAATGCTTCGACCGGAGTGTTACCGGCGCCGGCTCCGAAACGCCGCGCACTGCCGTCGATTTGGGTGGCGCCGGCACGAATGGCGTAGACGGAGTTGGCGACGGCCAAGTCGAGATTCTCGTGGCCATGGAACCCGACCTGAGCGTCGTCACCGAGTTCGGCGACCAATGCCGCGACCCGGTCGGAAACCTGTTCGAGCACCAGAGCACCGGCGGAATCCACGATATAGACACAGTGGCAACCCGCGTCGGCCATGATGCGAGCCTGCTTCGCCAACACCTCGGGTGGCTCGGTGTGCGACATCATCAGGAATCCGACCGTCTCCAAGCCGAGTTCACGGGCAAGCCCGAAATGCTGGATCGACACGTCGGCCTCGGTGCAGTGCGTGGCGATGCGACAGATCGACGCGCCGTTGTCCCGGGAAATTCTGATGTCTTCCTTCACGCCGACGCCGGGCAGCATCAACACGGCGATCTTCGCATCTCGAGCCGTCTCGGCGGCGATGCCGACCAACTGTTGCTCCGGAGTCTTGGAGAATCCATAGTTGAACGACGAGCCGCCGAGTCCGTCGCCATGAGTCACCTCGATCACCGGCACGCCGGCGCCGTCGAGCGCGGCGACGATGTCACGAACCTCGGTGGCGGTGAACTGATGACGCTTGTGGTGCGACCCGTCCCGCAACGACGTATCGGTGATACGGATATCGAGTTCTGCTGAGTAGACCATGAAACGCTCCTTACACCTGGGCCGAGACGATCTGTTCGGCGACGACCTCGCCTACTCGAGTGGCGGCTGCGGTCATGATGTCGAGGTTGCCCGCGTACGGCGGCAGGAAATCTCCCGCTCCCTCGACCTCCACGAACACCGATACTTTCGCCATCCCGCCGGACACGACCGAAGGGCTGTCGAATTGCGGTTCGTTGAGCAGGCGGTATCCGGGCACGTATTGCTGGATATCGCCGACCATTGCATGAATGGAGTCGGCGATCGCGGCGGTGTCGGCGTCGTCGGGAATGGCGCAGAAGATGGTGTCGCGCATGATCATGGGTGGTTCGGCAGGGTTGAGGATGATGATCGCCTTACCGCGCTGCGCTCCGCCGATGGTCTCCACACCCCGGCTGGTGGTCTTGGTGAATTCATCGATATTGGCGCGCGTACCGGGGCCGGCCGAGACCGAGGACACCGATGCGACGATCTCCGCGTACGGCACCGGGACCACCCGTGATACCGCGGCGACGATCGGGATCGTCGCCTGCCCACCACAGGTGATCATATTGACATTCGGTGCGTCCAGATGAGCCCCGAGGTTGACCGGAGGCACCACCGCCGGCCCGATGGCGGCGGGAGTGAGGTCCACCGCCCGGATGTTCGCCTCGGCATAGCGGGCCGCCGCCGCGCGGTGCACATACGCCGAGGTCGCCTCGAAGAGCAGGTCCGGTAGCTCGGACTGCTCGAGCAACCAGTCCACACCCTCGTGCGAGGTCTGAAGACCCAGCCCGCGAGCGCGCTTCAGACCTTCGCTGTCCGGGTCGATCCCGATCATCCAGCGTGGTTCGATCTTCGTCGAGCGCAGCAACTTGTAGAGCAGATCGGTACTGATATTTCCGGACCCGACGATCGCGGCGGTGACGGTCCCATTCGCGGACACGGCATCCTCCCTAGGTGAATTGCAGACGGACAGAACCGAGTCCGGCGAACTCGGCATGGAACGCATCGCCCGGACGCGCATCGATGGCGCGGGTGCACGATCCGGGCAGAACGATGTCGCCGGCTTTGAGCCGGACACCGAAATCCGCGACTTTGCGCGCCAACCAAGCGACCGCGATCACCGGATCGCCGAGCACCGCGTCACTGCGCCCCTGCGCGACAACCGCACCGTTGCGCGTGAGCACCGCGTCGATTGCGGTGACATCGATGTCCGCCGGCGCGACGCGCTGAACACCGAGCACGAAGCCAGCTGATGAGGCGTTGTCGGAAATGGTGTCGGCCAGTCCGATATTCCAGTCTTTGATTCGCGAGTCGATCAGTTCGATCGCTGGCGCAAGGGCCACTGTGGCAGCCAGCACGTCCTGTTCGGTACAGTGCGCACCAGGAAGATCGGCGCCGAGCACGAACCCGACCTCCACCTCGACCCGGGGAAACAGATAGCCGTCGGCTTCGACCGGAACATCCTCGTAGACCTGCATATCCGCGAGCAGGTGCCCGTAATCGGGTTCGTCCACGCCCATCATCTGCTGCATGGCCTTCGAGGACAGGCCCACCTTGTGGCCGACCACCCGAGCACCTCGATCGAGCTTGCGGCGAATATTGATCAACTGGATCTCGTAGGCGTCGACCACATCGATGTCGGGATGCCCGGCGATCAAAGGATCGATCGGCACCCGTTCGCGCTCGGCACGTTCGAGTTCGTCGGCCAATTCGGCTCGCGCCGTGTCGGACAGCACACTAATTTCCTTCCGCACTTGCTCGATCGCGATCTCTTCGCTCGACCGACGAGCGCTGCTCGCTCGCCGACCGGCCCGCTCGTCGGCCGGAGAAAACACAGTCGGCCAACGCCAGCCCACTGACATAGGAGTTCGAGCAGATGCCGATCGCGGTGCGCCCAGCCGCATAGAGGCCGGGGATATCGACACCCTGCGTCGACTCGACCGCTCCGGTGCGCTCGTTCACGACAACGCCGCCGAGAGTGAGCATGGGGCACGGGTTGGTCAGGCTCGGTTTGATACCCACATCCAACAACCAGAATGGGCCGGTCCGGGCGGATACGGTGAATTCCGCGGGCTTGCCGACCGGATCGGGGGCGCCGGCGTCGATTGCGGCGTTGTGCGCTTCGACAGTGGCACGCAATCCGGCAGGGTCGATGCCCGCTTTCGCGGCGGCGACCTCCACCGTCGCGCCGCGAATCGCGGTGCGACGCATGGTTTCGAACTGCATGCGCTGAAACCAGGTGGCCTCGCCGGCGATCTGTCCGATCGCGCGACGCATCAGCACGTCATCGACCAACAACCACCCCTTGGCGCCGTGCTCGGCGACCAATGCGCGGCCTATCGCTGCCCCGTAGCGGGTCTCGTCGATGACTCGACGACCGTCCGCATCCACCAGGATCGCGCCGGTGAAGGCGCTGGGCGGCAAGATGAATCGCCACGCGGAGATGGCATCCATGCGGTCGACGGCCGCACCGGCCTGCTGAGCCATCAGGATGCCGCGGCCATCGTCGGCAATGGTGCCGAGCTGGAGTCCACCGCGATAGGCGGGCGCGTGCTCGCGCATCATCTCACGATTGGCGATGAACCCACCGGCGCTGACGACGACACCGCGCCGGGCCTGGACCCGGATGGTCCTGCCGTATACACGCTCCAACCGCCGCATCTGCCGGTCCAGCATCCAACGCAACGGGGGGTAGTAGATACCCGGCTTGGCCGCGATCTGCGCCATGCGGGTGTAGCGCCACCGTACCCAACGGGGAGCCTCGCGCAGTGTGTGGCATTCGACGCCGACCACTGCGCCGGCGCCATCGGTGATCAATTCGGTTACTCGCGTGCGAGTTTCCACGCGCACCCCCTGCCGAGATGCCGCCGCAGCGAGCGGCGCGGTGAGGCGCTTACCGGAGGTACCTTTGCCTTTGACGCGATGCCCGCGTTGCGCAGCCGGAATGTCACCGAATGCGCCGGAGATCTCGCTGCCGGAGAAATACAGGTAGTAGTCGTCGTTCGGATAGGACGTTTTGTATGGGCACAATGCGGCGTCGAACGGCACGCCGTGTTGCTTCAACCACTCGATGAGGGCCGGGCTCTCCGCGACGAACCGGCGCAGCGTCTGCGGGCTGACCACGTCGCCGACCTCACGTTCGAGATAGGCATACATCGCCTCCGGGGTGTCTTCGACACCGGCCGCCCGTTGCACCGAGGTGCCACCACCGGCGTAGACGATGCCACCGGACAAAGCCGACGCGCCGCCGCCGGCGAAGCGCTCCAGCACGAGCACCTGCGCGCCGGTCGCGGCCGCCTCCAACGCCGCTGCCGCACCGGCCGCGCCGAAACCGACCACAACCACATCGGCGGCGAGGTCCCATTCGAGGTCCATATCCTGCACTCCGGTCCTGAATTGAAACAAGTTTCCTCGACAAACGAGATCACGAGCAAGTGATCTGCCAGACAACATAGACCAACAGCGCGTTCATTCTATAACGTGTTCTACATGACGGATCGGGAATACGACGTGGTGGTGGTCGGCAGCGGCGCCGCCGGCATGACCGCCGCCCTCACCGCGGCCTACCATGGGCTCAGCGTGGTGGTCATCGAAAAGGCCGCCCGCTACGGCGGGTCGACCGCACGCTCCGGCGGAGGAGTGTGGATCCCGGGCAACAAGGCGCTGCGCGCATCCGGCCGCCCCGACGATCGTGAGGACGCGCGAACCTACCTGCATGCCATCATCGGCGACGTCGTACCGAAGGAACGGATCGACACCTTCATCGATCGCGGAGCCGAGGCCCTCGACTTCGTCCTCGACCACACGCCACTGAAAATGCGCTGGGTACCAGGCTATTCGGACTATTACCCCGAGTCCCCCGGGGGCCGCGCAACTGGGCGCTCCTGCGAACCGAAGCCATTCGACGCGAAGGTCCTCGGTTCCGAGCGTTTCAATCTGGAACCTGGATACGGCAAGGCCCCGTTGAATGTCGTGGTCACCCAAGCCGACTTCAAACAGCTCAATCTCATCCGGCGACACCCTCGCGGCATGGTGCGCGCGATGCGGGTCGGCGCACGCACCACCTGGGCCCGACTGACTCGCAAACATCTGCTGGGCCTGGGGCAAGCGCTGATGGCCGCGCTGCGCAAAGGTCTGATGGACGCGCAGGTGCCCCTACTGTTGGAGACTCCCCTGACCCGGCTGATCATCGAGAACGATCGAGTCACCGGCGTCGAGGCGCAACACCGAGGCGAACCCGTCCGCTTCACCGCCCGCCACGGCGTGGTGCTGGCATGCGGCGGCTTCGAGCACAATGCCGAGATGCGGCACACCTACCAGCGCGAGCCCATCACCACCGAATGGACCGCGGGCGCGGCAGCCAATACCGGCGACGGCATCCGCGCCGGTCTCGACCTCGGCGCAGCCGTGGACATCATGGCCGATGCCTGGTGGGGGCCGACCATCTTCGCCGGAAGCAAGACATGGTTCTGCCTGGCCGAACGCAATCAGCCCGGTTGCATCATCGTCAACGCCGATGGCAAGCGGTTCGGCAACGAGTCCGCCCCCTATGTCGAGGCGGTGCACACCATGTACGGCGGCGAGCACGGCCAAGGAGACGGTGCCGGGGAGAACTTGCCTGCCTGGCTGGTGTTCGACCAGCGCTACCGCAATCGCTACCTGTTCGCCGGGCTCCAGCCCGGCCAGCGATTCCCGTCACGATGGATGGAGAACGGCCGTATCGTGCAGGCACCGACACTCGACGAGCTCGCCTCGAAAATCAGCGTGCCAGAACAGAATCTGGCCGCTACGGTCGAGCGGTTCAACGGCTTCGCCGCCACCGGAGTGGACGAGGACTTCCACCGCGGCGACAGCGCCTACGACCGGTACTACGGTGACCCCACGGTCAAACCCAACCCGTGCCTGGCAGCACTACAGCAGGGACCGTTCTACGCAGCCGAGGTCGTTCCCGGTGACCTCGGCACCAAGGGCGGTCTGGTGACCGATACGTCCGGCCGAGTGCTACGCGAGGACGACACCGCCATCGACGGTCTCTATGCCTCGGGCAACGTGAGCGCCCCGGTAATGGGCCATACCTATGCCGGACCTGGCGCCACCATCGGTCCGGCGATCACCTTCGGATACCTCGCGGTATTGGACATCGCCGAACGCAAGCAACGACAATCCGCCGCCGCAGCGCCCGGAGCGTGATTCGACCCGCATTGCGCCAGCGCCGGCACGCCGAGTGGGCAAGACTGAGGCCACCGGACGGACATGTCCCCAAGCGCTACCCCGGCGCCACCACGTCCCTCCGATAGCACGCACAAGGAGTACCGATGCCCATCGACCCGAAGATCGCGCTCGGCGCGGAACTACCGAGCCAGGAGTTCGCGTGGACCGCATCGGATGTGCAGCTCTACCACCTCGGTCTGGGTGCGGGTGCACGCTCGCAGGACCCGGCCGAGTTGACCTACCTCGATGATCGGAAACCGAAGGTGCTGCCGACATTCGCCACGGTAGCGCCGACACTGCACATCACCGAGGCGCCGACGGTGAGTTTCCCCGGCGTCGACATCGATCTGGCCAAAGTGGTGCACGGCCATCAGGAAGTCGAGCTGCACCAGCCGATCCCCGCGGCAGGCAAAGCAACCAGCACCGGTCGGATCGTGGAGCTCTGGGACAAGGGCTCGGCAGCGGTCGTGGTTCAGCAGCACACCGCGACCGACACCGACGGACGCCCGCTGTGGACGGCGCGATCCTCGGTGTTCGCCAAGGGCGAGGGCGGTTTCGGTGGCGACCGGGGACCCAGCGCCAAGACCGAACTGCCCGACCGGGAACCGGATTTCGACATCACCACGCCGACGCTGCCACAGCAGGCATTGCTCTATCGGATGTGCGGCGACCGCAACCCGTTGCACTCGGACCCGGAATTCGCTCGGTCAGCAGGGTTTCCCGCCCCGATCCTGCACGGACTGTGCACCTACGGCCTCGTTTGCAAGGCCGTGACCGACACCGTGCTCGGCGCCGACACCAGCCGCGTCACCGGCTTCCGCGCCCGCTTCGCGGGGGTGCTCTACCCAGGAGAAACGATCCACACCCGAATCTGGCGAGGCACCGATGAGCTCACCATCGCCGCGACCGTCGTCGAGCGCGACGAGGCGCCGGTTCTCGGCGACGTCACCCTGCGATTTCGGCCCGCCTGACGCGCCACCGCCCGAGGCGACCCCGCACCCACCGTGAGCGATCACCAGCCCGGGGTCAGTCCCCACGCAGCCGCCGCGCCGCCAAGCCCTCGATCACCAGCGCATACAACACGACGATCACCACTGGAGCCGCCAACGGCGCCCACGCCGGGCGCAGCGGCACCAGTGCGGCAGCGGCAGCGGCAGCCGTGAAGCCGACCGCGGCGATCAGCGACGCCAGAGTAGTGGGTACCACCCCGCGCGGCGCGGTCACCGACGTCGCGTTCAGCATGTACGTGGTGGCCGCCAATCCCGTTGCCGCAGAAGCGAGCACACCGGCTTCGCCGGCCGCGAGCACACCGAGCGCAAGCAGCACTGCACCGACCGCCACCGAGCGAAACCACCAGCCGCCCGCGGCGAGGATCACCGCAGGTATACCCGCCCACGGCTGCAGCAGGGCGATCACCGCCGCGAGCAGAAGGCCGGAGACCACAGCGAGGAAACGAATCACCGGCGCACCCGCCGACTTCGACGATGCTCTGGAAGCATGCGCAAGACCTGGTCCAAGCGAGCGCCCTGCGGCCAGGCCACGATGTCGACGCCGACCGCGCCCATGTCCCGGTACATCGCTGCGCGCTCGAGCTGCCACATCCGGGCCAGAACCGAATCGAGATCCTCCCGGAAGGGCGCACCGCGTAGCACATCTACCGCAACCACCGTATGGCCGCGCTTGCGCAGGTCGATCAGGGCGAGTGCGAACTGGGTATCCAACAGCGTGGAGAATGCCACCACGATCGCGCCCGGCGGCACCGCCGCGTGCGGCGCCAGGGTTCCGGTCGTGGGAACGTGCTCGTCGCCGACCCCGAGCACGGTATCGATGATGCGGTAGAACTGCCGCCGGCCGATGTCCGGCCGCAGCCAGCGCGGCGCTCGGCCCAGGCACACCACCGCGGTCCGGTCACCGGCCTGCAGCGTCGACTGCACGACCTGCGCTGCACCGCGTACCGACAGCTCGAGCGAGTCGGTAGCCGGCCCCGGGGCCTGCTGCGAAGTGTCGACCAGCACAACGACGTCGGCGGAGCGGTTGGTCAACCGTTCGGTGACGTAGAGTCGCCCACGCCGCGCACTGACCGCCCAGTTCACCGAGCGCAGCTGGTCGCCGGGCGCATAGGCGCGGATATCGGCGTACTCGACTCCGGGGCCGTGCCGGCGGGTCAGGTGGGTACCCAGTCGCTCGGGAAGATCGGTGTGCGGCACACGCATCGGCTGCGGGTCGGTGATCGGGTAGACGAACAGTTGACCTGCCGGCAGCACAACCGTGGCGATCGCGAGCCCTGCCGGACTCAGGGCCGACACCCGCACCGACACGGGGTATCGCCCCCATCGGCGCGCCGTGAGCGCAAGGTGCAACCCGGCCGGCGCGTGCCCGGATTCGTTGGCCGCGGCGATCCGAAGCTCGAGGCCCGCGGGACACTCGGGTTTCAACCGTAACAGCGCGTGGCCGTGTTCGACGTATGCGGCCACCGCCAGCACCACTTCCTCGGATTCGAAACACCGCACCGTGCCACCGCCGTCGAGCTGGACCCGGGTGGACGTCTGCTGCCAGGGCGCCGTGACGAGCACACCGAGCAGCGGCGCGGCGAAGACCACCAGCTGCCCTTTGCCGAGCAGCACGGCCAGCACCAGAGCCGCCGCAGCGCACCCGGCGAGCAAGAAGGCCAGTGGCGCCGGCCGCCAGTGCAGTTCGGCGTCGACCGTGGAGCCGACGTCACGATGCTTCATGACACGCTGGCACGCGGAACCGGAAGGCGGCGCAGCAGTTCCGCGATCACATCCTCGCCGCGGATGCGGCGCACCCACATCTCCGGCCGCAGCGTGATTCGGTGCGCAATAGCCGGGATGGCCAGCGCTTTCACGTCTTCGGGGATCACGAAGTCGCGACCGTGCAGCAATGCCCGCGCGCGGGACATCTGCACGAGGTCGAGTTCGGCGCGTGGGCTCGCCCCGACTTCGACCTGCGGATGTCCTCTGGTCGCCGCGGCCAATGCGACGACATATCCGACCACGTCGGGATGCACGGTCACGTATTCGACCGATTGGCGCATCTCCAGCAGACCCTGCGCATCCACGACCTGGCCGACCTGCGCAGGCGCGCCACCACGTTCCAGTCGGCGCCGGATCATCTGCGTCTCGTCGTGTTCGGACAGGTATCCCAAGCGCAGCTGGATGGCGAACCGGTCGAGCTGGGCTTCCGGTAGCGGGTAGGTGCCCTCGTATTCGATCGGGTTGTCGGTGGCCAGCACGATGAACGGTTGCGGCAGCGGATAGGTCTCGCCGTCTATGCTGACCTGGCCTTCGGCCATCGCCTCCAAGAGCGCGGCCTGGGTTTTCGGCGGAGTGCGGTTCACCTCGTCGGCCAGGAGCATGTTGGTGAACACCGGACCACGTCGGAAGGTGAACCGACCGGAGGACATATCGTAGATCGTCGACCCGAGCAGATCGGCGGGTAGCAGGTCCGGGGTGAATTGTGCTCGGGTGAAGCGCAGCCCGAGCGTGGCAGCGAACGATCGCGCGATGAGCGTCTTGCCGAGGCCGGGCAGGTCTTCGATCAGTACGTGACCGCCGGACAGCACTGCGATCAGAATCAACTGCAACTCGTCGCGCTTACCGACCACGACCCTGGACAATTCCCGGAGCACGGCCTCACTGCGTCGGACGGTCGCTTCCATCGGCATGGTCATCGGCGTATTCGCACCTGCCTCATCTCACGTCACATTCTCTGCAAGCGACACAGGATCTCCTCCAACGCCGCTCGTCCCGGCGCCGGGCTGGTCTCGTCACGCCATGCCGAATCGGCCGGATCCACCCATGGCCACAGCTCAGGTCCGAACTGGTGGATGCCCGCCGCTTCCGCCGCTCGCCGGTTCTTCGCTCCGCGCTGGCCACTGGCCAGTTCGAACTCACGGGCCAGCAAGGGACGCAGGTAACGGTCCCACTCCGCTCGGGTACCGTCGGCCCGATCGGCGAGGATCTGGGTCCTGGCCTCCCAGCTGGCCAGCATCTGCGCCGGCCCATTCGCCATACCGTCGACATCGGAGTCGTCGCGGGGGTCGCGACGAGCCGACAACGACCAGATCAGCCAGCCCAGCGCTATCGCGACCGGGATCGCGACGAAGACCGACAGCAGGTCCCGCGCACGATGCACCGCCACCAACTCGACAACCGCGACAACGATCAGGCAGGCCATCACGGCGGCTATTCGAGTCATGCCCGCTCCTTTCTCGCACGCTCGCCGGTCCGGTGCGGGTGCTGCTCGTGGTCTCGAGCACTCGTCGGCGCCTCCTCCTCGAGGTCGGCGAGCACCACGCGCAGCAGTTGTTCGGCTCGCATACGCTGCCACTCCAGCATGGCGTGCGGGCTGAATCTGGCCTCCTCGAACAGCGCTACCAGTTCTCGTGCGGACGCGTCGCGCAACGCACCTCGATCGAAGGCTCGGGCGAGTACCTCCGTGGGTGTGTCCGAGACCAGCGGGGCCGCGGAGCGCGCAGATGCCAAGCCCTGCTCCATGGCGAGGTAGCAGGCGATGATCGCGCTGCGGGGGTCTTGGCCGGGTGCGGTCATCGCAGCGAGACCCATCTCGGCGGCACGCACCAGCGAGTGCGCTGCGGTAGCTTCACCAGGAGGCGGAGTCGGTGCTGGAGGCGGCGACCGTCGCCGAGACGCCACCGCAACCACCACCGAGCCGGTGACCGCGACCGCCAGCAGACCGGCGGCCGCGATACCGGTCAGCAATTGGGCGAAACCGGACGGCTCCGGTGCCGCGGTGCCCCCGGGCTCGGCCGGCGCCGCAGTGTCGTGCTGGGTAGGTGCGTCGGTGCTCGTCACGGGCGCCGCCGGCGACTCGGGCGCGTCCGAGCGGGTCGGAGCGATCGAATAGATCGCGAACCCGGCAGCGAGCAGCAGAGCCAGCACCGCGAGCACTCCGAGCACCGCCGGACCCAACCGCTCGATCCGCCACGATCGGCGCTCTTCGTCCCGCTGCGGCTGCGGCAGGGCCAGCGGCAACCGGTGCTGACCAGCGAGCACCCCAGCCACCAGGATCACGATCGAAACCGCTAGCAAGACCGGCATCAGCGCGACCGACAGTACGGAGGGGGTGTGCTCGGCCGGCCGAGTGTCGCCGGTTCCCGGGATGTATCCGCGCAGCGCCAGGACGGCACAAACTACCAGCGTGATCAGCACGATCACGCGCAGTATCGGCGCGCGTGCCCAGGCCACTGAGTTACCACCAAATCCGAGTACAGCGTGTTTGCGCACATGGTTGCATGTCGTGCGGTGCGCTCGGGACGAAATCGAGTACATCGAGCCCTTGCCGGCGCAAGCTCCGCTATGCCGAGCCGCACGCCGAACGACTACTCCGCTGCCTCGGGCTCAGAGCGAGGCAGTTGACCCAGTCGGCTCGTCATACGCTCGAGATCCGGTACGCCCCGAACGCCGCGGACGAGATCACCCAGCGCTACCGACGCGATCATGGTGAGCTCGCAGCCGGCGTCGTAGAGGACATCGATGAGGTTCACCAAACGCATCACCTGGTCCGGCGGCGCCGCGCCCAGCGGCGGAACACCGCGCAGTTCCCACCGTGGAAACTGTCGCGCGAGTTGCACATAATCCGCTGCCGACGTACGCACCGCGCACACATCGGCGAAGTCGATCGTCAGCGTAGCGCTGTCGGCAGCAATCGCCCGCACGGTTCGCCCACCTATCGGTATCTCCACCGCCGGTTCGCTCGCCCACCGCGGGGCAACGGACTGTTCGGCGCAGCCAGCGGACGCAGCTGGGGTTACCGCGGCCCGGTGTGGTCCACCGCAGCCCGGCTCCACGACGTAGCACCCGTCTGCGAATCCGGTATGGAATCCGCCGCCCGCGATACGAGCGCGATAGTCGACCGGGCCGTCGACCGGCACGACATCCATGTGGGCAAGGATCCGCTCGATGGTCGGCACGAACTTGTGGTGGAACAGCGGGTTGGGCAGTAGCTCCTGCGGCGGATAGTTGGAGGTCACCACCACCAGCACCCGGCGGGCGAACAAGATGTCCAGTAGCCGTGCGATCAGCATCGCGTCACCGATATCGTGCACGTGGAATTCATCGAAACACACCAGCCGGACGTCCGGCAACAGTCCGTTCACCGCAGCCCCTAGGGAACCGAATGCTCGTGCTGTGGCGTGTAATTCGACGAAAAAGTTGTGAAAGTGATAGCGCTGCTTGCGTTCCGAGTTCACCGCGGTGAAGAAGTGGTCCAGCAGCATGGTCTTGCCGCGGCCCGGTCTGCCGTACAGATAGAGACCGCGCCGACGGCGCCTCGGCCGACCGCGCCGATCGAGCAACCCTCGCATCCGGGCAACCGCCTGCATCTGATCGGAATCCCACTCGATGACATCGATTTCCATGACACCTCCTGATCCTCTACATTTGTAGAGGATCAGGAGATAAACGTCTCGAAAGGTGATCATGTCCACAGACGACCGGCGCACTCGGCTCGCCGAGGCGGCCATCGATATCATCGCGACGCGCGGCATCCGCGCGCTCACTCACCGCGCACTGGACACCGCCCTCGACCTACCCACGGGTTCATCCTCCTACTACTTCAACAGCAGGCGGGCACTGCTCGCAGGGGTCACCGGCCGCATCGTCGAGCGCTCACGCGCAGACTTCGCCGCAGCCCGGATCGAGCCACCTGCCGCGCGGGCAGCATTCGATTCCGATTCGATCGCGCGACACATCGCTGAGTGGGTCGATCGGATGCTGACCGAACGCGGCAACCACCTGATCGCGCGCCAAGCGCTGCTCACCGAACTGCACACCGAACCCGAGCTCCGTGCCCAGCTCGCACAGAGCTTGTTCTCGATCGAGCGCGCGCGAGAACTGTTGCACACCATCTCGAGCGATCCGCACACCGCCGCCGCCGACTTCGTGGCGGTGTTGGAAGGTGTGGTCTTCGATCGATTCACGGGAAACCGCTCCCAGCTGGCGCCGGGTAGCGCCGCCAGCGTCGATCAAATCACGAACGTGTTGTCGGTGTATCTGACAGCCCGGTGAGCCCGCCACGCGAACGTCTATCGTCACCGTATGCCACCGGCGCGGTCCGGGAGCCACACCCATGGGCCACCACCCTCGAGCACGCCACTCGGACAACCGCGAGTACGGGGTGCAACCGCGGCGGACCCATCACCAGCCACGTTCACGCCACTCGCCTAGGTGAGGACGCTCAGCGCCGAGCGTGGTGTCATCGCCGTGGCCGGGGTAGACAGCGGTGTCATCATCGTATTGGTCGAAGATTTTGCTGGTCAGGTCTGTAAACAGCGAGTCGAAGTCTTCAGGATTCGTTGTCCGCCCAGGGCCCCCGGGAAACAAACTGTCGCCGGTGAACAGATGTGTACGGCCTACACCATCGGTGAATGCGAGCGTGACCGAGCCCGGCGTGTGGCCGCGCAGGTGAATCACCGAGAACTCCAAGTCCCCGATCCGGAGGGCATCACCGTCGGCGAGGAGCCGATCCGGCGGCACCGGCAGGGGACCGGCATCGAGTTCGTGTGCGGCCGTGGAGATTCCGAGTTCGGCCACTTGGGGCAATGCCCACCAGTGGTCGATGTGCTGATGGGTGGTGACCGCGAGTTGCACTTGCCCCGGCGCTTCCTGTTCGATCAGCGCGACAATACGGTCCGCTTCGTTGGCCGCGTCGATGAGCAGCGCTGCGCCGGTCATGGCATCCTGTACCAGATAGACGTTGTTGTCGGCGCCCCCAACCGACATCTTGAGGATGCGAGCGCCCGGCACCTCACGCCGCTGCGGATTCGACCCCGGCGAGACATGACCCGTATAGGGTGTTTCGATCATGATCACACCTCGATCGTAGCGACCGCGACCGGCCGGCGAGCGCATCTCACGGGACGTCGGAGGCACTCACGCCGCGGACAGGACCAGACCCGAGGTAGGGACACCGGTGCCCGCGGTGACCACGATGTTCTCCACATCGTCCACCGGGTTGACCGACGTGCCGCGGATCTGGCGAACAGCTTCGGCGATCCCGTTCATGCCATGGATATAGGCCTCGCCGAGTTGCCCGCCGTGAGTGTTCAGCGGAAGCCGGCCTCCGATCTCGATGGCACCGTCGACGATGAAGTCCTTCGCCTCACCGCGGCCGCAGAAACCGAGTTCCTCCAGTTGCATGAGAACGAATGGCGTGAAGTGGTCATAGAGGATCGCCGCCTGCATGTCCTCGGGGCGTAGCCCACTGTGCGCCCACAGCTGGTCACCGACCAGCCCCATCTCCGGCAAACCCGTCAGCGCGTCGCGATAGTAGCTGGTCATCACGTACTGATCTGCGCCGGAACCCTGTGCAGCAGCAGCGATCACCGCCGGAGGCTGCGGCAGATCTCGCGCACGTTCCACGCTGGTGACCACGATCGCGACCCCGCCGTCGGACTCCTGACAGCAGTCCAGCAGATGCAGCGGCTCGGCGATCCAACGAGAATTCTGATGATCGGCCAATGTGATCGGTTTGCCGTAGAAGAACGCCGCAGGGTTCACCGCCGCATGTTTGCGATCGGCAACTGCAACGCGGCCGAAATCCTCGCTCGTGGCACCGTAGACGTGCATGTAGCGCCGGGCGACCATCGCCACTTGCGCGGCGGGGGTTCCCAGCCCCTGTGGGTACGACCAGCCCGCGTCGATGCCCGACGACGTAGGCGCCGCGGCCAACGCCGTGGAGAACTGTCCGAACCGTGATACCGAACGCTCGTTGAACGCGCGATACGCCACGACCACATCGGCTGTGCCGGTAGCCACCGCCATAGCGGCCTGCTGGACGGTGGCACAGGCTGCGCCCCCGCCGAAGCCGATTTGACTGAAGAACGTCAGCTGCGGAATCCCGACCGCCCGGGCCACGGCGGCCTCCGTATTGGAGTCCTGGGTGAAGGTGGTCAGCCCATCGACATCCTCGGGCGTGAGGCCGGCATCCGCCAGCGCCGCAGTGACCGCCTCGGCCGCCAGTCGCAATTCACTGCGACCAGAATCCTTGGAGAAGTCGGTAGCGCCGATGCCGACAATGGCCGCCCGGCCGGACAAGCTGCGCTCAGTCATGAACCCTCCGCACTGTGATGACGACCGAGGCTTTGATGTGATCGCCGAGACTGTCCTTGCCGACCACGTCGATGTGAATGTCGTCGCCGTCCAACGCGGTGACCATACCGGTCAGCCGCAGCGTGTCACCGGCGTACAGCGGTACGCCCAGCCGCACGGCAACCGACTTCATGACCGCCCGGGGACCGGCCCAATCGGTGACGAAACGCTGTACCAAGCCGGTGTCGGTGAGGATATTGACGAAAATGTCCTTGGAGCCACGGGCAACGGCCTTGTCCCGGTCGTGGTGCACGTCCTGAAAATCCCGGGTGGCCAGCGCCGAGCTGATCACGAACGTCGGGTCGGCCTCGATCACCAGTTCGGGCAGAACGGTGCCGACACGCACGGCCGGCGGTTCACTGCTGACGGTCACACGACCACCTGCCAGAACGGCAGCCTCGACTCGTCGTCGAGTCGTTCGAAACCCACCTCGACCGGTAGACCGACCCGCACTTGGGCTGGGTCGATCCCTCGTAACTCCCCTAACATGCGCACACCTTCCTCCAATTCGACCAGCGCGACCACGAACGGCACCTGCCGCCCGGGCACCTTCGGCGCATGGTGCACGACGTAACTGAAAACGGTGCCGCGCCCGGAGGCGACGACATAGTCGGTCGACATCGACGTGTCCTGCCAGATCGCCGGAATGGGCGGGTGGCGCAGCGACCCATCCGGCAGCCGTTGAATACGCAGTTCGCCGACTGTGGTTCCCTCCCAGAAGAACTCGGTGTCCCGAGAGGGCAACGGCTTGACTCGCTCCGGCGGCGCCGACTTCGGTGCGACAGTGCCTGGCGCAAACTTCAGCAGTCGAAACAGCATCTCGGCGACCACCTCGTCGCCGACCCGCCACGTGGTCAGGAAAGTGACGAACCAGCCCTCCCCCAATGCCGTCCGCTTCGGCCCGCTGACTTCCGACAACACACTGGTGGCCGAAACCTGCTCGCCGACTTCGAGGTAACGATGATAGGTCTGCCGGCAATCGGTGCCCACCACGGAGGTATAGCCCGCGGCGTCGAACAGCGTCATGGCCGCGCCCATCGGGTCGTCGTCCGGCCGAGAACCCCTGAGCCCGAACATGGTCCACACCTGGGCCATGGCCGGCGGTGCGACCACGCCAGGATGCCCGGCAGCGCGCGCGGCCGCCTCGTCGATGTAGATGGGGTTGGTGTCGCCCAACGCCTCGACCCAGTTGTTGATCATCGGCTGGTTCACCGGATCACGCCCCATGCGGCGCGTCGATTCGCCCGCCGCCTGGATGGCCTCGACCGCGGCGATGATTTCTTCCGGAGTAGTGGTATCCGGCACGCGGGACTCCTTGGTTCGTTGTCGGGGCACTCGCGGGTTCGCTATCGGGGCACTCGCGGCAACTGCAGTCCGGACGAGGCGACCAACTCGCGCATCACCTCGTTGACCCCACCACCGAAAGTCACCACGAGGTTCTGCTTGGTCCTGCGATCCAGCCAGGTGAGCAACTCACCGGTTGCCGGGTCGGCGGGATCGCCGTAGCGGCCGATGACTTCCTCGGCCAGTCTGCCCGCCTCTTGCAGTGACTCGGTGGAAAAGACCTTGGTCGCCGAGGCATCGGCGATCACTCGAGACCGGTCGTCGTCGACAGTGGCAGCCACCTGCCAGTTCAACAACTCGTTCACTCTGACCATGGCGTGTATTCGGCCGAGTGATCGCCGTACGTCGAGCCGACCGAGCACACCATGGGCCTGTGCCCAATCCCGCACCCGGTCGTAGAGCTGTTCGATCTTGCCGGACGGGCCCAGGCTCACCCGCTCGTGATTGAGCTGCGTCGTAATCAGCTTCCAGCCCTGGTCTACCGCCCCGACCAGCATATTCGCCGGAACACGCACATTGTCGAAATAGGTCGCGTTGGTGTGGTGCGCCCCGTCACAGGTGATGATCGGTGTCCAGGAGTAGCCAGGGGTGGAGGTATCGACGATCAGCAGCGTGATGCCTCGGTGTCGCGCCTCGACCGAGCCGGTACGGCATGCCAGCCATACGTAGTCGGCCTCGTGCGCGCCGGTCGTGAAGATCTTCTGCCCGTTGACGATCCAGTCCCCGGACTCGTCGCGCACCGCCGAGGTGCGCAAGGCCGCCAGATCGGTACCTGCCTCGGGTTCGGAATATCCGATCGCGAAATGGATGTCACCGGACAAGATCCCGGGCAGAAACAGCTGCTTTTGCTCCTCGCTGCCGAACTGCTGCAAGGTCGGACCCACGGTCAGCAGGGTGACCAGAGGAAGCGGGACGTCCGCTCGGACCGCTTCGTTGAAGAAGATCTGCTGCTCGACCGGCCCGAAGCCTTGACCACCGTATTCCTTCGGCCAGCCTACGCCCAGCCAACCATCGCGTCCCATCCGCCGCACGACCGCGCGGTATGCCTCGCCATGCCGGTTCACGGCCATCTCGGCCTCCTCGTCGGCGGAGACGAGATCGGCGAAGTAGCTGCGCAACTCGTCGCGCAGCCGGCGCTGCTCGGCAGTCAGGTCGATGAACATCTCGCCCCCAATCGGTCGAGTCGTAGCGATGCCCCGCCGAGCCAGCGTGCGATGTCCTTGGCCTGCGAGTAGTAGCGGTGCATCGGGTGAGTGATGTCCACACCGAGGCCGCCGTGCAGGTGATGACATTTCTGCATCGCGGCCGGCAACTCATCGGCCACCAGGTAGGCCAAAATCTCGAGGTCGTCGTCGGTACGTTCCCGGTGTTGCGGACTCGCGTCGTCGTGGGCCAGTGCCCACGTCGCCGAGACCGCGGCGACATGCAGGGCGCGCGAGGCGATGTAGAGATCGGCGATCTGTTGGGCCACCGCCTGGAACTGCGCCAAGGGCCTGCCGAACTGATGTCGGGTCCGCAGGTGTTCGGCGGTGTGCACGATCGCGCCCTCGAGCAGTCCGTCGGCGACGGAGCCGATCGAAGCGAGCGCCAAGTGGTGCAGGTCGGCCAGCCCGGTCGGCCATATCCGGTCGGCTGGAATTTCCACCTGTTCCAGCGACACAGTGTATTCGGGGATACCGCCGGAGGCCGGTGTCGGCGTCATGACCAGTCCGTCGGCGTCCGAATCGACCAGGGCCAAACCGGAATTGGTTGGCACCACTACCCAACGAGCCTGCTCGGCATAGGGCACGGCGACCTTGCACCCGGAGACGCGGGTCGTCTCACCGGTGGTGATCGCCGTGGTCTCCGGTTTGCTGGTGAACGGCGCCGCCGGTTCGTTCAGCGCGGCAGTGAGCACAGCGCCCTTGCCGACTTCGGGCAACACTGCCGCCAGAACACTCTCCGGCGCCGAGGCAGCCAGCGGCAGCACACCGAAGCCGAGTGTGGGCAGGGCCGGCACTGCCGCCGCGTCCATGGCCAATTCGGTCAGCAGCACCGATGCACCGAGCAGGCCCATACCGTCGCCGCCGTGCGACTGCGGTATCGGTACTGCCAGCAAGCCGGAATCGACCAGGCGCGGCCACAGTCGCATATCGCGGGCGGATTCACGCTCCATCAAACTCACGACGACTTCGGCCACCGCGTCCTGGGCCTCGTCTCTGGTGAAGTCCACGCTCTCTTTCCCGTCGTCTCGATGGCTAGTTGTCCATATCACGAGGCAAACCGAGAATCCGCTCCCCGGCCAGGGTGAGCAGAATCTGCTCGGTTCCACCAGCGATCGACAGACAGCGCGTGAGCAAGAACGACTGCCCGACATCGCTCTCGGTTGCGCCGTCGAGCCCCGCGGTCTCGACCGCGAACTCTGCGACCGCTTGACGATGACGCACCCCGACCAGCTTGCGCACGCTACTCTGGGGGCCCGGATCGCCGCCGGCGAGCATCTTCACGGTAGCCCGCTGCTCGAGCAGAAGCCCGGCAATCGCCTCCGCGACGAGTCCGCCGAGTCGGTCACTCGTCAGTTCGGCACCGGGACCGGTCGCGGGCAGTCGTGCGAGCAAGTCCTCGAGCACCGGGCCGATGCCATTGCCGCTCATCGCGACCCGCTCGGTGGACAGGGTCGATCGGGCGATTCGCCAACCATTGTTCACCGTCCCGACCACACAATCGTCCGGTACGAACACCTCGTCCAGGAAGACCTCGCTGAAGTGCGCTTCACCGGTGATCTGCACCAAAGGGCGGACCGTGAGACCCCGGCTGTGCATATCGACCAGGAAATAGGTGATGCCGCGGTGCTTGGGCGCGTTCGGGTCGGTACGCGCCAGGCATATCGCCCAATCCGCTCGGTCGGCCAACGATGTCCACACCTTTTGCCCGCGCAGCACCCACCCACCCTCGACCGGATGCGCGGTCGTGCGCAGTGCCGCCAGGTCCGAACCCGCCTCGGGTTCGCTGAACAACTGGCACCACACCACCTCGCCCCGCAGTGTCGGCCAGGCGAACCGGTCGATCTGTTGCTCGGTGCCGTACTGCAGCACGGTGGGGATGGCCCATCCGCCGATGGCGATATCCGGCACGGTGAGCCCGCTGCGATGCAATTCCTCCGCGATCAGTAGACCGGTCATCGAATCGGCGGCGCGCCCATAGGGCCGGGGCCAATGCGGCATGACCAGACCGGCATCGACGAGTGCATCCCGCTGCTGATCGGTGGGCAGCGCCGCAATCCGCGCGATCTCTGCCTCCACCTCGTCCGCGCCGTCCCGGTCCGCAGAAACGACGCCGTCGGCGGCGAAGATCCGGTCGGCGCCGGTGGTACGCCGCGAGCCCTGACGGGTCAGCTCGGTGACCCGCGCGCGCCAACGCGCCGATCCGCCCAGCAGCTGGCGTAGCGCCACCGCCCGGCGCAGGTACAGGTGCGCATCGTGCTCCCAGGTGAAGCCGATCCCACCGAGCACCTGGATGCAATCCTTGGCCGTCTCGACCGCTGCATCCAACGCGATCGCGGCCGCGACTGCGGCGGCGATCGGCAACTCGGCGCCGCCCTCGTCTGCGGCCGCCGCGGCATCCAGCGCGACGGCACGAACGAGTTCGGTACGACACAACATCCACGCACAGATGTGTTTGACCGCCTGAAACGATCCGATCTTGCGCCCGAATTGCTCACGCACCTTGGCGTAGTCGACCGCGGTTTCCAGGCACCACCCTGCGATGCCCGACAGCTCGGCGACTGCCAGTACGACCAGCAAATCCTCGGCGGAATACGGTGCGGAGAACGTCCGCTCGGGGGGAACCGTATGGCCAGCGCAGCGCACCCGCGCCAAGGGCGTGCTCGGATCCAGCGGCGTCAACGGCTCCACCTCCACGCCGTCCGCATCGGGCGGGATCAGACACCAGCGCTGCCCATGGGGGAGCTCGACCGGAAGCAGCACGGCCGTACCTGGTGCGGCGCCGAGGACGTACTCCCAGGTACCCGTGAGCGTAAGCGGATCATCTGCCGCAGGTATGCTTGCCGTCGGGCCGACAACGACGTCGAGCCCGACCCCGCAGGGCTGGTCCTCCTCGAGGTATCCCGCGGTGATCAGATTGGCCAGCGCCGTCGTGAGCACCGGACCCCCGACCAGATCATGCGCCGCCTGCTCGACCAGCACGGCGAGATCGGCGACCGAGCCGCCCGCACCTCCCGCGTGCTCGGCCAATGCCACACGGAAGATCCCGAGTTCGGCCAACCCGGGCCAGTACGCCCGCCAGTAGTCGCTCCGGCCCGTTCGCATCGTTGCAATCGGCTGGATCGATGCCGCCCACCCATGGATCGACTCCTGAACGGCTTTGTGCTCCTCAGTGGTGGCGATGGTCACACTCAATACCGCCTTTCCGGCGTGACTCCCACACCTAGAACATGTTCTAATATCCTAGCCGGGCGTAAGTCAAGCGACCACCGCCGCCACGGCAGAGCGCGCACGTAGCCGACGAAACGATGTTTCCGGAAAGGACATTCATCAATGGCCAGCCCGTCCCGTTCGCAGCCAGCCGACCCGGGCGTGGCACTGCCTACCGCTACGGTCACCACGCTTCGCGAGGACGAACTGAGCTCGGCGGCGCAGCGCGAGCGGCGTAAGCGGATTCTGGACGCAACCTTGGCGTTGGCGTCCAAAGGCGGGTACGACGCGGTGCAGATGCGAGCGGTGGCCGAGCGTGCAGACGTCGCCGTCGGCACGCTCTACCGGTATTTCCCTTCGAAAGTGCATCTGCTGGTCTCGGCACTCGCCCGTGAATTCGAGCAGTTCGAGGGCAAACGCAAGCCGCTCGCCGGTCGGTCCCCGCAAGAGCGCATGCATCTGCTGCTGACCCAGATCACTCGAATGATGCAGCGTGACCCACTGCTCACCGAGGCGATGACCCGCGCGTTCATGTTCGCCGACGCTTCGGCTGCCGCCGAAGTGGACCGCGTCGGGAAGGTGATGGACCGGGTGTTCGCGCGCGCGATGAACGACGGCGACCCGAACGAACGTCAGATGGCCATCGCGCGCGTGATCAGCGACGTGTGGTTGTCGAACCTGGTCGCTTGGCTGACCCGACGCGCCTCGGCGACAGACGTCACCGAACGCCTGGAACTGACTGTCGACCTCTTGCTCGGAGAGCGCAATACGGGGGCCTGACCCCCACCAGCGCATCTCTAGCAAACTCAAATCCAGGTCGTACGACCGGTTGCCGAACCCACGGGCTCGAATCGACAGCTCACCCGCTCGCGGTCCACATGTGCCCAGTCGATGCTCGATTGGGCAGATTCGCTGTTCACGGCTGGGCGCGCGCACCACGACCAGCACGTCACTGTGCGGCAAATTCAACACAGTATTGTTTTCACACCCCCGGAAAAATTTCTCCGATCACTAGGTTGGATTGCGTGAGCGCACAGGATCTGCCACTGGAACTTCGTCGTGCACTGTCGACGGTCGCGCGCGTGCCACGGCTGCTGGTCGCATCGGACTACGACGGGACGCTCGCGCCCATCGTGTCCGACCCGGCCAAGGCCCATCCCCATCGGGAGTCGGTAAGCGCGCTGCGGGCACTCGCCGGCCTGAGCGGGACCACGGCTGCCGTGATCTCCGGCCGCGCACTGCGGGACCTCGCCGCATTGTCTCGACTACCCGTCGAGGTACAGCTGATCGGCAGCCACGGCTCGGAATTCGACGTGGGCTTCGTACACGCTATCGACAACGACGCCAAGCATCTGCTCCAAGAACTGCAGTCGGCGCTGAGTCAAATCGCGGCGGACAATCCCGGCGTGACCGTCGAGACCAAGCCGGCCAGCGTCGCCCTCCATGTGCGCAACGCGAGCCCGGAGATCGGGCATCGCGCCTTGTCCCAAGTCAGGCTGGGCCCGGCATGTTGGTTCGGAGTCCAGGTCACCGAAGGCAAGGCCGTCATCGAGCTGGCGGTGGTGCAAACCGACAAGGGCACTGCACTGAACACGGTGCGGCACCAGGCGGGCGCCTCGGCTGCAGTGTTCCTCGGCGACGACGTCACCGACGAGAAGGCATTTCGAGTGCTGTCGGGTCCCGACATCGGTATCAAGGTCGGCCCCGGAGAGAGCTTGGCCAAGTTCCAAGTGGACAACACCGAGGCGGTCGCCCGGGCACTGGCGTTCCTGCTCGAGGAACGCCGTACCTGGCTGGCAGGTGCCAGCGCACCCCGCATCGAGCGGCTGACCATGCTGGCCAACGCACGCTCGGTGGCGCTGCTGACCCCCGACGCCACCGTAACCTGGTTCTGCCATCCGGAACCGGATTCGGCGGCGGTGTTCGCGCACCTGCTCGGCGGCCCGCAGGGCGGTCACTTCACCATCGAGCCCGAGCGGCCGGGGCTACCGCTGTCGCAACGTTACGTCGACGGCACGATGACCGTGGAAACGCGGTGGGCCAGCTTACAAGTCGTCGACTACCTACCGCACGACGTCGCGCCGACCCGAACCGACCTGACCAGGGTGATCACCGGCGATGCGCGAGCCGTCGTCACCTTCGCCCCACGACCGGAATTCGGTCAGGTGCCGGTGAGTCTGGAAGCACGCACCGACGGGCTGCGAGTTCACGGCACCAACGATCCGATCGTCCTGCGCTCCCTCGGTGTGCACTGGGAGATCGTCACCGATGGGACGCACGAGTCCGCGCGTGCTGTGGTCGACCCCTCGAAGGGATCGATCATGCTCGAATTACGGTGCGGTACCAATGATCTCGATCCAGCCGAGATCGACGAACCGGACCGCCGGCGGAATGCGGAACGCTATTGGTCGGAGTGGGCCACCCAACTCACGTTGCCGACCCTCAAGCCGGACTTGATGAAACGCTCCGCACTGACCTTGCGCGGCTTGGTGCATGTGCCGTCCGGTTCGATCCTGGCGGCCGCGACCACATCCTTGCCGGAAGACATCGGCGGCGTACGCAATTGGGACTACCGCTACTGCTGGCTGCGTGATGCGGCCCTGACCGCGCACGCATTGGTCTCGCTCGGATCGTTCACCGAGGCCGAAGGTTTCCTGGGCTGGGTGCACCAGGTGTTGGAGACCCTGCCCGGTCCCGAGCGTCTACACCCGCTCTACACGCTGTACGGCGAGACATTGCCACCCGAGGCGTCGATCGACCAGCTGCCGGGCTACGCGGGCTCGCGCCCGGTACGGGTTGGCAACGCAGCGAACATGCAGGTGCAGCTGGATGTATTCGGTCCGATCGTCGATCTGATCTCGAGCCTGGCACACGCCAGGGAAGTGCGCGGGATCACCCATCCGACTCAAGTGCTGCCGGATCCCGACTGGGAGCTGGTGCGCGCCATGGTCGCAGCGGTACAGCGACGGTGGCAAGAACCCGACCACGGCATCTGGGAGATCCGCGGTACCCCTCGCCATCATGTGTATTCGAAGGTCATGGGCTGGCTGACGCTCGATCGAGCATTGACACTGGCCCAGAAATTCGATCGCGAGACCGATCCGGCCTGGGCAGTGTTGCGGGACACGATTGCCGACGAAGTGAAGGTCAAGGGTTGGAACGACGAGGTGCAGTCCTTCACCGCGGCCTACGACGGCACCGATCTGGACGCGGCGACCCTGCACATCGGACTCAGTGGCCTGATCGAGCCGTCCGATCCGCGCTTCGCCGCGACCGTGGTGGCCACCGAGGCCGAACTACGCAGCGGTTCGACCGTCTATCGCTATCGTCGCGACGACGGCCTGCCCGGCGGTGAGGGTGGATTCCATCTCTGTGCGGCCTGGCTGGTCGAAGCGTACTTGCTGATCGGAAAGCGCTCGGATGCCGAAGCGCTGTTCGCCCAGCTGGTCGATGTCGCGGGCCCGACCGGACTACTCAGCGAAGAGTACGACCCCGTCGCCGAACGCTCTCTGGGCAACCACCCACAGGCCTACAGCCACCTCGGTCTGTTGCGCTGCGCACAACTGCTCGGACAGCCGGTGGAGGCCGCACTGGTCTGACGGCACCGGCACTCGAGGGCCCGCGAACGACGAAGCGTTCGGGGGCCCTGCGTATTCGGTGCCACCCTGCGTACGACTCGCCACCGGCCGAGACAGCCCTGCTATATTCTAACGGAAACGATTTCCATTATGCTCTACTGTGTTACCAGGAGACCCCCGCGTGAGAACCCGATTCGTCAGAAAATGTGCCGGCGTCGCTGTGGGGATCGCCTCGGCGATGGCGCTTTCCGCCTGCGGCGACGCCACTCAGGACGACCAACCGACCGTTGTCGCCTCCACCAACGTCTGGGGTGACATCGCCGCAGCCGTCGCCGGTCCCGACGCCACGGTCCAATCGCTGATCACCGATCAGTTCGCCGACCCGCATTCGCACGAGACCTCCGCAGCGGAGTCCGCAGCGCTGACCGACGCCGACCTGGTGATCTACAACGGCGGCGGATATGACGAATTCGCCGCAAAAGCAGTTGTGGGCAGGACCGAGCACGCGGTGAATGCGTTTGCGGCCCGAGTCGACAAAAGCGACGACAACGAGCACGTCTGGTATGACATGCGCACGGTCGCTGTGGTTGTCGACCAGATCGCGACCCAGCTCGGGGAACTGGACCCGGACAATGCCACTGCCTATGCCGAGCGCGCGCAAGCCTACCGCGACCGGCTTGCCGCGATCACTGCCATCACCGATCACCTCGCGACCGAACATCCCGAAACGCCGGTGCTGCAGACCGAACCGCTCGCACACTACCTACTTAGCGCCGCACAGGCCCAGGACCTGACACCACACGAGTTCCAGGAGGCGATAGAGCAGGAAACCGACCCGTCGCCAGCGGCTGTGGCGGTCACCCGGGACCTGCTGACCACCGGGCAGGTAGAGGCACTGATCTTCAACACCCAGACTCGCGACTCGACCACCGATGCCTTGCGCGACATCGCACAAGATGCCGGGATTCCCATCGTCGAAGTGACCGAGACCCTGCCCGATGACTTGGATTACCTTCAATGGCAGACGCAGAACGCGCGTGTGCTCGCCGATGCATTGGGCTGAACGATGACTATCGCAGCCGAGCCCACCGAGCATACGAAATGTGCCCAACCAGAGCGATCGAGTCACGAGCACGCCCCCGTACAGTTGGAAGCCGCTCGCTTGTCATTCGGTGACCGAACGCTCTGGCACGATCTCGACCTCACCGTCGAACCCGGTGAATTCGTCGCTGTCCTCGGGCCGAACGGCTCGGGTAAGACATCGTTGTTGAAGGTCCTGCTCGGCCAGCTCGCGCTGAGTTCGGGTGGCGTGCGCATCGCGGGCGCCCCGGCGCGCACCGGAAATCCCGCGTTGGGCTATGTGCCACAACAGAAGACAATCGACGCCGGCGTCCAGCTACGCGGCATCGATCTGGTCGGCCTCGGCGTCGATGGGCACCGCTGGGGGCTCGGGTTGCGGGCACGCGCCGAACGCAAGCGCAAGGTAGCCGCTGCCATTGCAGACGTCGGCGCGCAGCACTTCGCACACGCAGCGTTGGATGCCCTGTCCGGAGGTGAACAGCAGCGCTTGCGCGTTGCCCAGGCCCTGGTCGGCAATCCGAAGCTACTGCTGTGCGATGAACCGCTACTCAGCCTGGACCTGGCCAATCAACGACTCGTCGCCGAAGTGATCGATCGTCGCCGGCGCACCCACAATACCGCAGTACTCTTCGTGACACACGAGATCAATCCCATTCTTCCGCTGGTGGATCGAGTGCTGTACCTGGTCGACGGGAAGTTTCGGATCGGGACGCCGGACGAGGTGATGACCTCGGCGGTGCTCTCGCAACTGTATCGCACCGATGTGGAGGTATTGCGGACGCGTGGGCGACTGGTGGTCGTCGGCACCGGCGACGCGCTGGACGCCCTCGGCGCGGCAGGCGGGCACTGCCACGGCTCGACGACCGGTGCGTTCGAGGCGCACGGTCCGCAGCCGGATGTACCATCACCGTCCTCCGTATTGCCTTCTCCCGCTGTGCCATCGAGCGATCCGATCTCTGGCGAGGCGGCCACGCAGGCCCTCCCGCACCGCTCGTGTGTGAACGACCGCGGTCGGCGCGCCAATGGCAGCTCTGCACACTCGAACCCGCAGGTGGACGCGAGTGGAATGTGCACATGATCGACAAGCTCTCCGGCGTCGCGATGCGGATGCTGGACTTCACCACCACCGCGCACCTGCTGACCTATGACTTCGTTCAGCAAGCCCTGCTGGCCGCGGCGCTGCTCGGGCTCCTGTCCGGAGTCATCGGTCCGCTGATCATCAGTCGGCAGATGTCCTTCGCCGTGCACGGCACCAGTGAATTGTCGCTGACCGGGGCCGCCGCAGCATTGCTGGCCGGGATCGGGGTCGGCATCGGCGCCATCGCAGGATCGGTGATCGCGGCTGTGCTCTTCGGTGTGCTCGGCACTCGGGCGCGCGAACGCGATTCGGTGGTCGCGGTGCTGCTCTCGTTCGGGCTCGGGTTGTCGGTGCTGTTTCTGTGGCTGGGTCCCGACCGCGCGGGTTCGAAGTTCTCGCTGCTGACCGGACAGGTGGTCAGTGTCGGCGACAACGGCCTCGGACTTCTCGCCATCTGCTCGGCCGGTGTGCTCGCGGTGCTCGCGGTCGTCTATCGACCGCTGGTGTTCGCCAGCTCCGATCCAGAAGTGGCGGTGGCCCGCGGAGTGCCCGTACGCATGTTGTCGGTCGTGTTCGCGGTGCTGCTGGGTGTCACCGCGGCATTCGGCGTGCAGATCATCGGCGCGCTATTGGTCCTCGCACTGCTGATCACCCCGGCCGCCGCGGCGGCACAGCTCACTGCGAATCCGGCCGCGGCGACGGTGCTGTCGGTGGTGTTCGCCGAGATCGCCGCGGTCGGTGGCATCATTCTGTCGCTGGCGCCCGGCGTGCCGGTCTCGACATTCGTCACCACGCTGTCGTTTCTGATCTATCTCACGTGTCGAGTGATCGGCCGTCGCCGTCGGTTCTCCCGCGCCGACCGAACCAGCCCTCGCCGCGCGCCGAATCCGCGCGCGGTCGTGTGAGCGCCACCGACTTCGACCTATGCTCGACAGATCTCCTCGACGGAACGGTGCCCAGGATGATCGACTTCGCAATTCCCGCCGCGCTCGCCGCCGAACGCGACCGAGTGCGCCAGTTCGTGGTCGACTCGATCGTCCCCTACGAACGCGACCCGCGCATGACCGCGCACGGCCCCACCGACGACCTGCGGCAGGAACTCATCGAGCTCGCCCGGGCGCAGCAGCTGCTCACCGTACAAGCGCCCGAGTCGCTCGGCGGACGCGGGCTGACCCATCTCGAGCAGGCGGTGATCTTCGAAGCGGCCGGTTGGTCCACACTCGGCCCGATAGCGATGAACTGCGCGGCGCCCGACGAGGGAAACATGTTCCTGCTGTCCAAGGTCGCCGACCCGGACCAGGTGCAGCGATTTCTGGCACCGATGGTCAGCGGGCATCGCCGTTCGGTCTTCGCCATGACCGAACCCGGCGGCGCCGGTTCCGACCCGAGCCAACTGGCCACCGAAGCCACCTTCGATGGCGACAGCTTCCGAGTCAACGGTCGCAAGTGGCTCATCACCGGCGCCAAGGGCGCGAAGACCTGGATCGTCATGGCCAGACTTGCGGCCAACCCGCATCTACCCGAAGGACCCACACTGTTCGTCACCGATGGCGACCAGCCCGGCATCGTCATCGAGCGCACGATGAACACCATGGACCGCAACTACGTAGCGGGGCACGCGGTGGTTCGCTTCGACGACGTGGTTCTCCCCCGATCCGCGCTACTCGGCTCGGCGGGCCGAGCGCTGCGGTATGCCCAGCTGCGGCTGGCTCCGGCCCGCTTGACGCACTGCATGCGCTGGCTCGGTGCGGCCGAACGCGTCCAGCGTATCGCGATCGAGCATGCACGCACGCGTACCGCGTTCGGCAAGCCGATCGGCGAACACGAAGGCGTGTCGTTCATGCTGGCCGACAATGAGATCGCGCTGCACCAGTGCCGGCTCACCATCTGGCATGCGTGCTGGCTACTGGACAACGGCGAGCACGCGCGACACGAAAGTTCCATGGCCAAGTCGTTCGTTTCCGAGGAATTGTTCAAAGTCGCCGACCGCTGTGTGCAAGTGCTCGGTGGCATCGGCGTCAGCGACGAAACCGTCGTCGAAATGATCTTCCGGGATATGCGTGCCTTTCGGATCTACGATGGGCCGACCGAGGTCCACAAGTATGCGATCGGACGGAAAGTGCTGCACGGATAGCCGACGATCTCGGCCCGGTCGGCCTGTCGTTGGTCGGCTACCATCCTGTGGCATGAGTACGGAACTGCGCGTCGATGTCTCCGCGGGCATCGCCGTGCTCACGCTCAACCGACCCGCGCAGCAGAACGCCTTCACCCCGACCATGGGCGCCGCCCTAGGCGCCGCACTGCGCCGCTGCGACCGAGAAGACAGCGTCCGCGCCGTGGTCGTCACCGGCACCCCACCTGCGTTCTGCGCCGGGGCCGACCTGTCCAGTCGGGTCGGAGTCGTCAGCGCGAGCATCGATCCACCGCCGTGGCGCGTCCGTAAACCGGTGATCGCGGCGGTGAACGGGCACGCGGTCGGCATCGGCCTGGCACTCGCACTACAATGCGATATGCGCTACATAGCGCGGGACGCGGTCTACGCGCTCAACCAGGTTCGCCGCGCAGTTGTGGCCGACGGCCACGCGCACTGGCTACTACCTCGCCTGATCGGCATGGCCAACGCCGCTGACGTCCTGCTGACCGGACGCACCTTCGATGGTGACGAAGCACAGGCGCTCGGTCTGGCCAACAGTTGTCTACCCGCAGACGAAGTGCTGCCCACGGCGCTCGCCGTAGCACACGACATTGCCAATGGTCCGGCCCCGCTGTCGGTGGCGCTGTCCAAACGACTGCTGTGGGAAGGGCTCGGCATGAGCGCTGGCGTAGTCGGGCGACTGGAGAGCGAACTCAACGAGCACGCCGCCCAGAGTATCGACGGCGACGAAGCCATGGCCGCATTTCGGGATCGCAGGCAGCCCGAGTGGTCGGGCAGAGTCAGTACGGAATGGCCCGCTACAGACGTTGTCGGCGACCACGACCACCCCGGTCTGAGTTAGGCATTTCCGCCCAGCAAGATGAGCAGATACAGCGTCGCGAAACCGATCATCAAGAAGGTGCCGACGACACCGAGGACATAACCTACTCTGACCTGGGTGCGACCGCCGTATGCGCCGCCGGAGGCGTTGATCTGATCGAGCGCGCGCTTGCCCAACACCCACGCCACTGGTCCCGTCAGTCCGAAGCAGAGGATGCTCACCGCGCCGAGGAACAGCACAGCAGTCGCGTTCGGATGCTCGATCGGCTGGCCGATTGGCTGATTCGGTATCACCACCAGCCGAATTCTACGGGGATCCCCCACCGCCGCACGTCATTTCAACCCGCTGGTCGGCACTGCTCTCCACGACACCAGCGCATGGAAAGCGCGGCGCCGAGAAATCCTCCGATCACGCCCGACGCTGGCGAGCGGCTTCCGCGAGCACCACACCGGCGGCGACCGAAGCGTTGAGCGATTCCACCGGACCGGCCATCGGAATGGACAGCACGGCATCGCAACTCTCGCGTACCAGGCGAGACAGTCCTTTACCCTCCGAGCCCACGACGACAACAGTCGGCTCACGGCCGTCGAACTCGTCCACGGTGATGTCGCCGCCCGCATCCAAGCCGACGATCTGTATGCCGTGGGCGGCCCAACCTTTCAACGTGCGTGTCAGATTCGTTGCCCGTGCGACCGGGAGGCGCGCCGCCGCGCCCGCACTGGTGCGCCAGGCCACCGCCGTCAAGCTCGCACTGCGACGTTGCGGGATCACGACACCATGTCCTCCGAAGGCCGCCACCGAGCGGATCACGGCGCCGAGGTTGCGCGGGTCGGAGATGTGGTCCAACGCGACCAGCAGGGCCGGAGCCGCCGAATCGCGGGCACGGTCGAGCAGGTCGTCCGGATGCGCGTAGCGGTACGGCGGCACCTGCAGCGCCACGCCCTGGTGCAAACCGTTGGCACTGAAACGATCCAGATCGGTGCGCGGCACCTCTAGGATGGCGATACCGGTATCGGCGGCTCGCCGCACACTCTCGGTCAATCGGTCGTCGTTCTCGGTGCCCACAGCGACATAGAGCGCAGTGGCAGGCACTCCGGCGCGCAGGCACTCGACGACCGGATTGCGCCCGAGCACCCACTCGGGACCGTCGTCGTGGTGCCGGCGGCCCGGGAAACGGGACGTCCCACCGCCGGCCGGACGTCCGTGCGTGGACTTGGCTTTCGCAGCCGCCCGCTTGGCGGCCGGATGCTTGGTCCGCTTCTCTGCAGGCGGCGTCGCGCCTCGCCCCTCGAGTCCACGCCGACGTTTACCGCCGGACCCGACCACTGCGCCCTTCTTGCTGCCACTCTTACGGACCGCACCACGACGCTGTGAATTACCTGCCATTACACGATCTTTCCGGATTGTGCTGTGCCGAGCGTCCATTCGGGGCCGCTGGGGGTGTCGGTGACCTCGATACCCGCGGAATGCAACCGAGCGCGCACGGTGTCCGCGCTCGCCCAGTCCTTCTCGGCCCTGGCCGCCTGACGCCGGTCGAGCTCCGCACGCACCAATACGTCCAACGCACCCAATGCAGCCGCGGAGTCTCCCGGTGTCCGCCAGTGCGGGTCGAGGGGGTCGACGCCGAGAATACTCAGCATGGCGCGCACCTGGCTGGCCAGGTCACGCGCGGAGTCGATCGCATCCACCTCGAGCGCCTTGTTGCCCTCGTGCACCACGCGATGGATCTCGGCCAGCGCCCGCGGCACGGCGAGGTCGTCATCGATCGCCGCGGCGAACGCATCGGTCCATTTGCCCATCGGAATCTCGCCGCCGCGATCGATCACCCGGTGCACGAATGCTTCGATGCGCTGGTAGGACTGTGCCGCATCGGACAGCGCTTTGTCCGAATACTCCAGCATCGATCGGTAATGTGCGCTGCCGAGGTAGAACCGCAGTTCGACCGCCCGAACCCGCGTGAGCACATTCGGCACCGACAGGACATTGCCCAGTGATTTGGACATCTTCTCCCCGCCCATGGTCACCCAGCCATTGTGTAACCAGTACCTGGCGAACCCGGCGCCCGACCCCTTCGACTGGGCGATCTCGTTCTCGTGGTGCGGGAACACCAAATCCATACCACCGCAATGGATGTCGAACTCCGGCCCGAGATAGAATTCCGCCATCGCGGAGCATTCCAGGTGCCACCCCGGTCGGCCCGGTCCCCACGGCGAGGGCCAACTCGGCTCGCCCGGCTTCGCTGCCTTCCACAAGGTGAAGTCCCGGGGGTCACGCTTGCCGTCGCCCGCACTCTCGCCTTGATGAACGTCGTCGAGCTTGTGACCGGACAACTTCCCGTATTCGGGATAACCGACCACGTCGAAGTAGACATTGCCCGCGGAAGCATAGGCATGCCCACGATCGATCAGTCGCTGCATCATCTCGACCATCTGAGTGATGTGGCCGGTCGCACGGGGTTCTGCAGACGGCGGCAGCACTCCCAACTGGTCATAGGCGCGGTCGAAAGCGCGCTCGTGGGTAGCCGCCCACTCCCACCACGGCCTGCCCGCTTCACCGGACTTGACCAGGATCTTGTCCTCGATATCGGTCACATTGCGGATGAACCACACGTCGTAGTCGTGCGCGAGCAACCAGCGACGCAACACGTCGAAGGCGACTCCGCTGCGGACGTGGCCGATATGCGGCTGCCCTTGCACGGTGGCGCCGCACAGGTACACCGAGGCACGGCCGGGGACCAACGGCGTGAAATCACGCACGGTCCGCGTGTCGGTGTCGAAGAGGCGCAGCGTCACGGCAGTCGATCCTAGCTGGTGTACAAGGGGGTTCTTGGACCGGCTCGGGTCCGCGGGAGCAGGCTCAGCGACACGCGTTCAGCAGCGCGGTCGCCACTGCCGCGACCCCCTCGCCGCGACCGGTCAGGCCGAGGCCGTCGGTGGTGGTGCCCGACACCGACACCGGAGCTCCGAGCAACTCGCCGAGCACCTGTTGTGCCTCGACGCGGCGGGGTCCGATTCGGGGCCGATTGCCGATCACCTGCACTGCTGCGTTCACCACGTCGAAGCCTGCTTCGCCCAGCAGTCTGCGCACCTCTTTCAGCATGGCCGCGCCAGAGACACCTGCCCATTCCGGACGTCCGGTTCCGAACACCGTGCCGACATCACCGAGCCCGGCTGCCGACAGCAGGGCATCGCACAACGCGTGTACCGCGACGTCGCCGTCGGAGTGCCCCGCGCAGCCATCGGCACCGTCGAACAACAGCCCCGCCATCCAACAGGGACGCCCGGCCTTCAGCGGATGAACGTCACTGCCGATACCGACACGCATACTCACGGCGCCACCACCCGACCGAGGTCGGCGCCGGCCAGTACGGCGTTGGCCAGCACGAGATCGAGCGGTGTGGTGATCTTGAAAGCCAATGGATCACCGGGGATCGTGGCGACTCGAACACCGAGCCGTTCGACCAGTCCCGCATCATCGGTGACGTCGGCGCCTTCCGCCGCGTAGGCCCTGCGCAACAGGTCGGCGGAAAAGCCCTGAGGCGTCTGTATCGCCCGCAGTCCAGCACGATCCGGTGTGCCGGTCACCGCACCCGCGGAGTCGACGGCTTTGATGGTGTCGGCGACCGACAATGCAGGAACGACCGCGGGACAGCCCGCACGAAGCTCCGCTGCGATCCGCGCGATCAGCGCGGGCGGGGTCAGTGCACGGGCGGCGTCGTGCACCAGATAATGCGTAGCGTCGGGCGCCGCGGCGATGCCAGCCCGCACCGAGTCGACGCGCTCGGCGCCGCCGACGACGACACGGACCGAATCCGACGTCGGCACGACAGCAGCGGCGCGCCGGACGAGGTCGCTGGGTGCCATCACGATGATTCGATCGACCGCAGCCGAGGCGATCAGCCGCTCCACCGCGAGCCGAACCATGGGCGTACCGCCGATCGTCACGAACGCCTTGGGGGTCGCTTCCCCGAGGCGCACGCCGCGACCAGCGGCAGGAACCAAGGCGACAACAGGGCCGCCGTCCCGACGACCGCCGAACCCAACCGTGGTCGAATCGAACCCAACCGTGGTCGAATCGAACGCAGCCACGGTCAAGAAGCCGCTGCGAGGACCTCGTCGAGCAGCGTTTCGGCCTTGCCGTCGTCGGTGCCCTCGGCGAGCGCGAGTTCGCCGACCAGAATCTGCCGGGCCTTCGCCAACATGCGCTTCTCGCCCGCGGACAAGCCGCGATCCTGCTCCCGGCGCCAGAGATCACGAACGACCTCGGCCACCTTGTTCACGTCACCGGAGGCGAGCTTCTCCAGGTTGGCCTTGTAACGGCGGGACCAGTTGGTCGGCTCCTCGGTATGCGGGGCGCGTAGAACCTGAAAGACTCTGTCGAGCCCCTCTTGGCCGACGACGTCACGAACGCCGACATCGTCGGCGTTCTCCGCAGGAACGCGAACAGTAAGATCGCCTTGGGCGACCTTCAGGACCAGATACTCTTTTTGCTCACCCTTGATGGTGCGAGTCTCGATTGCTTCGATCAGCGCCGCTCCGTGGTGGGGGTAAACGACGGTGTCTCCGACCTTAAACATCATGTGTCCCGTGCCCCTTTCGATGTTCACAGTTTAACATGCGACTCGGTAACGGCGCGATCAACTGTGCAGGTCAGGGCCACAACGAGGCAACTGCGGGACTTGACAGAAGCCAGGCGGTATGCATTGCGTTGGGCCAGAACGAGTTATCCCGCGGCTTCGGCGACCATGTCGCCTCGATCAGAACTCGGCATCCGCACCGCAACTCGAGAACGTCCACCAAAATGTTACCGACCCACGGGGTGTCGCCATGAGGTACCCCTGCCGACACCCCGACAAGCTTCGCGGCGGCCACCGACCGGCTTCGCGGGGGCGATGCTCGTGGGAGCACCGCCCCCGCGCTCGGGTCCCACCAGGGAACTACTACGCTGCCTAGTTATTACGCTCCCGAGCGAAGCTAGAGCCCGGTCGACATGAAGGGACAACCCGTGATTGCCCTGAAAGCTGTGACTGCCCCGCAGAGGGCGCGACGTCGCGTGATGACGGTTGCCGCACTCGCCGCCGGGGCGGCGATCACCCTGTCCGGCTGCGGCGCGGGCCAGATCTCCCAGACCGCGGATCAGGTGGCCGCGGTGAACGGCAACCGTGCCGATGTCGGCCGTATCGCACTGCGAAACGTACACATCGTGTACCCCGCCGACGGCACCGATTACACCAATAGCGAAGGCGACAAGGCGATCGTCGCGTTGTCCATGATCAACACCGCCGAGGCCGTCGCTGACGAACTGGTCAGCATCACCTCGGATCTGGGTACCGTCGAGATCACTCCGGCCGAGGGCGCGGACAGCGTCGAACTCGCACCGCAGCGGACTGTCGTCGCCGCATCCGAGCCGGCCGAGCCGGAATCGACAACGACCACCACCACCGCGGAGGATCAGGGCGCACACGGCACCGGAGCGGACACCACCGACAACCCCGAAGCCAATCCGATCCATATCGAGATCACCGACCTGACCGCAGACATCACACCTGGTCTGACCTACAACCTCTCGTTCAACTTCAAGAACAACGGAACCGTGCAGGTTTCGGTCCCGGTCGACGCCGGTCTGCACACCGAGCGCCACGAATCCGACATGTCGGGTCCGGCCGAAGCCGGGGCCGGCGGCGGGCACTGACGACATCGCCGAGCACACGCTAGGCATCGCTGTCCGACGCGGTGCGTAGGGTGCGCGTGTGGCAAAGACCAAGCCGATCTTCCGGTGCTCCGCGTGTTCGCATGACGTTGCCAAGTGGGTGGGCAAATGTCCCGAATGCGGGGCCTGGGGGACGATCGACGCGGTAGTCGCCGGGCCAGGAGTCGGTTCCGGCGGCCGGGTGGCCATGCTGCCTACGACGGCAGCAGCGCCGATTACACAGATCGACTCTCGAGTCACCCGAGCGCGGTCGACGGGTGTCGGCGAACTCGACCGAGTCCTCGGTGGTGGCGTGGTGCCCGGCGCGGTGGTTTTGCTGTCCGGAGAGCCCGGTGTCGGCAAGTCGACCCTGCTGCTCGAGGTGGCACATCGTTGGGCGACCCAGCGCGACGAGAGATCGTTGTACGTCACCGCGGAGGAGTCGGCCGGGCAGGTTCGGCTGCGTGCCGATCGCACCGGCGCGGTACACGACCGGGTCTACTTGGCATCGGAGTCGGATCTGGCTGTCGTGCTCGGGCATGTCGAGCAGGTGCGCCCGACCCTGGTCGTGGTCGACTCGGTACAGACCATGCTCGCGCCCGACACGGATGGCGCCATCGGCGGTGTCGCTCAAGTACGCGCGGTGACCGCCGCCCTGACCTCCTTGGCGAAGACTCGAGGGATCGCGGTTCTGCTGGTCGGTCATGTCACCAAGGACGGCGCGGTGGCCGGTCCACGCACACTGGAGCATTTGGTGGATGTGGTGCTGCAGTTCGAGGGAGACAAGAATTCCACCCTCCGGATGGTGCGCGGCGTCAAGAACCGTTTCGGCAGCGCCGATGAAGTGGGTTGTTTCGAACTGAATGAACAGGGCATCACCTGCGTCGATGATCCGTCCGGCCTGTTTCTGCACCACCGGACCGATTCGGTGCCGGGGACCGCGATCACCGTTGCCATGGACGGCAAACGGCCACTGCTAGGTGAAGTACAGGGCTTGACTGTGAAAACCGAGATCCCGCAACCACGCCGCGCAGTGAGCGGGCTCGACTACAACCGAGTCGCCATGGTGCTGGCGGTCCTGCAGAGCCGCGGCCGGGTATTCCTCGGCCGGAGCGATGTCTATGCCGCGACCGTCGGCGGAATGCGACTGGTCGAACCGGCCGCGGACTTGGCCATCGCACTGGCCATCGCCAGCGCCGAGGCCGATGTCCCACTACCTCCGGGCTGGGTGATACTCGGCGAGGTGGGGTTGGCCGGTGAGGTTCGCACGATCACCGGTCTGGCCCGCAGACTGGCCGAGGCCGAACGCTTGGGGTTCACAACTGCGCTGGTGCCCCCAGGCCTGAACTCGGTGAAAAGCACGATGCAAATACACGAGGTCGGCGACGTGCGCACGGCCATTCGCACGTCGGGGATCCGCGCCCCGCGCCCGACGACGACTCGGGGAGCAGGCTGAGCCCACTCGCTCAGGCGAGATCGAACGGCCACTCGCTCAGGCGAGATCGAACGGCCACTCGCTCAGGCGAGATTGAACGGCTCGGCCGCACTGCGCACCGTGCCGAGTTGCGCAACCACGTTGTAGGCACCGGGCGGCACCTGCAGCCGTTCACCCACGCACTCCGGCTGCGATGTGGAGCCCGACCAGGTCACGGTGAACGCCGCCTGCTCGCCACGATTCATCGTCCGAATGTCGGGTTGGCCATCGGGATAGCAGTCGGTACTCGACCACAATTGCCGCTGACCGTCGAGCGTATGGACCGAAACCTGTTGGAGCCCGGAACCCATGTCGCGAGTGCAGGTCACCGTCGAGATGTTGGTGATGACGATTCCGAACACCGGCTGTTCACCGACCTGGTACGTCGGCTGCTCGACCGTGACCTTGATTGCCAGCGATTGGTCCGGGCACGGCCCTGCGGATACCACGTGGGTGGCGTCGGCGTGTGGTGTCGGCGCCTCGAGGTCCGCCGCATCCGATGGCTCGGCCGCGGCGGATTCGGTGGATTCGACCGCGACCGAGTCGGACTCGGCATCGCCGGGCGCACCACCTCCGCGCAGGATCACCAGCGTCACCCAGCTCACCAATGCGAACGCGACGACCAGGATTCCCACGGCGAGCACACGTCGACGCCAGTAGATCTCCGGTGGCAGCGGTCCATGCGGTTCCAGCACGACTCAACGGTAGGTGCAGGACCGGGCGCAGCGAGTCAGGGCCTCGGCGTGTCGGCCGTGCGGGTCCCGGAGGCGGCGGGTACATTCCGGCGCACCGACCGCCGACCAGACGGATCAGGCAGCCGCGCCGATATCGCCGATGGTCCGATGAACCTGCACTCGACCATCACCCAGTCCATAGGTCGCGCAAACGATCGCGCATTCGCCGGCTTCGATGCGCTGAGCCAGTGCAGTCGACCGGTCCATGAGTAGCCGGCTGGTCTCCTCTACGTGCCTGGCCGTCAGCTCGTCGACAGTGGACAACCCGTCCTGCCGTCCGGTCAGAATGGACGGCGTGACGCGCTCCACCACGCTTCGAATGAATCCGCCGGGGACCCCGCCACCGTCGAGCGCAGCGATGGTTGCCTTCACCGCACCGCAGCTCTCGTGTCCCAACACGACGACGAGCGGCGCTCGGAGCACCTGCACTCCGTATTCGATCGAACCGACCACCGAGTTGTCGACCACGTGTCCCGCGGTGCGCACCACGAAAATGTCGCCCAGGCCCTGGTCGAAGATCAACTCGGCAGCGGCGCGCGAGTCGCTGCAACCGAGCACGATCGCGTGCGGATGCTGGCCGCCGACCAGCGCGGCCCGGTCGGCTGCTCCCTGGCCAGGATGTAGCATCGCGCCGGCGACGAAGCGCTCGTTGCCATCTCGAAGGGATTTCCAGGCATTGATCGGATCCAAATCGGGCATATCGACCATTGTGCACAAAGGTTGCGTAACTGGCGAATATGACTGGTTACAAGTGAGCAACTTCGGACGTCGGTGACGGGGTGGAAACGGTGAGGACAGCGCAGGTCGAAGCACCGCGGCATATCGAGGTCAACGCTGTGGTGACGTGGTATCGCCAGGCCGCGCGCGATCTCCCCTGGCGCACCACCACGGTCACCCCTTGGCAAATATTGATGAGTGAAGTCATGCTGCAACAGACCCCGGTGGCGCGGGTCGAACCGGTCTGGCGTGAGTGGGTGGTGCGTTGGCCGGTGCCTTCGGCGATGGCCGCGTCCTCCCCCGCCGATGTACTTCGCGCCTGGGGCACGCTGGGCTATCCTCGCCGCGCATTGCGGCTACACGAGTGCGCCGGCGTACTGGCTGCCCGATACCACGACGAGGTGCCCGCCGAGGTGGACCTCCTGCTCGACCTGCCCGGCATCGGCGCTTACACCGCCCGCGCGATTGCCTGCTTCGCCTACGGCCAACGTGTTCCAGTGGTCGATACCAACGTCCGTCGCGTAGTTGCCAGGGCAGTCCACGGACGCGCCGCGGCGGGCAATCCGTCGGCGCGCGACCTCGTCGAAACCGAGGCCCTGCTGCCACGCCGGGTCGAACTGGCCACCGTCTTCTCTGCAGCTTTGATGGAACTCGGGGCCACCGTGTGCACCGCACGCACTCCCGACTGCACGCGCTGCCCACTCACGAGCTGCGCGTGGGTCGCCGCGGGCCGGCCGGCGTCCGATATCGTCCGCCGTGGCCAGAAGTACGACGGCACCGACCGCCAGGCTCGCGGGCGCCTACTCGAGGTGTTGCGGCTGGCCGGTGGGCCGGTAGAACGGATATGCCTGGACCTGGCGTGGACCCGTGACCCCGGTCAGCGTGACCGTGCGTTGGATTCGCTACTGACCGATGGCCTGGTCGAACAAACCGCGGCTGGACTGTTCGCGCTGGCAGGGGAAGGTGATCCGCCAGGGGAAGGTGATACCGCCCCTGAACGACACATTCCCGAACAGCGCTGAACCCGCGCGCAGGTGGCGACACTCGGACCCGGTCGAGGCGCTCAGTCGACGAGCACTCGTCGCAAGAAGCGCTCCACCTCGGTCCGGTAGCGCTCGGGCATTTCGTCGTGGACGAGGTGCCCCGCGCCTGGAACGAGGACATGCTCGGCGTCCGGGTGCGTGGCGGCCATCTGCCGCATCTGCCCCGGCGGGGTGATTCCATGCTCCGCCTCCAACAGCAGCACGGGCACCCGCACCGCGCGCCATTGCTGCCAGAAGTCGCGCAACCCCCATTCCTCGGAAATACCGCGGAAGGTCGCCACCGAGCCGTGCAGGCGATACCCGTCGACCTCGTACCGCAACGAGTTCAGGAAATACCGCCCGACCACCGGTCCGAAATACTCGAGCACCGCCTCGGCATCGGGGAACGGTTGTGGCCACAGCTCGATCATCGCGGCCCAGTCGGCGGCCGTGCGCCCGGTGAAATCGGGGGCGATGTCCTCGACCACCAACGCTCGGACCCGCTCCGGTCTCGTGGCCGCGAACATCCATCCGTGCAACGCACCCATCGAATGCCCGATCACCACCATCGGCTCGGTGATCGTCGCGATGCCCGCGGACAGATCTGCGACGAAGGCCTCGGTGGTCGGCTCCACAGGCGCCGGCCTGCCATGGCCCGCTGCGTCGAAGGTGTAGACGTGACCGAATCCGCGCAACCAATCCAGCTGGGCAGACCATGTGCGCGCACTGCCCATCAAGCCGTGCAGTAGCAAAATCGGGACGCCTGCTCCGCCTTCGTCATGCAACATCAGTTCGACAATACGAGATACTCGGGCGGATGTCGGGCGGCGAACGCTAGCGTGGGGGCATGGCTGTTGTGAAGATCAACGCAATCGAGGTTCCAGAAGGCGCCGGCCCCGAATTGGAGAAGCGGTTCGCCCATCGTGCGCATACCGTCGAGAATTCACCTGGTTTCCTCGGCTTCCAGCTCCTACGCCCGGTCGCCGGAGAGAACCGGTATTTCGTTGTCACCCAGTGGGACTCGGAGGATTCCTTCGCCGCGTGGCGGGATGGACCCGCGCGTGAAGCACATGCGGGCGAAGCGCGCAAGCCGGTCGCGACCGGCGCATCGCTACTGGAGTTCGAGGTCGTACTCGACGTCGCCGCGAAACCGGCGAGCTGACCCAGACGCCTGGTGTCCACGCGAACCGCCCGGCCGGCGGGCCCAACCGCAGCCGCCATGCCGGGCCTGTTGACGCCGGGCGTCTATAGATGTCACAGTTCGAGGGACAAATGCGAGGGTGATGCGGTAATTCCGGTGAAATTCCGGAGCGGTCGCGCCACTGTGTTCCATGCACCGAGTCCGGTGCCGGAAAGCCAGACACCGGCACCGTCGCGCCACCACCCGATGGGACGCGTATCCCGAGGAGGACTCGAATGGCTATCGCCTATTCACCCAGCAGGGCATCCGAATCGCCGCTATCCGGCGCCCTTGTCATAGCAAGTGCCGTCGTGCTCGCGTTGCTCACGCTCTACCTGGTCGGATTCGACCAGGGCGTGATTTCGCGCAGCGGGATGTTTCTCCACGAGCTGATGCACGACGGCCGCCATCTGTTGGGGCTTCCGTGCCACTGAGCGGCTCGCTGGCCACATTGCTCATGCGGGGCCTGCTGGCCGGTCTGGTCGCCGGGATCGTGGCCGCGACAGTCGGATACTTCATCGGCGAACCTCATTTGGATGCCGCGATAGCTCTCGAAGAGGCAGGCTCCGCATCCGAGCACGGCCACTCCGATCACGGCGAATCATCGGGTGGGCATTCCCATGGTGAGGGTGAAGCACTGGTAAGCCGCACCGGCCAGAAGTTCGGGCAGTTCCTAGCGCTCGGACTGGCGGGACTTGCCCTCGGTGCCTTGTACTCTTCGGTTGCACATGTCGTGCGGCGTTATACGTCGCTGCCCGGGCCACTGCTGGCAATGGTTCTGGGCGCTGCCGGCTGGGCGGCGATCGTGGCGGTGCCGTTCTTCAAGTATCCGGCCAATCCGCCGGCAGTGGGCAATCCGGATACCATGAACGAGCGGACGCTGCTGTGGCTGGCAACAGTATTGCTCGGGATCGCGGCCGTGGCTGCCGCGGTGGGGGCGTTTCGGGTCCTACGCGGTCGAATGTTGCCCACGCTCGGGTTGATCGGTGGCGTTGCCGCATTCGTTCTCGTGACGGCTGTCGGCTACATCGTCCTGCCGGGCGCCAACGAGGTGGGCACCGATTTCCCCGCTACGTTGCTGTGGCAGTTCCGAGTGGCATCGCTGGCCCAGACCGCGACGCTGTGGGCCTGCCTTGCGTTGGGCTTCGCGGCCCTCACCGAGTTCTCGGAACGAGCCCGCACGCCGGAAAATCGAGCGACCACATCGGTAGCCTGATCCGCGCCCGCCAGGCTGGTCGCCCCGTTCCCCGCGCTTCGAGTGCGCGGGGACGAGGCGGTGGTCAGTACGCAACGGCCGCCGTGTCGAGGGCGATGTGATCCACGCTCGCCAACGCCTTGCTCAATGGGCAACCCGCTTTCGCGGCGTGGGCCGCAGCCTGAAACGCATCGGCTCCGATACCGTGGACGCGACCACGGACCTTCAATGCGACCGCGGTGATCCGAAAACCACCCACCGGGTCCAGGCCGAGAGTTACGTCCGCGGTGATGTCCAGGCTATCCGGAACACCGCCTGCGTTGGCAATCTGCGCCGAGAGCGCCATCGCGTAGCACGACGAATGTGCGGCCGCAAGCAATTCCTCCGGACTGGTCGTACCATTCGCCGTGTCAGCGGAACGCTCGGGGAACGACACATCGTATTTCCCTATGCCTGAACTGGTCAGCTCGACCTGACCCGAGCCCTGGTGCAGGGTGCCGGTCCAAGCGGTGCGCGCGGTACGTGTGGGCATCACGGTCCTTTCGCTGATGAACGTCCGACAACTCGGCACGAAACTACCCTCGTCCGCCCATCGGCGGACCACCGGTCGGCCAATCCCAAAGCCCATGGGCAATGGTTTGGCCAATGCACCATCACGAGTAGTCACCCCCAACGGCAATCAAACAGTTATCTCCATGGGAGAGTCCGGCTTCACAACGACCAGAGGGTCTCGGTTCCACCGATTCGGTGGAACCGAGACCCTCTGGTCGAGTGAAATCTATTCGCCGCTGGCCGCCGACTCTGCCGAGCCTTCGGTGGCGCCGGTCAACACGACCTCCGGCTTCTCCTCGGCAGGGGCCTTGGTCAGTTTGGCCTTGCCGGTGAAGGTGAACTTGGCATCCTCGCCGGAGCCCTCGCCATCCCAGCCCTCCACATCCACGGAGATGGTCTGTCCGGGACCGATCTCGCCGAAGAGGATCTTCTCCGACAATTGGTCCTCGATCTCGCGCTGAATGGTGCGCCGCAGCGGACGAGCACCGAGTACGGGATCGAATCCACGCTTGGCCAGCAGGTTCTTCGCCGGCGCAGTGAGTTCGATCGCCATGTCCTTGTTCTTCAACTGAGTAGCTACGCGACCGATCATCAGGTCCACCATCTCGACGATCTGCTCGGTGGTGAGCTGGTGGAAAACGATCACGTCATCGATACGGTTGAGAAACTCCGGCCGGAAGTGCTTCTTCAGCTCGTCGTTGACCTTGAGCTTCATCCGCTCGTAGTTCGAACCCTCGGTGTTGGATTGCGAGAAGCCCAAGCCGACGGCCTTCGAGATGTCCGCAGTGCCGAGATTCGAGGTGAAGATCAGCACTGTGTTCTTGAAGTCCACCGTCCGGCCCTGGCCATCGGTCAAGCGACCATCCTCCAGGACCTGCAACAAGGTGTTGTAGATCTCCTGGTGTGCCTTCTCGATCTCATCGAACAACACCACGGAGAACGGCTTGCGACGCACTTTCTCGGTGAGCTGGCCGCCCTCTTCGTAGCCGACGTATCCCGGGGGCGCACCGAACAGCCGCGAGGCGGTGAACCGATCGTGGAACTCGCCCATATCGATCTGGATGAGCGCGTCGTCATCACCGAACAGGAAGTTCGCCAACGCTTTGGACAACTCGGTTTTACCCACACCGGACGGTCCGGCGAAGATGAACGAACCCGACGGACGCTTCGGGTCCTTCAGACCAGCCCGTGTGCGGCGGATCGCCTTGGAGACAGCCTTGACGGCATCCTCCTGGCCGATGATCCGCTTGTGCAGCTCTTCCTCCATACGGAGCAGCCGGGTGGTCTCCTCCTCGGTGAGCTTGAACACCGGAATGCCGGTCCAGTTCGCCAGCACCTCGGCGATCTGCTCGTCATCGACCTCGGCGACAACATCCAAATCGCCTGAGCGCCACTGCTTTTCGCGTTCAGCACGCTTGGCGACGAGCTGCTTTTCCTTGTCACGCAGCCGCGCAGCCTTCTCGAAATCCTGCGCGTCGATCGCCGATTCCTTCTCCCGACGTGCCTCGGCGATCTTGTCGTCGAACTCACGCAGGTCCGGCGGGGCGGTCATACGACGAATTCGCATCCGAGCGCCCGCCTCGTCGATCAAGTCGATCGCCTTGTCCGGCAGGAAGCGGTCGTTGATGTACCGGTCGGCCAGAGTGGCGGCAGCGACCAAAGCGCCGTCGGTGATGGAAACTCGATGGTGCGCCTCGTAGCGGTCGCGCAGACCCTTGAGAATATTGATGGTGTGCTCGACGGTGGGCTCACCCACCTGCACCGGCTGAAAGCGGCGCTCCAGAGCGGCATCCTTCTCGATGTACTTGCGGTACTCGTCGAGCGTGGTCGCACCGATGGTCTGCAGCTCACCGCGGGCCAGCTTGGGCTTGAGGATCGACGCCGCATCGATGGCTCCCTCGGCAGCGCCTGCGCCGACCAGGGTGTGTAGCTCGTCGATGAACAGAATGATGTCGCCGCGCGTGTTGATCTCCTTGAGCACCTTCTTCAGGCGCTCTTCGAAATCACCGCGGTAGCGACTGCCGGCGACCAGCGAACCCAGATCGAGGGTATAGAGCTGCTTGTCCTTCAGGGTCTCGGGCACCTCACCGTTGACGATGGCCTGCGCGAGACCCTCGACAACGGCGGTCTTACCGACGCCGGGCTCGCCGATCAGCACCGGGTTGTTCTTGGTGCGGCGACTGAGCACCTGCATGACACGCTCGATCTCCTTCGAGCGGCCGATGACCGGGTCGAGCTTGCCCTCGAGTGCAGCCTGGGTGAGGTTTCGGCCGAACTGGTCGAGTACCAGTGACGTGGACGGAGTACCCGCTTCGCCGCGCGAACCCGACTCGACCGGCTCCTTGCCCTGGTATCCGGACAACAATTGGATGACCTGTTGACGCACGCGGTTGAGATCGGCGCCGAGCTTCACCAACACCTGCGCAGCCACGCCCTCGCCCTCACGAATGAGGCCGAGCAGGATGTGCTCGGTGCCGATGTAGTTGTGGCCGAGCTGCAAGGCCTCACGCAGGCTCAGCTCCAACACCTTCTTGGCCCGCGGTGTGAACGGAATGTGACCGGAGGGAGCCTGCTGCCCCTGGCCGATGATCTCCTCCACCTGGCTGCGCACGCCCTCCAGCGAAATACCGAGCGATTCCAGCGACTTGGCTGCGACGCCCTCGCCTTCGTGGATCAGCCCCAGCAGGATGTGCTCGGTGCCGATGTAGTTGTGGTTGAGCATCCTGGCCTCCTCTTGGGCCAGGACAACGACACGCCTCGCGCGGTCGGTGAACCTCTCGAACATCGCTCCCTCACTCTCCTGCTCCGACATTCTGGCAACAGACGCCGCAGTGCGTTGTGTACAACCGTGGGCGTCAGCCTGCCATGAAGCCCGGGGGGTTGCGGCCCCCTCCTCCACTGTAGTTGGCGGGGGATGCTGCCGTCCGCCCGTCCACCCTATTGGCGACAGCCGACGGCACCGTCATTCACTCATAACGTGAGCGATGCGGGATTCGTTTCCGACCAGGTTTTGCCCTCAGCGAACGGATGGCCGGACGGTCGCGGGACAGCGATCGGTTCAGGACGACCGCGTGGGTCAGGACGGCCTCCCGGTGAATGGAGCGATATAACTGCACGGCACCGGGCGAGGGTGCGCTGGATCGAGTGCATTGAGCGCGAAGGCCGCCGCCCGGGGACTGCCCACAAGACCCGCATGCTCGCTGTAATCCGTCGGGCAACCGTCTTGAACCACGATGTTGGTGACGCCGACACCGTCCACCAACCCCGCGGTGTACGGGACCACCAATTCATCCCGAGCCGTCACGATATTCGTGTATGCGACGTCCGGGTGATAGACGCCATCCGCATTGAGCGCCATGACGAAATCCGAGTTCGGCGAGAATTGCACGCAAGATCGGCACAGTGCCTCGATGCCAGCGTCGTATGCCTCCCGCACACCCAGGAGCCCGAGGTACTCACGGACCTCCTCCAACCCGGCGTCGGTGCCCAGCCACGGAGGCGCCAATGCGACCAACTTGTCCACTTTTGCCGCTCCACCGAGCCGCTTGACGTAGTAATTTCCGATGAAGTTGCCCTGAGAGTGGCCGACGATATCGACCCGAGCGGCGCCGGTCGCGGCGAGCACCTGGTCGACGAATGCCGCGAGCTGCCCGGCGCTCTGCTCGATCGGAAGCATCCCACCAATGGCCGAACCGGGCCAGGGTATGTCGTAGTTTCCGAAGGTATCCGCATAGACGCAGTAGCCGTTGTTGACCAACAACGGCACGTAGACGCCCCAATTGGTCTGCTTTCCACCGCCGGTGCCGTGGGTGAGGACCACCGGGTTCGGATGTGCGGCGCCAGGTCGGCAGTTCCAGTCGTTGGCGCCGGGCAACGACCCGCCCGGATGCGCTATCTCGGCCAGAGTTCCGACAGAGAAGTCGTATTCGACTGGATATTGCTGGGCATGTGCGGCGCCGGACATGGCACCGGAAACGGCGACAAGCATTACGACGAGCAGAGACCAGCATCGAATACGGGGCACGGCAACCTCCACATTTGAAACCTGTTCTAGAACGATACCGCACCATCCAGGCACCGACTGCGCTCCAGCGAACTAGGAGCAAATGCCTCCGGTCTGGTGAGAACCCGACCGGATTTCGAGCTGACGCCTCCGTACCGTTGCGGCTGTCGGGGTAGCTCGACCCGACAAAAGGACGAAGGCCTACAAGTCCCGGTCGGAAATCAACCCGCTCTGCATGGCCAGTCCGGCCAGGCGAACCCGTTTCTGGTTCTGTGGCAGATCCTCCACTCCGAACTTGGCGAACAACGTACGCAGATGAGTCTTGATCGCGTCGACACTGAGGAACAACTCCTCGGCGATCTGCTGGTTGGACGCCGGAGTGGCGAAACCCGCCCCATGCTTGTAAGGCCGGCACAACGCGACCAATACCGAGCGTTGCGTCGCGGTGAGCGAACGTGCCGTGGGAATCGAAGCGAGAGACGTCCGCGTCACGTCATCGGTCACACTCCCGAATTCGTGGAAAGAAACCCGGGACGTACCCACCCGGATGATGTCGCCCGCCATCAGTCTGTGCCTACCGGCAAGGCGATCGCCGTTGACGAAGGTGCCGTTGCGGGACAGACCGTCATCGATGATGGTCCAGTGTGCCCCGAGATATTCGATCGCCGCGTGCAGCCGAGAGACCTCTGCGTCCCACCTCAGGGCGAGATCCGCATGCGAAGAACGCCCGATCGTGACGCGGCCACGCTCCGGTGCGAGCACGAACTCCTGCTGCCGACCTGCGTCATCGGTAAAGCGTAAAAACGATCCGACGAATCCTGGCACTGCCCCGATACCTCTCAACCTCTCCATGCCGCCAGTGACTGTCGCACGTTTCCATGGTGCCGCGTCCGGGTATCCCCGGGCAAGATCGCTGTCGCCCGTGTTCGAAGCTCTATCACAAAACAACACCGCCGTCCCGGCGTCACACGACTCGCCAGGACGGCGGACGACAATTGAACTATCCCTTCGCGGCCTTGTTGTACGCATCGGTGATGTCGGCAGAGATACGACCCCTCGCGGACACCTTGTGCCCATTCCGACGCGCCCATTCGCGAATTGCCGCACTTTGTTCCCGGTCGATGGTGACCCGACTCTTGGGAGCACCGGATGCAGCCGAGGAAGCTTTGACCCGACGCCTACCACTGACTCGACGCGCATTCGAAACCCACTCGTCCAAACCATCGCGAAGCTTCGCTGCATTTGCCGACGACAAGTCGATCTCGTATGACACACCGTCGATCGCGAACTCAATGGTCTCGTCCGCTATGGACTCACCGTCGACATCGTCGATCAGGCTAACGGTGACCTTCTTTGCCATGAGATGAACGTCCTCTCGAAATCGTGCGACCCGTATACTGGGCCGATTACCCGAGATAAGAATACCCCGAATTCCGGAAACTCCAACACGGAGTCGCTTCTTTGCAGTACTGGTCACCTAGTGACCGGACGCACAATTGGGAACAGTATCGTTTCTCGGATTCCCAATCCCGTCAGAGCCATCAACAAGCGATCGATTCCCATACCGGTTCCAGTGGTGGGCGGCATGCCATGCTCCATCGCGGCCAGGAAGTCCTCGTCCAGCACCATCGCCTCGGCATCGCCTTGCGCGGCCAACCGCGCCTGGGCAGCGAACCGTTCGCGCTGGACCACCGGATCGATCAATTCCGAATAGCCCGTTGCCAACTCGAAGCCGCGCACATAGAGATCCCACTTCTCCGTGACACCCGACAGCGTGCGATGCTGCCTCGTCAGCGGAGACGTCTCGACCGGGAAGTTGCGCACAAAAGTTGGCGCGTACAGCTTGTCGCCATACTGGTGTTCCCATAGTTCCTCGACGATTTTTCCGTGACCATAGCCCTTGTCTTGCGGAATTTCCAGCCCGACCCGATCGGCAAGCGCACGCAATTCGGCGATCGATGTTTCCGGGGTGACCGCGACACCCAGCGCATCCGACAGCGAAGGGTACATCTCGACAGTCGCCCACTCGCCACGCAGATCGTATTCGGTGCCGTCGGCCAGAGTCACCACCTGGGTACCGAACACCTCCTGGGCAACTTCTTGCACCAATTCGCGGATCATCACCGCCGAGTCGTCGTAGGTCCCATACGCCTGGTACGTCTCCAGCATCGCGAACTCGGGCGAATGCGTGGAGTCCGCACCTTCGTTGCGAAAGTTCCGATTGATCTCGAAAACCCGTTCCAAGCCACCGACTACACAGCGCTTCAAGTAGAGTTCGGGCGCAATGCGCAGGTAGAGGTCCATTTCCAGGGCATTCGAGTGCGTAACGAACGGTCGGGCCGCGGCCCCGCCGTGCAGCGTCTGCAACATCGGGGTCTCTACCTCGAGGAACTGCCTACGCTCGAGCGCCGCGCGTAGGGCACGCACCACAGCGACCCGAGTACGCGCCATTTCCCGGGCCTCCGGGCGCACGATCAGATCCACATAACGCTGCCTTACCCGTGATTCCTCGTTCATCTCCTTGTGCGCCACGGGCAGTGGGCGCAGCGCCTTCGCCGCCATCAGCCAGGAGTCGGCCATGACACTCAACTCCCCGGTCCGCGAGGCGATGACTTCCCCATGCACGAAAACGAAGTCACCAAGATCGACATCGGCCTTCCAGGAGGCCAGCGCATCCGCGCCGACGCCGTTGAGTCCGACCATCGCCTGCAGCTTGGTTCCGTCGCCGTCCTGAAGCATGGCAAAACACAACTTGCCGGTATTGCGCATAAAAATCACACGGCCCGCAACGCCGACCTCATGGCCGGTCGTAGCGTCCGCGGGCAAGTCCGGATATGCGGCCCGAATTTCTGCCAGGCTATGCGTGCGCGGGACGGCGACCGGATAGGCTTCACCGCCCGCCGAGAGTAGTCGCCGACGCTTGTCTCGCCGAATCCGTATCTGCTCTGGCGCGCCGTCGGTGTCGGACCCTATGGCAGGGCTCGAATCCGATGTCGACACGCTCGATGATGCAGAGTTCGGAGTGCTCACGTCGCACAACACTAGCGTGCACCAAAAATCGTTTTGCGGCCCGCCCGGACTTTGGCCCGCAGTAACGAAACGGTCTCGGTTCGGTTGAGCTTTCGGATACGGCCGGACTGCGGGTGCGAAGACCGAAAAATAGCGTGCGTGCATAGATTGAGGTCGAAAACAGCTGCAGAGTGCGGTATTTCGAGACAGAAAGCGACCGGAGAATTACAGAGAGGCAAGCGCGGCGACCTCACGCGCGAAGTGGGCCGCGCCGACAGCGACGTGCTGCATCCGGGTCGCCTTCAATGCCCGATAGCCGCCGACGAGGTCGGTTGCCCGGCGCAATCCGAGTCGTTGTAGCGCTGCAACGGCCGAACTCGAGACATAGCCCTCGGAGCAGACGATGATCCACTCCACATCATGATCGGTCGCCAGGGCCAACCGAGCCGAACTCGACGGGTCCAACCGCCATTCCAGCGCATTGCGCTCGATTACCAAAGCACCGGGTAGGGTCCCCTCCCGCCCACGCTGTGCCTGCGGCCGGATATCCACCAGAATGGCGCCCCTAGCCACCGCGTCGGGCAGTTCGCCGGCGTATACGCGGTTCAGGTGGGTCTGCGTGTTCGCCGACCTTCGGGCGATGGTCGAGTGGTTCATCACCGATCACCCTGGAGTTCATCGGTAAGGACAGTTCGGGTGCGCCGCAGAGTGCCCTGAACGGTCACCTCGTAATACGACATGGCAGTGAGCGGCGGAGAATACGCGTGCACACTGAGCGTCCGAACGGCGGGCGCGGTGAAATCGGTATCGCCGACCGCACCGGTGGGCATGCACGTGACGTCGTGTACCCAACCGATCGGGAATCCTGCTCGATCACCCTCGCTCAGGGTGCGGCGCTGTAGTTCGGTTCCGTTCCAGCGGTATTCGGACAGTGCACCACTGAGCACGGTGAGCGCACCGAGGGATCCAGCATGGTCGTGGAGCGCGGTCGAGGCGCCTGGCGCCCAGTTGATCAACCACACGTCGACCTCGTCTTCGACCGACAGTCTGATCGCCCAACGCGTATCGGCCGACCGATCGCCGCGTACAGAATCGTAGAAGTCGGCCGATATTCCTTCGGAGTAGACGTCGGTCAAACACACCAGATCGGCCAGACGCCACCGGGTGGGCGAGACGAGTCCAGATGGCCGGTCCAACGGCACGGTGGACGCAGAGGCACCGAATAGCGGGAATACAGGACGTTGCGAAGAACGCATGAGCGAATCTCCAGGAGGTTGTGTCGGTCGAGGTCAGATGGTCGGCCTCGATCGGTCGAGGCCGGTCAGCCTCGACAACACTCCTGCGCACTCATGAAGAACACCAACGCATCGTATCAGGATGCTGTGCAGTTTCTACACGTGGCCGTTTCATCACGCCGTGTACGGCACGTCACCTGCGGCGCTGGTTGCGCTCGAAGACCAACCGCAGCCCAGTCAGCGTGAGATAGGGATCATGGTTGTCGATGGTCTCGGACTCCGGGATGATCAGCGGAGCGGTCGCGCCGGTCGCCACCACGGCGACGTCGTCACCGGCGAATGCCGCCAACTCGTCGCGAATCCGATCGATCAGCCCATCGACCAACCCCGCGAAACCGAACACCGCCCCCGACTGCAGACACTCCATGCTGTTCTTCCCCAGCACGGAACGCGGTTTGGTCAACTCGGCACGCCGCAATGCACTGCGCTCCACCAACGCTTCCATGGAGACTTCCACGCCTGGGGCGATGACTCCGCCGAGAAACTCCCCTTTCTCGGAAACCAGATCCACACAGATCGCCGTACCGAAGTCGACGACAATCGCCGGGGACGAATACCGTTGATGGACCGCGAGGCAGTTGACGATTCGGTCCGCGCCTACTTCCTTCGGGTTGTCGACCAACAGTGGAATCCCGGTACGCACGCCGGGTTCCACCAATACGTGTGGTACATGCCCCCAGTACTGGCGGAACATTCCGCGCAGTTCCCGCAGCACCGGAGGGACCGTCGAGAGCGCGCAGACGCCGATCACTTCGTCCAACTGCGCACCGACCAGCCCACGTACCTGCATCGCGAATTCATCGGCGGTCAACAGCGAGTTGGTATGCATCCGCCAGTGCCGCACCAGTGTCGCATGGGCCCCGCTGCCGGAGAAGAGCCCGAGTTCGATACTGGTGGTTCGGACATCGATGGCCAACAACATGTCTCGGTCGCCGGTTCTCAGACGACCGACAGGCTGCGCGGCGAGGTCAGACCCGAGCCCTCTGGGGCATGCGCGGGGTCCGAACCCAGCTCCACCGGACGGTTTCGCTGGTCCACGAACACGACCTTGGGGTCGTACTCGGTCAACTCCTGCTCGTCGAGCTGACCGTAGGCGATCACGATGACCAGATCCCCGGGATGGACCAGGTGCGCCGCGGCCCCGTTGATCCCGATCACTCCGGACCCCCGCTCGCCGGCGATGACATAGGTCTCGAGCCGGGCCCCATTGTCGATGTCCACAATGCAGACCTGCTCGCCTTCCAATAGGTCGGCGGCATCGAGCAGATCCTGGTCCACCGTCACCGAGCCGACATAGTGCAGATCGGCGTGTGTCACGGTCGCCCGGTGGATCTTCGACTTCATCATTGTGCGCAGCAAGGCATCGCCCTTTCTAGTTCACGGGTGGGAGCAGAGCGGGCTCGGACGCCGCTCGAGCGGAGTTCGCAACAAGCCGCGAACCAGAGACCGGCCGACTGTCGGTCGGAGCATCGAGAACGACGGCGACATTGTCGATCAGCCGGGTGTCCCCTACCCTTGCCGCAATCAGTAGTCGGGCATTCCCTGTTGCGGGCGCGGGACCCAACGTGGCCGAGCGCAACTCCAGATAGTCGAGTTCGATACCGCTCGCAGCATCGAGTACTTGCCGAGCCGCCGCGAGCACCGCGGCCGCACCCGATCCCCCGGCGTACATGCCCGCCATCAATGCCGCCGACAGCGCGAGCGCCGACTCGCGCTGTGCCGCGTCGAGATAACGGTTGCGTGAGGACAGGGCCAATCCATCGGGCTCACGTACCGTCGCGACCGGGGTGATCTTCACATCGAAGTTCAAGTCACCGACCAGCTGTCGGATCAGCGTGAGTTGCTGATAGTCCTTTTCACCGAAGAACGCCTCGGTCGGGCGGGCGATTTGGAGCAGTTTGGCAACCACAGTGAGCATGCCTGCGAAATGAGCTGGGCGACTGGCGCCCTCCAGTTCGACGCCGAGTGGACCGGGAAGCACCGTGGTGCGCGAGCCGTTCGGGTACATGTCGGACACGCTCGGCGCGAACACCAACTCGACTCCCTCGGCGCGGAGCAGCTCGATGTCGGAGTCCAGGCTTCGGGGATAACTGTCGAGGTCCTCGCCCGCGCCGAACTGCAGAGGGTTGACGAAAATCGATACGATGACAACCTGATTGGTCCGTTTGGCCCGACGCACGAGCGCACGATGGCCCTCGTGCAGCGCACCCATGGTCGGAACCAGAGCGACAGTACGACCGACACCTCGCAGGGCACTGGAAACGGCGGCAAGAGCTGCGGGATCGTGGTGCACGGTCAGCTTCCCGGGCGCGTAGGCGCCCGGTTTCGGTTCGAACATCAATGTCCTTCCAGCAACTCGAAGATCGCGGGGGCGGCATCCGCCCGTTCGGCAGTGCGCAGCGAGAGCGCACGATATCCCTCGGCCAGCCGCGAATCCACTGCGGCCATAGCCGATAGATGCGCAGCCACTGCGTCCGCGTCGCCGCGGGCTACTGGGCCGGTCAGGGCCGACTGGCCGCGACGCAATGCGTTGTCCAGCGCGGCCGAAGCCAAAGGAGCGAGCAAGCGCTCGGCCAGCCCCCCCGGTTGATCGTCGATTTCCTGTTGACCGAGCAGTCCGGGACCGTCCAACGCCACACGTAGCGCGGCCAACGCGTCGACCACCACCGTCAGCAGGTGATTGCTGCCATGTGCGAGCGCAGCGTGATACAGCATGCGACTGTCCTCGGGCACCCTGACCGGTTCCCCACCCATTTCGATCACCAACGACTGTGCGATCGCGTAGCCGACTTCGTCGGCGGCGGTGATGCCGAAACATGCGTTGGCCAAACGGCGCAGGTCTTCGTCGTGGCCGGTGAAGGTCATAGCCGGATGGATGGCCAGTGCAACGGCGCCGACCTCGGCGAGGGGAGCGAGCACACCGACACCGTTCGCTCCCGACGTGTGCGCCACGATCGTGCGCGGTCGCACGACACGCGCACGGGCCAAACCTTGGACCAGGCCGGCGAGCTCGGCATCGGGAACGGCCAGTAGCAACAGCTCACTGCGAGCAGCGACCTCTTCGATCGACAGGATCTCCGAATCCGGCAGTCGCGTCCGAGCGCGACGCACCGAGACATCGGAAATCGCGCACACGCCGAACACCACATGTCCGGCTCGCTCCAGTGCTGCGCCCAGCGCAGAGCCCACGCGTCCTGCCGAGACGATTCCCACCGTCAAACGCGCAGGGGCCATGTCGCGACCCGCGGTCACGGCATCGAAATCAACCCTTCTCGAGGTCACCGTTGTCCTCTCGATGTCGTTCCAGTCCCGCTCTGCGGGTACCGGACGGTACGCCCCGTAGGATATCGACACACAGATTGCGGATGCCAGAGCAGGGAGCGTGATCTAGAACGCAGTTCCGTGTCGACACGCGACCGCGATCACCGCTGTTGCCCGTCCTCGGACTGCAGGTTGGCCATGATTTCGGCAACGGACAACCGGCGCGACGATGTGGCATCGTCACTGCCGCCCCGACGTCGATGCTGCCGACGGCCTGGTATTCCCACTGTGGGCGCGTTCGTCGGCCGTGATTGGGACGCTACGGTCGGCGCGGTCGTGCGGCGACCGGGTGACGCAGCACCCGGCGCGATACCGGAGTCCGCCCAGCCGCGCGATTCCACCGGCCCAGCAGGTCCGGGGATTTCGCCGTCCTCCGGGGAGACCACATCGGTCTCTGCGGTGACCGGCTCGTCGAAAGGGCTGGCGAAGGCCGGCGGCGCGGGATGGTCGGGCTCGAAAACCGGTGTGGTGCCGCCGGGCGGTTGCTGGTCGGCGACAACGGCCCATATCTTGGCGTCCGCCGAGCTATCATTCGCCGATACCGTGCCAGAGCCGGTCAGCTCCTGAATTCTGGTCGCATCTGCTCGCAGGGCCGGGCGATCCTGCGGCAGGCCTCCGTCGAACAATCGCTGCAGGCTCTGCCGCAACACCGCGAGTTCGGCTCGCAGCGCCGTGAGCTGGTCCGCATCGGCACCCACCTCCGCTCGCACTCTCGCCTCGACGCCGAGTTCGTACTCGCGTCGAGCAGTGACCTCCCGCTCCAGTTGCAACTCGTAGACGGTCTGTAGATCGCGAGCCTTGGCCGAGCCGATCGCCGCTTCTTTGCGGTACTTCGTCGCGGCGAGTGCGCCGATGGCTGCGGCCCACAGCGCCGCGACCAACCCCACACGGACGAACTGGACATTCTCGCTGAATACCAGAAAAATGCTGGCTAGCAGGCCCAAAAGGATCAAGCCGCCCAGGGACACCCTTCCCGCTGCGTCCCACCATCGACGGGACGTGCTGTTACGGGAGGGTGAAACCATGCCAGCCAGGGTAGCCAAAACAGCAGTCCACGCCCAGGTTCTGTTTCGCGATCCCGTTCGAGGCACTAGCTATGTGGTAGCTACATCATTGGATGGATCCTCCGGCGCTCGACAGCAATACTCCAGCCAAAGGGCCGCGGCCACCAGAGCTGCCCCCGCCAGCATCCCCACGATCGCGCCTGGGCTGTCGGCAGCCGCGGCACGCAGTGCGCCACGCTGCGGAAAGACCCACAACAGGAATCCGAGCCAGATGCCGCCAGCGACGGAGCCCACCTGCACCGATGCCTTGGCCAGCGCTACGGCGCGAGCAACCGTGATCGGATGCAGTTGGTGTCGACCATCGCCGATCTGATCGTCGCCGACCCTGGCTCGGATCACGAAAGCGAGTAGTACCTCGAGGACAGCCACCGGATAGAGCGACGCCCCGGCGAAGACCGAGATCGGCGGGAAGGTGTCATATGCCAACCTGGTGCCGATCCAGGCGACGATCGTCGCGACGAGCACGTTCGCCACCAGATCGAGGATGCGAGTCGGCTTCGGTTTCACAGCGACGTGTCCGTCAGTGAGAACTCGGTGCGGCGTACTCCCGCGCGCTCGGTCGAGTCCATGCGCGCCAGCAGATCCACGACAGCATACGACCTGCCCTCGACTTCGATTACCGCGTCCGGAGCCACGTCCAGCCAGGGCACCAGCACGAACGCTCGGCGATGCGCCTGCGGATGCGGCAGAATCAGATCCGGATCGGTACTTCGACATGCTGCCAGCCGACCGTCGCGTACCGCCGCGCACCACACCACGTCCACATCGAGCGTCCGTGCCCCCCAGCGTGTGCTGCGAACCCGACCGGCGGCGCCCTCCAGGTCTCGACCCCGCCGCAACCAGTCCGCACAACTGAAGGCCGAATCTTCCACCAGCACCGCGGCATTGAGGTAGTCCTCCTGCGGGACACCACCCCAGGGCGCAGTCGAATACACCGCGGAAACGGCCATCACTCGATGGCCCAATCCGTCGACAACGGACCGCAGGTGGGCGAGCCGATCACCCAGGTTCGATCCGATGGACAGCACCGCACGGGTCATGGACCCTCCTGCGCTCGGACCGACTCGATGCGCGCAACCACCACGACTGCGTATTCGCTCATTCGGCGCGACCCCGACGACTGCGTGTCGCGACTACCCGAACATCGGTGAACGACTGTGGAATCGGCGCCGCTGGTTTGTGCACGACCACCTCGACCGACTCGATCCGGGGATCGGCCAGCACATCGTCGGCGATGTGCGCCGCCACGGTCTCGATCAGATGGTGCGCAGGTCCCTGAACGATGCCGACCGCGCGCTCGGCCAACACGCTGTAGTCGACAGTGTCCGCCAAGTCGTCGGACGCCGCGGCGGCGGTGAAATCGACCCATACCGTCAGGTCGACCACGAACTCCTGACCATCGCGGCGTTCGTGATCGAACACCCCGTGATGCCCATGAGCGCGTAGGCCACGCAGTTCGATCCGATCCGTTCCACTCCGCCGCGGATCGGATAGGGGCGCGACTGCTTCGACGCCAACCGGTGACCGGCTCATCGGTGCTCTCCTCGAATTCTGGATCGGTCGGCGTCGTGCTGGGCCGCACGCTGCCGAGCGGCACCGTGCCACGCGGCGGCGACACTGATCGCATCCAATGACGCGCGTACGTCGTGCACGCGTACACCCCACGCTCCGTGGAGCGCGGCAAGCGCCGAAATGGTTGCGGTTGCCGTCTCACGACCGTCGGGCGGACGCGGACCGGCGTCGTCGGCGAGCAATGCGCCGAGGAAGCGCTTGCGCGACGCACCGATCAAGATCGGTAGCCCAGATGCGACGAAATCGGGCAGTGCACCGAGTAGCGCCCAGTTGTGCTCGGCGTTCTTCGCGAAACCCAGACCAGGGTCGAGGATCAGGCGGGAGGGTTCCACCCCCGCAGCGACGGCCGAGTCGACCTGAACGGTCAACTCGGCGAGCACCTCGGCAACGACATCGTCATAGTGATCGGCAGGACTGGTGTGTCGGTAGCCGGCGCCCGCACGCCAGTGCATGAGAATCCATGGAACCGCAGCGGAGGCCACCACCCGAACCATGTCGGGGTCGGCACGCCCGCCGGAGACATCGTTCACCACCATCGCTCCCGCCTCGATCGCCGCCGCTGCCACCGAGGCACGCATGGTATCCACGCTGGTCGGTACGCCCGCCGCGACCAGCCCGCGGATAACCGGCAGCACTCGCGCGGCCTCGACCTCGGCCGCGATGCGAACCGCACCCGGTCTGGTCGACTCACCACCGACATCGATGATGTCCGCGCCGGCTGCATAGAGCCCAACACCATGTGCAATGGCTGCGTCGGGATCCAGATATCTGCCGCCGTCGGAAAACGAATCGCCGGTGACGTTGACCACCCCCATCACCGCACACGGGCGACCGTCGCGCGCACCCGCGCCGACGAGATCGTTCACCTGAGCGGCACTCACTTCCGTACGATGAGGTCCAGCGCCTCGGCGCGCGAGGCAGCATTGGATTGAAGAAGTCCGCGCACGGCGGACGTGGTGGTACTGGCGCCCGGTTTGCGAATTCCGCGCATCGCCATGCACAGGTGTTCGGCCTCGATGACCACAATCGCCCCTCGCGGGTCCAGCTTGCGCATGACGGCATCAGCTACTTGGCTGGTCAAACGCTCCTGTACCTGCGGGCGTTTGGCGTAGAGATCGACCAACCTGGCCAACTTGGAAAGGCCCGTCACCCGACCGTGCGGGCCCGGAATGTAGCCGACATGGGCGACCCCGTGAAACGAGACGAGGTGATGCTCACAGGTGGAGAACAGCGGAATGTCCCGTACCAATACCAGTTCCTGGTGCCCCTCGTCGAAGGTGGTGTCCAGCACGGAATCCGGTTCTACGTAGAGGCCGGCGAACGTCTCTCGGTAGGCGCGCGCGACCCGCGCGGGCGTGCCACGAAGGCCCGGCCGATCCGGATCCTCGCCGATGGCGATCAGCAACTCCCGAACCGCGGCCTCGGCGCGGTCCTGGTCGAAGGACGTGCCGGTGTGCAGAGCGACCGGTCCGCGCTCGGCGGTACCGATGTCGACACCGCGGTGCCGTGCACCCTCCGACTCGGTAAGGGTGTGGCCACCGTCGTGATTGTTGGCCGACAATCGAGGACACCTCCAAACTCCTGGGGCGTCGGCAGGCTGGGCGCCCCACAGTCGAGACTAATCGGCATACCTCGGAATCGACCGTTCGGTCTATCCCTATCGCCCTATTTCACCCGCCGGCGCAATCCTCACCGGTCGGATTCGCGACGTGGCTCGTCGTAACCCTGATCGCCATAGCCTGCTCGATCGCCATAACCCGCACGATCGCCATAGCCCGCACGATCGCCATAGCCCGCGGGATCGCCATAGCCCGCACGATTGCCGTAGCCGGCCTGATCACCGTGCCCGGCGTGGTCGGCTTGTCTGGTGTGGTCGTGATCTTCCGGACCGCCCCGCTGCGGGTAGACGGGCTGAGCGTGCTGCGGTGGATCCCAGCCGCCGGCTTGCGCGGGCCGCGGCGGCTCGTCTCGCGGTGGCCAGCCGGGTGCCGACCAACCCGCAGGAGCGCCGTAATCAGGGCGGGAGCCCTGTGTCCCCGAGCGCGGGTAGGCAGGAGCCGACGACGGCGGCAACGGGTAGCCGGGCGCCCCGTACTGCGGTGCAGCGCCACGACCATCATCGTGCGGCGGATAGCCGTTGGCGGGCTGCTGCTCGCGCTGCGTGGCCGCGGTCAACGGCTTCGTCAGCGGCTCCGGCGGCCAGGATTCACCGCGTTCGGCGGCCAGTTCGCCCGGCGTCTTCACCGGCGGTTTGTCCGAGGGCACTCGGTCACCGAAATCATCGAATGTAGTGATGCGTGGACGCTTCTGTACCGCCGCAAGGACCTGCTCGAGATCCTTGCGGTGCAAGGTCTCCCGTTCCAATAGGGCAGTGGCCAGGTCGTCGAGCACGTCGCGGTACTCGTTGAGGATCGCCCACGCCTCGGTGTGCGCGGCCTCGATCAGGTTGCGAACCTCTTCGTCGATCGCGCCCGCCACCTCGTGCGAGTATTCCGAGCCCATTCCCATGGAACGGCCGAGAAACGGGTCGCTCTGCTCCTGACCGTAGCGGACTGCACCGAGCCGGGCACTCATGCCGTACTCGGTGACCATTGCACGGGCGATCTTGGTGGCCTGGTCGATATCGGAGGATGCGCCGGTGGTCGGCTCGTGGAACACCAATTCCTCGGCGGCACGGCCACCCATCGCCATGACCAGGCGCGCAATCATTTCCGAGCGAGTCATCAAACCCTTGTCGTCCTCGGGCACCGTCATGGCGTGGCCGCCGGTACGGCCTCGCGCCAAGATGGTGACCTTGTACACCGGCTCGATGTCCGGCATCGCCCAGGCGGCAAGGGTATGTCCGCCTTCGTGGTATGCGGTGATCTTCTTCTCGTGTTCGCTGATGATTCGGCTCTTGCGGCGGGGACCGCCGATGACTCGGTCGACCGATTCCTCGAGCGAGTCGCCGGTGATCACCGCAGAGTTCTCGCGAGCAGTGAGCAAAGCCGCCTCGTTGATCACATTGGCCAGATCCGCGCCGGACATACCGACAGTGCGCTTGGCCAAACCGTCCAGATCGGCCTCCGGCGAAATCGGCTTGCCTTGTGAATGCACACGCAGAATGGCGCGACGCCCGGCGAGATCGGGGTTGCTGACCGGAATCTGTCGGTCGAATCGACCTGGTCGCAGCAACGCCGGATCGAGAATATCGGGGCGGTTGGTAGCCGCGATCAGGATGATGCCGGTGCGGTCGCCGAATCCGTCCATCTCGACCAGCAGCTGGTTGAGGGTCTGCTCGCGTTCGTCGTGGCCACCGCCCAGCCCGGCGCCGCGCTGCCGGCCGACCGCGTCGATCTCGTCGACGAAGATGATGCACGGACTGTTCTGTTTGGCCTGCTCGAACAGATCACGCACCCGAGAAGCGCCGACGCCGACGAACATTTCCACGAAGTCCGAGCCGGAGATGGTGAAGAAGGGTACGCCGGCCTCGCCGGCGACCGCACGAGCCAGCAACGTCTTACCGGTGCCGGGCGGACCGTAGAGCAGAACCCCTTTGGGGATTTTCGCACCCAAGGCCTGGTAGCGAACCGGATTCTGCAAGAAGTCCTTGATCTCGTAGAGCTCTTCGACCGCTTCGTCGGCTCCGGCCACGTCGGCGAAGGTCGTCTTGGGCATGTCCTTGGACAGCTGCTTGGCCTTCGATTTGCCGAAGCCCATCATGCCGCCGCGGCCGCCACCTTGCATCCGTGCCATCACGAACACGAACAGCCCCAACAGGATGACCATCGGTATGACGAACAACAGGATCTGGGTGAACCAGCTCTCCTGCTTGACCACCGTGTCGTAGTCGGCACCGGAGTTCTTCACAGCGTCGAAGATCTGCGCAGAGGTCTCGCCGCCGCCCGGATATTTTGCGAAGATCTTGGTTTCACCGTCGGTGGCGTCGTTACCGTTCTTCAGTTCGATGCGTAGCTGCTGATCACGGTCGTCGATTTGAACCTTCTGGACGTTGCTCTTGTTCTCGAGCTGACTCAGAGCGACCGAGGTATCGACGTTCTTCCAGCCCCGCGTGTCATTGCCGAAATGGCTGAACGCATAGATCACGAGCACGATGCCCGCAACTATGGCCAGGGTGCGAAACACAGTCTTGCGGTTCATAGAGCGTCGGCCGTGACGGCCAGTCCTTTCCGGTGTCTCCGGTCCTTGCCTAGCGATGCGTTCGACGCGTCCGGTTCCGCAAGGATTCGGATGCGGACATGCCACGTTACCGCGTACGGTCTACTCGACACATCGCACAGTTGGGCTGCAGGTGCAGTTAAGGAGGTAAACGGACAGGGGCCACCGGTGGTTCCCGACGTCTCCACGTCCGGCTTCCTCCAAGTGGCAACAATCATGGCATGTTCGGCCTATCGTGAGCGACGACACAACATCACGGCGGGTACGACGAGCTGGGAGGCGGTAGTTCACCTATCACCGAACACGCGAGAATGCCGCACATCGGACACGAGCGCAGGGGGTATGGACATAGTCGAATTACGGACACCCACAGCGATTCTGCGTCACGGCCGCGGCAGACTGACCGTGCTGAGACCCGGATCCGACGGCGAGCGCGTACTCGATGTCCCGGTGTCGGACCTGCTCAAAGTACGGTTGAACCGACGGGCCGACGACGCGGTGGTCATCGAAATCTACTTGCGATACCCGACGCCGGTCCTCACGGGTGTGCCCGCAGACCGCACGCCGCTGCCGGTCCTGATCGCCGAGCACGACGTCCCCGCTGCGGCCGGGATCGTAGACCGGATCAATGCCCACATCCTGACCACCCAGCGGATCGATGTCGCCGCCCCTGACCTGCAGCCTCCGGTGCCCGCATGGGGCCGCGGCGGCCCCATGCGGGCGGACGTGGACCGAGCAACGGACCGAATGCGAGCACGACGGGACGTGAAGCAGGCGATCGCGGCCCTCCATCGGTGCGTGACGTCGGATGAGTACGTGTTGGAGACTGCCGTTATGACGGCGCACCCACCAGCGGGCGCGGACACCGGCCTGTTGGCCGTGACGACCGAACGCCTGCTGTTCATCCCCATCGGCGAATCCCGGTATGCGCACGAACTGCCCATACCGGTGGTGACCGGTGCGCGTACCACCGTAGCCTCTGCCACGGGCTCCAGCGAGATGACCGTGGGGCGTGACTCGACAGGCGTCGAGGTGCACGACGGCAGTCGGACATTGCGCTTCTCGGGAGCCGATCGCGCCGACACCGAGCGGGTCACCTGCGCGGTGAACTTCGCGGTGCGCCGGGAATCCGCCGATGGCGCTACCAGCGCGGCAGACCCCGGGGTAGCCCAGCTGTATTCGGAATGGGAACTCCTGGTCGAGCGGCACTCCCTCGGAATGGTCGATGACGCTCAGTTCCAGCGCTACGGGCGCGGCATTTTGCGCTCACTCCCCGACGGAAACTGAGTTCAGGGCCACCCGACGCCACGGACTGGTCGGACGCAGCCACAGCCGTAGCAATTCCCGACGGCGGTCGACGCCGCCACTCTTGAGCTCGGCTAGGTCCTCGCAGGCCTGCCAGTAGGTCCAGCCGGTGAGATATGCGTCCCCGAACTGCCGCCAATTGCGATATTTGCGCTGCGCCAAGGGTAGGGCACGGCGCAGGTAGCGCCACGCCACGTCGGCGTCGAGGTACCCCGCGGTGTAGGCCATCCTGGCCACCGCGACCACCCTGGCCAGGTCCCAGGCGTGGATGTCGCTGGGCAGTGGCCGCACCAGGTGATCTGTGAAGCCGATCTTGATTGCCTGCGACCAGATGTCGTAGTCGCGGACCAACACCTCCGGATTGTCCATGCCGCGGAATGCGGCGACTTGTCGTAGAAAGGCCCGGTGGCGATCGGCACGCTCACCGAATCGGTCCCGCTCACTGGCATTGATCGAGGCCATGACCAAGGGATGCACCAGCGCATACAGCGGGGCATGCATGCCACCGAGCAGTTGCTCCATCGACGCCTGCGCCTCGGTGCCATCGGTGATCCCCCACGCACCGGTCAACGTATCGATAGCCAGTTCGCGCCGGTCACCGAGTGGATGCACCCGCTCCGGTCCGAGCAGCAGCGCGTCGTGAAAGGCGTCCCAACGCGCCGAATAGAAGGCCCCGAGCGCCAATGCACGCAGTTCGGCGTCGGAGACCGCCGCACCGGACCAATGGTCTTCTTCGCGCTCATCCAGTTCCGAGTACGGAAACGTCGTCAAGGTGGGTACACCGCGTGCAGACATGACCCGATTGTTCCCCATTCGCGGCTGCATCCGGCAGGTATTTGCCGACGGTTCGGTGTTTTCCCCACCGTGCCGAACGGGTGCGGCTCGAAGGATTTTCACAGCGGTGTCGGCTTGCGCTGACGCCGGTCGCGATCTGAGGCTAGTGTTCTCACATGTGTAGAAACATCACCGTCCTGCGTGGCCTGGAACCTGCAGCAACCGATCAGGAGATCTATGCCGCCGCACAGCAGTACGTGCGCAAGGTCGGTGGCCTGTCCGGCCTGAGTTCGACCACCAAACCCGCGGTCGACAAGGCTGTCGCGGCCATCGCGGCGGCGACCACGACATTGCTCGCCGAACTGCCCGAGCGCAGGGTTCCGCCGACCACCGAACCGCCGCTGCGTCGTATCGCTGCGCGCGAGGCCGCAGCAGGCGGGTGATCGGCAGGCGGGTGATCGAAGCTCGTTCAGGACAGGATGTCGGCGCCGTAGACAGCGACACAATCCAACGCGACCTGCACGGGCATGCTTCGGGTTTCGATCGGAAAACCCATGAGCTGTTCGATCCGCTGCATGCGATAGCGGACCGTGTTCTTGTGCACACCAAGCTCCTTCGCTGCCGCCTCCGGGCTATGGCGACTGCGCAGGTAGACACGCAGAGTCTCCCTTAGTCGCGCGGTGTTCGCGTCCCGGCCCGCCAGCGCTCCCAGTTCACGCCGCACCAACCCACGCATGGCCTCGTCGTCCACGCCCACCAGATACGGGATCTCCACGGTGGGATACCCGACGGCCCGTCGACTGTTTCCAGGTGAACGTTCGACCACCTGTCTGGCAGCGACTGCCTCGCGATGACTCTGGCGAAACCCAGAGACACCCTCGCCCGGCGCGCCGAACGCGACACGAAACGGGGCCTCGACATATGCCGCGGTCCGCCTCTCCACCTGCCCCGGCACACCGAGCTCGATACCGTGTTCCGCGTCCTCCACGCCGACCCATGCCCATAGGGCGCTGGCACCAGAAGGCACGATGAACACAGGTCCGCTGCCGAGAGCCGAGGACAGCTCCACCGCGACTCGCTCCAAGGAGCCGGTCGCCTCCGCGTTCGGGCGGTGAGGCGCAGCCCCCAACTCGTCGGTCCACAACACGAAGGCCACATGCTGCTGCCGTAGCCGATAGCCCAGCCTGGTCGACGCCTGACCGGCGTCCACCTCGTCACCGGCGAGCAGCGCCCGCACGGTCTCCGTCCGCCGATTCAGCGCGGCGCGCAGCGTATGCTCTCGCTCCTGCATATAGGTGTCGGTGAGCAACTCGACCGAGGCGCTCACCCATTTGGTGGTGAGCTCGAACAACCGCAGCAGCACCACACGCTCCAGTCCCGGCGTGGATGAACGGCGTTGCTCGATCACTTCGGTCATATAGGCCAGCACTGCCTCCATCCCCACGTGATAGACGCGCAACAGCAGGCGAAGCTCGAATCCTCGCTGGGCGACGCTACGCGCGAACACGTGCGCCTCCTGCGGCAGCGAGAATTCGAAGGTGTCGCTGGCCAGGCGGCTGAGCACGATGCGTACTTGAGCCCGAGTACTCGCCGCGAGGTCACGACGCATATCGCGATCAGCGAGTTCGGGAATGCGCGCGACAACGACATCGTCGAGCCTGGTGACGATCCGTTCGAGAGTCTGAACACGCATCGCATCCGAGACGTAGTCGGCCAACCACGCGCGCACCTGATCCACATCCGGACTCGGCCAGGATTCGGTGCTCGGAGCCGGTGGATCGGTCATTGTCATCCCCTGAACCTCACAAGCTACCTCATGATTGTATCCAAACCACAGAAAGCTCCAGAGCGGTTGACCAAATAGGCCAAGAAAGTCCGCTTCTATTGTGTCACGATCATATATGTGTGTCGCGAATCACAGCAGTAGACCATGCTTCGCCGACACTCCGGCAATACCAATCGACGCAGTATCGGCGGAGAACAACAGTGACCAAGATCGAACCGGCGCCCGGACCGAACAGCACCACACCAACGGCGGCGGCCGAGCACGCGCCGCCCGAGAAGACTGCAGAGCTCGGCCGACCATCCGTCATCGACGTCCACAACCCCGGGACCGGCGAAATCGTCGGCACAGTGCCCAACGAGACCTCGGCGGCAGTCGCGGCCACGGTCCAAGAGCTGCGTCTGTATCAGCCGGAGTGGGAAGCGATCGGCCCCAAGGGGCGTAAGGCGTGGCTGCTCGAGTTCCAGGACTGGTTGATCGACAACACCGAACGGCTGGCCTCGGTCGTGCAGTCGGAGACCGCGAAGCCATGGGCGGAAGCACTGATAGATCCTGGTTTCGCAACTGATCTGATCGGATACTACGCGCGGGGTGCGGCCGAGTTCCTCGCCGAGGAGCACCCCTCACCACACAGTCCACTCGCCAGGGTCAAGCGTCTGACCACGGTCTATCGTCCGTACCCGGTGGTCGGTGTGATCACACCATGGAACTTTCCGCTGGCCATGCCGGTGATGGACGTGTTTCCTGCGCTTGCCGCTGGCGCGGCAGTTGTCCTCAAGCCCTCGGAGGTGACCCCGCTGTCCGCGGTCGAACTGGCGAAGGGTTGGGCGGCCATCGGCGCCCCACCGGTCTTCAGTGCGGTCACCGGGACCGGAGCGACCGGCGCGGCGGTAGTCGACAACGCCGACTTCGTCCAGTTCACCGGATCCACCGCCACCGGTCGCAAGATCGCCACCGCGTGCGCGGAGCGCATGGTCCCCTACAGCCTCGAACTGGGTGGGAAAGACCCCGCCATCGTCTTGGCCGACGCCGACCTCGACCGCGCGGCGCACGGCATCGCATTCGGCGGCATGTTCAACTCCGGACAGGTATGCATCTCCGTAGAGCGGGTGTATGTCGAGGCGGCGGTATACGACGAGTTCGTCACCAAATTGACTGCCAATGTCGAGGCCTTGCGTCAAGGCATCGACCGACACGACTCGCGATTCGATATCGGCGCGCTGGCCAACGAGAATCAAGCAGCCCTCGTACAACGGCACGTCGATGAGGCCGTCGCTGCAGGAGCGACCGTATTGACCGGTGGTGGACGCGCCGCGTTCGGCACCGCATTCGAGCCGACGGTACTGGTCGATGTCGACCACACCATGTCGTGTGTCACCGAGGAGACCTTCGGCCCGACGCTACCCGTGATGAAGGTCGCCGACGAGGCGGAAGCGATCCGACTGGCCAACGACTCGGTGTACGGACTGTCGGCCTCGGTATGGACGGACGACAAGGCCCGCGGCGCCCGAATCGCCCGACAGCTCGATGTGGGCGCGGTCAACATCAACGATGTATTCGCCAATCTGTTCAGCTACGCGTTGCCGATGGGCGGCTGGGGCCTGTCCGGCGTCGGTGCGCGCTGGGGCGGGGCGAACGGGGTACGCAAATATTGCCGGCAGCAAGCGATCACCACGCCGCTCGTGCCGCCTCGGCCCAAAGAACTGTTCTGGTATCCGTATTCGATGTCCAAGCTTCTCGTCATGCTCGGGATCATGCGTGCGGCGGGGGCCCGCGGCCTTCGGCGGCTGAACGTCTCCGCGCTCCTGAAACTCGGGGGAGGCACCAAATGACCGCGACACGACGCAGTCGCCGCCAGGCTGCGCGGATTCGTGACAAAGTGGTCGTCATCACGGGCGGCGCTCGCGGCATCGGGTTGGCCACCGCAAGCACCTTGCATGGTCTCGGCGCGCAGATCGCCATCGGCGATATCGACGAGGCGGCCGTCAAGGAGGCCGGGACCACACATGAATTCGAGTACCAGGGCCGGCTCGATGTCACCGATCCGGCCTCCTTCGAGCAGTTCCTCGATGACGTGGAACGTACGCTCGGCCCGATAGACGTCCTGATCAACAATGCGGGCATCATGCCGACCGGCAAACTGACCGACGAATCGGACCACGTCACCCGTCGAATTCTCGATATCAACATCTACGGCGTGATCCTCGGATCCAAGCTGGGCCTACATCGGATGCTGCCGCGCGGCACCGGGCATGTCGTCAATATCGCGTCGCTCGCAGGCGAGACGCACCTTCCGGGCCTGGCCACCTACAATGCGAGTAAGCACGCGGTGGTGGGATTCACCGACACGCTCCGCGAGGAGTATCACGGTAGCGGTCTGAGTTTTTCCTCGGTACTGCCTACGATCACCAACACCGAACTCGGATCCGGCCTCGATTCCGGTCCCTTCCGCAACGCCGAACCAAAGGAGATCGCCGACGCCGTCGCCACCCTGATCGCGAGGCCGAAGTCGAAGGTCCGAGTAACCGCGGTGGCCGGATTCGTCACCCGGGTCGTCGGATTGCTGCCGGATCGGCTCGGTGACCGTATCGGCCGGGCCCTGGGCTCGAGCCACCTGGTGCTCGATGCTGTCGATTCCGAACAACGCGAGGCATACGAGAAGCGAGCGCGCAGCGGCTGATTCTCGCCATGGATTCGGGCGCCGCCGCTGGGATTCCCAGCGGCGGCGCTCTGTGCGGATGAGCACTGGGCGCGCAAGCCACTCGGGCTCGCCATTTATTGTGATGAATATCACTATCGAGCCGGCCACATGCGACAACTGTTGGATAGCACACAAACAGCCGATTTGCGGCAATCCTCGCAAGCCACGAAAGTGAGGATCCCATCCATGCGATATGCCTATTAACGCTGGTCAAATAGTCTCAAACTGGCCGCAGCAAGATATATCGGAGGATGCTAGAAATTCGCCGTCCGCATGCTGCGCAATACTGACACAAGCAATATGCTGTCTCTAACAAACCTGACGACTGTTTCCGTTGCCATATACGAACTTTTCGGCCTGATAAGGCTGGAAATTCAAGACCGATTCTGATAGCAAGGGGCTATGGACCCGCATTTGCGCGACCTGCGGTATTTCGTCGCCGTCGCTGAGGAACTGCACTTCACCAACGCCGCTCAGCGGCTGCACATCGCTCAACCCACCCTGTCGCGTCAGATCCGCCAACTGGAGCGCCAACTCGACGTGGTCCTGTTCGACCGCAACCAACGCAGCGTGGCGCTGACCGTAGCCGGCAAGGAACTGCTCGAGGGTGCTCGCAAGATCCTGGAGTTGTGGGAGGTCACCAACGTCTCACTGAAGGAAGCCGGCGAAGTCCTTCGGGTCGGCATCCAGTCCGCGCTGGGTCGGGGACTGCTCAACGACCTGGAGAGCGCCAGCGGACACCGCCTCGCGCTCCACGCGGCCTCCTGGACCGACTCCTCCAGTGGGCTCGCCGGCCGCCAAGCCGACTTGGCTCTGGTTTGGCTTCCACTGCCGGATCACAGCCGCTATCGCTGGCAGGTGCTGCGTACCGAGCAGCGTTGGGTACTCCTCCCGGAGAATCATCCCCTGGCCGTCTCGGGGACAGTCGAGTTCACCGAGTTGCTCGATGAACCGTTCGTCGCGCTGCCGACGGAGGCGGGTGCGGTCCGCGACTTCTGGCTTGGCAACGATGGACGCGGCGGACGCCCGCCGAAGATCGGCGCCGAAGCCGCAACTCCCGAAGACCGGCTGGAAGCAGTGAGTCTGGGCCTCGGCGTCTGTCTGCTCGCCGAAAACAACGTGCCCATGTACCGCTGGCCCGGTCTGACGGCACGACCGGTTGCTGGGCTGGCGCCATGCGAACTCGCTGTGGCATGGCGCGCCGATGACCATCGGCCGACCATTCTGGAGTTCGCCGGACGCGCCGTCGAGGGAGGATTCGCAGCACGCCAGTCGGTCAGCGTCTGACTCCTGCAGCCGAGCCTCGGGAGACCGTGCGCTGCCAAGGGCGGTGGGCCTGCATTTGCGCCGAGAGCCGCAATAGCGTGGACTCGCTTCCAGGCGGGCCTACCAACTGGGCTGCGACCGGGGTTCGCGACCGAGGATGCACACCCATCGGCACGGATGCGGTAGGCCAACCAACGAGATTCCACAATGGGATAAAAGGAGAAGACCTCATGTCGGCGAGTAGCTTCGCCGACCGGCGGTACAGTTGCCGAGGTCGACTCGGTGGCGGTGGCGCTGCCACCGTGGGGGTGATCAACACGTCGTAACGGTCGAAGAATTCCAGTAGGTGTGCCTCGACCCGGTCTATCTGGTCCGGGCACACGAGGTCGCCCACCCACTGGGCCGCCCGGCGCGCCAGCCGAGTGGACCGGGACGGCGCCGAGCAATCGTGGGCGCCGGAAGCCAACCGACGCACGAGAACCGCGAATGTCGGGTCGTCATGGGGAAGCACCGTCGAACCGACCGCATGGCCCGCCACGGCCGCGATCGACGCCGCTCGGCGGGCGGCAGCTCTCCAATGCCGGTCGACACGAATCAGCCGCGACGGCGGGTCGACGGCCACACCGATGCGCAGTCGACCCGGTGGGTCGACGTCCGCCAGATCCTGCCGCACAGCCAACGCGGCCAATACCAGCGCGGCATCGTCCACCGTGGTCGCCAGCACGCCGGCCTCCACCATCGTCGCGCACGCAGAAGCGTCGACACCGCGATAGCGACCCGGCTCGATAGCGAATACCCCACAGTGAGCGGCCGCCACTCGTGCTTCGCCATCACCGCCATCGCACGCGACCGGTACCAACCCAGCCGCGACTGCCGCGCCCGCCGCACCACCGGCCACACGTGCGGTGTTCCACGGATTACACGCGACCGCACCCCGCCCGAATGGATTGTCCGCGCTCGCGCCGGCGAGGCCGACGATCACCGCGCCCGCGTCCTGCAATCTGGTAACGACCGAATGGCCGGCCTCGACCGGCGCGGTGCGTTCGACCCCGACCGGCACGCCGGCCAAGGGCAACATGTCGAGGTCGACCCGTCGCGCAACCCTGGCGGCCTCGACCATGACCTGGTGCGTCGGGACTGCGCCGAGCGCATTCGACTCCCGACACGCTGCTGCGAAACCCAGCATGGCATCCGCGGCAATCCGGCCTGGCAACAGCTGGCCATCACGTACACCCGCCGCAATCGTCACCGCCGGGCCACGTGTCGGGGACGGCTCCGCCCGACGATTGCCCGCATTCGAGCCATCTGCCACCACCGCGGTCTCATCTGACATGTGCCGGTCGTCCCCCGTCGCCTCGTTGCCGAAATCGGGTGATCCACTGTCGAGCCGCAAGTTATCATTTCGAATACGGCGCGGGGGATAATGGTGTCGGGTGTGGCGAGAATTTCCACCGCCCCGGAAGAACGACCGATGCGGATGACGCGGTGTCCGCCGAGCCACTAGGTCCGAGTATGAGTGTGAACTCCGAAAGAAGTTCCGATCCCGGTACGAGTACCGACGACTACGGTCTCTTGCCGCATACCGAATTCGATGCGGTGGCTGCCTTCACAGCGGCCTGGAAATCCACTCGCCGGCCGCCGACGATCACCGACTACCTCCCCGACGCAAGGACTCTGCGTCGCGAGGCTCTCGTCGAACTGATCCGCGTCGACCTGCGTAATCGCTGGCTGCGGCGGGCGGGGACGGGCACGATGCCCGAACCGACCGCTCGTAAGCGCTTGACCGATTACTGTGCCGAATTTCCGGAACTCACGCTCGATGAGATCCCCGCTGGTCTGGTATACGAGGAGTTCGTCATCCGACGCCACAGCGGGCAACGGGTGGATCCCCGCGAGTGTCTGCGCGAATACCCGTGTCAAGCCGAAGAACTGCGTAGCCTGCTGAACACCGAGGACATGGATCAGAGCACGCGTCGCGCGCTACCGGAGGATTCCACCCGGGTCGGTGTCGAACTCACCCGCTCTGCCCTCGACGACACCGGATTGAACCAAACCATCGGGTCCGATCGTAGTTACGAGATGACCGCAATGGCCACGACCGGAGCAGCGATGACCGGAACGACCTCTGCCGACCCGACAGGCGCGGCCACCGCCCTGCCGACCACGATCGACACCGGTACGGGTGAAAGTGACATGCTCGACCAGGTGCACACCGGCCAGCAGATCGATGATTTCGACCTGTTGACCAGCCTGGGTCGGGGTGCTTTCGCTCGGGTCTTCCTGGCCCGGCAACGGTCGCTGCAACGGTTGGTCGCGGTCAAGGTATCCGCCGATCGCGGCACCGAGCCGCAGACGCTGGCCCAACTCGACCACGACTACATCGTGCGGGTGTTCGATCAACGTCTGCTCGACCACACCGACACCTCCGGGCGCCGATTACGTCTGCTGTATATGCAGTTCCTGCCCGGCGGCACCCTGCTGGGTGTGCTGCGCTGGGTGCGGGCGACCGCGCCACAGGAACGCAACGGTCGACTGTTGCTGGATGCGGTCGATGCGGCGATGGAGGAGAAGGGCGAGATTCGTCCCACCGATTCCAGCGTGCGCGCCGAGATCGCCGAATCGAGTTGGCCGGAGACGGTGGCCTGGCTGGGTCAGCGGCTGGCCGAAGCCCTGGATTACGCCTCGGCGCACGGTGTGTTGCATCGTGACGTGAAGCCGGCCAATGTCTTGCTCACCGCCGAGGCCGTGCCGAAACTGGCCGACTTCAACATCAGTTTCAGTCGCAATGTGGAAGGCGCCAGTCCAGTGGCCTATTTCGGTGGATCACTGAGCTACATGTCACCCGAACAACTGGAAGCCTGCCATCCCGGCTTCGACTACAGCGCCGCCGATCTGGACACCCGCGCCGATATCTACTCCCTCGGCGTCGTGCTGTGGGAACTACTCACCGGAGTCAAGCCGTTCGATGACAGCACGGCAGCCGCGCAGTCCCAGGGAGACAACACCACCTTGGAGGCCATGCTGCAACGACGCAGCGCTGGGGTCGATCCTGCGGCACTGGAGCGGGTTCCACCCGACTGCCCGGCCGCACTGCGTCGGGTCCTGCTGACCTGCCTCGAACCGAACCGCGCCGATCGCTGGTCCAGCAGCGCCACACTGGCGCGGCAACTACAGATGTGTCTGGACCAACGCGCTCGCGAACTCGTCGACCCCGCGCCCCACAGTTGGCGCGCGCGCTTGCGACCGTACTTCGTCTTGGTGGCGCTGATTTCGGTGGGGTTGCCGAATGCCCTCGCCGCCCTCTACAACATCGAGCACAACCACCACCTGATCGTCAGTCGAATGACTGCCGATGCCCAGCAGACCTTCCTCGTGGTCACCGGCGTGGTGAACACGATCGCCTTTCCCGCCGGAATCGCGATCGTCCTGTACATGTCCAGATATGCGCTGAAAGTGCTGCACGGGCTGCGTCGGGGGCGCAGCTATTCCCCTGAGACCCTGCGGCGGGCCCGGCGCGATTCTCTGCTGCTCGGTGACCGTGCCGTGGCCGTGGTGTTCACGCTGTGGGTGCTGGCAGGCGCCGCCTTCCCGATCGCGCTACAGCTGGCCACCAGGGAACTACCCGCGCGGGAAGCAGCCCACTTCCTGGGCTCGCTGGCAGTGTGTGGCGCGATCGCGGTCGCCTACCCGTTCTTCTTGGTCACCTTCTACACGGTGCGGTGTATCTATCCGCTGTTTCTTCGGCGTGGAGACATCAGTCCCGAGGATGCGGTGTGGCTGCGCGGCCTGGACAAGCGGTGCAACTTGTACCTCGCGGTCGCCGCGTCCGTGCCGCTGCTCGCCGTCGCGGGAGTGACCTTCCTGCGCCCGGACGACATCCCACTGGTGATCTTCGCGGTTCGACTCCTGTGCCTGGGCGGCATCGTCGCATTCGTCGGCGTGTACCTGCTGTTCCGAGCACTGGAGGCCGACCTGCGCGCACTGGAACGAGTCGTCGACCCCGACTCCGCCGCACCCGAGGTCACCAACCACCAGCCACGAATCGACACGGTGACCGCGGAGCCCACCACGTGAGTTCTCCGCGTACCGATGCCGTCGCCCGATTCACCGCCGACTGGCAGCACAGTCTGGAAGGCGACCGGTTGCCGCCACGGATCCGGGACTACGCACCCGACGGCACCCGAGTGCGCGCGACGGTACTGGCCGAACTGGTGCGCATCGACCTGCAACGACGCTGGGAACACAAAGGCCTCGGCAAGCGCATCGCGGAATACCGTGAAGAATTCCCAGAAATCGAGCACAGTACCCAGCTCGTCGATCTGGTGTGTGCCGAGTTCGCCGAGCGTCGCAGGCATGCTCCCCTGTCGCTGGCGGACTTTCTGGCCGAGTACCCCGACCTCGCCAGTGAGGTCGGCCAACGTCTCGCCGACCACGCTCGGACCACGAGCGCCGCCGACCGGAACGACGCCATGGCCACGGTGGCGGACCTGCAACCCGGCCAGCGGATCGACGACTTCGACCTGCTCACCTATTTGGGCGCAAGTGTGTTGGGCCGCGTATTCCTCGCCCGACAACGATCCATGCAGCGGCTGGTCGCCGTGCGGTTCTCGGTCGGGCGTGCGGACGTTCCGCACACGATGGCTCAGCTCGACCACCCCAACATCGTGCGCATCTTCGATCAGCGCATACCGAGCACCGGCTCGTTTACTGCCTCTGTAGAGCACACTCCACCGTCGGACACCCGCACGGCGACCACCGTCTCGCCGCGCCTGTTGTACATGCAGTACATCCCCGGCGGCACCGCAGTGGACATACTGGAACACCGCCGCCGCGCCCCGGCGCCACATGGCGGCGCACTGCTGCTGCAGTCGGTCGATGCCGCGATGGAGGCGAAGGGAGAAATCCGACTCACCGACTCGACCATCCGAGCAGAACTCGCGCGACTCAGCTGGCCGGAGACCGTGGCGTGGGTGGGTCGACGGCTCGCCGACGCGCTGGACTACGCCGAGCGCCAAGGCGTACTCCATCACGACATCAAGCCCGCGAACGTCTTGTTCACTGCCGAAGGTGCCCCGAAACTTGCTGATTTCGCCCTCGGCGAATGGGCGCCGGACACGGCCGCTGCGCAGCACGCCGGGGCAGATTCGCTCGCCTATCGCTCCCCGGAACAGCTGACCCGATACCTCGACCCCGACGCACCTGCGCCGGGCAATGGCAGCGACATCTACTCCCTCGGTGTGCTGCTGTGGGAACTACTCACGGGCGCGAGCCCATTCGACGACCCACCGCCGGACCGACACGGCCCCACCGCCGAAACCTGTGCCGAGATGCTGGCCATCAGGCGCACTGGCGTTACGCCAAGAGCAATGGCCCGTCTGCCGGAAGACACGCCGGCCTCACTGCGCCGCGTACTGCTGGACTGTCTACGCCTGGACCCGAAGAACCGCTGGCGCAGCGGTGCCGAACTCGCCGCGCAACTCGAACTGTGTCTCGATACCCACGCCCGCGGCTTGGTCGACCCTCCGCCGAACAGCCTCGCCTACCGGGCCCGTGGATGGCTGCTCCTACTCGGCGCACTGTGCATCGGGGTACCCAACGCGCTGGCGAGTATCTACAACATCCAGCTCAACCAGAACTTGATCATCGATCGAATGTCGCCGATCGAGCAGGAGAAATTCGCCGCGGTCGGATTGGTCAACAATCTGATCGCGTTTCCGTCGGCCGCGCTACTGCTGGTGTTTCTCACGCGGCGCCCGCTCTCCATCGGGCTTCGTCTCGGACGCGGTCACGAATACTCCGATCGAACGCTCGCGGCAGCGCGCCGTGACACGCTACTGATGGGCGACTGGGCAGTATGGGTGCCGTTCGGTTTTTGGGTGGTCGCAGGCATCGCGTGGCCATTGGCGCTGGCATCCTCCGGCGTCGACCTGCCCTCACACATGTTCGTGCACTTCTTCGCGGCACAGTTGGTGTGCGCGGCCATCGCTCTGGCCTATCCGTTCTTTCCGATCATGGTCTACTCGATCCGCTCGGTCTATCTTCTCCTGCTGGTGCGTGGCGAGATCGGCCCCAGTGACGAACGTCAGTTACGCGCCCTGGCCAAACGCAGCAACTTCTACCTCGGAGTCGCCGCGTCGGTCCCCCTACTGGGCGTCGCGAGCGCAACCTTCGTCGACACGGACGACCTGGAGGTCGTGATCGTGCCCGTGCGGCTGCTCAGTGTAGGCGGCATCCTGGCATTCGTGCTCACCTACAAGTTGTTCCGGGTCCTCGAAGCCGATGTATACGCCCTGACCAGGGCTATTCCGCAGCAGCCGAGCTGACCCGGACATCGGGTCGCGTCACCGAAACAGCGACCGACTACGACCGGCCGCCGTAGACCTTTGGATCCAGAGTGCCGATATACGGCAGGTCACGGTAGCGCTCGGCATAGTCCAGACCATAACCGACCACGAATTCGTTCGGGATGTCGAAACCAACGTGCGCTACATCCACCTGGGTGCGCAGCGCGTCGGGCTTGCGCAGGAGGGTGACGACCTCGAGCGATGCCGGATTGCGCGAGGACAGGTTTCTTTGCAACCAGGACAGAGTGAGACCGGAGTCGATGATGTCCTCGACGATCAGGACATTGCGGCCCGCAATGTCCTTGTCCAGGTCCTTCATGATCCGCACGACGCCGGACGACGAAGTGGACGATCCGTAGGACGAGACGGCCATGAACTCCATCTGGGTCGGAATCGGCAGTGCCTTCGCCAGGTCGGTCATGAAGAAGATGGCGCCTTTCAGCACACCTACCAACAACAGATCTCCCTCGGGAGCACCAGCGGGATAACGCTTGGCAATGAGCTCGGCCAGCTCCTGGGTTCTAGCGGTGATCTGGTCCGCGGTGATCAGCACCGACGCGATGTCGTCCCCGTACACGTCAGCTGGATTTCCTTCCGTGATGGTAGCCAGTCGGGCCGGTGTAGCCTGCCTCATCGCCTCCGATGGCCATTCTCCTCCAGCCGCAGTGTCAGCCTGCCACGTTCTCGCCCGGCGACCAACCTGGCATCTGGTCTTCCGCCGCCGACCGCGACCGCGCCCTGACCGTGCCAGGCGGACACCAAGTCGTCGATGGCCTGTAAATGCTTGGTGGTCACCGCTTTCGCGCCATTCGCCAGCAGCCACGATCGGATGGCCCGCTTACGCAAGGGGCCGGGGGCAGTGGCGAGCGTCTCGACCACCAGCTCGTTCCCCTCTGTCGCAGTCTGCTGTAGATCGGCGGCGAGCATGTCCAGCACCTGCCCGTCTGCACGCAACTGCTCGGCGGTACGGGCCAGTGCAGCAGCCACCCCACCACCGAGAATCTGCTCCAACAATGGCAGCGCCTCCAGACGGAGTCGAACCCGGGTGAATCCGGGTGCCACGTTGTGCGGGTCGTCGTGCGGTGTCACACCCACGTCTGCACACACCTGGCGGGTCGTGTCCCGGTGCACACGAAGCAGCGGACGACCCCACGGCGCGGAGAACGGGGCCATCCCCTGAATCGAACGGCCTCCCGATCCGCGTGCCAGTCCGAGCAATACCGTTTCGGCCTGGTCGTCGAGCGTATGTCCGAGCAGAACGGGCAGCCCGTTGCGCGCTGCATCCAACGCGGCGTAGCGTGCCCGACGGGCGGCCGCCTCCATTCCGCCCTCCGCACCGACCGTCACCGGTAGGACCCGCACCGAGCGACAGCCCAGGAATCGCGCTTGCGCGGCAGCCTCGGCAGCGACCGCATCCGACCCTGGCTGCAAGCGATGATCGACGATCAGCGCATCGACCGCCTGTGCCTCGACCACCGCCGCGGCAGTGAGAGCCAGTGAGTCGGCGCCACCGGACAATCCGACCGCAACTGCCTGCTCCTGTGCCCCGGTCGGCGCGAACCCGGCCAACCAGTCGCGCACACTTCGACGAACTGCGAGCACCGCCGGCGTTTCGGGCAGGCGGCGAACACCTGCGACCTCGGAGGTCGACCGCAGCCCGGCATCGGGATCCCCAGGCGCCGGCTCGAGGCGTCCAGGGGTCGTTCGCCGCGCACGCCTCATGCGGCGAAGCCTACCCACTGGCCGCACGAGACGGTCCACCGCAGCGCATCGGGTTGTCAGCGGCCCGCGTCGGTCAGCCGAGCACGCGCCCGATCCAGCGCGTAGGGGATTCGATCTCCTCGGGCCGAGGCAGCGTGTCGGGCTCCGACCACACCGTGTTGAACCGCGCCACGCCAACACTGGCGACTACTTCGTCCACGAACTTCTTGCCCCGCACGTACTGTGCAACCTTCGCGTCGACACCCAGCAGCGCACGCATCACCCGTTGGACCGGGTTGCCGGGGCGCCGACGGCGCCGATCGAAAGCCCCGCGAATCTGCTCCACCGTCGGGACGACCGCAGGACCGACCGCATCCATGACGTGATCGGCATGTCCCTCCAGCAGAGTGCCGAGCACGAACAGCCTATCCAGCGCCTCACGTTGCGGCGCCGCCTGGGTAGCGCGCAGCAGACCGACCATCCCGCGCGTGGTCGGGTCGTCGGATGCGGCCCCGCGGCGGGCACGCACCGCGTCGACCAGTCGAGAGACGATATCGATCAACGGCTCGTCTCCGGCCTCGCCGAGTACCTCCACATTGGTGCGCATGTATTCCGCCAGCCAGGGCGCCGAAGAGAACTGCACCCGATGGGTCACTTCATGCAGACAAACCCAGAGGCGAAAGTCACTCGGCGACACACCGAGCGCACGTTCCACGGCAACGACGTTCGGCGCCACCAGTAACAACGTTCCATCCGCCCCGGTGAACGGATCGTACTGGCCGAGGATCGCGGTGGACAGAAATGCGAGCATCGCGCCGGCCTGGAGGCCTGCGGGCTTGCCTGCGAGCAGCCGCCATTCGGCAGATGGGCTGTCGCCATCGGTGAGTTGTGCCATGGAATCCGCAGTGGCCTCGATCCAGCCCGGGCGATCGACAATCTTGGCCATGGGAACCTGCCGGCCGTCCAGCAACCCACTCACCTCACGCACCGGCCCCTCGGCGCGCTCCGAGGCAGCGCCCAGCTCGGCGACAACCTGCTCGGCGGTATAGCGCGAGATCTGCGGCCCCGCGGGCACCAGAGCCGCTCCCGTGCGCGCAGCCAACCGCCAATCGACCACGCCGGAAAAACTCGAGCGGCGCCGATGCCTCTCACCCACCGACGTCGAACCGAACTCCGCGGTATCGGAACCTTCCTGGGCCATACTCAACCACCCATCACGAGCATCCACAGTTTCGCAGCGTGCCTGCGATCGCGTCCAATGCGGGCCTGCTCACCTCCGGGGGTCGATCATTCGACATCAATGCGAAGGTCAACACCCGCCCGTCGGCGTCCAGCACATACCCGACCAACGCGCTCGACACCGACAATGTTCCGGTCTTGGCCCGCACCCAGCCCGCCCCTTCCCGATCGCTGCCGACGAAACGGTCGGTCAGTGAGCCAGTGGCACCCGCGACCGGCAGGGTGTCGAGCATGGGCGCCAAGGTGGCCGCAGTCCGATCGTGCTCCGGCTTGGCGTTGGTGCCCGCCGGTTGCACCGCGGTCACTCCGTTGGGTTTGGCCGCGGTCGCCACGACCTGGTCGAGCAATCGTGCGGGAATACGATCATCGACCGACAGTCCGCTACTGTCGTGCATATCCACGCCGGACATATCGAAACCAGCCGCGCTCAGCGCCGCGTGGATCGCAGCCACTCCGCCCCGGAAGGACGCCTCGCCGCCGTTCGCCACCGCGACTTCGCGCCCGATCGCTTCAGCGAGGACGTTGTCGGAGTAGACCATCATGTCGTGCAGCCGCTCACGCAGGGGCGCCGACCGCACACTGGCGATCTCGACCGCACCGTCGGGCGCCACACCCGGCCGCACTCGAGCCGGATCCAGCCCGAGTTCGGCGGCCAAACGCTTGCCTGCATCCAGCGCCGGGGTGGTCGTGCGAGACGAATACCGGACCAATGGCCGCGACCGACCGCCGTCGATCATCACCGGCTCGATCGGCGCAATCGAGCCGTCGCCGATGTCGATCGGATCCCAGCCCGAGGCCATGGTCGGACCCGCGTAGGCGGACGTATCGACCACGATCGTGTCCACTGGACGGGCTGTCGACCTGATCTGCGCCACCAGATCCGACAACCGTGGGCCATTCGAGTAGTAGCCCTTGCCATCCGGCTCAGCGGTGATCGTCGGGTCGCCACCACCGACCAGTACCAACTCGTTCGCAGCTGCACCGGTGACCACGGCGGTGGTCACCCTATGGTCGACGGGCAGCGTGAGCAGGGCAGCCGCGGCAGTCAGCACCTTGGCCGTGGACGAGGGAACCAACGGTGTGTCCGCAGCTGCACTCCACAGCACCGAGGCACTGTTGGGGTCACTGACCTGGCCCGCGAAGGCGCCGAGATCCGGGTTTCCGATGACCGGAGCCAGTGCCGCGGCAATCCCGGCAGGACTCGGTGCGGGCGCGTTCGAACGGGCCGGGAGCACCCGAGGCGCCGACTCGACCAGTGCGGGTGCGGCAGCGACGATCAGCTTGCCGTGTCGGAATTCGTCGGTCCACGGCCGCACCAGAGCCACCGCCGCGACAGCGCCTGCGAGGACCACCACCAGCGCGATCGATACCGCCATCAGTCTGCGGTGGCGCCGCCGAGTGGCCAGCACACCGATCTTCTCGTCTCCACCGAACACGTTGCCGCCGCGCTCCTGACCCATTCCGGCAGCAGCCACCTGCCGCACCCATACCCTCGCCGACAACACTATCCTCGTTGCGCAACTGTTCCCACGAACAACTTGGCGAGTCGGCGCCTGCGCGGTGGCCGAGTCGACAGTTACCGAGACAGTCGACAGTTGCCGAGACAGCAGCCGAGTCCGCGGGCTCGGCACCGACGCACCGAAGGAGACGACGTGGAGTTCGACGTCACCATCGAGATCCCCAAGGGCTCTCGGAACAAGTACGAGGTCGATCACGAGACCGGTCGGGTACGCCTCGACCGGTTCCTGTACACATCCATGGTCTATCCCGCCGACTACGGTTACATCGACAACACCCTCGGTGAGGACGGCGACCCGCTCGATGCGCTGGTCCTGTTGGCCGACTCCGTATTTCCCGGCGTGATCGTCGAGGCCCGCCCGGTCGCGATGTACAAAATGACCGACGAAGCGGGCGGTGACGACAAGATCCTGTGTGTACCCGCCGGCGATCCGCGATGGGACCACATCCAAGATCTGAAGGACGTACCCGAGTTCGAGCTGGCCGCGATCAAGCACTTCTTCGAACGGTACAAGGACCTCGAGCCCGGCAAGTTCGTCAAGGGCTCGGAATGGGTCGGTCGTAGCGAGGCCGAAGCCGAAATCGCAGCCTCCATCCAACGGCTGAATGACCAGGGCGAGCACTGAAGCCGCGCCCCTCGGGGAGTCCAGACCCTCTGGACTCCCCGATTTCGCCGTGCGTCAGTGTGCGGCGTCCTTCGGAGTCCCACTCACCGCGGATTCCCACTCACCGGCCGCGGAATTCGGGAGCGCGCTTTTCGAAGACGGCCTGTACCGCCTCGGTGAGGTCCTCCGAAGGAAGGAAGGCGGCATTCCACGCTGCGACATAGCGCAGACCTGCGGCAACCTCGTCTCTGCGACGCTGGTCGACGACGTCCTTGACACCTTGCACCACCAGCGGAGGATTGGCGGCGATTTCGCGCGCGGTGGCATGTGCGGCGTCCAGCGCCGCTTCTTGATCCGGAAAGACATCGTTGACCAGGCCGATCTTTTCCGCGCGCGCGGCATCGATGTCCTTGCCGGTGTAGGCGAGTTCACGCAGGTGTCCTTCGCCGATGATGCCGGGCAACCGCTGCAACGACCCGACATCGGCGACGATCGCAATCTTCGCCTCTCGCAAACTGAACGTGGCGTCCGCGCTGGCGTAGCGGATGTCGGCGGCGGCGATCAGATCCAGCCCACCGCCGATACACCAGCCGGACACCGCGGCGATCACCGGCTTGCGGCAGTCGGCCACGGCGGTGATCGCGGCTTGCAACCTACGCACCTCACCGAGGAAGTCGGTGCGCGGGGCAGCCAGCGCACGGTCGGCCAGCAGCGGCCCGAATGTCCCGGCCATGCTGGACAGATCGAGGCCGTAGGAAAAGTGTTTACCCGAGCCGGTCAGGACGATCGCATGGACTTCGGGATCGGCATCGAGCCCGCCGAAGATCTCCGGCAGCTCTCGCCAGAAGTCCGGACCCATCGTGTTGCCCTTGCCGGGTCCGGTCAACGTCACCTGGGCGACGTTGTCCTTCGTTTCGACGGTGAAAGCCAGCCAGTCTGTCATCCTCACAGTATGTCGGATCCACCGTGCAGGTTACCCGGGGACCTGCAGTGATCGAGATCTCCTGCAGTGCCTCGCGGCCGCCGTGATCGGAAGCCTTCGCAGGTACGAACGGTGAATCCGGGCAGTCGAATCGACCTTTGCGGGTCTGCACATTTCGAGAAAGAGGCCCTTGCGGGTAACCATGTCCCGCCCGCGCCGGTTTCGTCACCGAGCGCCTACCCATGGCGGGCCACTATCCGTACCGGGTTCCCGGTATCGCTGGCCCTGGCCACGCTGATCCTGATCAACAAGTTGCACGCCCGCACCGCAACGGCACGGAATACGAGCGTAAATTCGTCGTGTGACCGAAGTACCACGGCCCGAGACGGATTTTCGGATACCCGATGATCTGAGCGGTATCACTGCCGAACAATATCGCGCGTCCATGCGCCACTACCCCGCAGGCGTGACTGTCGTCACTCTCAATTGCGCACGCGGTCCAGTCGGCTTCACCGCGACGTCCTTTGCGTCGCTATCGCTGGACCCGCCGTTGGTTTCGTTCAACATCGCGCACACCTCCTCGAGCCTGTCCGGGCTGCTGGAAGCAGACTCCGTGGTCATCCACTTTCTCGGCGAGCATCAGCAGCACTTGGCCCGGCGGTTTTCGCGGATCGCCGAGGAGCGCTTCACCGATCACTCGCTGTGGACCACGTTGGATACCGGCGAACCGGTCCTCCACGGCACGCCGATCTGGATGCGCGCCACGGTGCACCGACTCATTCCCATCGGCGACCACACCCTCATCGTCGGACTGGTCACCCGTGTGCACGACAACACCGACGAAAAGCCCGCCGCGGCCCCATTGCTCTACTACGACGGGCGCTACCACCGCCCCAGCTCGTTGGCCGACTGATCGGATGCGCGACTGCGGCGCCCGGGACCGATCCGGCGCCCACGCGCGAAACGGTGTTGGCAACCAACCCGTTGCGCGACGACAGGAATGTGAGGCAAGTCGATGACAGGTGCACCGAGCACCCTGCTCGCGACGGAGCTCGACGCACCGGGGCGTTCGCTGCTGCGTGGCGAGCACGCACCCGCGGCCAGGACCCTCGTGGACGTTCTGACCGCAACGGCGCTCACGTATCCCGACGCCCCTGCCCTCGACGACGGCCAGGTGGTGCTCTCCTACAGCGAGTTGGTTGCCGAAATCGGGCCGATCGAACAGCGCCTCCGCGAGGCGGGCGTACGCCGAGGCGATCGCGTCGGAGTACGCATGCCGTCGGGCGCCTCCGGGCTCTACGCCACCATCTTGGCGGTGCTCTACACCGGGGCCGCCTATGTACCGGTCGATGCCGACGACCCGGACGAGCGTGCCCGCCTGGTCTTCGACGAAGCGCAGGTCACCGCGGTCGTAACCGTCGCGGGCATCCAGACCACCACGACCGACCTCCCCGACGTGGAGGGCGACGCGCCGAGCAACACGGGTACGCAGTTGCCGGGACCCGACGACGACGCCTGGATCATCTTCACCTCGGGCTCGACGGGAACACCGAAAGGCGTCGCTGTCACACACCGCAGCGCTGCCGCCTTCGTCGACGCGGAAGCGAGCCTGTTTCTGCGCGAAGATCCGATCGGTCCCGGCGACCGGGTCCTCGCCGGACTCTCGGTCTCCTTCGACGCCTCCTGCGAAGAAATGTGGCTGGCTTGGCGCAACGGCGCCTGCTTGGTTCCCGCTCCTCGCGAACTGGTGCGCACCGGTGCGGACCTGGGTCCCTGGCTGGCGCGACGCGAGATCAGCATCATCTCGACGGTGCCGACATTGGCGGCGACCTGGCCGGCAGAAGCGCTGGACACAGTGCGTCTGCTGATCTTCGGGGGCGAAGCCGTCCCTCCCGAGCTCGCCGAACGCTGTACCGACGCAGAACGCGAAGTATGGAACACCTATGGTCCCACCGAGACCACTGTCGTCGCATGTGCCGCGCGTCTGGACGCGGGGGGGCCGATCCGAATCGGGCTTCCGCTCGACGGTTGGGATCTCGTCGTGGTGAACCGAGCAGGCGAGCCAGTAGCCGAGGGGGAATCCGGCGAGTTGGTCATCGGCGGCGTCGGACTCGCGCGCTACCTCGACCCGGTGAAGGACGCGCAGAAGTACGCACCGCTGCCGTCGGTCGGCTGGGAGCGCGCCTATCGCAGCGGCGACCTCGTCCGCAACGACAGTCCCGGTCTGGTCTTCCTGGGACGTGCCGACGACCAGATCAAACTGGGCGGCCGCCGGATCGAACTCGGTGAGATCGACGATGCATTGCAGCACCTACCCGCCGTCACCGGCGCCGCAGCCGCACTGCGAACCACGACAGCGGGCAACAGGGTCCTGGTGGGCTACGTGACCGGACCGGACTCCGACTTCGACACAGAGGCGGCGCGCGCCCTGCTCGCCGAAAAACTTCCGGCCCCACTGATCCCGAGACTCGTGGTCGTCGCCGAACTACCCACCCGGACTTCGGGCAAGATCGACCGGGATGCGCTGCCGTGGCCGCTACCCGGCGGCACGCAGCACGACCATTCCACCTTCACCGGCACAGCGCAGTGGATTGCCGGACTATGGGATTCGATTCTCGGTGCCCGAGTCGACGACCTCGAGGCCGATTTCTTCGACCTCGGTGGGGGATCTCTCGCTGCGGCACTACTGGTGGCCGCGGTGCGCGAACGCTACCCGCACGTCACCGTTGCCGACCTCTACGACCACCCTCGGCTCGGCGCACTGATCGAATTCTTGGAACGAACCACGCCCGCTGTCGCCACCACCGAACGGGTCGTGCGTCCGACGCCGCGGCTTGCGCAGACGGCGCAGGTGCTGGCCACACTGCCGCTGACGACACTCACTGGCCTGCAATGGCTCACCTGGTTGGCGATCGTGGCACACATTGCCGCCTGGTCCGACTCGCTGCCGTGGCTGCCACACCCGTCGGGGTGGTGGACGCTGACCGCGTTCCTGCTGTTCATCTCCCCGCCCGGCCGTATGGCGATCTGTGTGGTAGGTGCGCGCCTGTTGTTGCGCGGGGTGGGGCCGGGAAACTATCCACGTGGTGGCGCCATTCATCTGCGCTTGTGGGCGGCTGTGCGACTCTCCGAAGCCAGTGGCGCCGAAAACCTCGCCGGCGCACCGTGGATGGTGCCGTTCGCGCGAGCGCTGGGCGCAACGATAGGTAAGGGGGTCGACCTGCACTCTCTGCCACCGGTAACGGGCATGCTCGAACTCGGCGACGGATGCAGCGTGGAGCCGGAAGTGGACTTGTCCGGCTACTGGATCGATGGCGACACGGTGCGAGTGGGTCCGATCACCATCGGTCCCGGCGCAGTCGTCGGCTCCCGATCTATCCTGCTGCCCGGCACGAGTATCGGCAAGAACGCCGAAGTGGCGCCCGGTTCGGCAGTGGTGGGCAGGGTGAAAGCGGAACAAGAATGGGCCGGTTCGCCCGCACAGAAGGTCGGTAGGGCTCGACACCGCTGGCCATCGCAGACACCTCGCCGCGCCAGGCATTGGGTCGCCGTGTTCGGCCTGACGTCGATCGCTTTGGCCGCCATGCCGATACTCGGCCTCGGCACGGGGGGTGCGTTCCTCGCGTGGAATGTGCACGACATACCGACACTGACCGCAACACTCGCCAGGTCTTTCACGATCCTTCCCGTGGCTACCGTCCTCGGCCTCGGGGTGTATGCCGTGGCAATCATCGCTGCGGTCCGGCTGCTGAGCATCGGCCTGAGCGAGGGCTACCATCCGGTGCGCAGCCGTGTCGGGTGGCAGGCATGGGCGACCGTGCGGTTGCTGGACTCCGCACGCACCTTTCTGTTCCCACTGTATGCCAGCTTGCTCACGCCCATGTGGCTGCGTTTGCTCGGTGCGAAGGTCGGCAAGAGCGTCGAGGCCTCCACCGTATTGTTGCTACCGAGGTTCACCACGGTGGCCGATGGTGCGTTTCTGGCCGACGACACCATGGTCGCCGGATACGAACTCGGCGGCGGTTGGCTGCACATCGGCGCGGCCAAGGTCGGCAAACGCGCCTTTCTCGGTAACTCCGGAATGACCGCGCCCGGCCGCCGGGTGCCGAAGAACGGCCTGGTCGCCGTGCTGTCAGCGGCCCCGTCCAAGGCGAAAGCGGGATCGTCGTGGCTGGGCAGCCCACCGGTACGGCTACGTCGGGCGGCCGACAGTGCCGACACCGGTCGCACGTTCGACCCACCCACACGCCTACGCATTGCACGCGGCATCGTCGAAACCTGTCGACTGCTGCCCGTTCTGGTGACGTTCGCCATCGGACTCGGTGTGCTGTACACACTCGCCTGGCTGGCGCAAGCCGTCGGGTACCTGGCAGCCGGGCTGCTCAGTGGCGTGGTACTGCTGGCCGCGGGCGCTGTCGCCGGAGTGAGCACGATCGCTGCCAAGTGGTTGCTGGTAGGGCGGATCGCTCGTGGCGAGCACCCGCTGTGGAGTTCGTTCGTGTGGCGCAACGAAGTGTCGGACACCTTTGTGGAAACAGTTGCCGCACCGTGGTTCGCGCGCGCGGCGACGGGGACGCCCGTACTGAATCTGTGGCTTCGTGGACTAGGGGCGACGATCGGCCGAGGAGTATGGTGCGAGTCCTATTGGCTACCCGAGGCGGACCTGGTGACCCTCCGTGACGGCGCAACCGTGGAACGCGGTTGCGTGGTACAGACCCACCTGTTCCACGATCGGATCATGACGATGGACACCGTGGTTCTCGGCGCAGGCGCCACCCTCGGCCCCCACTGCGTGGCCCTACCTGCCTCGGTCATCGGAGACAACACCACCATCGGCCCCGCGTCTCTGGTCATGCGGGGCGACACCGTACCCGCCTCGACCCGATGGTGGGGCAATCCGATCGCACCGCTGTTCGCCAGCGATCCCGGAGGGGACCGATGACGGGCAAATTCTACGAGACGCCCATCGACGAATACCTACCGCAGAGTGGAAATGCGGGGTACAGGGTCTCGCGTTACGACCTCGAATTGACCTATCGGGTTGTCGGTAATCGGCTCGCCGGGCGCGCCGCGATCACTGCGGTGACCACCGCGGCGCGACCGCGGTTCGCCCTCGACCTCGACCAGGCGCTGAGCGTGTCGAAGGTGGTCGTCAATGGAGCCAAAGCCGCGAAATTCGTCCATCAGCGCGGCAAGTTGCTGATCACTCCGCGAGATCGGATTCCGGCCGGCGGTGCATTGGTCTTGGTGGTGCACTACCAGGGCATCCCGAAACCCGTGCGTGGGCCATGGGGCGATGTCGGCTGGGAAGAACTCGGTGAAGGCGCGTTGGTGGCCAACCAGCCCAACGGCGCGGCGTCATGGTTTCCCTGTGACGACCATCCGAGTTCCAAGGCGCGCTATCGGATTTCGATCACCACCGACTCGCCGTACTATGCGGCGGCCAACGGCACTCTGGTGGGTAAACAGACCAAGGCCAGCAGTACCACCTGGGTGTACGAGCAATCCGAGCCGATGTCGAGCTATCTGGCGACAGTCCAGATCGGCCCGTATCGCAAGTATCGCCTGAGGTCCCCGCGTGCCTCGGTGCCCATGCAGGCCATCCTGCCGCCCGCGCTGCGGGTGGTTTTCGACCACGATTTCGCCCGGCAACCTCAGATGCTCGACGTCTTCGAGGCGGCGTTCGGCCCGTACCCGTTCGATGAATACACCGTGGTCGTCACCGACGACGAGTTGGACATCCCGATCGAGGCGCAGGGTATGTCGATCTTCGGAGCCAATCACTGCGACGGCCGCCGTGGCGCCGAACGACTGGTCGCGCACGAGCTGGCGCACCAGTGGTTCGGCAACAGCCTGACCATCCGACAATGGCGAGACATCTGGCTGCACGAGGGCTTCGCCTGTTACGCCGAATGGATCTGGTCCGAGGCGGCAGGCGGACCCACCGCCGACCAACTGGCTCGAGCGGCGCGGCACAACCTGTCGCGTGAACCGCAGGACATCGTGATCGGCGATCCTGGGCCGCAGCGCATGTTCGACGACCGGGTCTACAAACGCGGTGCGCTGACCTTGCACGCACTGCGCCTACAGCTCGGTGATTCGACCTTCTTCGCGTTGTTGCGCGACTGGACGATCCGCTACCGACATTCGTCGGTCACCACCGAGGAATTCACCGACCTCGCAGCCCATTACAGCCTGGCACCGCTACGACCGCTATGGGAACACTGGCTGCTCGGGCAGTCCCTGCCTCACTTGCCGCCCACCGGCGGAATGTCGACCGCATGATCGCAACACCGCCCAGCACTCGGTATGTCCACAGTCGCGGCGTCGCTATCGATGGGGACTGCTACGTCGGTATGAGCCAGGTACCCCACGGGGTGTTGCGCACCCCCGTGTAGATCGCCATCGCCACGAAAAACATCCAGATCGTGGTCGGGCTCATCGAGGGCAATCGCATCGACCGACCACGCCACCCCCGAATCGTCCAGTCGGTCACCCATATCACGAGCGCGAGTACCAACGGGATCGCGAGGAGGTTGCTCTGCACGGCATCGCCGATCTGCCCGTCGGTGAGGTGATGCACCGCGCGCATACCGCCACAGCCCGGGCAGTACCAGCCCGTGAGCGCGTAGAGCGGGCATACGCCGTAGGAGCCTTCGACGTGGGGATCACGCACGTGCAGGAGGACGCCGAGGCCGACCCCGAAGCCGGCCGTCAGTATGGGCAGTCTCACGCCGCGCCAACCCGTCTCGGACTCGGCCTGCGAGCCGGTGACGGAGTCAGGGGCAGTGTGCGCACTTTCCACGGAACCAACGGTAGCCGGGGGTCGGTCGGGGCCGCCACAGCGCTCGACGAAATGCCGCAGCGCCCGACGAAACCACAGCGCCCGACGAAACACCAGCGCCCGACGAAACCACAGCGCCCTCGCTGGCCACGAGCACCCAGTTGGGGCCGGGAACGGCACCGGCCTTCAACAGGAACAGGAACGACTCAGGAACACGCTCGGCCTACCCGATGTTTTTCCGAAATCCTGCTTTGACCGGATTGAATTCTGGGTACGCCTTGGTACAACGCCAGAATTTCACCCGCTGCGCTTGCACTAGCAAGCACTGAGCTTGCACTGTACTGTGGCGGTGGACACAAAGGAGTGCACGATGCTGGTGAAGTCGATGAAGACGCTTGCGGACGCGCGCAACGGCGCGCTGACCGCCGCCTACCGCGCTGGGCTACGTTCTCGAACCTTCCAGACCGCGTCACTGAACGCCCCTACGACGCCGCATGCGGTCATCCCGGTCACCACCAGGGACGGTGTCCGCCTGCGGGCGAAGGCCTACGGCCCGGCCGATGGCGATGTCATCGTGCTGATCCATGGCTGGAGTTGCAGTATCGAATACTGGAATCCACAGATCAACGCCTTCGCCGACCGGTATCGAGTGATCTGCTACGACCAGCGCGGTCACGGTGCCAGCGAACTCGGCCGTACCGAACCCAGCAAGGAAACGCTGGCCGATGACCTGTCGTCCGTTTTGGACGCCGCGCTTCGGCCCGGCCAACGCGCCGTGCTGGTCGGGCACAGCATGGGCGGCATCACGGCGCAAGCCTGGGCGGAGCGCTACCCGGAGCAGGTCGAGCGGCGTGCAGCCGAAATCGTCCTGCTGAACAGCAGCCCGGGCGAGATCCGCTACGACAGTGACGTCCTGCCGCTGATGAACAAGCCGCTGACCATTGCCGAGCGTCCGGTGACCGTGCTCGGCCGCACGGTGCGAGTGCCGATGGTCCTCACCGAGGCTCTGGTAACCGCCCCCGTCCCACTACCGGGCGGCTGGCCGGCGAACATGGCGCTCAAGGCGCGCATCATGTCCAGGCATGCAACCGCGGACGAAGTGGACTTCGCACTGAGCATCGTACGGTCGTGTCGACCGTTGAGCCGAGGCAAGCACGCCGCGGCACTGGCCGACATGGACCTGTCCGAGGCCACCGCCGCGATCACCGTGCCCACGACGGTGATCGCCGGCAAATACGATCGCTTGCTGCCCGAACGCATGTCACGTCGCATCGCGGACGCACTCGGCAAAACCGGTCACTTGGCCGCGTACCATATCTGGCCCACCGGTCACCTGGGCAATATCGAAGCCGCGCACCGCTTCAACGCGGAGTTGGCGAGTATCGCCAGGCGTGCCCACCCACCGCGCGCAGTCATCGCGGGCTGACCGGGGACAATGGATTCTCGACACAGCTGAGGGCACCCGACTCGGGTGCCCTCGATGTTCACCTGGGCCGTCCGGCGCGCACCGTGCTCACGTCGCCGTCGATCGTCTCGCAGGTTCGGGTGCGGTGACGGTATAGCGGCGCCCGCGGATCGGATCGGCTCGATACCGGACCGCAGCGTCGACGACCACGGTCGGCTCCCCCGGGCTCACTCGGATTGTCATGGGGCTGGATCGGAACACGGCTTCCTCCCGTGCGAACTATTCCCCGAGGTGGACGATCGGGCCGAACTGATGCTCATAGTTGCTCATGCTGTCGTTCAAGATCTGCATCAGCCGGAAGATCAGCGCCGGCGGGAACTTCACCCTCGAAACCACCTGCGTGGGTTGATGCACCACTGGCTGCCCGGCGTCGTTCACACCCGGATCGCCTGGTAGGTACACCAGGAAATCGAGAGTGAAGTCGGTGCGGTTGTACCAGCAGGTGAACCCATTGGCGTAGGCACCGGCACTCAGAGCCTCCGGCACGATCACTTCGACGGTGGGCGGCGGTAGAGCCGGTTCACTCATCAGCAACGACCTTTCGCGGATCGACGAAAGGGAACACGGTCGGAGCCGACAGTGGTCCCTTTCGCCGACGTCGTTCAGTGTCGAAAGAACCGCTCGTTACCGCGACTGCATCTGCCGTGCCTGCTGCCGCAGCTGGTGCAACTGCAGTTCCCACTGCATGGCCCGGTCCTGGCTGCGAGCAGCCTGATCTTCGGCCTGCTGGGCCAGCTGAGTGGCCTGATCAGCCTGATCCTGGGCCGTTTGTGCGCGTTGATTGGACTGGCTGGCTTCGCTCTGCGCTTGCTGAGCCTGGCTCTGCGCCCGATCGGCCTCACTCTGTGCCTGCTGGGCCTGATTCTGGGCCACAATGGCCTGTTGGCGAGCCTGCTGCGCCTGCTGGTTGGCCTGATTGGCCTCGTTCTGCGCCAGCTGCGCCTGATGAGAGACCTGACGCGTCTGCTGCTGCGACTGCCGGGCCAGATTCTGCGCCTGCTGTGCATACTGGCGAGCATTCTGGGCTTCCTGCCGCGCTTCATCGACAGCCAGCCGCAGCATCTCGATATTCCGGATGTCGTCGATGTCGCCGCGCTTCAGGTCGGCCATCGTGTCTTGTGCCATGTGAGCTTCCCTCCAAAGTGGTTGAGTGGACAGACTCGTTGGACCGGACCCATTCTTACGGACACGACGACTGAGTACAGCAACTTGCATGCAACGATTTAGAAATGCTGCTGAATCAGCGATAAATACGATGTCAATTGAGAGAAATACTACCCGAATCCGTGCTGCAGCTCGCACGGAACGAGACACAGCTATTTTTTAGCAACAAGAACTGTGCGCTTGGCCATCGGATCGTCTATTTCCGATATAAACGGTATCTGTTGTTATCATCGTTTCATGACGATGAAGGAGCATTCGTGTCCGACTGACCCACAGAGCTTGGATCCCGCAGTCGCACTGTTCCATAGCCTGTCGGATGCCACGCGGCTGGCAATAGTGCACCGGCTGGCACACGGAGAAGCGCGGGTCGCGGACCTGGTGTCCGGACTCGGTTTGGCGCAGTCCACCGTGTCGGCGCATGTCGCATGCCTTCGGGACTGTGGGTTGGTCGTGGGGCGGCCGCAGGGTCGTCAAGTGTTCTACAGCCTGACTCGTCCGGAGCTGATGGATCTGCTGGCATCGGCGGAGACGCTGCTGGCCGCAACGGGCAATGCGGTGGCGTTGTGCCCGAACTACGGAACCACCTCGGCCGGATCCCGGACGGCGACTCGAGCATGAGCGATGCTTGCTGCAGCCACGAAGAGCCCTCCGGCGAAATCGGTGATCCCGATCACCGTGAAACGGAAAGGCTGTGGGAGATCACCGAGCTACGGGCAGCCGCCGTGTCCGGAGTGCTGCTGATCACTGCTTTCATCAGCGGCCGGGCCGGTGCGCCAGGGGCGGTGGAGCCGAGTTTGCAGGCCGCCGCGTTGGTGGTCGGTGGCTACACCTTTGTCCCCTCCACCCTCGAGCGCCTCGCCAAGGGCAGGATAGGCGTCGGCACGCTGATGACCGTCGCGGCGATCGGCGCCGTCGCGCTCGGTGAGATAGGGGAAGCCGCAATGCTGGCATTCCTGTTCTCCATCAGCGAGGGACTCGAAGAGTACGCGGTTGCGCGCACGCGACGAGGCCTGCGTGCGTTGCTGTCCCTGGTCCCCGAGCAGGCGACCGTGCTGCGCACAGGTATCGAAACCATGATCACACCCGCGGAGTTGCGGGTTGGGGATCGGATGGTGGTGCGGCCGGGCGAGCGAATCGCCACCGATGGCGTGATCTCCGAAGGACACGGCGCGGTGGATGTTTCGGCGATCACCGGGGAATCGGTGCCGATGGAGGTCGGTCCGCGCGACGAGGTGTTCGCCGGGTCGATCAATGGCACCGGAGTTCTGGAAGTCAGGGTAACCGCGACCGCGCAGGACAACTCCTTGGCGCGGATCGTGCGGATCGTGGAGACCGAGCAGGCCCGCAAGGGCGCTTCCCAACGACTGGCAGACACTGTCGCCAAGCCTCTCGTACCAGGAATCCTGGTAGCCGCGGCAGCGATCGCGCTATTCGGTGCAATATTCGGCGATCCTGCCACCTGGATCGAACGCGCCCTGGTCGTCGTGGTCGCGGCATCGCCGTGTGCGCTGGCGATCTCGGTGCCGGTGACAGTGGTCGCTGCGATCGGTGCGGCCAGCACGTTCGGTGTGCTGATCAAGGGTGGAGCCGCGTTGGAAGCGCTCGGCAGGGTCCGCACGGTCGCACTCGACAAGACCGGCACCCTCACTGCGAACAGCCCCGTCGTCGTCGAGGTCGCCACTGTCGACGGTGTCGAATCCGATCGTGTCCTGATAGTCGCAGCGGCACTGGAATCGCGAAGCGAACACCCTCTCGCCGGAGCGATCCTGGCCGCCTCCGGCCAGGTCGCCTCGGCCACCGACGTCGAAGCGGTCACCGGGTCCGGCTTGACCGGCCGGATCGGTGAGCGTCCTGCACGATTGGGTCGCCCTGGCTGGATCGAGGCCGGTCCATTGGCTGCCGAGGTGGAACGAATGCAACATGCCGGCGCCACCGCAGTGCTGGTCGAGGACAACGGCACTGTGATCGGCGCAGTGGCCGTACGCGACGAGTTGCGACCCGAAGCGCGAGAGGTCGTCGCTCGCCTGCACGCGACCGGATGCCGAACAACCATGCTCACCGGTGACAATGCGCGCACCGCCACCGCACTTGCCGGCCGAGCCGGGATCGATACCGTCCACGCCGATCTACGTCCGGAAGACAAGTCCCGCCTGGTCGCCGAGCTTCGGCGAGATCGGTTCACCGCCATGGTCGGTGACGGCGTGAACGACGCGCCCGCCCTGGCCACCGCGGATGTCGGCATCGCGATGGGCGCGATGGGCACCGATGTGGCTATCGAAACCGCCGACGTCGCCCTCATGGGCGAAGACCTGCGCCACCTCCCCCAGGCACTGAACCACGCCCGCCACGCCCGGGCGATCATGCTCCAGAACATCGGCCTGTCGATGGGTTTGATCACCATCCTCATCCCACTCGCCCTGATCGGGGCACTCGGGTTGGCGGCGGTGGTGCTGGTACACGAACTCGCTGAGATCATTGTCATCGCCAACGGTGTTCGCGCCGGACGCATCCAAGGCCTGCCCCCGGCTGCAGCCCCGGCGCGGACACCTGCAGCCACAGCCGTGGCGTGACCCTCTCTCGCGTACGCGGCGCCGATGGTTGCTCGGCCGGCGTCGCTGGAGGCCGGCTCTCCACTTCCACCGGTTGCTAAACGGATCGGTGTTCCGTAATTTATACGGAACACCGATCCGTATAGCTGCCGGATCGGTGCATGCAACGGTTGATCACACCTCCGAGGAAGAAATAGATGAGCGACGCACCAGCGACCGATGTCAGCACCGACTCGACCACACCGATCAGCTCGGTCGAGCTGGTCCTGCCGGCGGCACCCGACCGGGGCCACGATCTACAGGTTCGAGTCTCCGCACCGACGACCGGCCACGACCTGCCGGTCATCGTCTTCTCACACGGCATGGCCAAGTCCATGAACGACTACGCCCCGCTGGCCGACTATTGGGCAGCTCGGGGATTCGTCGTTGTCCAACCGACCCATCTCGACTCGCTCGACCTGGCCTCCGACGACCCGCGCACCCCACTGATCTGGCGTATCCGGGCCGCCGACCTGACCTCCGTTCTCGACCAACTCGACAGTGTGGAAGCCGGCCTACCGGGACTGGCCGGCCGTGTCGACCGTGACCGCATCGCGGCCATCGGACACTCGTGGGGCGCACAGACCGTGAGCATGCTCGCGGGCGCGCGCGTCGTCGACACCAACGGCGCCCCCGGTGAAAGCATGGCCGACCCGCGGATCGACACTGCCGTGCTGCTTTCCCTGCCGGGAATCGGCGGCGCCGACCTGACTGCGTTCGCCGCCGAAAACTTCCCGTTCATGAGCCCTGATTTCGCCGAGATGAAAACGCCCAGCCTGATCGTCGCCGGGGACCACGACGACTCGCCACTGACGGTACGCGGTCCGGACTGGTTCACCGATGGCTACCTACTCGGCCCGGGCGCCACCGATCTGCTCACCATCTTCGGCGCGGAACACGGACTCGGCGGCGTCGAGGGCGACAAGGACGCACAGACCACCGATGAAAGCCCCGAGCGCGTCGCACTCGTCCAAAGGGCCACCTTGGCGTACCTGCGTACCGCACTGGGCCTCGACAACGACGCATGGCCCACCGCCCGCGGAACCCTGACCGCCACCAGCGCCCCACTGGGAAGAATCGACTCGAAGTGAATTCGAGCGCAATCCACTCGCCCTGATTCGGATACACAGGTTGGCATGCTGGCGATACCTGCACACCTGGTCTGTCAGGTCCGGACCGGATCGTGGGTGTCGACGAAGTCCAGGAAACGCGGAATCGCCTGCTCAGGATTCGCCCACATCACGTCGTGTCCCAAACCTGGGTAGACATGGATATCCGCAGAGGGAATGTGCTTGCGAATCCGGGCCGCCGTGACCTCGGGGTCGTTGACCACCGTCTCGGCACCGAAGAGCACCAGCATCGGCGCGGTGATGGCATCCAGCTGCTCGTCGGTGAGCGGACGTGCCCAGGGCATGCCCGTTCGGAATTTAGTGGTCGCCAAGGCAACCGCGAACTCGTCGTCATCGAGCTCGTACCCGGGATTCAGCCACTTGCCGAGCTTCCGAAACCGCTCCGGAGTCGGGCGCATCCCCGCGACAAGGAACTTCAGCAGCACCCGCCACGGGGGCTTGACGAGGGCGGCCGGGGCCGGTTCGATCATGGTCAGACTCGCCATACGCTCGGGATATGACGCTGCGGTGAGGATGGCGGGCCAGGCGCCCAAAGAGTTTCCCGCTAGGTGGATTCGGTCCACGCCGAGCCCATCGAGCACCTCGAGCAGCCATCGGGCGACGTCGGCTTCGTCACGCAAGGGAGCGGTTTGCTCGCATCGTCCCGGCCACCCCATCACATCCGGGGTATACACCACATGATCGCGCGCCAGATCCTCGATGAACCGCAGCCACATTTGGCCATTGCCCAATATGCCCGGTAGCAGCAGGATCGGCGCGCCTTGTCCAGTTCCCGACGTGCGTACCGCAGTCGTCCCGAAGGAGGTTTCGACGGTGGACCGGGTCGATGGTAGAGGCCACTGGGCGGCCATAACGTCGTAGGCGCGCAGGAAATCGTCTTTCGCTTCGCTGTTCACGAATCGTCCGATCTTGGGCATGAGCCTCCCTCTCATTCGGTTTTCCGATATGAGCATATCACTTTATGGGGTATCGGCATACCACTTCGCTGCGCTGGTACCGCCTGCCCTTCCTCTGACTCGGCCGCACTGCGTCCAAACCCACGGCGGCACGCTTCCCGACTCGACAGCCGGAGCCTGCACACCGAATCCTGCTGCACGTTGGGCAGTGAGTGTTCTGATCTGGTCGCGCTTCGCGCGCTTGTGGGGCGCCGACACTTGCTGGACAGGTGCTGGACCGGACCGCGGATAGTGAGGCAGGCAGGCGCCAAAAGGCCTTTGATCGACCGCGGGAGCCCAACCGTCGCACCGCTGTCGTTGTGTTCAGCGTTGCTTGTCGAGATCACGCCACCGTGAATTCGCCGACCTGACTGCGTTCTGCGCCAAAACTCCCCCTGGAGACAAACTAAACGAGCCAGGATTTCGGCGGACCGTAGCCTTCTTCATCCTCATCGGTCCAGTCCGATGGCAGCACGTAGACCTCCTTACTGCGCCGGGGGGTATACGTACGCTCGACCGCTATGTCCTTCTGCAGTACCGGGTCACGTTCGACAGTCGGTTCCTGTGGCTCCATCTCATCCGATGGCGCGCAGCGCTGCTGCTCGCGGTGGAATTCTCTCTGCAGAGTATCGGACAACTCCCCACCGCCTCGAGTCGCTCGCTCGTCTGCATCGAGAAAAGCGTTGACCACCAACCGCGAGGCTGCTGTGTACTCGGCGAGTATTCGATCCATCTCGGCCGCATAGTTCATTGCCGATCCCCAATGTCGATATCGATATCGATTCGAACCCCATCGTGCTGGTGAGCATCGGCGGGCGTCGACGGTGCTGGTTGCGGCGAGACTGCCGGCGGAGCCTGGGTATTCACCTGCCGATCCACACTGCCTGCGCCACCGCTCGCTGCGTCGGACATCGCCTTGGCGACACTCCCATTGCTGCCTTCACCGCCGCCGCCAGATGCTAGAGCATGATTCGCCGCGTCGGAAGCTGCAGTACTCGGTTGTTCGACACTAGAAGTCAGAAACGGGACACCATCCTTGATACCGAGTGTGTACTGGTGCGCTACTCCATCGGGGCCGGTAACGGTGGCCGTGACCGCCCCATCTTCCGCCTGTGTCAGCGTCAGCCGCCCACCAGGAAGGTGCAAGTCCACCAAGAGCTTCGACCCGTCTGGTGTATCGGGCTCGTCGATCGGCGGATCGACAGAGGGGATGTCGACAAAAGGCGCATCGGCAGAAGGGGTATCGGCGGAAGAGGTATCGATGAGCGCGCTCAGCCCCTGCTGCGCCGTCGTCACGATCCGATCGATGCCCTGCTCCACTGCCTGCTTCAAAGGACCGACCGAACCGGAAACCGAAGGACCGACCGAACCGGAAACCGGCGGAATGGGATCGAACTGCGGAAACGTCGAACCAGTGGGCGCTGTGGGAGCAACCGACGCAGGCGTGGTGACGACTCCTGGTGTGACCTGCGCCGGTACCACGCTCGGATAAGTCGATGAGGACCCCGGTTCCTCTGCCTGTTGCTTGCGGTCGCCCCTGTCTTCTTTGTTGTGTTCGTCTTCTTGCGTGTGTTCGTCTGCTCGCTTGCGCTCGTCGTCCGGCTTCGGGAACGATGGCGAGTCGCGATCTTCCACCAGGTCCGTCACAGGCTTGAACGCTTGGCGTATGTAATAGTCGGCCAGTCCGCACTGATGGACGTAGGCGGTGAACGCCTCCCGCACCGCCGGGCCGAATTGATTGGACAACCAGTCCTTGCACACATCCGAAACGTCCGCGTAGGGGTCGCTCAGATCAAACTCGTCCCTCGCTCTGCCAACATTTTGAAAGAAGCTTTCCTTAGCTACAGTGATGATGTGGCTCACCGGGTCTTCCCCCCCACTGAGCCGCATAGCATGCCCAGCGACCGGACACTGCGGGGTGTCGAATCCGGCGATGAAATTCGCTTTGTCCCTCACGATCTGCAGGAGCACGTCCGGTAAGGCTTCCAGGGCTGCCGCGAGCTCCTGCAGGCGTTGGTTCTGGAGATCGGCTTGTGCGTGAAGACGGCATATATGCTCCAACGCAGCACTGCCCCCAGCTCCCTCCCACACCTCTGGCAGCGCGTCGGCTACGGTGCCCAGAGTCCGCGTTATATCTTCCGTCGAAGCGGCTGTGCCCGTGCCGGAAACAGCAGCCCTGAACGTCGATGCCAGGTCTCGCAGACGAGAGAGATCCATACTGCGTTGCTGGTCGTAGTGCTCGCCCCATAATCGAACAATCTCGACTTCGGGATCTTTGAACGCTTCGATGACCTCTCCGTCGATCAACTCGTTTCCGACCGAAAACGAAGGTACGACAATAGACTCGAACCCATCGAGCTCCAATACGTCGCACACGCGGTGGTAGCGCACCAGGGCCAGCTTGAACCACTGAAGCCCTGGCGCGGCCTGATCGAGGATGTCATTCACGTTGGTGGCGGTGATCTTCGGCTTATCACTCCAGATCGGCCGGTCGAATGCCTTCTTACCGTCGTACTCGAGGTACCTCTCGAGTTCCGCCCGCTCGGCAGTCAAGCCCCGCTGGTACTCCTGTTCGGGATTGGTCATCCCGCCCCTAGGTCTCTGGCAGCAGCATCGATCCGAGCACGGTTGTCCTGATCGACCGACTCATTCGTGGCTACCGACCGGCGCAGAGTCTCCGCCGTCGCACCAGATGCCTCGGACCACGAATGCAGCATCTTCACAACGCTATCGACACCCGCTGCGAGCTGCTGTCCCTGCTGCCGGTAATCCTGACCAGCATGGGCAGACTCGAAACCGATCTGCTCGATCTGTGCCGCATACCCCCGTGTCGCATCAGCTGCCGGCTCGATCGCCTGAGCCATACCCAGTACCTGCTCTGATACGAAATGCATTGCCCCTCCCTGCTTTCCACAACGACCCAACACCGTCGGGACCTACCGCGTTTCAGAATCATGGCATAGAAGCCCACCGGACGCCATTTCCCGGATGTCGGTGAACCCGCGGACGCATCTCGCACAACGGTAGGACCAGAACGGGTGAATGACACCACAGATCTGCGCCCAAGATATCCCCGGTGATTCGGTCAGGTCCGGGGATTCAGGGCAGCACGTCGGCCCGCGTGCGGCCCGGCGGCACCGCGGCGGATCGTTCGCCACCGCCATCGGCCGCGATGGTCTGACTGTAGAGCAATCGCAGCGCGTCCGCCGATGCCGCGTCCTTCGGCGTGTACAACTCGAGTCGGTGATCGGTGCTGTCGGGCTGTAGCCAGACCTGGTAGTCGACCACCAGCTCTCCCACCGTCGGATGGCGCATCTGCATGGTGCCGACTGTGCAGTCGGCAACCGCGCCGGTCGACCACAGCGATGCGAATTCCGGGCTACGCATGAGCAATTCACCGATCAGTTCGGCCAGTCGGCCGTCCGAAGGGTACTTCCCCGAGGTGAATCGCAGATAAGCAACGTGCGCTCGGGCGAGTTCGTCCCAGTTGGCATACAGATCACGTGTGAGCGGGTCGAGGAAGAACATCCGAGGTATCGAGGGACGGCGGACAGACTCCGACGGCGCGGACGCGTCGATGTGCTCGGCGAGCAGCGCGTGCCCGACCTGGTTCCAGGCGAGTACGTCGCCGCGGCGTCCGAGGATGACTGCGGGCGTGGCATCGGCGAGCGAGGCGAGCAGAGCGAGCACTCGTGGATGCGGCACCTCGGGTCGGGGGCGCACCATGCGGTTCGTCGTCGATCTGCGGGCGAGATTGTGCAGGTGGACGACTTCGTCCGGATCCAGTCCGAGTACACGTGCCAGCGCGTCGAGAACCTGTCGCGAGGCCGTACCCACCTGATCCTGTTCCAGCCGTGTGTAATAACCGACACTCACCCCCGCCAGGTGGGCCACCTCCTCGCGGCGCAACCCCGGTACCCGCCGGGCGGTCGCGTACTGGAGCAGACCCGCTGCTTCCGGGGTTGTGCGGTCGCGGCGGGTCTTGAGAAAGCGGCCGAGACTTTCGGGTTCCATATCCCCCGAGGATATCTGCGATTGCCGCGGGATCGACGTCCGTGCCTGCCCCTTCCGGGTATACCCACGGGAGGGGGATGGCTGTGCCGCGGCTTGCGAAACATCATCGGGCTATGAGTAGTCGGACCGACCACCCGAGGTCGAATTCAGTCGACCGCCACGCCTGGCTGGGTCTGCTGGTGGTACTCGGCCCGGTCCTCCTGGTCTCCATGGACGGATCGGTTCTCTTCCTCGCCATGCCCGAAGTCGCCTCGGCTGTGTCACCCTCGGCGGACCAGGCTCTGTGGATACTCGATATCTACGGATTCGTCGTCGGCTCCCTGCTCATCGCGTTCGGCAGTATCGGCGACCGCTACGGTCGCCTGCGGCTGCTCCTGGTCGGTGCGACTCTGTTCGGCATCGGGTCGACAGCCGCCGCACTATCCGCGAGCGCCGAGATGCTCATCGCCTCGCGGGCTCTGATGGGTCTGGGCGGCGCGACCCTGCTGCCCTCCGGGCTCGCCGTCCTGAGCGAACTCTTTACCGATCCGCGGCAACGCGCACGTGCCATCGGCATCTTCGCAGCCACTTTCGCCACCGGATTCGCAATCGGCCCGATACTCGGCGCCGTCCTGCTCGACAGCTTCTGGTGGGGTTCGGTCTTCCTGATCAACCTGCCGGTCGTGCTTATCTTCCTGACCGCGGCACCCGTCGTACTGCGCGAAGTACGCTCGACCGGTCCCGGACACATCGACGCCCTGAGCGTCGCCCTGTCCGCTCTAGGACTGCTCGCGATCGCCTACGCGATCAAACACGTCGCCGCCTACGGGACAACCCCGGTCACTGCAATCTCTGCGGTACTCGGAATCATCCTGTTGACGTCGTTTATCCGGCGCCAGCGCGGACTCGACCATCCGCTCATCGATCTCATGTTGTTCCGCGAACGTGCCTTCACAGTGGCCATCCTGACCGGCCTGCTGTCACTGGTCGCCTGGTCGGCGAGCGCCTATCTCAGCGCCACCTATCTACAATCTGTCCTGGACTACTCGGTCCTGGTCGCCGGCATGCTGGTGCTGCCCGGTGCCGCCGTGCTGACCACCTCATGCATCGTGACGCCGTCGGTCGTGGAGCGGGTGGGTAGGCGGACCTCGCTCGTCGCATGCCATGCCTTCATGGCAGTGGGGCTGGTGTTGTTACTGTTCACCGGTCCGACCCACGGCGTGGAGTGGTTCATCGCCTCGGCCGTTGTGGCGGGCGTCGGCTATGGCATTTCCTTCAGCCTCGTCGCCGAGACGGCCGTCGCCGCCGTTCCCACCGAACGTGCCGGATCGGCAGCCGCCCTCGCGGAGACGAGCAATGAGATCGGCAACGCGCTCGGAATCGCGCTGCTCGGTTCCCTCGCCGCCTTCGTGTTCCGCACCAACGGGCCCGACCAGGCGGGCACACTCACCGAAACCCTTCACATCCAAGGCCTGAACACTGAGGTAGTGCAGGACGCGAAATCCGCGTTCGTCGACGGCTTGCACGCCGCGGGGCTAGTGGCAGGACTGCTGTGCACGCTGCTCGCGCTACTCGCCATCCGCTGGATTCCAGCGTCCGGCATGGCCAACAGCGACGATCTGGTGAGCCGGGACGCCGCACCGACGGACGCTGCGCGCGCCCCGGGAACACCCGAAGCGAGAACGCCCACGCACTGACCTGCCTATACCCATGCGTCGGCGGGGTCGGTACCCAACTACGAGCCGGGCTCGTGGTCGCTCGAGTCCAGTCGAGTTTTCGATATCCGACCCGATCACTCGGCATGGCGCCATGCCGAACTCCAGCCCATCGCGTGCCGAAGGTCCTCACAACGGGTCGCGGCCGACAACCGGGTATCCGTGGGATTGCCACCGAGTGTGGGCTACGCGCGGCGACTCGTGATCACCGGATTCCATCCGTTGGACGGAGCGCGGTTCCTGCGCGATGAACACCATGTCGACGCGCGAGTGGTGCGTTTGGTTGCCAACCGGCCACCGAATTCCCCGTTCTCGACGACGAACTTCTGTCGGATGCCCTGACCTACTGCGATATGACCACCACTCCGCATAGTGAACCGACAACACCACCAGAACGGATAGGTGAGATCGTCTCGCGTTATGGCCCCGATTCGGTTGTGGGGCGGTTCATCCGCCGCGCTGAGCCGGAGATTCTTGCGGTAGCCGGTCGGATCGAAAGGGCGTTGCCGGATCAGCCGAGATAGGGGTAGTCGCCGGACAGGTAGTCGCTGATCTGCTGGCGCATACTCGGGTGGATGTCGTACTGGTCCAAGTTTTCCGGTGATACGAAGGTGACGCCGTCGGCCTCGTCGTTGATCGTCGGCTCTCCTGCGACCGGTCGGCCGATATAGGTGTTCTCGTACTGCTGACGGATCTCGCCGTCGGTGTAGGCGACGATG
>NZ_AXVD01000003.1 GCF_000482385.1 Nocardia sp. CNY236
TTCCTCACCTTCTGCAAGCGTCTGATCAGCGGCTACGACACCAAGATCCACCTGGTCGTGGACCGGCACCCGGTCCACCGCGCCAAGACCACCACAGCGTGGATGCACACCCACCGCGACCGGATCGAACTGCACTACCTCCCGGCATACGCCCCACACCTCAACCCCGACGAACTGGTCAACGCAGACCTCAAACGCGTCCTGGCCGACGAGAACATCCTCAACCCAGAACAAATGGAACTGGCGGTTCGCTCGTTCTTCCGGCGCATCCAGAAACTCCCCGGCCATGTCCGCGGCTACTTCCAAGCCCCACACACCATTTACGCTTCAACCATTTAGTTCCTGGTCAATATGAATAGTTCGCGCATATCCCGAACAGGAAGATGGAACCGAAAAACAACATACCCCAGACTGCTTGGAGTAAGGCGGTGCTGGTCACGACCTCCAACAGAAAGAAGGCCGCGATGACACCGAACTCCACAGCGACGAGCACCAGAGCCTTGCGCCACATACCCAACGCTAGGTAATAGAAGGGGCCGAAAAGGGTGGCCAGGAGATTCCACAACTGGAATGTTTTTTTACCGAACGACAGTTGTCGGAGCGCGGCTCGATGCTCGGCCGTCCTTATCGGACCATATTTGTCGAAGAACTCGAAGCGCTCGCGCCAATTCGGTTTGACTTCGACGTAGCCATTCGGAAAGCTGGTACTCAGATTACTCCTGTCCAGAAGGAAGACTCACGCTACGGCGCGAGCAGCGATCAAGGTTCGTCCTAACCCCTGCCCAGCCCGAGGCCCCGCAGATTTCGTCCAGCAGTGTACGGTAGCCCCTGGAAGTCCGCAAACATTCGGCGAACGACTGCTCGATGCTGGTTCATCCACGTCGGGCACCCCACAGCCGATCCTCGACGGCGTCCGCACCGGCTACGACGGCCCAGTGCTGCTCGCCCAGAACTTCACGATCATCGACGTGACGCCCCAGCAGATCGTCTGTCGTATGGCTGCTTTCGAGCCCGCGCCGTTCCTGATGTCTGATCGGGCATATCACGCCAGCAAGAGCGGCGCCAATCAGGACGCGACGCGATGAACGCGAAGGTCATCACCGGGGCCGACGTGACGAACTGGTGCGTCCAGCGCTGGGCAGCTCTTGGCTGGATGGATTGGACGCCGAAATCCCTTCTGTTTCAGTCATGTTGAAGGACCCTGGTGAGTGTGAACGTGGAGCGCCGGAGCTCGAGCGGTGCGATGTCCGCAGGCTACGGGATAGGGTAGATCTCGCTCCGCCCGGTTCCGGACCCTGCGGACTCACCGGTCGACCGCGAGGAGATCGTCATGTCGATCAGCGAAGCACTGGGTGCCGAACACGAGATCGAACTCGGTGTAGGCCGTATTCGATACCGGAAGTGTGGAAGTGGCCCGCCCGTCGTGTTCGTTCACGGTCTGCTCGCCAACGGTGATCTCTGGCGACATGTCGCCCCTGTGCTCGCCTCGCACGGCTACCGCTGCCTCACCCCGGACTGGCCGCTGGGTTCGCATACCCTCGCTGTTCCGGATCAGGAGCTGACCCACCCGCGGTGGCGCGGCTCATCGCGGAGTTCTTCGAACGACTGGACCTGCGAGACGTCACTGTGGTGGCGAACGATACCGGGGGCGCGCTCACCCAGCTGGTGATGGTGGAGCATGATGAACGTCTCGGGCGTGTCGTCCTCGTCGCCTGCGATGCGTTCGACCACTTTCTGCCCCCTCCCTTCCACCTGTTGCCACGGGTGTTCGCGCTGCCCCCTGCCGCGTGGTGCGTCGCGCGAATTCTCGCGGTACGGTCGCTGCATCGCACCCCGCTGGGATTCGGTTGGATTGCGAAACATCGTTTCCCGCCGGAGATCATGGACAGCTATGTGCGTCCCATCCGCGACGACCCCGCCGTCCGGCACGACTACCGGCGTTTCACCGCTCGATCGACCATCGTTACACCCTCGAGGCTGCGACGCGGCTGTCGGCCTTCACCGAACCGACCCTGTTGGTTTGGGGTTCGGAGGGGAAGCTCTTTGATCGATCAGTACGTCGACAACGCCGGAGCCACCTCCCGTTCGAAGAGTTCGATCCCCGTGGTGTCGTAGGCCGCTTCGGGGAAGTAGAGGATCGCATAGCCGAGGCCGAGATCGCGCAGCCGGATCAGGTTTTCGATGATTCGATCAGGAGTACCGACGGCTGTGGTGCCACGGTAGAGCTGGTCGACATGTGCGCGGGCTCGCTCGGCGCCGATGTGCGGAGTGAGCCGAGCAGCCAGCGCCGATAGCCGTTCGCCGACCTGGGCGTCGGTCGAGCCGATCGCGACGTCGAAGTCGGCCGAGCGCACGATGGCGTCGAAATCGGTGCCCACTTCGGTGCAGTGCGCACGCAAGATCTCGGATTTCCGGGTGAATACCGCTGGGTCGCCGGCGAAGTTGGTGTACTGCGCGTATTTCGCAGCTGTGCGTAAGGTTTTCCTCTCTCCACCTCCCGCGATCCAGATCGGAATCCCGTTGTGCTGCATCGGTTTCGGTCGGACGATGGCCCCGTCGACCTGGTAGTGCTTGCCGTCGAGAGTGGCCGCCCCCGTCGTCCACGCCTGCCGCAGGATGCGCACGCCTTCATCGAGCCGGCCCAGCCGGGTGCCCGCCGACGGGAAGCCGTAGCCGTAGGCGCGCCATTCGTGCTCGTACCAGCCGCCGCCGATACCCATCTCCACCCGACCATTCGAGATCAGGTCGACCGTCGCTGCGATCTTCGCCAGATGGACCGGGTTGCGATAGCTCATTGCGGTACACATTTGTCCGAGCCTGATGCGCGAGGTCGCCACGGCGAACGCCGACATCAGTGTCCAGGCTTCGTGCGTGGCCTCTTCGGTCGGCGCCGGAACCGTGTGGAAGTGGTCGTACACCCACAGTGAGTCCCACGTCTCGTTCGCGTCGGCACGGCGAGCCAGGTCACACATCACCCCCCACTGATCCACAGGGTCGATGCCGAGCAGGTCGAGTCGCCAACCTTGCGGAATGAAGATGCCGAAGCGCACGGATGTCTCCTTCATGCATGTTTCGAACCAGTAGTGACGAACCTACTGGCCGTGGGCGCGGTATGCGGCAGCGCCGCGCAAGCGCCGTGTGCCGCGCAGGTCACACCATGCTCAGGACGAGTCCCGATCGCGAAGCGATGTAAGCTACATGGGGGCGCCGAGCGGCGTCCACTGGATGACGAACGACACGTGCGGATGCCCGAAATCCGCAGCGACGGGAAGGAGGTGGGTTGCAATGCGCAGCGAACCTCCCAGTCGAAGGCCGCGCGGCGCCGCCCCTTCACCTGTCCGGTCGTTGTCACCGCGGTAGGGGTCGGTGCCCCGCGGTGTGAACATCGCACTCATCAACCACTCGTGCTCGTGCTGAGGTTCCCCCATGTCGCACACCGACATCATCGAAGTACGTCCGTCGTTGTCCGAATCCCTGCAGGACATCGTCGAAAGCCGTCACGTCGGCGCCGCGCTCGATTGGCTCGGCGCGCACCCGCCGCACGTCATCGCCGACCAACTCGCACGAATGGACGCGGTTCGAGCCGGGATGGCGTTCCGGTTGCTGGACAAAGATCTCGCACTGGCGGTCTTCGAGGAACTCGACCCGGTGGACCAGCAGCAAATCCTGCAAGGTTTGCGTGATCGCAGCTTCCGCGAACTGATCGAGGGCATGGCGCCCGACGATCGAGCGCGCATGCTTCGGGAAGCACCGGCAAAGGTCGCGAAGAAGGCGCTGGCCGGGCTGAGCTCGCGGGAGCGGCGGTTGACCGCCAGCCTGCTCGGATACCCGGAGGGGTCGGCCGGACAGTTCATGACGCCCGAGGTCGTGGCCCTGCCGCGGGAGCTGACCGTGGCGGAGGCATTGGGCACGGTGCGCACCAAGGGCGGTAATGCCGAGACGGTGTACACGCTGCCAGTGGTCGACTCCGGTAGGCGTCTGACCGGCATTGTCGAATTGCGCGAATTGGTGCTCAGCACGCCGGACACCATGGTGTCGGAGCTGGTCGCGACCCAACCCGCGTTCGCGCGCGCCACCGACTCCGCGGAGGAGGCCGCCCGGCTGATGCGCGAGACCAACGACATCAACCTACCGGTGGTGGACAGCGAGGACCGTCTCGTCGGGCTGCTCACCATCGACGACGCAGTCGAGGTGATCGAGGCCGCCGACAGCGAAGACGTCGCGCGACAAGCCGGCTCGGCGCCCTGGGAGGGGCACTACATGGCTGCCGGAGTGTTCCAGTTGGCCCGCTACCGGGCGCTGTGGCTGCTGCTGTTGTTGGTTGCGGCGAGCTTGACGGTTACCGTCACGGACTTCTTCCAAGGCACCTTGCAGCAGGCCGCACACCTGGCGCTGTTCATTCCCCTGCTGATCGGCGCGGGCGGTAATGCAGGCGCGCAAGCCGCTACCGCCTGTGTCCGCGCGCTGGCCGTCGGCGAGGTCAGGGCGTCGGATCTGTTTCGGGTGATCTGGCGGGAATGTCGGGTCGGGATGGTGCTGGGTTCCTTGCTCGCCGGCGCAGGATTGGCGATCGGCGCGGTGTTCGTCGGCCCGCGGATGGCCGTGGTCGTCGGCAGCACGTTGGTGCTCATCTGCGGCTGGGCCGCCACGATCGGCGGCACCATGCCGCTGCTGGCGAAGAAGCTACGGATCGACCCTGCGGTGGTTTCCGCCCCGATGGTCACCACACTGGTGGACGCCACCGGGTTGATCATCTACTTCACCACGGCCAAGCTCGTCCTGGGAATCTGAGGTCCGCGGCTCAGAACTCCCAGTCTTCGTCCTCGGTATTGACCGCCTTGCCGATGACGTAGCTCGAGCCCGATCCCGAGAAGAAGTCGTGGTTCTCGTCGGCGTTGGGCGACAGGGCCGAGAGGATCGCCGGATTGACGTCGGTGTCGTCCTTCGGGAACAACCCTTCGTAGCCGAGGTTCATCAGTGCCTTGTTCGCGTTGTAGCGCAGGAACTTCTTGACGTCCTCGGTGAGGCCGACCTCGTCGTAGAGGTCCTGGGTGTATTCGACCTCGTTGTCATAGAGTTCGAACAGGAGTTCGAATGTGTAGTTCTTCAGCTCCTCGCGCTCGGCCGGGGAGACCAGTTCCAAGCCCTTCTGGTACTTGTAGCCGATGTAGTAGCCATGGACCGCTTCATCTCGAATGATCAGCCGAATCATGTCGGCGGTATTGGTGAGTTTGGCCCGCGACGACCAGTGCATCGGCAGATAGAAACCGGAGTAGAACAGGAAACTCTCCAGCAGCGTGGAGGCGACCTTGCGCTGGAGCGGGTTGTCGCCGTTGTAGTACCCCAGCACGATTTCGGCTTTGCGCTGCAGGTTGCGATTCTCCTCCGACCAGCGGAACGCTTCATCGATTTCGCGGGTCGAGCACAGTGTGGAGAAGATCGAGCTGTAGCTCTTGGCGTGTACCGACTCCATGAACGCGATATTCGTCAGCACCGCCTCTTCGTGCGCGGTCAATGCGTCCGGGATCAAGCTCACCGCGCCGACAGTGCCCTGGATGGTGTCCAGCAAGGTAAGACCGGTGAACACGCGCATGGTCAACTGCTTCTCGGCGGCGGTCAAGGTGTTCCACGAGGGGATGTCGTTGGAGACCGGGACCTTCTCCGGCAGCCAGAAATTGCCGGTCAGCCTGTCCCAGACCTCGGCATCCTTCTCGTCGGGCACCCGGTTCCAGTTGATCGCCGATACCCGATCGATCAGTTTCATCCTGCGTCCACGCCTTTCTCGAGCCTGTCGTCGCTACAGAATTCCTCCCCCTGAACACTACTCCTTGGGGGTGACATGTCCATGAAGCACAACACCTTGTGTCACGGCAGCATATATTGCGCCGGTGCACTCAGCGCCGGCTCGCACGACGGTAGCCGATGGTGGCCGCAACAGCGAACACCATGATCGGGCCGAGTGCCCGGGTCGTGGCGAGCTGCAGGGGGCGGGCCAGGAGATCGTCCACGGCGAGCGCCCGCCTGCCTCGACGGCGACACCTGTGTAGCTCACCCACGTGATGACCGATACCGCTGTGGCCGTGTCGGTTGCGAGTAGCGGCAGATACACTGCGCCCGGCGCAGCGGCTGTCGCTACCTCTATCCAGATGAACCTGTGGCGGAATCGATGGTCGTGTGGATCGGTTGCGCACGACTGCAAACGTGAGTGCCCCGTCGAGGCCTGACAACAGATCGGGTCCGTTGTCGATGAGAACGTGGACAACGGCGGAGACCGGGGCGTCGACGAAAGGAGGCCCGGCGGTGTCGCCACTCAGGGTTGCCGTAGTGGGATACGGATTGGCAGGGGCAGTGTTCCACGCACCCTTGATCGCGGTCGAGCCGCGCATGCGAGTCGCCGCAGTGGTGACCTCGTCTGCCGAGCGCGCAGAGCGAGCGATCCGGGAACACCCCGGTGCACGGGTGTTGTCGACCGTCACCCAGTTGTTCGACGATCCTTCCGAGATCGACTTGGTGGTGATCGCCACGCCCAACCGCAGTCACGCACCGCTGGCCATGTCGGCGATCGAAGCCGGCCTGCCGGTAGTGGTGGACAAGCCCTTCACGGTCACCGTGGCCGAGGCCGAGCAGGTCGTCGCTGCGGCCGAGAAGGCACAAGTCCCGCTGTCGGTGTTCCAGAACCGGCGCTGGGACAGCGACTTTCGTACCGTCGAATCGCTGATCGCCGCCAACCGCTTGGGGCACGTACACCGGTTCGAGTCCCGGATCGAACGATGGCGACCCGAACCAAAAGGAGGTTGGCGTGAACTCGGTGACGAGACCGATGGCGCCGGCTATCTCTATGACCTTGGCAGTCACCTCATCGACCAAGCTCTCACGCTTTTCGGTCCGGTAGCCGAGATCTATTGCGAACTCGACCGCCGCCGCACCGGGGTACGAGCTGACGACGACGCGTTTCTCGCCTTGACGCACGCCAACGGCGTCCGCTCACACCTATGGATGAATGCCGTTGCTGCGCAGCATGGTCCCAGGTTCCGTGTCCTGGGTTCCGACAATGCCTATGTCGTCTACGGTACCGACCCGCAGGAAGCGCAACTACGGGCAGGACGCCGTCCGGACCACGAACATTGGGGCACAGTCCATCCCGAGGATTGGGGCGAACTCGGTATCGAGTCCGATGCCCGCCGCGTTCGTTCTCTGCCGGGTGACTACCGCTGCTACTACCGTGCGATGGCCGATACGCTGCTCGTCGGAACCCCAGTTCCCGTCGACGCTCGCGACGCGCTCGAAACGATGAAGATCCTGGAACACGCGCGTCTCGCTCACGCCCAGACCCATCCCGAACCCGCATTCGGCCGGATGTAGTGTCCAGGCCGACTGGGCGGTGTGCGGTGGTCGCGAATCTCCATGTATGCGAGGCCGGTAGGCCCATGTCCGTGTCGCGGCTAAGAGGTGAGTGTGCGGATCAGCACGTCGAAAGTCGGTGCGTCAGGCCATGATGGGGTGAGCTCGCCTCGTCTCGACCAACCCCACCGAAGGTAGGCGCGGTAAGCGCGGGGATTGTCGGGCTCGACAAGCAACGTTGCGCGTTCTTCGGTTCGGCCCGCGAGGAGTTCGTCGTGGAGTGCATGGGCGATGCCCTGCCCTGCGCGATCCTCATCGATCATGATCTCGCTGAGAGCGAAGGTCCGAGCACCATCTTCGCGGACGAATTCACCATGCTCGGTGCCATCTTCGTCGGGGACGAGTCCACCCCACCATGCAGTGCTCGGTCCCAGCGGCCAGCCCCACGTCTGACCGACCGCGAGGCGGTCGATGGTCGCGACAACGAGTTCGAAGCCGTTGGAACGTCGGGGGTCGGTGTAGGCGTCGAATCGCTTCATGAACTCGGCAGGTTGGTCGAAGGGATCACCGGATGCGATTGCAGCACGGTAGGAGCGGCGGTACACGTCCTCGACGAGTGCTCGTTGCTCGCGGGCGCCGTAGGCGTCGTAACGGTTGAACTGCAGATCGGTCATGCTGTCGATGCCTTCGTGTCGAGCTGGTCGTAGCGCCCGGCGAATCCGTCATCCGCACCAGCGAGTTGGCGGATCGGTGCCATGGTCCGCAGGGTCCGCGTCGACCCGCCCGAGGTCTCCAGGGCGGCGAGAACGGGTTCGGCTTCGACGGTCGCACCGCGGAGGTCTCCGACGCTAGCACGAACTCGGGCACACGCTGATGCCGTCGGACCCCTGGTCGAAGCCGGGTTCACCGGTCAGCGCCGGCTGGCACGACGGTAGCCGATGGTGGCCGGAACAGCGAACACCACGATAGCGCCGAGTGACCAGGCCGTGGCGAGCTGCAGTGGGCGGGCCAGGGGGCCGCCCACTGCAAGCGCCCGCATGGCCTCGACGCCAACCGACATGGGTTGATTGCCGACAATCGGATGCAGCCACCCCGGAAAGGCGGCCAGCGGAACGAAGCCGGTGCTGAAGAACATCATCAACGACGTCACGATCATGGTCGCTTCGACCAACGTCGCTTTTGCGGTGAACACGGCGACTGCTGTGACGACGGTGGCGAAAGCCAGCCCGACCAGCAATGGGATGAGCAGGAACGTAGTCGTCGCCGCCAGGCCCTGCTGGAAGCGGAAACCGAGTAGATAGCCGACCGATACGACCGCGAACGTCCCCACCACGATGCGACAGCCCTCGGCGAGGACACGGGAGATCAGGCCGGAAGCGCGGTGCACCGGTAGTACCCAGAAGCGGGCCAACAGGCCCGCATCCCGCTCGCGACCGAGCAAGACGCCGCTGGCAACTGCGCCGGACAATGCGGCTACCAACGTGACCATGGGCACCGATCCGGACAACGCGCTCTCACCGGTGAACGTCGCGATCTGTCCGCCGATCACTGTGTCGAGCATGATCAACAACAGGCACGGGATGATCAGCGTCTCCAGCAGGGTCAGCGGGCTGCGGACCCAGCGGATCAGCAACCGCTGCGTCTGTAGCAGCGACTGGCGCACCAGCGCCGGCATCGAGCTCTCGGTGCCGGTGTGGGATTCCCGTGACAGGATCGCCGACAGTGTCATCACTGCCTCCTCGACGCCAGCCGGACCGTCATCGGCACGCAGACGGCCAGGATGCCCAGCGTCCAGACCACCGGCGGCGCCACCAGCGACCACTTCACCGACTCCACACCGGAGGTCGTGTCGCCGGCGAATGCGCGCAGCGCGATCGCCCACTGCGAAACCGGTTGATTGCGCACGAAGGGTTGGACCCACGGCGGAAACTGATCTGCCGGCGCGAGTCCGGTCGACAGCAGTCCGAAGATCAGCGGCGGCAGTACCAGCGCCTGTGCGGTCCCCTCCGGACTGCGTGACATCGTCCCGATCACATCTCCGCTCAGAATCAGCGCGATCCCGATCAGCAGCGAGAACAACAGGAAGCCCATCGTGTGCACCAGATCGAGATGGAAGCGGAATCCGATGACGTGCCCGCAGACCAGTGCGGTGAGCAGCGCGATGGTCAGGCGGAAGACGTTGCCCGACACGCGTGCGGCCACCGGGACCAGCGGACCGATCGGCATCGCCCCGAATCGCCGGTCGAGTCCGCTGACCGAATCGGTAGCAGCCCGGAATGCCGCGGACACCGCTGTGAACGCGGCGGCTTGCAGAATCACCAGCGGCATCATGAACTGTGCGTAACTGCTGAATCCCGTGCCGATGAAGGTCATGATGGTTTTCAGCGGCAGGTAGAAACTCACGGTGAACACCGCGGGCGCCAGCACCGAGGTCAGAACCTCGCCGGTGCGCAGTGAGGGCACGATCAGCCGTGTGGTCAGCACCCACCACTGCTGTGGTGGCCTGGGTGTGGCACGGGTCGGGCTGAGCCATAGTGCGGCGGTCACGACACGACCTCCGGTTGCACGGCCTCCGGCGTTGTCGCCAAATGCCCGGTCAGCTGGAGGAAGACGTCATCGAGCGAGGGTCGGCGCAGCGCGATGTCCACCAGTTCCATACCAGCGCTGTCGAGGCGGCGCAGTGCTTCGGCGAGTGTCCTGGCTCCATCGGGTGCCGGAATGGTGATCCGATCGGACTCGGTGGTGAGTGTGGCCCGGTTCTCCGGCGGCAGAAGCGAATCCAGCGCTGCGGCGATGGCCGGCATATCCTTCAGCTCCAAAGGAACCACCTCGCAGTAGCTCCCGCCGGTACGTGCCTTCAGTTCGTCGGCAGTGCCGCGCGCGATCACCACTCCGTGATCGATGACGATGATTCGGTCGCTGAGTGCATCCGCCTCCTCGAGATATTGTGTCGTGAGCAGAGTGGTGATCCCCGCTTTCTTGAATCCGGCCACCACATCCCACACCCCTTGCCTGCTCCGCGGATCCAAACCGGTGGTTGGTTCGTCCAGGAACACCACGTCCGGCCGGACGACGAGTCCACATGCGATGTCGATCCGCCGGCGCATGCCACCGGAGTAGGTGCCCACTCGTCGTCCGGCGGCGCGTTCGAGATCGAATTCCCCGAGCAGTTCATGCGCCCGGATGCGAGCTTCCCGTTTGCGCAGGCCCATCAGCCTGGCGAACATCACCAGATTCTCGTAGCCGCTGAGCATGTCGTCGAGCGCGGCGTGTTGTCCGGTCAGCATGATGCGCCGGCGCACCGCCGCGGGGTCGGCGACCACATCGTGTCCCGCCACCAGAGCTCGGCCGTGATCCGGTCGGATCAGAGTGGCCAGAATATCGACCGTCGTGGTCTTGCCCGCGCCGTTCGGTCCGAGAACGCCGAGCACCTCACCGGGCTCGGCCGAGAAGTCGACCCCACGCAAAGCCTGGACTGCGCCGAACGACTTCTCGAGCCGCTCGACGACAACTCCTCGATCAGAGTTCATCCTCGGCCTTCCGGCTGTGTTTCCGTAGCCCTTCGGCTGTGTGTGTCTGTAGCCCTTCGGCTGTGTGTGTCTGTAGCCCTTCGGCTGTGTGTGTCTGTAGCCCTTCGGCTGGGTGCGCTCGTCAAATGTTCGTCGAGGACGTGCGCGACGAGGGGCAGTGCATGCGGCGCAGTCATCTCGTCGTGCGTGACGTCGATGTCGTGCCGGTGGATTCGGCCGGTCACATAGGGTTGCCAGCCGGCGGGGCCGAAGATGTCGGAGGTGTCGACGGTCGCGCCGACATACACGATGTCGCCGTCGAAGACCGGGCGATGGTAGCCGGTTCTGGTGCGCGCGGCGGCGTTGTAGGACTGGGCCATGCGCGCCAACGTGGCGGCGTCGATCAGCGAGACGCCGCCGAGTCGGTCGCGGATCAGCTCCGCTGCCTGGTGCGCGCTCGCGTCGGCGGGCACGTCGTGGATGCCGAAGACCGAGCCGAACGCATCGACGAACGATCCCGCGGTGAGCGGCTCGATACTGTCACCGTCGATGTCCGCGGTGTCGGCGTCCAAGAGCGCGACCATACCGACATCCGCGCCGTCGGCGTGCAGCTTGGCTGCCATCGCATGGGCGATCAGGCCGCCGAACGACCATCCGACGAGATGGTAGGGGCCTTCGGGCTGTCGGGCGCGAATCTCGCGAACGTAGCGGTCGGCGAACTCTTCGATCGAATGTGGGGGAGGTTCGTGGCCGCCGAGATCGGGGGCCTGCAGGCCATAGATCGGGCGGCCGAGTGCCAGCATGTCGGCCAATCCGAGGTAGCACCACGACAGCCCGGACGATGGGTGGATGCAGAACAGTGCGGGGTCGTCGCCGTCGAGACGGATCGGTAGCACAACGTCCAGTCCGAGCCCGCCGGTGGGTGCGGCCGGGGCGGTGGCTGCCGCCTCGTGTTCGGCAGCGGTTCGTGCCGCCGGTGACTGTGCGAAGCGGGTTGCCGCATCCAGCGCCGCGAGCCACGAATCGGCCAGTTCGCCGACCTCGTCATGGGTGAGCAGGGTCGAGGGGAAGCCGAAACTCGCCGTCAGCCGGTCCTCGATCACCATGGCGTGCACATCGACGACCGATTGCATGGGCACGTCCGGAGCTTCGGCAACATACACCTCGCCCAGCTCCTCGGTGGGCAACCAGCCGAGGTTCTCCAGGCCCGCGGGGATCTCGCCGGCGGAATACCTGCCGAGGTAGTTGAAGCCGACCTGTCCGGGCAGCTGCGTCGGAAGTTGCTGCGCCGTCGTGGAGTCGAGGTAGCGCAGCAGGCCGAAGCCGATCCCTTTGTCCGGCACCGACAGCAGTTGGTGCTTCACCGTTCTGATCGCCGAGCCCAGCGCCGGCCCGCCATCCAGCGCCTCGTCGATGTCGATCCCGGTCAGATCGAGTCGCACCGGGTAGATGCTGGTGAACCAACCGATGGTGCGGGTCAGGTCGGCACCCGGCACGATTTCTGCTTGGCGGCCATGGCCTTCCAGTCGCAGCAGGATCGTCGGGCCATCTGCCCGCCAGTGCATCAGTGCCATGGCGAGTGTGGTCAGCAGCGTGTCGTCGACACTCCCACGGAACAGTCCGGGAAGGGTGGTGAGCACGGCGCGGGTGACCTCTGCGGATGCCGTCCGCTCGACCGTGCGCAGCGTTGCGGCACGGTCGACCTCCGGGTCCAGCGCCCGATATCCGAGGAGTGGGTCCGGTCCGGCGAGAATACTTCGCCAGTAGGCCAACTCGGCGATCCGGTGTTCGGCGCGTGCTTCGTCGGCCAAGGCGTGAGCCCAGCGCCGCATCGAGGTCCCGGTCTCGGCGAGCATCGGGGATTCGCCGGCCGACACCTGGGCCCAGGCGGTTATCAGGTCGGGAATCAGGATGCGCCAGGACACACCGTCGATCACCAGGTGGTGCGCTATCACGATCAGCCATCCGGCGCAGGCGGCGCGTATCCCGGCGTCGTGCGCGGGGTCGATCCAGATGAATTGCAGTACAACGCCTTCGGCCGGATCGAGTCGGTCGGCCGCAACGTCCATCTCGGTCATGGCGAATTCGTGCAGTTCGATCCGATCGACGGCGTCGAACTCGATCCGGTGCACCAGCGCGGCGACGTCGATCGAGCCGGGCGGGGCCACCGATAGTCGCGCGCTGCCATCGGTATCGGCGATCAGCCGGGCGCGCAGCATGTCGTGGTGGTCCACGACCGTGGTGAGCACGGCAATCAGTTGTGATCGCTCGATCCCGACCGGCAGTTCCAGTACCGCGGTTTGGGCGAAGCGGTGGTAGTTTCCGCCGCGCTCGAGCATGTAGTGCCCGATCGGTGGCAGCGGCAGCTCCCCGAGACCACCGCCGGGCAATTCGTCCAGGGTCGGCGCCGTGTCTGCCATCTCGACCGCCGCGGCAAGCGCCGAAATCGTGCGATGCTCGAATACCTGCAGGGGGGTGCAGGCGATCCCCTGCTGCTTGGCCCGAGACACGAGTTGAATCGCCGAGATACTGTCGCCGCCGAGGGCGAAGAACGAGTCATCGGCGCCCACGTGCGGTGCTGCGAGCAGGTCGCCGACGAGCGCAGCCAACCGCTGCTCGGTCGGGGTGGACGGCGCGCGGTACTCGGCGCGGTCGGCCGTGAATTCCGGCACGGGAAGTGCGGCACGGTCGAGCTTGCCCACCGCCGACAGTGGGATCTCGTCCAGCACGACGAATGCCGCGGGTGTCATGTGGCTGGGCAGCATGTCCGCGGCGAACGCGCGCACGGCCGCCACGTCGATCTCGGCCCCCGGTGCGCGGACGAGATAGGCGGCCAGTGCGGTGGTCCCGGTGGGGCCGGGTAGCCCCAGCGTCACCGCGACGTCCACCCCCTCGGCGCGGCCGAGCACCGCGTCGATCTCGCCGAGCTCGATACGTTGCCCGCGCACCTTGACCTGGAAGTCGGTGCGGCCCACGTACTCCAGTTCCACTGCCGAGTCGATGCGAATCCAGCGCACCAGGTCGCCGGTGCGGTACATCCGTTCGCCGTGTGCAGTGAACGGGTCGGCGACGAATCGTGCGGCAGTAGCACCCGCTCGAGCTCGGTATCCGCGCGCCAGCGCGGGCCCGGCCAGGTACAGCTCGCCCACCACGCCCACGGGGACCGGGTGCAGCCGATCATCGAGAACCGCGACTGCCGCACCGTGTACCGGTGTGCCGATCGTGATCGATGCATTCAGCGTCAGCGGCCCCGACCCCGTTGCCCAGATGGTGAATTCGGTCGGACCGTAGAGATTGACCAGGGTCCTTCCCCGAGCCCACCGGTTGACCAGTTCGGCGCCGATCGCTTCGCCGGCGACTGCCAGCACCCGCACGGAGACCGCCGCCGGGTCGAGGGTGGCCAGTGCGGAGGGGGTGATCACCATGTGGGTGACCTGGTGGGCGGCGATCAGGTCGGCGAGCACGCTGCCGCCGAAAACCCCCGGTGGCGCGACTACCGCAGCGCCTCCGGAACCGAACGCCATGAGTGCTTCGAACACCGCGGCATCGAAACTCGGGGAGGCCACCTGCAGCACTCGGGAGTGCTCGTTCAGGCCGAGGGTTTCCCGTTGTGTCGCGACGAGATCGGCGATGCCACGGTGGGACACTGCGACGCCCTTCGGTGTTCCGGTGGAGCCGGAGGTGTAGATCATCCATGCGGTGTTGTCGAGCCGGATGGGACCGGTTAGGTCGGAATCCTGCACGGGGTGATCGCTCGCGGCGCCCGAGCGTTCGATGGTGCCGGGATCGTCGAGCACCAGCCAGTGCATGCTGTCGGGCAGCAACGGCCGGAATGCGGCGAGGGTCAGGCCCACTGTGGCGCCGGAGTCGGTGAGCAGATGGTCGATGCGCTCGATCGGGTGTCGCGGATCGACGGGTACGAATGCCGCGCCGATCTTTGCGGCGGCCCATATGCCGGTGAGCAGCTCCACAGAGCGTGCAAGGCCGAGTGCCACAACGGTTTCCGTGCCTGCGCCGGACTCGAGCAGCAGGTGAGCCAAGCGGTTGGCGCTGGCGTCGAGCTCCCGGTAGGTCGTGACGTGCTCGCCCGCCACGACCGCGGGCCGATCCGGGTATCGTTGCACAGTCTGCGACAGCAGGCCGCGGAGTGTGATCTCGGTGGCGGTCGTGCTGGCGGTACGTGCTGGTGACAGCTGCGCACGCTCGGCGTCGTCGAGGATGTCGATATCGGCGATGCCGATCTCGGGTCGGTCGAGGACCGTCGTGAGTACCTGGCGCCACCGCGCGGCGAACGTGGCCATCGTCGTCTCGTCGAAGAGGTCGGTGGCATAGGTCAGTACCGCATCGATGCCCGTCGGTCCGCGCTCGTCGAAGCGTTCGCGCAGATCCAGGGTCAGATCCATCTGCGAGGCGTTGCGCTCGAAATCCTGCACCTCGATCCGCAAGCCGGGAAGTTCCATTGCTGGTTCCACGAAATTCTGTAGCGACAGCGACACCTGGAACAGCGGATGGTGCGCAGTGGACCGATCGGGGTCCAACACCTGGACCAAGCGTTCGAAAGGAACGTCTGCGTGGGTGAAGGCAGCCAGATCCGCCGACCGCAGGACGTCCAGGAAGGCAGCGAAGTCCGATCCGGGATCGACCCGGGCGCGCAGCGCCAACGTATTGACGAACATACCGACCACCTGGTCGAGTTTCTGCTCGCCGCGGCCCGCGATCGGCGTGCCGATCAGCACGTCGTCGGTGCCGCCCAGCCGAGCGAGCAGAATCGCGAGCGCGGCATGCACGACCATGAACGGGCTGACCCGGCGGGCGGCGGATAGCGTCGTCAAGGCACTGTGGGTCTGGGCTCCGATCGAGAACGCGAACTCGGCGCTGCGCATCGTCTGTACCGCGGGACGCGGACGATCGGCAGGCAACTCCAGCAGATCGGGCGCATCTGCCAGCGTGTCTCGCCAGAACCGGATCTGTCGAGCCGCAGTCGAATCGGGGTCGGAATCGTCACCGAGCACCTCGCGATGCCAGAGTGCGAAGTCGGCATATTGCACCGGCAGTGGAGTCTGCGTCGGGGCCTGCCCACGCACCCGTGCCGAATAGGCGGCAACCAGGTCCGCGGCCAGCGGCGCCATCGATGCCCCATCGGCGCTGATGTGGTGTACCACCAGGACGACGACGTGCACCGGTGGGGATGTAGCCGCCTGCGGCTCGGACCCGACTGCGGCGCAAGGCAATTGCGGCTCGGGAGTAGCAGCGGGCTCTCCAGCTTCACGCAGTCGGAACAGACCGACGCGCAGTGGCGGATGCGTGGCGAGGTCGAATCCGGTGCGGGCCACAGCTGCTATGGCCGCACGCAGCGGCGCTCCGTCGTCGGTGGTGACCAATGGGACAGTGGGCGAGGCGACCTCGGTGTCGACCACGAGCTGTCGGGGGCCCTCGGGATCGGCAGGATACACCGTGCGCAGGCTTTCGTGCCGTTCGACCACGTCGGCGACCGCGGTACGCAGCGCTGCGACATCCAGGTCACCGATGAGCCGCAACGCCACCGCAATGTTGTAGGCGGGTGAGGCCGGATCCATGCGGTCGAGTACCCACATCCGTTGTTGCGCGGGCGACAACGGAATGCGATCCGGTCGAATTCTCGGGGCGAGGACGAACTGCCCGGCTGCTCCGACCGTGGGTACCACTCGGCCCGACAAGTGGGCCACTGTCGGCGCGTCGAACAGATCACGCAACGCGATACGCGAACCGAGCGCCGCATTCACCCGAGCCACCACTGTGGTTGCGCTCAGTGAGTTGCCCCCGAGCTCGAAGAACGACTCGTCCACACCCACCTGTTCGCGACCGAGCACCTCACCGAACACTGCGGCCACCGCCGCTTCCGTCGGCGTGCGTGGTGCGAGGTAGCGGCGGCGCGTGTCGGTGAATTCGGGCATTGGAAGGGCCGCCCGGTCGAGTTTGCCGACCGGGGTGAGCGGAATCTCCTCCAGTACCACCAGATGGTCGGGTACCATGTATCCGGGCAGTTCGGCGGCCACGCGTGCCCGTAACCGGTCGACCTGCAGTGTCGCTGCGTCCATGGGCAGCACATACGACACCAGCACGGTCGTCCCGGTGGGTCCCGTGCGGCCGATGGTCACCGCGTAGTCGACCGCGTCGTCGCCGGTGAGCACTGCGTCGATCTCGGCGAGTTCGATACGCAGGCCGCGGATCTTGACCTGGAAGTCGCTGCGGCCCAAATATTCCAGTTCGTAGCCATCGCCGGGTCCGTGCACCCAGCGCACTACGTCTCCGGTGCGGTACATCCGTTCGCCCGGGGCGCCGAAGGGGTTGGCCACGAATCGGCTCGCGGTCAGCTCGAAGCGGTTGAAGTAGCCGCGCGCCAGTGCAGGACCGGACAGATACAACTCGCCGGGCACACCGACCGGCACTGCGCGCATCCAGGTGTCCAACACCGTGGCGGCCGCGCCTCGGATCGGTCCACCGATCGTGATCGGCGCGCCGGCGACGAGTTCACTGGGGCCGGTTGCCCAGATGCTGAACTCGGTGGGGCCGTACAGATTCACCATGCGGCGGCCCGGCGCCCATCGCTGGATCGACTCCGGCGACGCGGCCTCGCCGGCGACCGCGAGTACTCGCAGATGCTCCAGCCCGGCGGGTTCCATGGTGGCCAATGCCGACGGCGTGATCACCGCATGGGTGACACGCTGGCTGCGCAGCAGGCGTTCGAGTTCTGCGCCACCGTAGACGTCCGGCGGCGACACCACCAGTCTGCCGCCAGTGCCATGAGCGAGTAGCAGTTCGAACACCGAGGCGTCGAAGCTGGGCGAGGCCACTTGTAGGGCACAGGTGGTTCGGTCCGAGCCGAGCGTCTGTTGCTGTGCGTAGACGAGATTCGCGATGCCGCGGTGGCTGAGCAGTACGGCTTTCGGCTTGCCGGTCGAACCGGAGGTGTAGATCAGGTAGGCCGTCTGGTCGACGTCGATGGGTCCGCCGCGCTCGTCGTCGGTGATCGGGGCGTCCGAGACCGTCATCACCCGGCGAATGGTGTTCAGATCGTCGAGCAACAGCCAATCGATCGTGCCGGGCAAGGTTTCGCCGATGGCGGTGACGGTGACCCCGATCGGCGCCTCGGAGTCGGCGAGCATGTGTTCGATGCGGTCGACCGGGTGGTTCGGGTCCATGGGAACGAACGCCGCGCCGGTCTTGGCCAGTGCCCACACCGCGACCACCGATTCCAGCGATCGGGGGAGTGCGAGTACGACGAACACCTCGGGTCCGACGCCCCGGCGCAGAAGCACCCGGGCGAAGCGGTTGGACCACGCGTCGAGGTCGCCATAGGACATGGTGAGTTCCCCGGCGGTGACCGCGATCGCGTCCCGGTCGATCCGGGCCGCCGCGGTGAGCAGGTCGGCGAGCGTCGCCGACGGTACCGATCGCGGACCTCGCACCGGAAGCAATGCGGCGCGTTCGGCTTCGGCGCAATGGTGAAGGCGGCCTACCTGTAGGCGCGGACTATGGGCGAGCCGAGTGAGCAGCCGGACGAAGCGATCCAGCATGGATTGCGCGGCCGGAGCCGCAAGGAGGTCGGCGAGGTATTTCAGCGTGATTCGCAGCACGTCTCGACCGTCGGGGTCGTGTACGGGGATCACCATCACGTTGAACGGGTACGGAGTTGCATCGGTTCCGGTTACGTCGAGTACCCGCATCCCCGCGATATCGGGTGACCGTGACAATGTCTCGCGGTCGACCGGATAGGACTCGAACACCGTGAGCGTGTCGAACAATTCGGGCAGACCGACCGCCTGATGAATGGCGGCCAGGCCGACATGCTGATGATCCATCAGCCGTGTCTGCTCGTCCTGCAGGCGCGAGAGCAGATCGGCCACCGTCTCGGCCGGGTCGAGCCGCACCCGAACCGGCAGGGTGTTGATGAACAGCCCGACCATGTCCTCCACCCCGGCGAGTTCCGGTGGTCTTCCGGAAACGGTTGCGCCGAAGACCACGTCGGTACGGCCGGTGAGTATGCCCAGCAGCAGCGCCCACGCCGCCTGCACCAAGGTGTTCACTGTGGCATTCGAGTCGCGACCGGCCTGCTCCAGCTGGGCTACGGTGGTGTGGGACAGGTCGGTGGAGACCGTGGCGGCGTCGGTGGGGGAGACTCCGGCGAGCGTGGGCGCCATGCGGGTGGGTGAGTCGACTCCGGCCAACGACGCAGTCCACATGGCCAGGGATTCGGTGTCGTCTTTGTCGTGTAGCCAGGCAAGGAACTCGCGGTAGGAATGCGCCGGTGGCAGTACCGAGGGGTCACCGTCGGTCACGTAGAGGGTGAGCAGCTCGCGAACCAGTAACGGCGTCGACCAGCCGTCCAGCACCACATGGTGGTTGGTCAGCAGGAAACGATAGGTGTCGTAACTGGTTCGGACGAGGGTGCACCGCAGGAGCGGGGGACGGGTGAGATCGAATCGAGTGCGTGCGTCCAGGGCGATCAGGCGGTCGATCTCACCGGCGCGCTTGTCGTCGGTGTCGATATCGGTCAGGTCGGCTTCGTGCCACTCGACATCGGCATCGGCCACGACGAGTTGGCGCGGCCCGTCTTCGGTTTCGACGAAGGCGACGCGCACGTTGTCGTGCCGCGCCACGAGTGCTTGCACGGCACGGCGCAGGCGGGCAGGGTCGACGGTTCCCGCCAAGGTGAGCAGCGTTTGCACCGTGTATCCGTCGGCGGTGTCGCAGTCGTACACCGCGTGGAACAGCAGCCCGTTTTGCAGTGGCGACAGCGGCCACACCTCGGTGAGGTTCGGGTAGGTCCGCTCCCAGGAGTCGATGCGTTCCTGGGTGACAGGGACCAGATCGAAATCCGAGGGTGTATGGCCGCCGGCGTTCGCGGACTCGGCGTGCGCGGCCAGGGAGCTCAGCGCGCTCGCCCACAGCGCCGCGAGGTCGCCGATGTCGGCCTCGGTGAGCAGGCGAGAGGCGTAGGCCCACGTCACCTCCAAGCCGGCACTGGTGTGGATAGCGTTGATATCCACGGTTGCCGCCAGTGGCGCGTGCTCGTCGTGGGTCACGGCGAATCGGCGCGGCAGCCACGGCTGTGCCGCGCCGGTGGTCGTGCGGCCGAGATAGTTGAAGCTGATCTGCGGGGCGGGTGCCTGGGCGAGCGTCGCCGCGCAATCCTCGGTCTGGTAGCGCAGCATGCCGAAGCCGATGCCCTTGTCCGGCAATGCCCGGATCTGTTCCTTGGCGACTTTGATCGCCGCGCCGGCCGCCGGCCCTCCGGCGAAGGCGTCCGGCACATCGATATCGCTCAGATCGATCGCGACCGGATAGACACTGGTGAACCAGCCCACTGTGCGTGCGAGGTCCGCGCCGGGAAGCACAGCGTCCGAGCGGCCGTGGCCTTCCACGCTGAACAACGCGGACGTTCGGCCCCGCCAGCGGGCGACCGCGAGCGCGAGCCCGGCGAGCAGCACCTCGTCGGCGCCGCAGTGGAAGCGGTCGGGTGCGGTGGACAGCACCGAATGTGCGATCGATGGTGGAATCACCGTGGCCAGGTGCGCCATGGTGGAAACCAGGTCGACGGCCGGGTCCATCGGCGCCGAACCGAGTACGGGATCGGATGTGGCGAGAATGCGTTGCCACAGCGGTAATTCCCCGGATCGAGTGGCCGCGTGCTCGGGTAGCGCGTGCGCCCACCGCCGAAACGAGGTTCCGACCGGCGCGGGAACGCCGCCCGCCGCAGCGGTGGCCAGATCGGCCAGCAGGGTCCGCCAGGACACGCCATCGGTGGCGAGATGGTGCACCACCAGCCACAGCAGCGGTGCAGCGTCCACGCGTTCGATCCATACGAAACGCACGACCGCGCCGGAATTCGGGTCCAGACGGTCGGCGGCGCGCTGCAATGCGCGTTCACAGCACTGTTCCAGATCCGTTTCGGCAGCGAGGACATCCAGTCTGTCCTGCGCGGCTGTCGAACCGGGTTCGGCGACCACCCAACTCCACCCGCCGGCACTGCGACGCAGTGTCGAACGCAGCAGGTCGTGGGTGTCGAGCAGCGTTTGCAACGCGCCGACCAGCTGGGCGCGCCCGACTCCCATGGGCAGGTCGATCAGCACAGCCTGAGCGAACCGCCGCCAGGTGTCGCCCTGCTGCACCATTGCGTGCACGATCGGCGTGAGCGCCACCTCACCGACCCCGCCGCCGGGAAGTTCGCGCACTTGCTCGGTCGGTATGTCGGCGGCGATCGCCGCGAGCGCGGCGACGGTTTTGCGTTCGAAGACGTCTCGCGTGCCGAACACGAGGCCCGCGGCCTTCGCGCGGGACACCAGCTGGATCGACACGATGCTGTCGCCGCCGAGCGCGAAGAAACTGTCGTCGACGCCGACCGAGTCCAGACCCAGCACCTGGGCGAACAGCGCGGCGAGCGTCTTTTCCCGCGTCGTGGCGGGTGGTCTGTGCGCTGTGGCTCGTGCGCCGAACTGCGGCCGTGGCAGCGCCTTGCGGTCGACCTTGCCCAGTGGCGTCAATGGAAGGTTGTCCAACACCATCACCACTGCGGGGACCATGTAGGGCGGAAGCGATTCGCCGGCAGCGGCGCGCAGCGCCTCGGGATGCGGGCGCGCTGGTGGTTTGGGAAGGACGTACGACACCAACGCTGTGGCTCCCGACCCGGTGTCGACGCCGACAGTGAGCGCGAAGGCGACGTCGGGATGCCGCTGCAGGGCGGCATCGATCTCGCCGAGTTCGATACGTAGCCCGCGCAGCTTCACCTGGAAGTCGTTGCGGCCCTGGTACTCCAGTTCGATCCGGCCGTCGCGGTGCACCCAGCGCGCCAGGTCGCCGGTGCGGTACATGCGACGGCCCGCCACGGAGGGGTCGGCGACGAATCGGTCGGCGGTGAGTCCGCTGCGCTGGTGGTAGCCTCGCGCCACGCCGGGGCCCGCGAGATACAGCTCGCCGCTACAGCCAGCTGGCAGCGGTCGTAGCCACGGGTCGAGGACCATGGCCGACACCCCACGGGTGGGGCTGCCGATGGTGACTCGATCGGTTGGCGCCAGCGGGGCGCTCAGCGTGACGGTGACCGTGGTTTCGGTGGGTCCGTAGCCGTTCAACAGAGTGCGTCCGGACCAGGTCGAGACCAGCTCGGGCGGGCAAGCGTCGCCACCGACGATCACGGTGCGCAGTTCGGGCAGCGTCGCTGGATCGAGCGTGCCCGCGATCGCCGGGGTGACATCGAGGTGGGTCACGCGATGGGTGCGCAGCACCCGCGCCAGGTCCTCGCCTGCATACGCGGAGGGGGGCACCACGACCAGACGTGCACCCAGGGCGAGCGCTACCAGAATTTCCTCGATGGAGATGTCGAAGCTGGGCGACACCGTATGGGCCACGACCGACCGCGCGTCCACGCCGAATTCGGCGCCGGAACTCGCGACCAGGTTCGCCAGTCCGCGGTGGGTGACGAGCACTCCCTTGGGTAGTCCGGTGGAACCGGAGGTGTAGATGATATATGCGGCTTGATCGGGGTGTGGTGTAGCTGTGCGCTCGCGCTCACGCAGCGCGCTGGCTTCCGCCGCGGCCACGGCGCGTTCGGTGGCGTCGTCGTCGAGAATCCGCCAGGTCACGACGTCGGGCAACGATTTTCGGGCCGCGGCGACCGTGACACCGAGGACCACGCCGCTGTCGGCGACCATGTGCTCGATCCGGTCCGGCGGATAGCTCGGATCGACCGGTACGAAGGCTGCGCCGGTCTTGGCCACTGCGACCGTCGCCAGGACCGACTGGATCGAGCGAGGAATCGCGATCGCCACCGTGCGTTCGGGTCCAGCGCCGGCGGCGATCAGCACTCGGGCCAGACGGTTGGTGAACGCGTCCATCTGGTGGTAGGTCAGTGTGGTCGCTCCGTCGACCAGGGCGGTGTTGCGCGGATCGCGGGCCGCGCCTTCGGCGAGGAGAGCGGGCAACGTCTGCGGCATGACACCGCGGGGTCCGTACGCGGGAGCGTATGTGGCGCGTTCGGTGTTTGCGAGCACCGAGATCGTGGCCAAAGGCGCGTCCGGTCCCGCGATGAGGAAGCGATGGACGAACGCCAGGAACCGTTGGCGGTGGATGGCCAGGTCGGCGTCGCTGTAGAGATCGTCGTTGGCTTGGAAGTCGATGTGCGTGCTCTCCCCACCGACGCCCGGATACAGGTTGACCGACAGGTCGGTGATCAACCCGCTGGTCAGTACGTGCAACCGACCGGTGACCGGACCGATCTGGATCCGGGTATCGACCATCATGAGGTTCACCACCGGCCCGAACGATCCTTCTTCGTCCATCGGTCGGCCGAGGTCGCGCAGGATGTCTTCTTGACGGTAGCGCTGTCGTCGCAGGGCCCCGGTCAGCTCGCCTCGAGCGATGCGAATCAGGTCGCCGACCGTCGTGCTCGGCGTCAGGCGGAGGCGCAGTGGCACCAAGTTGGCGATCATGCCGCCCGAGCGCCGCAATGTGGCCGTGGTGCGTGCCGACACCGGAAGGCTCAGCACGACTTCCGGCGCTGCGGTCATCGCGCCGAGGTAGGCGCCGAAGGCGGCGACCATGGTCGCCGCGACCCCGGAGACCACCTGCTCGGCAACATGCTGCAGCAGCCGACCGGTGTCTTCGGACAACACACCTGCTGCTCGGGTCGGATGTCCGCTCATGCTCGCGACTCGTCCTGCCAAGCTCACCGGGTCGGCCATACCGTCCAGATGCGCAAGCCAGTATGCGCGGTCGCTGTCGAACCGTTTCGAACTGCGGTAGGCCAGATCCGCCTCGACGATCGCGCGCAGGTCCTCTGCGGTTGCCGGCGCTGGAGCGCGGTCTTCGATGAGGGCGCTGTAGATCTCGCAGGTGCGTTGCACCATGGTCAGCGCGCCCATACCGTCGAGCACGATGTGGTGGATTCGCGAATACCAGAACCAGCGGTTCGTGTCGAGACGCAGCACGGCGCTACACACCAGCCGGTCGCGGGTCAGGTCCATCGGCGCCTCGTACTCCGCGCGCATCCAGGCGTGCGCGGCCGCTTCTGGATCGGGTTCGGTCCGCAGGTCGACGATGTGCAGGTCGTCGTCGAGTGTGGTGTCGACGAGTTGGAACGGATGGCCGTCCACCTCGATCAACCGCAGATAGCCGGTACCGAACTCGCGCCCGGCTTGCCGTGCTGCCCGAGCCAGCACCGTGGGGTCGATCGGCCCGTTCAGTTCGATGTACTGGGCGATGGACAGGGGGGTGGCGCCGGCGACCTGCTGGGCGAACCACATTCCGCGTTGAGCTGCCGACAGGGAGAAAGCCCCGTCGGGGAGGACGGTACCGGTATCGGTGGCCGTACCAGAAGGCTGTTGCATGAGGTGTCCTACATTGCGACTGCGTCGGGGATGTCGTCGCAAACCGACTGTCCACAGCTATCGCGGTAGTACTGACCTACCTGCCGCCGCACAACACGCTATATGTCAATTCTGGACCGAAACTGCTGCGTTGTGGAGGTATCGCGCAGAAGACCTCGGTGATCGGTACGGTGGCCGCGCCGATCTCATGGACTCTTCCCCGTGACCTGGGTCCGCGACAGCACCCCCAGCGTTGGTCGGCGCCCTCCCTGGGTGCGGGAATCCGCACCCAGGTGTCGTGCGCTCAGTCGGTCACATATCCCGCTCAGTCGTTGACGTATTTCGCTCAGTCGGTCACATATCCATTGAGCGTTGTGCGCAAATCGGTGAGCAGTGCTCGCGCGGCAGTGAGGCCGTCGCCGTGCCAGACGGTGTCGTCGACGACGAATACTCGGTGATCGGCGGCAGCGCCGAGTTCCTGCCATTCGTCGGTGCGCATCACGGCCTCGCCGCGCAGACTCCCATCGGGGCCGGCGAGAACCACATAGATCACATCGCCTTCGGCTTTCGTGGCGAACTCGTGCACCGGTACGTCGAACGACGTGCCTCGCTGCGCAGTCGGCCGCTGCACGCCGACGTCACCGAGCACGTGGCCGGAGAAACTGTCGCTGCCCTGCACCCGATTGTCCTCAGCGGTGAATCGGATGACCGAGGCCTGAGTTTGCTCGGCCGCGAGCGTGATGCCGGTCTCGTCGGCCTCGGAGCGATAGTTTCGCAGTGCTTCTTCCGCAGCGCGGGAGCGCCCCATCCCGGCTGCGTACGTGGTGAATTTCGACTGCCAGTCGGGTGCGCCGACCAGGACAGTGGGCGCGATGGCTGCCAGGTCGGTGAAGTTCGCTGCGCCGGTAGAGTTTTCGCCCAGAATGAGATCCGGCCGCAGTTCGGCGATGCGGGCCGGATCGGGCTGTGTCGTCGGCCCGATGCCCGGAATGCGCAGCACGCCGTTTCCGAGGTAGGCCGGGTACGGGCTCGGCCCGTCGACGGTCGCCGCGCCGACCACCCGCTCCCACAGGCCGAGGGCGCACGCGGCGTCCAGTGCGGAGGTGGTCAATGCGACGATGCGTTGCGGGTCGGCCGGCACCTGAGTGACACCCGCGTCGTGGGTGACGCTGTGGGTGGCGACGTCGGCCGCGTCGGGTGCGCTCGGCAGCGGGCATGCCCGAGTCGTGTCGCGCTGCAGACCGACGACGCCCGCACCCGCGATGTTCGTCGTGGTTCGCACGATCGAAGCGGAGTCGTCCTCGGTTGTCGCGCACCCGGCGGCGATCAGCACGGCACACCCGAGCGCCAGCGCCCGCAGCCGGCGACGGATCGGGCGAATTCGAGTGCGCTGCTGCATCGCGTCGCTCACCGGCATGCGAGTGAGGGTACAGGTGGGCGACTCGACGGCCCGGTCCGTGTCGGGGGCGCCACGCCGTCCGGCAACGGTGGGGCAGATCGGCACCGGAGTCCCGGTCGCGGCATGCGGCGTGCCGGTCGGTGGCCGGATGCGGGGGAAACCACGGAAATACGACAGAGAGTAGGACCCCTTCGGCCCGCTGTGACGGCACGGTCTACGATTCGAAGAGCGCAGCGAACTGTCGTCTGTTCCCAGTGTGGGCATGGATGCGATCAGCGGAGCCTGCGGAGCGACCTAAGGCACCTTTAGGAGGATCAGTGACTGCTGTAGAGCCCCAGCCAGTCCCTCAATTGGAAGCGACTCGGCCATATCCGGCTCGGACCGGGCCGAAGGGCTCATTCATCTACAAGATGGTGACCACCACCGACCCCAAGGTCTTGGGGGTCATGTACCTGACAACGTCGATGAGCTTCTTCCTCATCGGTGGCTTGATGGCTCTGCTGATGCGCGGCGAACTGGCGCGGCCCGGTCTGCAGTTCCTGTCGAACGAGCAGTTCAACCAGCTGTTCACCATGCACGGCACGATCATGCTGCTGTTCTATGCGACCGCAGTGGTGTTCGGTTTCGCCAACCTCATCCTCCCGCTGCAGATCGGCGCTCCCGATGTGGCGTTCCCACGCTTGAACTCGTTGAGCTACTGGCTCTATGCGTTCGGCGCCACCATGGCGACCGCGGGTTTCGTCACTCCGGGCGGCGCCGCCGACTTCGGCTGGACCGCCTACGTGCCGCTGACCGACATCGTGCACTCTCCCGGTGTCGGTACCGACCTGTGGATCCTGGGTCTCGGCGTGTCGGGTCTTGGCACCATCCTCGGCGGCGTGAACATGCTGACCACCGTGGTCTGCCTGCGTGCGCCCGGCATGACGATGTTCCGGATGCCGATCTTCACCTGGAATATCACCGTTACCAGCGTGCTGGTGGTGATGGTCTTCCCGATCCTGACGGCCGCTGCGTTCGGCCTGGCCTTCGACCGCCACCTCGGCGGCCACATCTTCGACCCGGCGACCGGCGGCATCTTGCTGTTCCAGCACCTGTTCTGGTTCTTCGGTCATCCCGAGGTGTACATCATCGCGCTGCCGTTCTTCGGCATCGTGTCGGAGATCTTCCCGGTCTTCTCCCGTAAGCCGATCTTCGGCTACACCACGCTGGTCTACGCGACTCTCGGTATCGCAGCGTTGTCGGTCGCGGTGTGGGCACACCACATGTACGCCACCGGTGCGGTGCTGTTGCCGTTCTTCTCGCTGATGACCTTCCTCATCGCGGTTCCCACCGGTGTGAAATTCTTCAACTGGATCGGCACGATGTGGCGCGGTCAGCTGACGTTCGAGTCACCGATGCTGTTCTCGGTCGGGTTCATCGTCACCTTCCTGTTCGGTGGTTTGTCCGGCGTCATTCTCGCCAGCCCCCCGCTGGACTTCCACGTCACCGAGTCGTACTTCGTGGTCGCCCACTTCCACTACGTGCTGTTCGGCACCATCGTGTTCGCGACCTTCGCCGGTATCTACTTCTGGTTCCCGAAGATGACCGGGCGGATGATGGACGAGCGCTTGGCCAAGTGGCACTTCTGGACCACGCTGATCGGCTTCCACAGCACGTTCCTGGTGCAGCACTGGCTGGGTAACGAGGGCATGCCGCGTCGCTACGCCGACTACCTGCCGAGCGACGGCTTCACCACGCTGAACACGATCTCGACGATCGGTTCCTTCGTGCTCGGCGCGTCGATGCTGCCGTTCCTGTGGAATGTGTTCAAGAGCTACCGCTACGGCGAAGTCGTGACCGTCGACGACCCGTGGGGTTACGGCAACTCGCTGGAGTGGGCCACCAGCTGCCCGCCACCGCGGCACAATTTCTATGAGCTGCCACGCATTCGTTCCGAGCGGCCCGCCTTCGAGTTGCACTACCCGCACATGGTTGAGCGGATGCGGGCCGAGGCGCATGTGGGTTGGGGCTCCAGCCGGCATGTGGCCGAGGTCCATGAGGCAGCCGGATCCAAGAAGTAGGCCGGACCCAAGAAGTAAGCGTGGTCCTCGCCGCGGGGTGGTGACCGGACCGGTTTCCGCCGCGCCGTAGGATTCGCGACACGAGTTGTGCACCCGTTGGTCACCAGCGGGTGCACACTCGTCTGTGAAGACAGTACGTCCCGCAGGGGTGCCGAGGAGGTATCACTCAGCGGGGGCGAACACCGAACTTGGAGCGCAACAGTTGGCCGACACCACCGTTCTCGTCACCGTCACCGGGCCCGATCGTCCCGGCGTGACCTCCGTGCTGCTCGCAGCGCTGTCGCGGCACAAGGTGTCCCTCTTGGATGTCGAACAGGTCGTGATCCGCGGCAGATTGACCCTCGGTGTCCTGGTCACCTGCCCGAACGATCCGGAGGAGTTGCAGGACGAACTGGAAGAGGCGATGAATACCGTCGGCATGCACGTCGACGTCGAGGTCGACGCGGCGATCGGCAAGCCGCCGATCTCCACGCACGCGGTGGTGATCCTGGGCGCCCCGGTCACCGCGCACGCATTCAGCGTGGTGTCGCGGCAGCTGGCTGCTCTCGGGGTCAATATCGACGCTATTCGTGGTATCGCCGACTACCCGGTGACCGGCATGGAACTGATGGTCACCGCCGCCGAGCCCTCGGGGGACATGGATTCGCGGCTGCATTCGGCGTTGGCCGACGTCGCGGTGAGCGAGCAGGTGGATATCGCGGTGGAACGCGCTGGACTGTCCAGACGGGCCAAGCGCCTGATCGTGTTCGATGTCGATTCGACCTTGATCCAGGGGGAGGTGATCGAGATGCTCGCCGCATACGCCGGCGTCGAGGACGAGGTTCGCGGGGTGACCGAGGCCGCCATGCGTGGGGAGATCGATTTCGCGGAATCCTTACGACAGCGGGTGGCGACCCTGGCCGGCCTCGACGAGTCGGTGATCGCGGCAGTGGCTCAGCGGATCGAGCTGACCCCCGGCGCCCGTACCACTGTGCGGACCCTGCACAGGCTCGGTTTCCGCTGCGGCGTGGTGTCGGGCGGGTTCCATCAGGTGATCGAACCGCTGGCCGACGATCTGGGATTGGATTTCGTGCATGCGAACACGCTGGAGATCGTCGACGGGAAGCTGACCGGTCGTGTCGTGGGCGAGATCGTCGATCGGGCGGCGAAGGCCACCGCGCTGCGCCAGTTCGCGGTCGAAGCCGGGGTATCGATGGGACAGACCGTCGCAGTCGGCGACGGCGCAAACGATATCGACATGCTCAGTGCCGCTGGCTTGGGCATCGCCTTCAATGCCAAGCCGGCACTGCGAGAGGTCGCCGACGCCGCGCTGTCGCATCCCTATCTGGATGCAGTGCTGTTCATTCTCGGGGTGACCCGGCGTGAAGTGGAAGCCGCCGACGCCAAAGACGGCGTGGGGCGGCGCGTCCCACTGGGCTGAGTGGTGTGATGACCAGCTCTGTGGGGCGCAACGGACTGTCGAGCACTGGCGGAGACCGCGACGGCGATGGAGTCGACGACCACGCTGCGGCACATCCAGCCGTTGCGGCATCGACCCTGGCCGGGTTCGACGCCCGGCATGCGGAGTTGTCTCGAGGCTACGGTGGCGCCCGCGATCCCGACGACCCGGACTTGGTGCAGGCGATGCAGATGGTGCTCCATCTGCCCAAGGACGATCCACCACCGCGCAGCGCACTACTCGCGGCCGCGGCGTCGGCTGTCGTAGCGCTGTGCTTGGACGAGCGGGTAGGGGCAGGCGGGGTCTGGCGCGAGCGCTATCTCGCGTGGCGGCGTTCGCGCATTCGTAAGGTCGCGCGACGAGCTCGGGGCGTGAAGTGGCAGGCGAGCCACGCGGTGGATGGCGTCACCATGGAGGTCGGCAATGCCCAGGCCCGAGCATTGGTTCCAGGGCCGGTGGGCCAGGTGGATCCGCTGATCAAGCGGCTGCAGATCGGCGGCACCGATCTCGAGCACGACGATCCCGGTCCTGCGGACCCGGGGGTACCGGTGCTGTGGGTGAACAGCACCCTGGGGATGACGCTGGGGAAGTCGGCCGCGCAGGTGGGCCACGCGAGCATGTTGCTGGCTGGTGCACTATCGGTCGAGCGGGCACGCAGGTGGGCGGGAATCGGATTCCGCTGCGCGGTCCGCGAAGCCGACTTCAGGCAGTGGTCGGTTTTGGTCGGACAGGTCGCCGACGGTGCCGCGGTTGCCGTTCGAGATGCCGGATTCACCGAGGTGGCTCCGGATTCGCTGACCGTGATCGCGGTGCCTGCCCAAGCGTGGTGACCAGGCGTACCGCACGTCCACGGTCGCGTCGACTTCGGAGGCGCGGCGGCTTCGGGAGCGGGTCGAGCGCCCGAACTCGGGATGCCTCCTGTGTTGACGTGTGCCCCTACGGGTGAGCCAAGATGGAGCGCGTGCCGCAACCGGATCCCGATTTGCTCATCGATTTCACCGACGTGACCGTTCGACGCTCGGGCCACACGCTGGTCGGCCCAGTCACCTGGCAGGTCGAGCTCGACGAACGTTGGGTCGTGCTCGGACCCAACGGTGCGGGCAAGACTTCGCTACTGCGGATGGCTGCCGCCGAGATGCATCCCACCGCTGGCATCGCCCACCTACTCGGGGAGCGGGTCGGCAAAGTGGATGTCAGCGAGCTGCGTCCGCGCATCGGCTTGTCCTCGGCCGCGGTGGCCAGCCGGGTTCCGCTCGACGAGAAAGTCGCCGACCTGGTGGTCTCCGCGGGATACGCGGTGCTGGGTCGCTGGCGGGAGCGCTATGACGATGTGGATACCGATCGCGCGATCGACATGCTGGAAAGCCTTGGCGCCGAGCATCTGTCCGAGCGCACGTATGGGACGTTGTCGGAGGGCGAGCGCAAGCGGGTGCTCATCGCGCGCGCGCTGATGACCGATCCGGAGCTGTTGCTGCTCGACGAGCCCGCAGCGGGTTTGGATCTGGGCGGTCGGGAGGAACTGGTGGAGCGGCTCGGCGATCTCGCCGCCGACCCCAATGCGCCCGCGATCGTCCTCGTCACGCACCATGTCGAGGAGATTCCACCCGGATTCACCCACGGGCTGCTGCTGGACGAAGGCGAGGTGGTCGCTGGCGGACTGCTGTCGGATGTGCTCACTGCGGACAACCTCAGCGATGCCTTTCGACAGTCCATCGCGCTCCAACGGGTGGACGGCCGGTACTTCGCCCGCCGAGCCCGCCGCGCGGGCCGGCATCGCACCCGCTGAGCCCGCCGCGCGGGCCGGCATGGCACCCGCTGAGCCCGCCGCGCGGCCGGCATCGCACCCGCTGAGCCGTCGGACGTTCCGGCGCCTACCAAGCACGCGTTAGGGTGCAAGGGTGAGTGACACAGAAGCACAGCATGCGGCTGCGCCGCACCCGCCGGCCCCCAAGGACGCGTCGACGGTGATGCTCGTGCGCGACGGCGCGAACGGCCCGGAGATCTTCTTGCAGCGGCGGTCGGGTGCGATGGCCTTCGCGGCGGGAATGACCGTGTTTCCCGGCGGTGGCGTCGACCCGTCCGATGGCACCGCCGAGATCGCGTGGGCCGGTCCCGAGCCCGCGTGGTGGGCCCAACGATTCGCGACCACCGAGCCCAGGGCCAAGGCACTGGTGTGTGCCGCGGTACGCGAGACATTCGAGGAATGTGGCGTGCTCTTGGCCGGCCCCACCGCTGAGGGCGTGGTCTCCGACAGCGTCGGTCATCGAGCTGTTCGCGACCGTCTGGAACGCAGGGAACTGTCCTTGGCGGCGTTCCTCGCCGAGCAGCAGTTGGTGTTGCGCGCCGACCTGTTGCGGCCGTGGGCGAATTGGATCACCCCGGTGATCGAGTCGCGCCGCTACGACACACGGTTCTTCGTCGCCGTGGTCCCGGAGGGACAACGTGCGGATGGCGCCACGTCGGAGGCGGTGGAGGTGCGCTGGCGTACTCCCGCCGAGGCGCTGGCGCGCTGGCGTTCCGGTACGGACGTCCTGCTGCCACCGACCTGGGCTCAATTGGTCGCGCTCGGCGAGTTCGGCTCCACGGCCGATATTCTGGCCGCGCAGCGGGTGATCGACCCGATTCTGCCGGTATTGGCCGAGGCCGATGGCAAGCAGCTGCTGTCCTTCCCGGACAACGAGCGGTACTTCGCCGATCTTCCGGATATCGGCCGGCTCCAGGGTTCTGTGGGCACCTGAACGGTTGCGAGGCAGCGCGGTAGCGTGGCCTTCCATGGCTGAATTCGTGACCTTGGAGTTGCCCGAGGGTCAGGCCGCGCGGCGCGTGGCAGTCCTTCGGATCGCCCGCCCGCCGATGAACTTGCTGAACGTGCAGCTGGCGCGTGAACTGGCCGAGGCGGCGGAGGCGGTCGCGGGAGATCCGGGCGTCGCCGCGCTGGTCGTGTACGGCGACGAGCGGGTGTTTTCGGCAGGCGACGACCTGACCGAGCTGTCCCGATTCGGTGCCGATCACGCCGGTGCAGTGGCCGCCGATCTGCAGCGCGCCCTCGGATGCCTGGCACGCACCCCGCAACCCACCGTCGCTGCGATCAGCGGCTACTGCCTCGGCGGCGGGCTCGAATTGGCCCTGGGCGCCGATCGGCGGATCGTCGGCGACAATGTCAAGCTCGGGTTGCCGCAGATCAAGGCAGGTTTGATTCCGCTGGCGGGCATCCGACGGCTGTCATTGCTGATCGGTGCCGGGCCAGCCAAGGATCTCGTCTACACCGGCCGCTTCGTCGAACCGGACGAGGCCCGCGCGCTGGGCTTGGTCGACGAGGTCGTTGCGCCGGACGATGTGTACGCAGCCGCCATGCGCTGGGCACACCAGTTCGTGGACGGACCGGCGCGGGCACTGTCGGCGGCGAAGGCCGTCTTCGAAGCAGGTCCGCACGGTCTCGATCGCGCACGGACCGAGTGGGCGGCGCTGTTTCTGACCGAGGATCGCCTGATCGGAACGGGTTCCTATCTCGCCGATGGACCGGGGTCGGCGGAATTCCTGGGGCGATAGCGCGCGTCAGCTGGGGATTTGGGTAGGCTGCCGACCATGACGGTATGCCCCGACGACCCCGCGCCGAACCCGCACGCCACCGCGGCAGAGGTCGAAGCAGCGCTCAACGACACGAAGCTGGCCCAAGTGCTCTATCACGATTGGGAAGCCGAGACCTACGACGACAAATGGTCGATTTCGTTTGACGAACGCTGTATCGAATATGCTCGCGGGCGTTTCGACGTCGCCGTCGGTTCTGCCCCGCTGCCGTATGGTCGGGCCCTGGAACTGGGTTGTGGTACCGGCTTCTTCCTGCTGAATCTGATGCAGGCGGGCATCGCCACGTCGGGTTCGGTCACCGACCTGTCACCGGGCATGGTGCAGGTGGCGTTGCGCAACGCGCACAATCTCGGGCTCGATGTGGACGGCCGGGTGGCGGACGCGGAGACCATACCGTACGAGGACGACACCTTCGACCTGGTGGTCGGCCACGCGGTGTTGCACCACATCCCCGATGTCGAACTGGCTCTGAAAGAGTGTCTGCGCGTGCTCAAGCCCGGTGGACGTTTCGTGTTCGCCGGCGAGCCGACCACCGCCGGCAACTTCTATGCGCGGTGGCTGGGCCGGTTCACCTGGAAGGCCACCACCACCATCACCAAACTGCCGATGCTGAGCAGCTGGCGGCGCCCACAAGAGGAATTGGACGAGTCCTCGCGCGCCGCCGCACTGGAGGCGGTGGTCGACCTGCACACCTTCGACCCACGTGGCCTGGAGGCGATGGCTCGGTCCGCGGGCGCCGCCGACGTGGTTGCCACCACCGAGGAACTCGCCGCAGCGTTGTGGGGCTGGCCGGTGCGCACCTTCGAGGCGGCCGTACCGGCCGAGAAGCTCACCATCGGCTATCGGATGGCTATGTATCGCGCCTGGTTGGGGTTGAGCTGGGTGGACGAAAACGTCCTGCGCCGCGTGGTGCCGCGTCGGTTCTTCTACAATGCCCTGATCACCGGGGTGAAGCCCGGGTCGTCCGCCAGGTAGTGGGCTACGGCTTCAGTCGTCGAGACGTCGCGTATCTCGGTAGCGCCGCGGGCCGCGGCGCGCTGGCCGAGGTCGACCGGTTGGCACTGACCCCGCAGACCTATGTACGCGACCTGGAGCGAGTGCGACGCGACCACGCGCATCCGGCAGCCCTGGTGGAAACCGTGCAACTGCGGCGTCGAGCCGTCACCAAACTGAGCGAGGCGCGGCACTGGCTGCTCACCGACGATGCCCTGCAGCAGGCAACGCCGTCGCTGGTTGCGCGGCACCGAGCCGCCCGACTGGCCGGGCGAGCGGTACACGATGTGACCTGCTCGGTCGGGGCGGAGTTGGCGGCATTGGCGCCGGTGTGCCCTGCCGTGCTCGGCAGTGACGTCGACGACGTCCGGTTGGCGATGGCCGCGCACAACCTTGCCGAGCACGCGAATGTCCTACCGATCGAGGCGGATGCGTTGGTGCCGGTCAGCGCGGGCACCGTCGTGATCGCCGATCCCGCCCGTCGCGCAGATGGCCGCCGCACCCGGGATCCGGCGAAACTGCGACCGCCATTGCCGGATCTGCTCGCCGCGTACCCGGGTCGCGATCTGGCCGTGAAGTGTGCTCCTGGACTGGACTTCGATCGGCTCGGCTGGTCCGGTGAGATCGAGGTCGTCTCACTCGATGGAGTGGTGCGCGAAGCGTGTCTGTGGACCTGCGGGCTGGCCGAGCACGGCGTCACCCGACGCGCGACCATTCTGTCTTCGACCCGCAGGCCGGTCACCCTCACCGATGCCGATCCACAGGACATTCCGCGGCGTGCCCCGGGCGCGTGGATCCTCGACCCCGATGGTGCGGTCGTGCGTGCCGGACTCGTTCGTCACTACGCTGCGCGACACGGCCTGTGGCAACTCGACCCACGCATCGCCTATCTGACCGGAGACGAACTCCCCGCTGGGACGCGTGGTTTCCGCATCGTGGAGCGGTTCGACTATCGGGAAAAGAGCGTGCGCGCCGAGTTGCGTCGCCGCGATTGCGGGCCGCTGGAGATTCTCGTCCGTGGCGTCGATGTGGATCCCGACCGGCTACGCCGTAGCGTGAAACCGGTTGGTTCCCAGCCGTTCACTCTGGTGCTCACGCGTATCGGGTCCACCCCGACCGCATTTCTGTGTACCGCGGTGGATTCGCGAGTACTGTAGCGGCAGCTATTCCGGTGTGAAGGTGAATATTTCACCGATGCGAGTGGCGACCACGACCTCGCCCTCGGCGCCGACCGATGTCCCGGTGGTGGCGCCCTGCGCCCCGGGCAGGACATCGGAATCGATGGTAGCCCCGGATTCGATATCGAAGGTGACCAGGTTGAGGCCATCGCCGATTGCCGCAGTGGTGTAGCCGGTATTGCCCGCAGTCTGCACCGGGGTGCCGCGCAGCGCGAGATCCTTGCGTTCCCAGGCGGTCTCGGCGACATCGCCGGCGTCGCGCAGCGCCAGGAGATATCCGTCGTCACCGGCGGGGATGATCAGTCCGTCTTCGGATACCGAGATGCCGCCGCGCGGGGTCCAATCCAACTGGTGTACCCACTTGACCCGACCCTCTGCGGTATCGAGCGCGATCAACCGGCCGGTGTTGTCCCCGACGAAGACGGTGTCGCCGTCGGCGGACAGGGTGGGGCTCGTCGCGCTGCCACGCTCCAGCAGCCGTACTTGCCAGTCCCGGTGCACTTTTCCGTCGACGTAGCGCAGGGCCGCGAGGGCAGCGGCCGGCTCGCCCGGCTGCCACACCGTGACGTAGAAGCGACCGTTGGAGGTGTCGACCGGGGAGACGTTCGCAACCGGGCACTGCGGGCCGCCGGTGCCACAGTGGTCGAGCCCCTGCCCGGGCGCGGGCCAGGGCAGGCTCGGGTGGGCGAGGAAATCGGGTTCGCCGAGCAGTTGCACCGTCGGGACGACACGGGCGCCGGTCTGGCGCGACAGGACATCGACCTGACCGGATTGGGTGATCGTCAGCAGGTTTCCATCGCCGGTGAACTGCACCGATACCGGCGTCCCGGCGACCGTGGTGCGCCAGCGCGGTTGGCCCATGTCGTTGAACGAGTTCACGTGGCTGTCGTCGCCGACGTACACATTGGTCATCCCGTCGACCGCCGCCGCGGCCGATATGGCGTTCGGTCCGAGCTTGTTGCAGAAGCGTTTGCGCCCGGTGGCCATCTGGAAGGAGAAGATCGAGCAGTTCGGCAGGCGGGTGGTGACGAAGATCTGTCCCTCCGGCCCGAGCGTGATCGGTTCGGCGATCGGTCCGCCGATCGGACGAGACCAACTCAGCGTGAGCCGCCGCGCTCCGGTGACCGGGCTGGTGCCGCTGTTTCGGCCATCGTGATGCGCCGCGGGCCAGCCGGCGCCGGAACCGGCCGTGATGTCGTCGACGTCGGTGCCGCACCCGGTGACGGCCAGCGCCCCCACCAGCGCCAGCACCGCCGTGGCGCGTTTCGGCAACGGTCCCCGCGCGGAAGTCGGTCCCAGGGAAGTAGCCAGTACGCCGCTTCGCACCTACCGCACTCCTGTCATCGTTGGCTCGCACGAGACACAAAGGTGGCGGACCACTGTTCCGGAAGATCTTCGCCCGACGGTCCGCCGTCGCCGTCGCCGGCGCACGAGCCACTGTACGGGAGGCCCGTTGGGGGACGAACGAGTCCCGCCGGTCGTCGCGGGTGCTCATAGGTGGCGCTACGCTGTAGTGCGTCGCACCGAGGCCGGTGAACGCCGTTTGGACCACGACAGGAGAGAGCGTTCGTGACGAGCATGTGGGGCGCGCCGCTGCGCTCACGCTGGCGGGCAGTGCGCCGCCGCGATCCGCAGCAGGCGCGGTTTCTGACGCTGTCCTCCTTACGCTGGGTGCTCGCTCACCGGGCATACACACCGTGGTATCTGACGCGGTACTACCGACTGCTCAAATTCCGCTTGGCCAACCCACACATCGTGCTGCGTGGCATGGTGTTCCTCGGTCGCCGGGTGGAGATTCACGCGACGCCGCAGATGGGCCGGATGGAAATCGGCCGGTGGGTACACATCGGTGACGGCAATGCGATCCGCTGTCACGAAGGGTCGCTGCGCATCGGCGACAAAGTGGTGTTCGGCAAGGACAATGTGGTCAATACCTATCTCGATATCGAAATCGGGGACTCGACCTTGGTCGCCGACTGGTGCTACATCTGCGATTTCGACCACAAGATGGACGACATCACGGTACCGATCAAGGATCAGGGCATTGCGAAAAGCCCGGTCCGTATCGGTCCGGACACCTGGATCGCGGCGAAGGTGACCGTGTTGCGCGAGACTCGGATCGGGCGCGGCTGTGTGCTGGGTGCGCATGCCGTGGTCAAGGGTGAGATTCCCGATTACTGCATCGCGGTCGGCGCCCCGGCCAAGGTGGTCAAGAATCGGAAAGAGGTGTGGGAAGCAGGCGCGCAGCAGCGGGCCGAGTACCTGGCGGCGCTCGAGGATATCGAGCGCAAGAAGAACGGCGCCACGCAGACCGCCTAGCCAGCTGGGACCAGTTGCTCATTCATCGTGGCTTCGCTGCCCTGGCCCGCTGCGCCGCATTGAACCGAGCACGTGGTGTCGTGGCCGGGTCCTACGCGTTGCAGGCCGCGATAGCCGCGACCCACGCCCCAGTGTTCGTGGCGACCTGCTCTCCCGGCTCGGCCGCGACGCCGAGGCCCGCGTCGAGTTCGAACACGCGGCCCGACTCACCACCAACCGCGCCGAACGGGCGCTGCTCCTCGACCGCGCCGCGCGAGCGGGCTTCAATTGAACAGTGTGCACGACACCTGCTCCGCGCCTGACTCCACACCTACGATCACCACCGCGGCCAGCGCCGATCGCACCGCATCCAAAGGGAACCGCAATGTACTATTTCGGATCGCGTTCGGGCAGTGGCCGTTCGACGATGGTGGGACGCCCCAGCGGATTGCGCACCCGCCGTTTGGCCGCCTGATATACCTGGGCTGTTTCGGCGGCTACCACCTCCCACGCGAAGTCGGCGGTGAGCCGCTCGCGCGCGGTGTAGGCCCGCTGTTGCGTGGCGTCGGGATCGTCGAGGGTGGCACGGACCGCCTCGACCAGGCCATGGACGTCCGCGGGTGCAAACGAAGCCCCGGTCACGCCATCGATGACGGCTTCGCCCAGGCCGCCGGCATTCGACGTGACCAATGGAGTGCCTGCTGCCGCCGCTTCCAGGGCGACGATACCGAACGGCTCGTATCGGCTGGGCAGGACGATCGCGTCCGCGCCGTGTAACCAGCCCAGCAGCTCCTCGTGCGCAAGTTGACCGGTGAATGCCACCGCGCGCGCAACGCGATGTATTCGAGCGCGTTCACGCAGCCATTCGAACTGGGTGCCGACCCCGGCGACGGTCAAGGTGGTACCCGGGTGGGCGCGTCGGATGCGCGGCAGCGCGGCGATCGCATCCTGCACGCCCTTCTCGTATTCCAGCCGGCCGACGTACAACAGCCGGGGCGGGCCACTGCGTGGCCCCCGTGGGCGAAAGGCCCAAGCGCCCACGTCGATTCCGTTGCGGATCACTGTGGTGGGGATTCGCTCCGCGCCATAGAGCCGCTCGACTTCGTCGCGCATGGATGCCGAGCAGGTGATCAGCGCATCGGATTCGTTCGCCAGCCACCATTCGACGGAATGTACCTGCTTGTTGATCTTGCCGGCGACCCAGCCACTGTGGCGCCCCGCCTCGGTGGCGTGGATCGTCGATACCAAGGGCACGTCGTAGTATTCCGCCAGCGCAATGCCGGGGTGGGCGACCAGCCAGTCGTGTGCGTGCACCACATCGGGTACCCAGCCGTCGCCGACACCCGGTTTGCCGAGGGCGATGCCGGCGCGCACCATGGCATGGCCCATCGCCAGTGTCCAGGCGAGCATATCCGTGTCGAAGTCGAAGATCGGGGGATCTTCCGCAACGGCCACCACCAGAACTCCCTCGGCGACGAAAGAATGCGAGGGGTGCGTGGAGGAGTCGGTGCCCGAGGGACGTCGAGACAGCACCACCACCTCGTGACCCGCTGTAGCGAGTTCGACAGCGAGATGGTGCACATGCCGCCCGAGCCCGCCGACCACGACCGGCGGGTACTCCCACGACACCATCAATATCTTCATGCAAGTCCTCCTGCGGCGGATCCCGGGTCCGCCGGGGCGAGGCCGAGGTCCGCGGTGGCGGGGCCCGATCCCGGCGCGGCCGTGGATGCTGTCCCGGTAGCGCTGGTCACGGACCCCACGGAGGTCAGTCGTCGCGCGTCCACGCCGGGGAAGAGTCCGTCAGCCGACCCCCATCCTGCCGCCAATTGCCGTGCTTTGGCGACCTGGCCTGCCGCGACCGCCGCGGCGATCTCCCGCACCGCGTGGGCGTGTTGGTGTGCGCGGTCGCGCGCGTAGCCCGCCGCCGAGTCCTTGCTGACCATGAACGCCCAGTCGCTGGACACGGTCAAGATCGCCTCTCGCACCAGCTGGTCGGCGACATGGTCGCGCCCATGGGGGGCGTGGCAGTGCGCAGCCAGCATCGCGTCCACGGTGTCCAGCGTGAGTTGCCCGATGTCGGCATTGAGTTCGACCAAGTCGCGCACCTGCTCGCCGGCCCATACCCGCCAGTCCTTGCCCGAGCCCCAGGACGAGTCGGCCAAGGACACAGGTTTGCCCAGGTAGCCCCGCGCACGCGCGTCGGACAGTGTGCCAACGGTGATACCCGCCTCCGGTAGCGCGCGCAGCACGCGTGCCAGCCATTGCGGTCCCTCGTGCCACCAATGGCCGAACAATTCGGTGTCGAATGCGGCGACAACCAGTGCTGGTCGTCCGATGCGTGCGGATTCGGTGAGTAGTCGCTCGCGCACGGTGTGCACGAAGTCGTCCACATGACTTCCGATGGCCATGGCGGCCGACTCGGGATCGTAGGGAGCTTTGTCCGGCCCGGCGATGGTCTTGCCGGTGACCCGTGCGGGTTTGAGACCAGTCGCATGATCGTAGTGATGAAAATCACGATACGCGCTGTGGCCCGGATAGCCCGATTTCGGCGACCAGACTCGGTAACTCACCGTGAGATCGCGCCCGAAGGCGACCACATCGGAGTCGTGCACCGGGTGACCGAGTGTGGTGTCGCCCCGCAATGCGGGGCCATCGACCATGAAATGCGTCACACCTGCATCCGCGTAGTCGGCCTCCATGCCGAGCGAGAAGCCGCACTCCGGAGCCCAGATGCCAGTGGGTGTATGGCGCCATCGATGTTGGGCATCGGCCAGGCCCTCGGTCAGTTGAAATCGCCTCAGTCGGCGATCCAGCAGCGGTTGGAAGGGGTGGGCCAGGGGTCCGCCGAGTAGTTCGATCGTCTCGGCGTCGATGAGTTCCCGCCAGACCGGCGACGCGCCATGTCGCCATCGCAGCTCGAATTCACTCAGTGCCGCGGTGGCCAGCCGATGCTCACGGCTGCCGAGGGCCACATCACCTGCCATTGCGGCCTCGTCGGCGCGTAGTTGCCAATTGCCCAGCCAGTGATGCATGCCGGCCAGGCAGTGCGGGTCGTCGAGCTGGGCGGCCAGCACCGGGGTGATGCCGAGGCTGAGTAGATGTGAACGGCCTTCGGCCGCAAGAGTTCTCAGAACCTCCACCACTGGGAGATACGACGCGGCCCATGACTGATAGAGCCATTCCTCACCCACCGGCCAGCGGCCGTGATGCGCCAGCCATGGCAGGTGAGAATGCAGTACCAATGTGAACTGGCCGGGCACCGAGCCCGGAGACTGTGTGCGGGTCACCGTATCGCGTGCGATCGGGGCTTCACCGCGATGGCGACCAGATCCAGGCTCGCGTCGATATCTGTGGCAGCCAGCGTGAAGTCCTCGACCGAGACATGGGCGACGTCGGCGGTCAGCTCCGGTGGCCACGGTTGTCCGGCCAGCGCTCGGTCGATCTGCGCAGCGATGAACGATCCGCCGTACTTGGCGTCCAATGCTTTCAAGCCCGGTCCGTGGTGGACGCCGATGAGTGTGGTGACCTCGAAGCCGACATCGGTCAGTAGCCCGCTCAATTCGGTCGCGTTCAATTCCCTGGTGTGGAACGGGTTGAGCGGGGTGTCGCTGCCGGGAGAGAACGTGATCCGATTGGGCGTACTGAGCAGCAACTCACCGCCGGGGCGCAACACGCGAAGGCACTCCTGGAGGAACTGGGACTGGTCCCAAAGATGCTCGATGACTTGGAAGTTCACCACGATATCGACCGACGCGTCGTCCAGCGGCAGTGTGGCGAGGTTGCCGTGGATCATCTCCACGCGTGGGTAGCGGGCGCGCACATGTTCGACAGCTGCGATGTCGTAGTCCACACCGATCACCTTGGCGGCGACGTCGGCGATCATGTCGGCGCCGTAGCCTTCTCCGGCGCCGGCTTCGAGGACGGTCTTTCCGGCGCAGCGCGCCAGCAGGCTGGCATAGGCGATCTCGTGCCTGCGGAACCAGTAGTTCTCCTCCGGGATGCCGGGGACCGTACGCTCACCGGTCAACGGCAGTGGTTCGCCGGCGCCAGTGGTCCGCTCGGGGTCCGCAGGGGATCTTCCCGGGTCGCTCATGGCGACGGGGGTCACAGCCTCGCTCATCGCTCCGACGTTACTGCCAGGGCGTCGACGTGGGATATTCGCATCCGGTAGACTAAGTTACCCATCAGTAACTTAGCATGGGGTAATGTCGTCAGCCTGAGCCACTCACCTGGACGTGCGGCCGAGTTCGTGCGACCACCATGACCGTGTAACCAGAACAGGAGGTCGACGAAGACCGATGCCGAACATCGTCGTACTCATCAAGCAGGTACCCGATACCTGGTCCGAGCGTAAACTCACCGATGGTGACTTCACCCTGGATCGTGAGGCTGCCGACGCCGTGCTCGACGAGATCAACGAGCGCGCCGTCGAAGAGGCGCTGCTGATCAAGGAAGCTCAGGGCGGTGAGGTCACGGTGCTGGCTGCTGGCCCGGACCGTGCGGCCGAAGCCATTCGCAAGGCGCTGTCCATGGGCGCGGACAAGGCGATCCACATCAACGATCCGGCGATCCACGGCTCCGACGCGGTGCAGACCGCGTGGGTGCTGGCCAGTGCGCTCGGTCAGGTCGAAGGCGTCGAGTTGGTCATTGCGGGCAACGAGGCGACCGATGGCCGTGCTGGTGCGGTTCCGGCGATCATCGCCGAGTACCTGGGACTGCCGCAGCTGACGCACCTGCGCAAGCTGACCGTCGACGGCGACAAGATCACTGGTGAGCGGGAGACCGACGACGGCGTGTGCAAGCTGGAGGCCACCTTGCCGGCCATCGTGAGCGTCACCGAGAAGATCAACGAACCGCGCTTCCCGTCGTTCAAGGGCATCATGGCTGCGAAGAAGAAGGAAGTGCAGCGGTTCACCCTGGCCGACCTCGGCGTCGACGCCTCGACCGTGGGTGTGGCGAACGCCGGCACCACCGTCACCGCATCCACCCCGAAGCCGCCACGCACCGCGGGCGAGAAGATCGCGGACGAAGGCGATGGCGGTACCAAGATCGCTCAGTACCTGATCGGCCAGAAGGTCATCTGATCCCGGCACGCTGATTCGGGGATACCCGTACCCGGCGGTGGGGCGCGCAGCTGCGCGATCACCATTCGCCTCACACGCCCGGATCGAGACTTTTAGGAGAGAACCCACATGGCAGAAGTACTCGTGCTCGTCGAGCACGCCGATGGTGCGATCAAGAAAGTCAGCACCGAATTGCTCACTGCGGCGCGCGCGCTCGGCGAGCCCGCGGCCGTCGTGCTCGGCACGGCGGGCACCGGCGAGAAGCTCGCCGACTCGCTGGCCGCCGCCGGCGCCGAGAAGATCTACATCGCCGAGTCCGACGACGTGGACAACTACCTGGTGACCCCGAAGGTGGACGTCTTGGCCGGACTGACCGAGTCGGCGTCGCCGGCCGCGGTCATTGTCGCCGCCACCGCCGAAGGCAAAGAGGTGTCGGGTCGCCTGGCCGCCCGCATCGGCTCCGGTCTGCTGGTCGACGTGGTCGACGTGAAGGCCGACGGCAGCGCGGTGCACTCCATTTTCGGTGGCGCATTCACCGTCGACGCCACGGCCACTGGTGACGTGCCGGTGATTTCGATCCGTCCGGGCGCGATCGAGGCCGGCGCGCAGGCCGGCGCCGGTGAACAGGTCGCCGTGGACGTGCCCGCGCAGGAAGACGGCGTGGTCAAGGTGCTCTCGCGCGAGCCGGTCGTGGCCGGTGACCGTCCGGAGCTCACCGAGGCCGCCATCGTGGTCTCCGGCGGCCGCGGCGTCGGCTCCGCCGACAACTTCGCAGTGGTCGAGGCGCTGGCCGATTCGCTCGGCGCAGCGGTGGGCGCTTCGCGTGCCGCGGTCGACTCGGGCTACTACCCGGGCCAGTTCCAGGTCGGCCAGACCGGCAAGACCGTCTCACCGCAGCTGTACATCGCTCTGGGCATCTCCGGCGCCATCCAGCACCGCGCGGGTATGCAGACTTCCAAGACCATCGTTGCGGTCAACAAGGACGAAGAGGCGCCGATCTTCGAGATCGCGGACTACGGCATCGTGGGCGACCTGTTCAATGTCGCGCCGCAGCTGACCGAAGCGGTGAAGACCCACAAGGGCTGACACGCTGGCGTCGACCACACCTGGTGGCCCCGACCGGATACGGTCGGGGCCACTGCTGTTTCGACCGGCCGATCGTCACCGCGTCCGGAGGTGGCGTAGCGTCTCGATGATCGCTGTGGGTTCACCAGCAGGAAGCAACGGCAACCGGACATGCGGGGTCGCTATCCGGCCCTGGGCATGCAGGACGGCTTTGATCACCGTGGGGTTGGGTTCGGACATGAGCGCGCATGCAGGTGCGACGAGGTCGTTGCCGAGAAGGCGTGCCTGCGTCGTACTTCCGTCGCGCCACAACCGGAACAGTTCGACGTACTCGGGCGTGCACACATTCGCGGTCGCCGCGATCGCGCCCGCCGCGCCCATCGCCAGCAACGGCGAGATCAGCGTGTCTTCACCCGCGAGCACCGAAAACGACTCGTCGGACTCCGCGAACAGCCGTGCGGTGTCGGTGTCCACCGAACCGACCGCCTGCTTGACTGCGACGACGCGGGGATGCTGCGCCAAGCGCACGATGGACTGCCATCCCAGGTGTTGGCCGGTGCGGTAAGGAACGTTGTACAAGACCAGCGGTAGCGGGCTGGCTTCGGCGATGTATTCGAAGTGCGCGACGACTCCCGCCTCAGACGGGCGTGTGTAGTAGGGAACGACCACCAATACGCCTGCGACATAGGTGTTCTCGCTCAGCTCCTCCACCGCCCGCCGCGTGCCGGCGGTGTCGTTGGAGCCGGTTCCGACGAGCAGCGGGACGTCGTGCTCGCGGCATACTCGACCACAGATCCGTACGACCTCTCGCCGCTCCGCCGGGCTCCGCGGTGTCGCAACAGCTCACCGCACTCGAGCGCGAGACCGGTCGGTCCCTGTTGACCCGGACGGGCCGTCGGGTGAGTCTGACGCCGGCGGGGATTGTGCTGGTAGAACACGCCGAGGCCGTGCTCGCCGATCTGGAACGTGCGGAAGCCGCGCTCGCCGCGACGGACGAGGGACCGTCGGGGTCGGTGCGTCTGGGCGCGTTTCCGACCGCACTACGGATGGTCGTGCTTCCCGCGATGGTGCGGATCGCCCGAGCCGAACGGGACATGGAGTTGACGGTCACCGAGGTCGATCCGGCGGAAGTGCCGGATCTGCTTCGGGCAGGCCAACTGGACATTGCGCTGGTTCATGAATACGACAACGTCCCGTCCGCCATGGGGTCGGGAATCGAACTCGAACCGCTTCTCGACGAAGTCGTCTATCTGGCATCGCCCACCGCGCCGAACCTGCCCGACAACGAGCTCATCCACAATCACTGCCGAAGCAACTGGATCGTCGGCAAACCCGGCACGCTCTGCCACACGATGACCGTGCGCACCTGCCAGTCCCATGGCTTCGAACCGCGCATCGCCCACCGAGTCGATGACTTCGCGATGGTATTGCGGCTGGTCGCAGCGGGAGCCGGTGTGGCGTTGGTTCCGCGGTTCGGGACGATCGAGGTCCCAGAGGGGGTCGTGCTCACTGCCTTGCCGATCAGCAGGCGGACTCGGATCGCCTATCGGCGCGGCAGTCGGTCCCGGCCCGCATTCGCCGCGGTGAGCGCAGAACTCCATCGCGCGGCCAGGTCCTTCCGCGGCAGCTGACCGGCGGGTGGGACGTTCGGGCTTGTGAACCAAGGGGTTGTGCTAACGCGGCCGCTGTCCTGCGGGTCGGTTCCGGTCGTTTCGAGCCGGCAGCGCGGCGGCCACTATCGCGACCGCGACCATCACCGCAGCGATCGCGTAGAAGGCGCGGTTGTAGGCCTCGAGCAGCATCGGCGCGTCGGTGCCGTGGGCGGCGGCGACGGTCACCAGGATCGCCAGACCCAGGGCGCCGCCGACCTGTTTGGTCGTGTTCATCAATCCCGAGGCTGCTCCCGCGTCGCCGGTCGGAACCCCGGAGGTGACAGCCGCGGTGATCGGGGTGTTCAACAGGCCAGTGCCGATGCTGAAAACGATCGCCGGGCCCAGGATCCCGGTGAGGTAGTCGTCGTGCTCGCCGAGCTGGGCTTGCCAGCAGAACCCGGCCGCGGCCAGCAACGAACCTGTCGCGATCAACACCCGCCCCTCGACGCGGCGCATCAACCACGGCGTCACTCGCGCAGCGACCACGATGGTCACGATCGTGTGTGGCAGGAACGCCAGCCCCGTCTGAACGGGACTGTAGCCGAGCCCGGTCTGCATCGACAGCGTCAGGAAGAACCACATCGGGTTCAAACTGGCACCGGCCAGCAACATCGCCACATTGCCCACCGACACCGAACGGATCGCGAACAGGCGCAGCGGAATCAGCGGCGAGTCCGCGTTGCGTTTCTCGGCGACACCGAAGACGACCAGCAGGATCGCCCCAATGCCGATACCGAGGACTGCAGAGGTCGAAGCCCATCCCACCTCCGCGGCGCGGGAGATGCCGAACGCCAGAGTCGCCAACCCGCCTGTGGCCAGTACAGCGCCGACGATGTCCACGCGCGGGCGGTCGTTTTCGGGTCGGTCGGCGTGCACGAACCGCATCGTCGCCAGCACGGCGGCAACCGCGATGGGAACATTGAGCAGCAGTGTGGCACGCCAGGACAGATATTCGGTCAGCACTCCGCCGACGAGGTTACCCGCCGTGCCTCCCGCCACGCCGACTGCGGTCCAGGTGGCCAGAGCTCGCACTCGGGCCGGACCTTCCGGGAAAGCCGTGGTCACCAGCGTCAGTGTCGCCGGAGCCAGCACCGCGGCGCCCAATCCTTGTAGTGCGCGCGCGCCGACCAGCAGGGGGCCGGAGGTCGCCAGGCCGCAGGCCAGACTCGCTGCGGCGAACAGCGCCAACCCGCTCATGAAGACCCGGCGGTGGCCGTACAGGTCGGCCAGTCGCCCACCTAGCAGCAGGAATCCGGCGAACACCAGGGCATAGGCGTTGACCACCCATTGTTGGCCCGACTCACCGAAATGCAGTGCGTCCCGAATCGAAGGCAACGCCACGTTCACCACCGAGATATCGAGAACCACCATGAACTGCGCCGCACACGCCACTGTCAGAACAATGTACGCGGTCACGGTGCTGTGCTGGGGTGTGCCGCGGTCGATCTCGACTCGTCGTCGTGTCACGCACCCTCCCGTAGAGACTGGCATTTCACATGTTGGCGGCCGCCGGGCACTAGAGACCGATTTGTGTGAGGGGAGTACGACGTGCACCATTCTGCTTCGAGATTCAGCACCGCCACTTCATCGAGCTGGAACAGCGTCAGCCCATGCCCGAGCTGTGTGGTCAGGAAGCCATGACCGGGAGGGCTGCCGAGGAGTTCGAATCCTTTTGGATATCTTTGGAAGTCGTGCAGCCTTGACGTAGTGCACAAGGTCATCGACGAGCTGGAACGCGGTCACCCGGCGGTGACCGCGCAGCGAGGCTCTTTCAGCGATGACGTTGTATGCCTGGCGCACTCGGTGGCGAATCAGGATTCGCCTGCACCGCGGCCCTGCAGAATTTGCGGCAGTGTTGGAAGCTGGTGATCAGGCGGAACGCATCTGCTACCTGCTCGAGCCGGGGGAGTGTCGGTCCACTTCTACCGCATAGGCACCACGGAACCGAGACCTCTACCAGACGTCGGAGACCTTGGAGCAACTGACATGTTGGGTCACCAACCCGGTGTTGCGGACAGAGAAGTCGGTGCGGACCACGCCCGCACCGGTGTGCGGGTTGAAGGTGATAGAGGCGCCTTTGCCCAGAATAAAACCTACCGATCGGCTTTGGGTTTCCGAACCCGAGGCGCCGGTCGTGAGATTGGTCCAGTTGAGTGTGACCTGGGTTTCATAGTCACCCCAGAGGCTTCCGCCCGATTTGATATTGACGAACGGAGCACCTGGATCGGATTGAGATTGAGAGACCAGGACCGCGCCCGCATACGGGAAGTCGATGATATTCGGGCTCATGCCTCGGCAAGAGCCTTCGGCTGAACTCTGAGCCATTGCCGTACCAGTACCGGTCAGGGTGGCGGCAGTCAGTACAGCGGCGGTCACGGCGAGTCTGCCGGTTATCGTTTTTCTGGTAGGCTTCACGCCCGCAAGGGTATCAGTCTGCGCCACTAGGGGAGTCCAGATCGGCAGTCGTCTGGTGGCGAGCGCAGTCCGAGATTGCGGTGCAGGCGGGAGTGTCGCGGCCGACGGTGGATGTGTGGCTGGCTTGGTATGCGGCCGAGGGCATCGCCGGGCTGCTGGACCGTAGGCGCGGCGCGGGCCGTGAGCAGATGCCCGGCCGGATTCGGGTGCGGATCCTGGCAGCGACGTCGGCACCGGCGAGGTCTTCGGCGACTGCCGGCCCACCCGCGCCGGCGCGGAATTCCTCGCGTTCCTCGAACGAGCGGTGAAAAAACAATGCCAAGTATGCAAAACAGGATTGCGAGACACTAGAGGATTTGCCACGTGAGCGGCATGTCCCGACGGAGTGCATCGATTCGTCGCAGGATCTCGGCCTCGGTAGCCGATCCAGGTTCGGACTTGCGCGCATTCGTTGTAATCATTTTCAGCTCCCTGAGGTCTCTGAGCCATTCGTATCCGTCCCACTCTCGGATGTCGAAGCCGTACAGAGAACTGAATTGCTCGAACTCATCGGCGGCATGACCGAATCGGCGGCAGTGGACTTCGACTGTCACGAGATCCCACTCGGGAGGCCCGATTGCTGCGGTATCCCAATCACAGAGAACTGCTCGCTGAGACCGATTATCCCACAATGCGTTACGGTGCTGTGCATCACCATGAATCACCGCTGTATCGAGCGCGTATCGAATGTCACCTGACTGCTGGGCGAGCTCTTCTTGCCGGGCAAGCAGCACACGGCGGTCTTCAGGTGTGAGGATCGTGCTGGTCTGTATGGCCTGGGAGATCGAGGAAAGTGCCTTGCGGATCTGCCGATCCGGCAAGGCGGCCGTCGGTCTCGTAGGACATGAGTGCAGTTTGGTCAGCGGTTCGGCAAGTTCGATCGCACTCGTAATTCCGCGTTCCTGCTCGAGGTATTGCCAAAAGGTTACCGGGCAGCCGCCAACTGTGAGCGGTTGTTCGACATCGATGAGCGATACCGTGGGTACAGCATGGTCTTCTAGCCAGTGCACGAGGTCGACGATGTCGATGCTTCCCGAGCGATCAGGTCGGCCGATCTTCACCACAACTGGCCGGCTGGTCAACGCGTACACGGCATTGGTGTGATGGCGCAGGAGCACGGCGCCGCTTGCGTCGAATCCTGCTTCGCGGCAACAGGCATCGAGGATCCGAAGTGTTCGATCGGGCGTGAATGTCGATTCGGTGAGTGTCGTGATGGTTGGCGGTGAGGTCATGCCGTTGTCTCGGTGTGAATCAATTCGCGAAGCGATTTGGCAGATGGCAGTGCGCGATGTTCTGCGGGCAACGCTTTCACGAGGTCGAGTGCGCGAGTAGAAATGATCCGTGTGCGATGTTCGACAGGCAAGCCGTTGAGTACATGTTCAGCGAGCTGGCATCCGTCAGCCGCCGAGCCGCTCATCGCGTAGCCCAAGGCGGCGTCGAGTTGTATCAGCGCCGGATCGATCACTACGGGGGTCGATCTGTAGAGGGATAGTGCCTCGTCTTGGGCACGGCGTGCACGGGTGGTTTGCCGCAGATACGTAAGTGTTCCAGACAAATAGAGAAGCATCCGCTTTGCAGTGAACTTGAATGCCTCGTCCCCACTGTTGTTCGGTAGAGCATCTGTGAGCTGCCGAGCCTTGTTCATGGCCTGCTCGGCACCATGATGGTCACCAAGTCTGGCCAGTGCTCGAGCTTCAGCTGCGGCGGCAAGGGCGGAGGCATCGCAAGCTTTGCTGGGTGCCAGATCCTGTGCCGCCCGTGCCAGCACGATCGTTTTGGTGAGGCCGCCATAGTAGTAGTGCAGCATCGAATGCTGGGCGCGTGCAGTGGCCTGCAGTTGCCGGTTGAGACTATCGTCTGCCGCGGCTGTGGCGGTGCCATACCAGTAGTTTGCGCGGCCGATCTCGCCGAGCTTCATGAGCGCGTCCGCAGTGAGCAGACCGAGAGCGGCAGACGATTCCGAGAGGCGGGCCTGGAGGCTCGCGGGTTGCCGCTCAACAGCGATTGTTTGAACTTCCAGCAGGTCGGGCGCGATTGCCGCAAGTGCGGTTGCCGGCGGAGTGGTGGTGTAGCTCTGGATCCGATCCGCCACCCGCTCCCACATCAGGTCTACCCTGGCTGACGTCACGGTGCACTTCGACAGGGTCTGATCGACGACGAGGCGGATGCGGTCGAAGGCAGTCACCAAATCAGATTGGTGGCATGGCACTGGTAGCAGCCGGTTCTCGGCAGCGGTCTGTCGTGAGTACGAACCGAGACCTGGTTCGTGTCGTTGCGATCCGACTCCTGCGAGTGCCCGTTCGAACCGGGCACGGATCTCCGGCGTCGCGGCGGTCAATGTGTTATCGAGTAGTTCCCGACTCGTTGGACGCAGTCGCGCTTCGGCGCCCTGAATCTCCCAATTCGTTACGGTGCGTGTAGAGATCTTCAGTGTGGTCGCGAACTTTTCGACGCTGAGCAACATGGCTTGGCGCAGCGCTTTCGATTCGATACCCGTCCAGCGGTAGACAATCATCGTCCCAGCCTCAGCCCCCTATCCGGTTACCGAACAAAACTACACCGGTTCAACCGGATCTGTGTCCCATGGACCGAAGAAGATGTGGCCAAATTGCATGGAAATTGCGCCGATAGGTTCTGGTTGCTTCCTGTTGCCCGGGAGACGCTGAAAAGCACCCAGGCCGCGGGCGACTCGTAGCGCTGGTGGCCGACTACACGCACCGTGCACGAGGAGTATTGCGATGACCTGCGCTCTACCATTGTCGCCGAAGGCAAGTCCCCGGCCGAATGAGCCCGATGTGCACATACGATTCGTCTACGCCGGCACGTCGGGCGACGTGGTCTTCGACCGGAGTGCTTGCCAGTCGGCCGCGCTGGGCCTACTCGAGGGCTGGCGGCATAGCCACTGTCCAAGGTTGTCGATTGTCGTCGTGCACGACGGCCGCACCGACTTCCCGCGAGTGAACTGCGAGTTGCTTTGGGCATCACCGTAATTCCGGTCGAGTCGAGAGCGGACACCACGTTCAACCCGCTCACTGTCGCTGGATGTGCCCGAAGCGAGCATGCCCGTGCACGGGTGCTTCGAGAACCGAACAGAAACGACTTCTCCAGACGATTGCCTCGCACTGGGCATCCGTCGTCGATCTCAACAACCTGGTGAGGATTGTCATGGAAACTGGTGAGACCGTTCCAGGACCGATATTGCCGAACACGCGTGACCTTGTTGCTGCGATCCAGGGCCACGTTCCTGCCCAGCATCCCGCACGCGGAATCTTGCGGTCGATCCGCCTGCTGGCCAGTGTGTCACCTGAACCCCTCGGCGCCGGCACGATCGCACCCGAATACGGGCGCAATGAGCGCGTTGAGTCCGCGCTGGACTCGATCGAGGATCGACTGTTCGGTGACCTGTACGCGTTGATCGAGCGCGCTGTGGGTGGTCCTGATATCACCAGTGCGATGGTCGATCTCGTCGATCGTTGGATATGGTTCCAACGCCACCGCAGCGATTCATGGATCGGCGCTGCTCGTGCGCTCGCTGAAGCCCGAATCGCCTACACCGCACAGCGAAGGGCATCACGCGGGCACACCTGGAGCGCCCGAGTGTCATCGATTCCGACACCTACCGCCGCGGAGTTGCAGGCGATGTTCGACACCCCGCCACGATGAACGCTGGAAAGGAATTTTCACCAATGGGAATCCGTGCCGCCGACAAGAGCATCGCCAGGTCGTACGACACCCATCGCGGACGAGTATGCGATGCGCTTCCGCGGCGAATTGGACGGCAAGCCCTGGATCGGTCTGTGCTGCGGGGTTTTGCCGAGCTCATCGGAGGGGGTCATGCTCCCGAGTCTGCGGTGCGGTCGCGTCAGGGGTACCTGATCGCCCAGCGAGTCGGGTAGCTAGGGGTGAGCCCGGTCGGTACGAGTGATCTGACCGTGAGACAGGTGTATGATACGCGTATATCATACACCTGATATACGCGTATCATCATTCGTTGGGCATCGGCATGGATACGAAAGGCGGGTGGTGTGTGTGCCACGGGTGGTCGATCACGAAGTACGGCGGCGAGAGATCACCAACGCAGTACGCAAAGTGATGGCCCGTGGCGGATTGGACGCCGCGACGTTTCAGTCCGTTGCGGCGGAGGCCGGGGTCTCGGTCCGATTGGTGCAGTACTACTTCGGCACGAAACGCGAGTTTCTCCTAGCGACTCACCGGGCGGTTCTGGACGATGCCGCGGCACGATTCGGCCAACAGGTGGCCGCTCTCGGTGAGGACGCAGCGCCCCGCGATGCTCTACGCATCATCCTGACCGAACTTCTGCCCTTGGACGACGTACGCCGCCAGGATGCGATCGTGCTGGATGCCTTCTACGCCGCCGCCCTCACCGGTGGTGACGCTTTCGGCATGACCGATAGCAGAGGTGGCCTGCGAGCCCTCGTCGATGTCGTGGCCGACAACCTCCGGCGGGCCCGCCGGACCGGTGCATCGGCCACCGCGCCGGCCGTCGATCTCGACGCGGAACTGGTCGCGCTCACTGTTGTCGGTCTCACCCAGGCCGCGTTGGACCCGGTCGTCGCGGAAACCGCTCCCGCCCTGGTGGAGCGCCTGCTCGATCGTATGCTGGGCCCAGTCTCGGAAGGCCCGGTTGCGAAGAGTTGACCGGTTGGCCTCGAACCCGGCGCCACTCGCGTGATCCGGTCGCAAAGCCGATGTGCCCTGCTCGGCATAGTGCGCGACAAGCCTGACCGCATCGTCCATCGTGCCGTAGATGTGAACGTTTCCCCTAACCATGACCATCAGTAGTGCTGTCTACCCGAGCTCGGCCGGGCCGGCGTATTCCACGATCACGGCCGCGTCTCGACCACGTTTCCGGGGTCTGGTTCCTAGGCTCGGACAATGACCGTCACGCGTTCGATCCTGCTGTTCGTGCTGGCCGCGGTCGCCGAGATCGGCGGCGCCTGGTTGGTCTGGCAAGGGGTGCGTGAGCACCGCGGCTGGACCTGGATCGGAGCCGGGGTCGTCGCCCTCGGGCTCTACGGATTCGTTGCCACGCTGCAACCCGACGCCCACTTCGGACGTATTCTCGCTGCTTACGGAGGCGTCTTCGTCGCCGGATCGCTTGCGTGGGGAATGGCCTTCGACGGATTCCGACCCGACCGATGGGATATCACCGGCGCGGTCGTTTGCTCGATCGGTGTCGCTGTCATCATGTACGCCCCACGGGCCGGCTGACTCGACACCGGAGCGACGAGTCGATCCGTGCGGCCGGTGAAACACATCAAAAATGGCCTACGGCAACAGATTTCGATACGCTGATTCCGACGCTCTGGCTCCGCTGGGTATCGAGGTACCGCGAGCCACCTGGTTCGGCGGGAGGATGACTGTCTTGACTCGAGGCTCGGAGATATTCCGTTGGTGGGTTCGGCAGGCCAACACGGTGATCATCGGCTTACAGAGGTTGGGAATCGCGTTCGGTCCGCAGTATCTGATCACCGTGCCGGGGCGCAAGACCGGTCGACCGAGGACCGCGGCGATCGCGGTCGTTCCCATTGCGGGGCAACGCTACGTGGTGCAGGCATATCCCAAGGCAGCATGGGTGGCCAACGTTCGAGCCGCCGAACAGGTGACGCTGTCGCGAGGTCGCCGCTCGTCGGTCGTGAAGATGGTGGAGTTGCCGGTTGCGGAGCGCCGCCCGCTGCTGCGTGATTGCATCGCCGATAGCCCACGTGTCGGTAAGTTGTTCACCACCAGCGGTTTGGTGGACGACGGCAGTCCTGATGGAGTTGCCGCGGCGGCCGACCGTATCGCGGTGTTCCGTGTCGAACCTACGTGATGCGAGGGTGACGGCGTCTTCGGCAGGGTGCCGTTCCAACGCTACGACGAGGTCGCACGCGTGCGCCGCAGCTTCAGCTGCCATGCAGTTCGGTGAGCAGGGTGGTCAGAATCGGTGAGCGCCGGGCATCGGTGCGCAGGACCGCCGACACCGGGACGCGTAGTTTGTGTTCGGCCAGGGGTAGTACCACCAATCCCTCCGTGGGGCTCTCGGCATAGAGCACGGTCCATGCGTCGGGGCGGTTGATCAGTTCCATCGTCGCGGTGTGGTCCGGAGGGATGGGCGGGCCCAGCGTGGGGCCGGCGGGTAGCTCGGCGAAGGCGTTGCGAATCACGTTGTGCAACAACACCTGGTCCTGTTCGGGCGGCAGCAGAAGCGGATGCGAGCTCAGGTCGGCCAACGTCACGACGTCGCGAGTCGCCAGCGGATGGGCGCTGGAGGTGGCGATCACCAGATCCTCGACCCAGAGTTGTTCCACCGCGAGGCCCGGTTGATCGACCCTGCCGCGGATCAGCGCGAGATCGCAATCCCCCTCGGCCACCGCGGTGATGCGCTGGCGGAATGGTTTGATCACGAACTCGATCTCCGCCTCCGGGTGTGCGGCGCGCGCGCCTGCGATGGATGACAGCGAGCGGGTGGCGAAGGACATGTTCGCGGCCAGCCGAATGCGCGGTCCCACCGCGCGCACGGCGGCGCGGATCGCCGATTCGAGACTCAGCATCTGCTTAGCGAGCGGAAGTAGCCGCGCGGTCGCGTCGGTCGGCACAACCGAGCGGGTCGAGCGTTCGAACAGTTGTACGCCAAGGTCGCGCTCGAGCCGGGAGATCTGGTGGCTGATCGCGGACTGCGAGATGAAGCATCGCGCGGCGGCGCCGCTGAAGCTGAGCTCCTCGCACACCGCGACGAAGTAGGTGAGCTGCCGAAGTTCCACCGCATCTCCTATTTATTACGGATCAAGATAAGAGTCATCTCAATTATGCGCCCTGACGCCTGAAATATCTGCGTTCCGAATCACGGTTCGTAATGGGAGAAGGAGGATGTCATGCAAGAGGTGGATGCGGGTATCGAAACCGCAGGGGTGGTCGTTGTCGGTTCGGGGTTCGGTGGGCTTGCCGCCGCCAAGCAACTGGCCAAGTCGGGAGTGGACTACGTGCTGATCTCCAGCACCCCGGAGCATCTGTTCCAGCCATTGTTGTATCAGGTAGCGACCGGTGTGCTCACCTCGGAGGAGATCGCCCCTCCCGTCGCAGGGATCCTGCGCCGCCATCGTACGGCGGATGTGCGCCTGGGCACGGTGATCGCGATCGACCCGGATCAGGCCATCGTCACCTACCAACACGACGGCGCACTGCGTCGGATCCGCTACGGCTCGCTGATCGCCGCGACCGGGGCGAACCAGTCGTATTTCGGTCGGGACGAATTCGCCGAGTACACGTTCTCCCTGAAGACCATCGACGATGCGCGGCGGCTGCGTGCACAGATCGAGCGGGTGTTCGCCCAGGCCGCGAATGCCGACCAGGAGACCAGGCGCCGGCTGCTGAGCTTCGTCGTGGTCGGCGCCGGCGCGACCGGCGTCGAAGTGGCCGGTCAATTGAAGGAGCTGGCCAAGCGGTACTACCACCAGGAGGTCGCGGTCACGCTCGTCGAAGGCGCCGGCGAAGTGCTCCCGCCCTTCGGCGGTGACCTGTCGGAATATGCGAAGCAGTCCCTGACCCGCAGCGGCGTCGACGTGCGACTGGGCACCTTTGTGACCGACATCGAGTCCGGCAAGGTCACAGTGCGTGGCTCCGATGGCGTCGAGCAGGCGATCGCGGCCGAGACCGTGGTCTGGTCGGCAGGTGTGCAAGCAGGAGGGTTCGCCCGGATCCTGGCCGAAGCCACCGGTGTCGCGACCGACCGGGCCGGTCGACTGCTGATCAATCCCGACCTGACCGTCGGCGGGTATGCCGACATCTACGCGATCGGCGATATGACCTCGCTCAACGGCTACCCCGGTCAATCACCGGTGGCGATGCAGGAAGGCCGGCACGCCGCCGACATCATCGCCCGCAAGAAGCAGCCCGGCACCGCCTTCGTCTACTGGGACAAAGGCAGCATGGCGGTGATCAGCCGGTACAGCGCGGTGGCGAAACTCAACGACCGCATCGCCTTCCGCGGCGTGATCGCTTGGTTCCTCTGGCTCGCGGTACACCTGGTCTACCTGGTCGGCTTCCGCAATCGTTTCGCCGCGGTCGCATCGTGGTTGATCGCTTTCGTGGGTACCGGACGTCCTGGCTTCACCGAGCAGGGCACTGCTCCCGCCACGGAACCCGTCTCGGAACGCCGGGCCGCCTAGAGGAGACGACGCGGTGAACGCTCGGTGTGACGGCCGTCTCGTTCACCGAACCGGCATCGGTGGGACACTTCGAGGTCGCCACGGCGCCGTATCGACCTGGCTTCATCACGGGTATGACTCTTTCGTCCGTGCTGACGGCCCCGGGTCGATCGCCGGCTTCTAGGCAGGAACAGGCGCGGTATTCGCTGGTGGTGTCCTCCGACGCCGAACACCGAATCGCCGCTCAGCGACTGCGCTACCGCGTCTTCGCCGGGGAACCCGGCTTCCGAATCCCGGACAACGGAACCGGTCTGGACGCCGATCGGTTCGACAGTCATTGTGATCACCTGCTCGTACGGGACGACGCCAGCGGTGAGTTCGTCGGCTGCTACCGGATGCTGCCGCCGGAGAAAACCGCCGCAGCGGGCGGGTACTACACGGCGACGGAATTCGACCTCACCCACATGGACCCGCAGGGAATGCGGATCGTGGAGATGGGGCGCGCATGCGTGGCGCCCGCGCACCGCAATGGATCGGTGCTCACGCTCATGTGGGCGGGCATCCTGCACTACATCCAACTCACCGGCTACGAATGGGTGATGGGGTGTGTGTCGGTGCCGATGCAGGACACTCCGGCAGACCCGCCGGGAGTGAATGTGCGCGGCGTGCGTGACATGCTTCTCGGCCGGCACGCGTGTGCACCAGAACGCCAGGCGCACCCGTACTGCCCTGTGGTCGTCGACGGCAAGACCTTGGATGATCTGCCGCCGCCACGCCGTCCGAAGCTGCCCCCACTGGTCCGGGGATACCTGCGGCTGGGCGCGACGATCTGTGGTGAGCCCGCACACGACCCCGATTTCGCCGTCGCGGACTTCGTCGCACTGCTCGGTTTGGACACCATCGACACCCGCTATCTCGACCGACTACGTAATGCCGCGGCCACATTCGATCAGAAGTGAGGCCGTGACCGACGGCGCCCCTCACCTGGCTCATCCGTGGATGCCTTCCAGTACTTGCGGACCCGGGTGCCTGGATACGGGCCGCCCGGCCGGCGCCAGCCGAGTGGCAGCCCGACTGGTCGGGGTCGCCGGAGTGCTGCTCAGCTTTCCGGTCGCGCAGGTGGTGACTCCACGTGGCAAGCGTGCACCGATGCAACGCCGCTATGCACGCCTGCTGCTGGGTTGCCTCGGAATGCGCCTGCGCGTCATCGACAATCGTGCTGGCGATGGAGCGGACGCCGTGCCGGTCGGCTTCGGCACGCCCGGTCGTGGCGCGTTGGTGGCAACGCGCCATATCGGTTGGACCGACATCGTTGCTCTGGTCGCCGTGCAACCGATCGGTTTCGTCGCGCGCGCAGACCTGGTGGAATGGCCGCTGTTGGGCTCCCTCGCCCGACTGATGCGGGTCGTCCCGATCCACCGGGAACGCTTGCGTGCGCTACCCGGCGCGGTGGCTGCAGTGGGCGACCGATTGGCCGCAGGCGAGTGCGTCGGAATCTTTCCCGAGGGCACTACCTGGTGCGGTCGTGGGTCCGGCAGCCTGCGTCCGGCGCTGTTCCAGGCGGCCGTGGACACGGGCAGCGTCGTGCAACCTGTCAGGTTGCGGTATCTGGACGAGAACGAGGCCGTGTGCACCGTCCCCGCATTCGTGGGCGTCGACAGCATTGTGTCGTCGGCCTGGCGAGTTCTACGCTCGCGCGGCATGCTCGCCGAGGTGGTGCTCGAACAAGCCCTTCAGCCCGGATCCGATCGCCGCGCGTTGGCCGGTCGGTGTGAGGCCGTGTTGCGTGACCCTGCACCACCGCGGCTGCGCGCACGATGTGCGCGCGAGCGGCTCTCGCTACCGGCGGAATATCGACCGGGTTACTTTCGACGGGCCGTTCTATTCGGGCAAACACAGGATGCAGGGTATGAACGTTCAGGTCATCGCCACTAGCGACGGCGAATCACCGCCCTCGAACCCACGGCCGCGGGGTGATCAGTAGTTTTCACATTCCGCCGACACCGAGGCCGACCATCCCCGCGCGGGACCGACCCACATCACCACCTGTAGTCCCAGCCCGATAGCGGACCACCTCCGCGAGCGCGGGGCCGACAGACTATCAGCGGACGCTGGCTTAGGGTCCATAGGCCATCCCCGCGCGTGCGGGGCCGACATTCGCCCGGACGGCACCTGTCGTCTCACAACGACCGGCCCCTATTCTCCCGCTGGAACTTCCCATCGGCGGAAGTGCTGATGACGAGGCGTCGACGAGGGTTCACGCGATTCACCCGCCCGGCCTTCCCCAGCCTGTAACCCCTGGATGGAACAGGGGTCCTTGGGCCGTGCCCTCGGGCATCGCACCCCACGGTCACCCATGACGCACGCCGAGGCGGGGACGATCCACACGCACGGGATCGGGAACTACGTTATCGGCATCGCCGATCCCTCCTTCTACGAGTTCCACTGTTACTCATGCGACTTCGTGTCGCACGATGCGGTTCAACCACGACGAATAGGTTGGCAGGAACACCAATTCCACCGTGTTGGCGGCGCACCATTCTCGCACTTCGCGCCGCTTGTGGACCGAGTAGTTGTCCAGGATCGGTACAACGTTTCACCCGGCCATCTGGCCGGCAGGGACTCGAGGAACGCAAGGAACTCGGTCCATCGTTTCCGGTCGCGGATGCGGTAGTACAGCTGCCCGGTGGCCAAGTCCAGCGCGCCGAACATGTGCCGCACGCCCTGGGTGCGGTGGTAGGTCGCCCGCAACCGGGCTGGTCGGCGCTTGCCGAACCAGCCGCGGCCGGTCCCACTGGCTTTCAGGATCTGACGCAGCGTGTCCCGGCTGGTGTCGGCAATCTCGTTGATACGCAAAACATCAGCCAGCTTCGATAGGCTCGACGTCGAGAACGGCCAGCCCAGGTCGCGGGGGCAGCACCGGGCGATCTGGCAGATCCGATCACGCGTCGCCTGATCGGTCTTCGCCGGTCTGCCCCCGCTCCATTTTGGGTCCAGCGCCTCGAACCCCTTCTCGTTGAAGTCATGGATCACTTGCCGCACATAGGATTCCGACACCTGCATCAGCTTCGCGATCAGCGGCACCGGCTGATGCTGCGCCGATGCCATCACCACCACCGCGTCGCCGCATCCGCACCGGCTGCCTGCCGCGCCGCGCGATCTGCTGGCGCTTCCGGCCTTCCTCCGGGGTCACCGTTCTGACGAACACATCCGGCTTCCGCGCCACCGGCACCACCTCCACCGGCAGCATCACCGGCCCCGGACGCCAGGGCAAGCCGACACCCGGCTACCGCAACAACCTATCCGGACGCAGCACTAGCCGGCGGCGGAGAGATCAACCGAGTTCAGTCAGATGGCGTTCCACCGACTCGACTTTCGATGTGATTGCGTTTGTTGAACCGGGGCGAACATCACCCTTCAGGACGATGCTGCATCGTGGCGCGACCTCCATCACGGCGTCAATCGCTTGTTTGATCACCGCCATCACTTCATCCCATTCGCCCTCGATGGTCGTAAACAACGCATTGGTTTCGTTCGGGAGTCCACTTGCGCGAATGACGCGCACAGCCTCGGCGACGGCCGCACCAACACTTTCTCCAGAACCTACCGGTGTTACCGAGAAGGCAATAATCACTGTGACTCCTTGCTGTGTTGATGATGTCAACTACGCGTCCCCGAGCAGGTCGGCGATTCCACGTCGCAGTTCGAGCATGCCTGTTGCGTTCTTGATACGGTCTTCACCGGTCGCCCGATACATCTTCTTGAAATGGTCGAGAACGCGTATTGACGATGTGCTGGAAGCGCTTTCGATAGCCTTTGCACCGAGAGCCAACCCCTCGTCTGGATCCCCGTGGCGCAGCTGTAGCGCAGCAAGCTGTGTGAGGCAGAGTTGCCGAGATCGAGCGTGCTCATCTGAAAGCTGTAGCGCGAGCCGAAGGCGATCAATAGTGTTGGATACTCCGGTGTTTCGCTCGTAAGCAAGATCGAACAAGCCGTGTGCGGTATCGCTGTTCAGCAACTGTGCGTTATAGTAGGCGCTGAATCCTTCGTATTCCGTGTCTGGGTGGTTTTGGTCTGCGGCCTCTGAAAAGTATTGCTCCGCTTCCTGAACAGACCTGATGCACTCGACATCATTGCCCAACCGACCGAACGCGCGAACTTGTACGGCGGCTATGTCGGCTCTGCGCAGCAACGAAATGCGATCGGAGCGGACCGACGCGACACCCAGCATGGTGAGTGCATCGTCTGCATTGCCGAGAAATATCGCCTGCCGCGCCATGCAAGTCAGAATCGCGGAGCGCAACCACCATTCGCCAGCTTCATCGGCCATTCGTAAACCCGCTTGGAAATGAGCCCGAGCCGGACCGTGCTGCCCACGATCGTAGTAGGCCCATCCCACCACCCGAAAGAACGTTCCGATTGCTGATAGCATGGCAGTCCGGACGCGCGACGGCATGTCCGCTTCGAGATATCCTACGGCTGTACGTAATTGGGAGGCCATCCCCTCACCGATCCGCAGTCCCGCATCATCCGCAGCACGGAACAGCCCTGCCCATGACCGTATCTGGGCAACGTGGTCCATTCCCGCCCGGCGGGGTACAGGCGGCTCGATAGGCGCGCTTCCGACAGGATCGAGGCCATTGTCGACGATCGCGACAGAGGCCGCTAGCAATCCGCGCAGAAATTGATTGCGGTTCACCTCGTCCTCGCCCTCCTTCATAGCGGTGTCGGGATCCGGAAGATCGCCGGTGTCTTCCGCCGAGATAATAGGACGACTCTCTGAACGAAGGCCGGGTGCGAGGCGCGGGACCAGATCAGCCAACTGTGCTTGAAACCTGGCCAACTGTTCGTCATCGAGCCTGCGCAGCACCGTGTCCATGCCTGCGGCGAATTCACCTGTCAAAGTGATCGTTTCGCGTCGCCGCTCCCATTTCCCAACTGCCGCCTCAGAGAAGCCAGTTATCTCGGCCAGTCTGCGCTGGCTGATCCGCAGGGCATCCCGGCGTAGAGCGCGCACCTCCAACCCGGTCCACCTGGTCACGACAATCACTACGCCTGCCCCTCGGTGTCCGCTGGTTGTGTATAGGCAGCGTAAGGGTTCCGTACGCAGCGCGTGCCTTCAATCGCAGCTCCGCGGACGAAATGCTCATACATAGCCCCGTCGCCGGGCAGACGCCGTGCCTTGATCAGGTCCCCGGCGGCGGGTGCGTACCAATGGGCAACAGAAGGGGAAGCCATGGACCACGAGGAAGTGCCAGAGCGATACCTGCAGCGCTACGACGGGACATGGTCTCTGGTCGGGCCGGATGGATGGGAAATCACACCTGAAGAGCTGACCGAATTTCGAGCCGATGTGACGTCACCCATCGCGGCTTTGGCGCTTCCAGCGATCGATGTAGAACCGATCTCGGTGCGGGATGGAGAGGTTCGATGAACAGTGGATGGACCACGCTCGGGTGGGTAGCCGTGGTCGGTTTGCCCTTGGTGGTGACCGTGGCCGTGATTCTCTGGCCCCAACGCATCGCGAAGGATCGAACTGTGCGTGCGATTCGGCGGCGCGTCGAGGATGAGGCCTCTGCTAACAAGTGACCGTTGTGTACCGTTTCGGTGTTCGTCGGCGTGGAGAGCGTCGCCCGGTGTGGCTGCGCTGGTTCAGGCCAGACGCGACCAGGATTTCAGCTGACCCGGAAAGTCGCTTCGGCGGCGATGAGCTGTGCGAGGTCGTCGGGGCGGCTCCACATGGGCCAGTGACCGGTCGGGAGATCGATGAGGTCGAGGTGCCGAAGGTTCACGACCTCGGCGAACATTGGATGACCGGCGTTGGCCAGCTCCATCAGCTGCGCACTCGGGATCGAGCAGCACACCACCGTGGTCGGGACCTTCAGACGGGCATCGTTGGCGAGTTCCACTGGCTGACGAAGCACGAGACCGGGTTCCGGGACGGCTCGTGCCCGGAAGCGCTCGAGAACGTGACTGCTCAAGCCTTCGAGGCTGGCCTGTTCCTCGAGCACGTCGAAGGGCGGCAGGGGCAGCTCGTCCAAATCGTCGGGCATGTCCGGAGCGAAGACGCTTCCGGGCGCTACCGGCCCGCTGTCGACCCAGACCACACGGCGGACGAGTTCGGGGCGCTGATCGAGCACACGGCTCACCGGAGCGTTGGCTCCGCTGTGCGCCACGATGACCACCGGCTGCTCTTCGGTAGCGGCAGCCTGTTCGATCGCCGCAACCTGGTCGTCGAGCGTCCTGAACGCTCGTTCACGGTCGCCTTCATCCAGGCCGGGAAGGGTCATCGGGATGGCTCGCCGGCCCGCAGCGGTCAGGTGTTCCACCACCTCGTCCCACGCCCATGCCCCCAGCCAGTGGCCAGCGATCAAGATGATGGTCGGTTCGCTCGTGGTGGTTGTCATGCTGCGATACTCGCATACCCCTAGGACAAGGGTGTGTCACCATTTCTGACATGATTTTCGCTGGGGTGCAGAAGTGAAACGAGCAGAGCGGCTCCACGCGCTATCCGAGATGCTGCGCCGGGCTGGTTCCCGCGGATGCACGGCCGAGCGACTAGCGGCGGAGTTCAGCGTGTCGGTGCGGACAGTCAAAAGAGATCTCAGCGCCCTCGAGAACAGCGGTATGCCGATCTGGTCGCGCCCGGGGCCTGGCGGCGGCTACGGTCTAGCCGCTCGGGCGAGCCTCCCGCCGGTCAGCCTGAGCCCCGCGCAGGCGGTGGCGCTACTCGCGGCCGTCTCAGCTGCATCCGACGCCCCCTATGCAGACCTGGCCTGCGCTGGCGTTCAAAAAGTCCTGGACGTCCTCGACCCCAAAACCCGAACGAAAGCACACGAACTCGCAAGTCGCATCTGGGTGGACACACCATCGCCTACCGTGCGCGCGGTCAGATCGGCACTCGAAGAAGCGATGGCCGAGCAACGCGTCGTGCGTATCCGCTACACCTCGCGTGAGGACAGCGAGACGACCCGCGACATCGAGCCGATCATGTTCGCATCCACCAACGACCGTTGGTACCTGATCGGCTGGTGCCGGCTACGCAGTGACATCCGATGGTTCCTCGTAGCGCGAATCGAGCACGCCAGCGTGACCACGATTCCCTGCAGTGGCCACAGTATCCAGGAAGTCGGCACTCCCCCCGCGACGGCAAAGTCCGTGTAGAGCCGAGGGGCGCCATAGGCGTTCACTCGCTACACATGGGCGTCGGCCAGCATTTCTTCGTCGGCGCTCTCGAGACTTGTAGCGCAACGCCAAGAGATCCAGCAGTTTCCCACGGTCGCCGATCCGAAAACAAACCTCACCCGCCTACGGCCCGCGCAGCAGGTTCAATCTGACGATTTCGACGATCGAGTCGGTTGGCCGACCGTGCGTGTCGCGGTCTCGGCAGGTAGATGCCCGGCTGCGGCGAGTGTGCGGAGAATGACCTGCCGTCCACAGATTGACATTCACTCGGGAGGCGCGCAGCAGGGGTGGATGAGGCTACGGTAATGAGGAACACCGTCGAGCAGTTGGTCGGCTGCCGAATCCGACAGGACCTCTTTCGAACTGCCGCAGGCTCGCTATCTCTGGGCGAGGGATTACTCCGCTCGGCCTTCCGGCGCGGAGTGTCGCCGGGTTCGGATGGGTATCCCTGGAAGGCCCGGACTGCACGACCACTCCACCACGGGACGAGCGCCTCGCCCCTGCCCGCCGCGACTCTCACCGGCAGCGCACACCGAAGATCGGAGCACGAACATGCACGACGACAACCCCGGACTATTCAGTCATGCCCCCGCAGAACCTGAGCCGTACTCGATACCGGCCGATGCTCCGCAACCAGTTTTCCTTGCCGCGGTGCCCGAGCCGGACACCGCCAGCTGCCCGGACGTTGGTACCAGATAGGCCGGTACTAGCCAGGGCAGGCGCTCGATGTGTGCGCTGTCCGGCCGGAAGACACGATCACCGACTTCATGTAGCCAGCGCCGGGACAGCTTCCCTCCACGCAAGGCGAACTGCAGGAACACGATCGCGGCCACCACCAGTCTTGGCGCTTGGCTCGCTACGCGGACTCGAGACATGTTTCGGCCGTGGACCTTTTGCCGCGAATTAGGTCGGAAACTGTCCTATACCTGCGACACACTCGACTCATGAGCGAAACTGAATCGACCCTGGATCAGACCGACATCACCGACTACAACGATCCGAACGCGCCGTGGAACTGGGCGTGGGATCAGGAAGACGGCATAGCGGCCTGGAACGATGATGTGATCAAGGAGTTCCGGCAGAACGCGGGCAAGGTGGGCGGCGCTTATGCGGACGGGGACCTCATTTTGCTCACCACCACCGGAGCCAGGAGCGGCAAGCGGCACACGACTCCGCTGGGACCTCTGTACCGGGACGGCACCATGTACGTGAGTTCGTTCTCCGAGAGCAAGTACCCGGACTGGTGGTACAACATCAAGGCGAATCCGCAAGCCACCATCGAGCTTCGGGACAAGACCTACCAGGCGACTGGCAAGGTGCTCGAAGGCGCGGACTACGAGGAGTTCGCAGCCTGGGTGCTGGCCAACAACCCGCTGCTGGCGGACTACCAGTCCAAGGTAGACCTGCCGATGCCGCTGGTCGTGCTGTCCCTCGACGGCGAGGGCTGAGCGAGAGCGACATCCAGCGTTTCGCTCGCGGTTCAGCCCACTGCCGGGTCCATCGACAGAATCGTGATCGTGACTCCGAGTGCGACTCGGGCAGTTGGCCATCGGCGGCGAGGACACGTCTCCTCGGCCTGAGTAGCACTCCGAAGTCACCGGGCAACCCGACCGTCGAAGTGGCTGGCTGTCCGGAAGCGTCGTGCAAACGGTGCGGGTGAGGTACCTGGACGAGAACCAGGCCGTGAGCACCACCCCCGTGTTCGTCGGCGCGGACAGCGTCGTGTCGTCGGGGTGCTGCGCGAGCACCACCAAGGCTGTGTGCGCTACGTGGGCACGAGTGGCCGCGCGGCGGGCGGGAATATCCCGCTCACAGCGACAGCTATCCTTTACTGGTCATGAAGTCGGCTTTTTCGGGTCCGGTCACAGGTGCGGTGCCCCAGACGGTCTACCTCGATCACGCGGCCACCACGCCGATGCTGCCCGCGGCCATCGAGGCGATGACGGCTGCCCTCCGAACGACCGGTAATGCGTCATCACTGCACGGGTCCGGCCGTGCTGCTCGGCGGCAGCTCGAGGAGGCACGCGAGTCGATTGCCGCCGACCTCGGCGCTCGGCCCTCGGAGGTCGTCTTCACCTCCGGTGGAACCGAAAGCGACAACTTGGCGGTCAAGGGCATCTACTGGGCTCGTCGCGCCGCTGAGCCGCACCGCAACCGCATCATCGCAAGTTCGATCGAACATCACGCGGTGATCGACGCTGTCGAGTGGCTCCAGCAGCACGAAGGCGCGCAGGTCACCTGGCTGCCGGCGGATACCGAAGGTGTCGTCGCGCCGAGCGCCTTGCGTGCTGCGCTCGCTGTCGATCCCAGCGATGTCGCGATGGTCACCGTCATGTGGGCGAACAACGAAGTCGGCGCCATCCAGCCGATAGAGGCGCTGTCGGAGGTGGCGCGGGAATTCGACGTGCCGATGCACAGCGACGCGGTGCAAGCAGCTGCCCAGCTGCCCATCGATTTCCGCGCCAGCGGCCTGTCCGCGGCGAGCATCGCCGGACACAAACTCGGCGGCCCGCACGGTATCGGCGTGCTGCTGCTCGGCCGGCAGGTGCCATGCGTGCCGCTGCTGCACGGTGGCGGGCACGAGCGCGACCTGCGCTCCGGGACGTCGGACATCGCAGCGGCTGCCGGGTTGGCCACCGCACTGCGGCATACGGTGGTGGACCTACCGGCTCGTACGCTCGAATTGAGCGCGTTGCGCGACGCGCTGTTCGACGGCATCCGTGCGATCGTTCCGGATGCGCTGGTCAACGGCCCGCTCGGGGAGCGGCGCCTTCCAGGCAATGTGCACGTCACCTTTCCCGGCTGCGAAGGGGATTCGTTGTTGATGCTGCTGGACGCGGCCGGGATCGAATGCTCGACCGGTTCGGCGTGTACGGCCGGCGTCGCCGCACCGAGCCATGTGCTGATTGCGATGGGCAACGACCCGAGGCAGGCTCGCGGGTCGTTGCGCTTCTCGTTGGGGCACACTTCGACGCGGGCCGATGTCGACCGAGTGCTGGACGTGCTGCCACAGGTGGTGGCGCGGGCCGAGGCCGCGGGCCTGGCCGGTTCGAGAGGAGGTGTCTGATGCGGGTACTCGCCGCGATGAGTGGGGGTGTGGACTCGGCCGTGGCGGCCGCGCGTGCGGTGGACGCGGGCCATGAGGTGGTCGGTGTACATCTGGCATTGTCGGCGACCCCGGGCACCCTGCGCACGGGGTCACGCGGCTGTTGTTCGAAAGAAGACGCCGGCGACGCTCGCCGCGCCGCCGACGTTCTCGGCATCCCATTCTATGTCTGGGACTTCGCCGATCGCTTCAAAGAAGACGTGATCGACGATTTCGTGGCCGCCTATGCGGCGGGTGAGACGCCGAACCCGTGCCTGCGATGCAACGAGAAGATCAAGTTCTCCGCCTTGGCCGACCGCGCGATGGCCCTCGGCTTCGACGCGGTGGTCACCGGACACTACGCCCGGTTGCACGACGGCGTCCTGCGCCGCGCGGTCGACGCCGACAAAGACCAGTCCTATGTGCTGGCGGTGTTGACCGCCGAGCAGCTCTCGCGCGCGCTGTTCCCGGTGGGCGACACACCGAAGCCGCAGATTCGCGCAGAGGCCGCGCAACGCGGGCTGGCCGTGGCGAACAAGCCGGACAGTCATGACATCTGCTTCATTCCCTCCGGCGACACCCGCGCATTTCTCGGAGCGACGATCGGCGTTCGACCCGGTGCTGTGGTCGACGCCGGCGGCCACGTGCTCGCACAGCACGACGGCGTGCACGGATTCACCATCGGGCAACGCAAAGGTCTCGGACTGCCCGGGCCGGCGGCCGACGGCAAGCCCAGGTATGTGACCGGCATCGATCCCGATTCCGGGACGGTTCGGGTCGGCTCGGCCGACGACCTGCGGGTCTGGACGGTACAGGCCGAGCGAGCAGTCTGGACCTCGGGCTCCGCGCCCACCGGTCCAGTCGAGTGTGTGGCCCAGGTGCGCGCGCACGGCGGCACCGCGCCAGCAGTTGCCGAGGCGGTCGACGAGGGGATGGTCGTTCGCCTGCACGAGCCCCTGACCGGCGTGGCCCGTGGCCAGGCGGTGGTGCTCTACCGATCCGATCCGCAGGGCGACGAGGTGATCGGCAGCGGGACCATCTCGGCCACGGAGCACTCGATCGCGACCGCGGGGACCCGGTGAGTCGCCGACGCGAGGCCGCGCGCCCTCGATGCCGGTGACGACCGGCGCTGCGGAATTCGACTGAACGGGAGAGTGGCGACGGTGGACGATTTCGGCCCGGCGAGCGTAGCGGAGGGCGACCCGGCCGTGGCGGCGACCGAATACGACGGGATTCCCGGAGGATGCGCGACCGGCGTCGGTTCCTGGCCTGGCGGCGATCCCCGAGAAGCAGCCGCAACGATCGTGGGTGAACTCGCCGATCTGCCGCACCTGGTGGAGCTGCCCGAGCGCGGGGTGGGCGCCGACCTGATCGGCCGCGGCGCCGCGTTGCTGGTGGACCTGCATATCGACAGCACGCCACGGGGGTACCGGTTCGCGTCCCGGCCAGGCGCGGTATCGCGGCGAGCGCGGGATCTGCTGCGCACCGATGTGGACGCGCTGGACGAAGCGTGGCAGAACGCCGGCCTGTCCGGCAGTGACCGCCTGGTCAAGGTTCAGGCGGCGGGCCCGTTGACTCTGGCCGCGCACGTGGAGTTGTCCAGCGGCCACCGCGCGCTCACCGACGCCGGCGCGGTGCGCGACCTGTCGGCGTCGTTGGCCGAAGGGCTGGACCAGCACGTCGCAGAAGTCCGTCGCCGACTCGGCGCACGGGTGGTCCTGCAGTTGGACGAACCGTCGCTCACCGCGGTGCTCGACGGCGCACTGCCAGGTGTGAGCACTTTGAACACCGTCCGCGCGCTGCCCGAGGCGGAAGCCGTGGACCTGCTGGATACGGTGATCAATGGCCAGAGCGTGCCGGTGCTGGTGCACAGCTGCGCGCAGCCACCAGCCCTGGGCCTGTTGCGCCGTACCGCGGCCGTGGCACTCGGCTTCGATCTGAGCACGATCGGCGCCCGGCAACTCGATGAGGTCGGCGAGGCGCTCGACGCCGGCAAGCGACTGGTGCTCGGAGTCGTTCCGCCGGCGCCGCCGTCCGCCCCGATCACCTGGCGGGAGCTCGCACAGCCGGGCGTGCGACTGGTCGACCAGCTCGGCTTCGGCCGCGAGACCCTGGCGCAGCGGGTCGCGGTAAGCGCTACTTGTGGTGTGGCCGGCGCTTCGTCGACCTGGGCTCGCCGGGCCTTGCAGCTGGCCACCGACGTCGCGCGAGCGTACGCCGAGGAGCCGGAGGCGTTGTCGTTCGACTGAGTCCGCCCAGTGGCCGTCAGGGCGCTGTGCTGTCGGATTGCTCGGCTACTGTGCGATGCGTGAGTGACAGCGACAGCGCGGCGACCCCGCAGCAGCGAGTCGAATGGCAGCAGCTCGCGGACGAGGTGCGCGAGCATCAGTTCCGGTACTACGTGCGGGATGCGCCGATCATCTCCGACGGTGCATTCGATGAACTGTTTCTCCGGCTGCAGGCCATGGAGGACGCGCACCCCGACCTGCGCACGCCTGATTCCCCGACGCAGCTCGTCGGTGGCGGGTTCGCGACGGATTTCGCGGCGGTCGACCACCTCGAGCGGATGCTGTCGCTGGACAATGTGTTCGATGTCGAGGAGTTGCGCGCCTGGGCAGCGCGCGTGGAGGCCGACACCGGCCCGGATGTGCACTACCTGTGCGAGGTGAAGATCGACGGCGTCGCACTGAACCTGGTCTACCGCAACGGTCGCCTGGTCCGTGGCGCCACCCGCGGCGACGGGCGCACCGGCGAGGACGTGACGCTCAATGCCCGCACCATCGACGACATCCCCGGTGAACTCACACCGAGCGACGAATTCCCGGTTCCGGGCCTCCTGGAGGTCCGCGGCGAGGTGTATTTCCGATTGGAAGATTTCGAGACGCTCAACACCGCCATCGTGGCCGAAGGAAAGCCGCCGTATGCGAATCCGCGCAACACCGCCGCGGGTTCGTTGCGGCAAAAAGATCCCGCGGTCACCGCGCGTCGCCGTCTTCGGATGATCTGCCACGGACTCGGGCGCATCGACGGCTACACACCCACCTCGCTGCACGAGGCCTACCGCGCACTCGCACAGTGGGGGCTACCGGTGTCGGAACACACCCGTCGAGTGCGGGGCATCGACGCGGTGATCGAGCGGGTCGCCTATTGGGGAGAACACCGTCACGACATCGAACACGAGATCGACGGCCAGGTGATCAAGGTCGACGAAACCGCCCTGCAGCGTCGGCTCGGTGCCACCTCGCGCGCTCCTCGGTGGGCGACGGCGTACAAATACCCGCCCGAAGAGGCGACGACCACACTGGTGGACATCCAGGTGAACGTCGGTCGCACCGGCCGGGTGACTCCGTTCGCGGTGATGCAGCCGGTGACCATCGCGGGGTCCACGGTGGCTATGGCCACGCTGCACAATGCCGCCGAGGTCGTGCGCAAAGGAGTGCTGATCGGTGACACGGTCACCATCCGCAAGGCGGGCGATGTGATTCCCGAGGTGTTGGGGCCGGTGGTGGATGCACGCCCGGACGACGCCCGCGAGTTCGTGATGCCGACCCACTGTCCGGAGTGCGGTACCGAGTTGCGGCCGGAGAAAGAGGGTGACGCCGATATCCGCTGCCCGAACCAGCAGTTCTGTCCCGCGCAATTGCGCGAGCGCGTTTTCCACGTTGCCGGCCGGGGCGCGTTCGACATCGAAGCGCTCGGCTACGAAGGGGCGGTGGATCTGCTGAAGTCGGAGGCGATCGTCGACGAGGGCGATCTGTTCGATCTGGACGCGCAGGTACTGCTCACCACCTCGCTGTATGCCAACAAGGACGGCAGTCTGTCGGCCAACGGCACCCGCCTGTTGGAGAATCTGGCCGTGGCCAAGGACCGGCCGCTGTGGCGAGTCCTGGTGGGTCTGTCGATCCGGCACGTCGGCCCGACCGCGGCGCGTGCCTTGGCCGCCGCATTCGGCAGCCTAAACCGGATACAGCAGGCGTCGGTCGAGGAATTGGCTGCGACCGATGGCGTCGGCGCGACCATTGCGGCTGCGGTGTCGGAATGGTTCACCATCGACTGGCATCGCGCCATCGTGGAGAAGTGGCGAGCTGCGGGCGTGCGGATGGCCGATGAACGCGACGAGTCCATCGCCCGCACCCTCGAGGGGCTGTCCATCGTGGTGACCGGCTCGTTGCAGGGCTTCACCCGGGACGGCGCCAAAGAGGCGATCCTGGTGCGCGGCGGCCGGGCCGCCGGCTCGGTGTCGAAGAAGACCGCGTTCGTCGTGGTCGGTGACATGCCCGGATCCAAGGCGGCGAAAGCGGAGCAGCTCGGGGTGCCGATCCTCGACGAGGACGGATTTCGACGACTGCTCGAACATGGGCCCGACGCAGTTGCGGTGCAGCCACCCCCAACCGATTCCGAAGCCGTGGAGTGAGGAGCGCTCGGACACAGTCGAAATCGCCGAAGTGTGCCGGCCGGTGTCGCGGCGGCGGGGCACAGGCGGAAGTATGACGGCCATGCTGCGCAGTTTTCAGGTGACCAATCACAGATCACTGGCCGAGGAACAACAGTTGCGACTCACCAAGGCAAGCGGTCCGGTGTCGATGCCGGTGACCGCCGTGCACGGTGGGCCGGCGGCGGGCAAAACGAATCTGATCGACGCGCTCGGACAGATGCGTGACGCAGTCTTGCATTCGATCACCCAGTGGGATCCGTACGCGGGTCCGGTGCGGTCGCCGCATCGCGGATTTCCGGATCGGCCATCGCAGTTCGTGGCCGCGTTCGTGGCCGAGGGGGTGCCCTACACCTACGGGTTCGAAGTGGACAACGCCGATGTGACCGCGGAATGGTTGTACACCCATCCGCGTGCGCGCAAGCGAATCGTGTTCGAGCGCAGCGGCGAACAGGTCAAGATCGGCCCGATGTTCGAGGCCGCGCGCTACGGGGTCGCCGCGGTCGCACCGCTGGTCCGTCCGAATGCCTTACTGCTCAGCCTCGCTGGACAGATGTACGCCGAGGCCTTGGTACCCGCTTTCCGATGGTTCGAGTCCATGCTCGAGGTGCAGCGCGGACCCGCCGACCTCGACGCCATCTCCCATCGGCTGGGTGGCCATCTGTCTCGGTCGCCGGAGAACGCGGCCCGCTTGTTGGTGCTGCTGCGCAGCGCGGAGCTGGGGATCAGCGATCTCCTGGTCGCCGAGGACGATCCGATGTATGCCGACTACCTTCGCGAATTGGATAGGGATATCGCCGGTCTGACGCAGCGGATCGATCGGTGCGCCACCTCGGCCGGCTACGCCGAGCAGGTGGCGCGTGACACCGGGATGACCGGTCCGCTACTCGAACGCGAACTCACGAATCTGATGGCCGCGCGTGATGCGTTGTATGCGCGCATGGTGGCGCGCCGCGGAGTCGGACTGAGCTTGGTGCACGATGGCATCGCGAACCCGTTCGACATCGGTGACGAATCCTCGGCAACATTGGCTCTGTTGCGGCTGCTGCCGACCATGCTCGATGCGTTGGACTCCGGGCGGGTACTCGCCATCGACGACATCGGCGCGTGCCTGCCGGCCGAAGAGACCGACCGATTGATTCAGCTGTTCCAGAATCCGGAGACCAATACGCGCGGCGCTCAGCTGATTTTCACCACCGACAACCGGGGACTGATCGACCGGGGCAACGGACGCTCACAACGCACCCGCACCTCGGTGTGGCAGATTCGTCGCAATGACCAAGGCGTCAGCCAGCTGGTGTCGGTGTAGTACGCAGTCCTGAGCAGTTTCTGGGATGTCGGCGGCGTCGACGGCTGGCGCCGACCACGAGTGATGCGCTGAACGCTGGCGGACCAGGGAAGCAGCCAGCTCGTGTCGGGTGTAGAACGGCCCCTAACATGAGCAGATGCTGGAGTTCGCTGCTCTGTTGACCCTGACTGCCGTGTTGGTGTCGCTGATCGTGCTCGTCGTCCGTGATCGCCGCGACCGTCGAGGACGAGTGCGGTCACCGACGAACGCCGAGCGCGGGACGCTGTTCGTCACGGGTGTGAGCCCACGTCCCGATGCCGCGGGGGAGCAGTATGTCACGATCACCGGCGAACTGTCCGGCCCGTCGGTCACCGGCACCGTGGTCTACGGACGGTTCTCGTGGAATGTGAAGACCTGGCCCGAGATCGGGGACATTCTCATGGTGGTCTATCCCGCGGGTCGACCCGAGCGATGGCAGTTGTACCAACCCAACTGATCGGAGTTCGATCGACTGCGGTGTAGCGAGTAGGCGCGCGTCAGCCCAGGACCGTCGCGACGATCCCACCGAGATAGCCGAGTCGGGCGACCTCGGACGGTCGGAAGTCGGGGCCGCCGGGGCGGCCGAGCAGCAGCACTCTGCCCGTACCGCCGAGTGGGGCGGCGGCGAGTCTGGTGTCCATGTCGCGCCAGATTGCAGGCACCCAGTCGGCGTCGGGATCGAGTGCGGTGGGCTTTTCCAAAGGCATCCACGGTGCCGTCGCGGCTTGCGTCTGGGGTGCACTGACGCTTCCGACGACCCGGTAGATGCCGTGCGGACCGATGTCGATGATCGTGCTCCAGCCGACGCGCAGCACTCGGGGCACGCCGTCGACCAGTACTTGTAGTCGATCGTCGCGGGCGGTGGCGACCTGGTCGATGAGCTCGAGCTCGCGAGGGGTGTCCAAGATGCCCGAGTAGGGGCGGATCGAGTCCACACGTACATCGCCGATCGATTCGCAGGCGGTGATCAGGGTGTCGGGCAGGGCGTTGGAGGGTACGTCGACGACCAGGTCGTCGACGGCATACCCGGCGCCGCGCTCGACGACATCGAGGGAGAGGATGTCGCCGCCGACGGAACCCAGCGCGTGAGCGAGTGCACCGAGGCTTCCCGGTCGATCCGGAAGTTGCACGCGGAGTAGATACGACACGTGCTTTCCTTTCCTTGGCGGCCGAGGCTCTGAACGGATACCCGGGTAACGCCATCCTTACACTCTCGACGGCTCGTTATCGAGTTGGAGCCTCGCCGGTGACACACGCCACTGGCGAATTTGCATTCGAGCGGCGTGTCGTCCGGTCTGAGCAGAAATATACCTCCGCCGGCGGCGATTGCCAGTTGCCTGCTGGACGTGACCGGGTGGTCGGTCCAACCCGGTGCGGGTGCCGGATGGAAACGAGGTCGCCGATGGCTAGGCTATGGGGTTGTCGAGTACGCCGCGCTCCGCTGCGAGCGCAACCGGCGTGCATTAGTTGAAATCGAAGCCGAAAGGGGTTCCGCGGTGCCCGCCATCTCCCGCGACGAGGTCGCACACCTCGCCCGGCTGTCCCGGCTCGCGTTGTCCGACGCCGAACTGGATCATTTCGCCGGACAGCTGGATTCGATCCTGAGTCACGTGCGGACCATCTCCGAGGTCGCTGCCGTGGACGTGCCCGCCACGGCATCGCCGAACCCGGTGTCCAATGTGGCTCGCCCCGATGAGGCGGCCCCGTGCTTGACCCCGCAGCAGGCGCTGTCGGGCGCACCGGCGGTGGAGGACCAGCGATTCATGGTTCCGCAGATCCTCGAGGAGGACGAATGACCGACTTGACTACATTGTCGGCGGCGGAGCTGGCCGGCAAGATCCATGCGGGCGAGCTGTCCTCGGTGGAGGTCACTCAGGCGCACTTGGATCGCATAGACGCGGTCGATGGTGAGTACCACGCGTTCCTCCATGTCGCGCGGCGGCAGGCGTTGGCCGCCGCCGCCGAAGTGGACTCTGCCCTCGTTTCGGGCGCTCGACCGGCCTCGTCGCTGGCTGGGGTTCCCTTGGCGCTCAAGGACGTATTCACCACCACCGACATGCCGACCACGTGTGGGTCGAAGATCCTCGAGGACTGGGTGTCGCCGTACGATGCGACGGTCACGACGCGACTGCGCGCGGCGGGTATCCCGATTCTCGGCAAGACCAACATGGACGAGTTCGCCATGGGGTCGTCCACGGAGAATTCGGCTTTCGGCCCGACGCGCAATCCGTGGGATACCACTCGTGTCCCGGGCGGCTCCGGCGGTGGTTCCGCCGCGGCGCTGGCATCGAATCAGGCTCCGTTGGCGATCGGGACCGATACCGGCGGTTCGATCCGTCAGCCTGCGGCTGTCACCGCGACGGTCGGGACCAAGCCGACCTACGGCACGGTGTCGCGTTTCGGCCTGGTCGCCTGTGCGTCATCTCTGGATCAGGGCGGTCCATGCGGTCGAACCGTGTTGGATGCCGCATTACTGCACGAGGTGATCGCCGGGTACGACCCGCGTGACTCGACCTCGCGCGACGTGCCGGTGCCGCCGGTGGTGGCTGCCGCGCGTGCGGGTGGCAATGGTGATCTGCGCGGCGTGAAGATCGGCGTGGTGAAGGAACTGCATTCCGATAGCTACCAGTCGGGAGTGCTCGATTCGTTCGATGTCGCGGTGGCGATGCTCAAAGATCTCGGCGCCGAAGTCGTCGAAGTGTCGTGTCCGCACTTCGAATACGGGTTGTCGTCCTACTACTTGGTGATGCCTTCGGAGGTGTCGTCGAATCTGGCCCGCTTCGATGCCATGCGTTATGGCTTGCGTGTATCCGATGACGGTGCGCACAGCGCGGAGCAGGTGATGGCGGCTACGCGTGCGGCGGGGTTCGGTCCGGAGGTCAAGCGGCGCATCATGCTCGGCACGTATGCGCTGTCTGCGGGTTACTACGACGAGTACTACGGCCAAGCGCTCAAGGTGCGCACGCTGATAGCGCGTGATTTCGCCAATGCCTACGAACAGGTCGACGTTCTCGTCTCGCCGACCAGCCCGGTCACGCCATGGAAGCTGGGTGAGAAGATCGACGATCCGTTGGCGATGTACCTGACCGACTTGTGCACTCTGCCCACCAACCTGGCCGGCCACGCGGCCATGTCGGTGCCGTCGGGCTTGAGCAAGGACGACGGTATGCCGGTCGGCCTCCAGATCATGGCTCCCGCGTTTGCCGACGACCGCCTGTATCGGGTCGGCGCCGCCTACGAAGCTGCGCGCGGACCCATCGGCTGAGTCGATTCGGCCGGCTCCCGATCGGGAGGTGCCCGATCGGGAGGTGCCCGATCGGGAGGTGTGGGCTGCTCAGGTGGTGTGTAGTGACTCGGCTCGCTTCTGGATGCCTTCGGTCATGCCTTCGAAGCCACGGCGCAGACTCGTGCCCAGTAGTGCCACCACGACCGGGTGTAGCCACCCGCCCAGTTCGAAGTGCGATGCGTAGTGGGTGCGATTGTTCGAAAGTGGCGTCACAGTCTGTGAGCGCAGACTGTGCAACGCACCGAGCGGGAGCGGTCGCATGGCATAGCTGAATTCGTGTCCGGGAGTGCAGGAGCGGATCCACTCACGCTGTCTGCGTGGGCGTGAGCCGGACAGGTGGGCGAGCATATCGATCGGTTCGCCGACGACGAGGGAGCTGTGACATTCCGAGACGAAGGGATTCCACTCGCCGTAGCGGGAGAAGTCGGTGATCACATGCCACACCAAGTCGGCAGGTGCATCGATCTCGACAGTGCAGGGGATGACGAAGGCCATACATCAATTTAGAACATGTTCTAGATATGGCGCATCCTTTCCTTGCCGAACGATCAGCAGCTGCCCATTCTGGTCCCTTGGTCGGCGTCGTAGCGATGGCCATGGCCACGCGGAGTATCGAGCGCGGCGAGCAGATCGGCCGAGGCCTGCAGGAAGCTGATTCCCGGAAGCCATCGGGGGATCGGGGCGTCGATGCGAGCAGCGGTCAGATCGGGTGGTCGCCACAGGAGGCTGGGGGACCACCAGATCACCGGATCGGAGCTGTTGGCCAGCACGGTTGCGCCGCCGCGGTGTACTCGGCCGCCCGGCGGTCCGGCCCACAGCGTCGCGCAGGTTCTGCGGTCCTGATCGGCGTCGTCGGCGAACACCGCGCTGCCGCTGAGCGCACCGAGGCTTTGGCCGTAGAGGTACAGCTTCGGCTTGTGTGCCAGGCCCTCGAGGTGATCTTCCACAGCGGTGAACAGACTGCGCGCAGCTATGGCTGCCTCATTGCGTCCGAAGGCGAAGCTCGCCCAACTCGGTAGATACGAATACTGCAACCCGACCAGCGCGACGTCGCCGTCGAAGCGCCGGTCGAAACCCTCGACCGCCTTCGGGTCGATCCAGCCCGATCCGGTCGGCACGACGACGACCAGATGCGAGCGCTCGAAGCCGCCCGACCGCACCAACTCCTGGATCGCCAGTGCCACCCGGCTGTGCAGGTCCGGCGCCGCGGTCACTCCGATATAGACAGCTACGGCGCGTTCGGGGGCACTGCTGACGAACGTGCGTCCGTGCGCGCCCAGTGAGGCCCAGCTCACCACCGACCCGGGTCCGCCCGATCCCGACATCGGTTCGACCACAGTGGGATCCACTGCGGCGTTGGCTCGCGCGTACACAGATTCCCCCCACGTCACCACCGCGGGAACCCCGACGAATTGCAGCACGAGTACAAGCACGATCCCCACGGATGCTGCGCGTGTGAAACCCAGTGTGCGCAGCAACCAGGCGATCGTGTGCGTGATGCCGAGACACACGCCGACCACGACGGCCGCGCCGAGCCCGCATCGCACCCAGTAGTCCACGGCGATTCGGGGTGCACCCATCGCTGCACGGAGTGTGTTCTGCCAGTGGTGCGCGTGTGCTACGGCTCCCACGACGAGCACCGCCATCACGACCGCGACCGGCATACGCGCACGGGTCTGCTGCCGAGTGCCGAGCAGGCCCGGCTGTCGCACGAGAGCACGCAGGATCCCTGCCACCCCGAGCGCGAGCGCTGCAAGCAGCCCGGTCAGCGCGATCTGGGTGCCGACCGAACGAGGTAGTAGTCCTGGCGCCAGAGAGGCCAGCGTCCCGATTCCGATCCCCAGGCTCGTGCCGAGTCGCGGCGGTTGGATTCGAGGCACCAGCACAGTTCGCGCAACGAGAGTTTCTCGGCGCTGGTCGTGTAGCGCCGGGGCCTGTGACACCGTCATCGCACATCTACCGAGGCTCTGGACCTGTACGACGCACCGACCTCTGGTGGGCGCCCGCCCCGCCGCCGATTGCGCGCGAGGAGGACGATGCTCAGCCCGGCGATTCCGGCCGCGAGTGCTGCGAACGGTTTCCACCTCTCAGCGCTGCGGAAAACTGCGGCGTCGAGCAGGGGTTCGTCGACGGGCGCCCCGTAGTTCTGTCGACGGGAGTTCAGGTCGACGGCGAGTTCCGCAATCGATGCCATGGCAGCGCACCGAGTGCGGGCCAGCGACTGCTCTCGCGCTGCACAGGCGCGGTGCATGCGCTGCGCGAGGCTGGCATCCAGGGCCTGCCGCGCCCAAGGCCCCAGCGGTTCGCCGCGCCGATCCGCGTAGCGCAACAGATCGTAGCCGAGGTCGTGGGCCTTGCACGCGACGTCGAATTCAACAGGCAGGCTCACCGGTGTGGAACAGTCGCCCTGTGGGTTGACCAGGAGCCCGTCCACCATCCGCGGGTGATAGCCGTACAAGCGTGGAAAGTCGGGCGGTACGACCGGTTCTCGAGGTAGGTCGTCGGTGAGTCCGACGACGGCGGCCCGTGCCAGCGAGCTCTCGACAGCCGGGTCCGCGGTCGCGACCTGCTGCGGTGTGAGGGTGAGCAATCCGATTGTCACCACGGCGATCCACGCCGTCCCGGCCTGCGTGGCGAACTTGCCAGGGCGCCGAGCGGTGGGATCGGCTGTGACAGCAGAGTTTCGAACTCCGCGGCCAGCGGTGGACGTTGCCGCTGGCTGTGGTTTCGTGCTGGTCGGTGTGCTCATGACGACAACGCTAAAAATCGGATTCTCCGGGCACCTCACGCTCGGGAGGTGCCCGTCGTCCATGCCGTCGTGGCAGTGACCGTGCCGTCTCATCCTGGAGTATCAGACCGATTTCACCCCTGTGGGTGAGGTCTGGCCCACCCGTGGTTTCTACTGTCGTAGGTATGTACCGACGAATTCGTGCCCACATGCGCCGACTGGACGCTGCGACTCGATTCGACGTGGGTACAGCGTTGGTCGTGATCGTCTTGTATGCGGTGGCCTGGCCGACATTGCATGTGACGCACCTCGTGCCCGTCGTGGCCCAGCCCTTCATCGCGGCTCTGGCCGCCTTCCCACTGCTACTCGTGCGGATCAATCCAGCATTGGGCTGGGCGATCTCTGCGGGCTCGGCGTTGGTGATCGCCCTGGCGATTCCGAATCAGCCGAACAACGAGCTGCCCTTCCAGGTCGTGCATCTGTTGTGCCTGCTGGTAATGCTGTTCGCGGTGGCGCTGCGCTCACCGAGCCAGGTCGTGGCAATCGCCTGGGTGGCCACGGCGCTTCTGTTCGGGACGACCTTGACCAGTGACAACGAGGCGTCCGCGACCACCGCGTGGGGCTGGCCGGTCGCGTTGGCGGGCCTGGTGCTGTTCGGACAGCTCATCCGAAGGTTGGCGCTCTCGCGGCGATTGTTGGTGCGGCAAGAAGAAGAGAACGAGCTCGAACGGGCTCGTCGAGCCATCCTGGAGGAGAAGGCTCGCATTGCGCGGGATCTACACGATGTGGTGGCCCACCATATGTCCTTGGTGGTGGTGCAGGCGCAAACTGCGCCGTATCGGATCGAGGACGTCGGTCCGGCCGCGCGCGCCGAGTTCGAGTCGATCGCCGCCACGGCACGGGCGGCACTCAACGAGATTCGCAGCATGCTCGGCGTGCTGCGCAGTGACGGCCAGCTGCCCGAGCACGCGCCGCAGCCGAAGGCGGGCGATGTGATCGACGTGTTCGAGGGCGCACGGCGCGCCGGAGTCGATATCACCTGGACCGTGCATGGCTCACTGGAGTCCGTTCCCGAGACCACAGGTTCGGCGCTGTATCGCATCGTCCAGGAGTCGGTGTCCAATGCCTCTCGGCATGCCCCGGGCGCCGCGGTCCACGTGAGCGTCGAATGCGGAGCGGATCTGGTACTGCTCGTCGGCAACGAACCGGGAGCCGCGCTCGCCCGCGCGAGTGTCGGCGGCGGGCACGGTATTGCCGGGATGCAGGCGCGGGCGGTGGCCGTCGGCGGCGAACTGGCCGCCGGTCCCCGCGCCGACGGCGGTTTCGAGGTACGAGCCCGACTCCCGCTGATCGTGCCCGACAGCGAGACCGTGGCCTCCGCCGCGTCCGTCGACACCCCCGCGGACCGGTGAACTACGCACTACTCGGCTGCCGCGCGGATGGGCCGGCGGCGCGGCGCCGGCTGGCGAATTAGGGTGGCCACGTGGCCATTACCGTATTGATCGCCGACGACCAAGCGATGGTTCGACAGGGGTTCGGCGCGCTGCTCGCGGCACAGCCGGACATCAGTGTGCTCGGTGACGCGGAGGACGGGAAGGTCGCGGTGGCCGAGGCCAAGCGCCTGCGTCCGGACGTCGTGTTGATGGATGTACGCATGCCGCAGATGAACGGGTTGGACGCGGCGCGCGCCATCCTTTCGGCGGGGTTCGACCCACCGATTCGGGTACTGATGCTCACCACCTTCGATATCGACGACTATGTCTACGAGGCGCTGAGTCTCGGCGCCAGCGGGTTTCTGCTCAAGGACGCGCCCGCCGAAGAACTGGTACGTGCGGTGCGCGTGGTCGCCGAGGGGCATGCGCTGCTCGCGCCGACCGTCACTCGGCGACTCATCGCAGATGTCGTGCGTCGCCGTAGTGGTGTGCGCGCCACATCGAACGCACAGTTGGCCCAGTTGACGCCACGCGAGTACGAGGTGCTCGAGTTGATCGCCAAGGGTTTGTCGAACACCGAGATCGCCGCGACGCTGGTCGTTGCCGAACAGACCGTGAAGACTCATGTGTCCAAGGTCTTCTCGAAGCTGAACCTGCGCGACCGGGCTCAAGCGGTGGTTTTGGCCTATGAGACCGGCGTGGTCACTCCCAGCTGACCGACTCGCCGACCGAGGTCGGCGAGGTCGGTGTCGATCAGTCGACAGCGAGCGCCTCCACGACCGCCATTCGGCCCACCCGGATGGCGGGCGGGAACGACCCGAGCAGCACCAGCACCAACACCAACAATCCATAGCCCAGCAGCTGCGGATTCAGGTGGAATTCGACATCCATAGCCAGAGCGTGCCCAGTGGCTGCGTCAACCACGACTTGCATGAGCAGCCCCAAGCCCAAGCCCAGCATCGCCCCCACGAGCCCCATGCCCGCAGCCTCGGCCAGCACCGAACGGATCAGGAACCTACGCGCGGTACCCATGGCGCGCAACACGCCGAGTTCTCGACGCCGCTCCAGAACCGACAGCATCAGTGTGTTCAGCAGCGCGACCGTGGCGGCCACCACGACGATCCAGAGAATGTTCTGACTCACTTGCCAGGATTGACGGATCGCCGAGGTGACATCGCTCACTGCGTCGGTACCGGATTCGACGTTCAGCGTCGGTGGCACCACGTGCCGGATGGCGGCTTGCACCGCCTCGGGATCGGCCTGGGGATCGAAGTGGATGCTCACGAAGGTTTCACCAGGTCGTTCGTACCAGCTGCGCATCAGATCCAGGTCGATCATCACCACCTCGGCGAGTCCGGTGAAGTAGGGAACCACGTCCAGCACGCGTACGGGATGTGGGCCGGTCGGCGTCGGCAGAGTCAGTTCCGCGCCCACAGTTACCCCTAGATCCCGTGCTACGCCGCGGGAGAGCACCACTCCGTCCCCGGCAAACAATCGGGCGGCGGCATCGTCGCTGACCATGTGCATGGTCGCCGTGCGATGTTCGGGAAGGTATCCCTCGAGCAGTACCTTGCTGGCGCCGAGTGTTGCGAATGCCATTTGCGCTGGAACCACGCTGGACACACCCGGTACTTCCGCAATCTCGTCTTTGACAGTCGCGGGCAGTAGCGGGCCGGTCGGGAACTGTGTCAATCGGGTCGGGCTGACGTAGGCGTCGAAGTCGTCCAGTTCGATGAAGGTACGGTCGGCAGCCTGCACCCCGTCGCTGTTGACGCCATGTGTCCCGACGATGGCGCCGAAGACGACCATGACAGTCATCACCGTGGCCCATACGCGCTGCGGCGCACGCTCCAACGTGGTCGCGCCGAGCGCGCCCGGGGCACCGAACCAGCGCGTGATGCCGCTGGCGGCGCGCGTGATCGGCTCACCGAAGGCGAAGCACAAGGGAATCGCGCCCATGAAGAGTATGGGCAGGGTCGCCATCGACACGTTGCCGAGGTCATTGAATGCGATCGGCAGCGAGACGCCGATCAGGACCGCGCCCAGCGCGCCACTCGCCCAGCGCACCCACTGGTGCGTCGTGTCCAAGGGGCTGACCCCGACCGGGGCCAATGCCTCGACGGGCTGGACCCGATACACCTGGCGCACAGCGACTCCGGTCGCCGTCACCGTAGTGACCACGCATGCAGCGGTGACGACCCAGATCACATACCAGGGAACCATGTATTCGATTCGCGCCTCGGTCTCCGCCACGATCGAGGGCGGCAGAATGTCGATCGCGATTCGGCCCATGAGCACACCCAGCACCGTGCCGATCACTGCGCCGAGCAATCCGAGCAGCGCGGCCTCGACCAGCAGATCACGCGCCAGCGGTCCGCGCTTGCCACCCAGCGCCCGTAGCAGCGACAGCATCGGTCGGCGCTGTGTGAGGGCCATGTTCATGACGTTGTAGATGAGGAACGCGGCGACGATCAGCGCAGTCAACGAAGCCAACGTGGTGGAGACCAGAATCGCATGTATCGGACCGTCCACTTGGGCGCTGCGCAAGCTGGAGTCGGCGACCACGGACCGGTCGCCGACGGCCGTGGTCAGTGCCGCCCGCACCGGTGCGACATCGGCGTCATCGGCGAGAAGGATCTCGACCGAGTCCAGTCGGCCGATGCGATCGGACATCTTCTGGGCGAGCCCGAGCGGGGCTACGATGAGGCGCCCGCTGTTGAGTTTGCGGGACGTTCGGGCGTCGAGCACGCCGGCGACCGTGACGGTCGTGGTGCCCACGGTGAACCGGTCGCCCTCGGAGCGACCGAGTTGGTCGCCGACCAGCACGCCATTGGGCACCGACAGCAGCTTTCCCGCCGCGGCGGTTATCGGCCCGGTCAATTCGCTGCCCAGCGCTACGACGTTGGGGCCGGCGCCGACCAGCAGCGTACGGTCCTCGCCGGTACCGAGTTGGGTACGCACCATGGGTACCGCTACTGCGACTCCCGGGGTAGCCGCAATCGTTGGTAGCAACTCTTGATCGAAGCCCGAGTCGCTGAACCCGGTAACTTCCAATTGCGCGTCCCCGCCGAGGCCGCGCGCCAGCTGGTCGACCGAGCCGGAGACCGAGCCGGCGACGCTGAGTACTGCAAACAGCAGACTGGCGGAGACAGCTATGACGAGCAGTGCCATGGCGGTGCGGCCGCGGTGGACCAGCAGCTCACCGATATTGAACAGCCGCAGGCGATCCCATGCAGAGCGGATCATATGTCGACCGCTTGTTCGGCCGCGGTGATCCGTTCCGGTATCTCCGGCTTCGGCATCGCCGTTCCTCGATTCATGGGCCGATCGACCCGAGTGGCGCTACGGCGTTGGGCTGTCGCAGCTGCGGTGACAGTGCTGAGGGGCGACATCCCGCAGACTCCGACCGCGTTGCTATCTGCTGTCGAGAAGGCGTTCCAGCGTCGGTCGCGCCCTGAGGCGGACGTGTCCAGGGTGCCGACCTCCACGGTGAACTGGGCCGATGGTACCGAGAAGACCCACCCTCTGCCATCGTCCCGGGGACCAGTTTTCGTCTCCTACCACGGTAGGAGAGACTTCCGATCCGGCGCCCCGGCACCCGCGGGCCGGGACAGTCGGGTCCCTTGGCCTACGAGACCGGCGTGGTCATGCCGAGCCGAACGCGATCATCGCTCGGGATCGGCGGGCACGACCCGCCGCGCAGCTGGTCGATGTGTCGGCCGAGCAGGTGCGCCAACTGGCTCAACAGTGCGGTGGCGTCGTCGAATGTGCCCGAATCTGCTTGCGCGCCGAGAGCAACTGCAATCGCGCCGGAGCGGACCGGTATCACGCCGAACTGTCGGGCGGTGTAGCTACCGGTCGTATCGTCGGGTCCCCAACCGCCCTTGAACGCCGTCCCTTCCAACACGCCGAGCCCCCACGCCTGATCGGGTGCGATGTCCTGCATCAGATCGGTGACCTGTTCGGTTGCGGGCAAGCAGGGCAGCTGCGCCGCGAATCGGGTTTGACCGGCCAATGTCCATTCGGTGACGCCGAACGCGGTGTGGTCGAGCGTGGCGCGCACTTGCGCGTGGCCGATCTCGTAGCCGGCTTCGTCCAAGATGTTCTGCACCGCGGCGGCAGCAGTGCGTCGGTCACCGAGCGACCGCCACAAAGCTACAGCAGCGGCATTGTCCGACACGGTGATCGCGGCTTCGGCTTGGCGGGCGATGGCGTGGCGTGCGTCGTGCCGCAGCGCCGCAATCGCAAGGGGGACTTTGATGGTCGACCAGGCGATCCCGCTGGTCCAGTCGCCGAAAATGGTCATTCGGCCACCACCGACCGGCATGATCGCCATGCCGACCTGTCCGGCGAGCCGAGACTGCAGGTGTGTGAACTCCGCAGCCAGTGAGTCGGGTAGGGACACCGTGTGATCGAGTCGGTTGGGTGGCGCGGTGGCGGTGACCGCGGCAGGTGATTCGGCCACGATCAAGCGATCGCTGGGAAACAGGGCACAGAATGTCAGCATGAGCAGCACCACTGTTGCGGCTCCCCGCAGCACCGAACCGACACCCATCGACGTCACCACCGCGTCCTCTCCACCACCCCCATCGGTCGCGTGTGCGCTGTTCGTCGGCGGTGCGAAATATGCTCATCGTGCCCACCCGGTTGGCGGCCGGGCGGGAGACCTCGTCGCCGTCACGCGCGCGACGCCTCGCACACAGTCTCGCCGATTGTGTCGGGAATTCGAAACCCGATGGCCACAAAGGGCGAACGGGTGGTCAGTCGACCGCGAGTGCCTCCACGACCGGCATTCGGGCGACTCGAATCGCGGGCGGAAGCGACCCCAGCAATACCAGCGTCAGGGCCAGCAGTCCGTACGCCAGCAGCATCGGACTCAGCCGATAGGTGGCATCGACGGTCAATGCCGCTGCTACGGGGGTCTCGCCCACGAATTGCAGCACAGCGCCGAAGGCCAAGCCCAAAATGGCGCCTACCAATCCGATACCCGCGGCCTCGGCGAGCACCGAGCGGGTCAAGAACCTGCGCCCGGTCCCCATCGCACGCAATACCCCCAGTTCTCTTCGGCGCTCCAGTACCGAGAGCATCAGCATATTCAGCAATGCGATCGCGCCGACCAGCACGACGATCCACAGAATGCTCTGGCTCAGTTGCCATGCTTGCTCGACGGCCGCAAAGCTGTTGGCCACCGCTTCATCTCCGGAATCGATGTTCATGGAGGGTGGTATCGCCTCACGTATTGCCGCGCGCACGGCAGTGGGATCGGCGTCGGAGGCGAACGTGATGCCCACGACCGTTTCGCCCGGCCGCTCGAGCCAAGTTCGCATCAGGTTCAGGTCCATCATCACCACATCCGCGATGGCCGTGAGGTAGGGAATCACCTCCAGCACGCGCACGGTGTGGGGGCCGGTCGCTGTCGGCAGGGTCAGGTCCGCTCCCGCGCCCACACCCAGGGAGTTGGCCACCCCTCGGGAAATCACCACCCCTTTGCCGGCGAACATCTGGGCGGCGGCATCGTCGCTCACCATCGACATCGTCGCGATGCGGTTTTCAGGAAGATAGCCCTCTAGCAGAATCCGACCGCTACCGAGGGTGCTGAAGGCCATTTGCGCCGGCACGACGTCGGCGACGCCCGGCACGGTTGCCAGCGTCTGCTTCAGATCGGCTGGTAGCAGTGGCCCGGTCGGGAACTGCGTCATCGGATTTGCGCTGACATAGGCGTCGAAGTTGTCGAGATGGCCGAAGGTCTCCTCGCCCGCCTCGATCAAGTCGCCTCTGATGCCGTGTGTTCCAGTGATCGCTGTGACCACGATCATCACGGTCATGGCGGTAGCCCATGCGCGCCGAGGCGCACGTTCCAGGGTGGTCGCGCCGAGCGCGCCGGGCGCCCGAAACCAGCGTGTGATGCTGCTCGCGGCCCGGGTGATCGGCCCGGTGAAAGCGAAGCACACGGCAATCGAGCCGAGGAACACCATCGACAGGGCGCTCAGTGAAACGGAGCCGAGGTCGCTGCGCGCAATCGGCACGGAAAGGACCAGTAGTCCGATGCCCAGCGCCCCGGCGAACCAGCGCAGCAGCGGGGGTGAGGTAGCGGCGTGTACAGCGTCGATCGGGCTCAGCGCCTCGATGGGGTGAACTTGGTAGATCTGGCGCACGGCGAGGCTCGCCGCGAACACCGAGACCGCCACGCAGATGGCGATGACGAGCGGAATCACATAGACCGGCACCATGTATTCGATGCGTGCCTCGATCATCGCAACGATCGACGTCGGTACGAAGTCGATCGCGACCCTGCCCATGGCTACGCCCAGCGCGCAGCCGAGCGCTCCGCCGGCCAGCCCCAGCATCGCGGCCTCGATGAGCAGGTCACGCACCATCGGCCGTCGTTTGCCGCCGAGCGCGCGCAGCACCGAGAGCATCGGTCGGCGCTGCGTGATGGTCATGCTCATCACGTTGTAGATGAGAAAGGCCGAAACCATCAGCGCAGTGACGGCGGACATTATGGTGAAGGCCAACACCGATTGCACCGGGCCATTGGCTTGCGCGCTGCGCAAACTCGGGTCGGCGACCACCGCGCGGTCACCCACTGCTGCGGTTAGTGCGGTGCGTAGTTGGTCGATATCGACACCGTCGGCGGGAATGATCTCCACCGAGTCCAGCCGGCCGGGTCGGTCGGCGATGCGCTGTGCGAGCCCGAGTGGGGCTGCGATGAGGTGGCCGCCGTTGAGTTTCCGCGAGGTTTTGGCGTCGAGGACCTCGGCGACGGTCACCGTCGCCTTGCCGACGGTGACCGTATCGCCCTCGGCGTGGCCCAGCGCGTCGCCGACCAGCACGCCATTGGGCACCGACAACAGCTTTCCTATAGCAGAGGTCATCGGAGCCGTCAGTTCGCTGCCGAGCGCGCCGATGTTCGCGCCGGCCCCGACCAGCAGGACGCGGTCGGCGGTGTTACCCATTTCGGCCCGCAGCATCGGCACCGCCGCCGCGACGCCCTCGGTCGCCGCAATTCGCGGGAGCTCCCGCTGGTCGAACCCGGCGTCGGTGAAGCCGGTGACTTCCAGTTGCGCATTGCCGCCGAGGCCGCGTGAGAGCTGGTTCACCGAGCCGGAGACCGAGCCAGAGATACTCAAAACCGCAACCAACAGTCCGGCCGACACCGCGATGACCAGCAGTGACAGCAGAGTGCGGGCGCGATGGACGAGTAACTCACCGAGGTTGAACAGCCGCAGGCGATCCCATAGTGAGCCGGTCATACGTTGACCGCTCCCTCGACAGGGTCGCTGGCGGTGATCCGGCCGTCGAGCAGGGTGACCACTCGATCGCAGTGGGAGGCGGTGCCGACCAGGTCGTGGGTCACCATCACTACCGAGCTACCGGATCTGGCGATACCGGCGAACAAGTCCAGAATCCCGGCGCCGGTCTTGGAATCCAGGTTTCCGGTCGGCTCGTCGGCCAGAACCAGCGGTGGATCCATGATCAGGGCGCGTGCCACCGCGACGCGCTGCATCTGTCCGCCGGACAACTCCGCCGGTCGGTGGTCGGCCCGGTCGACGAGACCGACCAGGTCCAGCAGTTCCATCGCCCGCGGCTTCGCCTTGCGCAGACCAGTACCGTCCAGCAACTTGGGGACCGCCACGTTCTCCCATGCGGTGAGTGTGGGCAGCAAGTTGAAGAATTGGAAGACGAAACCGACCCGGTGGCGCCGAAAGTCCGCCTGCTGTTCTTCACTCAGGGCGCCGATTTCGATGCCGCGGAATCGGATCGAGCCCGAGTCGGGACCGTCCAGCGCCCCGAGCATGTGCAACATCGTGCTCTTGCCGGAGCCGGAAGGACCCACGATCGAGGTGAATTCTCCGTCCATGATGCGCAAGTCGACCCCGTCGAGCGCGCGGACGGGTTGACCGCCGACCCGGTAGGTCTTGGTCACACCGGACAATTCCAATATCACCGACTCAGACATCGCCGTCCCTCGTTTCGTGTGGTCGATCGACCCGGCCGCGGCGCGCTACCGCCCCACGACCTCCGGCTCGTCGTCGGCGACCATGCTGCCTGCCGATGTAGGGCGCAATGCCGGCCGTTTCGCGACCTGCTTCGGTAGTTCTCGCCTGATGCAAACGTGGTCGAGTCGGTGTCGATAGTGCAGTCCAGCGACAATGCGGCAATCCGTGGGCGGAGCACCTCGAAGCGATCGCCGCTTTCCGCGGTGAACTACTTCACATGCTACGGACACCGGCATTGCCCGCCCTCGTTCCGGGGACCAGAATTTATCTCCTACCAGGGTATGAGGTGCTTTCGGGAGTCGGGACGATGCGCCGTCGTGGCAGGCGAGACTAGCCTGGCAGCATGGGCGTGATCGGCGTCTCCGATCCAGCGCCCGGCACTCGACAGGCAAATCGTGTCCGGGTCGCATTGGTGCGCGTCGGGCGGCGGCTGCGCACCTGGGTTCGGCATCCGGCGGCGGCGGTGCGGCGGAATGTCGCGGCGTTGCCGTTCGATTACCCGCCGGCGGTGATCATCACTATCGATCTGGCCGTCGTGGTCGTCGGGTTCGCGGCTGTGGTGCAGCGACACAGCTACTTTCCGACCGCGCTGCCGATCATTGCGCTGCTGCTGACGTACGCCTCCAGTCCATTGGCCGTGTTCCTGCACCGACTGCCCCGTCCGCTGCTGCCCCGTCCGCTGCTGCTCGGGGCGCTGGCCATAGCCGGCGAGGCATTGTTCCTCATGCAACCGGTCGCCGGCGATATCGCGCCGTTCGTCCTGGTGGCGGCCGCCGGACAGGTCGCAGCGGTCGAGCCGATGCGGGTGAGCATTCCGGTCACGCTGGTGATGATGGTGGAATTGGTGGCCTTCGATCTGATCGGCCACATGCCCGAGGGGCTGCCGACGTATCTGATCGGCCTCATGTTCGGCTGGATGGCCGGGCTGATGTTGCAGTACCAGCGCCGCCTCCTGCACCGGGAGCGGGGTTATCACCAGATCCGTGCGGCGCAAGCGGCGGACGAGGAGCGCCGCCGCATCGCCCGCGAGGTCCACGACGTGATCGCGCACTCGCTGAGTATCACCTTGTTGCATCTCACTGCCGCACGACATGCATTGCAAACCGATCGCGACGTGGACGGCGCTGTGGAGGCGCTGACCGATGCCGAGCGCCTCGGCAGGCAGGCGATGGCCGATATCCGTCGCACGGTAGGCCTGCTCGATTCGCGACTGTCGAAGTCGGTCCCGGAACCGGGCGTGCACGACATCGTGGACCTCGTCGGCGACTTCTCCCGGGCAGGGTTGAACGTGCACTGTGACTTCTCCGGCGACCTCACGACGGTATCGCCCGCGGTGGGGCTCGCGCTGTACCGCATAAGCCAGGAATCGCTGGCCAACGTCGTCAAACACGCACATGGCGCGTCTGCGGAAGTGCGGCTGATCGTGGAAATGCCCCAGGCGACCCTGACCGTGCACAACTCCCTGCCCGCCGGGCCACCAGCGCGGCCCGGCGCTGGGATGGGCGTATCCAACATGCGCCAGCGCGCCGAACTGCTCGGTGGTCGAATATCGGTCGGTGCGTCCGAGCGGGGGTGGTCGGTCTGTGCGACGGTTCCGCTGGTGCCCGGTCGCGGTGGATACACCACCCTGCTGCCGCCCAGCGCGGCCACCGCGGGGAATGGTGGACGACCGTGACGTCCGTGACGAGTGCTGCCGTGACGAGTGCTGCACAGCCCACCACAGTGCTGGTGGTGGACGATCAGGAACTCGTGCGCGTGGGCCTGTGCCGCATTCTGCGCCGACGTGACGGTTTCGTCGTGACCGAATGCGCCGACGGCGACGAAGTCCTCGCCGCGGTTGCACAGTATCGTCCGCAGGTGGTGCTGATGGACCTACGGATGAAGCGCATGGGAGGTATCGATGCGACCCGTTTGTTGCGCGCCCGCGGCAGCGGCCCCCCGGTCCTGGTGCTCACCACCTTCGACGACGACCAACTCTTGTCCGGGGCCCTCCGTGCCGGCGCCGCGGGGTTCCTGCTCAAGGACTCGCCCGCCGAAGAGCTCATTCGCGCGGTGCGTACGGTCGCGGGCGGCGGGGCATGGCTGGACCCGGCGGTCACGAGCCAGGTGCTGTCGGCCTATCGGACAGTGCGCCCGGGCGGCGCTGCCTCCGATCACCGATTGTCCGACCTGACCGCCCGCGAGTACCAAGTGCTCGAACTGATCGGGCGGGGTCGGACGAATACGGAGATCGCCGGTGAGCTCGCTGTGTCGGAAGTGACGGTAAAGAGCCACGTCGGCCACATATTCAGCAAGCTCGCACTCCGGGATCGTGCCGCAGCCATCGTGTTCGCGTTTGACCATGGGGTGGTGGCACCCGGAGAATCCATGCTGTGACGGGCAGGCTCGGTCGCGTACCCCGTGATCTCGGTGTGCGCTGCCCGCCCGGGATGTGGAGGATGACGGGGTGCAGCCAGCTGGACCGAGAACCGGAACGCGGTTCGGGCCCTACGAACTGCGGTCCTTGCTGGGCAAGGGCGGAATGGGGGAAGTCTACGAGGCCTACGACACGGTGAAAGACCGGATGGTCGCGGTCAAGTTGCTATCGGAGGATCTCGCCAGAGACCCGACCTACCAGGCGCGTTTCCAGCGCGAGTCGTTGGCCGCCGCACGCCTGGCCGAACCCCACGTCATCCCGATCCACGACTGGGGCGCGATCGATGGCGTGCTGTTCATCGATATGCGGCTGGTGCGCGGGGTGGATCTGCGCGCCGTGCTGCGCAGCCAGGGTCCGCTCGCTCCCGCACGCGCCGTCGGCATCATCGAACAGGTCGCGGCCGCGCTGGATGCCGCGCACGCGGCCAACCTGGTGCACCGGGATGTCAAGCCGGCGAACATTCTGGTGACCGACGCGGACTTTGCATACCTGGCCGATTTCGGAATCGCGCACACCGAGGGCGACAGCGCGGTGACGCTCGTCGGTATGGCCATCGGCTCCTACATCTACATGGCTCCGGAACGGTTCGATGCCGGGCCGGTGACCGGTCGCGCCGACGTCTACTCACTGGCCTGCGTATTGCACGAGTGCCTCACCGGCGCTACACCGTTCCCCGTCGCCAGTATGCCCGTGCTGATCAAATCGCATCTGACCGACCCACCGCCTCGACCGAGCGCGCACATCGACGGCATCCCGCCCGCGCTGGACGACGTGGTCGAACGAGGAATGGCCAAGGATCCGAGTGACCGGTTTCCCACCGCGACTGCACTGGGCAGGGCCGCCCGCGCTGCGCTCGACAACGGGCCGCCTCCGCGGCCGACCCTCGTGGTGCGCGCACCAGAGCGGACGCCGCCGGCTCCGCAGCGGACTGCACCCGGGGCAGTCGTTCCACCGGAATCGACGGGGGAGCTGTCGGTTCCCGCAGTGATCCATCCGAGTGCGGCCACGGCGGTTCGACCCACAGAAACCCAGTTCACGCCGTTGCCACCGGCGAACGAACCCCTGGCCCCGCCTCCAGGGCAGGGGGGACCACCGCCGCTGCGGCCGTTCCCGGACGCACACCTGTATCCGGATTCTCGCCAGCACCCCACGCCGCCGGAATACAGTGGGATACAAGCATATTCGGCGCCGACTTCGCCACCACCGCCACCGCCGGACCCTGCCGAATCCGCAGTGCACTCCTACCCTGCGCACATCGGTGCCGCGCCTTCGCCACTGGAGAATTCCTGGGCAACCGCGCAGTCGGGGCATTTAGACGACCGCTACACCTACGACAACCCGGTCGCGCGTTCGCCGGATCGCCCTGGACATTCGATTGCGGTGCCGATCATGGTCGCTGTGCTCGCTATCGTCGCGGTAGCGGTGGGCGGGGCCATCGCCTGGCAGGTTCTCGGCTCCGGCGGGGTGGACACGACCTCGGCCGAACCGAACAGTGCCCCCGTGGCCCCCGCGGCGCCCTCTCGTGCCGGGCTGCCGAGCACTCCGCCGCCGTCGCCCCGCTCGTCTGCTACCGCCGAGCCGACCGCGGTTGCGTTGCCCGTGGACGCCAGACCGTGCGGTGGGTCTGGGGGGAGTTCCGCGACCTTCGGTCGAGCTGCGGCGGGCAGTGGTGTCACCACATGCGAGTTCGCCGAAGAGGTGCGTCGAGCATTCGCCGAGGGCGCCCAGGTCCAGGACGGGCTGCGCAGCAGCTCCCGCACGGTGGTCGCGACCAGCCCGGTCACGGGACAGGCCTACACGATGGCCTGCCAGGTCGTCGACTCGCTGGTCACCTGTACCGGCGGTAGCAACGCGGTGGTCTACATCTACTGACTCGACATCTTCTGCCGATCTGCTGTTCGCGGTGGATGTCGCCACGGGTCGGAGGGGCTGAGGTCGGCAGAAGTGGGCGAGTCGTCGTGCGCCCAGTACGGTGGCGGGACGCCCCACCGATACCTGGGCCGGGCGCAGTTCGCAATGAGGATATGTCGAAATATGTCTACTGGTCGCTTCAGCAGAGCTCGAAACGTCCTGGGTTGCGCGGCGACCGTCGCAGTTCTGGCTGCCGGGTGCGGGGCCGGCGAGGTCGAAGACTCGGCCGAAGTGCCGTCGCGCATCGCCGAGGCCGCGGCGCGTGCCGATCAAGAGGGCTTGTCCGTCGTCGTACCCGGCACGCTTGCCGCGAGCTACACCGAGTTGGCGGCCGACGTCGACGGGCAGCTCGGTATGGCGATCATGCCGGTTGGCGGCGAGCAGCCGGTGACCTTCGGCGAGTGGACCCGAGGACCCGCCTGGTCGACGATGAAGGTTCCACTGGCCATTGCGGCAGCCCGGCAGAGTTCCGGCTCGTCCAGCTACGCCATGTCGGCGGCGATCACCGCCTCCGACAACGCGGCCGCCGACACTCTCTGGCAGTCGCTCGGCGGCTCGCGAAAGGCGGCGCAAGCCGTCGAGGCGGTGCTGCGGGAAGGGGGTGACAGCAGTACCACGGTTCCGGCCACCGGTTCTCGTTCCGGGTATTCGGCCTACGGTCAGGCGGATTGGTCGTTGGTCGATCAGGTGCGGTTCGCCTCGCGGCTGCCCTGCCTGCCCCAGTCGGAGGGGGTCACCACATCGATGGGGCAGGTCGTCCCGCGGCAGCGCTGGGGCCTGGCCGGATTCGGTTCTGTGGAATTCAAAGGCGGTTGGGGCCCGGATACCGACGGCGACTACTTGGTACGGCAGTTCGGAATCATCACCGTACCCTCGGGGCAGATCGCGATCTCGGTCGCGGCGAAGCCCGACTCGGGGACCTTCGACGACGGCATGAACATGCTCGACGACCTGACCGAGGTCGTCTCCGAACATTTGGACGAGCTGTCGGGAGGACGCTGTACCGGCGCGTGAGCGCATGCTTTCGTGCGTGTTACCCAGTATTCACCGGGGGCGGGGCTGCCGAGAACGCACGCGGCAGGCAAGATAGCGGCCATGCGCATCGGAGTCTTGACGGGCGGCGGTGACTGCCCCGGTCTGAACGCGGTCATCCGCGCGATCGTTCGAACGGCGAACGGCCGCTATGGCGACGCGATCGTCGGCTTCGAGGACGGTTGGCGCGGTCTGTTGGAAGACCGAAAGATCCGGATCCACAACGATGATCGCACCGACCGGCTACTCACCAAGGGCGGCACCATCCTCGGGACCGCGCGCACCAACCCCAGCGTGCTGCGCGACGGTCTGGGCCGGATACGGCAGACCCTGGACGACAATGGAATCGAGGCACTGATCCCGATCGGCGGCGAGGGCACCCTCACCGCCGCGAGTTGGTTGTCCGACGAGGGAGTCCCGGTGGTCGGCGTCCCGAAGACGATCGACAACGACATCGATTGCACCGACGTGACGTTCGGGCACGACACCGCGCTGAGCATTGCCAGCGAGGCGATCGACCGGCTGCACACCACTGCCGAGTCGCACCAACGAGTCATGCTGGTCGAGGTGATGGGTCGCCACGCGGGCTGGATCGCGATCAACGCCGGTATGGCGGCGGGTGCGCATCTGACCCTGGTGCCCGAAGTCCCGTTCGACGTGGGCGAGGTGTGCACCATGATCAAACGGCGGTTTCAGCGCGGTGACAAACATTTCATCTGCGTTGTCGCCGAAGGTTCGCACCCCGCGCCGGAATCCGGATTCGCCTTGCGCGAAGGTGGTATCGACGAGTTCGGCCACGAGCGATTCACCGGGGTCGCCCAACAACTCGGCGTCGAGATCGAACGGCGGATCGGCAAAGAGGTCCGCACCACGGTGCTCGGCCATGTACAGCGCGGCGGCAGTCCCACTCCGTACGACCGGGTGCTCGCCACCCGGTTCGGCCTGCATGCCGCCGAGGCGGTGCACGCAGGCAATTTCGGCCATATGGTGGCGCTGCACGGCACCGCGATCGACCTCGTGCCGCTGTCGGAGGCCACCAAACAGCTCAAGCGGGTGCCCGCCGAACGCTATGGGGAAGCGCAGGCGTTCTTCGGCTGAAGCTGCCGAACTCGTCTGGTGCAAGCGATCGACAGCGATTGGGCCATTGCGCCGCTGAGATCGGATCCTCAGGCCCGGCGGGCATGATCGGCTAGCCTGGTGGGCATGATCGCCTTCGACTGGAAGAAGCTGTTGGTGGGCGCGGTCGGGGTGCAATATGTGCGCGGCGAGTAGTTCCGGTTCGGATCGCAAAGCCGGTGCGGCGCTGCGTCGGCGTGGCTTGCGGCACTTCACGCTGGCTGTGCTCTTGGTCGGGGTGCTGGCGGCCGGATGCGCGCAGCCGGACCGAACCGAATCGGTCACCGGCGACTGGCACGGCACGATCGAAGCGCCCGGCGCGCCTGTCGAGATCGGGGTGAACTTCGCCGCTGATGGGACGGCCACCCTGTTCATTCCTCAGCAGGGAATAGCAGATGTAGGTCTGGGTGAGGTGAATACCGATCACGACGGCATATCGTTCGTTGTCCCCGGCCTGCCGGGCGATCCGACATTTCGTGGCAGCTACGACCGCGGATCCGGCCGGATCACCGGGGATTTCACCCAGGCGGGCCAGACATTCCCACTGGTCCTGCGCCGGGGCAAGGTCGATGGCTCAGCCCGCCCACAGGAGCCGAAGCCCCCGTTCCCGTACACGGCCGAGGAGGTCGCCTACCGCAACGGTGACATCACGATCGCGGGCACGCTGACCGAGCCACCGGGGGAAGGCCCGTTCCCGGCCATCGTGATGATCACCGGAAGCGGCCGGCAGGATCGCAACGAGGAAATCGTTGGTCACAAGCCGTTTCTGCTACTGGCCGACACCTTGACCCGTGCGGGATATGCAGTGTTGCGCACCGACGATCGGGGTGTCGGTGGTACCACCGGGGTGCTGGACACTGCCACGTATTCCGACCTCGCGGCGGATATCGCCGCGGGTGTCGGTTTCCTGCGTGCTCGCCCGAGCATCGACCCGGCCCGGATCGGGCTGTTCGGCCACAGCGAGGGCGGCTTCCTTGCGCCCCTCGTCGCCGCGCGACCCGATAGTGGAGTAGCGTTCGCCATCCTGATGGCCGGCCCAGGTGTTCCCGGTGCAGACGTGCTGGTCGAGCAGGCCCGCACGATCACCACCTCGGAAGGCGCATCCCCCGACCAAGTGGATACCGCGGCGCGTCAAACGAGCGAGTTGGTGGCCGCATTGCAAGTCGGTGACCTGGCGGGTGCCAAGGCGCTGGCCCGCCAGCACAACGAGTCCACCCCGCCCGAAGAGCGGGTACCGGACGACCAGGTGGACGCGGCGATCACGCCGTATTTCGCGGCTCTGGCTGCCTACGACCCCGCCCCCGCGCTCACCGGGCTGCGCATTCCGGTGCTGGCCCTCTTCGGTGGCACCGACGTCCAGGTGCCGCCTGCGCAGAGTGCGCAGCCGATGCGTGAGCATCTCGCTGCCGGCCCGGACGCAACCGTCCATGTCTTTGCAGGTATCAACCACCTGATGCAGCCTTCCGACACCGGTCGCCCCAGCGAGTACGCCTCCATCGAAACGACCATCGCGCCAGAGGTACTGGACTATGTCCTCGACTGGTTACGGCCTCGGTTTCCGACGACATAACGCTTACTTAGACTGATGGCCATGAGCGCACCCACGGTCGACCTGATGGATTACTCGGATGTCATCGCCCGGTTCGAGCCGGTGCTCGGTATGGAGGTGCATGTCGAGCTCTCCACCGCGACGAAGATGTTCTGCGGTTGCCCGACCGGTTTCGGTGCCGAGCCGAACACCCAGGTGTGTCCGGTGTGCCTCGGTCTGCCCGGCGCGCTTCCCGTGGTGAACCACACGGCGGTGGAGTCGGCGATCCGGATCGGATTGGCGCTGAACTGTGCGATCACCCCCTGGGGGCGATTCGCGCGCAAGAACTACTTCTATCCCGACCAGCCGAAGAACTACCAGATCAGTCAGTACGACGAACCCATCGCTACCGATGGGCACCTGGATGTGGTGCTCGATGACGGCAGCACATTTCGCGTGGAGATCGAGCGCGCGCACATGGAGGAGGACACCGGGAAGTCGGTGCACGTCGGTGGTGCGACCGGGCGGATCCACGGCGCGAGCCATTCCCTGCTCGACTACAACCGTGCCGGTGTACCGCTGATCGAGATCGTCACCAAGCCGATCACCGGTGCGGGTGAACGGGCGCCGGAGGTGGCCCGAGCGTATGTGACGGCACTGCGGGATCTGCTGAAGGCTCTCGGGGTCTCCGATGTGAAGATGGAGCAGGGCTCGTTGCGCTGCGATGCGAACGTCTCGCTGATGCCCAGCGGAGCAACCGAATTCGGGACCCGGACCGAAACCAAGAACGTCAACTCGCTGCGCAGCGTCGAGGTGGCGGTCCGGTACGAGATGCGCAGGCAAGCAGCGGCGCTGGCCAGTGGCGCCGCAATCGTGCAGGAGACTCGCCATTTCCACGAGGCCGACGGCACCACTTCGCCCGGACGTCGCAAGGAGACCGCCGAAGACTACCGCTACTTCCCCGAGCCCGATCTCGAGCCCGTCGCCCCCAGTGCGCAGTGGGTCGAGCAACTGCGCGGCACCATTCCCGAGTATCCGTGGCTGCGCCGTGCGCGTATCCAGGCCGAATGGAACCTGTCCGACGAGGTGATGCGGGATCTGGTCAATGCCGGCGCGTTGGACCTGATCATTGCCACGGTCGACGCGGGCGCCCCGGTCAACGAGGCGCGTTCGTGGTGGGTCGCCTACCTCACCGAGAAGGCCAAGGAACGCGAGGTCGCCTTGGAGGAGCTGTCGATTACCCCGCGGCAGGTCGCGGAGGTGATTGCGCTCGTCGAGGCGAAGACGATCAACAACAAGATTGCCAAGCAGGTCGTCGATCTCGTGGTGGCCGGCGAAGGCGACCCGGTGGGGATCGTGGAAGCTCAGGGTCTCGGTATGGTCACCGACGACAGCGCGTTGCGGGCCGAGGTCGACAAGGCGCTTGCCGCCAACCCCGACATTGCCGACAAGATCCGCGCCGGCAAGGTCCAGGCGGCCGGCAAGATCGTCGGTGACGTGATGAAGGCCACCCGCGGCCGAGCAGATGCGGCGCGGGTACGCGAACTGGTGCTCGCTGCGTGCGATTGACACCGATCGCAATCCCACCGGGAATCGGGTGGATCATCGCGGGATCACTGGCGCGGTAGCCGTCTGTGGCCACCGCGCCTGATCTGTCAGCTCTCTTCGGCGGCGTCGGGCGAGTTCTGGAAGTACACGACCCGGTCGTCGAACGGGCCGGGCGAGCCATCGGTCTTGTTCACCGTGGCCACCCAGATCCCGCCCTCGGCGTCGGCGGTGGCGCCCCCGAGCTGTCCGTACTCGTCCTGCGCTCGCAGCGTCGGCGCTGTGGTCACCGCATGAGTCTTCTGATCCGCGACTACGAAAGCAAGGGCTTTCGCGTGAGTCAGCGAGATCGCCACCCCGTTGGTGGTCGCCGCGCAGCCGGCGACCCCGGGCCGGTCGGGCCAGGTCCATGCGGTGTCGATCGTCCCGTCGCCGGCGACGCGCCGCAACCGGTCCTGGGCGCCGCTGCGGTCGGTGATCCAGATGCGGTCCTTGCCGCCCACGCACACGTCCCCGGCTGTGCCGATTCCCGATACGGCGACTTCCGGCGGCGCGGCGCGGCCGGGCACGGGTGAGTCGACTCGCAAGAGTTTGCCTGCCAAGGATTCGGTGGATGCCGCCGCGTCCGGGTTGCCCGCATCGCCGGTCAAGACGAGCATCGTATCGGGAGAGACGAAGTCGATCGCCCCGCGGTTTCCGCTGGGTCCTTTCGGGATTCCGGTCAGGATGGCCTTCGGCGGGCCGTCGTCGGCGAGACGTACCACCCGGTTGTCGGTGGCCGTGGTGATGTAGGCGTACAGCAGACCGTCTTCGCGATAGGTCGGGGATACAGCGATGTCACTGAGCCCACCATCGGCCGAGCCGTCCACGTCGAGTTCGGCGACCACCATCACCTGCTGCCCTTGGACGATCGTAAGAATACGTCCGGTCCGGCGTTCGGCGACCAGGACGTTGCCGCCGGCAGCGACCAAGCCGCCGGTGGTTTCCAGGCAGGTGGCCGCAACCGCCGGGTCGGGATCGGCGCACGGCCCGGTCGGCCGGGACGGCGACTCGAATGGTTGGTTCGGTTCACTCGGTTCGATCTCGGCGCCGTGCACGGTCGGCTCCGGCGTGTATGGGCTGGACGTCGACTCGTCGAATCGGGCGCAGCCAGCCAGCAAGGTGGCGCAGAGCACCACGCTCGCCGCCACGCGACCCACGACAACCACACTCATGCTGGAGACGTTACGGGACATCTCGGCGTGAGTGCGCTCGCCGGGTGCGTAGTCTGCCGACACTGACACGCCGCGCCGCTGCGCTCGGTGCACACAGGTGCGGCATAGGGTGGTGGCCGTGACCGACAAGCCGAATGACGGACCTGGACTTTTGCACGCCGACGATTCTGCGTTGTCCACGGCTGAGCAGTCGAGAGTGTCGTCCACGGGTCGAGGAGGCAGCGGTGGGCGCGAGTCGCCGACCGATCTGCTCGACCGCACGAGGCCGGCCAAGCGGCCCAGATTGACCACGGATGTCCCGCGCACCGAGGAGGAACTCGGGCTCGACCCCGAGGTTCCGGCGTTCATCGAGGCCGGAAAAGACCAGGGCCCAGCCGAATCCGCTGCGACCGGGGTTACCGACACCCGGTCGGCGGACACGGCCTCGGGCGATACTGCGCTCACCGAAGCAGTACCCACCTATGAACCGGCGCCTCCCGATGAACCAGCACACGCATTCGACCATGCAGCGCTCACACTCCAAGACGCGGCGCCCGGACTTCAAGCCACAGCGCCCATTGCCGAAGACACAGCGCCCACACTCCAAGATGCAGCGCCCACACTCCAAGATGCAGCGCCCACATACGAATACGCCAGCATTCCACCCGCTCCGACTCCCCTACGGGGTAGCACTCGGATTCCGCACCCCGACCGGGAGATTCGGCGTGGCACGCTGGATCTCGGCCTGTTCATCATGCGTTTGGTGGTCGGCGGGTCGTTTCTCTACCACGGATTGCAGAAGCTCACCGGCTGGTTTCACGGTTCCGGCCTGGACGGCACCCGAACGATGCTCGAAGGTGGGGGCTGGAGCCACCCTACGCTGTCCACGATCCTGGTCACAGCCGGTGAAGTCGGCGGCGGCGCGCTGCTGATTCTGGGCCTCGCCACCCCGCTGGCCGCAGGAGCGATACTGGCTGTCGTTCTGAATGCGTGGGCGTGGAAACAGGGTTTGGTCCCCGGATTCCAGTATCACCTCGACCCAGGAGCAGTCGAAGTGGAGACTGTCCTGGCAGGCGCCACCCTCGCCGTCGTTCTGACCGGTCCGGGCCGCTGGTCCTTCGACCGCAACCGCGGCTGGGCCACTCGACCCTTCGCAGGATCGCTCGTGGTTGCGATACTTGCGGTCGCTGCCGCGGCAGGTACCTACTGGTATCTGCACGGCGGCAACCCGTTCGTCGGAATCGTGTTCGACTGAGTCGTGCTCGATACCGGCCCGGCCCAGGGTACGCCGCGCCGGTGTCGAGTCGGCGGTGTCGAGTGGGCGGTGTCGAGTCGGCTATGGCACGCGGCGGACGGCGCCCTTGTCGGCCGAGGTGGCAAGCGCGGCATAGGCGCGCAGCGCGGTCGTCACCGGTCGATCGCGACCGATCGGCTGCCACGGTCGTTCGGAGGCTTCCATTTTCGCGCGCCGCTCGGCGAGAACGGCATCGTCGACGAGGACGTCCAGGGTTCGCGAGGTGACATCGATTCGAATCTGGTCGCCGTTGCGCACCAGGCCGATGACTCCGCCGTCGGCCGCCTCGGGGGAGATGTGCCCGATCGACAGGCCGGAGGTGCCGCCGGAGAATCGGCCATCGGTGATCAGCGCGCACTTCTTGCCCAGGCCGGCGCCTTTCAGGAAGGCGGTGGGGTGCAGCATCTCCTGCATGCCGGGGCCGCCAGCGGGGCCTTCGTAGCGGACCACGATGACATCGCCCGGCTCGATCTTCCTGCCGAGAATGATCGACACGGCCTCTTCCTGCGACTCCACCACCACCGCGGGGCCTTGGAAGGAGAACAGCTCCTCGTCGATGCCTGCTGTTTTCAGCACCGCCCCGTCGGGAGCGATGTTGCCGCGCAGGACGACCAGGCCGCCCTCGCTGGTGTAGGCGTGCGCTGCATCACGGATACAACCGCCCGCGGCATCGGTGTCCAGCGCCGACCAACGATTGTCGGTGGAGAACGGCTCGGTCGTGCGCACACCACCCGGCGCGGCGTGGAAAAGTTCCAGGGCTTCCCGGGACGGTGAGTCGGCGCGGACGTCCCATGCATCGAGCCATTCGTCGAAGCTCGGGGTGTGCACGGTGGTGACGTCGGTCTCCAGCAGGCCGGCGCGGCGCAACTCGCCGAGGATGGCGGGGATGCCGCCGGCGCGATGCACGTCCTCCATATGGTAATCGGAGTTGGGTGACACTTTCGACAAGGTCGGCACTCGGCGACTGATCTCTTCGATGGTCCGCAGATCGAAGTCGATCCCGCCTTCCTGTGCCGCGGCCAATGTGTGCAGCACGGTGTTGGTCGAGCCGCCCATCGCGACGTCCAAGGCCATCGCATTGCGAAAAGCTTTGACGTTGGCGACATTCCGCGGCAGGACCGAGGCGTCGTCCTCGCGATACCAGCGATGGGCGATGTCCACGACCACGGTGCCCGCCCGCTCGAACAGCGCCCGGCGCGCGGAGTGGGTCGCGAGGGTGGAGCCATTGCCGGGCAGTGCGAGGCCCAGCGCTTCGGTCAGGCAGTTCATCGAATTGGCGGTGAACATCCCCGAACACGAGCCGCAGGTCGGACATGCCGACAGCTCGACCTCGGTCAGCCCCTCGGGCGACACCGCTGCATTCGCGCTCGCGGAGATCGCGGTGACCAGATCGGTCGGCGCGTGGGCCACTCCGTCGACGACGACGGCTTTACCCGCTTCCATCGGTCCACCGGAGACGAATACCGCCGGAATGTTCAGCCGCATCGCGGCATTGAGCATGCCCGGGGTGATCTTGTCGCAATTGGAGATGCAGACCAACGCGTCGGCGGTGTGCGCATTCACCATGTACTCGACCGAGTCGGCGATGATCTCGCGGGAGGGCAGCGAATAGAGCATGCCGCCATGCCCCATGGCGATCCCGTCGTCGACGGCGATGGTGTGGAACTCCCGGGGCACGCCGCCAGCGGCGCGTACCGCGTCGGCAACGATGTCGCCGACGTTCTTCAGATGTACATGGCCGGGAACGAACTGGGTGTAGGAATTCGCGATGGCGACGATCGGCTTGCCGAAGTCCGTGTCGGTCATGCCGGTGGCCCGCCAGAGAGCGCGGGCGCCCGCGGCATTGCGTCCGACGGTGGTGGTTCGTGAGCGAAGCGGTGGCATTTCGATGATCCTCGGGTCGCGGGGCCGACAAGCGACGGCGCAGAGCGCGCTCGGCGAATGTAGACGTTACCCCTGGCGGGTGGCGCGGTTGGTCGCTCGGTGTCGATCCCGGGGTTCGGGGTGTCGCGGCGAGTGGTGGTCCGAGTGGTGGTCACTGTGAGCGGCCTCGACGGTGTCACCGGAGATGCCGGACCGTCTATGGGGATAGCTACGAAGGAGGTTCACTACTCCGGGAAGATCATCCCATCACTCATCACCCAGCGCCGCGGTTTCGGAGAATATTCCTACCTGCCGGGGTCGGGCTTGTCGGCGTGGGCGTCGGCGTTCGCGCTCGTTGCGGGCGAGGTCGCGTCGGGCGAGTGGTCCGGCGGGGATTGCTCCGGCCGGGCGAACGGATCGGGAATGCGCCCGTCGGAGGCTTCGACCAATTCGCGTAGCCGGTCATAGCTCACTGCTGGCAACTTCACCTCGGTGCCGTCGGTCACATCGACGCGCACATACCCGCGCCGGGGTATCCGTATGCCGTTCACCTGAGCCCAGTCCAGGTGTCGAGAACCGAACAGCGTTCGCAGCTGCAGTCCGGCGGCCGACACCGTGGTTTGGGTCCGCAACACCCATGCCAGCACGACGACCGGGATCAGCAGCAACCACCACAAACCGGCCGGCCAGCCGACGAAGGCGAAGAAAACGCACATCAGCAAGATGAACACGCCGAGGAAAGCGAGCCGGGGAATGCGGATCACTCTGGTGTTCGTCGAGCTACCCGTCTCCGCCGTCTGCGCGGACGTATGGGACGATGCAAAAGGTGGCACGGGCTGATGCGGTGATGACACACCTCCATCCTCGCATCCTGGCGAACGGAGACAAGCATCCGTGCTGTCCCACATAATGGGACGCAACGTGTCAGCTATTTGACTCTGCGGTTCACATCCGCTTAACGTCGTGCGCGTGAACCGAAATGAGTTGCTCGTAACCGGCCGGCGCATCCAGCGTTGAGCCTGACACGCTGAGTCGAATACGTCAGCTCGCGTTGCGACGCGCCACCCTCGATAGGCCCTGTGCTGTCGAGGGCTTTTTTGTGTTCGGGCTACTTTGTGTTCGGACTACATGCCGAGCACGACGAAGCGCAAGCACACCGCATGTGTGGGGCCGGCACGTCCGGCTCGGGCCGCAAGGCTCAAAATCCGGGGTCAGAACGACTACCAGTGAGGAACGAAGACCGTGAGCGCACCTACCGCACGGCCCGGGCCCTCGGCCCGCAGGTCAGCGCCTTCGGCGAATCAGCAGGCCACGCCTGCTGTCAACGTGACGACGGCACCCAACCGCCGCCCGGTACCGCCTGAGCGGATCACCGGCGCGCAGTCGGTGATCCGCTCGCTCGAGGAGTTGGGCGTCGACACCGTATTCGGCATCCCAGGCGGTGCGATTCTTCCTGTCTACGATCCGTTGTTCGATTCGACCAAGGTGCGCCATGTGCTCGTTCGACACGAGCAAGGCGCGGGCCACGCCGCCACGGGTTACGCCCAGGCAACCGGCAAAGTCGGTGTGTGCATGGCGACATCCGGTCCCGGCGCGACCAACTTGGTCACCCCGATCGCCGACGCGCAGATGGACTCGGTTCCGATCGTGGCCATCACCGGCCAGGTCGGCCGCGGTCTGATCGGAACCGACGCGTTTCAGGAAGCCGATATCTCCGGGATCACCATGCCGGTGACCAAGCACAACTTTCTGATCACCGACGGCACGGACATCCCGCGCACCATCGCGGAAGCGTTCTACCTTGCCGCGTCCGGCCGTCCGGGTGCCGTGCTCGTCGACATCCCCAAGGATGTGCTGCAGAACCAGACCACCTTCAGTTGGCCACCGGAGATGCGCTTGCCCGGATACCGTCCGGTCGTCAAGCCGCATGGGAAACAGGTGCGTGAAGCTGCCCGGATGATCGGGGAAGCCAAGGCGCCGGTGCTGTATGTCGGGGGTGGCGTGGTCAAGGCCAACGCCTCGTCGGAACTGCTGCAGTTGGCCGAACTGACCGGCATCCCCGTGGTCACCACCTTGATGGCGCGAGGCGCATTCCCCGACAGTCATCGACTCAACATGGGTATGCCCGGCATGCACGGCACCGTGGGCGCAGTCGCGGCACTGCAGAAGTCCGACCTGCTGATCACTCTCGGTGCGCGCTTCGACGACCGAGTGACCGGTAACCTGGAATCCTTTGCGCCGGGCGCCAAGGTGATTCACGCGGACATCGATCCCGCTGAGATCGGCAAGAATCGCCACGCCGACGTCCCGATCGTGGGTGACTGTCGTGAGGTGATCATCGAACTCATCGAGACGTTGAAAGCCGATCCGACCGCGGGTGAAGCTCCGCTGTTGTCGTTGGACGAATGGTTGACCTACCTCGAGGGGTTACGGGCGGCCTACCCGTTGGGCTGGACTCCGCCGACGGACGGATCGCTGTCACCGGAGTTCGTCATCGAGTCTCTCGGCCGCTTGGCCGGGTCCGATGCCATCTACTGCGCCGGAGTCGGTCAGCACCAGATGTGGGCCGCCCAGTTCATTCGATACGAAAAGCCGCGCACCTGGTTGAATTCCGGGGGTCTGGGGACCATGGGCTACGCGGTTCCGGCCGCGATGGGCGCCAAGATGGGTATGCCGGACACCGAAGTGTGGGCCGTCGACGGCGACGGGTGCTTCCAGATGACCAATCAGGAGTTGGCCACCTGTGCGGTCGAGGGGGTCCCGATCAAGGTCGCGGTGATCAACAACGGCAATCTCGGCATGGTTCGCCAATGGCAGACGTTGTTCTACGACGAGCGGTACTCCAACACCAATCTGGGTACGCACTCCAAGCGCATCCCCGATTTCGTGAAGCTCGCCGAAGCCCTGGGCTGCCACGGCATCCGCGTCGAGCGCGAAGAGGACGTGGAGGCTGCTATTCGCGAGGCGCAGGCCATCAACGATCGTCCTGTGGTGATCGATTTCGTCGTCGGCGCCGATGCTCAAGTGTGGCCGATGGTCGCGGCGGGCACGAGTAACGACGAGATCATGGCCGCTCGGGGTATCCGGCCGCTGTTCGACGACGACGAGCACGCCGCCGAGCCTGCGGTGATCCACACGGCCGCATCGAATCGAGCAACGGTACCGAACCAGGCAGCGGGGTCGAACCAACAGGACAAGGTGAACAACGGATGAGCACCACTCACACCCTCAGTGTTCTCGTCGAGGACAAGCCGGGCGTGCTGGCGCGGGTTGCGGCGCTGTTCTCTCGCCGTGGGTTCAACATCGAATCGTTGGCCGTCGGTGGTACCGAACTTCCCGAGATCTCGCGCATGACCATCGTCGTCACCGTGGAGGACCTGCCGCTCGAACAGGTCACCAAACAGCTCAACAAGCTGGTGAACGTCATCAAGATCGTGGAGCAGGACGGCGACAGTTCGGTGGCCCGGGAACTGATCCTGGTCAAGGTGCGGGCCGATGCCAGCGTTCGTACTCAGGTGATCGAGGCCGTGGGACTGTTCCGGGCCAAGGTCATCGACGTGTCGCCGGACGCGCTGACCGTGGAGGCGACCGGAACCCGTTCCAAGCTGGACGCATTGCTACGCATGCTCGAACCGTACGGGGTGCGCGAGATCGTGCAGTCCGGTGTCGTTGCGGTGGGGCGTGGCCCCAAGTCCATCACGGCCACTCGATGACGCAGCGCGGCGTAGGACCGAATGCGCTGCACTCCCCGCAGATGCGGGACCGATCTCTTCCCGCGCACGCGGTGGCGATCGGATCCAGAACAATGCACATCACCACCGACGCACGCACGGTGCGCCCCGCCTCACAGCGGGGAGGATCCCGGAAGGAACCACAGTGACAATCGAAATGTTCTATGACGACGATGCCGACCTGTCGATCATCCAGAACCGAAAGGTCGCTGTCATCGGCTACGGCAGCCAGGGGCACGCGCATTCGCTGAGCCTGCGCGACTCCGGTGTCGAGGTACGAGTCGGCCTGGCGGAGGGCTCGAAGTCGCGTCCCAAGGCCGAAGAAGCCGGACTGACCGTCGGGACGCCGGCCGAAGTATCGGCGTGGGCCGATGTGATCATGGTGTTGGCGCCCGACACCGCCCAGGCCTCGATCTTCACCAACGACATCGCGCCGAACCTGAAGGCCGGCGACGCGCTGTTCTTCGGCCACGGCCTCAACATTCACTTCGGGCTGATCAAGCCACCGGCCAATGTCACCATCGGTATGGTCGCGCCGAAGGGGCCGGGCCACCTGGTACGTCGACAGTTCGTCGATGGCAAGGGCGTTCCGGCGCTGATCGCCATCGACCAGGACCCGAAGGGCGAGGGTCGGGCGCTGGCGCTGTCCTACGCCAAGGGCATCGGCGGTACCCGGGCCGGCGTGATCAAGACCACGTTCAAAGAAGAGACCGAAACCGACCTCTTCGGTGAGCAAGCAGTGCTGTGCGGCGGTACCGAAGAGCTGGTCAAGACCGGTTTCGAGGTCATGGTCGAGGCTGGCTACGCGCCGGAGATGGCCTACTTCGAGGTGCTGCACGAGCTCAAGCTGATCGTCGACCTGATGTACGAGGGCGGTATCGCGCGCATGAACTACTCGGTGTCCGACACCGCGGAGTTCGGCGGCTACCTGTCCGGTCCGCGGGTCATCGACGCCGATACCAAGAAGCGTATGAAGGCGATTCTCGCCGACATCCAGGACGGCAGTTTCGTCGAGCGTCTCGTCGCGAACGTCGAGGGCGGCAACAAGGAACTCGAGGCGCTGCGTGAGAAGAATGCCGAACATCCGATCGAAGTCACCGGCACCAAATTGCGTGGCTTGATGAGCTGGGTCGACCGGCCCATCACCGAGACCGCCTGATCACTGGATAGGCATATCCGGCGGTCCGCCTCGGTGTTCGCCAGCGGGCCGCCGGCGTTGTCCGGCGGCCCGTAGACTGGTTACCGATGAGTAAGTTGTTTGCTTCGGTCGATGAAGTGACCGGCCGCCTCCGTCAGGTCGGGTACCTCCCCTCGCTCGATATCGCGACCGCCGTATTCCTCGCCAGCCACCTCGACAAGCCCCTGCTGATCGAGGGCCCAGCCGGTGTCGGGAAAACCGAATTGGCCGCAGCCGTCGCGACGGCCACGGCCTCCGACCTCATCCGGCTGCAATGCTACGAAGGCATCGACGAGGCTCGCGCCCTGTACGAGTGGAACCACGCCAAGCAGCTTCTTCGCATCACGGCAACGGCCGACGAAGGCTGGGACAGTGCCCGCGACCACGTCTTCACCGAGGAGTTCTTGCTCGCCCGCCCATTGCTGGCCGCCATTCGCAATCCGCGCTCGACCGTGCTGCTCATCGACGAGCTCGACAAGGCGGATGTGGAGCTCGAAGGCTTGTTGCTCGAGGTACTCGGCGATCATCAGGTGAGCATCCCGGAATTGGGTACGGTTACTGCGGTCGGTACGCCGTTCGTCATCGTGACCTCCAACGCTGTGCGCGAGTTGTCCGAGGCTCTGAAGCGGCGCTGTCTGTATCTCCACATCGATTACCCGACAGCGGAACTCGAGCGGGCCATCGTGCGGATGAAGGTGCCGGAGTTGGACGAAGCACTCGCCGAACCCGTGGTTCGCACGGTCGCGGCCCTGCGTCACATGTCTCTGCGCAAAGCTCCGTCGATAGCCGAAACAGTGGATTGGGCACGGACTCTCGTCGCTCTCGGAACTCGCCGAGTGACCGGTACCGTCATCCGGTCGACGCTCGGCGTGTTGTTGAAGCATCGGTCCGACCACCACACCGCGCTGCAGCGGCTCGAGTTGCTCGACTCGGCCTCCGAGTCGAGGAGCGCCACATGGCCGTGACCACCCAGACGATGACCGAGCGGCTCGTCGAGTTCGTGGGCCTGCTGCGTGACCACGGGATCACCGCAGGTCCGAGCGAGACCATCGATGCAGCCGAGGCGATGGTCGCTCTCGGCCGTTCCGATCCCGAACGCCTGCGCTCCGGCTTGGCTGCCTGCCTCATGCGCCGCGCCGGCCAACGCGCGGTATTCGATCAGTTGTTCGATCTCTACTTCGGCGTCGCGCATCAGCCGCGGCCCGTCGCCGGATCGACCGACACATCCGTCGACGACCTGCGAACTCGACTGGTCTCGGCGCTGGCACACGACGATGTGCAGGCGGTCACCGAGCTCGCTCGCCGAGCGCTGACCGAGCTGGGTGGGTACGGCGGGGCAGGCGCTGGCCAGAGTGCGGGTCGGGTCACCACCGCGTCGGGGGCGGGCTGGTCGTCCTACCTGACGATGAAGGCCCTACGCCCAGAGGATCTGGTCGATCGAATCGCCGAGGGTATGAACGGGGCAGTCCACCTCGAGACCGCCGTGCGAACGATCGAAGCCGACCGCCGTCTCGGCGAGTTCCGTTCGGCGGTGCGCACCGAGGCCCGGATGCGTTCGGCACAGTTGCGCGGGACCGAATACATCGCGCGTCGCGGTGTCCAATCCAGCACCGACCAGATCGACTTCCTCGGCGTCCGCGAACACGACCTGGCCGAAATGCGCCGAGTTGTCCACCCGATGGCCCGGAAGCTCGCCACACGTCTCGCCGTCCGTCGTCGCAAGGCCGTTCGTGGCCAGATCGATATGCGCCGAACCCTGCGTCGCTCGATGTCCACTGGCGGTGTGCCCATCGACCCGGTCCTGCGCGCCCGCCGGCGCGGCCGCCCGGACCTCGTCGTCCTTGCCGATCTCTCCGGCTCGGTCACCGGGTTCTCCGAGTTCACCCTGCAGCTGATCCAAGCGCTGCAGGACCAGTTCAGCAAGGTCCGCAGCTTCGGCTTCGTCGACGCGTGCGACGAGATCACCGATTTCTTCACTCCCGGCGAACCGCCGGCTCCGGGAACGGCTGCCCGAATCGTCGGCGCCACCCGCGTCGCCCGCTTCGGTAGCTCCAACTACGGCGAAGCCTTCGGCATCTTCGTCGACACCTACCTCGATGCCCTCGGCCCGCGCACCTCTGTGCTCGTTCTGGGTGATGCGCGCACCAACCGCACCGATCCGAATCTCGCTGCCCTGCAGACCATGCGCGATCACGCCGCCCATGCGTATTGGCTCAACCCGGAACCGGCCCGTTCATGGTCGACCGGTGACTCCGCCGCCGCGGTGTACGCGCAGTGCGTCACCATGCACGAGTGCCGCAATATCGGACAACTCACCGAGGTGATCGCCCGGCTTCTGCCCGCGTGAGCAGGGGTGTGGCGCACAGGGCGCCGTCGAAGTCGCTCGCGACGACTCGCGCCTGCCGCCCTCGTTCAGCAGGTTCTCGGCTTCGGCCCGCGAGCCCTGCCGGTCGTCGTCGATTCGCCCGTGGAGCGGTGTGTGGCACGCAGAGGTGATCGAATCCAGCGCTGGTGAATCTCGGCCAGTTCCACCACTCTGTGTTCGTGCCGCGACAGTTCGCATGCCTCGGCCACACAAAACGCCTCCAGCGCATCGTGCGGGCCGCAGGGGCTGCCGACCGCACCGGTGACCACATCGACGAAGACGGCGAGTTCTCGGCGGTAGGCGACCCGAAAGCGGTCCATGAATTCCTGGTAGGGACGACCGATCGGCAGCCCGTGGTCGGGCTCGACGGACTCGAGCGGGGATCGGTGGTTCAGCCCCACCACGGCATTGCCCCGCGAGCCCAATGCTTCCAGGCGCACGTCGTATCCGGCGCCGTTGTAGCGCGTCATGGACACCGTGGCGAGAGTTCCATCGTCCAATCGCAGGGACACTGCGGCAGTGTCCACGTCCTCGGCTGCGGCGAAGGACGCCGCGCCGCGGTTGGCGCCCATGGCATATGCCTCGACGATCTCGTGGCCGGTCACCCAGCGGATCATGTCGAAATCGTGCACTCCGCAGTCCCGAAACAGCCCCCCGGATCGTGCGATGTATTCGCTCGGTGGTGGAGCAGGGTCCAGAGTGATGGTACGTATCGTGTGCAGCCAGCCGAGCCTGCCGGAGGCGATGGCCGCGCGTGCGGCGCGGTAGCCCGGGTCGAATCGGCGCTGGAAGCCGATCTGTACGGGAACAGCGGCATGTCGAAGGTGGTCGACCACCGCGACGGTGCCTTCGATGTCGACGGCGACGGGTTTCTCACAGAACACGGGGATGCCCGCGTCGACGGCGCGGGCGATGAGCGCCGGGTGGGAATCGGTGGCGGTGGCGACGACCAGGCCGTCGAGCTGCTCGGCGAACAGCGTGTCGATGTCAGGGGCGAATTCCGCGCCCAGGTCGGTGGCGGCGGCCCGGGCACGGTCGGCGTCGGCGTCGGCGATCACGACGGTGGCCACCGTCGGCAAGGTCGTCAGCGTCTCGGCGTGCACCGCGCCCATCCGACCGGCTCCGGCCAAGCCCAGTGTGACGGCTCGCTCGCTCGGCATCGACACCTGCTTCCCAATTCTCGTGTCGATGGACATATCTGCTGGTAGGGGCGGTACCATCCGGCGTGGGCGATGGTGTCGACCCGCTATGAACCACGCTACGTTGCTGGAGGGTCTCCCAGGCGGAACGAATCTGACATCGGAGGTCGGAGAAGTGTCGATGATCCGGTCGCGCTCTCGAGCGGCACGACATGGCGCCTAGCGGCGCCACCTCGCCCGTCGGCCAGGGCGGTGATGCGGAACGAGCCATGCAGGAGTCGGACTCGTGACCGAACTGGACGTGAGGACTTCGGCGGGACGTGGTGGATTCGGTGCCGCTGATCTGGGTAACCGGTACCGGCAGGACTTGCTGTGTGGTTGAGGTGGCGGGCGATACGACCGGCAGTCACGGAGGCGCGATGACCCTGCACTGGCCCGCGGGAACCTTGCGCCGCAACGGTGACCTGGTTCTCCTGAGCCCGGAGGATGCCGGATGGACCTATGCCGGGTTGTGGGTGCTGCGCATCGGGGCGGGTATGTCGCGCACGGTGAACACCGGGGAATTCGAGGCATTCGTTCTACCGTTGTCGGGCTCGTGCACGGTGCGCGTGGACGGTAGGAGTTTCACACTGGCCGGTCGGGATTCGGTCTTCACCCGGGTCACCGACTTCGCCTACATTCCACGAGATGCCGAAATGGAACTCGTCGCCGAGGGAGCCGGCCTCGAGGTGGCACTACCGATGGCTCGATGTGCGAATCGGCTGGAGCCGAAGTATGGCCCGGCGGAGCGGGTTCCGGTCGAAGTCCGTGGAGCTGGCCGCGCCACCCGGCAGGTCACCAACTTCGGAATACCCGGTGTATGGGACCACGCGGACAAACTGAACGCATGTGAACTGATCACCCCGGACGGCAACTGGTCGTCCTACCCGCCGCACAAGCACGATACCGCCGGCGACCAGGAGGTGATCAACGAGGAAATCTACTACTTCCGGATCGCCGGACGAGACGGGATCACGCCGTCGTCGGAAGGATTCGGCCTACACCGGACATACAGCTGCGACGGCGGCGTGAACGAGAACGTCGCAGTTCGTGACGGTGATGTCTTCCTGATACCGCATGGCTATCACGGGCCGTGTGTTGCCGCGCCCGGCTACCCTATGTACTACCTCAAAGTACTGGCCGGCCCGGCGCCCCAACGGTCGATGGCGTCTTCCGATGACCCGGCGCACAGCTGGGTACGTGCGCATTGGGGCGTCGAACCGGTGGACCCCCGGTGCCCGGTCACTACGCACAACGGGCGGACCGGATGAAGTCTGCGCAGTAGGTGGGATGCACATGTCGACGCATTGCGCTGTCCGACCCGGGTATCCCGAGCTATGCGCAAATCGTGGGCGCGGTCAACGAACTGAGCGGGCCGAGCGACTATGTGATGACCGCATCCGGCGGTCTGCCCGGAGAACTCGTCGGCGGTTGGCGTGCAGTCGGTGGCGCACCCACCATAGACGTGGAATACGGCTTCTCGTGCATGGGCTACGAAATCGCCGGCGCATGGGGTGCAGCGATGGCGCAGCGCGATCGGGCGGTGACGACACTCCTCGGCGACGGGGCGTATCTGACGTCGAACTCGGAATTGTTCTCGGCCGCCTTCGCTGGGCATCCGTTCGTCGCGGTGGTCTGTGACAACGACGGCTCTGCCGTGATCGCCCGTTTGCAGCAGAACCAGGGCTGCGCGGCGTTCGACAATTTCTACGCGAATTGCCTGACCACTCGACAATCTCCGCCTCGTGTGGATTTCGCCGGTCATGCCGCCGCCCTTGGACGTTCGGTTCTCACCGCACACGACGTGGACGAGTTCGGTGACGCTTTGGTGCAGGCGCGCGCGGCGGCGAAGGCCGGGGCGCATACTGCTGTCGTCGTTGTGCGAACCCAGCCGTCGACGTGGACCGAGACTGGGGCCTGGTGGGAGCTCGGGGTGCCGCCGGAATTGCCTGGGCGAGCGGACTACGACGAGGAGAAGCCGCGCCAGGTGCGCTACGTGCGACGGTGAATCACCGGCGATCCTCGGTGAGCGGTACCTCACAGTTGGTAGTGCTGAACGTGAGTAATTCGCCGGATCATGGCATCGTTGATGGACGAGACCAGGTTCATCGACTACACAACCTGGCTCGTCTACAGAAAGTATGAAATGGCTCAAGGCATTGTGAAGTGGTTCAACAGCGAGAAGGGCTTCGGCTTCATCGCGCAGGATGGCGGCGGTCCCGACGTCTTCGTGCACTACTCGGCTGTGAACGGCTCCGGCTTCCGGTCCCTCGACGAGGGGCAGCGTGTGAAATTCGACATCAGCCAAGGACAGAAGGGGCCCCAGGCTGAGGGCGTCACTGTTCTCTGATCGCGACGTGACTTTCGGAAGGCTCCGCACCCTCGAGGGTGCGGAGCCTTCCGCCTTTCTAGGCGTGCGTTCCGGCGTGGGGCGAGTCACCTCACCGGTCGTACCGCGCGACGCGTGTGGCCCTATTCATGTGCGCCTCGCCATGTGGGCCTCGCCATGTTGTTTCGATATGTGTAACGCCTTGTCGTTCGTCTCCGACACGCTTGCTGTAAGTCCAGTTCGACTGGATACCGCCTAGAGGAAGAGATTTTCCATGATCCCCGTAATCATCGACACCGGCAGTGCAGCGCTCAACGGTCTGCTCAACACCGGCAGCGCCGCAGTGCACGGAATTTTCGACACCCTCTGGACGGGTTCCTTCGGCGGCTGACCGATGTGAGGGTTCCCGCCGCTCGGTGGCGTGGACCGCGAAGGCCCCCGCGCCGCACGGCGCGGGGGCCTTCGTTGCTCTGTGGGGTGGGGCCCAGTGGCTGTGTGGGTGGATCCAGGTGCAGGGGGCGGCAGGGGCCGAAAACTCCGCGCACTAAGCTGGTCGGTGGTAATTGCCGCCCATTCACCAGGAGTAACCCACGTGAGCCACGCAGGCCGTCCGATAGTTCTGATCGCCGACAAGCTCGCCCAGTCGACCGTCGATGCGCTCGGTGACGGCGTCGAGGTTCGCTGGGTCGACGGACCCGATCGGCCAGCGCTGCTGGCCGCCGTGCCCGAATGCGACGCCCTGCTCGTCCGCTCGGCGACAACCGTCGATGCCGAGGTGCTCGAGGCCGCAAAGAACCTGAAGATCGTCGCCCGAGCGGGTGTGGGTCTGGACAACGTCGATGTGCCGGCCGCTACCGAACGTGGCGTCATGGTGGTCAACGCCCCGACCTCGAATATTCACTCTGCTGCCGAGCATGCGGTATCCCTGATGCTGGCTGCCGCCCGCCAGATCCCGGTCGCCGACTCGACGCTGCGCGAACACACCTGGCAGCGCAGCAAGTTCACCGGCGTGGAGATTTTCGGCAAGACCGTCGGTGTCGTCGGGCTCGGCCGCATCGGCCAACTGTTCGCTGCGCGGCTGGCCGCTTTCGAAACCAAAGTGATCGCCTACGACCCGTATGTCTCGCCCGCGCGCGCCGCACAGCTCGGCATCGAGCTGTGCAGCCTGGACGAGCTGCTCGAGCGCGCCGACTTGGTTTCCATCCACCTGCCGAAGACCCCGGAGACCAAGGGGCTCATCGGCAAGGACGCCATCGCCAAGACGAAGCCGGGCGTGATCATCGTCAATGCAGCTCGCGGCGGATTGGTCGACGAAGCCGCGCTGGCCGAGGCCATCGAATCCGGACATGTGCGTGCCGCGGGTCTGGATGTGTTCGAGACCGAGCCGTGCACCGACAGCCCGCTGTTCGGTCGTCCCGAAGTTGTGGTGACCCCGCATCTGGGTGCGTCCACTGCGGAGGCTCAGGACCGCGCGGGCACCGATGTCGCCAAGTCGGTGCTGTTGGCGATGGCTGGTGAATTCGTGCCCGGTGCGGTGAATGTCACCGGCGCCGTGAACGAAGAAGTCGCGCCCTGGCTGGACATCGTGCGCAAGCAGGGTGCGTTGCTCGGCGCACTGTCCAACGAGTTGCCGGTCAGCGTCGAGGTGCAGGTGCGTGGCGAACTCGCCGCCCACGAGGTCGCGGTGCTGGAGTTGTCGGCATTGCGCGGCATCTTCTCTGCTCAGGTGGAGGACCAGGTCACTTTCGTGAACGCGCCGGCCTTGGCCGAGGACCGCGGCATCACCACCGAGGTCACCACGGTGTCGGAGAGTCCGAGTCACCGCAGCGTGGTCGACCTGCGTGCCGTGTTCGGCGATGGCAGCGCTTTGAACGTCGCGGGCACGTTGACCGAGCCGCAGTTGGTGGAGAAGATCGTCAACATCAACGGCCGCAACTACGATATGCGCGCCGAGGGTCTGAACCTGGCCATTCTGAATTACGCCGATCGCCCGGGCGCGCTGGGCAAGATCGGCACCAAGCTCGGTGAAGCCGGGATCGATATCCTGGCCGCGCAGTTGACCCAGGATGCGAACAAGGAGGGCGCGACGGTCGTCTTCCGTGTCGCTCGTGACGTGCCCGCCGAGGTGCGGGCCGCGATAGCCGAGTCGGTCGGCGCGGCCAAGATAGTCTTGGTCGATCTGTCCTGACCAGGGTCTCGCGGCCTCGTCGGTCCGCTGCGGTGGTCGCGACCAGCACTATCGAACGGAGCATTGCCATGAAGCTTGCAGTCATCCCGGGCGACGGGATCGGGCCCGAGGTGATCGCGGAGGCACTCAAGGTGCTCGATGTGATCGCGCCCGGTGCGGAGAAGACCGAATACGATCTCGGTGCCCGGCGCTATCACGCGACGGGTGAGACCTTGCCGGACTCGGTGTTGCAGGAACTGAAGCAGCACGATGCGATTCTGTTGGGCGCGGTCGGTGATCCGTCTGTGCCCAGTGGCGTACTCGAACGCGGTCTCCTGCTGCGCACGCGGTTCGAATTGGACCACCATGTCAACCTGCGGCCGTCCAAGCTGTACCCCGGTGTGGCCAGTCCACTTGCGGGCAGTCCGGACATCGACCTCGTGGTCGTGCGTGAGGGCACCGAGGGACCCTACACCGGAACCGGTGGAGCGATTCGGGTCGGCACCCCCCACGAGGGCGCGACCGAGGTCAGCACCAACACTCGATTCGGCATCGAGCGTGTGGTGCGTTACGCGTTCGCCGAGGCGCAGAGCCGGCGCAAGCACCTGACCATGGTGCACAAGACCAATGTGCTGACCTACGCCGGGTCGCTCTGGCAGCGCACCGTGAACGAGGTGGCGACCGAATACCCGGATGTCGAAACAGCCTATGAACATATCGATGCCGCGACCATCCATCTGGTGAACGATCCCGGCCGGTTCGACGTGATCGTCACCGACAATCTGTTCGGCGACATCATCACCGACCTCGCCGCGGCAGTGAGTGGTGGGATCGGCCTGGCCGCCAGCGGCAATATCGACGCGTCGATGACGAATCCGAGCATGTTCGAGCCGGTGCACGGCAGCGCGCCCGATATCGCCGGCCAGTTCACGGCGGACCCGACTGCCGCGATCCTCTCGGTTGCACTGTTGCTCGGTCATCTCGGTGACTCCGTAGCGGCTGCCCGGATCGAGTCGGCTGTCGCCAAGGACCTGGCTGCTCGTTCGGGCGGTGTGTCGACCAAGGAAGTCGGTGATCGCATCGCCGCTGCGGTCTGATGGTCCGCCGACCCGGTTGCCCTGGGTGATCGAACCTTCGCCGAAGTAGCTCTCCGCATGGCGCTCCCCGCGTGCTCGGTGTGCGAGGCGCGTCCGGTGCGGGTGGATGAGTTCTGTTCGAGCATCCGGCCCGAGCGAATTCCGAACCCCTCGGTCGGGCGCGTTCGGGCAGGTGGCGGTGGGTCGATACACTTCCGGGCATGCGTTTAGGTCGAGTTGCCAGTCCCGAGGGAGTCGCGTTCGTCGGTATCGAAGGTGATGGAAGCGACAGTGTGGCCAAGGAGATCGCGGAACACCCGTTCGGCACACCGACATACACCGGGCGGAGTTGGCCGTTGGCCGATGTTCGACTGCTCGCGCCGATCCTGGCCAGCAAAGTTGTCTGCGTGGGCAAGAACTACGCCGACCATGCCGCCGAGATGGGTGACCCGGCGCCCGCCGATCCGGTCATCTTTCTGGTGCCCAACACCGCGATCGTCGGTCCCAACGCGCCGATCATCGCGCCGCCGAGTTCGGCTCGAGTCGACTTCGAGGGAGAATTGGCGGTCGTCATCGGTCGGCCGTGCAAGGATGTACCCGCTGCCCGGGCCCGAGATGTGGTGCTCGGCTACACCATTGCCAACGACGTGACCGCCCGCGACCACCAACAGCAGGACGGTCAGTGGACCAGGGCCAAGGGCTATGACACGTTTTGCCCGTTGGGTCCATGGATCGAAACCTCCGTGGACCCTTCGGATCTGGAGATCGTCACCGAGCTCGACGGCGAGGTGCGCCAACGCAGTCGCACTTCGCTTCTGCTGCACGATATTCCGAAGCTCATCGAATGGATAACCGCTGTGATGACCTTGCTGCCAGGCGATGTCATCCTCACCGGCACACCTGCCGGGGTCGGCCCGATGCGGGTCGGGCAGCAGGTGTCGGTAACTGTCGAGGGCATCGGAACCCTGACCAATCCCGTTGCCGCCAAACGTTGATCGAAAGAGAGCCATGACTGAAGTACGGGTCCGTTTCTGCCCGTCACCGACCGGAACACCGCACGTCGGTTTGATTCGTACGGCGCTGTTCAACTGGGCCTACGCGCGCCACCACGGCGGCGCATTCGTGTTTCGTGTGGAAGACACCGATGCCGCACGCGATTCCGAGGAGTCCTATCGGGCGATTGTCGACGCGTTGCGTTGGCTCGATCTCACCTGGGACGAAGGTCCCGAAGTCGGTGGACCCTACGGACCGTATCGTCAGTCCGAACGAAAAGATCTACACCTGGACGTGGTTCGGCGGTTGCTGGAAGCCGGGGAGGCGTATGAATCGTTCTCCACACCAGAGGAGGTCGAGGCTCGGCACCGGGCTGCTGGGCGTGACCCGAAACTCGGCTACGACAATTTCGACCGAAACCTGACATCCGAGCAGATCGACGCATACCGGGCCGCCGGGCGCCCGGCGGTGATTCGGCTGCGCATGCCCGAGACCGATCTGTCCTGGCGCGACCTGGTGCGTGGCGAGACCACCTTCAAGGCGGGTACGGTCCCGGACTTCGCGCTGACGCGCGGCACGGGCGACCCGCTGTACACCCTGGTCAATCCGGTCGACGATGCACTGATGCGGATCACTCATGTGCTGCGTGGGGAAGACCTGCTGTCGTCGACCCCACGGCAGCTCGCACTGTTTGCCGCGCTGCGCCGGATCGGAGTCGCCGACTTCACTCCGGAGTTCGGACACCTGCCCTTTGTCATGGGCCAGGGCAACAAGAAGTTGTCCAAACGCGATCCGGAGTCGAATCTGTTCGCCCACCGCGATCGGGGATTCATCCCAGAAGGTTTGCTGAACTATCTCGCCCTACTCGGATGGAGCATCGGTGAGGATCGGGAAGTGTTCACCATGGCGGAGATGATCGCAGCCTTCGATATCTCGAATGTGAATTCGAATCCTGCTCGTTTCGACCAGAAGAAGGCGGACGCGCTGAATGCGGAGCATATCCGTTTGCTGGAGCCCAGTGATTTTGCCCACCGGCTGCGGGAATATTTCACCTCGCACGGTCTGTTCGGGGCCCGAATAGACGAAAAGACATTCGGCGCGGCGGCGGCACTTGTGCAGACTCGGATCGTGGTGCTGGCCGACGCTTGGAAGCTGTTGCGATTCTTGCTCGCGCCGGCGGACGAGTTCACGATCGACCCCGATGCGGGCGCCAAGAATCTCGGCTCCGGCGCGGACGAGATATTACATACGGCAATTGCCGAGTTGGCGCCGTTGCCGGAATGGACCGCGGCGGCGATCGAAGAGGCATTGAAGTCGGCGTTGGTCGATGATCTGGGCCTCAAACCACGTAAGGCATTCGCACCGGTGCGCGTCGCTGTGACGGGTTCGCACATCAGTCCGCCGCTGTACGAGTCGCTGGAACTCCTCGGGCGTGACCTCACCCTGGATCGGCTGCGCTCGGCGGTGGGCTGGGCCGCGGCGGACCACGTGCCCTCCTAGTCGCAGAAATGCAGTCTTGACCAGGCGATTTGTCATTCTGCGGTAGTTTTTTGGTACGCTTCTCCCCGGCCCGGAACACGGTCTCGAGTCGGCCAAAGGAGAGACCGAGTGCCTGGCCATTGGGGTATGGTGTAATTGGCAACACAGCTGATTCTGGTTCAGCCATTCTAGGTTCGAGTCCTGGTACCCCAGCGGAGTGTGTTGTTCGACTTCGGTTCGCGGCCGAAAGCAGTGCAGCATCCGGCGATTTGTTTCGCGGGGCTTCGGCCGGTTAGGCTAGCGGGGCCTCCTGATCAACAGATCACCAATGGCGCTCCTCGCGACAGCGAGCAGCAGTCCTGGCCCCGTCGTCTAGCGGCCTAGGACGCCGCCCTCTCAAGGCGGTAGCGCGGGTTCGAATCCCGTCGGGGCTACTCGTGTGGAGGGCTCGTACTCGGTGAGTACGAGCCCTCCACTGTTGTTCCACGTGCCCTGCGGTCCACTGTCCGTCGGGTGAGCCCGGGTCATTCCAGCGCATGCGCTGTGGTGCCGCCCAAGGGCATGGGGGGAAGCGCGAGCTTGCGGTGATCCCAGCTGCGCATGCGTTCCGGGACGACCCGAACGGCCACCCGTTTGTTGAGCATCGCCTCCACCATCGGGCGCGCCTGGTCGGTGTAGGGTCCGGTATAGCGTTCCCAGATGCTCACACCGACGGCGAAGAGCAGGTCCGGGTCGTCGACGACCTCGGCGCGGCCCTCGATCGAAACTCCTCGTAGCTGATCGTAGGTATCACCGGATTCGACCATGCACGCGATCCGGGGATCACGGCGCAGGTTCACCGCCTTCTGCGACTTGGTCTTGGTCTCGAACCAGATCTCGCCGTCGATGAGCGCGTACCACATGGCGGTCAGGTGCGGTATGCCCTCCGGCCCGACCGTTGCCAGCGTCGCGATCCGGCTGCGCTGCAAGAAATCGGCGATTTCGGTCTCGGACATCACGATCTGTGCCCGCTGTTTGGCTCCCATGGGGCAACTGTAGAGAGTTCCGGCCCCGGCGTGTCAAAAGGTCAGCGTGTCAAAGGGGTCGCATGTCAAAGGCGTTTGTGGAGCGCTTCGGCTGCCGCGACCAGATCGGCCGCCCAGCGGGCACCCGGCCTGCGGCCCATCCGGTCGATCGGACCCGAGACCGACACGGCGGCCACGACGTGGCCGGCGGCGCTACGCACAGGCGCGGAAACGCTGGCTACGCCCGCTGCGCGTTCGGCAGCGCTCTGTGCCCAGCCTCGCTTGCGCACCTCGGCCAGGGCACGCTCACCGAACACCGCATCGGCGATTACCGCGTGCTGCAGGTCGGAGTCCGCCCATGCCAGCAGTATCTTGGCCGCCGAGCCTGCAGTCAGCGGCAACCGCGCTCCGATCGGTACGGTGTCGCGCAGTCCGACCGGGGGCTCCAGCGCCGCGACGCAGATACGCGCATTCCCGTCACGGCGATAGAGCTGGACGCTCTCACCGGTGATCTCGCGCAGGCGCGGAAGAACCGCTGCCGCGGCGTCGAGTAGCGAGTCGTTGGCGCTGATCGCGAGCTCGCCGAGGGCGGGTCCCGGTCGCCAGACCCCGTTGTTGTCGCGCGCGAGCAAGCGATGTGCTTCCAGGCCGACGGCAAGGCGATGCGCCGTGGCGCGGGGCAAGCCCGTGCGGGCGACCAGTTCGTTGAGGCCGGAGGGATGCTCGGCAACGGCATGGAGGACCGCCATTGCTTTGTCCAGCACGCCGATGCCGCTAGGCTGTCTCATGAAACGATACTAGCGTCTCGAATGTTGAGAAATCCATCATCGCCGATTCCGATGCATTCGGGCGTCACTATCCCAGGTTGTGCAGCTGTGTCCGAGTAGGCGCCGGGCGACCGGAACGGCTGCTTCGTCCGAAAGGTGATCGACCATGGCCGAACCGCGCACGCTTGCCGAGAAGGTGTGGGACCAGCATGTCGTCGTTCGTGGGGCCGGTGAAGGAGCCTCACGTGAACCCGACTTGATCTACATCGACCTACATCTCGTACACGAAGTGACCAGTCCCCAGGCCTTCGACGGGTTGCGCGCCGCGGGCAGACGAGTGCGACGGCCCGATCTCACCATTGCCACCGAGGATCACAACGTCCCGACCGTCGATATCGACCAGCCGATCGCCGACCCGATTTCGCGCACCCAAGTCGAGACGCTGCGTCGCAATTGCGCGGAATTCGGTGTGCGGCTGCATCCGATGGGCGACCTGGACCAGGGCATCGTGCACGTGGTCGGGCCACAACTCGGATTGACCCAGCCGGGGACGACCGTGGTGTGCGGAGACAGCCACACCTCGACCCACGGTGCGTTCGGTGCACTTGCGATGGGTATCGGCACCTCGGAGGTCGAGCATGTGCTTGCCACGCAGACGCTCTCGCTGCGCCCGTTCAGGACCATGGCGGTCACCGTGGACGGCGTCATGCCCGACGGCGTGACGAGCAAGGACTTGATTCTGGCGATCATTGCGAAGATCGGCACCGGGGGCGGTCAAGGCTACGTCCTCGAATACCGGGGCGAGGCGATTCGCGCCATGTCGATGGAGGCGCGAATGACGATCTGCAACATGTCCATCGAGGCCGGTGCTCGCGCCGGCATGATCGCGCCGGATGCGACGACCTACGCATACCTCGCGGGGCGGCCACACGCACCGAAGGGAGCGGACTGGGACGCCGCGGTGGCGGCATGGGACGAGCTGAAGACCGACGAGGACGCTGTTTTCGATGCGGAGGTGCACATCGATGCCACCGAGTTGACCCCGTTCGTCACCTGGGGGACCAATCCGGGCCAAGGTGCGCCGTTGGGCGACACGGTTCCCGACCCGTCCGCCATGTCCGCCGATGCGGCGCGAGAGTCCGCGCAGAAGGCGCTGCGTTACATGGATTTGGAGCCGGGTACTCCGCTTCGAGACGTCGCGATCGACACGGTATTCGTCGGTTCGTGCACCAATGGTCGTATCGAGGATTTGCGGGCGGTAGCCGGGATTTTGAAGGGCCGTCGCGTCGCCGACAGGGTGCGAATGCTGGTTGTACCGGGCTCGATGCGGGTTCGCGCACAAGCGGAAAAAGAAGGACTGGGCGAGATTTTCACCGCGGCCGGTGCCGAATGGCGGCAGGCGGGGTGCTCGATGTGTCTGGGAATGAATCCCGACCAGCTCGCACCGGGGCAGCGTTGCGCGTCCACCTCGAACCGCAACTTCGAGGGCAGGCAGGGCAAGGGAGGCCGTACCCACCTGGTTTCTCCCGTCGTCGCGGCCGCTACAGCGGTCCGTGGAACTCTCTCGTCGCCCGCAGATCTGGACTGATTGCACCGATTCACCCACTCGATTCGAGGAGATTCGCCATGGAAGCTTTCGCTGTACACAAGGGTGTCGGGGTGCCGCTGCGTCGCTCCAATGTCGACACCGATCAGATCATCCCCGCCGTCTATCTGAAGCGGGTCACGCGTACTGGATTCGAGGACGGATTGTTCGCTGCGTGGCGCACGGATCCCGAGTTCATTCTGAACGTCGAGCCCTACAACCGGGGTAGTGTGCTGGTGGCGGGTCCGGATTTCGGTACCGGATCCTCACGTGAGCACGCCGTGTGGGCACTGGCGGACTATGGCTTTCGGGTGGTCATCTCGTCCCGGTTCGCCGACATCTTCCGTGGCAATGCGGGCAAGGATGGTCTTTTGACCGCGCAGATGTCACAGAACGATGTCGAAATGCTCTGGAAGTTGCTCGAAGAACAGCCCGGGTTGGAATTGGTTGTGGATCTGAAGGCACGCACCGTGGCGGCTGGAACCGTCGTGTTGCCGTTCGATATTGATGACTACACCCGGTGGCGTCTGCTGGAGGGTTTGGACGACATTGGGCTCACTCTCCGCCAAGTAGACGACATCGATGGGTTCGAAAAGGCAAGGCCACCATGGAAACCCGTTACCTTGCCGCAGTATATTTCGGAGACGTAATCACCCGGACAGTTAGCTGGGCGGCCTGAGTGGCGGTAGCTGGACGTGTGCTAAACCACATGAATTTTGGCGTGGCACATAGACTCTTGCCCAAAGTGGGTTTACCGTGGTACCTAGTCGGTCCGACGACGGGCCATTAGTCTGCGGAGGATTCAATGAACAAGGCGGAACTGATCGACGTTCTGACCGAAAAGTTGGGTACAGACAGGCGCACGGCCACCGCGGCGGTGGAGCACGTGGTCGACACCATTGTGCGCGCAGTACACAAGGGTCAAAGCGTCACGATCACCGGATTCGGTGTGTTCGAACAGCGTAAGCGCGCCGCCCGGGTGGCCAGGAACCCGCGCACTGGTGAAACCGTCAAGGTGAAGCCCACTTCGGTGCCCGCGTTCCGCCCCGGTGCGCAGTTCAAGGCGGTGATTGCAGGTAAGCAGAAACTGGCCGCGACCGGCCCCGCGGTCAAGCGCGGAGTGAATGCGCCGGTGTCGTCGAAGAAGGCGGCCAAGAAGACGGCGGCCAAGAAGACGGCAGCCAAGAAGACGGCAGCCAGAAAGGCCACCGCGACCAAGGCGCCGGCCAAGACCACAGCACGCAAGGCCGCTGCCAAGGCGCCGGCCAAGACCACCCGGAAGGCGGCTGCCAAGAAGACAGTGGCGAAGAAGGCGCCTGCAAAGCGGACGGCAGTGGCGAAGAAGGCGCCGGCCAAGAAGGCTGTGACCGCCAAGAAAGCCGCCGCCAAGAAAGCGCCCGCGAAGAAGACCACGGCCAAGAAGGCCTCGGCTCGTCGCGCTCGCTGATCTCGAGCACGAGCGGCTGCCGGATCGGCGCCGAGTGCTCGCGGCCCGAAAGGTTGGGTCCGTTCGCCTCCACGCCGAGACGAGCCCCGGGAGACACCCGGGGCCGTTTTCGGCTGTCCGTGGGGTATCGGTCCCGACGGGGCGGGACGGACCCTCAGCTGGCCGGCGGGATCAGAACTTCACGACCTGAGTCGACAGTGAACGGTCCAGATGGTCGGCGGCAACCAGTCGCCGGTCTGCGAACGACAATACCCACGCACTGCCCTTGCGATTGCGTGCCGAGGGCAACGTGACGCCGTCCCGTTCGGACAGCCACCCCAGCAGATCCGGAATCACCCCACCCTGGCTGCACAGTGCGCGAACATGTGTATCCGATACCAGGTCTCGAAAGCGCTCCCGGGCGTCGCTCGGGCCTGCGGCATAGCCGGTTTCGGAAAACAGTGGCTCGAGTGTGATTTCGACGCCGAGTTTTTCCGCCAGTGGGGCAACCGTCTGTACGCAGCGCAGCGGGTCGGCGGAGTGGATCTCGGATGCTCCGAAGGCCAGCAGATTCGGCACCAGGCCCCGCGCTTGCGCCTCGCCCTCGCGATCGAGCGGCCGCCGCTGGTCGGGTCCGGAGAAACGGTCACGACGCCCCGCCTTTGCGTGCCTGATCAACAGCAGTGTGCTGGTGTGCGCAGGCAGACGGGTGAAGGCCCGCACCACCTGGCGGTCCATCGGATACGACAGCTGGTCCATCACCCTGTCGAGCGGGTACCAGCGCAGTTCGTTCACCTCCGCGTTGGGTGCGAACTGGCCGTCGGTGATTTCGGCGGCCCAGTAGTCGACCCGTTTCAGTCTGCGATGGCCGGGTATCGGATAGGTCACGTGGCCGAGATAGCGGCCGAGGCGGCATTCCAGCCCGGTCTCTTCCCGAACCTCGCGCACCGCAGCCAAGACGGGGGTCTCGCCCGGATCCAGTTTGCCCTTCGGTAGCGACCAATCTGCGTACTTCGGGCGATGGATCACCGCGATCTCGAGTGTTCCTCGGCTGGATCGGCGCCACACGACGGCTCCCGCAGCATGGATATTCGCCGTCACGCGCGGATCCCAGAAGAGTCCACCGCTGTCGTCGAACTTCGTCTCGTCGCTCACCGCTGATCAGGCCTCCGCACCTGCATCAGAAACCCTTGATGGTCGCTGATCTTGTCACCGTTTCCCGACGGGCCGGGCGACGCACGCCAGTTGCCGTCCGATTGCAATTCCCAGCAGCGCACGCTCGGCGACAGCGCGGAGTCGAATACCTCCCCGAGTTGCGCGGTCAAACGCGGATCCTTCACCTGCGCCATCACCTCCACTCTGCGGTCCAGATTGCGGTGCATCATGTCGGCGCTGCCGATCCAGTACTCCTGTTGCGCGTGGAAGTGCAGGATGCGTGAGTGCTCCAAGAAGCGGCCCAGGATCGAGCGAACCTCGATGTTCTCGCTCATCCCGGGCACGCCCGGGCGCAGTCCGCAGATACTGCGCACGACGATCTGTACCGGCACGCCCGCCTGCGAAGCTCGATACAGCGCGTCGATGATCTCTTCGTCGACGATCGCGTTGGCCTTCAACCGAATTCGAGCATCGTGACCGTGGGCAGCCAGTTCGGTTTCGCGTTGAATGCGCTCGATGATTCCCGAGCGCACACTGTGCGGGGCTACGAGTAGATTGCGGTAGTTCTCCTTGCGGGAATATCCGGTCAGCGAATTGAACAGGTCGGTCAGATCGGCGCCGATTTCCGGTGCGGCGGTGAGTAGTCCGACGTCCTCGTACAGCCGCGCGGTCTTCGGATTGTAGTTGCCGGTTCCGATGTGGCAGTAGCGGCGGATGGTGGATCCCTCGCGCCGCACCACCAGGCAGGTCTTGCAATGGGTCTTGAGGCCGATGAGACCGTAGACCACGTGTACCCCCGCCTGCTCCAATGCACGTGCCCACTTGATGTTGGCCTGCTCGTCGAACCTCGCCTTGATCTCTACGAGGGCGACCACTTGCTTGCCCGCTTCGGCGGCATCGATCAGCGCATTGACGATGGGGGAGTCGCCGGAAGTGCGGTACAAAGTCTGTTTGATCGCCAACACCTGGGGGTCGGCCGCGGCCTGTTCGATGAACCGTTGCACGCTGGTGGAGAACGAATCATAGGGATGGTGGACGAGCACGTCACCCTCGCGTAGTGCGGCGAACACGTTGCGTGGCGTCTCCCGCTCGCCGAACGCCGGCGGCGTGGCCGGGACGTATGGCGCGTCCTTGAGATTGGGTCGGTCCACGCCGTACACCTGCCACAGGCAGGACAGATCGAGCAGGCCGGGCACTTGGATCACGTCGGCGGGGTCGACATCGAGCTCGCGCAGCAACAGCTCGAGCATGTGCTCGGTCATGTCGTCGGAGACCTCCAGCCGCACCGGCGATCCGAACCGGCGCCGAGCCAATTCGCGCTCCAGGGCTTGCAGCAGGTCCTCGTCGCGGTCCTCGTCGACCTCGAAATCGGCGTTACGGGTAATCCGGAACGAGTGGTGTTCGACGACCTCCATACCGGGAAACAACAGATCCAGGTGGGCGGCGATGAGTGCCTCCATCGGCAGGAAAGCGGCAATGGGAGAGTTGGTGTCGGTGCGCCGCACACGGACGAATCGGTCGACGTTGTCGGGCACCTTGACGCGGGCGAAATGCTCGCCACCGGTGGCGGAATCCTTCACCGTCACAGCGAGGTTGAGACTCAAACCGCTGATGTAGGGAAAGGGGTGCGCCGGGTCCACCGCGAGCGGAGTGAGCACCGGGAACACCTGGTCCTGGAAATACGCCGAGAGCCGGGGGCGCTCGGCGTCGTCCAGATCGGTCCAGTCGATGATGGCGATACCTTCGGTGGTCAGCGTGGGCAGCACGCCGTCGAGAAAGACGCGGGCATGGCGCACAGCAATCTCTTGGGCGCGTGTCGCGATCAGTTCCAGTTGCTCGCTGGGGGAGCGGCCGTCGGCCGACCGCACCAACAGGCCGGTCTCCGCCCGTCGCTTCAGGCCCGCCACTCGCACCATGTAGAACTCGTCGAGATTCGACGCGAAGATCGCCAAGAACTTCGCGCGCTCCAGCAACGGAAGCGAAGCGTCTTCCGCGAGCGCGAGCACACGAGCGTTGAAATCGAGCCAGCTCAATTCACGATTGAGGTAGCGATCATGGGGCAACCGTGGTGTCGACGCATCGGCGGGCGCGGGTGTCGCCGCCGGAGGAGGGGTGGGAAGCAGCGGCTGCTGCTCGACGGTTTCCGTATCGCTCACCCAACGATCATCCCCCACCGATGGGTAGGTGCGCAGCCCAGAGGAGGGATCGACCTGTGTCTCACACCACTGTGGCGACCGCCTAGCACACGTTAGTGAACGTTCGCGTGCACGCGAGGAGGCCAACCGATGTCGTGTAGGACAGCAGCGGTGGCACTGCCGGCTCCGAGCGCCAGCACACGGTCCAGATCGGCGGCGGTGTCCACATCCAGCCGTAGTCCCGGCCAGTCTCCGGAGAGGTCCACCGCCCCGGCTGCAATGTGGCTATGGGCCGATCCGGGGCCGAAACGGGGCGCAAGCGGAGCGAGCGGGTCACGAACGACCAGCGCGGCGGTGCCTCTTCCGGTGTGGTCGACGACGACGGAGCGCAGGCCACGCGGCGCGGTCGCGAGCATGTCCGACAGCTGTTCGGGTTGCATCGCGGGCAGGTCGGCTTGCAAGGCGAGCAGGTCGGTCGGCCCGTGCGCGAGGCGCACCGCGGTGGCGGTGGCGGCCAATGCAGTGTTGAGTCCGTCGGCGTCGGTCCCGCTCGGTTCCGGATACACCTCGGCGCCGAGTGTTCGGGCGAGTTCGGCGACAGTGGGGTCCGGGGTGACCACGGTGACCGCGACGATCTCCTCGACTGCGGTCGCGGCGCGCACGGTGTCGGTGAGCATGGCCAGCACCAAGCGCGCCCGGTGTTGCGGACTCAAAGAATGGGACAGTCGGCTTTTGGCTCGGTCGAGGCTCTTGACCGCGATCACGGCATGCACGGCGTGCGAGCGCATGCAGCTAATCCTTCCATGGCATATTGAGCGGATGACGAGGGCGGCAGTGCTGGGCGCAGGATCGTGGGGAACCGCGTTCGCGAAGGTGTTGGCGGACGCAGGAACCGATGTCACAATCTGGGCTCGACGGCCCGAGGTGGCCGCAGCACTGGCCTCCGACCATCGCAATCCCGATTACCTGCCGGATATTCCGCTGCCACCGATTGCGGCCACTCACGACCCTGCAGTGGCCCTCGACGGCGCCGATATCGCGGTGTTCGCGGTGCCGTCACAATCCCTGCGAGCGAACGCCACGGAATGGAAGGGGCTGATCGACCCCGATGCGACGTTGCTCAGCTTGGCAAAGGGGATCGAAACCGGGACATTGCTGCGGATGAGCGAGGTGATCGAGCAGGTGACCGGCGCCGATCGCAGCCGGATCGCTGTCTTGTCCGGACCGAATCTGGCGCGCGAAATCGCCGTCGGGCAGCCGGCGGCGAGTGTGATCGCCTGCTGTGACAACGATCGCGCCGTTGCGGTGCAGCATGCGAGCGCGACCGGATACTTTCGGCCGTATACCAATGCCGATGTGGTCGGTTGCGAAATCGGCGGCGCGTGCAAGAACGTCATCGCACTGGCCTGCGGCATCGCCTCGGGTATGGGCCTGGGTGACAACTCGATCGCCAGCCTGATCACTCGAGGCCTCGCCGAGATCATCCGGCTGGGCGTGGTCCTCGGCGCGGATCCGGCCACACTGGCCGGCCTGGCCGGGATCGGCGACCTGGTGGCCACCTGCACCTCACCGTTGTCGCGCAATCGCTCCTTCGGCCACGTGCTCGGGGCTGGGGGATCGATGGATGCTGCACAATCGGCTACTCATGGCCAGGTCGCCGAAGGTGTGAAGTCTTGCACATCGATTCGAGCATTGGCTGAGCGGCACGGTGTCGAGATGCCTTTGACGACGTCGGTGCATCAGGTCTGTCACGAGGGACTCTCGGTGCGCAAAGCAGTCGACAACCTGCTCGGGAGGCGGATCAAACCGGAGTGATTCGCCGCCGCGTCACGCGGCGTGGCGGCGGCGGCGACGCCATGGTCGTGCGCCGACAACAGGTACCGTTCGGGGCATGACGAACCGGATCAAGGTGGCTGTGGTGTTCGGCGGGCGCAGCAACGAGCACTCCGTGTCCTGCGTGTCGGCCGGTGCCGTGCTGCGCAACCTGGATCCGGACAAGTACGAGGGCGTGCCGATCGGTATCACCACAGCGGGCCGCTGGGTTCTGGGTGGTGTCGATGTGGCTTCTTTGGGAATCCGTGACCGCGCCCTGCCGTCGGTAGACGGCAGCGACACGGCATCGGCGGCGCCCGAGACGCGGCCGAGTGCGCCCCTGGCGCTCGCGGATCTGGGCTCCGCGTTGAGCTCGGTCGATGTGGTGTTCCCGCTGCTGCACGGACCGTTCGGCGAGGACGGCACGATACAGGGCATGCTCGAGCTCGCCGGGATCCCCTACGTCGGCGCCGGCGTGCTGGCCAGTGCGGCCGGTATGGACAAGGAGTTCACCAAAAAGCTGCTTGCGGCCGAAGGATTGCCGGTCGGCACCCAGGTGGTGCTGCGGCCCGATGCCACAACCCTGTCCGAGCAGCAGCGGCAGCGCGTAGGGCTCCCGGCGTTCGTCAAACCGGCCCGCGGCGGGTCGTCGATCGGTATCTCCAAGGTGACCGACTGGAGTCGGTTGCCTGCAGCGATCGCTACGGCGCGGGAGCACGACCCGAAGGTCATCGTGGAGGCAGCGATGGCTGGACGGGAAGTGGAGTGCGGTGTCCTGGAGTTCCCGGACGGGCGCGTCTCGGCGAGCGCAATCGCGGAGATCCGGATTCCGGACGACAACGACGCTCCCCAGCCGGACTTCTACGACTTCGACACCAAATACCTCGATGACGTCTGCGAATTCGATGTCCCGGCCAAGCTGGACGACGAGGTCTGCGACCAGATAAGAGAACTGGCGGTGCGCGCCTTCGCGGCGCTCGATTGCCAAGGGTTGGCGCGAGTGGATTTCTTCGTCACCGAACAGGGACCGGTGATCAACGAGGTGAACACCATGCCGGGGTTCACCGCGATCTCGATGTTCCCACGCATGTGGGAGGCCACCGGCCTCGACTTCGCGGAGCTGACCTCCGTCCTGGTCGAGACCGCGCTCGCCCGCGGCACCGGCTTGCGCTAGCCTTGCTGGCCAGCGCTGCCGGCGGTATCACTCGGGAAGTGGTCCAGGGTCGATCGGTTGGGCGGGCACGGCGGCGCTGATGGTATCGGAAACCACTTGCAGCGGGGTCGGGCCCGAGCCGTGCGCAATGGTGAGAGCGACGTAGGTTCCCCGATCGACAGCGAACCACGTGCTGACCTCGACGGTTGGGTCCCTGACCTCGAACCATTGGACACCGTTCACGATCTGCAATGCCGAGGCGCGGTTGAATTCCAGGGGCCGGTCCAATCCACAGCGAAGCACGATGGTGTCCTCGCCGCCGTCGTCACGCTGCCACGCGCGGGTCGCCGGCGGCGCCGGCTCGACGATCGTCGATTCGGTGAACTCACTCAGAGTTGCCGGTAGCGCGGGCAGCAGCGCGGCGCATTCCGGGCCGTCGGCAGCAGGAGCCGGCACCGCCGGCAGTACCAGCGGTTCACGCTCCACCGGTGCGCGGTTGGCCAGCACCGCGGCTACGATCACGCCGACGACCAGAGCGACGGGAAGGGCCGCGGCGGTGGCGATGCGCGCCGGAGAATAGGCAGTCGCCGGACGCGAGGAAGACGGGGCGTCAGGGCTGTCGGTCGTGTCTTGCGATGATTGCGCCACCGTGGTCACCTGTCCTTGTCGTCCGAGCCGAGCGGCAGCCCCCGGGAATGGCGAGAGCCGGCCCGGGTGGCGCTCGAGTGCCTTCGAAAGGGTACCGTCGGGCCCATTCCAGCAAACACCGCGCCGGAGAGGAATGGCGATCAGCGACAGCAGCGCTCCGAGGACAGTCCGCGAACTGGGGGAGTTCGCGCTGATCGATCGCATCAATGCCGGCCGGGTGCAGGCTCCTGCCGTCGTGCTCGGTCCGGGTGACGATGCGGCGCTCGTTATGGCGCCGGGCGGCCGGGTCGTGCTGACGACCGACATGCTGGTGCAGGATCGCCACTTTCGACTGGACTGGTCCAGTCCCGCAGATATCGGCCGCAAGGCGATCGCACAGAATGCCGCCGATGTGGTGGCCATGGGGGCCATGCCAACTGCCTTCGTCGTCGCACTCGGTTGCCGCGCCGACACTCCGCTCGAGGTGATCGACGACCTGGTGGACGGTCTGTGGGCCGAGGCGATCCGAGCAGGTGGATCCGTGGCGGGCGGAGATCTGGTGTGTAGCCGTGAGCTGATCGTCTCCGTCACGGCCATGGGCGCGTTGGTCTCCGGTTCGCCGATCGAGCGAGCCGGTGCCCGTGTGGGCGATGTGGTCGCGGTGTCGGGACGGCTCGGCTGGTCGGCTGCGGGGTTGGCCGCCTTCACCGCCGGGGTGACCGGAGCCGAGGTCGAGCAGGCGCTGGCCGCTCACCGGGTGCCGCAGCCGCCGTATGCGACGGTGCTGGACGCGCTACAGGATCGAGCAATCGATTCTCCTGCGGGGCAGCGGGTGCCCCAGCGACCGAACATCGGGCTGCACGCGTTGACCGACGTTTCGGATGGTCTGTTGGCCGACCTCGGACATATTGCCGGGGCCTCCGGCGTGGCCATCGCCCTCGATTCGGCAGCGCTGCACGATCCGGCGCTCGAGCCGATCGCGGCAGTGTTGGATGCCGATGCCGTGCAATGGATCCTGACCGGAGGCGAGGACCATGCCTTCGTCGGTACCTGGGCGCCGGACCGTCCGCTACCTGCCGGATGGCTCGCGATCGGTCGAGTCGAGGCTGGCGCGGGACTCACCGTGGACGGCGCGGCCACCATCGGCGATGGTGGGTGGGAGTCCTTCCGCGCAACCGGGTCCGGCGCCCGATGGTGATCCAGACTAAGTTGTCCGGTCATGGACGCGAAACCATTGTCGGATGTCATCGATCCCGCGTGGGCCAAAGCACTCGAACCGGTGGCCGATCGGATTGCCGCACTAGGCGATTTCCTGCGAGCCGAGAATGCGGCCGGCCGTGGTTACCTGCCCGCCGGGAACAATATTCTGCGGGCCTTCCAGCAGCCATTCGACGCGGTGCGCGTGCTCATCGTCGGCCAGGACCCCTATCCAACCCCTGGGCACCCGATGGGCTTGAGCTTCTCGGTTGCGCCGGACGTTTCCCCGGTGCCGCGCAGTTTGGTCAATATCTTCAGCGAATACAGCAAAGACCTCGGCTATCCGACACCCGCGTGTGGTGACTTGAGTCCGTGGTCCGAGCACGGTGTGCTGTTGCTCAACCGCGTACTCACCGTGTCACCCGGCAAGCCCGCCTCCCATCGGGGCAAGGGATGGGAAGCCGTCACCGAGCAGGCGATTCGCGCCTTGGTCGCCAGGGATGAGCCGTTGGTGGCGATTCTGTGGGGGAAGGACGCCGCGACACTGAAGCCGTTGTTGGCCGAAGCTGAAGTCCCCGCTATCGAGTCCGCGCATCCATCGCCATTGTCCGCGTCACGCGGCTTCTTCGGTTCTCGACCCTTCTCGCGAGCAAATGAGCTATTGGACGAACTGGGTGCGGAACCGGTTGACTGGCTGCTGCCCTGAGTCGGGCTGCAAGGCCGGACCGGAAGCATCGAGTGAGGAGCTGTCCCATGCACAACACCACCGCCCGCAGCGCGCTGCGGGCCACAACCGCGGCGGCCGCGATCTGCGCCGCGCTCACCACCGCCACCGGCGCGGCTGGTGCGGATTCGCAGCCGCTGCGGCTCGAGCCCGCCACCGAAGCCACGGTAGTTCCGGTTGGCCAGGAGGAATATACCTCCACAGGCTCGTCCACCATTTCCGCGACGGTCCATGCCAAGGTCGCATGCCTGCTCTTCGCGGGTAACCTCCGCTGCTGAATCCTCCGGCCAGAGGTTCGTGTCGGCGGCTTTCGCGCATTGTGCGATGCTACAAATCGTGAGCAATGTGAATGATCTTCTCGAACCATCTCGGCTTCGATTACGCGGGGCGGGCGGGATCGAGCTGGCTGCCGACCAGTTCGGTCCCGCCGACGGCCCGCTCGTGGTGTTTCTGCACGGGGGTGGGCAGAACCGTCACTCGTGGAAACAGACCGGCGCGCAACTGGGTGCGACGGGGATGCGGGTGATCACGATGGACGCGCGAGGACACGGTGACAGCCAATGGGCGCCCGACCGCGACTATCGGCGCCAGACCATGGTGCAGGACCTGTTGCTGGTGCTGGAACACCTCGACGCGCCCGCGGTGGTCGTCGGCGCCAGCATGGGGGGAGTCACCGGCTTGCTCGCCGCCGCGGAACCCGGCGGCAAGGCGATCAGTGCCTTGGTGCTCGTCGATATCGTTCCCCGGCCCGAGCAAGAGGGAATCAGTCGGGTGATGGATTTCCTCGGCAAGCATAGGGACGGTTTCGAGAGCATCGAGGAGGCAGCCGAAGCGGTCGCGGAGTATCTGCCGCATCGCCCACGGCCGAAGAACACCGATGGTCTGTTGCGCAACTTGCGCGAGCGCGATGGTCGGTGGTACTGGCATTGGGATCCGGATCTGCTCGGTGACTTCCGCAGCCGAGCCGAGGATCCGGCCTTGGTGGTCGAGCAGATGGAGCATGCCGCACGCCAGCTGAGCATTCCGGTGCTGTTGGTCCGCGGAATGCGTTCGGATGTAGTGAGCGACGAGGGCGCCGAGGCATTCCAGCAACTGGTGCCGCATGCCCAACTCGCGGAGATCGGCGGCGCCGCACACACTGCGGCAGGCGATGACAACGATTCTTTCAACGACGCGGTAGCGGAGTTCGTCCTGTCGATTCAGCGGTGACGCGGGTTCGGGCCAACCCGCGAGCAATCGGTACCGGGCACTTCGAGGGGTACCGGCCCACGCACCATGCGCACTTCAGGTGTGCAGGTGAAGGGCTCGATCCTGCGGGTGCCATCGAATTCGAACCCGTGTTTGCGGTAGAACGCCTGCGCGCGTCCGTTGTGTTCGAAAACCCATAGAGAGCACGACTTCGCCGGGTCGAGCGCGGCCCGGAGGAGGTCGTCGGCCACGCCGGAGCCGTGCCAGGCCGAGCGCACGTAGAGCGCGTCCAGGTCCATGAGCGTGGCCGCGTGTGGCGCTCGGGAAGGACCGCCGCTGGCGAATCCGATGACCGCCTGGTCGATCAACGCCACCTGCACGCGACCGGGAGTTCGGATGCGCTCGCGTTCCCACCGATCGGCGCAATGAGCGATATCGAACGCATCGAGTACGTGCCCGGGAACCAGGCGCCGATACGCTTCGCGCCAACACGCAATGTGGCACTGCGCGAGGCTGTATATATGTTCGGCGGCCAGCGACCGGACAAGCCACGGGCGCTGGTCCTGGGCTACCACGCTCGGCCGAAGCCGAGGAGTGTGCAGTCGGTCGTGATCGATCCGATCACAGCGAGGCCCCGGACAACCGAAGCAAGTCGCCGGGGCAGATGTCGACGAGGCGGGTGATCAGCGGCACGATCAGCCGCGGACCACCTTGCCGGCCTTCAGGCAGGAGGTGCACACGTTCATTCTCCGGGTGTTTCCCGGCGCGACCTGCGCGCGAACCGTCTGGATGTTCGGGTTCCAGCGACGGTTGGTGCGCCGATGCGAGTGCGAGACCGACTTCCCGAAGCCGGGGCCCTTGGCGCAGACGTCGCAGACGGCAGCCATAGTCGCGAACTCCTTCATGTCATGGCGGGGTCGTCGCTTCGCGGCGCGGCGATCCCTGGATCGATGTCGTGACGTGCCTTGCTGGTCGCAGCCAGCACAGACCGCACCGGAAGCGCAAGGCAACCGTGTAAGGGTAGCCGTGGCAGCGCTGATCCACCAAACCGGTCCCCGGAACACCGGCGCGCAGTTGCCGGCTTCACACGGGGATTGCCCGCTAATCTGGCGGTGGTGGTGCGCGTGGCGTATGGGAAAGAGGTGACGGTGTCCGGAGCAGGGGATGTCATGGACGGCGCGGCGTTGCTGCGTTGGGGTCACACCTGCGTTGCCGAGTTGGAACACCGACGCGAGGAGATCAACGCACTCAATGTCTTTCCGGTCCCGGACGCGGACACCGGGACCAATCTCCTGGCCACCATGCGTTGCGCGCTCGGTGCGGCGCGCACGGCCGAACGGGACGCGTATGGGGTCCTCGCCGCGATGGCGCACGGCGCCACGATCGGGGCTCGCGGGAATTCCGGGATCATTCTGTCCCAAGTGCTGCGCGGTCTTGCCGAGGCGGTGCGTGGCGGGCCACTGACCGCGGACAGGTTGCGCATTGCCCTCGCCAGAGCCGCCGAGTTGGTGCGCGAGTCGTTGAGTGTGCCCATCGAGGGGACCATCCTCACGGTATTGGACTGTGCGTCCGTTGCTGTGGCGGCCTGCCCGGACCATTCTTTGGCCGATGTAGCACTCGCGGCGGCCGACGGCGCGGCCAAGGCGCTCGGTGATACGCCGTCTCAACTCGGTGTGCTGCGTGAGACCGGTGTTGTCGACGCGGGTGCACGGGGACTGGTAGTGCTCTTGGACAGTTTGGTGTCGATCACCCGTGGTGATGCGCCCACGCGACCGGAATACGCCCGACCCACGATGGGCGCGACTCGGCTGGTTCCGGGCGCCCATGCCGAGCCGTCCGCCGAGCCGCGGTACGAGGTGATGTATTCGTTGACCGGCGCCGACGAGTCGTCGGTGGCGCAGCTCCGAACGCGTCTCGGCGAGCTCGGCGACTCGGTGGTGGTCGTCGGCGATGGCGATCGGTCCTGGTCGGCGCATGTGCACTGTGCGGATGCGGGCGCGGCAGTGGAGGCAGGGCTGGCGGCCGGCGCGCTGAGTCGAATCCGCATCGAGAACGTCGTGGTCGCATCGCAGCGCCCGGCTCTGGCTTCTCCCGAGGAAAGCCTGGCGGCTGCTGGCGATGACGCGTGGATGAGCAGCACGGTCGAGATCGAAGGGATAGCGGAGTTCGACCCGGTGAGCGCATCGGTGGCCGCTACCCCTACGGAGCCTTCGTCGGTTGCCGCCGATCGGGGGGTGTTGGCGGTGGCGACCGGACGTGGCGCCACCGTCTTGTTCGAGGAAGCGGGTGCGAGGGTGCTCGTGGGCGCACCGTCGGTCACCGCAACCACGCTTCTGGGCGCCATCCGGCGCATGCCCAACCGTGAAGTACTGGTGTTACCCAACGGTGCGCTGCCTGCGCACGAGCTGCTCGCCGTCGGTGTCGCCGCCCGTGACGCGCAGCGCGATGTGCTGTTGTTGCCGAGTGCGTGCATGGTGCAGGGACTGGCCGCGTTGGCCGTACACGACCGCGGTCGGATCGCGGTGGACGACGCGTTCGCCATGTCGGAGGCGGCCGCCACCACGCGGTGGGGCTCGTTGCGGGCCGCGTCCGGGCGGGCACTCACCATGGTCGGTATGTGCGAAGCGGGCGACGGGCTCGGGCTGGCCGGCCAGGATGTCGTCGTGATCGACCGCGATGTGCGCGCGGCCGGGCGGACGCTGCTCGATCGGCTGCTCGCGTTCGGTGGTGAGTTGGTCACCCTGCTGATCGGGGAGGCAGCGCCGAGCGAACTGGGCGACGAACTCGCTGCGCATGTCGAGCGGGAATTCCCCGGTGTCGAGGCGATCGTGTATTCCGGTGGGCAGCATGGTGATTTGGTGCAGATCGGAGTGGAGTAGGACATGGCGGTTCTGAGCGATCGGCTCGACCACATCTTGGGGGCGAAAGCGGCCGGCCAGTTGGCCGATGCCTTCGACATGCGCACCGTCGAGGATCTGCTGCGGCACTATCCGTTGCGCTATGCGACGCAGGGTCAGCCGCTCACCGAAGAGGCGCCCGAGGACGGTTCGCACATCACGGTCGTCGGGCGGATCACCAAAGCCGACTTGCGGCCGATGCGCAGCCGCCGCGGGTCTCTGCTGAAGGTGGTGCTCGACACCGGTTCGGGCCGCAATGTCGATGTCACATTCTTCAATGGTGACAAGGTGAAATACGTTGTGCGCGAGGGTATGCGGGCGATGATGTCGGGCACGGTGAACTACTGGCGGCCCGGTCAATGGAATCTCAACCATCCCGGTTATCTGATTCTGCCGCAGGCCCCGGCCGACGACACGGCCGGCCCGTTGACCACGGTGCGTGGGGGCGGAGATCTGCGCGGTCTTGCGCGGAGCGCGAAAGATGGTGATGGCGTGGATCTTTCGTTCATGGAGCGTGACCTCATCCCGATCTATCCGGCGACTGCGAAGGTACAGAGCTGGGATGTGCTTGCGTGTGTGCGTCAAGTTCTCGACCAGCTCGACCTGGTCGAGGATCCGCTGCCGGAGCAGGTACGGGCCGAGCGCGCCTTGCTGGACATATCCGATGCGTTGCGGTTGATTCATCTGCCCGATCACAAGACCGATGTCCCGAAAGCCAAGGATCGTCTTCGATTCGACGAAGCGCTCGCCCTGCAATTGGTGCTGGCCGATCGGCGGCACGAGGTGTCCGGGCGTCGCGCACGCGCCTGTGCGCCCCGAGGCGATGGTATCGCGGCCGCGTTCCAACGCCGGCTGCCGTTCGACCTCACCGAAGGCCAGCAGCGGGTGATCGCGGAGATCTCCGCCGACCTGGAGCGCCACCAGCCGATGCACCGGCTGTTACAAGGAGAGGTGGGTTCGGGCAAAACCATCGTCGCATTGCACGCCATGCTGCAGGTCATCGACGCGGGTCTGCAGTGTGCACTGCTGGCACCGACGGAAGTGCTCGCCGCGCAACACTATCGATCGTTACGCGAGATGCTCGGCGAGCTCGGCGTCGCCGGAGAGTTGGGGGCAGCCGAGCATGCGACCCGCGTCGTGTTGGTGACCGGGTCGATGTCGGCGTCGGCCAAGAAAGCCGCGTTGCTGGAGGCAGTGACGGGCGGAGCGGGCATCGTGATCGGTACCCACGCGCTGATCCAGGACAATGTCGAGTTTTTCGATCTCGGCATGGTGGTGGTGGATGAGCAGCATCGTTTCGGGGTCGAGCAGCGTGATGCGCTGCGCGCCAAAGCGAAGGCCGACGCCAGTCCCCATCTTCTGGTGATGACTGCGACTCCGATTCCGCGCACCATCGCGATGACCACCCTCGGCGATCTGGAGACTTCCACACTGACCGAGCTGCCGAAGGGCCGCGCACCGATCGTCTCGAAAGTGGTTCCGCGAAAGGTGCATCCGAATTGGGTGGATCGCGCGTGGGAGCGGATCGCGGAAGAGGTCGCCGCCGGACGTCAAGCCTACGTGGTGTGTTCCCGCATCGGTGACGACGACAGCGGGGCGGACACCACGCGGACCGTGCGGAAGCAGTCCGGCGCCGGGGCGAAGGAGGGGCCGACCACCCAAGCGGTACTGGATGTGTACGAGACACTGCGCACCGGGCCGCTGTCGGAGGTTCGGGTCGGATTGCTGCACGGCAGATTGCCGGCGGACGAAAAAGACCAGGTGATGACCGCATTTCACGAAGGGACAGTGGATGTGCTGGTCTGTACCACAGTGGTCGAGGTCGGGGTCGACGTGCCCAACGCGGCCGTGATGGCGATCGTCGACGCGGATCGGTTCGGCGTCAGCCAGTTACATCAGCTGCGTGGTCGGATCGGTCGGGGTGAGCATGCGGGTTTGTGTCTGTTGATCACCGATACCGCACCTGGCGGATCGGCGATGGCGCGGCTGAATGCGGTGGCGGCTACCAACGACGGTTTCGAACTCGCGGTGCTCGATCTGCGTACGCGCCGCGAGGGAGATGTGCTCGGGGCGGCACAGTCCGGCACGGTTCGTTCGCTGCGTCTGCTGTCGTTGTTGGACGATCTCGAGGTCATAGCCGCCGCACAGGAATTCGCCCGCGCGGTGGTGGAATCCGATCCGGGTCTGGTTGGGCACCCGGGTTTGGCGGGCATGATGCGCGCCGCAGTCGATGCCGACCGAGTGGAATATTTGGCCAAGTCGTGAGGCCCGAGCAAGAGGTTCGACCAGCTGGACTGCAGGCCGCATCGGTGGTGTTCATGAGCTCCGGTCCAGTGGTTGGAGGTGTTCGCATCCGGCGGCCACGACAATTCGAGTAGTCGAAGTGTCGCTCGCCTGGACCTTCCGCGCCTCGCCCGCCGAGAACCGGATCACCATGATCGATGGGCAGCCATGACGACGAAGCCGACCGCTCCGGGCTACCGCGATATCTCCGGTATCTCGCAGAGCCGGAACGAAATTCAGATCCGCAGTGCGGCTACGAGGCTCGGCTAGGATTTGGCCGAAACCAGCATCTGGCACCTCGACTCCTACGTGCCGGCCGAACTGGTCACGCTCGTCGTTGTGGGCACATCCCCGGTACGAACCTACTCGCGGCGGCTACCGAACCTGTTCGACACTTGACGGAGATCTGCCCACCAAGATGGCAATCGGAAGAAGGTGAGAACGTGGCGGTGAGATGCGACCCGGCGGTCCGACCTGGAACCGGCGGCCGGTGCGTTTCCGACCATCGCCGGTAGTGTCGGCGCATGGCTAAGTCGGACGAGATGCGGTCGGACGAGATGCGGTCGGACGAGATGCGGTCGGACGAGATGCGGTCGGACGAGATGCGGTCGGACACCGTAGTCGTCGGGGTGCGTCGAGTATGGGGTGCGCCGATTTTTGTGCTCGGCGGGCTACAGTTGCTGGTGGTGTTGGACGGCACCGTGGTCGCGCTGGCGCTGCCGAGCATGCGTGCCGCCCTCGGATTGACCGAGTCGGCCGGTAGTTGGGTCATCACCGCATACGTACTGACATTCGGCGGCCTGATGCTCTTGGGCGGTCGGCTGGGTGACAGCTTCGGACGCAAGCGGGTGTTCGTCGCGGGTGTGGCGATGTTCACATCGACGTCGTTGCTCTGTGGAGTCGCCTGGGACCAACCCAGCTTGATCGTGGGACGTGCACTGCAAGGAATGTCGGCCGCGGTGGCTGCTCCGACTGCAATGGCGCTGATCGCCACCACGTACGCGCCCGGGAAGCCTCGCAGCCAGGCATTCGCCATCTGGGCGGCCTTGGCCGGTGTGGGCTCGGTAGCCGGACTCGTCGCAGGTGGAGTGCTCACCGAATTGTCGTGGCGGCTGGTGTTCTTGATCAATGTGCCCATCGGTGCTGTGGTGGCGCTCGGCGCGTTCGCCGTTCTGCGCGAATCGCAGGGACCGCGGACCGTGCTCGACCTGTCCGGCGCGGTGCTCGCGACCCTCGGCGTCACCGCGCTGATCTTCGCGGTGAGCAAGGGGCCGGGCGGTTGGGGTCGCCCGATTGTTGTCGTCCCCCTGATCGCGGCAGTGGCGCTGGTGGTGGCTTTCGTCGTCGTGGAATCGCGCACCCCGAACCCGATCGTGCCGTTGACCATGTTCGGTAACCCCGATCGCGTCGCGGCCTTGGGCGCGATCGCGGTGGCCGGCGCGTTGATCATGTGTTTGGCGGTGTACATCTCCTTGTATCTACAAGAGGTTCTTCGCTTCTCGCCGTTGTGGAGCGGGCTGGCCGTCGTACCATTCGCTGTCGGGCTCGGTGCGGCTGCGGCGCTGGCATCCAGGCTCGCTGTACGGTTTCAGCCTCGATGGCTGGTGATCATCGGGGGATCGATCGTTCTCGTCGGCTGCCTCTATGCCGCCGTTGTCGCAACCCGGCAGCCCGGCTACTTTCCCGGCATCGCTGGCGCCGTCATCGCAGTCGGGTTCGGCGTCGGACTGGCGATGGTCCCCTTGACTCTGTCCGTGGTTGCCGGTGTCGGCGCGACCGAGATCGGCCCCCTCACCGCGCTCGCGCAGGTCGCGCAGAACCTTGGTGGCGCCCTCGGGTTGGTCGCGGTCGGGGCGGTGGTTACCTCACAGACAGGCTCGTCTGGTGGCCCGACCGCTGGCGTCTCGGACTTGTCGCCCTCGGAAATCCAGGTATTGGCCGATGGATACGGGACCGCGTTCGCGTGCTGTGCGGCGATTGCGGTCTTTGCCGGCGTGGTCGTGCTGATGATGCGGTTCACTCCGAACGACATTGCGGAAGGACAGGCGGCGCGACAAGCCGCCTACGCCCAACCGGATCCCGCCGATGGAGGTCTTGGAAGGATTCAGCCCTTGTCTTCGGAATAGCAGATCTTCCACCGACCGTCCTCCTTGACCAGGTGCTCGGTCGAGGTGGTGTCTGTTTCGGGTCCCTCGCCGGGAAAGTCCACGGTGAATACGCCGGTGATTTCTGCGGTCGCCTTGTCGCGGGTGATCGTGATGTCCTCGACCGTGTCGATGTCGATGTCGAACGACGTGGAGCGGAACGCTTCCTTGTCAGTGGTGGACATCGCAGCGAATTCAGCGCGGTCGAGCGCGCAGGATTGCTCGACCGCCGCGCGGAACCCCTCGGAGTCGAGTGTGGCGTAGAAGTCACGAATCGCCGATTCGACCTTCTGCTCGTCGGAGGCCACCGGATCGCCTTGTCGTGTGGTCGAATACACAGCTGCCGTCACCGCGCCGACGATCACCAATGCCGCGACCACGACTGCCCCGACGATCAGTCTGTTGTTACTGGTTTTCGGCGGTTGTGGTGGTAGCGACTGCGGCGGAGCGCCAGGGGGCGGATAGCCATGTGTCGGCGGATAACCAGGGGGCGGGTATCCCTGTGCCTGCGGTGCTCCAGCGGGTGAATACCCGTGAGCTTGCGGCACTCCAGTGGGTGAATACCCGTGAGCCTGCGGTGCTCCGAGGGGCGGATATCCCTGCCCCGGTGGCGCGTTGGGGGGCGGATTCCCCTGCCCCGATGGATAGCCAAATGATTGCTGTGGTGGGTGATGTGGTTGATTCTGCGGCGGTTGCCAACGTGGCGGATACGTCATGTCGTCCTTTCGGCCCGATCCCCGGGGTGCCCGCCATTATGCACCAACGCACGGCAGCGGCCGGGAACCCAACCCTCGGTGTATCGCAATACCTTTGGGCACCTCGCAGCAAACGTTCCCGAACCGGAAACCGATCGAGGCGGAAAGTTCGTCGGCACCCTGTGACGCGAAGACTCACATCTGGACTTCGCGGTCGTCGGGCTCCCGACCGAGTGGTTGCTCATGGCTGGTTCGGTCACTGGGCCGAACGATCGCACGACCACGGCGCGTAGTCGCGGCATTCCGCGAGGCTCGACCATGGTCGGAACGATCACCTCGTCGGTGAAAACCTGTCGCGCGCACTCGACTGTCGCCAGCTGCAGGCTTTCCTTGTTCTCGAAGAGCGTCGCGATACCACTGTTGTTGCGGCCGGGTCGATCAACGGCCGACGCGTGGGTAGGGCAGGTCGGTGCTGGTGTGCTCGGGAACTGCCAACGGGCTGCCGATGTGTGGAAACGCCCGCTGCGCGCAGGTGGGTCGTTCACAGACCTTGCAGCCAGCACCGATCGGCACCGTCGCGGTCGGGTCGTCCAGCCGCAGGCGGGATGAATACACCAGCCGATCAGCGTATTCCACATCGCATCCGATAGCGATCGCGAAGTTCTTTGCCGCGCTGCCGAAGCCGTGTGGCATGACCGAAGTCGTGCGGGCGATCCACACGTAGCGGCGTCCGTCGGGCATTTCGGCGATTTGAGTGAGGGTGCGTCCGGGATGGGTGAATGCCTCGTACACCACCCATAGTGGGCAGCTGCCGCCGACTCGGGAGAAATGGAAAGCGGTGGCGGATTGGCGTTTGGAGATATTGCCGGCGCGGTCGGTGCGGACGAAGAAGAAGGGAACGCCGCGCTGCCCCTGCCTTTGGAGGGTGCTGAGTCGATGACAAATGGTTTCGAGACCGACTTCGAAACGTAGGCACAGCAAGTCGAGGTCATAGTGCAGTTCCTCGGCCGAACGCAAAAATCGTCCGTAGGGCAGCACCAGCGCGCCGGCAAAGTACTTGGCCAGCCCCAACCGCGCCAGCGCCCGGGATTCCCCACTGAGTGAGGGGTTTTCGGACAGTACGGCATCCAATTCCGCCCCATAGACCAGGAAGGCCAGGGTGATGCCGATCTGGAACGCGCGCTGACCGGGGTGTAGGCGCCGGGCCAAGGTCAGTGTGCGGGTTTCCGGGTCGTAGTGCCGTCTGGGCACCGATGGGTCTGCGCCATCGCCCCGCACGAGGACCGTGACCCCGGCGCGTTCTTCCGCGATCCGCGCCAGTTGCCGATCCAGTGAGCCGATGGTGAGGCCGGACTGCTCGAACAGGTGCTCGGCAGCGGTATCGAGTCGCGCGATGTGGTTGTGGTGGTCATAGAAGAAGTCGCGCACGTCCTCGTAGGGAGTGGGTACCCCGGGTGCCCCCGTGGGCGTGGCCATTCGTGCCGAGAGCAGGTCGAGCTGATCGGTGGTGGCGCGTAGCCGGCGGTGCATCGCCACGACGACCTTGGCGAGTTCGGGTTGGCGGGTGGCGAGATCCTCCACCTCGGCCACCGGCGCGCTCTGTCCGCCCGCGGCATCCATGAGCACGTCGTGCAGGTCGGACACGAGGCGGGCGTCGGAATCGGCGGCGAAGAAATGGACGTCGAGGTCGAAGGTGGTGTTGAGTTTCAGCAGCACCGGAATGGTCAACGGACGCTGATCACGCTCGAGTTGATTGAGGTAGCTGGGCGACAGGTCCAACGACTTCGCCAGAGCCGCCTGGGTCAGCCGCCGCTCTTCGCGCAATCGCCGAAGTCGAGCCCCCGCATACATCTTGCGCACGGACACGATGGTAGTGGCCAGAGTTCGCAATCATCGCAATATTGCGGGCGTTTTTCGAAGGAATCCGCGTATGCGGAGGTGTCCCGGAACAGGGCGATCTGCGTAGCGTGCGAAGTGGGTGCCGCCGAGGCTCTCCGGAGCAGGATCGCAGGGTGGAATCGTGCAGCTTCCGACCCTGGTCGACCGGATGATTGCGCCGACGAAGCGACCGTGCCGGCGCGAGTCCGCCCTCTTCCCAAGCGAGCGGTTGCTTGGTTGAATTGGGTGGTCGGAAGCCCGACCCATGGCAGCAGGAAAGTGAGCCACTGAATGTCCAGTCCTGATGAAATCGTGCGTGCGATGTGTCGAAGCTGGTCCGACCCGGATCCCGACCGGATCAGCTCGTACTTCGCCGCGGACGCCGTCTATCACAACATTCCGATGGAACCCCTCGTGGGGCGCGACGCCATCCGTGAATTCCTCGCAGGGTTCCTGACCACCTTCGAAGCCGTCGACTTCGACATTCACCACCAGATTTCGTCCGGAAGTGTCGTCATGAACGAACGCACCGATACGTTGCGCGGCGCAGGTCGCACTACCGAGCTTCGGGTCATGGGCTACTTCGAGGTCACCGACGGCGCCATCAGCACATGGCGCGACTACTTCGACATGGGCGCCATCAATCGAGCATTCGGGCTCTAGGAAGCCCACACCATGGTGTGCTCGTGCAGCTACCGATTACGTCTGGGGCGCAGCAGAATTCGACACGTCCTGGGAACCGAATCGCGCGTGGGCGCGTCGAAGGTGAGTGAGGGGGAATACACGAGTCGTTCGATACCTGCGAGGAGGGGTTTGCCGATGGAGCGTTGTTCTGGCTGCCATACGGCGTGGCGGCGGGGGATGCGGTGGCGGGCGCGGGGGCTACCGGTCACACGAAGTCACGAGCCGTGTGATCGGTATACCTCGCGGCGGAAGCGGCCGCGGCCGGAACCGGAAACCGATTGAGGCGGACAGTTGTTCGGCGCCCCCAGTGCCACCAGGGGGCGCCGATCACCGCGAGGGGGAAGGTATCACCGCACGGAAGCGGCCGCGGCAACCATGTTGCGTAGGGCTGGTTCTACCTCGGTGCGGCTTCTGGTCTTCAGCCCACAGTCTGGATTGACCCACAGGCGTTCGGCGGAAACGGCTTTCAACGCCTCCCGCAGCGATGCGGTGACCTCTTCCACGCTCGGCACCCGAGGTGAGTGAATGTCGTATACGCCAGGGCCGACACCGAGATCGAAACCTGCGGCATTGAGGTCGTCGAGTACCTCCATGTGTGAACGCGCCGCCTCGATCGAGGTCACGTCGGCGTCCAACCCGGCGATCGAGTCGATCACGTCGCCGAACTCCGAGTAGCACAAGTGAGTGTGAATTTGCGTCGCGTCCGACACCCCGGACGTTGCGAGGCGGAACGATTGCACCGACCAGTCGAGATAGGCGGGGCGATCCACCGCGCGCAGGGGAAGCAGTTCACGCAGCGCCGGCTCGTCGACTTGGATGATCCGAATGCCGGTCGACTGCAGATCCACCGTCTCGTCCCGGATGGCCAGCGCCACCTGTCGTGCGGACTCGCCCAGCGGTTGATCGTCACGGACGAAGGACCACGCGAGAATGGTCACCGGACCGGTGAGCATGCCTTTGACCGGCTTGTCGGTGAGTGACTGCGCATAGTCGATCCACTCGACCGTCATTGGTTGCCGCCGCGTGACGTCGCCGAACAGGATCGGCGGGCGTACGCAGCGGGTCCCGTAGGATTGGACCCACCCCTGCTCGGTGGCCGCGAATCCCTCGAGTTGCTCGGCGAAATACTGGACCATGTCATTGCGCTCGGGTTCACCGTGCACCAAGACGTCCAGCCCCAGTTCTTCCTGCAGGGCGACGGTGTTCGCGATCTCGGCGCGCATCCGGGCAATGTATTCCGCTTCATCGATCTGTCCGGTGCGCCGCGCGGCCCGTGCCAGGCGAATGGCCGAGGTCTGCGGGTAGGAACCGATGGTGGTGGTCGGCAGGGTCGGCAGTTGCAAGCGCTCCCGTTGCAGTTCGCGGCGCTGCTCGGCGGGAGCGCGGCGGAAGGCCTCCGGCTTCAGCGCGGCCACTTTGGCCCGTACCTGCGGATCGTGCAGTCGTGGATCCGATCGTCGCGCAGCGAGCGCTGCACGCGCTGCGGCCAACGCGGTGTCGATCGACTCCGGACCGGCACGCAGCCCGCGCGCGAGCACGTTCACCTCGGCGACTTTTTCCGCGCCGAATGCCAGCCATGACCGCAACTGCTCGTCCAGTCGGGCTTCTGCGGTCAAGGTGTACGGCACGTGCAGCAGCGAGCACGAACTCGAAACTGCGACGTGCGCTGCGACTCGCGATAGCTCGCCGAGTGTGGACACAGCGAGGTCGAGGTCGGTGCGCCACACGTTGCGCCCGTCGACCACCCCGGCAACCACCAGCTTGTTCGCCAGCACTGGCACGTGTGCCAGCGCAGAAGGATCTGTGCCGGAGGTGAAGTCCAGGGCGATGCCCTCGATCTCGGTATCCGCCACCGCTGCGAGTGCGGCATCGGGATGTCCGAAGTAGGTCGCGACCAGGATCGCCGGGCGATCGCCGCCGGCCGACAGCTCGGTGTAGGCCGAGTGCACCAGGTCCATCTCGGCGGCGGTCAGGTCGGTCACCAGGATGGGTTCATCGATCTGCACCCACTCGGCTCCGGCATTGGCGAGCCGACGCAGCAGCTCCCGATACAGGGCAACCAGTTCGGGCAGTCGGGTCAGCGCCGACCCGTCGGCCGACTTCGCCAGCTTCAGGAACGTCAGGGGGCCGATCACCACCGGCCGCGCCGGCGCCCCTAGTTCGACTGCTTCCTGCAGCTCGTCCAGGGGCTTTTCTGGATGTAGCGAGAACGTGGTGTCCGGGCCGATTTCGGGCACCAGATAGTGGTAGTTGGTGTCGAACCACTTGGTCATCTCCAGTGGCTCGACCGTCTCGGTGCCGCGCGCCGCGGCGAAATACCGATCCAAGGGGTCGGCGATATCCGCCACCCGCGGCGGTAGCGCGCCGAGCAGGACGGCAGTGTCGAGCATCTGGTCGTAGTAGGAGAAGGTGCCCACTGGAATCGAGTCCAGGCCTGCTGCGCGTAACTCGGCGAGTTGAGTGCGGCGAAGCTCTCGTGCCGCGGTGTGCAACGCCTGCGCGTCGATCGTGCCGGCCCAATAGGCTTCGGTTGCTCGTTTGAGCTCGCGTCGCGGCCCCACCCGAGGTAACCCGAGAACCGTTGCGGTGAACTGCTTTTGCTGTGAAACAGTCACAATATTCTCCATTGCTGAGGACGAAGCCACCGCCATACGGTTGGGTGAACAACCGTGCGATCGGCCGGGCGTGTGCCCTGCGCAGGAGCCCGACGAATCTGCTGGTGATCCACCCGCCCAATCCACGGGGCGGTGACCGCCGGATACGGCGTACCCGGCACGGCTGGCAGGTTCCGGACTCGCAGGACCGCTCGGGTGCGGCTGCGGCGTACGCCGAGCGCCCCTTCAACCGGCTGTCGTCGCTGTTCGAACCGGGCCCGACGGCTCACGGGTTCGGCGCGGCTGACGACGGTTGTTCCTGCATACCGTTGCGGGACAGTCCCGGATTTTCACCGGGTTCCCTCTCGCCCATCGTGACGTTGCCGTATCGGTGGGCTCGGCCCGTAGCGCGACGTCGGGGCTCCATCTCGTCGCGCGCCGGCGAACCAGCTGCGTTTCGCAGTATAGGACGCTCGGTGGTGGCACCGGCAACAGGCCCGCCATCCCGAAGTCGCACACATGTTTCCGAACCCAGTGGACTGACGCTGCTGGGCGCCCAACTCGAGGCGTTGACGCGACAGAACACTCGGCACCAGTTCGAGGTGATCGTCTCCGACAATGGCTCACCGGTCGAGGTGAGCTCCTTTGTCGCAAATCATCCAGCGCGCGAACGACTACGGCAGCGCCATGTCGATGCCTCCGGACACGGCAGCGCCATGTCGATGCCTCCGGACACGGCAGCGCCGCGTTCGCTGGGGATCGCCGTCGGCCAGCTTCGCGGTCGTGTCTCGAAGTCGCTAGCCACCGAGCAGTTCATCTTGCCTGCGCGGGGTACAGCGCAGGCTCCGAGAGTGCGGTGTCAGTCGCGCAGGACGCGTGCCAGGCGTTCGATGCTCTGCCCCCAGCCGTCTTCGGCGCCGTCCTGCGGGCTGAGTGGGCCCGGTGCGTGCAGATGGAAGTGCATGGTCGTGGTGCCATCGCCGGTATCGGTGAAGGTCACCGTGACCATGGACGCAGCAGCGGAGCCGTCGCCGGTCGGGTCGCCCCAGGCGAACACCAAGCGCTCGGGTGCGATGATCTCGCGAATCACGCCGGTGCTCGGATAGGCACTGGCGTCGCTGTCGGACACGTTCACCCATTCGTACCTGCCGTCGACCCACGGCTCGATCAAAATTTGCTCGAGTGGCGTCGAGAAGCCGTGTGGGCCAGCCCATTCGGCGAACTGTTCCGGGTCCAGCCACGCTTGGAAAACCAGATCGCGTGGTGCGTCGAACATACGGACTATGGTGAACTCGCGGTCGCTCATCAGCGGATCGTCTCCTCGTGTGTAGGGTGCGGCGCCGGGTCGGCAGGACCTTTCATCCATTCGGGCGCTGCTTCGGGGTAGCGGGTGCGAAAATCCATCAGGCCGGCCCAGGTAGGCCGTACTGCGATGCGCTCCATGCGGGGTGCGCGCGCCGACAGCAGGGCGAGATCCTGCTCGACTCGCTCGGATCCGCCTTTGCGCAGTGCCGCCGCATATTCCGGCAGCAGGCCGTGGACCTCGCTCACCTGCGCCGGCCCGCGGATCAGTAGCACCTCTGGCGGAGTGCTGTTGGTGTCGATCGTGATTGCGACCTCGGGCCGGGCACGCAGCATCCGCGATCGTTTGGACGGCGCAAAGCCGGCCATGACGATCTCGGAACCGTTCCACCAGAAGTTGACCGGTATCACCCGAGGTGTGCCGTCGGGGGCGGTGAAGGCGAGCCGTGCGGGAAGGTCGGCGGCGAGCAGGCGTTGCGCCAACTCGGTGTCGAGCAGACGTAGGTCGCCCTGTGGTGGCTCGAGCAGGTCGATCATTCGGGACTGTCCTTTCTCTGTATTCGGCGCAAGTGTTGGTCGAGGTGGTCGAAGCGGGTGTCCCAGAATTTCCGGTAGCCCTCCAGCCAGTCGGTGGCCGTACCGAGCGGCGCGGCTGCCAAGCGGCACGGGCGCCACTGGGCGTTGCGAGCGCGGACGACGAGCCCGGCGCCCTCGAGCACTTTCAGGTGCTTGGAGATCGCGGGCAAGCTCATCGCGAACGGTTCCGCGAGTTCGGTGACGGTCGCTTCACCCTCGGCCAAGCGGGTGAGGATCGCTCGCCGGGTGGGGTCGGCCAGTGCAGCGAAGATTCGGCTGAGTTCATCGTCCGCCATACCGTTATTTAACCAACTGATCAATTAACATGATGGTTAAATAATGGCCGTACCCGAGCACGCTGTCAAGTGGCCCACGAAACTCGGGTGAGCGTGCACGACAGCCGCCCTGCCTGGACCGAACGCGTCGGTTGCGCTGTGTGGGATGCGTGCGGAGTGTTTCGGTGTCTTCGTGGCCCGCACGGCCGGGTACCTTATGTCAATGTTCTCGAAAGTCTTGGTCGCCAACCGGGGCGAGATTGCTATCCGGGCCTTCCGCGCGGCGTACGAACTCGGCATCGGGACGGTGGCGGTGTTCCCCTATGAGGACCGCAATTCGGTCCATCGGCTGAAGGCGGCGGAGTCCTACCAGATCGGTGAACCAGGCCATCCGGTCCGGGCGTATCTGTCGACCGAGGCGATCATCGAGGCGGCCAAGTCGTCGGGGGCGGATGCGATCTACCCCGGCTACGGATTCCTCTCGGAGAACCCGGAGCTGGCCGCAGCCTGCGCCCGCGAGGGCATCACCTTCGTCGGCCCCTCGGCCGAGGTGCTCGAACTCGCCGGCAACAAGGCCCGCGCTGTCGAAGCGGCCAAGGCTGCGGGTCTACCGGTAATGCGCTGCAGTGCGCCTTCGGCGAATGCCGATGAATTGATCGCCGCGTCGGCGGAGCTGACGTACCCGATCTTCGTCAAAGCGGTCGCCGGTGGCGGAGGCCGCGGCATGCGCAGGGTGGCCGCCGCCGAGCAGTTGCGCGAATCGATCGAGGCGGCCTCGCGGGAGGCGGAGTCGGCCTTCGGCGACCCCACGGTGTTCCTGGAACAGGCGGTGGTGAATCCGCGCCATATCGAGGTGCAGATCCTCGCCGACCAGCACGGCACCGTGATGCACCTGTTCGAGCGGGATTGCTCGGTGCAGCGCCGCCACCAGAAGGTGATCGAACTGGCTCCGGCACCGAACCTGGACCCGGCTCTGCGCGAACGGATCTGCGCCGACGCGGTGGCCTTCGCCCGGCAGATCGGCTACACCTGTGCGGGCACAGTCGAATTCTTGCTCGACGAGCACGGCGATCACGTCTTCATCGAGATGAATCCGCGCATTCAAGTCGAGCACACGGTGACCGAGGAGATCACCGATGTGGATCTGGTGCAAGCGCAGCTGCGCATCGCCGCGGGCGAATCGCTCGAGCAGCTGGGCTTGAGTCAGGACTCGGTCGCCATTCGCGGCGCCGCGCTGCAGTGCCGAATCACCACCGAGGATCCGGCCAACGGCTTCCGCCCCGACACCGGCCGGATCGCCGCCTACCGCACGCCGGGTGGCGCGGGCATACGACTGGACGGCGGGGCGAACCTCGGCGCCGAGATCGGCGCATATTTCGATTCGATGCTGGTCAAGCTCACCTGTCGGGGGCGCGATTTCGCCGCGGCACAGGCGCGCGCGAGCCGAGCTCTCGCGGAGTTCCGTATTCGCGGCGTGACCACCAACATCTCGTTCCTGCAGGCGGTGCTCGATGATCCCGATTTCGCTGCAGGGCGGGTGACCACGTCGTTCATCGACGAACGCCCGCAGTTGTTCACGCGGCCGGGTTCGGCTGATCGCGGCACCAAGATCCTCAACTACCTGGCCGACGTCACGGTCAACAAGCCACACGGGGAACGGCCCACAGCGGTGTATCCGCACGACAAGCTGCGCCCGATCGATACCAGCGCGCCGCCTCCGCCCGGCTCCCGGCAGCGGTTGTTGCGTCTGGGGCCCGAAGGTTTCGCGGACGCGCTGCGCCGCCAGCGGGCAGTCGGCATCACCGACACCACCTTTCGCGACGCGCACCAGTCGCTGCTGGCCACCCGCGTACGCACCAATGGCTTGGTCGCCGTGGCCGGGCATGTCGCGCGAATGACACCGCAGTTGCTGTCGATCGAAGCGTGGGGCGGCGCCACCTACGATGTGGCTTTGCGCTTCCTGTACGAGGATCCGTGGGAGCGGCTGGCTGCGATGCGCGAGGCGGTGCCGAACATCTGCCTGCAGATGCTGCTGCGCGGCCGCAACACGGTGGGCTATACCCCGTACCCCGATCGGGTGACCCGGGCATTCGTCCAGGAAGCCACCGACACCGGTATCGACATCTTCCGCATCTTCGACGCGCTCAACAACGTCGACCAGATGCGCCCGGCCATCGACGCGGTGCTCGAAACCGGCACCGCGGTGGCGGAAGTCGCGATGAGTTACACCGGCGACCTGGCCGACCCCGACGAGTCGCTCTACACCCTCGACTACTACCTGAAGCTGGCCGAACAGATCGTCGGCGCTGGTGCGCACGTGCTCGCCATCAAGGACATGGCCGGACTGTTACGCGCCCCGGCCGCGACCAAGCTCGTCACCGCGTTGCGCAGCAACTTCGACGTGCCGGTGCATGTGCACACCCACGACACCCCGGGTGGACAGCTGGCGACCTACATGGCCGCTTGGCAAGCCGGCGCGGATGCCGTGGACGGCGCCAGCGCGGCCATGGCCGGCACGACCAGCCAACCCGCGTTGTCGGCGATCGTCGCGGCCGCGGCACACACCGAGTACGACACCGGCGTGAACCTGCGCAACGTTTGCGACCTGGAGCCCTATTGGGAGGCGCTGCGCAAGGTGTACGCGCCCTTCGAATCCGGGCTGCCGGCGCCGACCGGGCGGGTCTACACCCACGAAATCCCCGGTGGCCAGCTGTCCAATCTGCGTCAGCAGGCCACCGCCCTCGGACTCGGGGACCGGTTCGAAGAGGTCGAGGCGAACTATGCCGCCGCCGACCGCTTGCTGGGACGCCTGATCAAGGTCACACCGTCGTCGAAGGTCGTCGGAGATCTGGCCTTGTCGTTGGTCGGCGCCGGTGTCGACATCGAGGATTTCGCTGCCGATCCGGGCCGGTACGACATCCCTGATTCCGTGATCGGTTTTCTGCGCGGCGAACTCGGCACGCCTGCGGGTGGATGGCCCGAGCCATTCCGTAGCAGAGCGCTGGCCGGGCGCAGTCCGGCCAAGCCGATGGCCGAGCTCACCGCCGCGGACGAAGCCGGATTGGCCGGCACATCACAGCAGCGTCGTGCGACCTTGAACCGCTTGCTGTTCCCGGGACCCACCGCCGAATTCCTCGCGCACCGCGAACGATACGGCGACACCTCTGGACTGTCGACCAATCAGTTCCTCTACGGCCTGCGGCGCGGTGAGGAGCACAGGGTGCAGTTGGAGCGGGGTGTCACCCTGCTCATCGGTCTGGAGGCGATATCGGAGCCGGACGAGCGGGGAATGCGTACGGTGATGTGCATTCTCAACGGGCAACTGCGTCCGGTCGCGGTGCGTGACCGCTCCATCGCCAGCGACATTCCTTCCGCAGAGAAGGCCGACAAGGCCAATGCCGGCCACATCGCCGCACCTTTTGCGGGCGTGGTGACGCTCGCGGTCTCCGAGGGCGATACGGTCGGCGCCGGCGAAACCATCGGCACCATCGAGGCGATGAAAATGGAAGCGGCGATCACCGCTGCACGCGCCGGTACCGTCGCTCGCGTCGCGATCGGCCCAGTGCAACAGGTCGAGGGCGGAGATCTGTTGATCGAGCTGACGGTGACATGACGCGAATCGTCGCCGGGACGGCGGGTGGGCGGCGCCTTCGGGTGCCGCCGTCGGGCACCCGCCCGACCTCGGACCGAGTCCGGGAGGCGCTGTTCAGCGTCGTGACATCGCGGTGGGAGTTGGCTGGGGCACACGTGCTCGATCTGTACGCCGGCTCTGGCGCCCTTGGGCTGGAGGCGCTGTCGCGTGGCGCCGAGCGGGCACTGTTCGTCGAATCCGATCGCACAGCGGCGGCAGTGGTGCGGGGCAATATCGCCAACCTCGGCTTGTCGGGCGCCGAGGTATTGGTCGCCCCGGTGGCCAGGGTGCTGCATCGGGGCGAAACCGGCGCGTTCGACGTGGTCTTCTCCGACCCCCCGTACGCGATGGACGCCGCCGCCGTGGCAGCAGACCTGCGGGCATTGGTCGAGTACGGTTGGTTGCGTTCCGGCGCCGTGGTCGTGGTCGAACGCTCGACGCGCTCTCCCGAAACGCCATGGCCCACAGGATTCGTTGTGGCGTCGCCACGGCGGTATGGAGAAACGCGCATCGATGTCGCCGTATTCGATCCGCACGAGTAGGTGCGCTGCGGCCACTGCTGCCGGGCCATCGCGATCCTGCTAGCGTCGGCTCATGGCAGGAGCATTGTGCCCTGGGTCCTTCGACCCGGTGACCTACGGACACCTCGACATCTTCCAGCGGGCGGCGGCGCAGTTCGATGACGTCGTGATCACCGTCTTGGTGAACCAGAAGAAGCAGGGCATGTTCACCATCGACGAGCGCATGGAGATGCTGCGCGAGTCGACTGCCCAGCTGAGCACTGTCCGGGTGGAGTCTTTCGAGGGCCTGCTCGTGGACTTCGCGCGCCAGCAGGGCATCACTGCGATCGTCAAGGGGTTACGGGACGCGAGCGACTTCGGCTACGAGCTGCAGATGGCGCAGATGAACAAAACGCTCTCCGGCGTGGACACCTACTTCCTGGCCACCAACCCGTCACTCAGCTTTCTGTCCAGCTCGTTGGTCAAGGAGGTCGCCGCGCTGGGTGGCGACGTCACCGACATGCTGCCGCCGCCGGTGCACAAACGTCTGATCGACCGGCTCGCCGAACGCAAGCGCTGAGCACGCCGGGGGGCGATTCCCCAGCGGCCGATGATCCCGGCGCCCGTCGAATTCGGCATCGCTCGGGACACTCGAACGTGGTTCCGTATCGGTGTCGGCAAGTGCGGACTCGGCCCGGTGTCGGCTCAGAAGACCAGACCGCGCAATGCCAAGAAGCGGATGCCGCCGACTGCGGCCGTGATGGCCAAGATCGCGGCTGCTTGGGCGGTGTTGCCGAGGTCGGGTACCCAGTAGTCGAGGGCGGCCAGCGCGGTGGTCGTGATACCGAGACCGATCAACGCCAACCCGCCGCCTTCCCACTGCGCGGTGAACCAGCCGACCCGGTCCGCGGCATGGAAGGTGAGTTGGCGGTGCAATTCGTTGGCGATCAGGGTGCTGACCACGGAACCGACGACGTTCGCGGCGAGTGGGCCGACGCTGTACAGGACATAGAACAACGCCACGTAGGCGATGTTGCTCGAACCGCCGACCAGGGCGAAACGGACCAACTGTGCCATTGCGCGGTCGCTGCGCACCCCGTGGATCAAGTGTGTCAACCTGCTCGCCACCGGGGGCGGGTACGAGGTTCCCTCTGGCCCGAAGGCGCTGGCAACACCGATGTCCGTCGGTCGCGACAGCTCCAGAACAGTCATCGTCCATCCGATCGGAACGCGTCGTCGGCCGGAAGACCGGCGTTGGTCACCGCCCACCTCTTCCGTCGACCCGCAGCAGGTTTCGTTGTGCAGTCCATACGGATGCTACATGAAGTGGAGCAACATTCTCCGTTTGATTACTGTGGCGTGGAAGACACCGGCACGACACACCGGAAAGTGCCTCGGTCCCAGCCGCAACCCGGGGCAGACTAGGCGTGGGCGGGGAGTGTCACCGTGAGTCCGCAGGAGGGTAGTGAGCATGTATCGGGTATTCGAAGCGCTCGACGAACTGGTCGCCATCGTCGAGGAGGCACGCGGTATCCCGCCGACTCGTAGTTGCCTGGTACCTCGCGGTGACGTGCTTGAACTACTCGATGACGTCCGGGACGCCCTGCCTGGTGAGCTGGACGACGCCCAAGATGTGCTGGATCACCGTGACAAGATCGTTTCCGATGCCCGCACCGGGGCCGAGGACACCGTGGCCGGAGCGAACGAGCAGGCCGAGCATACGATCGGGACAGCGCGTGAGGAGGCGGACCGTATTTTGGCCGATGCCAAGGCGCACGCCGATCGCATGGTGGGCGAGGCCAGCGCACATGCCGACCACCTCGTCACCTCCGCCCGTGAAGAGGCCGACCGCGTGGTGGCCGAGGGCAAGGCCGAGTACGAAGCGGTGACCGGTCGAGCGCGCGCCGAGTCGGAGCGGATGGTCGAAGCGGGTAAGACCGCCTACGAACGCTCGGTGGCCGACGGTCTCGCCGAACAGGAACGCTTGGTCACGCAGACCGAGGTGGTGCGCGCCGCGCACGCCGAATCGGCCCGGGTGATCGACGCCGCTCACGCGGACGCCGATCAGTTGCGCGAGGAGTGCGACCGCTACGTCGATTCCCAGCTCGCCGATTTCGAGGACAAGCTCGGCAACGCGCTCCGTACCGTCGGGCGTGGACGCCAGCAGTGGCGGTCGGGGTCGGGGGTACCCGACTATGCCGCAGAGTTTCGTCGCTAGCGGGACTGTCGTCGATCGCGCGATCGACGGCCAGCGGTTTGGGCAGCACCGCATGTTCGCGTATTGTGGAGTGGTTGCCCATATCCCCCGAGTGTGAGCGAGTTCGTGATGTCTGCCGGTTCCGCGTCGCGTCCGCATTCGGCCAAACGCCGTGCGCCGGATGTGGGTTTCGTGCTGGACATCCGCAGTCTCGGCCGTAGGCCGGGAACCATGCGAGAGGTGCACCGAGTCGTGACCACTCAGGAGCGAATCGGCTTGGATCTGATCGCGATTCCGGTGGGTGCGCCGGTCGACCTCGACCTTCGGCTGCAAGCGGTGTCCGAGGGAGTATTGATCACCGGGACCGTGTCCGCGCCCACCGAGGGAGAGTGTTCACGCTGCCTCGAGCCGTTCGCCGGCACCGCGCGCGTGGACCTCACCGAGTTGTTCGCCTACCCGGACAGCGCCACCGAGCGCACCACCGAAGACGACGAGATCTACCGGATGGTCGATGACACCATCGACCTCGAGCCCGTGGTGGTCGATGCTTTCGGTCTGGAGCTTCCACTGCGACCGTTGTGTACTCCGGATTGCGCCGGATTGTGTCCGCAGTGCGGGGTACGGATGGCGATTGCGGGATCCGAACATCGGCATGAGATACTGGATCCTCGCTGGGCCGGACTGGCTGATTTCGCCGTCGAATCGCCCGGCGTCGGCGGCGCCGACAAGGATGCGGCCGACACAGACCACTGAAACGACCGAACAGCCGAATTGGCTCAGCGAGTAGGACAGAGGAGAAACTGTAGTGGCCGTTCCCAAGCGCCGGATGTCCCGTTCCAACACCCGATCGCGGCGCAGCCAGTGGAAGGCCACTGCGCCCGCCCTGATCACCTGCCCGAACCGTGGCTGTGGCGAGAAGACCCTGCCGCACATCGCATGTCCGTCCTGTGGCACCTACCGGGGTCGCCAGGTCACCGCTGCGGTCTGAGCTGTGGGCTTGTCGTAGCGACGTGACCGACGAAACCCACTCCCTCACCGAGCACGCGGACCTCATCGGTGCGCTGGGCGTCGACTTGCGGCCCGATCTGCTGCGCCTCGCGCTGACCCACCGGTCGTATGCCTACGAGAACGGCGGTCTGCCGACGAACGAGCGTCTGGAATTCCTCGGCGACTCCGTGCTCGGCCTGAGTATCACCGAACGGCTGTATCACGAACATCCCACCAAGTCCGAGGGTGAGCTGGCCAAGCTGCGCGCCAGTGTGGTCAATATGCGGGCGCTCGCGGAGGTCGCTCGCGGGCTCGGTGAGGGTGGTCTCGGTGCGCATCTACTGCTCGGCAAGGGGGAGGAGCTGACCGGAGGCCGGAACAAGGAGAGCATCCTCGCCGACGGCATGGAGTCGTTGCTCGGCGCGGTGCACCTGCAATACGGCATCGACGTGGCGCGCTCGCTCGTATTGCGATTGTTCGCCGAGTTGCTCGAGCGCGGTCCGCGGATGGGCGCTGGTCTGGATTGGAAGACGAGCCTGCAAGAGTTGACCGCGGAGCGCGGCCTCGGCGTGCCCAGCTACGAGATCACCTCGACCGGACCCGACCATGACAAGGAATTCACCGCAACCACGGTGATCGGCAGCCGAGCGTACGGGCAGGGCGTCGGCCGGTCCAAGAAGGAAGCCGAGCAGAAGGCCGCGGGCGCCGCCTACGAAGCGCTGACCGCCGAACACTGACGTGCCCGAGCTTCCCGAGGTCGAAGTTGTTCGCCGTGGCCTGGCTATGCGCGTGGTCGGTCGATTGGTGGAGTCGGTGGCGATCACCCACCCACGTGCGGTGCGCCGCCATCTCGAAGGCGCCGACGATCTCGCCGGTCGGCTCACCGGCCGGAAGTTCGAGTCGGCAGCCCGGCGTGGCAAGTTCCTGTGGCTGACCCTCGACGACCCGGAGATCGCTCTGGTGGTGCATTTGGGGATGAGCGGTCAAATGTTGGTCCGGCCGGGTGGAACCCCCTTGGAGAAGCACACCCACATCCGCGTCGCACTCGGGGACGGCACCGAGTTGCGCTTCGTCGATCAGCGCACGTTCGGCGGCTGGGTACTCGCGCCGATGATCGAGGTGGACGCCACTGCCGTGCCGGAGTCGGTGGCACATATCGCGCGCGACCCACTGGATCCGCATTTCGACCGCGAATCCGTGGTCGCACATGTGCGACGCAAGCACAGCGAGATCAAGCGCATCCTTCTCGACCAGCGCGTTGTGTCCGGCATCGGCAACATCTACGCCGACGAGGCGTTGTGGCGAGCCGGAATCCACGGGGGTCGATCCGGTGCAGGACTGTCCGCAGCTGCCGTGGGTCGGCTGTTGTCCGAAGTGGGCGCGGTCATGAACGAAGCGTTGGACGCGGGCGGCACTTCCTTCGACTCGCTGTATGTCGACGTCAACGGCCGGTCCGGATATTTCGAGCGGTCGCTCGCCGTTTACGGTCGGGAGAACGAGCCCTGCGGCCGGTGTGGCGCGGCGATCGTTCGCGAGCGGTTCATGAACCGCTCGTCGTATTCCTGCCCGCGCTGTCAACCGCGCTCTCGCCGTCGCTAGTGCCGCGGGTTACGGTTTTCTCGGAGCGGTTGGGAACAATACCCGGCCGTGAGGAAGAAAGTATGGGCACACTCATGTCACATACATCTCAACCGGCAGGGGGGTGCTGATCGTGCGCAAGCTCACCTACTACGTCGCCTCGACCGTCGACGGATTCATCGCTACCGACGACGGCTCGGTCGACTTCTTCCCGGTCGGGGGCGATCACGGTCCCGCGATCAACGCGCAGTACCCAGAGACGCTGCCGACCAAGGTCCGGGAAGCGATCGGCTTGCAGGACCGCAACCGCTACTTCGACACCGTGGTGATGGGACGCAAGACGCACGAATTCGGGGTGCGCACCGGCACGTCGAGTCCTTATGCGCATCTGCGGCAGTTCGTTGTGTCGAGGACCATGCCCGAAAGCCCCGATCCCGCGGTGGAGCTGATTTCCGCTGATCCGGTCCAGAAGGTCCGCGCACTCAAACGCGAACAGGGACTGGGGATCTGGTTGTGTGGCGGTGGGCAATTGGCGCAGGCGTTGATTCCGGAGATCGACCAGATCTTCCTCAAACTGCATCCCATCGTACTCGGGAGGGGTCGTCCACTCTTCGGCGCCGGGCCGCGGCTGCCGGAACCTGCCAGATTCCGGGTGATCACCAGCACGGTGTTCGAGGATGGGGTGGCCGTGGTGAAGTACAGCCGAATCCGATAGCGCGTTCTGCGCGCTCGAACCGGACTCGCGAGCCTTCTGGAGCTGGGTGCGCGGCGGCGCGTACCCGATCGAGACTTGTCACCGGCCCGAAGAGTACGGTCCGGTGTCATCCAGGGTTGACATTCGAGTTCGGCGGGCGCCGTTGCGCGTGCGAGGGGCGTCTTGCGTGGCTGGGCAGGCCAACTGGGCAACCGCACCAGCTATCGGCGGTCGGATGAACGCTGCTCGAGCGGGATATTTCCCTGAACGATTGGTTTGACCGCACCCGCTCGAGGTACTTCCCAATCGGCCCCCCTGATCACATCAGCAGCGTGACAGGCCAACCAAGCCCCATGGACGGCGGTGCAGCAAGGCTTCACCCCGCCGCGGCGGCCACCTGGTTCAGTTCGGCACCCGGTACTCCGAGTGCTGGGTGGATGCGGTTCTACTGGTTGTCCCTGGAAGGAGGGTCATGAGCGCGATTCCGGTGCCGGGGGCGTCGTCCGACCTGCCGATGGCGTCATCCGACTACCTGCCGACAGACCATTCCAGCGGTCCGTATCGGATCGCGATGGTGGTGCCGCCGTATTTCGATGTGCCGCCCAAAGCGTATGGCGGCGTCGAAGCAGTGGTCGCCGACTTGGTCGACGCATTGGTCGATCGTGGCCACGACGTCACCTTGTTCGGTGCCGGGGAGCCGGGCACCAAGGCCACGTTCGTGCCCGTGTGGGATCGGGTGCTACCCGATCGCCTGGGAGAGCCCTTCCCCGAGGTCGCACACGCGCTCCGGGTGCGACGAGCGATCGAAGAACATGCGGCCACATCGGGTCTGGACTTGGTGCACGACCATACCTTCGCAGGTCCGCTCAACGCGTTCGTCTTCCAGCAGCTCGGCTTGCCCACGGTGCTGACGGTGCACGGCCCGGTCAAGGACGACATCTTCCGGTACTACCAGGATTTGGGCAAAGAGGTGGCGCTGGTGGCGATCAGCGACCGCCAGCGCGCCTTGGCGCCGGGCTTGAATTGGTCCGGACGCGTGCACAATGCGTTGAAGGTCGACGAGTGGCCCTTCCGCGTCGAAAAGGACGACTACGCCTTGTTCCTCGGCCGATTCAACGAATGCAAGGCTCCGCACCTGGCGTTGGAGGCCGCGCATGCCGCGGGCATCCCACTGGTACTCGCCGGCAAGTGTAGCGAGCGACCGGAACTGGCCTACTTCGAGGAGAAGGTACGCCCGTTGCTCACCGACAACGACCACCTGTTCGGCCTCGCAGACGCGTCGGCCAAGCGTAAACTGCTTGCCAATGCACGCTGCCTGTTGTTCCCGATTCGCTGGGAGGAACCGTTCGGCATGGTGATGATCGAATCCATGGTGTGTGGCACGCCGGTCGTCGCGTTGCGCGGCGGGGCGGTGTCCGAAGTCATCGTCGAGGGCGTCACCGGTCGCGTGTGTGACGACCCGGCCGAACTGCCGGCGGCGATCGAGGAAGTTCGGACGATGGACCCGGCCGCGTGCCGAGCACACGTGCAAGCCAGCTTCGGGGCCGACACCCTGGGCTTCGGCTACGAGCAGGTATATCGCCGATTGGTGCGGGCCACCGCGCGGTTCGGCGCCACGCCGACCGAAGCTCCGGCGCCCGCTGCCCCCGCCTCGATCCCAATCGCGGCGAGCGGAGTGGTGTGACCGGGAGCGCACCGATGAGTACCGACCCCCTGGATTCCGGTGAGCCCACCGGGTTCGGGGGGTGCGGATCGGTCACCTTGGTCGAGGGGGGCACCTTTTGCTTGTCGAATCGACTCGGCGATGTCGAGCCGGGTAAGCCGCACGGCCTGTTCTTTCGGGACGCGCGGGTGCTGTCACGGTGGGAGTTGCTGGTGAACGGTAGACCCGCCGAAGCGCTGTCGGTCTTGAGTCCAGAGGCATTCGCTGCCAGGTTCGTGTTGCGCAGACCGCCCCGGGCGGGCCAGGCCGACAGCACGTTGCTGGTGGTGCGTGAACGGATCGTGGCCGACGGCATGCACGAATTGCTCACCTTGGAGAACATGGGCCGCGAACCCACGGCGGTACTGCTGGAATTGCATGTGGACGCCGATTTCATCGACCTGTTCGCGGTGAAGGAAGGCCGCGCCGGACACGCGAGAGCCGATGTGACGGTCGCCGACGGCGAACTGGTGTTGCACGACCATGCCGACCGGACCCGTGGCATCTCGGTCTCGACGACGGTGGAAGCAGAGGTGCTGCCCGGTACCCTGATCTGGCGGGTGATCGTGCCGGTCGGTGAGTGCTGGCAGACCGAGATCATTGCCCAACCGACGCTGGGAAACCAGCGTTTTCAGGCGGTCGCCCCGGGGGAGCATTACGGAATCAGTGCCCCGGGCCGCAAGATCGAGGCCTGGCGAGACACCGCCACCGACATCGTCGCATCCGACCCGGTGCTCACCCGAGTGTTGCGCCGGACCGAAAGCGATCTGGGCGCGCTGCAGATCCATGACGAATCCGGGGGCGCCCGCCCGTTCGTGGCGGCGGGCGCGCCGTGGTTCATGACGCTGTTCGGTCGCGACAGCCTGCTCACCGCCTGGATGGCATTGCCGCTGGAAGTCGACCTGGCATTGGGCACGTTGCAACAGTTGGCGGAATTGCAAGGGCAGGAGGTGAATCCGCTCACCGAGGAAGAGCCGGGGCGCATCATGCACGAGATGCGTCGTGGCCCGGCGGGGGGACAGGTGCTCGGCGGCAATATCTACTACGGAAACGCCGACGCCACACCGCTGTTCGTGATGTTGCTTGCGGAATGCTACCGATGGGGCGCGGATCCGGAAGTGATCGGGCACTTGTTGCCCGCCGCCGACGCTGCGTTGAGCTGGATCACCGACTTCGGTGACCGTGACGGCGACGGGTTCGTCGAGTACCGTCGTGCGACCGACCGCGGACTGGTCAATCAGGGGTGGAAGGACAGTTTCGACGGAATAAACTACGCTACAGGTCATCTCGCCGAGGCGCCGATAGCGCTGTGTGAGGTCCAAGGGTACGTGCACGCGGCGCTGGTCGCCCGGGCCGAACTGGCCGACGCCCTCGACGATCCTCGGCTGGCTCAACGACTTCGGGACAGCGCGGCGCAGCTGCGAGTCAAATTCGCCGAGCAATTCTGGATGCCCGATCGTGGCTGGTACGCCGTTGCGCTCGATGGCGGCAAACGTCAAGTCGACGCGTTGACCAGCAATGCGGCGCATTGCCTGTGGTCGGGGATCGCCACGGACGAGCATGCCACGGAACTGGTGTCGCATATGGCGGGCACGGAGATGGATTCCGGATTCGGGTTGCGTACGTTGGCTTCGAACATGGGCGCCTACAACCCGATGAGTTACCACTGCGGCTCGGTCTGGCCGCACGACACCGCGATCGCGGTGGCGGGCTTGTTGCGTTACCAGCACATCCCCGGCGCAGTCGAGCTGGCGACCCAACTCGCCACGGGATTGCTGGATGCGGCGGCAGCGTTCGACGGACGGTTGCCCGAATTGTTCTGTGGCTTTCCGCGCGCGCGCTTCGCGACACCGGTGCCCTACCCGACTTCCTGCTCGCCGCAGGCATGGGCGAGCGCAGCACCGCTGCTGTTGGTGCGGGCGTTCCTCGGTCTCGACCCCCACGCTCCGACTCGGACCCTCACCGCGCGGCCGCGGTTGCCGGCAAGGTGGGGTCGAGTTTCGCTGCGATCACTGCGCCTGGGTGCGACGACCATCGACGTGGAAGCGGAGGGTGAGCAGGTCATCGCCGCGCGCCTGCCCGATGATTGGCGTTTGCGCACGCAATGAAGTGAGCGCGGGTGATGTGGCATTCGAGCGGGTATGTCGATGGCATCAGGAGATTGCCGACCTGTTGGCACCGATACCGGCACGGAGGCGCACCATGCAGACTTCATTGGATGTGCAGGACCTGTGGCGGATGCAATATCGAGATTGCGGCGCAGAACCGCCGCTGGATCTCGATACGGACCGTGCATTGTTCATTCGCAGTGTGCATGCCGGTCACGGCCCGGAGTGTCGTCAGTACCTCGCGGCCGTGGCGTATTGCCGCGCCCATGTCATCAGTGATCGACCCTCGGGCTCATACCGAGCCGTGCCCGCGGCGGCGCCACCGGAACCCGAAGTCGGCGTCGGTTAGAGAATCGCGAAGGCGACGACCAGTTCCACAGCGGCTCGATTTACATGGCCTGCGGCAGACCGGCGAGGACAACATCACGGCGGCCCAAGTGCAATTGCGCGGTGGGTAGCAGCCTGCGCAGGGCACCCCAACGTTCGACGGGCTGTTCGTGCAACGAGTTCCACTTAGCGCCGCCTGGGCACGATCACGCGCCGCCTGTGCGACCCGGACCTCGGCCACCGTCGGCGGGCGCGGTTGCGTCGTACCGGGCTCCTGTCGCCGAATACTGGCTGGACGCGGAGGGGGGTCCCAACGATTGTCGCCTTCAGGAATTCGGGTGCTCGCCATCGTCCCCCTCCCTGCCCGCCCCTGAGCTAGCGTTCCTCGAACCCGATCAGGTTGTCCCGCACCGGTTCCCAGCTTTCCACAACAACGCTGACTCGACCAGGTGTATCACCCGAACGCAAGAGTTCCAGGAGCCGTGAACACGCGCTGTGCGGCCCTTCCGCCACGACGTGCACCCGGCCGTCTCTGGTGTTGGCGGCATACCCGACCAGACCCAGTTCGAGCGCACGCGACCTGGTCCACCAGCGGAAACCCACGCCCTGTACGAGGCCGTGTACCCACGCGCTCAACCGGACGGTCGATCCCATCAGCCATCGATATCGAACGAGAGCGTCACTTTCGATCCGGCCTCCAGCGTCCGTCCCACGGTGCACACTTTGTCGATCGCGCGTTGCACGGTGACCAACAGCCGCGCCCGCGCTTCGTCGTCGAGCTCGCTGAGATCCAGCTCGAACACCTCGTCCAGCTGCGGGTAGACCTCGTTGTCCCGGTCGGCGTCGCCGGAGACCCGGATGGTCGCGTCGAAGGTGTCGCCGAGCTTACGGGACAACGCGAAATCCGCACTCAGGCCCGAGCAGGCCGCCAAGGCGATCTTCAGTAGCTCACCCGGGCTGAACGCACCGGGAACTCCCTGCGAGCCGATCAGAACCTCGGCGCCACGGGAGCTGCGTCCGGTGTATGCCCTGGTTCCAGTGCGCTCGACCCACAATGTGGTCGGCTCCTGCACGGTCGGGGCCGCGGTGGTGGCGGTTGCGGTCTGTTCAGCCATGGGTTCGATCCTGCCATTCTCGTCGCATTCGGCTCGCGCGCCTGGCAACGCAGGATCGGTCCGCGACATTCCCCTGGTCCGCGTCGGACCCTGGATTCCGGCGACGCTCGCGCCGAACCACCGATTCGACAGACACTACTGCTGGAACCGATAGCCCATGCGGGCCTCGGTGAGCAGGTGTTTCGGCCGTGAGGGGTCGTCCTCGAGTTTGCGGCGTAGTTGCGCTAGATAGACCCGGAGATAGTGCGTTTCGGTGGCATAGGACGGGCCCCATACCTCGCGCAGCAGCTCGCGCTGTCCGACCAGCTTGCCTCGATTGCGCACCAGCATTTCGAGCATGCCCCACTCGGTAGGCGTCAGATGGACGGCTCGGCCGTGCCGGGTGACTTGTTTGGCGGCAAGGTCGACGGTGAACGACGACGTCGTCACGACCGGAGCCGACGAGTCGCCGCGCCGGCGCACCGCCGCCCGCAGCCGTGCCAGCAACTCGTCCATGCCGAACGGCTTGGCGACATAGTCGTCGGCGCCGGCGTCGAGCGCCTCGACCTTGTCGGCGGAGTCGGTGCGCGCCGACAGCACGATCACCGGCGCCGAGGTCCAGCTCCGCAGGCGCGTCAGTACCTCGACGCCGTCCATATCGGGGAGGCCGAGGTCGAGGATCACCACGTCCGGAGTTCGGTCGGCCGCCGCACGCAAGCCTGCGTCACCGGTGGCTGCGGTCACCACCTCGTATCCACGGACCGACAGATTGATGCGCAGTGCGCGCACGATCTGCTGTTCGTCGTCCACCACGAGCACCGTCGCCGGCGACGTCTCGGGCGTGGGCGCACTTGTCGCCTTCTGCGTCATCGTGGGCACCTCATTCCTCTGCGCTCGTGGTGTCGTGCACGTCCGCCCCCTCGGATTCGGCCCGGTCGTCATCGGCGGGCAAGTCGACCAGCATGGTCAGTCCGCCCCCTGGAGTCGGTTGCGCGCGAACGGTGCCGCCCATGGCCTCCACGAATCCGCGCGCTACCGAGAGACCGAGCCCGACACCGGAGGTGCTGTCTCCGAGGCGTTGGAATGGTTCGAACAGTTGATGCTCGGCGCCCTGCGGTACACCGGGACCGGAATCCACCACGGCGATGAATACTCGGTCGCCGGCGTAGTCGGCTGTGACGTGCACCGTGGTCGGGTGCGGGGTATGCCGCAGAGCGTTGTCGATCAGGTTGGCAAGCACCCGTTCCAACAAGCCGTCGTCGGCGAGTACCGCGACGTCGCCGACCTCGACCCGGACTCGGGCCATCGCCGCGTGCCGCGTTCCCATGCCGATACTCACCAGCGCGCGATGCACTGTCTCGTCCAGATAGACCCGTCGCACCCGCGGCGTGACCACACCGACCGCGAGGCGTGAGGAGTCCAGCAGATTGCCGACCAGCGCAGTGAGCTGATCGACCGACTGTTCGATCGTCTCCAGCAGTTGGGCGGTGTCGTTCGGGGAGAACTCGATGTCGTCGCTGCGCAGACTGGAAACCGCTGCTTTGGCTCCGGCCAATGGCGTGCGCAGGTCGTGGCTGACCGCGGAAAGCAGTGCCCGCCGCAAACGGTCGGCTTCTTGCAGGGCTGCAGCGGCGTTCGCCTCCTCGGCCAGCCGCGTCTGTCGCACCAACGCCACGGCCTGGTTGGCCACCGCGCTCAGCACAGGCCGGTCGGTTGCCGCCAAGGCAGGACCGGCCAGCAACAGCCAGTGGCTGGCATCACCTGCCTCGATCACGGTGCTCGCTTCCGAGGGCGCATAGGGAGGATCGACCCCGATCGTGGCGAGCACCTGGTCGCCGGCAGTCAGGCTCACAGCCCGCTGGGCGAAGACCTCCCTGATCTGCCGTAGCAACCCGGGCAGGTCGGTGCCGTGCAGTATGGCGCCAGAGAACATGGTCAGCAGCTCGGCTTGTCGAGCTGCCTTTCGCGCTTGCCGGGTTCGTTTCGTGGCCACGTCGACCAACCCGGCCACTGCGACACCGACGATGAGCAACACGCTCGCAGTGATCATGTCGTTCAACTCTGCGACCGCGAGGTTGTAGCGCGGTGGCGCGACGAACCAGCTCATCAACACCCCGGACAACAATGCGGCACACGCCGCGGGCACGATCCGGCCCAACAGGGCCACGGCGACGACACCGACGACGAACAGTGCGCTGACCCCGCCGAGCCCCAGTGCGTCGTTCAACAGAGTCACAGCCAGGGTGAACACGACGGCGGGGATCAGGAATGCCGCCAGCCAGGCGCCCATGCGGCGGCGTGAACGCGACGCAGTGCGTCGGGAGCCACGACGCGCGTGCTCGTGAGCCACCACGTGAATGTCGATCGCGTCGGACAGGCTCACCACCGTAGAGCCGACGTCTTCGTCCAGTATCCGTGCCCAGCGTGCACGTCGTGATCGTCCGATCACGAGCTGGCCGGCGTTCGCTTCCCGAGCGAACGCCAGCAGAGTCTGGGCCACGTCATCGCTGGTGACAGTGTGCAGCGTCGTTCCCAAGGCTGCGGTGAGCTCGCGCAGCCGGGCAAGCCGCTCGGCGGCGCCGGCAGCCGGGCGAACACTACGGACGACGTGGACGACGGCCAGGTCGGCATCGGCATCGGCGGCGATCCGGTATGCCTTGCGGATGATGGTCTCCGACTCCGGGCCGCCGGTCACTCCCGCGACCACACGTGACTGCCGGACAGGCTCGGAGATCGGGAGATCGGCCCGGAACTCGGCTGCGGCAGCGAACTCGGCTGCGGAGTCGACTTCGGTGGTCAGCCACCGGACGGTCAATTCTCGCAGCGCGTCCGGCGTCATGCCGACCAGTTCCACTTCGTCCGCGTAGCGCACCACGACCTCGGGAACGGTCTTGCGCTGGTGACCGAGCCGCGTTGCGGCCTGTTCCAGTCCCTCCAGTTGTTGTAGGCCGACCGTCGAGATCACGTCGATGCCGGCGTCGAGCAGCTCGCCGACGTCTTGCCACCGCTCGGTGTGTCCGCTGCCCGTCGTGTCGGTGTGGGCCAGCTGGTCGATCAGCACCGCGGCGGGTGCACGCCGTAACACCGCCTCGACGTCCAGTTCGCACCAGGTGGCGTTGTTCACCTCGACCTGTTTCGGCGGAATCCGTTCGATGCCGTCGAATGCTCGTGCGGCCTGTTCTGGGCCGCACGTTCCGCCGAGCGCGGCCACGACGTCGCGCCCACGTCGCAGCTGTCGGCGCGCCTCGTTCAGCATGGCGTCGGTTGTGTCGACTCCCGGTGCGACGCCGAGGCAAATACGCAGCTGACCGCGTTTCACGCCTCAATCATCGCGCGCCACACCCACTGGGCGGAACAATCTCGATCGACTGCTGGGCGTTGTGGCCCACCCGGTTGGGTCACGCGAGCCGTGATCCGGCGTACGACTACCGCGCCTGTGGGCGGCCGGAGCGCGCTCGGACCCCGAGGGCGCGAACGACCAGCATGCAGCAGACGAATCCCACGATGAGGGTTAGCGCTGACATCACAGCGTCCTAGTCCTTGCCGAGCGGTCGGCATCGAGCGTTGTGGAGCTGTTCGACAGCACCCGTTCGCTGTTCCTACCTTCGACGCGCACGTCGACCTCGATTCTGTGTGAATGAAGACATCACCTGGACGAATGTGCCAGCAGTAGGTCCGGAAATTCTCTTGTGGGCCGCGGCCCGACTTCCGACGGCTGGCTGATGGTCCTGGTATCGCGGCTACTGCGCAGTCGTCGGTGGCCGCACGAAGCACGGTATGCCAGCCGATACCGTGACTCAGTCTGCACCGCAATCGGAGCAAATGCAATGGATCCAACGAGGGATTCGGGGGACGAGTCGATAGTCTTGGCTCTCGGATACCACTGCCGCGTCGAACAGACCGACGACCATATGAACCGAAAGGTCGAATTTGCACCTGAAGAGTCTGACGTTGAAGGGCTTCAAGTCCTTCGCGTCCGCGACGACGCTGCGATTGGAGCCCGGCATCACCTGTGTCGTCGGTCCGAATGGATCGGGTAAATCGAATGTCGTCGACGCGCTCACCTGGGTAATGGGCGAGCAAGGTGCGAAGGCGCTGCGTGGCGGCAAGATGCAGGATGTGATTTTCGCCGGCACCTCGGGTCGTGCCCCGTTGGGTCGTGCCGAAGTCACGTTGACCATCGACAATTCCGATGGTGCGCTGCCCATCGATTACGCCGAAGTATCCATCACCCGGCGCATGTTCCGCGATGGTGCCGGCGAGTACGAGATCAATGGCGGCGGATGTCGCCTGATGGACGTACAGGAACTTCTGAGCGATTCCGGCATCGGACGCGAGATGCACGTCATCGTCGGGCAGGGCCGATTGTCGGCCATCCTGGAATCGCGCCCGGAGGATCGCCGTGCCTTCATCGAGGAGGCGGCCGGCGTGCTCAAGCATCGCAAACGCAAGGAAAAAGCACTGCGCAAGCTCGATGCCATGCAAGCCAACCTGGCCCGTCTCACCGATCTCACGAGCGAACTCCGTCGCCAGCTCAAACCATTGGGCAGACAAGCCGAGGCCGCCCGCAGAGCCGCAACCGTGCAGGCCGACCTGCGCGACGCGCGCTTGCGCCTGGCGGCCGACGACCTGGCGGCTCGTCGCGGCGAGTTGCAAAGCCAACAGAGCAAGGAAGCCTACGCTCGTGAGCAGCAGCTCACGGTGCAGTCGGAGTTGGATGCCGCCAATGCCGCACTGGCCGAGCACGAATTCCAGCTGTCGCGTCTGGCGCCCAGGGCCGAGGCAGCCGCACAGCTGTGGTTCGACCTGTCGGCGTTGTCCGAGCGGGTCGGCGCAACCATTCGCATCGCTACCGACCGGGCACGCCACCTCGACACCGCGGTCCCGGTGGGCACCGGGCGCGACCCCGAGCAGCTCGAAATCGAAGCGCAGGCGATCGAGGCGCAGGAGAGCGAGCTGCGAGCTGCGGTCGAGATGGCGATCGAGCTGTCGGCGGCGGCGGGTGACCAGGTGGCCGAACGCGAGATGGCCGCGAAGGCCGCCGAACAGGCGCATCTGGCTGCTGTGCGTGCGGTCGCCGACCACCGAGAGGGGGTGGCTCGGTTGTCCGGCAGGGTCGACACCGTGCGCGCCGGAGCTCAGACGGTGGACGCGGAGATCGTCAGGCTCTCGGCCGCCGTCGAGGACGCGAGGCGACGCGCGGAGGTCGCACACGCCGAATTCGACGCGGCGCAAGCCGAACTCGCCGAACTGGAGGCGAGTGAGGCAGGTCTGGACGCACAATCCGAGCACGCTGCGCAGGCACTGGAATTGGCCGATCGACGCGTCGACGAACTGCGCGAGGAGGACCGCGAGGCGGGCAAGCGGGTGGCGTCGTTGGATGCGCGTATCGAAGCGCTTGCCATGAACCTCACTCGCCGCGACGGGGCTGCCTGGCTGGCACAGCACCGCGAACAGGACGTACGCGGTGCGCTATCGACGTTGCTGCGGGTGCACAGCGGTTACGAAGCGGCGGTCGCCGCCGCCCTCGGTCTGCTGGTGGATGCAGTGACGACCGACACCGGCGAGTCCGCCCACGCCGCGATCTCTGCGCTCAAAGAGTCCGATCAGGGGCGCGCCGCAGTGGTGTTCGGCGCTGAGGCCATCGACCGGCAGCGGCTCGGTGCGCCGCCCTCCGGCGGCCGCTGGCTGATCGACGTGGTCGAGTGCCCCGATGCGGTCCGGGGCGCGCTCGAGGCGCTGACGTCGGGCACCGCCGTGGTCGACGATCTGCCCGCCGCTCGGGTGGCCCTCACGATTCGGCCCGACATCCGTGTGGTCACCCGCGACGGCGACCTCGCTGGAAACGGTTGGCTGCTGGGCGGTTCCGACCGCGCACCGAGCCAACTCGAAATCCGTTCCGACATCGATACCGCCGAGAACGATCTGGTCGCGGCGCGGCGCCGCGCCGAGGAACTCGAGGCAGCGCTGTCGGGTGCACTGGCCGAACAAACCGACCGCAAGCACGCCGTCGACCACGCGCTGCTCGCCTTGCACGAATCCGATCAAGCGCTGACTGCGATCTATGAACGCCTCGGCCGGCTCGGTCAGACCGCTCGCGCAGCGCATGCGGAGGGTGAGCGCCTGCAGGCCCAGCGCACCGCTGCCGAAGACAGCAGAAAGGAAGCGCTCGCCGGTCTCGCCGAATTGGAAGAGCGCCTCCGGCATGCCGAAGCCGATCGACTCGACGGCGACAGCGCGGGCGCGGCGGGCGCAGAAACAGCGAGCCGGCTGCGCGAAGAAGCGGCGGCCGCGCTGGCCGAGGCGCGGGCGCGGGAGGTCGAGGCCCGGCTCGCGGTTCGCACTGCCGAAGAACGTGCGGAATCGGTACGCGGGAAAGCGGATTCGCTGCGCCGCGCCGCGCATGCCGAGAAGGAAGCGCGCGCTCGCGCGGAGCGCGCTCGCGCTGCGCGCACCAAGGCCGTCGAGGTCGCGGTCGCCGTCGCCGCGTCCGGCGGAAAGATCGCCGCGGAGTTGGAGGTCGTGGTCGGCGCGGCGGCTGATCGCCGTGATGGCCTGGTACGCCGGCGCTCCGAATGCGCCACACAGGTCGAGCAGATCAAGGAGCGGGTGCGGGTGCTCACCGGGCAGCTGTCCGACCTCACCGATGCGGTGCACCGCGACGAGGTGGCCAGGGCGCAGGCGGCACTGCGCATCGAACAGGTGCAGACGACCATCACCGAGCAGTTCGGAATCGCGTTCGACGATCTGATCGCCGAGTACGGACCCGATGTCCCGGTCCCGCCGTCCGCACTGGAGTTGCAGGAATACGAGCAGGCCACGCAGCGTGGCGAACAGGTCACCGCACCGGTTGCCATGCCCTACGATCGGCCGACTCAGCAGCGGCGCGCCAAACGTGCGGAGAAGGATCTGGCGACCCTGGGTAAGGTCAATCCGCTCGCGCTGGAAGAGTTCGCAGCACTCGAGGAACGCTACAACTTCTTGTCCACCCAACTCGATGACGTCACCAATGCTCGCAGCGACTTGTTGGGCGTGGTCGCCGAGGTCGATGCGCGCATCCTTCAGGTGTTCACCGACGCCTACGCCGATGTCGAGCGTGAGTTCGTCGACGTGTTCGCGACATTGTTCCCTGGCGGTGCGGGCAGACTGTTGCTGACCGACCCTGCCGACATGCTCACTACCGGCATAGAAGTGGAGGCTCGTCCACCGGGTAAGAAGGTCAAGCGGTTGTCACTGTTGTCGGGCGGGGAGAAGTCGCTGACTGCCGTTGCGCTCCTGGTGGCCATCTTCCGCGCGCGACCGTCACCGTTCTATGTGATGGACGAGGTCGAGGCGGCGTTGGACGACACCAACCTGCGCCGGCTACTCGGATTGTTCGAGCAGCTTCGGGAGAAGAGCCAGCTGATCGTGATCACCCATCAGAAGCCGACGATGGAGATCGCCGACGCTCTCTACGGTGTCAGTATGCGTGGTGACGGAATCACACAGGTGATATCTCAGCGACTGCGGGGTCACAACCTGGCTGCGGCCGGTACGACGGGGTGAGCGAGCGCCGTCGCGATCAGAGCAGGTCGCTGACGTCGTCGGGCACGTCGACGGCATACTTGCGCAGGATATCCATCGAGATCACCTCCAGCGCGTTCTCGTGCGTGGCTGCCAACACAACCGGGGCCGCGACCCCGTCTTCGTGCGCGTGCAACCATCGAACGGCCACCACACACCATCGGTCGCCCGGCTGCAGGCCTGGAAAGTTGTTCTCTGGGCGCGGTGTACTCAGATCGTTGCCTATCGATGCTTGGTGTTCCAGAAACTCTGCCGTGACGACGGTGCACACGGTGTGGCTGCCCAAGTCGTCCGGTCCCGTACTGCAGCAGCCGTCCCGGTAGAAGCCGGTCAGAGGATCGGTGCCGCACTCTTGCAGCGGCCCCCCAAGCACGTTTCGATCGGTCACGTCGCTGATCCTATTGATACTTGGCGAGAAGTTCCGCAGGACAAGAAATCTCGAGGGGGTGTCGGCGCCCGAACGGCCCGCGCCTGCCTACCGTCTGCCGAGGTCGTGGAATTCGGAGAGTGTCCCTGTCGCTGTGGCGCGCTCGTCCGGGCGGGGCCGGCGCTCGGCCCGATGTGGCTGGGCGCCGGGGCGGATGTGGCTGGGCGCCGGGGCGGATGTGGCTCGGCGCCCAGGCGGCGATGGACGATCTGCAAGGATGGTCCGCGTGAGTCCTGACGTGTGGATCCTGATCGCCGTGGTCGCCGCAGTGCTACTCCTGGTGGCGCTCGTCGGCGGTTTCGTTCGATACCGGCGCGGCCGGGTGTCGCTCGCCCCGGGTACACAGGACAAGGAGGTAGCCGATCGGTCCGGTGGCTATACCGCCTCCGGCAGCTTCAACTTCAGTCGGGGCGGCGTCGTAGCCGAACCGCGGCTGGACGAGCCCACCGGTGCGCAAGCAGAGCCGCACATCGGCGATGATGCCGCGATCCCACGCGACGCACCCAGACGCGGCATCACCAATGTTCCGTTGCCAGAAGCGGATGTCACCGAGGCGCCCGCAGCGTCGGGTTCCGCATCGGCCCCGCCCACACTCGCGGAGCAGGAAGCGCCCACCGTACCCGCAGAGCCGAAAGCCACGGTGGTACCCGACGCGCCGGCTGCAGCGGCCGACCATGCGCCGGCGCCATCGGTCGATACCGGCGCGGCGTCGGTCGAATCGGGAGCGGCGGATTCCGTGACGAAGGCGACCGTTGCCCCCACCGAGACCGTCGCGTCGGATACCCCTGTCGAAACCGATAGCAGCGTTGAGACTGCCGCCGGCACCGCGATTGCCGGCGGAGAGATTGCTCCCGGAGCAGAGGTCGCGGCAGGCCCCGGTGGCACCGCGCTCGAAGAGATCGAACCGTCCGCCGGGCGTCTGGTCCGGCTGCGCGGACGCCTGTCCCGCTCGCAGAACGCGGTGGGCAAGAGCCTGCTCGGCCTGCTCGGCGGCGGCGACCTCGACGATGATTCGTGGGAGGAAATCGAAGACACTCTCGTTCTGGCCGACCTCGGCACCGCGAGCACCACGGCCGTGGTCTCGCGCTTGCGTGCCGAAATAGCGGCTCGAAGCGTGCGCACCACCGACCAGGCCCGAGCGGTTGTGCGCGATGTGCTCGTCGAGCAGTTGCGGCCGGAACTCGACCGCTCGGTTCGGGCGTTGCCGCACCCCGATCACCCGTCGATCTTGCTGGTGGTCGGGGTGAACGGAACCGGCAAGACGACCACGACCGGCAAGCTGGCTCGTGTACTCGTCGCCGACGGTCGTCGCGTATTGCTCGGTGCGGCCGACACCTTCCGTGCCGCTGCGGCCGATCAATTGCAGACGTGGGGAGAGCGCGTCGGCGCGGAGACCGTCCGTGGCCGCGAGGGCGCCGACCCCGCGGCGGTCGCGTTCGACGCGGTCGCCGCAGGGGTCGATCGCGGTGTCGATGCCGTCCTGATCGACACCGCCGGCAGGCTGCACACCAAGACCGGGTTGATGGACGAGTTGGGCAAGGTCAAGCGGGTCGTGCAGAAGAAGGCGGCGGTGGACGAAGTCCTGCTGGTGCTGGATGCGACCATCGGTCAGAACGGATTGGCCCAGGCTCGCGTGTTCGCCGAAGTGGTCGATATCACCGGTGTCGTGCTGACCAAGCTGGATGGGACCGCCAAAGGCGGCATCGTCTTCCAGGTCCAGCACGAACTCGGGGTACCGGTAAAGCTGGTCGGCCTCGGCGAGGGCGCCGACGACCTCGCCCCGTTCGAGCCCGCGGCGTTCGTGGACGCCCTGTTGGGCTGAATCATTGCAAGCCCTGTTGGGCTTGCAATGATTGCAAGTCCTGTTGGGGTGATCGGCCCTGCCCTGTTGGGCCGATCACCCCGCGGCGACTCTCGGATTCGCTGTTGCGGCACCACAGGTAGCGAATGTCGGATTTTTCGAACCTCCTGCTCACAGCGCCCTGACAATTCTTGTGCGCGGTTCGAAATATGTCGGCAACACATATGCGCAATCCGTTCACGTAGGTGAAACGTGTCAGCTCTATGGATGAAACACCGAGTAAGGACCCTTCTCTGCAGGTCCATTTGCCGGAAGCGGCTGGGCTCGAGATGAGGAGGACAACAAGGTGGCTTACCCCTTGACCGGTGTACCGGATACCGGCGACACCGCGTGGATGCTTGCGAGCGCTGCGCTCGTACTACTGATGACACCGGGCCTGGCTTTCTTCTACGGCGGTATGGTCCGGTCGAAGAACGTGCTCAACATGATCATGATGAGCGTCAGTGCCATGGGCTTGGTCAGTGTGCTGTGGGCGCTGTACGGATACTCGATTGCCTTCGGCGACAACACGTTCGGACTGATCGGCGACCCGACGCAATTCTTCGGCCTCAAGGGCCTGATCGGCGGTGACGCGTCTTCTGAGGTGGCCATCCCGCTCGCGGGCACCATCCCGGCGACGGTTTTCGTGGCCTTCCAGTTGATGTTCGCCATCATCACACTCGCCCTCATCTCGGGCGCGGTGGCAGACCGCCTGAAGTTCAGTGCGTGGCTGCTGTTCGCGGGTATCTGGGCCACGGTCGTCTATTTCCCGGTTGCTCACTGGGTATTCGACTTCGATGCCACGGACGACGACGGCAATCTGGTGCACGAGGGCGGTTGGATCGCGAACAAGTTGGAGGCGATCGACTTCGCCGGTGGTACCGCGGTGCACATCAATGCCGGCGCCGCCGCATTGGCGCTGGTTCTGGTGCTGGGAAGGCGCAAGGGTTGGCCGGCCGCTCCCTTCCGTCCGCACAACCTGCCGTTCGTCATGCTGGGCGCCGGTCTGCTGTGGTTCGGCTGGTTCGGGTTCAACGCCGGTTCTGCACTGTCGTCCGGCGGCCTCGCTGGTTCGACCTTCGTCATCACCGCGATTGCGACCGGTGCGGCGATGCTGGCCTGGTTGCTGGTCGAGAAGATCCGTGACGGCAAAGCGACGTCCCTGGGCGCTGCCTCGGGCATCGTGGCCGGTCTGGTCGCCATCACCCCGGCCTGCTCGTCGGTGAACGTGCTCGGTGCACTCGCGGTCGGCGTGGTTTCTGGTGCGCTGTGCGCCCTCGCGGTCGGCCTCAAGTTCCGGTTCGGCTTCGACGACTCGCTCGATGTGGTCGGCGTGCACTTGGTCGGCGGCATCGTCGGCACATTGATGGTCGGTTTCGTCGCGGCGCCGGAAACGGGCGCGGGTGTCGCCGGCCTGTTCTACGGCGGTGGCGCGGACCAGTTGTGGAAGCAGGCCGTGGGCGCCTTTGTGGTACTTGCCTTCTCCTTCGTCGTAACACTCGTCATTGCCTATATCGTGAAGTTCACCATTGGGCTGCGCGCGAGCGAAGAAGCCGAGTCGGTGGGCTTGGACGAGTCCGAGCACGCGGAATCCGCCTACGACTTCGCCGCTGTGGGTGGCACGGCACGTTCGGCCGTCAAGGAGGCATGACGAACATGAAACTGATCACCGCAATCGTCAAACCGTTTACGCTCGAGGACGTCAAGACCGGGCTCGAGCAGGCGGGTGTGTTGGGCATGACCGTCAGCGAGGTGCAGGGGTACGGCCGACAGAAGGGACACACCGAGGTCTACCGCGGGGCGGAATACTCGGTCGACTTCGTGCCGAAGGTCCGTGTCGAAGTCGTGGTGGACGACGCGTCCGTCGACAAGGTCGTGGAGGTGATCGTGGAAGCCTCCCGCACCGGCAAGATCGGTGACGGCAAGGTCTGGGTCAGCCCGGTGGAGTCCATCGTCCGGGTGCGTACCGGCGAACGCGGCACCGACGCGTTGTAACGGATCGCTGGAGTAGAGACACGTCGAGCAGCGGCCCCGCTCCAACCGGGATACCGGTCGGGCGGGGCCGCGGTCGTGAGGTGGTGGATAGTGGGTAGGTACGACGAGCGCGAGACGAACTCGACCGTGGTCGACTCTGCTGATGGTCGGATGGCCAGCGGGGCGGCAGATCTGGTTCGTGCGCGCGGGCGACTTCTCGACGGCGGTCAACCAGGTAGCCCGCGGCTCGACGCCGAGTCGCTGCGTGCGGCGTTGGTCGACCTGCACGAACTGTGGTTGACCAACAAGGGCGGCGAGTTGGGTATCGCCGAGGGCAGCGGGTTGGCGGTGATGGCAGTCGGCGGTCTCGGTCGCGGTGAGATGCTGCCGTATTCTGATCTCGATCTGGTGCTGGTGCACGCCGAAGTCGCAGCCGCGCAGGTCGCCGAGATCGCGGACCGGCTCTGGTACCCACTGTGGGACGCGCACATCAAACTCGACCACAGTGTTCGAACCGTGTCGCAGGCGGTGGAGGTGGCCGCCGGTGACCTCATCGCCGCGCTCGGTATGCTCGAAGCTCGGCATATCGTGGGCGATCAGGAGTTGAGCTCTCGACTGATCGGCGCCGTGCGGCGCGAATGGCGTTCCGGAATCCACTCGCGCTTCGACGAACTCGTCGACCACACCAGGGCCCGATGGCAGCGGGCAGGTGAGATCGCGCATCGCGCCGAACCGGATCTGAAGAACGGGCGCGGGGGTTTGCGCGATATTCAGCTGCTCGATGCCCTGGCCATCGCCCAGCTGACCGACCCGATACCCGGACTGGGACCGGAAACACCCGGGGGCGGACTACGATCGGCCCACCGGCGTTTGCTGGATGTGCGTACCGAACTGCATCGGGTGGCCGGCCGCCCGCGTGACCAGCTGCACGCGCAAGACGCGGACGAGATCGGCGCGGCGCTGCGCCTCGGCGATCGTTTCGACTTGGCTCGCACGCTCAGCGATGCGGCCCGCACGGTCGGCTATTCGGTGGATGTGGGTCTACGCACCGCGGGCAATGCTCTTCCTCGCCGCGGATTGGCACGGCTTCGTCGCAAACCGCTGCGCCGACCACTCGATGAGGGGGTGGTCGAACACGCGGGTGAAGTGGTGCTCGCCCGGGATGCTCGTCCGCACCGCGATCCCGGGCTCGTTCTCCGGGTTGCTGCGGCTTCGGCCCGGACCGCGCTGCCGATTTCGGCGACCACCCTCAACCGACTGTCGGAGGACGCTCCGGAGCTACGCGAACCGTGGCCCACGGATGCGCTCGACGATCTGTTGGTTCTCTTGGGGGCGGGCCGCGGCGCCGCCGATGTGATCGAGGCGCTCGACCGTACGGGATTGTGGGGCCGGCTGTTGCCCGAATGGGGCGCAGTGCGTGATCTGCCCCCGCGTGATGCCATGCATACCTGGACCGTCGATCGCCATCTCGTGGAGACGGCCGCCCAGGCCAGCACGATGAGCACCCGGGTAGCACGTCCGGACCTGCTGTCGCTCGGCGCCGTACTGCACGACATCGGCAAAGGACGTGCGGGCGATCACAGCGTCGTCGGTGCGGAATTGGCCACCCGCATCGGTCGCCGCCTCGGCCTGCGACCGTCGGATGTGCACACCCTCGGCACCATCGTCCGGCATCACTTGTTGCTGCCGGAGGTCGCGACTCGGCGCGACCCGTCCGATCCCGAGACGGTTCGCCAGGTGGTGGATGCACTCGAGGGTGATCCGCAGGCGCTGGAGGTACTGCACGTTTTGGCCGAGGCCGATTCCCTGGCCACCGGTCCCGGCGTGTGGGGCGACTGGAAGTCATCGCTGATCGGCGAGTTGGTCCGGCGCTGCCGCATGGCCATGGCGGGCGATCCGGCGCCGATGCCGGCGCCGATCTCACCGGAGATGGCCGAGCGTGCGCGGGCAGGCGGGGTACACGTCGACCTGGCGCGCGGCGAGAATATACATGCCTACACGGTGACCGTGGTCGTGCCCGACGGCCCGGATGTTCTTTCGGCCGCTGCGGGTGTACTCGCCTTGCACTCGTTGCAGGTGCTGTCGGCCTCGCTCGGCGTCGAGGGCGATTGCATCGTCGCTGTTTTCGGCGTCACGCCCACGTTCGGCGACCCGCCGGAGGTCGGTCTGTTGCGCCAGGACGTGATCCGCGCGACAGCTGGGAATCTGGATGTTTCCGCGGCGCTGGCCAAGCGCGAGCGGGCGGCGGGCGATGTCGGACGGCGTCTGTATGCCCACGCTCGACCGCGGGTCATCTGGTCGGATACCTCGGCGCCCGGCCCAGCAGTCCTGGAGCTGCGCGCCGAGGACCGGGTCGGCTTGTTGAGCCGTCTCGCCGCCGAGTTGGCCCGATGCGGCGCGAACGTCCGGTGGGCCTCGGTGGTCACATGGGGGGCTGCAGTTGTGGACCGTTTCGGCCTCGATGTGGGCGCCGAGGACGGACCTGCGCGTCGGGAAGCGATTGCCGATGCGCTTCTGGCTGTGGTTCCCGGTCCAGCGCCCAAGCCGTCGGAGAACGCTGTCGAGACGGTCTAGAAACAGGCTTGGACCTGCAAGTTTACCGAGTGATCAACCTGTTGCAGTATGTTTGCTACATCTGTACTCCAGTCCAGCGACCGGCCTTTACGATCTAGAGCGTCCGGCTATCGTAAGCACGAGGGGAGCAGGTCGGTGGCAATCGAGGTTGTTTCCGCGTCGACAATGACGAGCGACGAGACCACCCATATGGCGCGATGCGTCGGCGGAGACCGCTGGGTGGTCACGTGGCTGCCCGGCCGGACCTTGACCGGACAGCAGGCTGTGACGGCGATGACGATCGCGTCCACGGTGGCCAGCTCACCTGCGTCGAGCGCTGAGGAATGGGCTGTTCTCGACGACTTGGCGCTGGAGCTCGGGCTGACCGCCAACGAAGCGGTGTTCATGGTGGCCGAAGAGCATCACGACTATCGACGGCAGCCGAGCCCTCGTCGCCGGGTTCTGGAATAGCCGCTCGCTTCGCACAGGTGCACCGCCCGCACGGCTGCCCAGGTGATCCCACTACCCTGGGAGGGAATGTGACGTCCCCCGAGTTCAGGAGCGCGATCGGTGTTCGAATCCCTGTCCGACCGGCTTACCGGTGCCCTCAAGGATCTGCGCGGAAAGGGACGTCTGTCACCGGCCGACATCGACGCGACCGGCCGCGAGATCCGCCTGGCCCTGCTCGAGGCCGATGTCGCGCTACCGGTGGTGCGCGGTTTCATCGGCAGGGTCAAGCAGCGTGCGAAAGGCGCCGAGGTCTCCGCAGCGCTGAACCCGGCCCAGCAGGTCGTCAAGATCGTCAACGAGGAACTCGTGGGGATTCTCGGCGGCGAAACTCGGCGCCTGCACCTGGCCAAGAATCCACCGACGGTGGTCATGCTCGCTGGCCTGCAGGGTTCGGGAAAGACGACACTGGCCGGCAAGTTGGCGAAATTGCTCAAGGGGCAGGGACATCAGCCGCTCCTGGTGGCCTGTGACCTCCAGCGTCCCGGCGCCGTGACCCAGTTGCAAGTGGTCGGCGACCGTGCGGATGTGCCGGTGTTCGCTCCGCATCCTGGGACCTCCATCGGTGGTGGCGACAATCCGCTGGGCATCTCGGCTGCCGATCCGGTGAACGTGGCCCGCCGCGGAGTCGAGGAAGCGCGGCAGAAGCAATACGACGTGGTCATCGTCGACACCGCAGGTCGCCTCGGTATCGACGAGGAACTCATGCAGCAGGCCGCAGGCATCCGCGACGCCGTGCAACCGGATGAGACGTTGTTCGTGCTGGACGCGATGATCGGTCAGGACGCGGTCACCACGGCCGAGGCGTTCCGCGACGGTGTCGGTTTCACTGGGGTTGTGCTCACCAAGCTCGATGGCGATGCCCGCGGTGGCGCAGCCTTGAGCGTTCGTGAGGTCACCGGTGTCCCGATCCTGTTCGCCTCCACCGGCGAGAAGCTCGAAGACTTCGACGTATTCCATCCCGATCGGATGGCCAGCCGCATTCTCGGAATGGGTGACGTGCTCACCCTGATCGAGCAGGCCGAGCAGGTCTACGACGCACAACAGGCCGAGGTCGCTGCGCGCAAGATCGGCAGCGGCGAGCTGACCCTCGAGGACTTCTTGGACCAGATGTTGGCCATCCGCAAGATGGGGCCGATCGGCAACCTGCTGGGCATGCTGCCGGGCGCCGGGCAGATGAAGGACGTCCTTGCTCAGGTCGACGACAAGCAACTCGATCGTGTGCAGGCGATCATTCGTGGCATGACCCCCGCCGAGCGGGACAATCCCAAGATCATCAATGCATCCCGTCGACTGCGCATCGCCAATGGTTCCGGAGTCCAGGTATCCGAGGTCAACCAACTCGTCGACCGATTCTTCGAGGCCAAGAAGATGATGGCGATGATGGGGCGCCAGATGGGGCTGCCCGGTTCCCGTCGTAGCACCAAGAAGAAAGGCAAGAAGGGCAAGAAGAGCGGTCGCGGCCCGACGCCGCCGAAGGTGCGTGGCGGCTTCCCACCCATGGGCGGGATGCCCGGCATGCCCGCTGAGATGCCCGATCTGTCCGATATGCCCACGGGTCTGGACCAGTTGCCTCCGGGATTGGCGAATTTCGACCTCTCCAAGCTGGACTTCCCGAAGAAGAAGTAGCCGCACGTAGCGTCGTCCCGGCCCTCGAACGCCGGGGCGATCTCGTCGCTGGGCCGGGTGGGCGCACCAGTGACGCGTCTCCGAATGTGGGCGCTACGGTGGAACCAGTCGATGTGCAGGAGGTTATGGTGCATCTGCGGGGTGTGATCCTCCCAGAGGGCGAGGTGCGCGATATATGGGTGCGCGACGGCTCGATCACCTTCGACCCCGTGCCGGGCGCCGAAACGCTGTGCCGCCAGGGATGGATCGTTCCCGGCTTGGTCGACGCGCACTGCCATGTCGGTATCCGGCACGGCGGCGGTCACGAGGACCGTGCGGGCGCCGTCGCCCAGGCGGAGAGTGAGCGGGCGGCCGGCGCGTTGTTGCTGCGCGATGCAGGCTCACCGATCGATACCCGCTTCATCGACGACCACGACGAGCTGCCGCGAATCATCCGCGCGGGACGGCACATCGCCCGACCGAAGCGCTACATTCGCGAGCTGGGGATCGAACTCGACGACGAGCGCGATCTACCGGAGATCGTTGCCGAACAGGCCCGACTCGGTGACGGCTGGGTGAAGATCGTCGGTGACTGGATCGACCGCTCCGCGGGCGACCTGACCCCGCTGTGGAGTGACGCGATTCTGAAGGAGGCCATCGACGCCGCGCACGCCAATGGCGCGCGGGTCACCGCGCACGTGTTCGGAGAGGACGCACTCCCGGGGTTGATCGGTGCGGGTATCGATTGCCTGGAACACGGCACCGGCCTCACCGACGACGCCATCGAGATGATGGTCGCCCACGGCACGGCGTTGGTTCCGACCCTGATCAATATCGACACCTTTCCCGAGATCGCCGACAAGGCCGGCAAGTTCCCGGTCTATGCCGCGCACATGCGTGATCTGCACCGTCGGGTGCGAGGTACCGTCGCTGCGGCACACGAGGCCGGTGTACCGCTGTTCGCAGGTACCGATGCGGGGGGGTCCATTCGGCACGGGCGCATCGCCGACGAGATCGCGGCGCTGACCGGCGCGGGCCTGTCCGCGCACGATGCGCTCGGCGCAGCCTCGTGGGATGCCCGTGCCTGGCTCGGCCGACCGGGGATCGAGGACGGCGCACCGGCGGACTTCGTTGTCTACCAGCAGGACCCGCGCATTCATCCGGACACGCTCACCGCGCCCTACGCCGTGGTGCTGCGTGGGCGCGTGTATCGCACACACGATCCGGTGACCGGTCACCGCTGACCCGGGGGGGGGCTCACCGCCGGAGCTGGCGCCAGCCGAGGTCCGGATGAGGGCGGCGTTCGGGCGTAGTGCCGCGCTGCGCATCCGAAACTGGCGTAAGGTCGATTCGGTGACCATTCGCCTCGGGTATCAGATTCCCAACTTCAGCTATGGCACGTCGATGCGGGAGTTGTTCCCTACCGTCGTCGCACAGGCCAGGGCCGCCGAGCAGTCGGGTTTCGACACGGTCTTCGCGATGGACCACTTCTATCAACTGCCCGCGATCGGCAGTCCCGATGAGCCGATGCTCGAGGCGTACACCACGCTGAGCGGGCTTGCCGCAGCGACGGAGCGAGTTCAGCTGTCGGCATTGGTGACCGGGAACACCTATCGTAACCCGGCCATGCTCGCCAAGACCGTCACCACGCTGGACATGGTCAGCGGCGGGCGCGCAGTGCTGGGCATCGGCGCCGGATGGTTCGAACTCGAGCACCAGTCCTACGGCTACGAGTTCGGTACTTTCGCCGACCGGTTCGAACGGCTCGAGGAGGCGCTGCAGATCATCGAGCCGATGTTGCGTGGCCAGCGCCCGAGCTTCCGGGGCAGCTGGTATCAAGTGGACAATGCGATGAACGAACCTCGCATTCGAGACGATCTGCCGATCATGATCGGCGGCGGCGGGGAGAAGAAGACGTTCCGCTTGGCTGCCCGCTACGCCGATCACCTCAATATTCTCTGCAATGCCTCGGAGTTGCCGCGCAAGCTCGACGCACTACACGAGCGCTGTGCCGAGGTCGGCCGCGATCCACAGACCCTGGAGACGAGCTACCTGTGTTTCCTGGTGATGGACGACGATGCAGATCTGGCCCGCAAACGCTTGCAGGCCCTACTCGACCGGATGGGTATCGATCTGTCGACGATGTCGGCGCAGGAGATCGAACAAAGCATGGCCGACCGCGTGTTCGTCGGCACCCCGGACGACATCGCCGAGCAGCTGAAGACGCGAGTACTCGACCTCGGTGTCGACGGATTGACGATCAATTTGACCAGCAATGGGCACCAGCCGGGCGTGATAGAACTCGCCGGTCGTGCCCTGGCGCCATTGGTGCGTTGACCCGGGCAGTGGGAGCGAAGGTCCCGACCTCGAGGGCGTGATTTTCGGCTGTGGCGTCATCTCTGGCACAATGAACCACTGTCCTTCTGGACATCGTGTCAGCCCGTCTCCGGTTACGCACCGCACGGCGGTCACACACTTCAGAGCGCGAAACCGGGCTCGCAGACCATGCGAGTCGCCGAATTGCGTCGTGACCAACCTAGGAAAGGCAGATCAGCAGTGGCTGTTCGCATCAAGCTCACCCGCCTGGGCAAGATCCGCAACCCGCAATACCGCGTCGTCGTCGCGGATGCCCGTACGCGCCGCGACGGCCGGGCCATCGAGTCCATCGGCAAGTACCACCCGAAGGAAGAGCCCTCGCTCATCGAGATCGATTCCGAGCGTGTCCAGTACTGGCTGGGCGTCGGCGCGCAGCCGACCGAACCGGTCCTGCAGCTGCTGAAGATCACCGGTGACTGGCAGAAGTTCAAGGGCCTCGACGGCGCCGAAGGCACACTGAAGGTCAAGCCGTCCAAGCCGTCCAAGCTGGACCTGTTCAACGCCGCGCTGGCCGCCGCCGACAACGAACCCGTCGCACAAGCGGTCACGCCGAAGAAGAAGGCCGCCAAGAAGGACGCCGACGAGGCGGCCGAGTAATGAGCACTGTTGTCGCCGATGCCGTCGAGCACCTGGTGCGCGGCATCGTCGCCAATCCGGAAGACGTCCGCGTCGACTTGATCACCGGCCGACGTGGCCGCACCGTCGAGGTACATGTCCATCCCGACGATCTGGGCAAAGTGATCGGCCGCGGCGGACGTACCGCGACCGCACTGCGTACCCTCGTCGCCGGCATCGGTGGCCGAGGCATCCGGGTGGACGTAGTCGACACCGACCGGTAGTGGAACTGGTCATCGGGCGAGTCGCCAAGGCGCACGGTGTGCGTGGTGAACTCGTCGTCGAGGTGCGTACCGACGAGCCCGACGCACGGTTCGCTGCCGGCGTCACGCTACGCGGGCGCCTTCCTCGATCGAGCGACCTACGTGACTTCACGGTGCGATCGGCCCGCGAGCACTCCGGTCGGCTACTGGTGGCCCTCGCCGGCGTCGACGACCGAACCGCCGCAGACGCGCTACGTGGCGCGCTGTTCGTGGTCGACAGTGCGGACCTTCCGCCACCGGACGATCCGGACGAATTCTACGACCACGAGTTGGAGGGTCTTCAGGTCGGGCTCACCGACGGCGCCTCGGTCGGATCCGTCCACGAGGTGCTGCACTCTGCGGCCGGTGAATTGCTCGTGGTGCGGGCCGACAGCGACGGACGGGAGATTTTGATTCCTTTCGTCGCCGCTATCGTGCTCACGGTGTCGACGGCCGACGGCACCATCGTCATCGACCCGCCGGCAGGTCTTCTCGACCCGGAATAGGGACTACGCGGCTCGACCGTGGGAGCGGGGACCTGGCGTCGAGAGGAGACAGTCATGAAGCTCGATGTCGTCACGATATTCCCGGAGTACCTGCAGCCGTTGCGGACGGCGCTGCTGGGGAAGGCGATCGACCGAGGGCTGATTTCGCTCGGGGTGCACGATTTGCGCCGGTGGACACACGATGTGCACAAGTCCGTAGACGATGCCCCCTACGGTGGCGGGCCCGGAATGGTCATGAAGCCGACGGTATGGGGCGACGCTCTGGACGAGGTATGCCCCGATGACGCGTTGCTCGTCGTTCCCACCCCGGCCGGACTGCCGTTCACCCAGGCCACCGCGCAGCGCTGGGCCGCGCAAGAGCATCTCGTCTTCGCGTGCGGCCGCTACGAGGGCATCGATCAGCGAGTGGTCGAGGACGCCGCCCGCAGGGTGCGGGTGGAGGAGGTCAGTATCGGTGACTATGTGTTGATCGGCGGGGAGGCGGCGGTGCTGGTCATGACCGAGGCGGTGGTCCGGCTCTTGCCGGGAGTGCTCGGTAATCAGCAGTCACACGAGGAGGATTCCTTCTCCGAGGGTCTGCTCGAGGGGCCGAGCTACACTCGTCCGGTCTCCTGGCGTGGGCTCGACGTTCCGCAGGTGCTGTTGTCGGGCGACCACGCGAAGGTCGCGGCATGGCGGCGCGAGCAAGCGCTGGCACGCACGCGCGAGCGCCGTCCCGATCTTCTTTCGGACCAGGACGCGCAGGCGCCTCCGCAGCGGTGATCCGCCGGAGCCGCGCGGCGGTGAGACCGCGCACGGTGGACCAGCGAACACGCATCGGTTCGCCTGGGCAGCGACCGGGTGTCCGAAGGCGACGGTAGTGTCTGCGGGCGTGACGACAGCTCCCGAGACCGCCAAGACCGAGTCGGACACAACCGAGTCCGACACCGAATTCGCTTCGACCGATTCCGCCGCTGGCGGCAGCATGGGCGTGAACCGCCGTCTTGCCGAGGAGCTCGCGGTACCCGAGGCCCAGGTGCGTGCTGCCGTCGAACTACTCGACGCCGGATCTACAGTGCCCTTCATCGCGCGGTACCGCAAGGAGGTCACCGGCGGTTTGGACGACGCGCAGCTGCGGGTTCTCGATGAGCGTCTGCACTACCTGCGCGAACTCGACGAACGCCGGGCCACAATCGTGGAATCCATCCGAGCCCAGGGCAAGCTCGATGAAGCTTTGCACCGGCAGCTCCTGCTCGCCGAGACCAAGGCCAGGCTCGAGGACATCTACCTGCCGTACAAGCCGAAGCGGCGCACCAGAGCTCAGATCGCGCGAGAGGCCGGGCACGAGCCGGTGGCCGACGCCCTGATCGCAGATCCGACCGTCGACCCCGAGCGCTACACTGCCGAGCAGCTCGACGGCGCACGAGCCATCCTGGTCGAGCGGTTCGCCGAAGACGCCGATTTGGTCGGCGAGTTGCGTGAATTGATGTGGCAGCGCGGGCAGGTCACCTCGGCGGTCCGCGCGGGCAAGGAAGACGCGGGCGCCAAGTTCGCCGACTACTTCGACTTCGCCGAGCAGTTCGAGACGCTGCCGTCTCACCGGGTGCTCGCACTGTTGCGCGGGGAGAAGGAAGGCGTGCTCAATGTGCAGCTCGAGCCGGACACCGAGCAGCCGCAACCAGGTGAGCGCACCCTCTACGAGGGCCGTATCGCCTTCCGCTTCGGAATCGCCGACCGCGGCCGTCCGGCCGACTCGTGGCTGCTGGAGACGGTGCGCTGGGCGTGGCGCACGAAACTTCACGTCGGCCTTGGCATCGACATCAGAATGCGACTGCGTCAAGCGGCCGAGAAGGACGCGGTGGACGTGTTCGCCGCGAATCTGCGGGACCTACTGCTGGCCGCACCCGCCGGCACCCGCCCGACCATGGGCCTCGATCCCGGCTACCGCACCGGGGTGAAGGTTGCGGTTGTCGACGCCACCGGCAAGCTGGTCGCCACCGAGGTCGTCTACCCGCACAAACCGCAGGGCCGAACCGAGAAGTCACTGGCGGTGCTGGGTGCCTTGGTCACCAGGTTCGGGGTGGAGCTCATTGCGATCGGCAACGGCACCGCGTCCCGGGAGACCGATGCCCTTGCCACCGAGCTCATCTCACGGATCACCGCGGCGTCGGACACCACGCCTGCGCCGACCAAGATCGTGGTCTCCGAGGCGGGCGCCTCGGTGTACTCGGCCTCGGCCTATGCCACTCAGGAGCTGCCCGAGGTGGATGTGTCGTTGCGTGGTGCAGTCTCCATCGCCCGCCGTCTGCAGGACCCGTTGGCCGAGCTGGTGAAAATCGATCCGAAGTCCATCGGTGTCGGTCAATACCAGCACGACGTGTCCGAAACCCTGCTGGCTCGCTCGTTGGGCGGGGTCGTGGAAGATGCGGTGAACGCGGTCGGCGTCGATGTGAACACGGCGTCGGTGCCGCTGCTGTCTCGGGTGTCCGGCATCGGCGGCGCCGTGGCGGAAAGCATTGTGACGTATCGGGATCACAATGGCCCGTTCCGCACCAGGACCGCGCTGTTGGACGTGCCGCGGCTGGGACCGAAGGCATTCGAGCAGTGTGCCGGCTTCTTGCGTATTCGCGAGGGCGACGACCCGTTGGATACCTCTGCGGTACACCCGGAGGCCTACCCGGTGGTGCGACGGATCCTGGAAACGACTGGTAGCTCCGTCGCGGAGGCCATCGGAAACACGGCGCTGCTGCGGTCGCTGCGTGCCGACGACTTCACCGACGAGCGCTTCGGTGTGCCCACTGTCACCGATATCATCGCCGAACTGGAGAAGCCGGGTCGTGATCCGCGTCCCGAATTCAAGACCGCGGAGTTCGCCGCGGGCGTGGAGAAGGTCGCCGACCTGAAGCCGGGCATGGTGCTCGAGGGTGTGGTCACCAATGTGGCCGCTTTCGGCGCGTTCGTCGATGTCGGGGTACATCAGGACGGATTGGTGCATGTCTCGGCGATGTCGCGCAGCTTCGTGAAAGATCCGCGCGCGGTGGTCAAATCCGGCGACGTGGTGAAGGTGAAGGTACTCGACGTCGACGTTGTTCGACAGCGCATCGGGCTTTCGTTGCGGTTGGACGACGAGCCGGACGGGGCAGGCAACAGCGGCCAGAATCAACAGCACGGCCGATCCAGCGGTGGCGAGCGGCGGCAGAATGGTCAAGGTAGGCAGCAGGGCCGGGGCCAGGGTAAGGGCGCCCACAGCAAGGGAGGCCAAGGTCAAGGCCGCGACGGCAACCGGCGGCGTGCCGCCCCTGCCCCGAGCGGTGCGATGGCGGATGCGTTGCGCAGGGCAGGGTTCGGCCAGTAGTCGAATACACGAGAGTGAGCGGTGGCGATGGGACCGTGGCTCGACGAGGAGCTGATCGCTCGAGAACGGCTACCGTTGCTGTGGTTTCTCCTCGGATTCATCGTCGGCTTCTTGTTCATTCGGCTCAGCGTGCGACTGATTCGCGCGCGGGTGCGCTGGTGGCCGGGGAATCTGCGCGCCGGTGACACCCATATCCATCACATGGTGTTCGGGGTGATCCTGGTGCTGGTGTCCGGCATCGGCATGGTCGCGGCGTTCCCCAACGTGAGTTCGGCCACGGCGGCGGCGCTGGCCGCTGCCTTCGGCGTTGGGGCCGCGCTGGTCTTGGACGAGTTCGCTTTGATCTTCTATCTGCGGGACGTGTACTGGGAGGAGCAGGGACGCACCTCGGTGGACGCGGTGTTCGTCGCCGTCGCGGTGACCGGATTGTTGCTGCTGGGTTTCCATCCGCTGTGGATGCTGGACATCAACGACTTTCGGCGAGGTTCCAGCGCCGCGGTCGATATTTTCGTGATCGTGTTCGCGGCGGCCAACCTGGCGTTGGCTGCGGTCGTCATCGCAAAGGGGAAGATTTGGACCGGCCTGTTCGGCATGTTCTTCTTGCCGCTTCTCGTGGTGGGGGCGTTGCGGTTGAGCCGACCCGGTGCGCCGTGGGCGCGCTGGCGCTATGCCGACCGCCGGCGTCTGATGTATCGGGCCATCGTCCGAGAACGACGCTATCGTCGGCCGGTGATTCGCGCGAAGATCTTCGTGCAGGATCTGGTGGCGGGCAAACCCGATGTCGAGCATGTGCGCGAGGCGGCCGAGGCCGAGCTCGCCCGGCGAGTAGTGCCCGCGCCACCGGCGCCGCACCGTCACCACTCGTTGTGGCATGCCGCCGGTCACAGCGGCCCGACCTCTTCCGAACAGCCTGCCCCGCGGGACACGGTATCCGGCGACGAGAAGCATTGATCGGTCCGCCAGCGCGCGAAACACGGCCGCGACCTGGGTCGGGCTGTGGTTACTCGATCGGACGATCGTCATCGCGGGGTGGGGAGCGCGGGTCGATTTTTCTCGTCTCGGTCGATCTGACACAATGCACAGGTTGCCTGGGACGGTTCTCGGCCCGGAGCACCGCTATTCGGAGCATGAACCGGCCGAGCGCACACAGTGCCGCCAGGGTCCTCTGTTCGCGCGAAACCATGAAGGATGGACAATGAACACCCTTGACTTCGTCGACGAGAAGTCGTTGCGCAGCGACGTTCCCGACTTCCGACCGGGCGACACGCTGAACGTGCACGTGAAGGTCATCGAGGGCTCGAAGGAGCGCATCCAGGTCTTCAAGGGCGTCGTGATCCGCCGGCAGGGTGGTGGCATCCGGGAGACCTTCACCGTCCGCAAGGTGTCGTTCGGTGTCGGCGTGGAACGCACCTTCCCGGTACACAGCCCGAATATCGACCACGTCGATGTCGTGACCCGTGGCGACGTCCGCCGCGCCAAGCTGTACTACCTGCGCGGCCTGCGCGGCAAGGCGGCCAAGATCAAAGAAAAGCGCTGAACAGGCTGACTGTCCAGTAGATTCTTCTCGGCCCGGCGGGCGGACATGGGTTCGACCGCCGGGCTACTCTGTTCGCCGTGGCAGACGAAAGTGGGTCGGTGTCGATGTCCGAATCCGGCGACGACGGGGCGCGGCATGCGCGTGCCAAACGTACGCGGAAGAAGAAGCAGCGCCCGTTCTGGCAGGAGCTGCCGATCCTGATCGTGATCGCGGGGGTGATCGCCGCACTGATGGTCACCTTCGTCGGCAGGCCGTATGTGATTCCGTCGGAGTCGATGCAGCCCACCCTGCACGGGTGCGCCGGATGTACCGGCGATCGCATATATGTGCAGAAGCTGAGCTACTACTGGGGTGACCCGCAGCCGGGCGATGTGGTGGTGTTCGTCGGCCCCCCTTCCTGGAACACCCACTATCAGTCGATTCGTTCCGACAACACGGTCGTTCGCGGCGTGCAGAATTTCTTCGCCTTCTTCGGCTTCGTGCCGCCCGACGAGAACGATCTGGTCAAGCGAGTGATCGCGGTCGGCGGCCAGACTGTCGAGTGTTGCGATGCGCAGGGGCGGGTCATCGTCGACGGCAAGCCGCTCGATGAACCCTATGCCCGCTACGACGATCCGTATGTGCCGGGACGGCCCTACGGATCGGCTGGTGGTCGTGAGTTCGGGCCGGTGACGGTGCCCGAGGGACATTTGTGGGTGATGGGTGACAACCGCAATCAGTCCAGCGATTCGCGCGCGCATATCAGTGATTCCCCCGACTTGCGCGGCACGGTCCCGGTGGACAACGTCCGCGGCAAGGCGGTGGTCAAGATCTGGCCGCCGAGCCGGATCGGAACGGTGCGTTCGGAGAACCCGCAAACGGACTGATCGTCGCGTTAGCAGGACAATTGGATGGTGAATCGAGATCGGGTGTCCACAGCCACCGGTTGGCCGCCGCGCGTGGTGATGCGGCGGGCGGCCGGGCTGCGCACGCTCGAGGCGGCACTGACCCGCAGCGGGCTCGGACCCGTTGCGGGGGTGGACGAGGCCGGCCGGGGACCGTGCGCCGGGCCGCTGGTCGTCGCCGCGTGTGTCCTCTCCCCACGAGCGGATGACACGCTCATAGGCTTGAACGATTCCAAGAAACTCGCCGAGGCGACTCGTGAGCAGCTGTATCCGGTGATCACGCGCCGGGCATTGGCATACACGATCGTCGTGATCCCGGCTGGGGAGATCGACACGCTCGGCGTCCATGTGGCCAATATCGAAGGAATGCGCCGGGCGGTCGCGGGACTGGGCCAGCGGCCGGGCTATGTGCTCACCGACGGTTTTCGGGTACCGGGCATCCCCGTGCCATCCTTGCCGGTCATCGGTGGCGACGGCGCCGCAGCGTGTATCGCTGCGGCCAGCATCCTGGCCAAGGTCACCCGTGACCGAATCATGGTCGAACTGGACGAACAGCTACCCGGCTATGGCTTCGCCGGACACAAGGGCTACAACACGCCCGAGCATACGGCTGCGCTGCGTCGTCTCGGGCCGAGCAGCGAACATCGCCGATCATGGCGCAATGTGCGCGCTGCCGCCGCGACCGTGCGAGGTGGGACGCTGTTGGACGACTTCCCGCACGGGCATGCGGCCGGCCGACTGGCTACCGATACCGCGCATGCGCGATGATGTCATCACACCACGCGACGCGGCGAGAAGGAGGATGTCCCACCCGATGAGTGCCGAGGACCTCGAGAAGTACGAGACCGAGATGGAGCTCTCGCTGTATCGCGAGTACAAGGACATCGTTGGTCAGTTCTCGTATGTGGTGGAGACCGAGCGTCGTTTCTACCTCGCCAACTCCGTCGAATTGCGGCCACAGGACGCGGACGGCGAGGTGTACTTCGAGGTGCGGATGAGCGATGCATGGGTATGGGACATGTATCGCCCCGCTCGCTTCGTCAAACACGTTCGAGTGATCACCTTCAAAGACGTCAACATCGAAGAGTTGGAGAAGCCGGACCTGCGGTTGCCGGAGTAGCCGGTGCAACGCGGCGAGTTTCCACAGGAGCACGCTGATCCACAGGTGTTGTTTTGGCCCAGCGTGATGCAGCCGAACCGAGTCGAGCCTGTCGCAGACTCGACTGGTGACACACAGACAGGCGCTCGGCGCGCAGGGAGAGCAGTTGGCGGCCGAATTTCTCTGTGCCGCGGGGATGGAGGTTCTCGACCGCAACTGGCGCTGCCGGTACGGGGAGCTCGATCTGATCGTCCGCGACGGGCATGTGACGGCCTTCGTCGAGGTGAAAACGCGTTCTGGCTTTCGCTATGGAGTGCCGGCCGAATCGGTCACCGCCGGTAAGCGACAGCGGATTCGACGGCTCGCGCTGCAGTGGTTGGCCGAGCAAGGTGGGCCGTGGCGACGCATTCGGTTCGACGTGGTGTCCGTGCTTGCGTTGCCCGGACGCGTTCCGGTCATCGAACACTTCGAGGCGGTGTTCTGAATGGTGCTCGGCCGTGCGCATTCGGTGGCGGTCTCCGGTGTCGAGGGCGTGATCGTCGAGATCGAGGCGGATATCGGACAAGGGCTGCCGGCCATCCATCTGGTCGGCCTGCCCGACACCGCCCTACAGGAATCCCGCGACCGAGTGCGCTCGGCCGTGGCGAATTCGGGGGAGAAGTGGCCGGACACCCGGGTGATCCTGGCCTTGTCTCCGGCGACATTGCCCAAGCTGGGCAGCGTGTACGACCTGGCACTGGCGGTCGCGGTGCTGCACGCCTCCGGCTGCGTCCCGGGCGAGCGGCTGGCGAAAACGATCCTGCTCGGTGAACTCGCGCTGGACGGGCGAGTACGCCGCGTGCGTGGTGTACTGCCCGCGGTGATCGCCGCGCGCACCGCGGGAAGGGCGGCCGTCGTGGTACCGGAGGCGACGTTGGCCGAAGCAGCATTGGTCACCGGTATCGAGGTCTATGGTGCGAGCAGCCTGCGCGAGGTGGTGTCCTGGTTGTGCGGCCGAGGAACGCTCACCGTGCCAGAAAGCAACTCTCCTGCCCCGGTGCGCGCGGGTGGCGATTTGAGCGAGGTGACCGGGCAGGAGGAGGCCCGCTGGGCGCTGGAGGTGGCCGCTGGAGGTGGACATCATCTGCTCCTGACCGGCCCGCCCGGCATTGGAAAGACGATGCTGGCACAACGCCTTCCGAGCCTGTTGCCACCCCTGGCCGAGCCCGAGGCGCTGGAAGTGACCGCGATCCATTCGATGGCGGGCGCACTGTCCGACGATCACCCCTTGGTCACCGCGGCGCCTTTCGTTGCCCCGCACCACTCGACGTCGATCACCGCCATGATCGGCGGTGGCTCCGGGATCGCACGGCCGGGTGCGGTGAGCCGGGCGCACCGCGGCGTCCTGTTCCTCGACGAGTGCGCAGAAATCGGGGCGAAGGTGCTCGATGCGTTGCGTACGCCGTTGGAAGAGGGGGAGGTGCGCATCGCTCGGCGCGACGGCGTGGCCCGGTATCCGGCGCGCTTTCAGCTCGTACTGGCGGCGAATCCCTGCCCGTGTGCCCCAGCCCGGGACGTCGACTGCGTGTGCGCGCCGCTGGCCCGGCGACGTTATCTCGGAAAGCTGTCCGGTCCGCTCATGGACCGCGTCGACATTCGGGTACGGATGTACGGGGAGTCCAGCGCTGCGTTCGGTACCGCTGTGGCCGAGAGCAGCGAGGTGGTCCGCGCCCGGGTCGCTCGCGCCCGGGAGGCGGCCGCGGCGCGCTGGCGCGAGTACGGGTGGCTGACGAACGCCGATGTGCCCGGACATGTCCTGCGCCAGCGGTACCGTTTGCCACGAGAATCGCTCGCGCCCGTCGAAGGTGCGCTTCAGCGCGGTCGCCTCTCCGCGCGCGGCGCAGACCGCGCTATCCGTGTGGCGTGGACCATCTGCGATCTGCGGGGTGGCGACATACCATCCGCGCAGGATGTGGTGCTCGCATTGAACTTTCGCCAGCGAGACCCGGAATGAGCGGGGCGTCGTGTGGGAAGGATGGTGCGACTACGGTTGCCCGCCCGAATGTCGGTGACCCCGATGCTCGACGGTTGGCGTGGGTGTATCTGTCGCGGGTCGTACTGGGTCCATGCCCAGCCCTGTCGGCTCTGATCGACGCTGTCGGAGTTCTCGAAGCGGCGCGGGCTGTACGCGAGTGCGCGCTGCCGGAATCTCTGCGCGCTCCGACTGCTCGGCGTCGCGAACTCGACTTGGCTGCACAGGATCTGGAGACCGTCGAGCGGCTCGGTGGGCGGGTGATCACGCCGGACGACCCGGAATGGCCGGCATGGCGCATGCTGGGCCTCGCTCGACTCGACCCGGGGCACGATCGGGAGGCCGGTGCGCCGCTGGTGCTGTGGGTGCGCGGCACACGCTCCGCGCTGGAGTCGACCGATCGCGCGGTGGCGGTGGTGGGCGCACGGTGCAGCACCGGATACGGCAGTCGCGTCACCGGTGAGATCGCTGGTGATCTTGCGGCGCAGGGATGGACCATTGTTTCCGGGGCAGCCTTCGGGATCGACAGCACGGCGCATCGAGCTGCGCTCGCCGTCGCGGGCACGACCATTGCGGTGCTTGCATGCGGCATCGACCGGGCCTACCCGGCGCAGCATGCGCGTCTTCTGGCAGAGATTGCTGAATCCGGTCTGGTGGTCAGCGAATATCCGCCCGGCATCACCGCGCGTAAGCATCAATTCCTCGCCCGGAACCGACTCATCGCCACTTTGGCCGCTGGGGTGCTCGTTGTCGAGGCGGGGCGGCGCAGCGGTGCGCGCAACACCATCAAATGGGCTCGCCGCCTCGGCCGTCCGGCCATGGCCGTGCCCGGTCCGGTGACGTCGGCGGCCTCGATCGGCTGTCATCGAATGATACGTGACACCGAAGCCGTTCTGGTTACCGGTGCGCACGATGTGGTCGACGAGGCCGGTCCATTGCGGTTGCCTGTGGTCGACGCTGAGGTGGCGGACATTGGTCCAGCGGATCGCCTTTGTGGAGTCGAGGCTGACGTTTTCGCTACGCTCCCGAAGCGTGGGTCTTCGATTCCGCTGGAAGTGGCAAAGAATTGCGGGCTTCCGATCGCTACGGTCCGCGCTGCACTCGCTGCACTCGAACTGGCCGGTCTGGTCGTAGTCGATGACAGTGGTTGGCGGCGGGCGCCGCGCGTTGGGTGATAGCGTCCGGTCGGCCTTGCGGCGTGCTCACTGGTCGTGGGTGTTGATGCTCCGCTGGGTCAGCTGGGGCCGGATATCATGTGCCCATGACCATGATCCACCGGTGCGGTGTGGCAGACCTGGACGATCTGGCGGCGATGCGAATGCGACTGTGGCCGGGCAGCACAGTGGCCGAGCATCGTGCCGAGGTCGGTGACCAATACGGTGGTTCCCGTTCTGCCGCAGCGTTTCTGGCTCGGGACGACGGTGGCGCGGTTGTCGGGTTCAGCGAGGCCACGCTCCGCCACGACTACGTGAACGGATGTGATACGTCCCCGGTTGCGTTCCTCGAGGGGATCTATGTAGTCCCGGCATTCCGCGAACGCGGCACCGCTCGGGCATTGTGTAGTGCCGTTGAAGCATGGGGCCGCGACAACGGCTGCACCGAGCTCGGTTCAGACGTCTTGCTGGACAACCTCACCAGCCACAAAATGCACGCCGCTCTCGGCTTCGATGAGCGTGAACGCGTCATCTACTACCGAAAGTTGCTTTGACAGCTGGCGGCGAGGTAGCCATAAGGGTGCATGGCTGCAGGGTTGCAAGGCGGGCGAGTTCGACAACCTGACCGCTTGACGTCATTGTCAGGTGGATCAACGAAACTTCTGTGTCTTGGCGAACGTGGCTGTACTCGGCTCGAATTTGCAATCGGATGTGCCGATTCTGCGCGTGGGCGAGTGGATCAGAGGTCGGGGACCCAGGTGCCGTGGAAGCCACTGGGGACCACTCAGATGCAGCGGCGTTGTGGTGGGTGGTGCGTCGGTCATCGCCTGGTTCTCCTGTCGATGGATCGGCCGTGCCAGAATGCCGCGCTCACCAGCGCAGAAACAGTCTTGTCTTTGCCGATGCCGTCAGTCGATCGGAGAACCCGCTGCATACGGTGTCACAAAGTGGAGCCGCCTGGCGGCGCCGGAGATAGGGAGGGAGTGGGTCGAGGGTGCACTCCAGGTGCACGTCGGCGAATGGGGCTGGCTAGATCCACCCCTTCTCGCGGGCTTTGACAGCGGCCTCGTAGCGGTTGGACACCCCGAGCTTGGCCATGGCCGAGGACAGGTAGTTGCGGGTGGTCCCTGGCGATAGGTGAGCGCGTCGAGCGATGTCTTCGACAGGTGCACCGTCGATAGCGTATTCCAGGACATCGGCCTCGCGGGGGGTGAGAACGGTGTCGCCGGCGCTGATGGCTTCTGCGGCCAACTCGGGGTCGACGTAGCGTCCGCCGCGATGGACGGTGCGAATCACCTCGGCCAGCGTCGCCGCCGAGGTCGTCTTCGGCAGAAAGCCACGGACACCGGCGGCGAGGGCTCGTTTCAGGTATCCGGGTCTACCATGGCTGGTCACGATCACGGTGACTGCGCCCGGAGTGAGGCGCTGAAGTTCGATGGCGGTTTCGATGCCGTCGATGCCGGGCATCTGCAGATCGATGACGGCCACCGCGACTGGGGCGCCGCTGTCGGCGCGGAGACGCCACGCCGCGACCAGCTCCTCACCTGAGCTCACGTGCTCGACGACCTCGAGATCGGTTTCGAGATCGAGCATGGTTGCCAACGCGGTCCGAACGAGGTTTTCGTCATCTGCGAGAAATAGGGTAATCACTTTTCTCCCAATGGATTTCGAGGCGGAACTCCTCCGGAGACTCGACGGAATCGAGGGTCGCGCCGAGGGGCTCGAGCCGCTCGGCAAGACCGCGTAGCCCAGATCGCTCGCCCGGTGGGCCGTTCGGGTGGTCATTGCGCAGCGACATTCCGGCATTCCCGAACGCGAGGATCGCCGATGTCGCCGTCGAGTGCTCGACTATATTCGTCGTACCTTCGCGCACCACCCAAGCGGCGACCTCGTGCAACCGCGCCGGGACGGAGGCCGGATCGCCCTCGACCACGAGCCGGCAGCCGACCGCCGACAGCAGCGAACGCGCGCCGGCCACCTCGCTGGTCAGATCGATACCGCGGTAGCCGCGGACCAGTTCGCGCATCTGTCCCATGGACTCGACAGCGAGAGCTTTGACCTCGCCCATCTCGGTCACGGCGCGTTCGGTGTCGCCCGACCGCGACAACAACACAGCGAGTTCGCTCTTCACCGCGATCGCGGAGAAGCTACGGCCGACGACATCATGGAGGTCCCGCGCAAAGCGCAGCCGCTCTTGGGCTACCTGCAGTTCGGCCTCGACCACTTTCGCGCGGTCCAGATCTTCGACTACCCGCAGTCCCCACATGGTCAGAAGCGTTGTGCCGACCACGACAGCACCGGTAAGGAAGGTCGCCGCCACGGTCTCGATTCCCTGCGCCAGCGACGAGCTATAGGCGAGTCCTGTGGCAAGGCTGAGGGCAAGGACCACCCACCACCTGTGCCGGATGAATGGCACGATGGAGAACATGGCTAGCACCGCGACACAAATGCCGGTGAAACGCACGTGTTCGAAGGTCGATTCGTTCGTTGTCGTTCTGGCGATGCCGCAATAGCTGAGCCACACCGCTGCCAGCGTCGTTACGGCGACAGCAAGTACTCGCCGCCGGGACAACGTATTGGGGGACAACGCGAATTCGGGTTGCCCATGCAGTAGGACGACGGCCGCGATTCCGGCGACCACGATTCCGGCGACGAATTGCCACGGACCCGCTCTGATCGCCATCGAGCCGACCACGAAGACGGCGCCCATCTGGAGTGAGAGTCGGCTGAAGAGCTGGAACTTGGCGGCCCCCGACAGCTGGCGCCACCAGGAACCCACAGCGCTCAACCGCGGTCGTCCCAGCGGAAGCTCTGGTGGGTCAGAAAGAACGCCAGGACTACCCATGCCACCAGTGTGGCAAACGGGCGGCCGAGCTGGCCGAACGTGCCCGCGAAGTCGAGCGGTGCCATGTCGGGGGTGGCGCCGACTGCCGGTTTGCCGGACGCGCCAAGGTACATCAAGTCGGAAATGGCCGCGAAAGGTGTCCGGCTGGCCAGTTCGGCAAACGAGTCCGGAAGGACATTCCGGATCGAACCGAGGCCGAGCATTGCGACCGCATTCACTGGCAGAGAGGTGATCTGCGCAGCCTCCGCATTTTTCGTTACGGCGCTGGTGGCCAGCGCGAGCAATGCGAACAGGACTATTCCGCCAACGACAGCCAGCGCAATCGCCACGAGGTTGACCGGGGCCGGTGTGCCTGTCCCATAGATCACTGCGGCGACCACCACGGTGGAGGCGAGGGTGATCAGTGCGCCGGGAACGGCAGGAGCCGTCTGGATCTGCCAATCGGCTGCCTCACCAGTGCGCAGCCGCCGCAACACGCCCTCGCCTCGTCGCGTTGTGACCATCGACAACACGGAGTAGTACTGCACGAACAGCACAGTGACCAGGGCGATCACCTCGAGCGTCGTCGCCGCTGTGGCGGTCGTTGGCGCCTGGTCTCTGGTCGCGACGAAATATATCGTCAGGGAGATGCCGACCGGAAGAAAGATCCCCATCCCGACCAGCGTTTTGTTACGCCGAAACTGCAGATACTCGGCCTTCGCGAGCGCGGTGAGCGGGCGACGCCGAAACCCTTCGGCAGGTGTCGTCGTGGTCTTCATCGAGAGGCTCCGATCAATTCGGGCCTGGTCGGGTCGACCGGTTCCTTGGCGATGTCCAAGAAGACCGCCTCCAGGGACGCTGCGCGCGCTTCGAGCCCACCCAGGTGCAGGTGGTGCTCGCGTGCCCAGCGGAGCAGTTCGAACAAGTGCCCTTGCAGGTCGAAGGTGCTGACCGTGACGCGCGCCTGCGGGTCGATCCGCGCCTCCCGCAGTGCCGGCAGCGGCAGCCCGGGATGGTCGAAGACGATCCGCGAGGGATGACCGTCGACGAGCTCTCGTAGTGTTCCTGTCCGCGCGATCTCCCCCTTGTGCATGATCGCGATTCGATCGGCCAGCGCTTCGGCCTCGTCGAGATAGTGCGTTGTGAGCACCATCGTCACACCAGAAGACTTGAGGTCGGCGAGCAGCTGCCATGCGCCGCGTCGACTCTCTGGGTCGAGTCCGGTGGTCGGTTCGTCGAGGAACAGCAAGCGGGGTTGCCCCAGCAGAGCACATGCCATGTCGAGGCGGCGCTGTTCACCGCCCGACAGAGAACCGATCCGTACATCGGCGCGGTGAGCAAGATCGACTTGCGCAAGAACGGTTTCGGTGGTCGTCGGGTTGCTACAGGTCCCGCGCCACATTTCGAGCGTTTCGCGCATGGTCAACTCCGCAGGCATCCCGCCGGACTGCAACATGATGCCCACCTGAGCGCGGATCTGATCGCGGTCGCGGTATGGGTCGAGACCGAAAACCTCGACCACACCTTCCGAAGGAGCCGCAAGCCCTTCCAATACGTCGAGCGTCGAGGTCTTGCCAGCGCCATTGGTGCCCAACAATGCGAAGACCTCCCCCTCATCGACTCGAAGATCTATCGATTTCACCGCGTCGAACACCTTCTTGCCGCGGCCATAGGTCCGGCTCAGTCCCCGCGCCGTGATGATGTCACGACTCGGCCGTTCGGCCGGCGCACGATTCAGCGTGCGTGGCGGCGGTCTGCGAAAAGTCGTCGGTTTGCGATTTGCACTGCTCACGTCTTCAACGGTCATGGATGTGACGTGATCTCGGTAGTAAGCGCAATCATCGAAGTCCGACGGTTCTGCATGAACCCACGATGACAAAAGTCATCACCGACTCCGACGATAGCCGCACTGTGCCGCCACGCGCCCTGGTGCTGTCGGTGTGGTGACTTGCCAACCAGGATCGGGGCCCGGACGGTGGGGGGATGGACGAATTGCCCGAGGATCTCGAAGCCCTGCTCGTCGAATTCGGGCGGCATTTGCGGCTCGGGCGCGATCGCTCCGCACACACGGTGCGCGCCTATCTGGGGGATGCGCGATCACTGCTGCGGCATCTGTGTCAGCGCTCGGCGGATTCGGCGATCGGTGAGTTGGATCTACCGCTGCTGCGATCATGGCTGGCGCAACAGGTCGCGGCGGGTGCAGCGCGTTCGACCACCGCCCGGCGGGCTGCCTCGGCACGAACCTTCACCGCCTGGCTGACGCGGACCGGACGACTGTCCATCGATCCGGGGGTGCGGTTGCGCTCGCCCAAAGCCCATCGCGTGTTGCCGGCGGTGCTCGCGCGAGCACAGGCAAGTGACATCATGGCGGCGGCGGAATCCGGTGCTGCGCAACGTGATCCGATGGCACTGCGCGACCGGGTGATCGTGGAGCTGCTCTACGCCACCGGCATCCGGGTCAGCGAACTGTGTGGGCTGGATATCGACGACGTCGACCGTGAGCGGCGGGTGGTCCGCGTACTCGGCAAGGGCAACAAGGAACGGTCGGCGCCTTTCGGCCCGCCGGCCGACGCCGCAATCGGGCACTGGTTGTCCTACGGGCGCCCCGCTTTCGTGACCGCTCGGTCCGGCAGGGCGCTGCTGCTGGGTCGTCGCGGTGGGCGGCTCGATCAGCGACAGGCCAGAACCGTGGTGCACGATGTGGTCGCGGCTGTTCCGGGCACACCCGACATGGGTCCGCACGGCTTGCGTCACACCGCCGCGACCCATCTCGTGGAGGGGGGCGCCGACCTGCGGGTGGTCCAAGAACTCCTCGGCCACGCCAGCATGGCGACCACCCAGCTCTACACACATGTCTCGGTCGACCGGCTCAAGAACGTGCACGATCGGACTCACCCTCGGGCATGATCCATCGCTGAGGGCGCCCGTGCCCCTCGACACCGATCGGTGCATAACCACCCAGTCACGAGTGCCTCGAGAGCATGGACCGCCCCTTCGGCGGCGGCTACGCTGACCGAGCGCACAGTTTGCCCACGCTACGAGCGATGGAGTGGTGCCCGTGATTGTCCTCGACCAGCGCGGTGCGAACGAACGGTGCTGTGCATCGATCCGGTCGGATGGCACGGCGCGGACGATGCCTCCAGGTGCAGCGGCGTGACCCTGCCGAACCCGGATGCCGAATCCGAGGAGGGCGAAGAGGAGCTCGACTACCGTTTCACCCTCGCGAACGAGCGCACCTTTCTGGCATGGATGCGGACCTCACTGGGTCTGCTCGCCGGTGGGGTAGCGGTGCATACGTTGGTCGACCCCTCCAGGATCGCGGGATTTCGGCGGGCGATCGCCCTGAGCTGTCTGGTGTTGGCGGCGATGGTGGCACTCGGAGCGTACGTCCACTGGCGGCGGGTCGGGCTGGCCATGCGCCGTGGCGGCCCGTTGCCGGACACCATACTGGTCCCGATTCTGACGGTCGGAATCGCAACGGTAACGGTGTTGGCGGGCGTGGCGGTGCTGCTGCGATGACCCCGCCACAGGTGACCGCCCCGCACCTGGCTGCCGAACGCACTGCCCTGGCGTGGCGGCGCACCGCCATCGCCGCCATGGTCGTCGCAGTGGCGTTCGTGCAGGCAGGCGCCGGCAGCGACCGGTATTCGGTCGCAGTCGGGCTGATCGGCGCCGCGACGACCATGGCAGTGCTGGCCGGAGCCTGTTACCTGCGCAATCGCGATTTGCGTCGAGGTCGTTTCACGCACGGCGGACGCGCCGTCGCACTGACAGCGGTCGTGGTCGGCGTCGTCGCGCTTGCAGCTTGCACGACCTTCGCGGCCGATCTGCTCGAGCTGCCGCCCTGATGCGGGCGGTCGCCACGAAGGCGTCGGCACCACTGGAGGACGACGAACCGCAGGAGGACGACAAACCACAGGAGGACGACAATGAGCACTGCGAGCGAGCCGAGCCGCCTCATCGTCGCGGCGCTACAGCGCGCTGCCGAGACGATGCCGTTCACCGACACCACGGATCGGGCCGACGCCGAGCGCGGGTTCATCGCCGCCCTGGAGCCCGGTGTGGTTACCTCCGACGACGGGACTGTCGTCTGGGACAGCGACGCCTATGCCTTTCTGCAAGGCCACTGCCCCGAATCGGTACACCCCAGCCTGTGGCGACAGTCGGAGTTGACCGCTCGGCAGGGCTTGTTCGAGGTGACCGAAGGTATCTATCAGGTCCGCGGCCTGGATCTGTCCACTATGACGCTGGTCGAAGGAACCACGGGTGTTCTCGTGATCGATCCACTGATCTCCACCGAGACCGCGGCGGCAGCGCTTGCGTTGTACCGCGCGCACCGCGGCGATCGCCCGGTGACCGGACTGATCTACACCCATTCGCACGTCGACCACTTCGGCGGTGCGCTGGGAGTCACCACCACCGAGGATGTCGAGGCGGGCACCTGCCCGGTGCTGGCGCCGGCAGGTTTCATCGAACACGCAGTTGCGGAGAACATCTACGCAGGTCCGGCGATGGCGCGGCGCGCGGGATACATGTACGGCGCGATACTTCCGCGCGGTCCGCTCGGCGCCGTAGGCGCGGGCCTGGGACAGACCACCTCGATCGGCACCGTCTCGTTGATCGCGCCCACTGTCGACATCACGACCACCGGCCAGCAGGAGACGGTCGACGGGATCCGGATGATCTTTCAGCTCACCCCTGGAACCGAAGCTCCGGCGGAGATGAACTTCTATTTTCCCGACCACCGTGCGCTGTGCATGGCCGAGAACGCGACCCATACCTTGCACAATCTGCTCACCCTGCGTGGCGCGTTGGTGCGCGACGCACGCGTCTGGGCGAAGTACCTGACCGAGGCGATCAATCTGTTCGCGCGCCGCTCCGACGTGGTCTTCGCCTCGCACCACTGGCCCACGTGGGGTACCGAACGTCTGGTGGAGTTCCTGGCGCTGCAACGTGATCTGTACGGGTACCTGCACGATCAGACCGTACGGCTGCTGAACCAAGGCTTCGTCGGTGCGGAGATCGCCGAGATGCTCACGCTTCCACCGGCGATTGCGGATGCCTGGCATACGCGCGGCTACTACGGTTCGGTCAGCCACAACGTGAAGGCCGTCTACCAGCGGTACATGGGGTGGTTCGACGGAAATCCGGCGCATCTGTGGCAGCACCCGCCGATCGATTCCGCGCGCCGCCATGTGGAATATATGGGCGGCGCGGACGAGGTGCTGCGCCGGGCCGCAGTCTCCTTCGCCGCGGGTGACTACCGCTGGGTGGCGCAGGTACTCGACTATGTGATCTTCGCCGACCCTGACAACGCGGCTGCCAAGGCGTTGCAGGCGAGCGCATTCGAACAACTCGGCTACGGTGCGGAGAACGCGACGTGGCGCAACCTGTACCTCAGCGGAGCATACGAATTGCGCTACGGCGTGTTCGGTACGCCGATCAAGGGCAGCGCGCCCCCGATGCTCGCTGCGCTGACCGTCGATCAGATCTTCGAAGCCATGGCGTTGCGTGTCGACGGTCCCATGGCGTGGGACCGGCGACTGGTGGCCGACTGGGTTTTCACCGACAGCGACTGCACCCACCGTCTCGAACTACGCAATGGCCGGCTGACGCATTTCGACGTCGACTCCGCGATGACCCTTCCCGGCGCCGATGCAACGTTCACGCTGTCCAAGTCCACACTGGTCCGGGTGCTGCTGGAGGGAGAGGACTTCGGCGTTGCCGTCGCCGCCGGCGAAATCGTCGTCCAGGGTGATGTTGCCAAGCTCGTCGAACTGGCCAGCATCTTCGACAGCCCGGACCCGGATTTCGCGATCGTCACCCCGTGAGCTGCCGTCGGCCTGGAAAAACAGTCGCGTGGTCGCGAGCGGTGTGCTTACGTGGTTTGCATGTCACTCGAGTCGTCCTCGGACCGTCCCGCCCTGCGTGAGCGGATGCGTTCCGAGTTGTTCGCAGCCATGAAATCCCGTGATCGCACAGTATCCTCGGCACTGCGTTCGGCGTTGGGCGCCGTCGACGACGCCGAGGCGGTCGAGGTTGCTGGGCCCCCGGCAGGCGCGCTGGAGAACAGCCCAACCGGGCTGGGCGTCGCCGAGGCTGCGCCCCGCGAGTTGACCGAAGACGATGTCGAGCGAATCGTGCGGGCCGAGATCGATGAACGGCTCTCAGCGGCTCGACAATTCGAAGCCCATGGTCGGACCGACCGTGCCGCGGTCCTACACGCCGAGGCGAAAGCGTTGACCGACATGTTGTGAATTCGCCCCGAGCGCGCAGAACGGTCGGCGCGGGACGCCGCCCGTCGGCCGCGTCCGCGGTGGTGCGGCCGGCCCTCGATGTGGACCGGTTTGAGCCGTAGCGGAGTGAGCCGAAGAAGTCCCAGTGGGTCCAGATATCCCGGGTCGCGGCGGCTACCGCCGCGAGCGCGCACCCCCCAGTGCAGACACGGCGTCGAGCATCCGGGGTGACCGGACTCCAGCACGCCGATCCGGGTCCCTTGTTCCACCCGCCGACCCACGGGCACGTCGGCGCGTACCGGCTCGTAGGTCGTGCGCAGGCCGCCACGATGCTCGATGGACACCACAGGCTTGTCGGCCACCATGCCGGCGAAAGCGACTCTTCCTGCTCCTGCGGCGCGGACGGCCTGCCCCTCGGCGCCTGCCAGATCGACTCCACGGTGCCCGGGCAGCCAGTTGTCCAGAGGCTTGTCGAACTGCCGTTGCACGGTCGGACGGGGGTGAAGTGGCCAATCGAATCGTCCCTCCGGGGCCGCCATCGCACTCGGCTCGTGTCCGGCGCCGGTGATGATGCCGAGTCCGAGGAGCACGGCAAGACCTCGTTCCGCGGTGGAGTTCATGCGTGAAGTGGGGTTCGGCGCCACTTCTCCACTGTCCGATCACGAATAGGTGACCGACAGGTGTGCGTGGGAAATGTGGACAACTGTCGACCTGTGGAATCCGCGGTCGGTCCGCTCGACCGCGCCGAATCGGACCGGGTTGGGTCGATGTGAGCTCACGTCCTAGACTGGGCGAGCGGTCTGTGCTTGCATCGACCGACTTCGCGCGCCGTCCGTGCTCGTTCGCATCGGCGTTGCTCGAATCGAATCAATGGTCTCGGTTCGTGGCAGCGTGCTCGGAACAGCGGATCGTCGGCTGGTCCCACCATGACGGTCGGGTCCGATGATTCGACGGCGCCAGGGCAGTGGATCGCCGATTCGCTGCATCAACCGGCAAACGAAAGAGAGTACGAGAGCCATGGCTGTCGTAACAATGAAGCAGCTGCTCGACAGCGGCGCCCACTTCGGCCACCAGACCCGTCGCTGGAATCCGAAGATGAAGCGGTTCATCATCACCGACCGCAACGGTATCTACATCATCGACCTGCAGCAGACGCTGACCTATATCGACAAGGCGTACGAGTTCGTCAAGGAAACCGTCGCCCATGGCGGCAGTGTCTTGTTCGTCGGTACCAAGAAGCAAGCCCAGGAGTCGATCGCCGCCGAGGCGACGCGGGTAGGGATGCCCTACGTCAACCAGCGCTGGTTGGGTGGCATGCTCACCAACTTCTCCACTGTGCACAAGCGTCTGCAGCGCCTCAAGGAGCTCGAGGCGATGGAGCAGACCGGCGGCTTCGAGGGGCGCACCAAGAAGGAAATCCTCATGCTGACGCGTGAGATGAACAAGCTGGAACGCACCCTCGGCGGTATTCGTGACATGCAGAAGGTGCCATCGGCCATCTGGGTCGTCGATACCAACAAAGAACACATCGCCGTCGGCGAAGCACGCAAACTCAACATCCCGGTCATCGCGATCCTGGACACCAACTGTGACCCCGATCTGGTCGACTACCCCATTCCGGGAAACGACGACGCGATCCGCTCCGCCGCGCTGCTGACGAAGGTCGTCGCCTCTGCGGTGGCCGAGGGTGTGCAGGCGCGCGCGGGCTTGTCCGCGGGCGACGAGAAGCCCGAGGCAGGCGCTGGCGAGCCGCTGGCCGAATGGGAGCAGGAACTGCTCGCGCAGGCTGCCCCCGCAGCGGAGACCGCCCCCGCCGAGACCGCCCCTGCCGAGACCGCCCCTGCCGAGACTTCGGCCGAGGCCTGAGTCTCGCCTCCAGCAGTCTCCACGACGGCGACCACGAGCGGATGGCCTCGTGGTCGCCGTTGCTCAGAACTCACACTTCTCTCCGAAGGAGGCTCGCCGACAATGGCGAACTACACCGCCGCTGATGTGAAGCGGCTGCGGGAGCTGACCGGCTCCGGCATGATGGATTGCAAGAATGCGCTGACCGAGACCGACGGCGACTTCGACAAAGCCGTGGAGCTGCTGCGCATCAAGGGTGCGAAAGACGTCGGCAAGCGGGCCGAACGGACCACCGCCGAGGGCTTGGTGGCAGCCAAGGACGGCGTGATGGTCGAGATCAACTCCGAGACCGATTTCGTCGCGAAGAACGCGGAGTTCCAGCAGTTGGCCCAGCAGATCGTCGGTGCGGCGGCCCTGGCCAAGCCCGCTGATCTGGACACCTTGAAGGCGCTGGACCTGGGCGGTAGGACAGTCGATGAGGCAGTTCAGGCCCTCGCGGCGAAGATCGGCGAAAAGCTGGAGCTGCGCCGTGTGGTCTCGCTGGACGGCCCGGTCGCCACCTACCTGCACAAGCGTGCCTCGGACCTGCCGCCGGCGGTCGGCGTGCTGGTGGAATACACCGGAGCTGGTGACGGTGCGGCAGAAGCGGCCCGCGCTGCCGCCATGCAGGTCGCCGCGCTCAAGGCCAAGTATGTGACCCGAGACGAAGTGCCCGCCGACATCGTGGACAACGAGCGTCGTATTGCCGAGCAGACCGCTCGTGAGGAGGGCAAGCCCGAGGCGGCACTGCCGAAGATCACCGAGGGGCGCGTCAACGGCTTCTTCAAAGATATCGTGCTGCTCGAGCAGGCATCGGTCACCGACTCCAAGAAGACCGTCAAGGCACTGCTGGACGAGGCCGGTGTCGTAGTCACCCGCTTCGCCCGCTTCGAGGTCGGCGGGAGCTAGTTCGCCGAGCCCAGCGCATGGCCCCCCGTCGATCGGATGTCTCCGGTTGCCGGGGGGTCTTCTGCTGCCGCGCAACCGAATGAGGCAGGATAGGTGCCGCCGCCAGTGCCGTGCTGCCACCGGGCGCCCACCGTCGGCGCCGCACCGTCGGGACAACGACCATTCACCGCCGAAGGAGACGCAGACCCATGATGGACCCGGGGACCGACCGCCCAGGATATCGCCGGGTACTACTCAAACTGGGCGGGGAAATGTTCGGCGGGGGCAAGGTCGGGTTGGATCCGGATGTCGTGCAAACCGTTGCCGAGCAGATCGCCGAAGTGGTCGCAACCGGAGTCCAGGTTGCTGTGGTGATCGGTGGTGGAAACTTCTTCCGCGGCGCGGAGCTCGAGGAGCGCGGTCTGGAGCGCGCTCGCTCCGACTACATGGGCATGCTCGGCACCGTCATGAACAGCCTTGCGCTGCAAGATTTTCTGCAGAAGCAGGGAGTGGACACCCGGGTGCAGACCGCGATCACTATGGGACAGGTCGCGGAGCCCTACCTGCCGCTTCGTGCCAAGCGCCACCTGGAGAAGGGGCGTGTGGTCATTTTCGGTGCGGGTATGGGCATGCCGTACTTCTCCACCGACACCACCGCCGCGCAGCGTGCCCTGGAGATCGGTGCGGATGTGGTCCTGTTGGCCAAGGCGGTCGACGGCGTGTTCACTGCGGACCCACGGGTGGACGAGACCGCCACCATGTACTCCGAGATAACGCACAAGGAGGCCATCGAACGTGACCTCAAGGTCGCCGACGCGACTGCCTTCAGTTTGTGTATGGACAACCAGATGCCGATTCTTGTCTTCAATTTGTTGAGTAAGGGCAATATCGCCCGTGCGGTCGCAGGTGAGAAGATCGGCACATTGGTTCGATCGTGAGACCCGCGAGCCGCGGTTCATGACATGACGACGCTGTGGAGGAAACGGTCGTGATTGAAGAAGCGCTCCTCGATGCCGAGGAGAAAATGGAGAAGGCCGTCTCGGTGGCGAAGGACGATCTCGGAACCATTCGCACGGGTCGGGCGAATCCTGGCATGTTCTCCCGAGTGGTCGTCGACTACTACGGGTCCCCGACTCCGATTACCCAGATGTCCAGCATCACGGTGCCCGAGCCGCGCATGGTGGTGATCAAACCCTATGAGGCCGGCCAGCTCGGTGCGATCGAGACTGCGATCCGCAACTCGGATCTCGGGGTCAACCCCACCAACAACGGTGACATCATTCGAATTTCGGTGCCGCAGTTGACCGAGGAACGCCGCCGTGACCTGGCCAAGCAGGCCAAGAGCAAGGGGGAGGATGCCAAGGTCGCCATTCGCAACGTCCGTCGCAAGGCGATGGATGAACTGGGCCGCATCCAGAAGGATGGCGAGGCAGGAGAAGACGAGGTCGGACGCGCCGAAAAGGAGCTCGACAAGACCACAGCCAAGTATGTCGGTCACGTCGACGAGTTGGTGAAACACAAAGAAGCCGAGTTGCTCGAGGTGTGACGCCGCTCGATGTGTACCCAGGAGTCCAAAGGCGGTAGTTTGTCGTAGCCGAGGTGGCATTGCGAATGCCCCAGGGTGCGGCATCGCGAGTGCCCGAGAGTGTGACACAGCGAATGCCCGAGACTGCGACACAGCGAATGCCCGAGAGTGCGACACAGCCGAGGACCTGCCCGGGTGGGGATGAACGGAACGACAAGGTGAGCGACGGGACAATCGTGGCCGACAATGCTGCCGCGACCGGTGCGGCCGAGGAGCCGCCGGCGAACGGTGGAGCCGATACGATGCGAGAACAGGGCAAGGACGTCGGCGCCAGCGCGGCCGTCCCGCCCGCGGCCGGGCCGGCGGAGACCGATTCCGTCGTCGGGCAGCCCGCATCGGCCCGCTCCGGTTCGCGTGCGGGCCGTAATCTGCCGGCTGCGCTGGCGGTCGGATTCGGCCTGGGGTTGTCGCTCATCGCGATTCTGCTGTTCGTACCAAAGGTGTTCATCGGCGTCGTCGGGGCCGCGGTCGGCGTGGCGACGTGGGAAGTGGCCAAACGGCTTCGTGAGGCCGAGGTATTGGTTCCGCGGATTCCGCTGATCCTCGGGGGCCAGGCGGTGTTCTGGCTCGGCTGGCCCTATGGGGCCAGCGGTGTCGCTGGCGCCTTCGCCGCTACTGCACTGATCGGCATGGTCTGGCGGCTGTTCGACCGCGGTCTGCATACGGCGCCGCGCAACTTCTTGCGCGACGCCGCCATCACGGTCTTCACTCTGGCCTGGATCCCGTTGCTCGCCTCGTTCGCCACACTGCTGCTGTTGGAGCCGGACGGCAACCTGCGTGTGTTGACCTTCATGATCGTGGTGGTCTGCTCCGACGTGGGCGGCTATGTGGCGGGTGTGCTGTTCGGCAAGCATGCGATGGTGCCCGCGATCAGCCCGAAGAAGTCGTGGGAGGGATTCTGCGGCTCGCTGGTGTTCAGCGTGATCGGCGGGCTGCTCACCGTGACGCTACTACTGGACGCCGACTCGATGATCGGCGTCGTGCTGGGTGTGGGCCTGGTGGTGGTGGCGACATGCGGCGATCTCATCGAATCGCAGATCAAACGGGAGCTCGGGATCAAGGACATGGGCACGTTGCTGCCAGGGCACGGTGGAATCATGGATCGACTCGACTCCATGCTTCCTTCGGCGTTCGTCTCCTGGCTGGTGTTGTCGACGCTGCTCTGATCGCGATCAGCTGTCAGCGGCGAGCTGACCGCACGCCGCTGCGATTTCCTGGCCGCGCGTGTCGCGGACGGTACAGCTGATCCCGCCGGCTCGGATGTGGGCGACGAACTCGTCCTGGACCCGCTTGGGGCTGGCATCCCACGCGCTGCCGGGGGTCGGGTTGAGTGGGATGAGATTGACATGGGCCAGATGCGCGCCGAGGTGGCGGCGCAGCAGTTCGGCGAGCAGGTCCGCGCGCCAAGAATGATCGTTGACCTCTCGGATGAGCGCGTACTCGATCGACACGCGCCGGCCCGTGGCCTCGGCATATCCCCTGGCCGCTTCGAGGACTTCGGCGACCTTCCATCGCTGGTTGACCGGGACGAGCGTGTCGCGCAGGTCATCGTCCGGAGTGTGTAGGGACACAGCGAGACGGACCTGCAACCCGGCGTCGGCGAGTTTGTGGATCGCGGGAACAACCCCCACTGTGGACACCGTGACCGATCGTTGGGATATACCGAGTCCGGCAGGTGCGGGATCGCAGATCCGGTGGACAGCGTCGATGACCCGGGTCAGGTTCGCCAACGGTTCGCCCATTCCCATGAAGACCACATTGGACAGGCGGCTCGGCCCGCCGGCGAGTTCGCCGGCGCGCACTGCCGCGGCGGCGCGGCGAACTTGATCGACGATTTCGGCGGTCGACAGATTACGAGTCAGCCCGGCCTGCCCGGTGGCGCAGAAGGGGCACGCCATGCCACAGCCGGCTTGGCTGGAGATACAGACGGTCGAGCGGTCGGGGTAGCGCATGAGGACGGTTTCGACCAGGGAGCCGTCGTGGGCGCGCAGGAGGGTCTTGCGGGTGGCACCGTCGTCGCAGCTGAGTGTGCGAACCTCGGTGAAAAGGGTAGGAAACAGCGCATCTGCGAGCCGTCGCCGATTCTCTGCGGGGATGTCGGTCATCTCGTCCGGGTCGGTGGTGAGCCGGCCGAAATAGTGGTGCGACAGCTGGGTGGCGCGAAAGGGCTTCTCACCCAGGTCGACAACCGCGCGCCGCCGATCGGGGAGGGGAAGATCCGCCAGGTGGCGCGGCGGCAGACCACGGCGAGGGGCATCGATTACGAGCGGAAGCGTCATAGCCGAAGAATTTTCCCACAACAGCGCGACCGAGCCAGGCGCGGGCCGGCCGACGCACGTCCACGCCCCCGGATCGGCAGATCTGGCGACCACGGCGATCGTCGAAGGCGTTGGCCGCCTGGCTCGCGGGGCGGCGGCGCTAGCGCGGCTTGCGATGGAGCACGATGTCGCGAATCAGGACGCCCACGATCAGCACAGCGAAGCCGACGAGAAACAGATTCTCGACTCGCCCCTGGTGATTACCGATCAGCATCGCGAGCAGAATGAACGCGACGACCGCGCCCGCGACCTGAAAGGTTCGGCGGGACTCACCGCTCCACCCCCACGCGGCGGAGGGAACTTCGGCAGGGTCCACGCGAGTGACGATGCCGCGCTCGGTACCGGCGTGTTCGAGTTCCGTGGCGGCCACGATCGCTCCTTAGCTGTTATCCGTACCGTGATTTCGGTACCCGAGGTGATGAGCTCCTAACGAATATCGTGACATACGACAGCATGTCGTTGGCAGTCGGCCCGCACCTGACGATCCGGTGATGTCGGTGGGGCACAATAGGGCCGTGTCCGACCGCGTGAGAGTTCTGCTGCTGGGCAGTACCGGATCGATAGGTACCCAAGCGCTCGAGGTGATCGCCGACAACCCCGATCGTTTCGAGGTGGTCGGATTGGCCGCGCGTGGCGGCACTGTGGCAGCGTTCGCCGACCAGATGGCCGCCACCGGCACCCGCAATGTCGCTGTCGCAGATCCGGCTGCCGCCGCGCAGCTGGACCTCGCTCACAGCGGCCCCGAGGCCGTGGCCGAGCTGGTCCGCAGTACCGAGGCAGACGTTGTGCTCAACGCATTGGTCGGCTCGCTCGGGTTGCAGCCCACTCTGCTCGCCCTGCAGTCGGGTGCGCGGCTGGCTCTGGCCAACAAGGAATCTCTGGTCGCGGGCGGCTCGCTGGTGACCCGGGCCGCCGCTGCCGGCCAGATCGTTCCGGTCGACTCGGAGCATTCCGCCGTGGCGCAGTGTCTGCGGGGTGGACGCGCCGAGGAGGTGGATCAGCTGGTGCTGACCGCCTCCGGCGGCCCGTTCCGAGGATGGACTGCCGACATGCTCGAATCGGTCGATCCGGTTGCCGCCCGGTCTCACCCCACGTGGTCGATGGGGTTGATGAATACCCTGAACTCGGCCTCGTTGGTGAACAAGGGCCTGGAACTGATCGAGGCGCATCTGCTGTTCGACATCCCCTACGAGCGGATCGCCGTCACGGTGCACCCCCAGTCGATCGTCCATTCCATGGTCACCTTCACCGACGGTTCCACCCTCGCGCAGGCAAGTCCGCCGGATATGAAGCTGCCGATCGCGCTGGCCCTCGGCTGGCCGGACCGGGTACCCGGCGCCGCGCCCGCGTGTGACTTCGGCAACGCGTCCACCTGGACGTTCGAGCCGGTCGACAGCGAGGTCTTCCCGGCCGTCGAGATAGCCCGCGCGGCCGGGCAGTTCGGCGGCAGTGTCCCGGCGGTCTACAACGCGGCCAACGAGGTAGCAGTGCAAGCCTTCCTCGATGGAGCCATTCGGTTCCCCGACATCGTGCGCACGGTCGCCGCCGCGGTCGAGGCGGCCGTGCAATGGCGTACCGAGCCGGATTCGCTCGACGAGGTTCTCGCCGCGGACGCGTGGGCGCGTACATTCGCCGCCAGCCATGTCCCGGCACGATAATCGGTCGAGGAAAGATCGGAACGCGCGTCGCGACCGGGCGATGGCACACGCAACACGCGCGGCGGGGCGTTGTCCGGTTAGGGTGAGCACAATGCTCGCGGCCCGGATCGGACGCGCGCGTGCGGAATATTCGAGCTGCGCAAACGCAGGAGGGCTGTAGAGCAAATGGTGTTCGCGTTCGGATTCGTGCTGTTCGCGCTCGGTATCACCCTTTCGATCGCGCTGCACGAATGTGGGCACATGTGGGCGGCTCAGGCGACCGGAATGAAAGTGCGCCGGTATTTCATCGGCTTCGGACCGAAGATCTTTTCCTTCCGCCGCGGAGAAACCGAATACGGAGTGAAGGCACTTCCGCTCGGTGGTTTCTGCGATATCGCGGGAATGACCGCACTGGACGAACTGGACCCCAAAGATCTCGACCGCGCGATGTACCGGCAGGCCACCTGGAAACGACTCCTGGTCATGTCGGGCGGTATCGCGATGAACTTTCTGCTCGGGTTCTTTCTGATCGTGGTCGTCGCCGTCGGCTGGGGGCTGCCCCGGTTGGCCGATCCCCCGGCGAAGATCGGCGCGGTGCAATGCGTGTCCGACCACAACCCGGACCGCTCCTACCAGGCGTGTACCGGCCAAGGGCCTGCGCAGCGCGGCGGGCTGCGACCGGGCGATGTCGTCACCGCGGTCAACGGGGTGGGGGTGAGCACCTGGTTCGAGTTCACCGCACAGACCCAGAAGCAGACCGGCGTGATCCGGTACACCGTGGAGCGGGACGGGCAGAGCCTGCAGGTGAGTGTGCAGCCGCAACAGGTGGTGCGCTACACCGATTCTGGAGAGCAGCTCGAGATCAGTGCGGTCGGCGTCACCTTGGACGTGCCGGAATCGCCGCAGTACGACGTGTTCACGGCCATTCCCGCGTCCGCGCAGTTCACTGCGGACCTGTCGGTGCGTACGGTGCACTCGTTGCTCCAATTGCCCGCGAAGGTGACTGCGCTGTGGGACGCGGTTACCGGCGGAGAACGCGACCCGGAAACCCCACTCAGTGTTCTGGGTGCGAGCCGCATCGGAGGTGAGACCGCCGAGCGCGGATTGTGGCAGTCGTTCATTCTGGTGTTGGCCAGCTTGAACTTCTTCCTCGCTGTGTTCAACCTGCTGCCCTTGCTTCCCCTGGACGGCGGCCATATTGCGGTGGTGCTCTACGAGAAGATCCGCAACACCATTCGTGGTTGGAAAGGTCTCGCACCCGGCGCCCCGGTCAACTATCTGAAGCTGCTGCCCGCTACCTACGCCTTCGTGGTGATCGGCGGTGCCTACATGTTGCTGACTTTGGCCGCCGACATCGTCAATCCGATCAGGCTGCTCTGACCGCTCGAAGCGCCGGAACTCGCCGCGCGGCGGGTTCGGTGATGTCCGCGCGCCGGGTTCGGTGATATCGCCGCCGTCACGAGATCGACTACCCACCGACGGCTAGACTCGGCACCGAACAGCCCACACGTGAGGAAAGTAGGCAGTCGAAAGTGACCAGCGCAATCGGATTGGGCATGCCGACCGCGCCTGCGGCGGTGCTCGCTCCTCGGCGCAAGACCCGCCAGCTGAGGGTGGGCAGTGTCGGGGTGGGCAGCGATCATCCGATCTCGGTGCAGTCGATGACCACGACCAAGACCCATGATGTGAATGCCACCTTGCAGCAGATCGCGCAGCTGACCGCATCGGGATGCGACATCGTGCGGGTAGCCTGCCCGCGACAGGAGGATGCGGACGCGCTCGCCATGATCGCGCACAAGTCCCAGATCCCGGTGATCGCCGACATCCATTTTCAGCCGCGCTATATCTTCGCCGCGATCGACGCCGGGTGCGCCGCGGTGCGGGTCAACCCCGGCAACATCAAAGAGTTCGATGGCCGCGTCGCGGAGGTGGCCAAGGCTGCGGGCGACGCGGGCATTCCGATTCGTATCGGCGTGAATGCCGGGTCCCTGGACAAGCGGATGATGGCGAAATACGGCAAGGCGACCCCAGAGGCTCTGGTGGAGTCGGCATTGTGGGAAGCGAGCCTGTTCGAGGAGCACGGGTTCGGCGATATCAAGATCTCGGTCAAGCACAACGACCCGGTTGTCATGGTGGAGGCCTACCGGCAGTTGGCCGCGCAGTGCGACTACCCGCTGCATCTCGGTGTCACCGAGGCCGGTCCGGCCTTCCAGGGCACGATCAAGTCGGCAGTGGCGTTCGGTGCATTGCTGTCGGAGGGCATCGGCGACACGATTCGAGTGTCGTTGTCCGCGCCGCCGGCGGAGGAGGTCAAGGTCGGCGACCAGATCCTGCAGTCGTTGAACCTGCGCCCACGGAAGTTGGAGATCGTGTCGTGTCCGTCGTGCGGGCGCGCCCAAGTGGATGTGTACACCTTGGCCGACGAGGTGACTGCTGGCCTGTCGGGGATGGACGTGCCGCTACGGGTGGCCGTGATGGGGTGCGTGGTGAACGGGCCGGGAGAGGCGCGCGAGGCAGACTTGGGTGTGGCCTCGGGCAACGGTAAAGGGCAGATCTTCGTCCGGGGTGAGGTCATCAAGACCGTCCCGGAAGCGAAGATCGTCGAGACCCTCATCGAAGAGGCGATGCGTATCGCCGCCGAGATGGGTGACCCGGCTCGAGCCGGTGAACCGGTGGTCACCGTCGGCTGAGTAGCCTCCAGTACCTGGTCTTTTGTCGCGTCGATACCGCCCTGCCTCGGATTCGTGGCAGGCTGTTGGCGTGCGGAGTCTGCTGGAGCCGGTACGGCGGGGCAAATACACCCCCGTGCGGCAGCTCACGAATCAGGACCTGACCCAGGTGCTGCGCGTGCTGGATGCCGATCCCGTGGCCTCGTGCATGGTCGCTGCCCGGCTGCAAGAGTCCGGTGTGGACGACCGGTACGGTCAGGGCGAGCTGTGGACCAGAGGCGGCCCGGAGGAGTCGATGTGCTTCTCGGGCGCCAACCTGGTGCCGCTACTGGGTGACCAGGATGCGCTGCGGGGGTTTGCCGACCGGGCGATTCGGTGGCCACGCCGATGTTCGTCGGTGGTGGGGCGCAGAGAACTGGCCTTGCCGCTGTGGGAGATGTTGGCGGCTCACTGGGGTCCCGAACGTGAGGTGCGCGCGGACCAGCCGCTGCTCGCGCTCGGTCGGCCGCCAGTGGTCGCGCCCGACCCAGAGGTTCGCCGGGTGCGCCCGGACGAACTCGACTGCTATCTGCCGGCCGCAATCGCCATGTTCATCGCGGAGGTCGGGGTCGATCCGCGCGCCAGCGACGGCGGACGCGGCTATCGCCGGCGCATGCAGAGCCTGATCGATTCCGGCCGCGCGTGGGCTCGATTCGAGGACGGTGAGGTCGTTTTCAAGGCCGAGGTCGGCGCTCTGTCCCACCGCACCGGCCAGATCCAAGGGGTGTGGGTGCATCCAGCACATCGTGGGAAGGGGCGCGGCACGGCCGGCATCGCTGCGATCGCGAACGCGGTGGTCGCCTCCGGCCGCACAGCCAGCCTGTATGTGAACGACTACAACCGGATCGCGCGGCGCGCCTACCGCACGGTCGGCTTCCGTCAGATCGCGACATTCGCCACCGTCCTGGTCGACTGATCGCGTGCGCGCACGGGGAACGTCCGGACTGCCGCGGACACGTGCCGAACAGCGAACACCGGCATGGAAGCGGATGTCGACACCGATACTGTCGCTTCTGGCTGTCGTGGTGCTCGTGGTGTCCGGTGCCGGATGTGTGCGTGGGACCCAAGGGCCGGTACCGGTGGCGGATGCGTTCGTACAAGCGTTCGCCGAGCGCAGAGTGGAATTCGCCGCCGAACTGACCACCGCGCCGGAGCGAGCCGGCCCAGCGCTGGGGTCTACCTGGGATCAGTTGCAAGCCGACGGGCTCGTTGCGCGCACCGGTGCGGCGCAGGTGAGCGGTGACACCGCGACCGTCGAGTACACCTATGAATGGCGGCTGCCGAAGAATCGACTGTGGAGCTACTCGGGCCGCCTGCGTATGGGGCGCAACGAGGGGCGCTGGGTGGTCCGATGGACGTCGTCCAGCATCCATCCCAGACTCGGAGATACCCAGACCATGGCGTTGCGGAGCACTCCGGCCCCGCGGGCACGGGTCAATGAGCAGTCCGGGAGTGATGTATTGGTACCGGGTACAGTATCTCGCGTCTCCTTCAGCGCCATGCAGGCCCCGGATGCCGTGTCCGTGGCCACGACGTTGGCCGCGGTATTGCACCGTGCCGACCGGCCGATGACGGCCCACTCGATCCTCGCCGCCGCCGAATCGTCCCCGGACGCCTACACCGTCGCTGTGCTGGGCGAATCCGAATCCCGTGCTGTGACTGCCGATCTCATCGGACTGCCCGGCGTCACGGTGACCCAGGAATGGGACCTGGTTCCCACCGATCGCGAATTCGCCCCCGCGCTGCTCGCCCAGGTGCGTGAGACACTGATCACCGAAGTGGACGGCACAGCCGGGTGGAGTGTGGTCACCATGACCGCGAACGGTGCTGAGACGGGCGTGTTGACAGATGTGCCGCCGCGGCCGGCGCCGTCGTTCTCCTCGAGTATCGATCGTGGGGTGCAGAATGCCGCTCAGCAGGCAGTCGATTCGCGTTCCGAACAGGCTGTGATGGTGTTGCTGCGCCCCTCCACCGGCGCCATCCTGGCGGTGGCCCAAAACGAGGCGGCCGACCGCGACGGACCGATCGCACTGCTGGGACTGTATCCACCCGGCTCGGTATTCAAGACCGTGACCGCCGCTGCGGCATTGTCGGTGGGACGCGCCACACCGGATTCGATTCTGCCGTGTCCGAGCCGAATCGTCATCGGAGAACGAGTCATCCCCAACCACAACCGGTTCGCCGCGGGAAACGTGTCGTTGACCACCGCGTACGAGCAATCGTGCAATACGTCGTTCGCCGTACTCGCCAGTGAACTGCCGGGTTCGGCGCTGCACGACGCAGCGGCGCAACTCGGTGTGGGACCGCGCTATTCGATCGTCGGGGCGCCGACTGCCTCTGGTTCGGTCCCGCTGGCCGATGACCTCGTCCAGCGCATCGAGGACGGCATCGGTCAGGGCAAGGTGGTGGTCAGTCCATTCGCCATGGCGCTGATGGCAGCGACCGTCGCCCTCGGCGCGGTGCCTGTGCCCTACCTGATCGACGGGCGTCCCACCGAGGTCGACGGGACCCGCCCCGCCCCGGCGCCGGACGTGATCGAGGGGTTGCGGCTGATGATGCGCGCAGTGGTGACCGGCGGCACCGCCGAGCGGATCGCGGATCAGGGGCAGGTGTACGGAAAGACCGGCGAAGCGGAAACAGAGGGCGCCTCGCACTCGTGGTTCGTCGGCTTTCGCGGTGACATCGCGTTTGCCACGCTGTTGGTTGCGGGCGGCAATTCCGACAATGCCGTCGACGTGACGCGACAGATGCTCGCGGCACTGCCTGCCGGATACTGATCGGCGCATTGCGAGGCGTGTGCCTCATCACAGTGGGTCGGCCGGCTGGCTGTCGCGGCAGTCGAAGCTCGACAATCACTGCCGCGTGGCAGAGGTGATCACCAGGTGTTCCAAGCCCGCTGTCCGGTCGGAGTGTCCGTTGATTCGAACAACCGCTATGAACTCACGATCGCCGGTGCGCTGTTGTAGCGGAGTCCAATGGTTGGCAAGGTACCAGCCCGCCCCGGCCGTGCCGCGCGGTCCCAAGCCCGCGCAATATATCCAGTACCGACCGGGGTGCCGTTGTGGGTTGGGTCGAACGCGGGCGATGATGCCGAGAGGTCGTTCGTCGCTGGAGTCGTACCGGCTGCCATCGATGAGCTGCAGATGTGCGGCGCAGCGGCGGTTCTCGGTCGCCTCGAGGCGCACTGTGAACAGTGGGGGTTCGACGGTTCGGAGGTAGACGTGCGTACAGTGGCGGCCGCTCAAGCCGAAACTGATGTAGGAGCGATCTCGGTGTGCGGCGACAGCGCGGTCGTTCTGCACGGTCGTGGGGATGGCGGTATGACGCTGGAGGAGGGCGAACACGTACAGTAGTCCGCGGAAATCGTCCTCCGCCACCACCGACGTCGCGGCCAGTTCTCGTCTCGGGTATATCAGGGTGGCTCCGCTGGTGGCCATTTCCGCGCCGAGGAACGCTTCGAGTCGAACCTCGGAATCCGATGGATCTCGTGCCGGCGGTCGGACACCGGTCGAGGTCGCCTCGGCCACCTGAAACAACGCATCGACCGTCCAGCCCGGAAACATCCGCTCCAGCACCCGGCGGTGATAGTCCCGGGGAAGCCCGATCATCCTGCCCGACAACCACTGATAATACTGTGCCTTTGCTGGTCCATGGCCCGGCGGCATCGGCGGGTCGAGTTGCTGGGCGCATCTGTCGTACATGGACAGAAAGTCCGCGTGTCGGGTCAGATGACGTTCCGCCAGCAGTACCTTGAGCACGGTCGCCAACGTCGATCCCTCGCCTCTGCAGCCATTGTTCACGGTGGCGGAGAGTCGGCGTCGCCGTGGTGCTGGTTCCTCCGCACCGGGAGCACCCGATTCCGCTGGTGGCCCGGTCCTTTCCATTAACGCCCGACACCGATTTCTCGGCAATGTGTCAGACGATCCGTTTTCGTCTGTTGTTCGGATCGTTGCCGGGCGGTCGAGGGCGACTGGTGGGTGGGGTCAGTCGCGATGCAGCGTGGCGGCGAGATGGTGTTGTAACGGTTCGCCTACCGCAGCCATGCGCAAGGTGTATTCCAGGGTGTTGCCGGACAGGTGGATCGAGCGGCCGAGGGAGGTCACGAGTTTTGCTGTGCTGCTGCAGCCGATACTGGTGGACGACAATTCCAGGCGTATCGAATCGCGCTCGACGAACAGTGCGCCCTCACAGATTTCGGTGATCCCGGTCGGATGGGCGAGGATCCATTCGATACGGTCGGGGCGAGGGCAACGCACATAGCCGGTCTCGGCGTGCAGGGGTCTGCCGTCGTCGGCGGCGCGAGTCTGTTGCCGGTAGGTGAGGAATGGTCGGCCGAGATGGCCGAACCATATCTGTTCGACATAGCCGAACGGTCGAATGGTTGGGTACCGTCCGTTTCCGGCTCCGCGCCAGGTGCCGAGCAGGGGAGCGAGTTGGGCGATCTCGGGGTGCGGTGCGACAGGAGGCTGGGGTTCCACCACAGCCGACAGCCTAACTCGGTTTCGCCGACCGCGGCCGCTACTTCCGTGAGTGTCCCACGCTAGGGTTGGGGTCGCCTTGTCACCGTTGTGGTGTGGTCGGAAAGGAATCGAGAACTTGAACGGACGTTGGAATGCGCGCCGCGGCACCGAGATTCGGTCGTGGGTCCGAAGTGGATCGTTGCGCGTGTCGGCGTTGGGACTCACGCTGGTTGTTGCCGTTGCCTGCTCGGACTCGACGCCGGAGGAGGTGGCTGCGCTCGATGGCAACGAGTACGTCCGGACCGATCTCGCGGCCAACGACGAACAGTACGATGCGCAATACACCCTCCCGGACATGGTGCGCGCGTGGGGGCTGGCCAGCCGACCCGAGGGTATGGGGGGCCACTTCTGGGTGGGCGCCGGCGGTGCGTCGTTCCAGTTCGTGGGTGACGTCACCGAGTCGTCGGACGATGGCGTGCAGACGCTCTCGCGCGACCCCTTGCAACTGGTCACCGTTCCTGGTGCCGACGCCGATATCTCGGATACCCGCGCAGGCACAACGACTGCGGTGGTCTACAACCCGGCACCGGTCGTGTCCGACATGTTCTTCGTCCGAGACCAGCCGGTCGCGGCAGAATTCGGACCGCTGAACGGTTCGGCACGGTATATATTCGCTACCGATTCGGGCAGAATCTCGGCGTGGACCGAACAGGGTTTCGAGGGGCGGATCGTGCATCACGACGGTCCAGCGACGCTGATCTTCGACGGTCACCCGCACGGGATGCGGTTCTTCGGCCTGGCGCTGACTCCGTCCGGAGACCAGTTGTTGGCCGCCGACTTCGGTTCCGAGCCACAGATTCGTACATTCGACAAGAATTGGCAACTGATTCCGACCAGTGGCTTCGCCAATCCATTCGCCACCGGTGACGCAATCGACCCCGCTGATCCGGAGAAGGGAAAAAGGGCGGTGCCCGGCGATCTCGCGCCCTTCAACGTCGTGACCATCGGTGACCGCGTGTTCGTCACCTATGCCACGACTCGGATCGACGAGAACGAGGCTACCGATTTCGCTGCTGGTGAGCCGGATTCGTTGAACCGCAGTGCGGAGCACGATGCGAACGGGAAGCCGAACAACGGCAAGGTCGCCGAGTTCGACGCCACCGGCAAGCTGGTGCGCATCTTGGACGACGACCAGCGCTTGAACACGCCGTGGGCCGTAGCCATCGCGCCCGACGATTTCGGTCCACTCGGTGGTGCCCTGTTGGTCGGCAATACCGGCGGCGCCGGGCAGGTGCTCGCCTATGACGACACCACGGGTACGTTCACCGATTATCTCCGCGACGCCGAGGGCGAGCCGATTGCCATCGAAGGCCTGGGGGCGTTGATGTTCGGAAATGGCGAGAGCCTGGGTGACGTCGATTCGTTGTACTTCACGTCGGGACCCGACGATGGTGAGGACGGGTTGTTCGGCAGGCTTCGTCCGGCGCAGGCGCGCTGACCCGAGCGTGTGGCTCGGGCAACCCCGGCGCGGGCCACACCTGACCGGCTTCCTTCCGCGCGCTGGGTGATGTTCGGTGGACCGCTCACGGATCGCCGAGGGGTCGTGCGACGCCTTCGCCCGACACGCCGGCGATTGGCTGGCACGCCGCCCCATGGCTCGCCTTCTTGACAATGCCGCCGCCATAGCGGAAAGCATGTGGTCACTGGATATTTGCCATAGATTGCGCCCAGCCGGACTGCGCCGAAGACCGGTATGGCCGGCGTGTCGAGAGATCGAAGTATGTGAAACCGATACGGAACAAGCCGATGTCGGTCACGCTGGGTGTATGTGGAGGTTCCGGCAATGCCGCAACACCGGCGCAACGAAGCATCTGGGGGTGTCGAGCGTGGATCAGACCTCCGAGAACTGGACGATCCCCGACAAAGAGCCGCTGTTGGCAGCCTGTCGTGGCTTGCCGCATGTCGATCATCCGATGCTCGAGGCGGCCGGAGAACTGGCTGCGTTGCACCGGACTCGGGAGCATACCCCGGCTGCCCGATGCGGGCCGTTCGACCGTAGACGGGTGCAACTGGCGCGCGGAATCGATCGGTGGGTGACTCTGGCGACGCCGGTGCCGCCTGCGGTGGCGCCGGAACATTCGGAAACCGTGGGGAGAGTGGTCGATCGGCTGGCCATGCTCAGCGCTCAGGTGTTCGTGGGACTGGCGTGTGCGCCGGAAGCGGTCTTCTACGAGGCGTCGATCCAGCTCGGTGAACTGGCAGACGGATACCAGGATCTCGTCGACGACCTCCGTGTCGGGGCCAGGCGACTACCCGAGGAGTACTACGACCGCTGGTAGCCGAGCGATCTGTGCTATCGGCCCCACCCGAACAGCCGGAACGAGCGACGGCGCCGCCGTGGCAACGAGGCATACACCATGGTCATGTCGGCGAACATTTCCGCCTCCCGCTCCTGGTCGGCGTCGAGGTCGGCGCGGCCGAGTACATCGTCGACCGAGTGCAGCGAGATCGATGACGAGACCATGGCTGTGGACGACGGCCGCGAGTCGGCGCTGCGCTGCTGCGTTCGTTGGTGGTTCAGCAGCATATGGCCGATGACGTGCAGGATGGCGTGGTCGGCGGTGTGGCCGATCGCTGCGGCGTCGTACACGATGACATCGTCGTGTACGCGCGCCACCCACAGGCCGCCGCCGCAACCCGTGCCTGCCAGCGTCGATTCGGAAACGGGGTGCAGGCTGATGGAGCGACCGCGGTGTGTGGCCACCGAGGCCAGGTACGCGGTCAGGTTCCATGGATTGGGCAGGGGCACAGTTCGGGTCGCGTCCCCGAAACGGACTTCCATGCTGGCCATCGGAGCCCACCTTACCCACATCGCAGCCCATGGTCATCAGCGGAACCCCCGCCGAGAGAGTGGCCGCCGTCAGTCCATCCGCTGCATGGCGTCCACGATCATGCCCGCCGAATCGCGCGGACTCAGTGCCATCGCACGCAGTTGGTCGAAGATGACGCCGAACCGTCGAATTTCGGTGTGCCCCTCGATCAGTTCGTCACCAGCAATGCCTTCGACGTACACCAGTTCGGGATCCGCTGGATCGGGGAAGTCCAGCAAGGTGAATTGGCCCGCCATGCCGGGGTGCGCGCCTGCGTCGAACGGCAGGATCTGCAGAATCACATTCTTACGCTTGGTTTCTTGCAACAGGCGTTCGAGTTGGCCACGCATCACCGAGGGGCCACCGATAGCACGTCGGATCGCCGCCTCGTCCATGATCACCCATAGCTCGAGCGGATCTTCTTTGGACAGGTTGGCGGCGCGATCCATCCTGGCTTTCGCCCTGCTCTCCATGACGGCCGCTTCGAGCTTGGGCATCGAGGTGTCGATGACCGCGGTGGCATACTCATAGGTTTGCAAAAGCCCTGGGATGATCGAGGTTTGGTAGTGGCGCGCCGACAGCGCCTCGGCCTCGAAATTGATGAAGGCGGCGTATACCTCCGACACGCTGCCTTCGTAGGCGCGAGACATGCCGGGCTTCAACGCATCCGACAGCAGTTCCAACGCGTCGTCACGCTGGTCGTCGTCGATGCCGTACAAGTCCAGCATCGTGGTGAGGGTGCGACGCTGCGGACGAGCTTGCGCGGTCTCGATCCGGTACAGCGTGGTGACATTGATTCCGGTCTGCGCGCTGACGTCTTCCTTACTGAGCTGGGCGCTTTCGCGCATTTCTTGCAGCAGCGCCGCGAGGCGCCGCAATCGGACGGTCAGGACGGTGCGTTTGCCTGCCATCAGAACAACCCCTTCGGTGGCATACGGCCCACGTACAGTGCATTCACGAGATTTGTGGGCGCAGTATCCGAGAATACCTCCAGTGATCTGCGTTATGGTCAGTGTTGTTCGAACGGTGCACGATCGGCCTCGATCCGGTGGGGATCGACGTCGGGCTCACCGCACGGTAACCGATTTGGCGAGTGAGCGTGGCTGGTCGATCTCGCGGCCGAGAAAGACAGCGCAGTAGTACGCGAGCATCTGACCGGTGACCAGGTGCAGCACCGGGTCGGCAATATCGTCGTGGTGGCAAGGAAGCGGGAGGTATTCCACAAAGTTCGCCAGATCGTCGGGTTCGGTGTCGGTAGGGCCGATTCCGATGACCGGCCCTCCGCGAGCGGCGATCTCGCTGACTGCGGCCAGGGTCGCGCCGTAGCGACGCGGCGCGGCGTGTGCGGACGGGAGCAGTGCGACGGTATGGAAGTTCTCGTCGATCAGCGAAATCGTGCCGTGTTTGACCATGCCCGCGGCCATACCCTCGGCGTGGTGGTAGTTGACTTCTTTGAACTTCAAGGCGCTTTCGCATGCGGTGGGGAACAGGATGCCGCGGCCGAGGAAGAACCAGTCGTTCACGTGACGGTAGGTCGCGGCCAGGGAGCGCACAGCGGCGCCGGTGGTGTCGATGAATCGGCGCAATGTGTGTGGCAGGCGGGTCAGCGACTCGGCGTGTCGATGATAGTCGGCGTCCGACAGCGTGCCATTGGTGCGGCCTGTTTCGAGGGCGAGTCGGGCCAAGAGCACAACCTGGGAGACGATGCTCTTGGTCGACAGCACACAGACCTCCGGGCCGGATCCTTGTTGCACCAGGTGAGTTGCGAGACGTTCCTGTGTGGAGTTCGGGACGTTGCAGATCGAGGTCACAATCGCTCCGGCTGCCACCGCCGACCGGCAGGCCTCGAGGGTGTCGAATGTTTCTCCGGACTGCGAAATGGCGATCACCGGGTCACCGGTGTGCAGCCGCATCAGATAGTCGGCTTCGTCGGCGGGCACCGCGACCGATTGCACACCCGCCAGAGAAGCCAGCAGATACGAGCCCATCGCCGACACGTAGTACGCGCTACCCGCGCCGAGCAAGGTGACCAGTCGATCACTCGGGAGGACGGTGTCGAGGCGGTCGGCGGGTAGTTCGAGTGCGGTGGTCGCCGCATCTGGAGTTTCGTGAATCTCCTTGATCATCCAGTGCGGATGATCACCCTTCTCGGCGCGGGTGTACCCATGGTCGATCGGTGTGTAGGCGCGAACCGCGCTACGCGGGCGTCCGTTGTGGCTGCGGGTGTGCACCTGAGCGCCGTCGGAGCGTAGGGCGACGATGTCACCGTCCTCCAGAACGAGCGCCGCGTCGGTGCCATCGAGGGCCATGTGATCCGACGCCAGTACACCACGCTCGCCATTGTGGGCGGCCAGCAAGGGGCTTTTGTGTTTTGCACCCCATACAGTGGTCGGGTCGCAGGTTGCGACGATTGCGAGTGCGTATTCCCCGGCGAGTCGACCTACGGTGGCTGCGATGGCGGTGACCATGTCCGAGCCGTTGCCGAGATGGCGGGCGATGAGATGGGCGGCGACTTCGGAGTCGGTGCCGGAGGTCAGGGTGATCCCGTCGGCTTCCAGTTCGCGGCGCAGCTGAGCATGGTTTTCGATGACGCCGTTGTGTGCGATCGCTACCCGGCCGTCGTAGGACAGGTGGGGGTGGGCGTTGGTCCGAGTGACGCCGCCGTGAGTAGCCCATCTGGTATGGCCGAGCGCCAGCGAAGCCGGCGGAATTCGATCGATTCCCCCGGCTGCGATGGCTCGGCCGATGGACCCGACGTCCTTGATCACCGTCAGCGCGCAGTCACCGAGGGTCGTCAGTCCCCACGAGTCGTAGCCGCGATATTCCAGGACTGCCAGTTGCCTCGCAGTGGCCCTGCCCACGTCGGTAGTCGGCGAGACCATCCCCACGATGCCGCACATAGTTCCTCCAGTGGTTGCCCCAGGTTGTGGTCGGGTGTCGGCGTTTGCGGATGCCGGCGCGTCCGGCCGTCGCCCATTGCGGCGATCAGCATGGTCGGTCGCAGATGGTCAGACTATTGCTAATTTATTGCTGAATAGCTGGCAACCGTGCCGATTTTGGGTATTCGGGCCAGGAAGATCTGGTTGAAGAATTCAATGCTACTGATTTGCCACAGTTTGATCTCGGATCGTGTTCCGGAGTGGCTCCGGACTCCTGCGATGGATAATTGCCGCGTGACGAGGATGGATCACCTCGCGCTGTTGAGCGCGTCTGCGGTCGACAGTATCGTCGCGGGTACGCCACAGACCGTCGGTACCTTCCGGTTCTGGTTCGCTACCCAACGCTGGGAATGGTCGGATGAGGTCGCCGCGATCTACGGTTACTCCGCGGGAAGCGCGCAGCCCAGCACCGAGTTGCTCCTGGCCCACAAGCACCCGGACGATCGAGAGTTGGTCGCGCACGTCGCGGCTGCCGCCCTACACGCGGGCGAGCCGTTTTGTGCACGTCATCGTGTGATCGACACCTCGGGACGAATACACCATGTCATCGTCGTCGCCGACCGGATACTCGACGAGGAGGACCTGGTGATCGGTGCGAGCGGATATGTCATCGACGTTTCCGACACCTTGGCCGAGAACCGGCGCGAGATCCTCGATGGCACTGTGCCGGAACTCGTCGAATCACGGGCGGTGATCGAACAGGCCAAAGGTGTGCTCATGGTCGTCTATGGCATCACCGCCGAGCAGGCATTCCGGGTCTTGCAGTGGCGTTCACAGGAAACCAACATCAAGTTGCGCACCGTGGCCCAGCGGTTGGTTGCCGCGATTGCCCGGACGGGTGGCATTCCGGCCGCGCAACGAACACGATTCGATCATCTGTTGTTGACCGTACATAGCGATCCCGCGACATCGGAGCACTGAGCCGATCGCGCGGCGGCCGCAGCGGCACTCACTCGCAATTGGCCAGTAGGTGTAGGAATGTCACTGGGACGATCGGCCATTCGGCGTGCCACCGTCCCTGTCGTTGGTCGTCCTCGAGCTCACGCAGAAGCGGACCGATCCATGGACTGTCATCCAGCAGCGGACGAACGAGCCCGGTGTCGGCACACGTGCTGATCACCGGTACCAGAGCACCCTTCGCGGCGTCGGTCTGCCCTGCCGCCGCCAAGCAGGTCGTGACCAGCAGTTGTGCGTGTACCGCGGCGCGTGGGCGTCCAGCAGCATCGATGGAATCGCGTAAGTGCCGGGCGCGGACGCAGGCAGCGGAATAGGCGTCGTCGGAGTCGGACCGCAACAGTGTCCGAATCGCGGAATCCGCGCACAGCTCCGCGGTCACCATGGCGATGCCGCTGTCTCCGACCGGTGGTTCGGTGGTGTAGTAGGTAGGACGCAACCCGAGCCGAATCTGCTCGTTGGCGATCCGGGCCGCCAGGCGCGGTAGCTTCATGGCCTGCGCGGCTTCGGCGCCCTCCTCCAAGCGGCGCGCGGCGGCAGGCAGATCACCGCGCAGGGCCTTGATCCGAGCCCCGGTGGCGTAGGTGGCCATCAGAAATTCGACCGGACCGCCTTCGGTGCCGACCGGGCCCGCGTCGTCCAACAGTCGCTCCGCTGCGGCGAGGTGGTCCCGGTCGTAGAGCAACTCACCGAGCATGACACCCGCCAAGCGTGCAGCATAGGACTTCGGCCCGGACGAGCGCGTGGCGATCTCCACCGCGGTTCGGAAGCTGCGCTCGGCTGCGGGGACATCGAGCTGTTCGCGTGCAGCCATGCCGACCAGGCATTCGCTGTACATCAAAATGAACGTGTTGTGGGTCTCGGGGTGGTACTGGGCTGCCCAATCATGCCATTCACACGCGGCGTGGTAGTCGAATCGGTAGACCGCGGAAAACGCGCCGAGATTCGCGGCCGTGCACAGCGTCCACGGTACGAGCGTGTCTGCGCGGGCCATACATTCATCGACCACGGCGTCCACACCGTCGACGTGGTCGGCGAACGCCCCCTCCACACATTCGATGAGGTCGGCCTCGACAGCGAGATCGGAGTCGGCGTCCGGGGATGTGCTGATTGCCGCACGGACCAGGCGCAGCGCGGCGTGTAGTTCGGAGGGGCGCCGCAGCAGAACGTTCGACCATGCGACTTCGATCTGCAAGAGCGGACGTGCGCCGGTGTCCTCGGGGGGGAGCTTGCCGACCAGCCCCAGCAGTGTCGCCAGCTGGGCGTCTTGCACGAGATCGCGTGCCTTCGCCTCGATGATGTCGACTGCGTACTCGCGGTCGCCGCAGGCCAACGCGTGATCGATGGCTTCGCTGAGCATTCCGTGGTCGGCGAACCAGGCCGCCGCCGCGCGGTGGAGTTCGACTACCTGCTCGGGCCGATCACGTTCGAGGCGTTGCCGCAGGAAGTCGGCGAACAGATGGTGGTAGCGGAACCATTCGCCGCCGTCGTCGGTCCGGTGCAGGAACAGATTGCGTCGTTCGAGATTCTCCAGCAAGGTCTGTCCCTGCGGAATACCGGTCAGCGCGGTGGCGAGGTTGCCGGAGATCTGTTCGGGCAGTGAGGTTTCGAGCATGAGCTCGAGCACATCGGGCTCCACGGTATCGAGTACGTTTTCGGCCAGATACTCGGTGATGGTGTGATGGCGTCCGGACAGATGTCGGATCAGGGTTGTCGGGTCGGGATGTTCGCGTAGCGACAACGATGCAAGCTGCAACGCGGCCGCCCAGCCTTCGGTGCAGTCGCGCAACCGGGCGCTGTCCTCGTCGTCCAACCTCACGCCGCTGTGTCCGGCGAGAAACGCACGAGCCTCGTCGTCGTCGAAACGTAGGGCGGTGGAGTCTATTTCGACCAGATCATGCTGGACCCGCATCGTGCCCAGCGGCAAGCCTCCCAGGGAGCGTCCGGTCAGGATGATCTGCAGATCAGGGCAGCTCTGGTCCACCAGGAAGTTCAGGGCAGAGACCGCGGGGGGATCGATGACGCGATCCCAATCATCGATGACCAAGGCGAATCGTTGCCCACGAGCAAGAACGGAGTCGACCAGTGTGGTGAGCGTTTCGCGCGCGTCGCTGTCGCCCTCTTCGAGCATCGGGGTGAGCTCGGGCGCCAACGTCGGGTCGGCGCGGTTGAATGCTTCGACCAGGTGTGTGAGTAGCCACACGACGTTGTTGTCGTCGCGGTCGGCGTTCATCCACACCACCAGAACGCCCTCGGTTTCGGCCAGCTGCCGGGTCCACTGGGCCGCCAAGGTGCTCTTGCCGAACCCGGCAGGGGCATGGATGACCGCAAGCTGCGGACGCGGCTCGGTTTGCAGTGCCCCGATCAGCCGGTCGCGCTGGACCAGGCGGCGGGTGGGGACGGCGGGACGAAACTTCGTGTCCAGGCTGCGTGGCGTCCCGTAGCGGAGCGAAGGGGAATGCGGAGTGGTGCCGAAGGTGCGAGGGCCGGGCTCGTCGGCAGCCGGCTGATTGTCGGAGGGGAGGGTCATGTTCGCGATCGACACGCCGTTGTGGCGTTGGATATTCCGTAGCAATTCCCCGAACGCCGCGGCCGAGGGCGGGCGGTCCGCGGGGCTGCGTGACATGCCGGCTTCGATGACAGCGCAGATGTCGTTGGGGATGCCGTCGGGTCGCAGATCGGGAAGCGGGTCGGCGGAGATCCGCAGGAACTGCGCGACGATCTGCTCGCCGGATCGACGTTCGTACGCTGCATGCCCGGTGATCATGGCGAACAGGGTCGCACCGAGCCCGTAGACGTCGGAGGCCACAGACGGAATACCGGAGTGCAGGACTTCGGGTGCGGTGAATGCGGGCGAGCCGGTGACCACGCCGGTCGTGGTTTCGAAACCCCCTTCGATCCGGGCGATCCCGAAGTCCGCGAGCTGCGGCTCACCGTAGTCGGTGAACAGAACGTTTCCCGGTTTGATATCCCGATGGAGTATTCCGGTGCGGTGCGCGGTCTCGAGGGCGCCGGCCAGCTTGATGGCGACATCGATCGCTTCAGGCGCTGGAAGCACACCATCTCGGCGGATGCGGTGGTCCAGGGAACCATGAGAGTGATAGGGCATGACCAGGTAAGGGGATCCGCCGCGGGTGGTGCCTACCTGCAGGATCGGGACAATGTTCGGATGTCCGGACAACGCGCCCATCGCCTGTTGTTCGCGCACGAATCGTTCAATGTTCTCCACTTCGAGATCGAACCGCGCCGTGAGCACCTTGACCGCCACACTGCGATTCAGTGAGCGTTGGCGACATCGATAGACCACCCCGAACCCGCCCTTGCCGACTATCTCGGGGTCGTCGAATCCCTCGCCCTCCAGTTCCTGCTCGATTCCTGAAGGTCGATCGTGCTGTGTAGCGAAGGGATCCCAACTGGTCATGGTAATTGCTCTGTGTCGGATGGCAGCTCTGTGTCGGATGGCAGCTCTGGGTCGGATGTCGCTGGGTCGGATGTCTACGGTTCTGCAAACGAACACCTAGTTTATGCCTGGTTGGTGCCGGGCTGGTTTCCTGTCGCCGGCGATGGCCGATACGCCCGAATCCAATGCGCTATGAAATGAATCACACCGCTGTGGCCGTGTGGTTCAGTGGTGCGTGTTCGAGTGTTCACTCGAATTGGGCGTGCTCGCTTCCGCGGGTAACTGGTGACGGTGAGTACGAGGCGGTGGTACCGAATTCGCGCTATGCGAACGTCGGTAGGTCGGCAACTCGGGGGAGTCGGAATCGGTTGCGGCCGACGCGCTCTGGATAATCCGGAATCCGGAGCCCTTGACAGATGAAATGCGGACGCAATTTTGCATTCTGCCATCAGGGCGTGCATGTTCCCGTTAGCCTTGTTGCGACAACCAATCCGATGACCGGGATTATCGAATCGAGAGCCAATTATGTTGGTACAAAGAACATGGGTGCCGGGCGGACCGGAGGCTGCGCGGTGACCGCGCCGACAGTCGGTGAGCTGCCGACGGCATCGCAATTGTTGTGTGCATTCCAGGGGCGTCGTTACCAAGACCGGGAACTTCTGCGGTCGGCGCATGCACTTGCCATGGTGCACCAGCATCGCGCGCGGGTATGGGATGCCACCATGATCACCGAAATCGACCATCGGCGTGCAGAGCTTGTCGACGATATCAACGACTGGGTCGCTCAAGAGATGCCACAGCATCGCAGCGGGACGTCACTGCATACCGAAAGTCTCGGTGCGGTGGTGGACCGGATGGCGCGTAGTTGGGTGTGTGCGAATCACATCATTCACGCCGAAGGCGCGCGCAGCGACAATACCCATAAACATTGGTATCAGTTGGCCGAACTCGTCGACGGTTACACCGACCTGGTGACCGACGTGGTCGGCGGCCGTCGCCGTCTACCAGAACAATAACCTCCTCGAGGCGGTGATCCGGCCGCGGTGGTCATGCCATTCCGCGGCCCGAGCCCCAATGGTTCGGCCCCGCGGGTCACCATGTCGACGGTGATCGTCGTCGCATCGACGGGGCGCGCGGCCCGAGCCGCGCTTCATCGGCCAGCGTTCGGCGACCGAGCGTTGGCCGATCCTGCGGCGGACTGTCGGCGTCGATCAACTGGTCCGATTACGCTGTTCGCTATGTCCGTCCGTACCCGCAAGCCCCTCGTTCCCGGCGTTCTGTCGCCCACCCGTGACGTTCCGCGCGCTATCGAGCGCCCGGAATACGCGTGGAAGAAGACTGCGGACGAGGGGCACGAACCGTGGGTACAGAGTGCGGAGACCATCGAGAGGATGCGGGTCGCCGGCGCGATCGCTGCGCAGGCGTTGGAAGAAGCGGGCAAAGCGGTTGCGCCCGGTGTCACGACCGATGATCTGGACCGCATCGTGCACGACTACCTGTGCGATCACGGCGCGTACCCATCGACTCTGGGTTACAAGGGATTCCCGAAGTCCTGCTGCACGTCGCTGAACGAAGTGATCTGCCACGGCATCCCGGATTCCACGGTGATCGAGGACGGTGACATCGTCAATGTCGATGTCACCGCATACCACCACGGCGTGCATGGAGATACCAACAAGACCTTTCTCGCCGGCGACGTCGACGAGCAGGTGCGGCTGCTGGTCCAGCGGACCGAGGAAGCCACCATGCGGGCCATCAAGGCGGTCCGCCCAGGTCGTGCCCTCAACGTGATCGGCCGGGTGATCGAATCGTTCGCGAATCGGTTCGGCTACGGTGTGGTCCGCGACTTCACCGGCCACGGTGTCGGTCCCACGTTTCACAGTGGCCTGGTCGTCTTGCACTACGACCAGCCGCAGGTGGAGACGGTCATCGAACCGGGCATGACCTTCACCATCGAGCCGATGATCAACCTCGGCGGTATCGATTACGAGATCTGGGACGACGGCTGGACCGTCGTGACCAAGGATCGCAAGTGGACCGCACAGTTCGAACACACTCTGGTCGTCACCGAGTCGGGGGCCGAGATTCTGACTCTGCCGTGACCCGCCACGGGGACGCGTCCGCGGCCGGTGCAGGCGCCGTGTGATGAGGGGCTCGTTGCTGGTCGCGGGCACTACCTCCGACGCAGGCAAAAGCGTCGTAGTGGCCGGAATCTGCCGCATGCTGACTCGGCGCGGCGTGCGTGTTGCGCCATTCAAGGCGCAGAACATGTCCAACAACTCCGTGGTCACGCTCGATGGCGGGGAGATCGGCCGGGCGCAAGCCCTGCAGGCACGAGCGTGCGGTCTGGAGCCGAGCGTCCGGTTCAATCCTGTCTTGCTCAAGCCGGGAAGCGACCGACGTTCTCAGTTGGTGGTACAGGGGAGGGCCGTCGGCACCGTGGGTGCCGAAGACTACCTTCACCACCGACACGAGTTGCGTGCTGTCGTGGCGGCCGAGCTCGACGCCTTGCGCGCCGACTTCGATGTGGTGATCTGTGAGGGCGCCGGATCGCCTGCCGAGATCAATTTGCGAGCCACCGACCTGGCGAACATGGGTCTGGCGCACGCCGCTCGCCTGCCGGTGATATTGGTCGGCGACATCGACCGTGGCGGTGTGTTGGCGCACCTGTTCGGCACCCTTGCCATCCTGTCGCCGGCAGACCAGGCATCGATCTCGGGTTTCGTGGTGAACAAGTTTCGTGGCGCGGTCGAATTGTTGCAGCCCGGCCTGGACCGGCTCACCGAACTCACCGGCCGTCCGGTCCTCGGCGTCCTGCCCTACGCCGAGGATCTCTGGATCGACGCCGAGGATTCGCTGGGTACTCTCGCCGACGCGCCGGTCGGTCGGCCGCAACCACCGGTGGGCGCCGAGTGGCTGACCGTTGCGGCGATTCGGCTGCCACGGGTATCCAATTCCACCGATATCGAGGCATTGGCCTGTGAGCCGGGCGTTGCCGTGCGCTGGGTGAGCGACCCCTCCCGGCTGGTGGGCGCTGATTTGGTCGTGGTGCCCGGCAGCAAGGCAACGGTGTCGGATCTGCGGTGGTTGCATCGCACGGGAATCGCCGCCGCGCTCCGGTCGCGTGCTGCGGCCGGGGGGCCGATCCTGGGGATCTGTGGCGGCTACCAGATGCTCGGCACCCGGATCGTCGACCATGTCGAGTCCGGCGAAGGCGCGGTGGGCGGGCTCGGGGTGCTCGACATGACCACCGAGTTCGCCGAGTCCAAGGTGTTGCGGCGCAGTGTGGGGTACGCCGAGGGGATCGCCGTGAGCGGCTACGAGATCCACCACGGTCGCGTAACCCGACGCGGCGACCCGGCCTGGATGACCATCGACGGTGCGCCGGAGGGGAGTGTTCGCGGTTCGATATGGGGCACCCACCTGCACGGATTGCTGGAATCCGACGACTTGCGTCGAAGCTGGCTGCGTGCGGTCGCCGCGGCTGCTGGCCGGTCCGGATTCGTCGTCGCCGAGGACGTGTCGGTCGCGCGGGTGCGTGCCGCGCAGCTGGATCTGTTGGCCGACCTGATAGAAGACCACCTCGACGTCCCGGCGATCGAGCGTTTGCTGACGACAGGGAAAGCCACGGACCTGCCGACTCTGGTCACCGACGCTATTGCTCACCCTGAGCACATGGATCGACGGCTCACCCTGAGCACATGGACCGACGGTTCACCCTGAGCACATGGACCGACGGCTCACCCTGGGCACATCGACGACCGTCGTGTGCGGGGGATCGTGGCCAGCGCTCGTGTCCCGTAGTCCGTGTAGCGTGACTCGGTATGAATCCTCGGCGGATCGCGATGGGTGACCGGGCGTGGACCGTTCGGATCGACGGACCGCGGTCACCGCACAGCGTGTTTCTTCTTCCCGCATCGGATGATTCGGCGGATGTCTACGACCCGGTGTGCGCTCGGCTGCACACTTCGGATCTAGGAACGTTCGCCATGGAATCGATCACGGGCCTCGGCCCTGCCGACGTGACCGCGATACTGGATGAACTCGGACTGTCATGGGTGAACCTCGCCGGACGGGGGGCGGGCGCCGAACTGGCCTGGCAGGCGTGCGCGCGTGGGTTCGGCAGGTTCCAGAGTTTGGTCGTCGCCGACCGTGGCCACCCGGCCGCCCCCGGTGTGGACGGCTCGGTCCTGGATGCGTCGACCGGCCCGGTGGAGGTGCCGACCACGGTGCTGGCCACCAAGAATCTGCCGCGCTCGGTGGCCGAGGGCTCCGCCCGGTTCGTCTATGGCGAATTCCGGGTGGTCGAGGTCGATGTCGCCGATGTGGCGACCGAAGCCGAGCACGAGCTGGCCACCGAGATCGTGCTACGAACCAGCCTCTGGTAGTCGAGCGTTCGCCGCGGCACGATAGCCCGCGAGCCAGGTCAGCCAGCTGTCCACTTCGGCGAACGCTCGAGCCAACGGCTGTGGGCCGGACAAGAACACGTCGTGCTTGGCGCCTTCGATCGGCACGATGTTCGTCCGGTCGCCCAAGCAACCCGACCAGCGTTGGATCTGTCCGACATCGAGGACGGCGTCGGCGACATCCACGGCAGGACTGTACTTCCGGGCGAATTTGGTGGTGCGAGAACGCAGTATCAACGACGGCACCCCGATATCCAACCCCTTGTGTAGTCGGGCGTGCCCATGGCGGATGGCGCGCAGCCAACCCAGCCGCACCGGGAAACTGCGCAACGGCTTCCAATCCAGGTTGTAGTCCCATTCGCCCGATGCCGATCGGTGCAGACTGTCTCCGTAGGTGCTGATCGTGTTGCTGCCGGGTACGCTCGACAGCTTCCGAAAACGCCCTACCGCCTTGATGAGCGATGTTCCGACGGTTCGGACATACGACGGCCCCTGCAGGTCGAACCATGGGCTGTTGAGCACCAAACCTGTGATCCCCGCCGCAGCTGTGCCATGGCGACGATTCAATCGGTCCAGCCACAGCGCAACGATCAGGCCGCCGGTGGAATGGGCGGTGAGCACCACCGGCGCCCCGGTCTCGGCGCGGACGATCCGCAGCGCCTCGGTCAGCTCTTGGTCGTAGAAAGCGAGATCGGTCACAAAGTGCGGGGTGTGGCCCGGCAAGAGTGACCGACCGCATTTCCGCAGGTCGAGCGCATAGAACTGGAAACCGCGGGCCGCGTAGTACTCGGCAAGGTGTTCTTGGAAGAAGTAGTCGGTGAATCCGTGCGTGTAGAGCACCGCGCCTGCGGTGTGTTCGACGTCGCCCGAGGGCACGTAGCGCACCAACGTGGCAACCGCATCGCCTTCTCCGTCGGGATCGGGACCCAGCGGCAGGGTTCGTTGCTGGTAGTGCGGACCTAGGGCATCGGGAAGCCAGCCCGCACCATTCGGAGACGTTCCGACCGGCTCGGCAGGCGACTGTTGGTGTGTCACACATCCAACTTATGGGACGTCGGATCCGGACGACAGCACCCGTCTGCCGGGAGCTCGTGCCCCTTTTCTGCTATCGAAGTGACGATGGTCTCTGTCGCATTTCGCACATTGGATGGGTTGGTTGCGCACAGCCGACGCAGCGAGGTGCACAATTGGGCCTAGGTGAACGGCGGGTAACCTGACTCCGCCGCGCTGTTCGGGGCCGGTCACCACTGGACCCGAGTCGCAACCCGATATCGTGCCCAGGCAGGTCCCTCCGCCCGGTGGGCCTGCGCAGAAGGACAAGGAAGTCGATCTACCTGTGCCGAACGCTGCCCTGATTGAAAAGACCGATGTAGTACTCATCGGTGCCGGCATCATGAGTGCCACTCTCGGCGCGCTGCTGCGGCAGCTGCAGCCGGACTGGTCGATCTCCCTGTTCGAGCGGCTCGACGCCGCCGCGGGAGAGAGTAGCGACCCGTGGAACAACGCGGGCACCGGACATTCCGCCCTGTGCGAGCTCAATTACAGCCCCCAGAATCCCGACGGATCGGTGGACATCGGCAAGGCCGTCGACATCAACGAGCGCTTCCAGATCTCCCGCCAGTTCTGGTCCTATGGCGTAGAGAACGGCATCCTCGGCGATCCGTCCAGCTTCATCAACCCGATACCGCATGTCAGCTTTGTCCACGGTGCCGACAATGTGCGGTACCTGCGCGCACGGTACGAGGCGCTGGCTGCGCATCCATTGTTCGAAGGCATGGAATTCATCGATGATCCCGATGAGTTCGCTCGACGCTTGCCGGTGATGGCCCGCGGCCGCGACTTCTCCGATCCGGTCGCGTTGAACTGGACCGATGGCGGCACCGATGTCGATTTCGGCGCGCTCACCCGGCAACTGCTCGCTCATCTCGGTGCGAGCGGGGCGGATTTGGCCTTCGGTCACGAGGTGCAGGACCTGTCCCAGCAATCCGACGGTTCCTGGCTGGTCACGGTACGCAATCTCCGCACCCGTCGCACGCGCAGACTGGTGGCGGCATTCGTCTTCGTCGGTGCGGGCGGCGGTGCACTTCCATTGCTGCAGAAAGCGAACATCGGCGAGGCCAAGGGATTCGGCGGCTTTCCGATCAGTGGCCAATTCCTGCGGTGTGTCGATCCCGCGCTGATCGAACGGCACCAAGCCAAGGTGTACGGCAAGGCTGCGGTCGGAGCGCCGCCGATGTCGGTGCCGCACTTGGATACTCGCGTCATCGCAGGGCGACCAGGACTGTTGTTCGGTCCGTATGCGGGATGGACGCCGAAGTTCCTCAAGGACGGTAAGAACTCCGATCTGTTCAAGTCGGTCCGCCCCGACAACATCCTGTCGCTGCTCGGAGTGGGCGTCACCGAGTTGGGGCTGGCCAAGTATCTGGTCGGTGAGCTGCTGGAGTCCGGAGCGGGCAAGGTGGCGACCTTGTCGGAATTCGTCCCGCGCGCCGAGGCGCGGGATTGGGAACTGATCACCGCGGGGCAGCGCGTGCAGGTCATCCGCCGCAAAGGTGCCGGCGGCGTGCTCGAGTTCGGCACCGCGGTGATCGCCGCGCAGGACGGCAGCATCGCGGGACTCCTCGGTGCTTCGCCGGGCGCGTCGACCTGTGTCACGGCCATGCTCGACGTACTCCAGCGGTGCTTCCCGCGAGAGTACGATCTGTGGAAGCCCCAGTTGCGGGCCATGGTTCCCTCCTTGGATGTGCGTCTGTCGGACGATCCGAGGCTGTTTCGCGAAGTGTGGGACTGGACGTCCAAGGCGTTGAATCTCGACAGCGGTGGCAACACGCAGTCACAGGGCCGGGTCGCGACGAACCCCTAGGTGTGGTAGCAAGACGCGATGATGTCAACGGTTGCCCTCAAACGGTCATGGGCGCAGGATCTCGACACTGCCACGCTCTATCAGCTGTTGAAGCTTCGCGTCGAAGTCTTTGTCGTGGAGCAGAAGTGTGCCTATCCAGAGCTCGACGGCAGTGACCTGCTTCCCGAGACTCGACACTTCTGGCTCGATGACGAAGGTGAGGTCATCGCCACGTTGCGGCTGTGTGAGGAACACCGCGGCGGTGTGAAGAGTTTCCGCATCGGGCGGCTGTGCACCGCGGTGCCGGCGCGAGGACACGGTTATACGACGAGGTTGCTCCAGGCGGCATTGGCAGAGGTCGGTTCGGGCACGGTACGGCTGAACGCGCAGACCTACCTGGTCGATTTGTACAGCAAACACGGGTTCAAGGTCGATGGTCCGGAGTTCGACGCAGATGGCATCATCCATGTGCCGATGCGCAAAGGTGGAGCCTGAGATCGTCGCCGATGTGCGGCGGGCCCGCAGCGAAGCCGTGACGCGACGAGTTCGGTGCCGCGGTGACGAATCGCGGGGTGCTGGTGTCGGCCGCACGGCCGGGCATGCCTAGAGTTGGAACGTGCCCCTGTCCTCTGCCCAGCCCACTGTCGAGCCGGCTCTACCCTCGGTCGAGACTGCTCAACCCTCTGTCGAGACTGCTGAGCCGACAGTCGAGACGTCGGAGTCCGATCGCTCGCACCCACCGCGGACCAGTTCGGACGCTCCGGTCGGATTCCCCTTTTCGGCGGTTGTGGGGCAGCAACAATTGCAGCTGGCCTTGATTCTCTGCGCGGTGCATCCGGGAATCGGCGGTGTGTTGGTGCGTGGTGAGAAAGGCACCGCCAAGTCGACCGCTGTGCGTGCGTTGGCGCACTTGTTGCCACCGGTGACGGACACCACCGGGCTGCGGCCCGCTCGGTTGGTGGAGCTACCGGTGGGCGCGACCGAGGACCGAGTGGTCGGCTCGCTGGACCTGGAGCGGGTTCTGCGTGATGGAGAGCAGGCCTTCCGTCCGGGTCTACTTGCTGCCGCGCACCATGGTGTGCTCTACGTGGACGAGGTGAACCTGCTGCACGACCATCTGGTGGACGTGCTGCTCGATGCTGCTGCCATGGGCCGCGTCCATATCGAACGAGACGGTGTCTCACACTCGCATCCAGCACGTTTCGTGCTGGTCGGCACCATGAATCCAGAGGAAGGCGAGCTGCGCCCGCAACTACTCGACCGGTTCGGGCTGACCGTGGACGTGGCGGCCTCGCGCGAGGTCGACGTACGAATGGCGGTGGTGCGTCGCAGGTTGGACTACGAGGCCGATCCCGCCGCGTTCGCGACACGGTATGTCGATGCCGACCGAGCAGTGGCGCAGAACATTCGGGCCGCCCGCGACCGAATCGACCGCGTGGTGCTCGACGACGTGCAACTGTGCCGGATCGCTGCACTGTGCGCGGCGTTCGAGGTCGATGGAATGCGCGCAGATCTGGTGATCGCCCGGACCGCGACCGCGCACGCCGCATGGCGTGGCGGCACGGAGGTCACCGCGGATGATGTGCGCGTGGCGGCAGAGTTGGCACTGCCGCACCGTCGACGGCGGGATCCATTCGATGAACCAGGTGTCAGCGAGCAACAGCTCGACGAGGCGATGCGTGCCGCGGACGAACACGCACGCGATACTCGACAATCACCGCCGCCGGCGGAAAGCGCCCCGCCCGAGGACGGATCCGACACCGGTGACCACGATCCCGATGGTGGTCCCGATGATCCTTCCCCACCGGATGGGCCCAGCGGTGGTGCAGCCGGCGAACAGCGCAGTGCCGCCCCGGCTTCGGGAATGGCGCCACCGCGTTGGGAGGTTCCCGGTGTCGGTGAGGGCGCCCCAGGGCGACGTTCTCGCGCCGAATCGCGTCACGGGCGGATCGTGCGTTCGAGTGCGGACGCCACCGGGCTGCATGTGCTCGGCACAGTAGTTGCCGCGGCGCCACATCAGCGGCTGCGCGGACGAGAGCAGGGACCGTTGCGCTTGGCTGCCACCGACCTGCGCGGCGCGTATCGCGAAGGGAGGGAGGGCAATCTGGTCGTCTTCGTGGTCGACGCATCGGGCTCGATGGCCGCGCGCGACCGGCTGTCGGCCGTAACCGGTGCGGTCGTGACCGTGCTGCGGGATGCCTACCAGCGACGCGACAAGGTTGCCGTCGTCAGCGTGCGTGGCGAGCAGGCCGAACTGGTTTTGCCGCCGACTTCGTCGGTCGAGATCGCGGTGCGCCGGTTGTCCAGGATGCGCACCGGCGGAAAGACACCGCTGGCAGCTGGGCTCCTGCGTGCGCGTGAGGTGGTGCGGCGCGAGCGGATTCGGGACCCGCGCCGCAGACCGATTCTGATCCTGCTCACCGACGGTCGCGCCACTGGCGGCGCCGACCCGGTGTCCCGTGCGCGGACGGCCGCCGCACTGGTGGCGCGCGAGGAGATCGCTGCGATCGTGGTCGATTGTGAACGCGGCATGGTTCGCCTCGGGCTCGCCGCCGAGTTGGCCCGCCACCTCCGCGGCGGGTATCTGAGATTGGAAGAATTGACCGGAGATTCGGTCGCGGATGTCGTCCGGAAGCACTCCGGTGCTGGGCGAGAGCGGCCGGTCAGAGCAGCCTGAGGCCTCGCAGCGGCGTCGCTCGACAGACGCGCGTAGAGGTGCCCGCGTGCGCAGGTGGCTTTCGGCGGTGCCGACCGACCGGGTGCTGGGGCGGGCGAGTGACACGGAATGAGGAGACTGGATGCCCAAGGGGATTCCGGCGGCGGTGCCCGACGACGGGCTGACCACCCGCCAGCGCCGTCATCAGCCGGTGCTGGCGATACACACCGGCCCGGGTAAGGGAAAATCGACAGCCGCGTTCGGGATGGGGTTGCGGGCCTGGAATCAGGGCTTCGACGTCGCAGTCTTTCAGTTCGTGAAAAGTGCCAAATGGAAGGTGGGCGAGGAAGCGGCGTTTCGTGCCCTGGGTGCGCTGCACGAGCAAACCGGGGCGGGGGGTCCGGTCGAGTGGCACAAGATGGGCGAGGGCTGGTCGTGGGCTCGTAAATCGGGAACCGAGCAGGATCACGCCGCCGCGGCGCGCGCCGGCTGGCGTGAGATCGTTCGCCGCTTGAACGAGCAACGGCACCACTTCTACATCCTCGACGAGTTCACCTATCCACTCGAGTGGGGGTGGGTGGATGTCGCGGAGGTCGTCGCCACCCTCCAGGACCGCCCGGGTCGGCAGCATGTCGTGATCACCGGCCGTCGCGCTCCCCAGCCGCTGATCGACGCTGCCGACATGGTGACCGAGATGACCAAGGTCAAGCACCCCATGGACGCTGGGCGCAAGGGGCAGCGGGGCATCGAATGGTAGATGTTGGTGACGGCCTGTGCAGCCGGCTTGCGCGATGTCGCGCTGCGGTGTCGGGCAGGGCTCGACCGTGAGCGCGGCCGTGGTGATCGCCGCCCCCGCGTCGGGCAGCGGAAAGACCACGGTCGCCACCGGCTTGATCGGTGCGCTGCAGCGAGCGGGGCATCGAGTGGCGCCGTTCAAAGTGGGCCCCGACTACATCGATCCCGGCTATCACGGTGTCGCGGCTGGACGTCCTGGGCGCAATCTGGACCCCGTCCTGGTGGGTACGCAGCTGGTCGCACCGCTGTATCGGCACGGCGCCCGCGGCTGCGACCTGGCGGTGGTCGAGGGAGTGATGGGGCTGTTCGACGGCCGGATCGGCGAGCAGCACACCGATCCGGCGGCAGAAGGGTCGACGGCGCACGTAGCAAAGTTGCTGGGCGCCCCGGTGATCCTGGTTGTGGATGCTCGCGGCCACAGTCAGAGTGTGGCGGCCCTGCTACACGGATTCGCCACTTTCGACAGCGGTGTCCGGCTGGCTGGTGTGATCCTCAACCGGGTCGGTAGCGAACGACACGACGAGGTATTGCGCGCGGCGTGTGAGCGCGTCGGACTACCGGTGCTCGGATCACTGCCGCGCCTGGCGGGGTTGGAAGTGCCATCTCGCCATCTGGGCCTGATCCCCGCCGTGGAACACGGCCCTGCCGCCGTGGCGGCAGTCACGGCGATGACAGATCTCGTTGCCGCCCATGTCGACCTGCACGCGGTCGTGGCATTGGCGCGGTCACCGGTCACCGGGCCGGCATGGGATCCCGCCGCGGCCGTGCTCGACCCCGATCGTGCCGAGAGTTCCGAGCGTCCAGCCGGGAGCGTTCGGGTCACCGACGACGGCGTCGACGGTCCGCGGCCGGTGATCGCCATGGCGGGCGGCGCAGCATTCACCTTCGGGTATACCGAACATCGAGAGATGTTGGCGGCGGTCGGAGCGCACGTCGTGGTATTCGACCCGCTGCACGATCCGCTGCCGACCCATACGGCAGGCTTGGTACTGCCCGGTGGCTTCCCCGAGGAGCATGCAGCACAGTTGGCAGCCAACCGTGGGCTCTTGCGTACGGTGGCGCAGGCGGCGCGGCGAGGAATGCCGGTGCACGCAGAATGCGCCGGGCTGTTGTATCTCACCCGATCGGTCGAGGGACACTCCCTTGCTGGGGTGGTCGACGCCGACGCAGAGTTCGGATCTCGGCTGGTTCTGGGCTATCGCGATGCCGTGGCGCTCGAGGATTCTGTTCTGTGGAAGGCCGGCGAGCGGGTGCGTGGGCACGAATTCCATCGCACGCATCTGGTCTCGGCGCCGTCGGCGCCCGCTGCATGGGGGTGGCGAGGTAGCGACGGGCAGCGGGTCGGTGAGGGTGTAGCGGTTGGCGCTGTGCATGCGTCCTACCTGCACACCCATCCGGCTGCGACTCCAGCTGCGATCCGCCGCTTCGTCGCCGCTGCCGCTGCCTACGGCCGGGCGCGTGTCCCGACGTGAGCTGGCCGTCGGAATCGGCATTCGTCGGGGAACCGACGAAGATACGATTCGGGCGGCGGTGCGCGCGGTGGTGGGTCGGCAGCGTGTCGCCTGCCTGGCGACCATCGACCGGCGTGCCGACGACTCCGGGCTTCGGGCTGTTGCCGCGTCGTGGGGCGTGCCGATCGTCTCCTATCCGGCGCACGAACTGGCGCGCGTGCCGGTACCGAATCCCTCCGCGCGCACGGCCGCTGCACTCGGCACAGCGAGTGTCGCCGAAGCGGCAGCGCTGCTGGCCGGCCGTGGCAGTCTGGTGATCGGCAAGACCACGATCCACGCCGTGGTGATCGCCGCGGCCGTCGTCCGGGAATCGCCGGTCACCGCGACCGACCGCTGATCGGCCGCCGGCGCGTGCACTCACCGTCGGCGTGGTATCGAGCGTTCCCAGTCGGTTGCCGGTGTCGGGAATCCAGGCCGTAGGCTCGCTCCTTGTGCCGAACACGTCAGACGTAGCGCAAGACCAGCCGACCGGCGACCCGAACTACCTCGTCGGGCTCGATCTGCACGGGCGGCGTGTCGTCGTGGTCGGTGGGGGCACCGTCGCGCAGCGTAGGTTGGGCCTGCTGATCGCCTCCGGCGCCGACGTGCAGGTGGTCAGTCGTGCGGTCACGCCCGCCGTCGAGGCAATGGCAGCGGCGGGGCAACTCACCGTCGCACTGCGTGACTATGTCGACGGTGACCTCGACGGCGCCTGGTACGCGATCGCCTGCACCAACGAACCCGAGACCAATGCAGCAGTGGTGTCCGAAGCGACCCGGCGGCGGATCTTTTGCGTGCGGGCCGACACGGCGCGGCTGGGCACCGCCGTGACTCCGGCCACCGCGCGGTACGACACACTGACGCTCGGGGTATTGGCCAGCGGGCAGCACCGACGCTCGGCAGCGGTGCGTACCGCACTGCTCGAAGCGCTGCAATCCGGCGTGGTCACCGACGATTCCACGCCGATCACGCCGGGCGTCGCGCTGGTCGGCGGCGGACCGGGCGATCCCGATCTGATCACTGTGCGCGGACGGCGGTTGCTGGCCCGGGCCCAACTGGTCGTCGCCGATCGACTCGCGCCACCGGAATTGCTCGCCGAACTCGGTCCCGAGGTCGACGTGGTCGACGCCGCGAAGATTCCATACGGGCGAGCGATGGCGCAGGAGGCGATCAACACCGTCCTGATCGACGGCGTGCGGGCAGGCAAGTTCGTCGTGCGGCTCAAAGGTGGCGACCCCTACGTGTTCGGCCGCGGCTACGAGGAAGTCGAGGCATGCGTCGCCGCCGGCGTCCCGGTGACGGTGGTGCCCGGGGTGGCCAGCCCCATTGCGGTGCCTGCCGCAGCGGGGATACCGGTGACCCACCGTGGTGTCACGCACGAGTTCGTGGTCGTGAGCGGGCATGTTCCACCGGATCACCCGGATTCCCTGGTGGACTGGCCAGCCCTGGCCCGGCTGCGCGGCACGGTGGTGCTGATGATGGCAGTGGAACGGATCGAGCAGTTCGCCTCTGCATTGCTGGCCGGTGGACGCTCGGCCGAAACGCCTGCCACCGTTGTTCAGGAGGGCACCCGGCGCACGCAGCGCGTGTTGCGAGCCGACCTGGGCACCATCGCCGCGCGCGTACGCGCGGAAGGCATCCGCCCACCCGCCATCGTGGTGATCGGCCCCACTGCCGGATTTGCCATCACGTCCCCGCTCGACGCTCATTGACCTCTGCCCACTCGGCGGGACAGCGCACCCACACGTCGAGTCGACTCGCGGGCCCGGCTGGCGCTGAATTGGAGCGGCAGAACCTCGAGATCATCGGCTGCGACGCTGCGACGCACCTGCGGTTTCGGCTGGTGCATGGTGGATCATCCCTGATCAGCGGACCTATTTCGAATAGTAGGGTTGATCGATGTTTCGGCTACAGTGACTCACCGTGCTATCCGATCCCGCTGCGACGATGCAGTATCCCGTGACGCAGCGGGCCTTTGGGCTCGCCATTCTGGTTCTGAGCGGATTGCAGCTCATGGTGGTGCTCGATGGCACCGTGGTGATCTTCGCGCTGCCGCGGCTGCAAGCCGAGATGGGCCTGTCCAGCGCGGGAAGCACCTGGACGGTGACCTCCTATGGGCTTACCTTTGCTGGATTGATGCTGCTTGGCGGGCGCCTGGGCGACACCTGGGGGCGTAAGCGCATGCTGATTGCTGGCGTGGCGTTGTTCACCCTGGCGTCGTTGGTGTGTGGGCTCGCGCAGAACGAAGCCATGCTGCTCGCGGCTCGCGCCGTCCAGGGCGCGGGCGCGGCCGTCGCCGCGCCGACCGCGTTCGCGCTGGTGGCTACGACATTCGCGCCCGGGAAGGCGCGCAATCAAGCGATCGCAATCGTCGGTTCAATGGTCGGTGTCGGCTCGGTCGGTGGTTTGGTGGTCGGCGGCGCGTTGACCCAGTTGTCGTGGCGGTGGATCTTCCTGATCAATGTCCCGATCGGATTGTTGATCATTCTCGGCGCGGTACGCGAGCTCGCCGATACCGAACACCATCGTGCCGCGCTGGACGTGCCGGGTGCGATACTCGGCACCATCGCGTGCACCGCCATCGTGTTCGGCGCGACCGAAGGGCCGGAGTTGGGGTGGGGCCACCCCGCCATCGTGGGTGCGTTGATCGCTGGTGTCGTGCTGTTGGCCGTGTTCGTGGTGGTGGAGGGCCGGGAGAAGGATCCGCTGCTGCCGTGGTCGCTGTTCGACAGCCGTGATCGCGTCGCCACGTTCCTGCTGATCTTCTTGGCCGGAGGCATGCTCGGGGCGATGACATTCTTCGTGGCGCAGTTCATGCAGAACGTCGTGGGGTACGGACCTCTGCAGGCTGGGCTGGCGGCCATCCCGTTCACCATCGGCATCGGCGTCGGCGGTGCGCTGGCATCCAAATCAGCGCTGTTCGTCGCGCCACGGTGGCTACTTGCGGCCGCAGCCGCCATCCTCGGCGTGGGGCTGTTGTTCGGTTCCACGCTCGACCATGGCGTCGGCTATGTCACGACACTGTTGCCGCTGCTGATCGGCATCGGCATCGGAGTCGGCGTGGCGATGGTGCTCGCCCCATTGTGCGTCCTCGTCGGAGTGCCGCCGAACGATATCGGCCCGCTGGCCGCGGTCGGGCAAATGTTCATGAACCTCGCGGCACCGATCGTCATCGGTCTGCTCGCGCCGGTCGCCGCCTCGCGCACACTCTCGCTCGGCGGCAGAACCGGACCGGTCGCAGATATGACACCAGAAGAGATCGCAGCGCTCAGCAGCGGCTACACCCTGGTGCTGTTCATGTGCGCCATGCTCGCAGTCGCGGCCGGACTGGTCGCACTGACATTGCGTTTCACGCCAGAGCAGTTGGCGAAGGCACAGCATGCGCAAGAAGAGGCCCAACAAACATGAGCCGCGGCGTCCCGAACAGGCCTATGGGAACCGTAGACGTTCAGACGATGATCGCCAGTTCTGTGGGTGAAACGATCTCGGCGCGCAGCCCAGCTCTGCTCGCCACCCGGGCGACACCACGCACGTCGACGGGCTCGGCCCTCGTGAGCACGAGCGAGCGAGCCAGCAAGCCCTTGTAGCGCTTGTTGAAGTGACTCAGCACTGTGCGTGCGCCGTCCGGGGCTTCGGTGAGCACGTTCACCGTCACCGCATCGGGTAGTCGGCCGAGTTGCCGATAGATTCCGGAGCGCAGGTCGACCACGAGATCGCCGGCTGTCTCGGCGTGTAGTGCGGCGGTCAGGTCCTTGCGCCACAGTGCCGACAGCGAGCCCACGCTGGGCAGGACGGTGTTGCCCGACAGCCGATAGGCGGGAATCGAGTCACCCGCGCGGACGGCGCCGAACAAGGCCGAGCCGATGGCCAACCGAGCGTGCGCCTTGGCCCGTTGCCCAGTGGTGAACGAGGGCGCATCCAGTGCGTCGTAGAGCACACCGCAGTAGCGATCCAGCGCCGGGCGGGTGGGGGAGGTACGCAGGGCCGCGTTGCGGACGATCTCGGCATGCGCCCCGGCGCCCAACTTCAGCGCCACGCGGGCGCGGTCCGGGTCGGCGGCAAGCCGGATCAGCTCGTCGAGCAGTTGCTCACGAACTGCGCCGAGCTGGGGCATCGCCAGCGAGTCCAGAGCGAGGGGCGCCCCGGCGCCGCCGTCGGATTTCCGTTCGGACGGAGGCAACAACACCAGCATGGGCCACTACGGTAGTGCGTCACGACCGGCGATCGGCGTCGGCATACCGGTGCAGTGCATGGAGTTGCCGTACAGGTCCGACGCTGTCGTGAACAGAATCCACGTTCGCTGCTGCGAGATCGACGCGCCCCGTCCACGCGGCGGCTACCCGCTGGTAAGTTAACCACCATGACAAGCACCCCCGCGCGCCTGTTCAACCCCGCCGGCTACGACCCGCACCAGTTCGACGCCGAGACGCGCCGGTTGCTGCGCGCCACGATCGAATGGTTCGAAAGTCGGGGTAAGCAGCGACTGCTCGCAGACGATGCAGATGCGGTGTGGACGGCCGACTTCCTCGACTTCGTGAAGAAAGAGAAGCTGTTCGCTACGTTCCTCACTCCCGCGGCCTATGCCGAGGGCGACCCCGATCGGCGCTGGGACGCCGCCCGCAACGCGGCCTTGTCCGAGATTTTCGGGTTCTATGGCTTGGCGTATTGGTATGCCGAGCAGGTGACGATTCTCGGTCTCGGCCCGATCTGGCAGAGCGACAACGAGGACGCCAAGAAGCGTGCCGCGACGGATCTGTCCGCTGGTGAGGTGATGGCATTCGGTCTGTCCGAACAGACGCATGGCGCCGACATCTACAACACCGATCTGGTGCTCACCCCGACCGAACCCGGAAGCGCTGATGCCGAGGCCGGTATTCTGTTCCGCGCCAACGGCGAGAAGTACTACATCGGAAACGGCAATGTCGCCAGTATGGTGTCGGTGTTCTCCCGACGTGCCGATCTCGACGGCGCGGACGCCTATGTGTGGTTCGTCGCTGACTCGCGTCACGAGAACTACCGCCTGCTGGGCAATGTCGTGCACGAGCAGATGTACGTCAGCACCTTCCGGCTGGACAACTATCCGGTTCGCGCCGAGGACATCCTGCACACCGGCCCGGAGGCGTTCTCGGCAGCGCTGAACACGGTCAACGTCGGCAAGTTCAATCTCTGCCACGGCGGCATCGGCATGGTCGAGCACGCCTTCTACGAGGCGATCACACATGCCGACAATCGCGTTCTCTACGGTCACGCGGTCACCGAGTTTCCGCACGTGCGCACCAATTTCGTCGACGCCTACACGCGTATTCTCGCGATGAAGTTGTTCAGCGACCGTGCCATCGACTATTTCCGCAGCGCAAGCCTGGACGACCGGCGCTATTTGCTGTTCAACCCGATGACCAAATCCAAGGTGACCTCCGAGGGCGAGACGGTCATGACGTTGCTACTGGATGTCCTGGCCGCCAAAGGGTTCGAGAAGAACACCTATTTCGCCGAGGTACGGCGAATGATCGACACCTTGCCTCGACTGGAGGGCACGGTACACGTGAACGTCGGTCAGATCCTGAAGTTCATGCCGAACTATCTGTTCAATCCGAAGGACTACCCGGAGATCGGGACTCGGCAGGATGCGTCCGACGACGCATTCTTCTGGCGGCAGGGCCCGGCGCGCGGCGCGGGCAAGGTGCAGTTCGCCGACTGGACCGCCAGCTACGCCGAGCATGCCCACATCCCCAATGTAGGACGGTTCTTCGAGCAGGCGCAGGCGCTGCGTTCGTTATTGACGACCGCAGCGCCCGACGCCGACCAGCAGAAGGATCTGGACTTCATGCTGACCATCGGCCATCTGTTCTCTCTGGTGGTCTATGGCCAATTGATTCTGGAGCAGGCTGCGCTCACCGATCTGGACGATGCATCGGTCGACCAGATCTTCGACTTCCAGATCCGCGATTTCAACCTGCACGCCACCACGTTGTACGGCAAGCCATCGGCTACCGCGGACCAGCAAGGCTGGGCGGTATCCGCACTGCGACGGCCGGTGGACGACCGTCAGCGCTTCGACCGCGTGTGGGCGGAAGTGGCCTCCTACAACGGCGCCTACGAGATGCGACTGTAGGAGTCCGCCTTTCGCCCGTACCTCGACTCGGGAGGCGCCGGAATCAACCTCCGCCGCCACCCCCGCCGTCGCCGCCACCGCCGCTGTGGCCGCCACCGTCGCCACCGCCGCTGTGACCGCCACCGTCGCCACCGTCGCTGTGGCCGCCACCGTAGCTGTAGCCGCCGCCGGACCCCGCCGCGGCATATCGGTTGTCTTGGCTGCCGAGCCAGCGTCGCCTGCGCTGGTCGAGAGAAACGCTGGTGTCCTCTGTCTGCTTGCTCAGCGTGGCGAGCAGACAGAGTATCGCCACGGCGAAGCACGCCACGGTGTACCAGAGGTTGCCGACGGGAGTGCCCTGCGGTGTCGAACCCGCTGTGGCATCGAAGAAGTCCGGCAACGCGGTCACCCATAGCAGCGCCATCACGCCCAGGTACACCGCGCCGTAGACTTGGACGAACCTGTTGGTGTAGCGCGGTTGCTCTGCGTGGTCGTCGCGTCGTAGCCGCAGCCACTGACGCGACAGTATCGCCACAGCGACAACGGAGACGACGACCAGTTCGGCGGCGTAGAGTACGCCGCGCACGGTGGTGGACCCCATCCCGAATACCGTTGCCGGAAGCGGCAGTATCGCGGTGCCCAGCGAAGCGAGCACGCCGATGACCGCGGTCCGCCATACCAGTTGCAATCCGGAGAACGTTCGCCCTGCATCGACATGGCGTCCGACGAAGAATTGGACGCACAACGCCAGAGACATGGGCCACAACGCAGCGAAGACGACCACGCTCGGCAGCGGTACCGAATCGAACATCGGCTGGTTGATCGGGTGATCGGTCGACCATGCCCACCAGCGCAATTGCGGGCCGAGGTGATCGAAGATCTCATAGAACGCGTGGTGGACGAAACCTACGCAAGCAGCGCCCAACACGACCCCGTATCGACGGAATATTCCCAGCATTCTAACTATTTCGAAGGCGATGGTCGCCATGAACGGGTAGAACGCGACGATATAGAGCGGGAGTCGGCCCCACAAGAACTCCACGGTGAAGACATTGTGCACGAACATGGTGTCCACGTGCGCGTCGATGCCGAACGCCGCGGGGAAGTACAACGGGGGCTCGATGACGAACAAGTAGGCACTCGCGCCGAACCAGAGCACGAGGTTGGTGGGATCTCCGTGCCGGCGTAGGCGCACGATCGCGTAGACGAGCGCGAGGACCGCTCCGATGACGATCGTGAATTCCAGGACGGGCAGGGTCCAGTTCTCCAGCGCCGCTGGGTTTCGTATCTCGACGAGTCCTCCGGCCTCTTCACAGGAGAAGCCGAGCTCGGTCGAGAGCCGGTCGAAGGTGGATGCGCAACGATCGGTCATCGATTCGACTCCTTGGCCGCTGTGTACCACCGCGTGACGTCATATCCGGCTGCATGGCGTTCGAACCACTCGCTGGCCAGTGCGGGCAATTTTTCGTGGCCCGGGTTGTGGTTCGGTAGCTGACTGCGGACTATTCCGGTCAAGGCGACGAGTTGCTCGCGCAGCGGCAGATGGTCGAATGCGCGCGCCATCGGGCCGTGGTCGTGCGCCCGCAGCATTGGCAACCAGGTGCGTAGCCGCTGCATGTAGCGATACGACGCAAACATCGCCAAAGCGTCGATCCTGCGGTCTGCCAGAGGAACGTGCTCGTTGAAGCCTTCGCACGCCACCCGAATGACCCGCATCACATGCCGAAAGATCGAGGGCGCCATACGCATTCGGTACAGGTCGCTGCCGATCGCGGATTGGAAGATGATGAGTGCGGAGCTTCGGTGTTCGACTTCTTCGACGAAATGCCAGATGAACAAGGAGGCAACGCGATCATCTCCGGGGCGGAAGAGTGACGCGTCGTTGTCCAGCATCAATTTGAACACCGGCGTGAAGGTTGCCTCCAGATCGGCGGTGTAGGCGAGTCGATAGTCGACGGGAGTGGTGCTCGTCAGGTGATCGAACTGCGCGATCACGTTGTCGAGTGTCTCCTGCAACCCCGGGTATCGCTTGATCAGGCCGCTGACATGCTGGCGGTGGGCCGTGGAGTGTTGTCCCTCCTGGCGCATGAAGGCGTCGGCTTCCTCGACCACCTCCGGGTCCGAGATCAGCGGTATCGCCTCCCGAACCATGTTCACGACCATCTTCTCGAAGCCGATTGCCAGGAAGGACACCGCGTTGGCCATGGACGAGAACGCCGGATTCTCCTCGTTCCATAGATAGGGCACGTCGTAGTCCGCGAAGCCGAATCGCATCTTTCGGACATGGAGTTCGGTCATGTGGTCACACCTCGTTGTCGACGATCATTCGGCTGTTGCGGACGTTCGGATTCGGCGAAGCCCGATATCAGACAAATCATACAACTGATGGATGGAATGTATGATTGAATTCGTGAATGCGGAAGGGGTCCGCAGTCATGGGAGCCGTACGGGAGCGTGATACGGTCGGCCGGCCGATGAAGACGTCGACGAGCCGGCCGTTCGGAGGTTTTGCAGGCGCAGACAACGTCGAGCCGAGGAAGCGGACTGTGGCAGGAAGGCGCGGGTGGGGCGGAAGCCCGCCGAGTAGTGACGACGAGGCCGCTCAGCGCATCGTCGCCGCCGCAGTCGATTTGATCGGGCGGACGGGAGCGGCGATCAGCATCGCCGACGTGGCGGAATCGCTGGGCGTCATTCGCCAAACGGTCTATCGGTATTTCCCGAGTGCGGAGACATTGATGAAGGCCGCCGCGATCGCGTCGGTGGACAGCTTCCTCGATCGCTTGGCCCAGCACGTGCGCGGTATCGAGGACCCGGTCGACGCATTGACCGAGGGTGTGGTGTACACACTTGCCGACGTGCGCCGTACTCCCCATCTCGGCATTCTGCTTTCCGGCTCGTATTCGAACGCCCATCCCGACGGACTCGTTTCGGACGAAGCGCAGCTGTTCGGGGCGACGATGATCAGACGCTTCGATGTCGATTGGGACAGTTACGGATACGGCGAAGCGTCGTTACGCGAACTCGTCGAGTACTTGCTGCGAACCATGCAGTCTTTCTTCGTGTCCCCTGGCAATCCGCCGCGAAGCGACGACGACCTGCGGCGGTATCTACGCCGCTGGATGGGGGGCGCGATTCTTGCGCAGGCACAGCCCGCTGTGCGGGTGTGACGCGCCGCTCGTGGCTGTGTCGGACTCGTCGTGTCGTGCTTGTCGTGTCGTGCTTGTCGTGTCGGGCTCGACACGACAAGCTACGCCTCCCAGGCGCGCCGTACCCGTCAGGACGAGCCAGGAAAGGCGACGGTAGTCGGATTCGTGCCGAGGATCGATTGCCACGTCGCCAGCCGCACCGCGGCATCGGTGAGCGCGTCGATGCCCGAGCCCCGGATGGTCTCCGACGAGCTTCGCTCGACCACCGCTCGCCAAGCGACGGCGGTGTCGGACTCCACGGCGGTTGCCAACCGAGCGGCCGAGACCGGGTCGGTGACCGGGAACGGCGCCAGATACGCGGCGTCGGGGTGCGGCGTCGTGCCACTCTCGGCGAGTGTGTCGGCCGTGGCATCACGTCGGGCGCGATGCGCGGCGGTGTGCTCGGCGACCAATGCAGCGCGCCCCGGCGCAGCGTAGGCGGCGACTACCCCGTAGGCGAATATCGCGCCGTGCTCGGCGATCAGTGCGTTCTCCAACGCCTGGCGTTCGGCCTCGGTCATGGCAACAACACCTCTACCTGGGCGGCGCAGGCGGCGCCGATCGAGGCGAGTAGACCGGCCCGATATCCGGACAGGGTCCGAGCCAGCTCCGCTGCCGACTGCCCAGACGCCATCAGCTGGGTGCGCAACGATTCGATACTCCGTGCACCGGCGTCGCTCGGGGGCACGGTCGTCGGGTCCGATTCGCTGGTGAGGTGTGTTGGTGTGGTGCCGTCGGCATAGACACCGATGACGCGCACGGTCTCGGCGCGCAACGCATCTGCGTGCGCAGTTCGCTCGGCTGCGACCGTGCTCAACGCGCTGTGCCGCGCCGGCTCGACCGCGATGGCTGCGGTCGCCGCGGCGGCATCGGCGCGAGCCAGCGCCTCCTGTGCGGCAAGGGGATCGGGCTCGTGGACCGTGTCGCCTTCGGCGCAGCCGGCGAGGGCGGCCAGGGTGAGCACGCCGACCGCACCACTGCCGGCAAGTCGGAGAGCGCTGCGCCTGTCTACCACGGGCCTGTGCCGATCGGAACTCGTACGCGCTGTGCGCGCGGCATGTGGCGTGATGCCGGATGTGCGCTGAGCATCCGAAGCGGGGGAAAGGCGGAGGGGCACGGGCACCATCGTGCCAGATCCCTACGCCAGCGGACGAAGCGTTCGTTGTGGCGCGCGAACTGTTCGACCGCTGGACCATTACACTCTCGTGGCGCGTTACGCTAGACCTTCGGTAGAGAAATCCCCGCCGCGTCACAACTGAACCAGGAGCCGCCCATATGCCGATGCCGACCGAGGAGAGGGTGAGCCAGCTCGTTGCTGGTCTCGTCGCACGCCGAGGATTCGATCTCGAAGGTGTCGAGATTTCAGCGGTGGGGCGCCGTGAGGCGCAGGCGCGGGTGCAGGTGACCGTGGACAGCGACACCTCCGATCTCGATTCCATCGCCGCGCTCAGTACCGAGCTTTCGGCTGCGCTGGACGATGCCGGGGATTTCGGTGAGACGGCCTATCTGCTGGAAGTTTCCACCCCGGGAATCGAGCGTCCGCTGATCGCCGACCGGCACTGGCGCCGGGCGCAGGGACGCAAGGCGCGGATCGTGCTGCGCGACGGGGTGCGGCCGCCCGAAGGGCCGACGACTTTCGAGGCCAGGATCGGTGCCCTGGCCGCCGATGCGGTGACGCTGGTCCTGGGCGGCAAACGAAACCCGCGTCGGGTGACCATCCCGCTGGCCGATATCACCAGCGCTGTCGTGCAGGCGGAATTCTCCCCGCCCGGAGCGCGAGAGCTCGAGCTCGCCGGTGGAGTCGTGGCCGGGCGACCGGTCCCCGGCAGGGAAGACGACGTCGTGGTCGAGACCTCCGCGGACAGCGGCGTGCTGCCCTCCGCGGACAGCGGCGTGCTGCCCTCCGCGGACAGCGGCGTGCTGCGAGGAATACCGAATGCGCAACCCGAATCACCGACAGCGTCCGATTCGCCGACCGAAGGGATCGTGGAATGAACATCGAAATCGAAGCCCTACGTGCGATCGTCGCCGATAAAGGGATCTCGATCGAGACGGTGATCTCCGCGATCGAGTCGGCGCTGCTCACCGCGTATCGCCACACCCAGGGTCATCAAGCCAACGCGCGTATCGAAATCAACCAGAAGACCGGCGTGGTGCGGGTGTTGGCCCGCGAGTTGGACGCCGATGGCAATGTGATCTCGGAGTGGGACGACACCCCTGAGGGATTCGGCCGGATCGCGGCGACGACGGCGCGGCAGGTGGTGTTGCAGCGGCTGCGAGACGCGGAGAACGAGAAGTCCTTCGGCGAGTTCTCCACGCACGAAGGAGACATCGTCGGCGGTGTGGTGCAGCGCGACGCGCGAGCCAACGCCCGCGGCACGGTCGTGGTGCGCATCGGCAGTGAACTCCACGGCGCCGAGGGGTTGATTCCGCCGGCAGAACAGGTGCCGGGCGAGACCTATGAACACGGGGATCGGATCAAGTGCTATGTGGTCGGCGTTTCCCGCGGCGCCCGCGGCCCACAGATCACGTTGTCGCGTACCCACCCGAACCTGGTACGGCGACTGTTCGCTCTGGAGGTGCCCGAGATCGCCGATGGCTCGGTGGAGATCATCGCTGTGGCACGCGAGGCCGGGCACCGCTCCAAGATCGCCGTGCGTTCCACGGTGTCCGGCGTCAACGCCAAGGGTGCCTGCATCGGTCCGATGGGTCAGCGAGTACGCAACGTGATGAGCGAGTTGGCCGGCGAGAAGATCGACATCATCGACTACGCCCCGGATCCGGCCACCTTCGTCGGTAATGCCCTGTCGCCGTCGAAAGTGGTTTCGGTCACAATCGTTGATGCAGAGGCGCACGCAGCCCGTGTCGTGGTCCCGGACTTCCAGCTGTCGTTGGCCATCGGGAAGGAAGGACAGAACGCGCGTTTGGCTGCACGACTGACTGGTTGGCGCATCGACATCCGCAGCGACGCGGCTCCCGACCTGGGGGGATCCATGCGCACGGAGGCTCACCGGAATTGACCGGAGCCCGCCCGCAGAGGGTGCGCAGTGACATGTTGGTAACGTCAGCAGGGGAGGGGTTCGGCGATCGGAGCGATTCAGCGGTAGAGTGTTCCAAGGTTCAGTACGAGCCCTCGGATCCTGTGTCCGACCGTAGCAGCGAGCAGCAGCTGGCGCGCCCACGCCACGCCGCTCCGATACGGACGTGCATCGGATGTCGAAGGCGTGAACTGGCCGTCGATCTGTTGCGGATCGTGGCTCGGGGCACGGAGACCGGAAACGGTTCCCGAGTCGTCGAGATCGTTCCCGATCCGCGGCGCAGACTTCCCGGACGGGGTGCGTGGTTGCACCCCTTTTCGGCTTGTCTGAGCACGGCAGAGCGGCGCCGAGCAATCGGCAGAGCACTACGAGTGTCCGGACATCTGGATATCTCGGCCCTGGAGCAATACCTCGAGAACAGGCACGAGCACTCATGAGCACACCGTGAAGTACCAACGATGAACGTCCATCGGAGATAACCCGAGGTCGTGTGGGCCGCCGCTTCACCGGCGGAGCTGCTCGACCTCTCAGTGAGGAGAGCAGTGGCAGGCAAGGCCCGCGTGCACGAGTTGGCGAAAGAACTCGGTGTCACAAGCAAGGAACTACTCGCGACGCTCAAGGAGCAGGGCGAGTTCGTGAAGTCGGCGTCATCGACGGTGGAAGCTCCCGTCGCGCGTCGGTTGCGTGAGTCGTTCGCGGCGAAATCTTCACCGTCGAACGGTGTCAAGCCGGGAGCACGCCCCGGTCCCGCGTCATCGGTGCGTTCGGGCACGAAGCCTACGGGGGGTCCTCGGCCCGGCCCACGCCCATCGGCTCCGACACCTGGCTCGGCCGCGCCCAGCCCGGCGGCGCCCGCTGCGCGCGACTCGAGCCGTCCCGCCCCGCGTCCTGGCGACTCCCCGGTCGCGAAGCCGGGCTCTGCTGCCCGTCCGGGACCAGCTCCGGCGTCGAAGCCCGCAGCACGTGACTCGGTGGCGGGTGCGAACACCGGTTCCGCGCCGGCTCCTGCGGGTCCTCGTCCGACGCCAGGCGGTCCCCGTCCGAGTCAGCAGCGCTCGGGCGGGCCGACTCCTGGCGGGCCGCGCCCAGGTGCCACACCTGGTCCCCGCCCGGGTCCGAAGACTCCGCGCGTAGGCAACAACCCGTATTCCTCCGCTCCCGAGCGTCCAGCGCAGCGGCCGACACCCGGTCCGCGTCCCGGTCCGGCGCAGGGTGGGCCTCGCCCGGGTCCGGCGCAGGGCGGCCCTCGCCCGGGTCCGGCGCAGGGTGGGCCTCGCCCGGGTCCCGCGCAGGGCGGCCCTCGCCCGGGTCCCGCGCAGGGTGGGCCTCGCCCCGGCTCGGCGCAGGGCGGCCGTCCGGCATCGGGTCAGGGTGGTCCGCGTCCCGGTGGTCCCCGTCCGAGCCCCGGTTCGATGCCTCCCCGTCCGAGTCCTGGTGCAATGCCGTCGCGAGCAGCGCGCCCGGGTCCGGGATCGGGTCGCCCGGGTCGTCCCGGTGGCGCCGGCACGGGTCGTCCCGGTGGCGGTGGTGGCGGTGGCTATCGCGGCGGCGGTTCCGGCGCCGGCGGGCCCGGGACCGGTACGGCCGGGGGCTTCCGCGGTCGTCCCGGTGGCGGCGGTCGTCCCGGTGGTCCCGGTGGCCGTGGCGGCGCAGCAGGTGCGTTCGGTCGTCCCGGTGGGGCTCCGCGGCGTGGTCGTAAGTCGAAGCGGCAGAAGCGCCAAGAGTACGACTCGATGCAGGCGCCAGCCGTGGGTGGTGTGCGGCTGCCACGCGGAAACGGTGAGATCATTCGGCTCGCTCGGGGCGCATCGCTGTCCGATTTCGCCGAGAAGATCGATGCCAACCCGGCTGCGTTGGTCCAGGCGCTGTTCAATCTCGGCGAGATGGTCACTGCGACCCAGTCGGTGAACGACGAGACGCTCGAGCTGCTCGGCGGCGAGATGAACTACGTGGTGCACGTGGTCAGTCCCGAGGACGAGGACCGCGAACTGCTGGAGTCGTTCGACCTGACCTACGGCGAGGACGAGGGCGGCGAAGAAGATCTCGAGCAGCGTCCGCCGGTCGTGACCGTCATGGGTCACGTCGACCACGGCAAGACCCGACTGCTGGACACGATCCGCAAGGCCAATGTCCGCGAGGGCGAGGCCGGCGGCATCACACAGCACATCGGCGCATACCAGGTCCTCACCCACCTGGGTGAGGAAGACCGGCTGATCACCTTCATCGACACTCCGGGTCACGAGGCGTTCACCGCCATGCGTGCTCGCGGTGCGAAGGCCACCGACATCGCAATCCTCGTGGTCGCTGCCGACGACGGCGTCATGCCGCAGACCGTGGAGGCGATCAACCACGCGCAGGCTGCGGATGTGCCGATCGTGGTGGCGGTCAACAAGATCGACAAAGAGGGAGCCAACCCGCAGAAGATTCGCCAGCAACTCACCGAGTACGGCTTGATCTCCGAGGAATATGGTGGCGACACCATGTTCGTGGACATCTCCGCCAAGCAGGGGACCAATATCGAGGCGCTGCTCGAGGCGGTCTTGCTCACCGCGGACGCCGCTCTCGATCTGCGGGCGAACCCGGACATGGATGCCCAAGGTGTGGCCATCGAAGCGCACCTCGACCGCGGTCGAGGGCCGGTCGCCACGGTCCTGGTGCAGCGCGGCACGCTGCGGGTGGGCGATTCGATCGTCGCCGGTGATGCCTACGGTCGTGTGCGTCGCATGGTCGATGAGCACGGTGAGGATGTCGATGGCGCGCTGCCGTCGCGGCCGGTACAGGTCATCGGCTTCACGTCGGTGCCGGGCGCGGGAGACAACCTCCTCGTGGTCGACGAGGATCGCATCGCACGCCAGATCGCAGACCGGCGCAATGCGCGCAAGCGCAATGCGCTGGCGGCCCGCAGCCGCAAGCGGATCAGCCTGGAAGATCTGGATGCCGCGCTGAAGGAAACCAGCGAGCTGAACCTGATCCTCAAGGGCGACAACTCCGGTACCGTCGAGGCGCTCGAAGAAGCGCTGCTCGGTATCGAGGTGGACGACGAAGTGCGGTTGCGTGTCATCGACCGTGGTGTCGGTGGCGTCACCGAGACCAATGTCAACCTGGCTTCGGCCTCGAATGCGATCATCATCGGATTCAACGTTCGCGCCGAAGGCAAGGCCACCGAGCTGGCCAGCCGCGAGGGTGTGGACATCCGGTACTACTCGGTGATCTACCAGGCCATCGACGAGATCGAGAAGGCGCTCAAGGGCATGCTCAAGCCGATCTACGAAGAGGTCGAGCTGGGTCGTGCCGAGATCAGGGCGATCTTCCGTTCGTCGAAGGTCGGCAATATCGCCGGATGTATGGTCACCTCGGGTTCGGTCAAGCGCAACGCGAAGGCGCGCTTGCTCCGCGACAACGTGGTGATTGCCGAGACCATGACGATCGCCTCGTTGCGCCGTGAAAAGGACGACGTCACCGAGGTCCGTGAAGGCTTCGAGTGTGGTATGACTGTCTCCTATTCCGACATCAAGGAAGGCGACGTCATCGAGGCGTACGAGCTGCGTGAGAAGCCGCGCGACTGATAGTCCGAGACGGGGTCCGGGCATTGTGATGTCCGGACCGTTCGTCCGAACCATTCGAGGGGTGTAGGTGTACCTGGGTGCACTGGAGTTCGATGTGCTGCTCGGCGATGTGCATTCACTGAAGCAGAAGCGTTCGGTGATTCGGCCGATCGTGGCCGAGCTACAGCGTTTCGGGGTCAGTGCCACCGAAGGTGGGGAACACGACCTGTATCGCCGGTCGTTGCTGGGCGTGGCCATGGTCTGTGCCGACATGGATCATCTGACCAAGGTGCTCGACAAATGTGAGCGGCATGTCGCAGCGCGCCCGGAACTAGAGTTGCTGGCGGTGCGTCGCCGGGTTTTCGGACCCGAGGATTGACCGAGGCGGCGGATGGACACCGTTGTCCGAGCCCGGCCATGGAGCCGCCATGCTTTCGCCGCAATCGAACAGAGTTACCAGTGAGGAGGAAACGGCCATGGTGGATCAAGCCAGGGCACGCCGACTCGCGAAGCGGATTTCTTCGATCGTGGCGACCGCGATCGAACATGAGGTGAAGGATCCGCGGCTGCGTTTCGTGACTGTCACCGACGCCAAGGTCACCGGCGATCTCCGGGAGGCGACGGTGTACTACACGGTGATGGGCGAGACACTCGATACCGAACCGGATTACGAAGGCGTGGCTGCGGGACTGGAGAAGGCCAAAGGCGTGCTGCGTTCGAAGGTGGGTGCCGCAACCGGGGTGAAGTTCACTCCGACGCTGGCGTTCGTGCTCGACACCGTGCCCGATGCGGCGCGGCAGATGGAGGAACTACTGGCCAAGGCGCGGGCAGCGGATAGTGCCGTGGCCAGGGTCGCCGCCACCGCTCGGCATGCCGGGGACGTGGACCCGTACAAAGAGCGTGATTCCGTCGAGTGACCTGCGATAGTCGATGAGGACGATGCGGGAACCGCTAGGTCTGGCCACGGCCGTGGCGGCGCTGCAAGCAGCGCGCTCGGTGACGGTGCTGTGCCATGTCCAACCCGATGCGGACACGATAGGAAGTGGCCTGGCCCTGGCCCTGGTCCTGCATCGGCGAGGGATCCCCGTGCAGGTATCGTTCGCCGAACCGGCCGAGCTGCCGGCGTCGATGCGGTCGCTGCCGGGGACAGGGCATGTAGTGGCCCCGGCGGACGTGCGCACCGAAGTGGATCTTCTGGTTGCGGTCGATTGTGGCAGCGCGGGTCGGCTCGGAGCGCTCGCCGACCGGCTGGCCGGCGCAAATAGCACGATCGTGATCGATCATCACCGATCGAATACTCGATTCGGATCGATCAATGTCGTCGATCCTGGTGCGGAGTCCACCACGAGTCTGATGGCCCAGCTGTTCGACGAGTGGGATGTGCCGATCGATTGCGATGTCGCGCAGTGCTTGTATGCCGGTTTGGTCACCGACACCGGCTCGTTCCGCTGGGTGCGGCCGGGCACGCACGCCTTGGCCGAGAGACTGTTGGCGACGGGGATCGATGGTGCTGAGATCGCCCGTACCTTGATGGACTGCCACCCGTTCGGATGGCTGTCGATGCTGTCTCGGGTGCTGGCGACGGCGCGGCTCGTGCCGGGCGCGCACGACGGCGTCGGGTTGGTGTATGCCTTCGCGTATTGCAACGAGGTCCAAGGAATGTCGTCGGAAGAAGTGGACAGCGTCATCGACATCGTGCGCACGAGCGCCGAAGCGGCCATTGCAGCCGTATTCAAGCAGTCCTGCACGACGCCGGACCGGTGGACGGTGTCGCTTCGGTCCCGCTACGTGGCGCTGCACGCCGGTGACAGCGTGGACGTGGCCGAGGTGGCCACGATGTTGGGTGGGGGTGGTCATCGTTTCGCCGCTGGGTACACCGGGTATGGAACCCCCGACGACATGGTCGCCGCGTTGTTGACGGCGCTCGACATGTGACGGTAGCGGCCGGTGCACACGCCCGGGAATCGATATGCCAAGGTAGGTGTGGTGATACCCAAGTTGATGGCGGTGAGCGACGTGCACGTCGGGCACCAAGGGAATCGGCCGGTGGTCGAGCAGATCACGGCGGACTCACCGGAGGACTGGCTCATCGTGGCCGGAGACGTGGGAGAGAAGACCGACGACATCCGGTGGGCATTGCAGCTGCTGCGCAGCCGGTTCGCCAAGGTGATCTGGGTGCCGGGCAATCACGAACTGTGGACCACGGCGAAGGATCCGGTGCAGATTTCCGGGGTCGCGCGTTACGACTACTTGGTTGCGATGTGCCGTGATCTGGACGTGCTCACCCCGGAGGATCCGTTCCCGATCTGGGAGGGTGCCGGCGCGGAAGAGTACGGCGGGCCGGTGACCGTGGTGCCGATGTTCTTGCTCTACGACTATTCGTTCCTGCCGGACGGGGCTACCACCAAGGCGCAGGGGCTCGCGATCGCCAGGGAACGCAATGTGGTGGCAACCGATGAGTTCCTACTCTCGGCAGAGCCCTATCAGTCCAGAGATGCGTGGTGCCGGGCCCGCGTGCAGGCGACCGAGCGCAAGCTCGACGCGCTGGCGCCCGACACCCCGCTCGTATTGGTCAACCATTTCCCCTTGGTACGCGAGCCGACCGACGTCTTGTTCTACCCGGAATTCGCGTTGTGGTGCGGTACGGACTCGACCGCCGACTGGCACATTCGCTACAACGTCGTCTGCTCGGTGTACGGCCACCTGCACATCCCTCGAACCACGCATTACGACGGCGTCCGTTTCGAAGAAGTGTCGCTCGGATATCCGCGGGAATGGCAGCGCCGGGGCATGCCCGAACGGCTGCTGCGCCAGATTCTGCCGACACCGCAGTATCCGCCGGGCACGTTGAACAGGTGGGGCGGTCATTTTCGGGTGACCCCGGAGATGGAGGCCGCCGCCGCGGCCTTGCGCAGCAGAGCCCAGCGGCGGCGCGGTTCGGCGTAGCACTCGTGAATGCCGGTGAAGGGCTTGCGAACAGATCCCGGCCGGGTGGCTCGACTAGGCTCTATGGTGATGATCGAGAACATTCTGCCCGCAGGTGTGGCCTCGGCCGAGCTGCTGGCCTACCCGGAGGATCTGCAGCCGTATCCGGCGGAGGAGCATCTCATCGCCAAGTCGGTCGAGAAGCGGCGTCGTGATTTCATCGGCGCTCGGCACTGTGCTCGGCTGGCGCTCGAGCAGCTCGGCGAGCCGCCGGTCGCGATCGGCAAGGGCGAACAAGGCGCTCCGGTGTGGCCGCGTGGGATCGTCGGCAGCCTGACCCATTGTGACGGCTACCGGGCCGCGGCACTCGGCCATGCCCTGCGGTTTCGTTCCATCGGGATCGACGCCGAGCCGCACGAGACATTGCCCGACGGGGTGCTGGACTCGGTCAGCCTGCCCGCGGAGCGCATGTGGCTGCGGACAACGGGGTCGGAATTGCACCTGGATCGTTTGCTGTTCTGTGCCAAGGAAGCCACCTTCAAGGCATGGTTTCCGCTGACCACGCGATGGTTGGGTTTCGAGGACGCGCACATCACTTTCGAGATCGAGGAGCGCTCCGCCGAGTCCGGCCACGGCAGCTTCCATTCAGAATTGTTGGTACCCGGTTCGACCACCGACGGCGGGGCGCCGCTGCAATCGTTCGACGGCCGCTGGTCGATCGCAGAAGGCTACATCCTCACCACGATCGTGCACATCTGATGGATGGTCTGGGCGGGCTGCTCATCATCGATAAGGCAGGTGGTATGACCAGCCACGATGTGGTCTCGAGGTGCCGGAGGCTATTGCGGACGAAGAAGATCGGACACGCGGGAACGTTGGATCCGATGGCGACCGGCGTGTTGGTGCTCGGTGTGGACCGTGCGACCAAGCTGCTCGGGCTGCTCGCTCCGACCAGTAAGGCCTACCGGGCGACCATTCGGCTCGGGCAGGCGACGAGCACCGACGATGCCGAGGGTGAAGTGGTCGCCACCACACCCGCCGGTCACGTGACCGACTCGGACATCGCGGCGCGCATCGCCGAATCGACCGGCGACATCGACCAGGTACCTGCCACGGTGAGCGCGATCAAGGTGAACGGCGAACGCGCCTATGCGCGTCACCGCGCGGGTGAAGACGTGCGGCTACCGGCGCGGCCGGTCACCGTGTCGCGATTCGACGTCCTCGCCCGCCGCGATGTGGGGGATTTCGTGGATCTGGACGTGTCGATCGAATGCTCCTCGGGCACCTATGTCCGTGCTCTGGCTCGAGACCTGGGCGCCGCATTGACCGTGGGCGGCCATTTGACCGGGTTGCGCCGCACGCGGGTCGGGTCGTTCACTCTCGATGAGGCTCGCACGCTGGACGAGTTGGCCTCCGCCGCGGAATCGGGGCGGCAGTTGCTGAGCCTCGACATGGATCGGGCAGTGCGCACCGCCTTCGTCTGCCGCGATATCGATGATGCGCAAGCAGAGGACCTGCGTAACGGCCGGTGGCTCGAACCGGTCGGGATATCCGGCGTATACGCGGCTGTCGATCCGGCCGGACAGGCGATCGCGTTGGTGCGCGAAAGTGGTCGGCGGGCCGCGTCGGTCATGGTGGTGCGCCCCGCCACCAGGTAGCGGTCGAGTGTCAGGCCGTAGGCTGCACTGCTGGTCAGGTGCCGATGTGCTGGCCGAGTCGGCGCACGGCGTCATCCATGTGCTCGACGAGTCGAGCGTATGCATCCGTCGGGTCGTCGGTGGCAATGGCATCACGCAGGTCGACGTGTTCGCGGGCCTGGGCGCGGAGGTCCGGGTAGGTGGTCTGCAGGGCGCCCAGACACATGCGGGTCTCGATCAGCAGGGTCCGGGCTGCCCGCATCAGTCGCGAGCTGGCCGCACTCTCCACCAAGGCCTCGTGAAAAGCCTGGTCGGCGTCGGAAACCCCGACCGCATCCCCGCGTTCCGCGCACGCGACCATCTCCTCGATACTGGGCTCGAGTGCTTTGTAGGCGATAGCGCGACGTCCGTCCAGAATCAGCTGGAGCGCGCCGCCTTCGAGTGCTGTTCTGGCTCGGTAGACATCGACGACGTCCTCCAAGGTCAGTTCGATGACGAAGATGCCGCGGTGCGGGATGCTGTGTAGCAGGCCCTCGGATACCAGGCGTTGCATGGCCTCACGCACAGGTCCGCGGGAGACCGCGAACTGCGCGGCCAGGTCGGCCTCGCCCAATTGTGACCCGGGAGCAACGGTGCCGCGCATGATCGCCGTGCGCAGCCGATCGGCGATCATCTCCGCAGTCGATTGCCGGTTGACCGGCTCGAAATCAACGACCGGCATCGGTCTGCCTTTCCGCGAACAGGGTGCCGAACCCGGAGGCGACCGGCGCGGCGCCCGCCAGGCGTAGGCCGGCCCAAATGGAGACCTGGTTGGCCGTCAGCACCGGTTTACCCAGCGTGGCCTCCAGCTCGGTGAGCACACCCATGGTGTGCATGGCGGTATCGGGAACGAGCAGCGCCTGTGCTCGGGGATGGTCGTTGTCGACGGCCAAGTGGACCACATCGCGTGGGGCCAGGGTTCCGACCTCCGCCGCGGTGTCGATCCCTGCGCTCGACATGGAGACGACGTCGATGTCGGCATCGGTGAGGAACTCCACGAACAATTCGGCGACCTCGTCGGGATAACTCGCGGCCACTGCCACGGTGTGGAGGCCGAGCGTGTGCACCGCGTCGGCGAACGCGAGGCTGGTGCTGGTCGCCGGTACACCCGCTGCGGTCGCCAGAGTACGGGCCTGCTCGCGCAGCCCCGTGGGTCCGTAGACGAAACTTCCCGAGGTGCAGGCCCATACGACGGCGTCGGGCCGGTGAGTGGCCAGCTGTGTGACGCCGCCACGCAGCTTGTCCGGGCTACCCAGGTCGAGCAGTTCCGGCACGGCGTGCAGATCGGTGCCGTAGATGTGGGCCACCGGCAGGTGGACACCGAGCGCCGCCGCCGCGAGCGGGTAGTCGTCTTCGGCCGCGTGATCGGGATAGATGATGCCGACGGTCGGTTCGCGCATGCGTGATACTTCTTCCTTCAGAAACGTCGATTCCTTCAGAAAACGTTGAGCAGCCACTTGCCAGGTCCCATCATCGGCAGTTTCATCCGCCCGAGGCAGGCCCACATGGTGAGTTGGTTGGCAGTGAGTACGGGTTTGCCGAGCGCGTTCTCCAACGGCTCGATCACGTCGTAGGTGGGCAGGTTGGTACAGCTGACGAAGATGGCTTGGGCCGCGGGGTCGTCGGCGCCGACGATACGGTCGGCTATGGTGCGGTAGCCGACTTTCCAGATACCGCCGCCCAGGCCGAGGTGGTCGGAGCGCACGACCTGACATCCGGCCTCGGCGAGGAAGTCGTGCAACTTGTGGGTGAGGATCTCGTCGTATGGAGTGAGCACCGAGATGCGGGTGAGCCCCAGATGTCGGATCGCCTCGAGCAGCGCGCCCGAGGTGGTGACGGCGTCTTGGGCTCCGGCGCTGCAGATGGTCTCCCGCAACGACCGTTCGTGTGCAAGGCCTTTGATGAAGCTGCCCGAGGTACACAAGTACGCGACCACCTCGGGTTCCACGTGCAAGACATTACGGGTCGCCGCGGTCAGGTGCGCAGACGCGGACACCAACTCGGCCATCTCCAGCGATACCGGGACCGGCTCGTAGGGCGTGCGGGCCAGGTGCAGGCTCACCTCCAGGGGCGCCCAACGCCACAGCTCCCGTTCGAGTGCGAGATCGAACGGGGCGATGATGCCGATGCCCCGCTGCGCAACGGGCCCGTCGAGGTCGGGAAAGCTCAGATCCACTGCGGCCCCTCTCGCATTCAGCTGGGACGACCTCCGAACCCGATCGGATTGTTGACAATCATACGATCTCATCTTACTGTGTCAATGTGAATCAGGGCCCTATTGTCACCGTCCTGCACAGTGACAGTGTGCCCGACGTCGAGTACATGACTCGTATCGCACAGCGCGCGACCGTTCGCTATACCGAGGAGAACGGCCTCGCAGACGCCCTTCGTGGGGCGGAGGTGCTGTTCGTCTACGACTTCGGCACCCGTGCATTGCCTGGTGCGTGGCATGCTGCCGATCGGCTGCGATGGTTGCACATGGGATCGGCCGGTGTCGACCCAGCGATGTTTCCCGAGCTTCGAGGGAGCGACGTGGTGGTGACCAATACGCGAGGTGTCTTCGATTCGGCCATGGCCGAATACGTGCTCGCGCAGATCCTCGCCTTCGCCAAGGACTTCTCCGGCTCGCTGGAATTGCAGCAGCGTCACGAATGGCGTCATCGAGAATCCGAGCGGATCGCGGGAAGAACAGCGCTGATCGTGGGTACCGGTTCGATCGGACGACACATCGCTCGTTTGTTGCGCGCGGTCGGGATGTCCATACGCGCAGTCGGCCGGCGAGAACGTCTCGCAGATCCGGATTTCGGCGTCGTCGGCACCGACCTGCATCATGAGTTGGCTCGGGCCGACTATGTGATCGCGATCGCTCCGCTGACCGACGAGACCAGGAACATGTTCGACGCGGACGCTTTCGCCGCGATGCCTCCCCATGCCAGGTTCGTCAACGTCGGACGTGGGGAACTCGTCGTCACCGACGATCTGGTGGCCGCGTTGTGCGTCGGGTCGATCGCCGGCGCGGCGCTGGACGTCGTGGACCCGGAGCCGTTGCCGAAGGACCACCCGCTGTGGGAACTACCGAATGTCCGGATCACTCCGCACAATGGAGCAGATGTCATCGGGTGGCGCGGTGAAGTCGTCGAGGCGTTCACCGACAACTTCGACAAATGGATCGCCGGCCATCCGCTGGACAATGTGGTCGACAAAAGGCTGGGGTACGTGCCCAGTTGAAGGAGTCCATCCATGAGTTACCCCGATAGGAACCAACCCACCGATCCGACCGCGCTGACTGCGGTCGAGTTGGTCTCCGCGTATGCGTCCGGCGCGTTGTCGCCTGTGGAGGCGACCGAGGCGATACTGCGAGCGATCGCCGACCGCGACGGGGCGCTCAACGCGTTCTGTCTGGTCGACCCGGACCGCGCCATGGTGCAGGCGAAGGAATCCGAGGCGCGGTGGCAGTCCGGCCACGCGCGCGGCCTGCTCGACGGAGTACCGATCTCGATCAAGGACGTCTTCCTGACCGAGGGCTGGCCCACTCGACGTGGCTCCACCTCGATCGACCCGGCCGGCCCATGGCTGGTCGACAGCCCGGTGGCCGCGCGGTTGCGCGAAGACGGCATGGTGTTCGTCGGAAAGACCACGACCCCGGAGATCGCGTGGAAGGCGGTCACCGACAGCCCACTGACCGGAATCACCCGTAACCCGGCAGACCCGTCCACGACCGCGGGCGGGTCCTCCGGCGGCAGCGCGGCGGCCGTCGCGGCGGGCATGGGTCCGGTCTCGGTGGGAACCGACGGCGGCGGCAGCGTTCGAATTCCGGCCGCGTTCTGCGGGACCGTCGGCTTCAAACCCACCTACGGTCGCATTCCGTTGTATCCGGCCAGTCCCTTCGGTCCATTGGCGCATGCCGGCCCGATCACCCGGACCGTCGAGGACGCGGCGCTGCTGATGGACATCCTGTCGTTGCCCGATCCGCGCGACCCGACGTCGTTGGCTCCCACGGTCACCACCTTCCGCGGAGAAATGCAGCGCGACGTTCGCGGACTGCGGGTGGCGTATTCGAAGTCGCTGGGCTATGCCGAGGTCGCCCCGGAGGTCGCCGAGATCGTGGACCGTGCGGTCGATCGACTCGCCGGAGCCGAGTTGCGCGTCGTGGCCGCCGATCCGGGATTCGACGATCCGCGCGATGCCTTCGAATTGTTGTGGGCGGCGGGGGCGGCGGCCATGCTCTCCGGCTTCCCGGACGGCACCCGAGAGCGTGTCGACCCTGGGCTGCGCAGAATGTGGGAACACGGTGAAGCGGTCAGTGCCGTCGACTATCTCGCGGCGCGCGACGTGGCGGCACGGATCGGCATTGCAATGGGTGCCTTCCACGCCGACTACGACGTGTTGATCACGCCCACGGTGCCGATCCCCGCGTTCGCTGCCGGGCACGATGTACCTCCCGACAGCGGCGTGCGCACGTGGTCGGAGTGGACGCCGTTCACCTATCCGTTCAACCTCACCCAACAGCCCGCGATCAGCATTCCGGCCGGCGTCACCCGCACAGGTCTCCCGGTGGGATTGCAGATCGTCGGACCGCGGCATTCCGACGATCTGGTGTTGGCGGTCGCTCGGTACGCCGAATTCGTTCTGTCGGCCTGAACGCCGGTGGCGGGAAGGTCGCGCACGGTTGGGTTTCACGCGCGAGCGAAGGCGAGTTGTTCGCCCTCGACTCCGCGGAGCCACAGTGCATTGCACGCCGAGGCCAGCTCGGGCAGGCCCTCTTCGATGGTGGCGAAGACATTGCCCGGGACCCAGCCCAGATCGCCGTTGATCAGCAGATTGTTACGCCCGTAGAAGAGAGCGAGGTCGGTAGCCCCCTGATCGTGGCCGGCCACCGAGCCGGACTCGTAGCCGTAGGCTGGATTGCCGATCTCCCACGGTTCGAAGTCGAACAGGCACACATCGCCGGGGATCGGGGTAACGGTCGGATTCTCTCGGTGCGGCGCCGCGTCGATCCGTGGCAGCAGTGTGTACACCTCGTTGCGGGCGTACTTGGCGTGGAAGGCGTCACCTGCCTGCGGTAGCGCGTGCCACACAGCCGCGCAGGTGTGCGGCGCCTCCGCATCCAGGAGGCGGGCGCGACAGGTCACCGCAGCCTTGATCAGGGTGATGGTGATATAGCGGGCCATGCGGTCCTGCTTTCGGTTCGTTCCCAGCGGCATTACAGTTCGGCCAAGACCTCCGACCAGATCGTGAGGGCATCCTGGATCTGGGTGTCGGTCACGATCAGTGGCGGAATCATGCGCACCACGTTCATCAGGGCTCCGCAGGTCAGCAGCAGCAGTCCCTTGGCCGCTGCGCTGCGTTGGGCGGCCGCCGCGGTAGCGGGATCGGGCTCGCCGGTAGCAGTGACGAATTCGGCGCCGACGAGCAGTCCGAGGCCGCGCACATCGCCGATCGCTTTGGTGGCGCTGTCACGCACGCCACGGATCAGTTGTGTGCCTCTCGCCGCGGCGTTGGCGACCAGTCCTTCGGATTCGATGACGTCGAGCGTGGCAATCGCTGCCGCACAGGACACGGCGTTCGCGCCGTAGGTGCCGCCTTGTGATCCCGGCCATGCCCGTGCCATGAGCTCTCGCGCAGCAGCGATACCCGAGAGCGGGAATCCGCTGGCCAGTCCTTTGGCAATGGTGATCACGTCCGGACGCACGTGGAAGTGCTCGTGTCCGAAGAACCTTCCCGTACGTCCGAAACCGGTCTGGATCTCGTCGAACACCAACAAGATGCCGTGTCGGTCGGCGCGTTCACGCAATCCGTGAAAGAACTCGGCATTTCCGGGGATGTAGCCGCCTTCGCCGAGTACCGGCTCCACGATGAACGCGGCCGTTTCCGCTGGAGAGGTCAGTGTGGCGAACAGATAGTCGAGCTCACGCAGCGCGAATGCGGTGGCCTCGGACTCGCTCCAGCCATAGCGGAACGCAGTGGGAAAGGGAGCGACATGCACACCCGACATCAGTGGGCTGAATCCGGCCGAGAAGCGGGTGCCGGAGGTGGTCATGGTCGCAGCGGCGACGGTGCGTCCATGGAATCCACCGTGGAAGACCACGACATTGGGTCGCCCGGTGGCCTGGCGCACCAGCCGGAGCGCGGCTTCGATCGCCTCGCTACCGGAATTGGCGAAGAACAACGCGTCGAGCCCGGTCGGCAGTACGCGGCCGAGTCGATCGGTCAACTCGAGCAGTGGACGATGCAGCACGGTCGTGTACTGGCCGTGGATCAGGGTTGCCACTTGTGCTTGCGCTGCCGCGACCACATGCGGGTGGCAGTGACCGGTGCTGGTGACGCCGATGCCGGCGGTGAAGTCCAGGTACCGGCGGCCGTCGGTGCCGAAGACATAGCACCCGGCGCCGTGATCGACGGTCACCGCAGTGGCCTGTTTCAGGATGGGCGACAACTCGGCCATGGTGATGCGCCTCCCGGAGCAGAAGGGATGAGGTCGGTCGGACTGTGCTGGCAAGGAACGCCGATGCGATCGTCTATTGTCGGATTGTCGACAATATGCATAACATAGCCGCACGGGTCGCAGCAATGGCCGAACGCTGCGCGGTGCCGAGAAGGAGCCACCGACGATGCTCACCGATACCGTCTCGAGTTCCGTCGAACAGACTGTGATCGACACCGCGCCGCGTGGTCTGTTCATCGATGGCGAGTGGCGCAAAACCGCCAGGACGTTTCCGGTCTTCGACCCGGCGACCGGCGACGAACTGTGTACCGTGGCCGACGCCGATGCGGCGGACGGGCTCACGGCCTTGGACGCAGCGTGCGCGGCGCAACCGGATTGGGCCCGCACGGCACCGCGGGAGCGGGCCGAGCTGCTGATGGAGGTGCATCGGGCACTGGTGGCCGATAGCGACCGACTCGGACTGCTCGCCACGCTGGAGATGGGCAAACCGCTGGACGAAGCGCGCCGGGAGATCGCCTACGCCGCGGAGTTCTTCCGCTGGTTCGCCGAAGAAGCGGTGCGGATCGACGGGGGATACATGCCCGCGCCGACCGGCGGATCCCGATTCGTGGTCGCCCGGCAACCGGTCGGACCGAGCTTGCTGATCACTCCATGGAACTTCCCGATGGCGATGGGTGCGCGCAAGATCGCTCCCGCGCTCGCGGCCGGGTGTACCTGCGTGGTGAAACCAGCCGAGCAGACGCCGCTTTCGATGCTGGCGTTGGCGGAGGTGATCGCCGCGGTCGGAGTGCCCGCCGGCGTGGTCAACGTTCTGACGACCACAGACCCCGCTGCGTTGATGACGCCGTTGATCCACGATCACCGCTCCCGCAAGCTGTCGTTCACCGGTTCGACCACGGTCGGCAAGCAGTTGCTCGAGCAGTGCGCGCGCACGGTGATGCGAACCTCGATGGAACTCGGTGGCAACGCCCCGGTACTGGTGTTCGCCGACGCGGATATCGAGGTAGCGGTGGACGGCGCGGTCGAGGCGAAGATGCGCAATATCGGTCAGGCCTGTACGGCCGCCAATCGGTTCCTCGTCCAGCGTGATGTCGCGGATCTGTTCGCGCAGCGACTCGCCGACCGGATGGCGGCGCTGCCGATGGGGCGGGGCACCAAGCCCGACGTGGTGGTCGGTCCGCTGATCGATGCCGATGCGGTGGCGAAAGTGCAGCGGCTAGTGGACGACGCACGCGCTCGCGGCGCGACGGTGCTCACCGGCGGCACCGCGATGGACGGCCCCGGCACGTTCTATCCGGCGACGGTGCTCGTCGATGTGCCGGACGAGGCCGAGCTGTGCCACACCGAGATTTTCGGCCCGGTCGCCGCGATCGGGGTATTCGACACCGAGGACGAGGCGATCAGCCGGGCCAACGACACCCCCTATGGATTGGTGAGCTATGTGTTCACCGAGAGTCTGCGCCGGGGCCTGCGGGTAAGCGAGGCGATGGAAACCGGAATGGTGGGACTCAACCAGGGAGTGGTGTCCAACCCGGCAGCGCCGTTCGGTGGCGTCAAGGAGTCCGGACTCGGTCGCGAGGGCGGCCCCACCGGGATCGATGAGTTCTTGGAAACCAAATACATCGGAGTGCGACTGTGAAGGAGCGCCGGTGAGCACCTACCGCCTCGCCAGCATCCCCGGAGACGGGATCGGGGTCGACGTTACCGCGGCGGCAACGCGAGTTCTCGATGCCGTGGTATCCGGACTGGAGTGGACCGAATTCGACTGGTCGTGTGAAAACTACACGCGCACTGGCGCGATGATGCCACCCGACGGCCTCGAGCGCTTGTCCGGTTTCGATGCGATCCTGCTCGGCGCGGTCGGCTTTCCCGGCGTACCCGACCATGTGTCGCTGTGGGGTTTGTTGATCCCGGTGCGGCGCGAGTTCGGCCAGTATGTCAACCTGCGTCCGGTTCGCCTGCTACCCGGCACGGAATCGGCGCTGCGTGCACGGACGGCCGACGACTTGGACATCGTCATCGTCCGGGAAAACTCCGAGGGAGAATATTCCCAGATCGGCGGCATCCACAACACCGGCCGCCCGGACGAATTCGTGCTCCAGGAATCGGTGTTCACCCGTACCGGGTGTGAACGAATCATTCGGTATGCCTTCGAGCGCGCCAGCGAACGGTCCGGGCGACTGTGCTCGGCGACCAAATCGAACGGGATCATTCACTCGATGCCCTACTGGGACAGCATCTTCGAATTCGTCGCGGCGGACTATCCGCACGTGCACGCGCGCCAGATGCACGTCGATGCATTGGCCGCGGAGCTGGTGCTGCACCCCGAGCGGCTCGATGTGATCGTGGGTTCGAACTTGTTCGGCGACATCCTCTCCGACCTCGCCGCGGCTGTGACCGGCGGGCTCGGTCTGGCCCCGTCGGGCAATATCAATCCCGAGCGCACCGGTCCGTCGATGTTCGAAGCCGTGCACGGTAGTGCCCCGGATATTGCGGGGCAGGGGATAGCGAATCCGATCGCCGAGATTCTGGCCGGCGCGATGCTGCTCGAGCATCTCGGTGAATCCGTCGCGGCCGGGGCTGTCGATCAGGCCGTGTGCGATGTGCTCGCGGCCGGCGAGGTGCGCACCCCGGACCTCGGCGGATCCGCCACGACAGGCGAACTCGCCGATGCCGTGGCCAGGCGCGCCACCGAACTGATCGGCCGCGCCGCGGCTGCGAATCCTGGGTGAGGGTCGCGACTCGAGAACGCCGAGCCCTCCGGTGAGCGTTGCGTGGCCTGTGTGGTGGTCGACATCCCGCGGGGTGCTCGGGTATCGGGTGGAAGTAGCTGGATGCTCACGTGCGAAGCCAGATCGCCTCGGCAGCAGGGCATCCCAAGTCCGTGGCTGCATCGGTGGTGCCGATACGAATGGCGATGGTGCCCGCGAAGTCACGCCGTTCGATGACCGTGATCGCGGTATCCAATGCGATGCCGACGGAGTCGAAGTAGCGCAGCATATCCGGGTCCGCATCGGATATCCTTGCGACCCAGCCGGATTCGCCCGCGGTGAAGTCGATCAGCTGCCGCGCGGGTGGGGTGGGTACCGCGCCGTCGACCGACGGAATCGGGTCGCCGTGTGGATCACGGTCTGGGTAGCCGAGTTTGGCGTCGATGCGCTCCATCAACAACTCCGACACCGCGTGTTCGAGTATCTCGGCCTCGTCGTGTACTTCGTCCCAGCCGTAGCCGAGCACGTTCACCAGGAATGTTTCGATCAGTCGGTGTCGGCGCACCATGGCGACCGCGACGCGCCGTCCTTCGGGCGTCAGGGTGATCGCGCCGTAGCGAGCATGTTCCACCAGACCTTGGTCGGCCAGCTTGCGCACGGCCTCGGAGACGGTCGAGGCAGACACGCCGATTCTCTCCGCCAGCAATTTTGTGGACACCTTCTTGTCGTGGCCCCACTCCTGCGCGGTCCAGATGACCTTCAGATAGTCCTGCGCAACCGATGACAGCGCTGGCGCGACCGTCGAGGTGCCGCCGGGTGCCGCACCCGGCACGGAGGTGTCGGCCAGCTCGCGTCGCGTGGCGATATCTCGTTTACCGGGCATATAGTCGAGCTTAAGCATTACGAGCCCGATGTACACATTCGGACATTCCGGCCGGGTGGCGTCGAGGGTAGCGTGCGGATACACGAGGCGCGGTCTCGAGGCACTCGGGGCACGCAGTCGGTGCGAATTCGGTCGACGCGTCCCGAGCGATTCCGGCAACCCGGATCCGGGCACCCGCCGAGCAAAACCCAGGATCGGTTACTCGATGGAGAAAGCCGAACAGTGGGCGGCGAATATGCACAATGAGCACAAGGTTTCGTGCTCGAGTGCCGACAGAAGCGAATTCTTAGGGTGGGCCGCCCAGGATTCTCGCAATCGAAAACCGAAGTCCTCGGAACGGAAACCAGCACAGCCCCGAGGGTCGCGCGGTATGATCGCCGTGCACTGTGGCAGTCCGCTGCTGGAGTGTGCTCGGCGTATCCCGGCGCAGTCGATACCACCGCCGGCGCAGTCGGCACCGCGCAGTCGGGCAAGAAGTGTTGTGTGACATCAGCACACCCGAATGCTGTTCGCTACCCGAGGTGCGTAGGCTGCGCAGTGTGCAGAGATGGCGAAGTCTCGACGAAGTGCCTGCAGACTGGAGACGTTGTGTCCTCACGATCGGTGTGTTCGACGGCGTGCACCGCGGTCACGCGCAGTTGATCAGTCGTGCGGTGAAGTCCGCTGCCGCGCGTGGCGTGCCTGCGGTGCTGATGACCTTCGACCCCCACCCCATGGAAGTGGTTCGCCCTGGTACGCATCCAGCGCAGCTGATCACGTTGGCCCGCCGCGCCGAACTGGCCGAACAGTTGGGTGTCGATGTGTTCTGCGTCATACCGTTCACCCAGGAATTCATGAAACTGACCGCCGCGCGCTATGTCCACGATTTGCTGGTCGAGCGGTTGCATGTGGTCGAGGTGGTGGTCGGGGACAACTTCACCTTCGGCAAGAAGGCGGCGGGCACAGTGGCGACCATGAACGATCTGGGTCGCCGCTTCGGTTTCGAGGTCGACGCGGTGACGCTGCTCGGTGAGCACGCGGTGACCTTCTCGTCGACCTATATCCGCGCGTGCGTCGATGCCGGCGACATGGTGGCCGCCGCCGAGGCATTGGGTCGTCCCCATCGTGTCGAGGGTGTCGTGGTGCACGGCGACGGTCGCGGCAAGCAGCTCGGGTTTCCTACCGCGAATGTCGCTCCTCCGATGCATGCAGCGGTTCCTGCGGACGGGGTGTATGCCGGCTGGTTCACGGTGCTCGGCTCCGGCCCGGTCATAGGGTCCGTGAAGCCTGGCGATCGAGCGATGGCCGCGATCTCGGTGGGCACCAACCCGACCTTTTCCGGTCGTGCCCGTACCGTCGAGGCGTTCGTGCTCGACGGCGAGGCCGACCTCTACGGCCAGCACGTCGCGATCGATTTCGTCGATCATGTGCGTGCCCAGCGGGCCTTCGATTCGGTCGACGAGCTCACCGAAACCATGGGCCGTGATGTGGAAACTGCCCGCAAGATCCTGACAGCCGACGCACGGTGACCGACTCGCGGCTCCCGCCGTGTGACCGACTCGCGGTTCGCGTCGTAGTGGTGATTTCGGTCCGAGACCTGAGTCCGGTAGGGTGCAGCTCGGGTTTGCTGCGGTCCGCGGCGGCGCCTGTGCCGGGTAACCGGGAATTCGAGCGCGGAACTGAGACAGAGGAGTGGATGCCTCATGGCGCTGACCACCGAGCAGAAGTCGGCGATTCTTGCCGAGTACGGCCTGCACGAAAAGGATACCGGCTCACCAGAGGCGCAGATCGCGCTGCTATCCAAGCGGATCGCGGACATCACCGAGCATCTGAAGACTCACAAGCACGACCATCACACGCGTCACGGCTTGATGGCGTTGATCGGTCGTCGCAAGCGGCTGTCGAAGTACCTGCAGGACAAAGACATCAACCGCTACCGATCGCTGATCGAGCGCCTCGGCTTGCGGCGGTGACCGGACACGGTTCGCGGTGCCGGCGCGTCCGTGCCGGCCAGTGATGGTCCGTCTGCGAGCAGGCGAGGCCCGGGGTATCGGAGCCGGTGCGCAGTGAGCCGGCCGGCGGATGCCGGCCGGCGGGCGGTTGACGCCGGGGCAGCCCAGCGGCCGGTGGCCCGGCAGAATCCGGCCCTGCGGTCTCGACGACCCGAGGCAGTCGACAGTTCGGCCAACGGGGAGACGTACACTCTCCTCGTTGGCTTCTCGTGTATCCGGGCGCACGCCGCCTCGCCGCACGACAACATTGCACAGCCGTATGCACCCGACCGCGTGGCGTCGGTCTTCGGTAGTGGCCTTTCGGCAGCGATGTCGCGCCGTCGGGCTTCAATCGATGACCGCCTCCGCGTCGCTGTTTCCAAGGGGATTCGGCCGGGTGCGCGCGTCGCGGCCACGACGGTCGCCGTGCGCCCGTATCCGGTACGGCTGACGACGGCCGGCTCGCGCCGACACGGCGCTCGAGCCGGCGAAGACGAGAGGTTGAGAGAAGAATGACCGAAACAACCGAACGACGGACCTCGGCCATCGAGGTCGAGCCCGGAGTGTTCGAGTCCGTCGCGCTGATCGACAACGGCAGCTTCGGCACCCGTATCATCCGATTCGAGACCGGCCGTCTGGCCCGGCAGGCCGCCGGTTCGGTCGTCGCCTACCTGGACGACGAGACGATGCTGCTGTCGGCGACGACGGCGGGCAAACAGCCCAAGGACCAGTTCGACTTCTTCCCGTTGACGGTGGACGTGGAGGAGCGGATGTACGCCGCGGGGCGTATTCCGGGGTCCTTCTTCCGTCGTGAGGGTCGCCCGTCCACAGACGCGATCCTGACCTGCCGGTTGATCGACCGCCCGCTGCGCCCGTCGTTCGTCGACGGGCTGCGCAACGAGATCCAGGTCGTGGTCACTGTGATGAGCCTGGACCCGAAGGACCTCTACGATGTGGTGGCGATCAACGCCGCGTCCGCGTCCACCCAGATCGCCGGCCTGCCCTTCTCCGGCCCGGTCGGCGGCGTGCGCGTCGCGTTGATCCAGGGACAATGGGTCGCTTTCCCGACCGCGGAGCAGCTCGAGAGTGCGGTCTTCGACATGGTCGTGGCCGGCCGGGTGGTCGAATCCGGTGACGTGGCCATCATGATGGTCGAGGCCGAAGCCACCGAGAACGTCATGGCGTTGGTCGAAGGGGGCGCGTCGGCACCGACCGAGGCGGTCGTGGCCGAGGGGTTGGAAGCCGCCAAGCCGTTCATCGCTCGACTGTGCCGGGCGCAGCGGGACCTCGCCGAGCTGGCCGCCAAACCCACCGAAGAATTCCCACTTTTCCCACCGTATGGCCCGGATGCGTACGAGGCTGTCGAGGGCGCCGCGGCCCGCGAACTCGCAGATGCGCTGAGCATCCCGAGCAAGCAGGAACGCGAGGAAAAGATCGACGAGATCAAACTGGCCGTCCTGGACCGTCTCGGAGATGCTTTCGCCGGGCGCGAGAAGGAAATCGGCGCGGCGTTCCGTTCGGTGACCAAGCACCTGGTGCGTCAGCGCATCCTGTCCGATGGCTTCCGCATCGACGGTCGCGGATTGGCGGATATCCGCGCGCTGTCCGCCGAGGTTGCGGTGGTGCCGCGGGCGCACGGCTCGGCATTGTTCGAACGCGGCGAAACGCAGATTCTGGGCGTCACCACTCTGGACATGGTGAAGATGGCGCAGCAGGTCGATTCGCTGGGCCCAGAGACCAGCAAGCGCTACATGCATCACTACAATTTCCCGCCGTTCTCCACCGGTGAGACGGGCCGGGTCGGTTCGCCCAAGCGGCGCGAAATCGGACACGGCGCGCTGGCGGAGCGAGCGCTGATGCCGGTGCTGCCCAGCCAGGAGGAGTTCCCGTATGCCATCCGACAGGTCTCGGAGGCGCTGGGCTCCAATGGCTCCACGTCGATGGGATCGGTGTGCGCCTCCACCCTGTCGTTGTTGAATGCGGGAGTGCCGCTGAAGGCGCCGGTCGCCGGTATCGCGATGGGCTTGGTTTCGGACAACGTCCGCAACGACAAGGGCGAAGACGAGGTCCGCTATGTCGCATTGACCGATATCCTCGGCGCCGAGGACGCGTTCGGTGACATGGACTTCAAGGTCGCCGGGACACGCGAGTTCGTGACCGCGCTGCAGTTGGACACCAAGCTGGACGGCATCCCCTCGCAAGTGCTGGCCGGTGCCTTGAGCCAGGCGCACGATGCGCGTACCACCATCCTGGACGTGATGGCCGAGGCCATCGCCACACCGGACGAGATGAGCCCCTATGCGCCGCGGGTCACCGCGATCAAGATTCCGGTCGACAAGATCGGTGAGGTGATCGGCCCCAAGGGCAAGGTGATCAACCAGATCACCGAGGACACCGGCGCCAATATCTCGATCGAAGACGACGGCACCGTGTTCGTCGGCGCGACCGATGGTCCGTCGGCGCAGGCCGCGATCGACGCGATCAATGCCATCGCCAACCCACAGCTGCCCAAGGTGGGCGAGCGCTTCCTCGGCACGGTGGTCAAGACCACCGCCTTCGGGGCGTTCATTTCGTTGTTGCCCGGCCGGGATGGCCTGGTGCACATCTCCAAGCTCGGCAATGGCAAGCGGGTGGCCAAGGTCGAGGATGTGGTGAACGTCGGCGACAAACTGCGTGTGGAGATCGCCGATATCGACAACCGCGGCAAGATCTCGCTGGTGCCGGTCGAGGAAAACGCCGAGGAGACCGGTGGGGACCCGGCCGACGCGAGCGCGGCCGGGACCGAGTAGTACTGGTCTGTGTGACGAAGAAGAAGACGACAACCCCTCTGCTCGACGCCGGGCAGGGGGGTTCGTCACTCGAAGCAACGGTGGACTCCGATAGCGGTGTGCGGCGCACGGTGCTGCCCGGTGGATTGCGGGTGGTCACCGAGCGCCTACCCGGAGTGCGGTCGGCCTCTGTGGGGATCTGGGTAGGGGTCGGCTCGCGCGACGAGGGTCCCACCGTCGCCGGCGCCGCGCACTTCCTGGAGCATCTGCTGTTCAAGGCGACACCGACCCGCTCGGCGCTCGACATCGCCGAGGCGATGGACGCGGTCGGTGGCGAACTCAACGCGTTCACCGCCAAGGAGCAGACCTGCTACTACGCGCATGTCGTGGACGAGGACCTGGCGTTGGCCGTGGACATGGTCTCGGATGTGGTGCTCAACGGATTGTGTCGCTCGGTCGATGTCGACGTGGAGCGTCAGGTGGTGCTCGAGGAGATCGCCATGCGCGACGACGATCCCGAGGATCTGGTCGGCGACTCGTTTTTGACCGCATTGTTCGGCGACCACCCGATCGGGCGACCGGTCATCGGCTCCATGGCATCCATCGAGGCCATGCGTGCTGGCCAGTTGCGCTCCTTCCACGGGCGCCGATACCGGCCGGATCGGATGGTGGTCGCGGTCGCGGGCAATGTGGATCACGATCGCACCGTGGAATTGGTGCACCGTGCTTTCGAGCAACGGCTCGACCCGGCCGGAACGCCCGCGCGGCGTCGCGAGGGTCGATTCCGTCCGCAGGGTGATCCGGTGCTGCAGCGCAACCACCGCGACACCGAGCAGGCGCATCTCGCCTTCGGCGTCCGCGCTTTCGGGCGGCACGAGGGGCACGGGCGCTGGCCGCTGTCGGTGCTGAACACAGTGGTCGGTGGCGGGCTCAGTTCGCGTCTGTTCCAACGGATCAGGGAAGAACGCGGGTTGGCGTACTCGGTGTATTCCAGTGTCGACACCTTCGCCGACACCGGCGCGTTCTCGGTGTACATCGGCTGTCAGCCGGAGAATCTCGGCCAAGTGGCCGCGCTCGCACGCGGCGTCTTGGACGAGGTCGCCGCTGAGGGCATCAGCGAGGCCGAGTGCGCCCGAGCCAAGGGTTCGTTGCGGGGTGGCCTGGTCCTCGGCTTGGAGGATTCCGCCTCACGGATGAATCGCCTGGGTCGGAGCGAACTGAGCTATGGCAACCATCGCAGTCTGTCGGAAACCTTGGCGCGTATCGACGCGGTCACCACCGAGGAGGTGGCCGAGGTCGCGCGCACCGTGCTGTCGCGTCCTTTCGCGGCGTCGGTTGCCGGACCGTACCGCCGGGTCCGTGATCTGCCCTTGGCTGTGCGGCGCCTGGTGCCGAGTTGATCGGGCGCGGGTGGGCGCGTGCCGACGCTCGGCCGGACGGCAGGTGGTGTCGGACGCGGACCATCGGCTCCCTGCGAGATGGTGAGCGCTCGCACAGATGCAGAGGGCAGAAGGTAGCGTCGGCGCCATGAAGATTCGTGGGGCGGTCCTGGAGCGGACCTCGGCGCGTGCGCCATTCATCGAGTCGGCGCCGGTCACCGTCTGTGAACTGGACTTGAGTGCACCCGGGCCGGGTGAGTTGCTGGTTCGAATCGAGACAGCGGGGCTGTGTCATTCGGACCTGTCGGTCGTGGACGGTAGCCGGGTGCGCCCGATGCCGATGTTGCTGGGACACGAGGCCGCGGGAATTGTCGAAGCGGTCGGTTCGGATACCCCCGACATCGGGATCGGCCAACGTGTGGTGATGACCTTCCTACCGCGTTGCGGTGCGTGTGCCGGCTGTGCCAGCGGCGGGCGCACTCCGTGCGTGCCGGGCAGCCGGGCGAACAATGCGGGTGAACTTCTCGGCGGCGGGCGGCGGTTGGTGCGTGACGGCGTCGAGGTGCATCATCATTTGGGAGTATCGGCCTTCGCCACCTACGCGGTGGTAGATCACAGATCGGTGGTCGCCGTCGACGACGACGTGCCGCCGGAGGTTGCCGCGACGCTCGGTTGTGCAGTGCTCACTGGTGGTGGCGCGCTGCTGAACTCGGCCAAGCCCGGCGCAGGAGACCGGATCATGGTCGTGGGCCTCGGTGGTGTCGGAATGGCGGCGGTTCTGGTTGCCCTGTCGGAAGCATCCGACGGACACGAGGTCATCGCGGTGGACACCGTGCCGGAAAAACTCGCCCTCGCCCGCGAATTGGGCGTACACGCGGCCTATACCCCGGCCGAGATCGCCGAGCGCGGCGTGCAGGCCGAGATCGTGGTAGAGGCCGCGGGCGCGGTTCGCGCTTTCGAGACCGCGGTCGCGGCGACTGCTCCTGGTGGCACCACGGTCACCGTCGGTCTCCCCGCTCCCGATGCACGGGCGAGCATTTCGCCGCTGGCTCTGGTCGCTCAGGGGCGATCCATCGTCGGCAGCTACCTGGGCTCCGCCGTACCCGCTCGCGACATCCCCGAGTACGTCCGCAGGTGGCGGGCCGGCCGCCTTCCAGTGGAGCGACTCATTTCCGCACGGGTCGATCTGGCCGACATCAACCGCGCGATGGACGACCTCGCCGCCGGCCATGCCCTGCGCCAGATGATCGTCGTCGACTGATCGAGCGGGTCGGTTGGCGGCGAGCATCGGCTGGGCAGCTGGCCGACCTGCGGTGGCGCGGGCATTGCGCGAGTGCTCGCACCTGCGTGGGTAGGCAGGTCCACGTGGGGATCGGCACACGCGCTCGATAGGCTGGCACCGATCGAGACGGAACGAGGAGGTGCGGTGGCCATACGGGTCGGAGTGCTCGGAGCGCGGGGCAAAGTGGGACAGGCGATCTGTTCGGCGGTGACCGCGGCGGACGATCTGGAATTGGTCGCCGCGATCGACAAGGGCGATTCGCTCGACCAGCTGACTGCGGCCGGCGCGGAGGTGGTCGTCGACTTCACCCACCCGGATGCGGTGATGAAAAATCTGGCGTTCGTGGTGCGTAACGGTATGCACGCGGTGGTCGGTACCACCGGGTTCGACGAGGCTCGACTGGCCGAAGTGCGAGACCGGCTGGCAGAGCATCCTCGGGTCGGCGTGCTGATCGCACCGAATTTCGCTATCGGCGCCGTGCTGTCGATGCGTTTCGCTGCACAGGCCGCCCGGTTCTTCGAGTCGGTCGAGATCATCGAGCTGCACCACCCGAACAAGGCGGACGCGCCCTCCGGCACTGCCTACCGCACTGCGGGTGTCATCGCCGCCGCTCGGGACGAGGCGGGGCTGGAGCGCAGCCCCGATGCGACGACCACCGAGTTGGCCGGTGCGCGTGGCGCCGAAGTGGCGGGCGTGCGGGTCCATGCGGTACGTGCGGCGGGCCTGGTGGCCCACCAGGAGATAGTGTTCGGCACCCAGGGTGAGACCCTCACCATCCGGCACGACTCGATCGATCGCTCCTCTTTCGCTCCCGGCGTCCTGCTCGGCGTGCGTGACATTGCGAAACGGCCGGGCCTCACCGTGGGGCTCGACTCGTTCTTGGACCTATGAGCGGGTCCGATCCGGTCGAACTGCCGGGCCGCGCAGCAGTTGCCAAAGTCGTCGGGCCGATCGTGGCGGCGATCATCGTGCTCGGCTTCTATTTCGTTCGGCTCGGTCACAAAGCGTTCGTGTGGATCGGTTCCGGGGAGCCGGCGGCGATCGCCTTGGGGGTGGGGGTGCTGATCTTGCCGGTGCTGGGTGTGTGGATCGTCGTGGCCACCCTCCGCGCGGCACTGGCGCATCAGCATCTGGCCCGGCGTATACACGACGAGGGCCTCGAACTCGACGTCTCGCGGCTGCCGCGCTTGCCGTCGGGCCGGATCGAGCGCGCCGCAGCCGACGAGCTGTTCGCGTCGGTCGAGGCGGAATGGGAGGCCGATCCCGACAACTGGCGAATCTCCTACCGCCTCGCCCGTGCCTACGACTACGCAGGCGACCGCGCACGAGCGCGGCAGACCATGCGTCGGGCGGTCGCGTTGGAACAGCACGAGCGCCGCGAGGTCTGACCGCTGCGGCGCAGCGGCGTCGACGCTAGGCTCGGGCGCGTGTCTCGGCTGTTGATCGTTCATCACACTCCGTCGCCGGCGATGCAGGCCATGTTCGAAGCGGTCGTCTCCGGGGCCACCGACCCCGAGATCGAGGGCGTGGACGTGGTTCGTCGCGCGGCGTTGACCCTCACGCCGACCGACATGCTCGAGGCCGACGGCTACGTGCTGGGTACCCCGGCGAATCTGGGGTATATGAGCGGCGCGCTCAAGCACGCGTTCGATGTGTGTTACTACCCGTGCCTGGACTCGACTCGCGGCCGCCCGTTCGGCGTGTACATTCACGGCAACGAAGGGACCGAGGGCGCCGAGCGCGGCATCGAGACCGTGACCACGGGTCTGGGGTGGCACAAGGTCGTCGCGCCGACGATCGTCTCCGGTCCACCGAGCATGGCGCAGCTCGAGAGCTGCCGGGAGTTGGGCGCCACGGTGGCAGCGCATCTGATGCGCTGACCGGCCGGCTCAGTAGTAGTCCCTCGGATCCGGTTTGCGCATCTGGTCGCGCAACGCGCCGTGTACGGCATGCGACAGCCACGAATTGAGCGACTGACCGCTTTGGGCCGCGGCCTCTTCCGCGCGAGCCTTCATCTGTTCGACCAGGCGCAGCGTGACCCGGCTGATGTCGCCGGTCATCTCCTCGAATGTCGGTGCCTCGTTCGTCGGGGTGTTCTTGCGCACATCCACGTGCGCGTCGGTGTCGTCGACCGAGACGTGAACCGTGTGGCCGTCGAGTGCCGAGCTGACCTCGCTCGCGAGATCCGATAGCGCGGCCAGGAGCACGAGCCGGGCCGAGTTCTCCGTCGCAGAGGCCAGCGTTGCTGCCGTTGCCTGGGTCGACTCGTCGCCGAGTGCTGCTGCGGCGATCAGGTTCTCCCGCAGTTGAGCGGTGTATTTGGTCAGATCCATGACAGCATTATGGTGTCAAGAATGACGTCAATCAAGGGTTGAGATGATGTCGTTGCACTGTCGGGCTATCGGAATGTGCGCCACGCCGCCGCGCGACCACCGACGACGGTGTCGAGGCGCATCTGCGACCGGGTAGCCTTTTCGACCATGACGAACGGTGAATCGACGCCAACGCAGTTGCGCGCGTCCGGCACGGTAGGTGTCGCGATGGTGACCCCTTTCAGTGCCGAGGGCAAGCTCGACGTCGATGCCGGAGTCGCGCTGGCGGCGCATCTGGTCGACCGCGGAATCGACCTGCTCGCGATCTCGGGGACCACCGGGGAGTCGCCGACCACGACCGAATCGGAGAAGACCGACCTGTTGCGCGCCGTGGTCGATGCCGTGGGTACCCGGGCGACGGTGATCGCCGGCGCGGGCACCTATGACACCGCGCATTCGGTCGAACTCGCACGCACGGCACAGCGCGCAGGCGCGCACGGTTTGCTCGTGGTGACACCGTTCTACTCGAGGCCCACCCAGGAGGGATTGATCGCGCATTTCACCGCCGTCGCCGACGCCACCGAGCTCCCGGTGACCTTGTACGACATTCCCGGGCGGTCGGCGGTTCCGATCGCTCGTGACACCCTTCGCACATTGGCCGAGCATCCGCGCATCGTCGCGGTGAAGGACGCCAAAGGTGACCTGAACATGGGCGCGGAACTCATCGCCAGCACCGGCCTGAGCTTCTATTCCGGCGACGACATGCTCAACCTGCCGTGGCTCTCGGTTGGAGCGACGGGGTTCATCAGCGTGATCGGCCATCTCGTGCCCGACCGACTGCGCGCGCTGCACGAGGCGTTCACCGCTGGCGATGTGGTGCGCGCTCGCGACATCAACGCCACATTGCTGCCCCTGCACGCGGCGATGACCAGGCTGGGGGGCGTCGCGATGAGCAAGGGAGGCCTGCGATTGCTCGGTATCGAGGTCGGGGAGCCCCGGTTGCCCCAACTGATGCCCACAGTGGAGCAATTGGAGACATTGACCATCGATCTGCGGGCGGTTGGAGTGCTCTCGTGAACGATCCCCTGACCCGTCGCCGCCGCCGCGGCGCATCCCGACCAGCCGGGGCGCCTTCGGCTCCGGTCGGCCAGGCCGCAACGACAGTCGAGTCGGACAGCGCAATGAAAGTCGAGCAGGTCGAGTCCGTCTCGGCCCGAGACAGCGAGTCCAATCCCACGAAGAAGGCCGCTCGAGCACGGGACGGGTCGTCTCGGCGAGCGGCCCGCGGGCGTACGCCGTTCACCCCCCGGCGCAGCGAATTCGTCGCGCCGCGACCGGATCCCGTCTCCGCGCCCGACCGACTCGGCACCCCGCCGAAACTTCCCGAGACCGGTTTGCGCGTGTTCGCCCTCGGCGGCATTGGCGAGATCGGTCGGAACATGACCGTGTTCGAGTACGGCGGCAAGCTGCTGATCGTCGATTGCGGTGTGCTGTTCCCCGAGGACCAGCAGCCCGGCGTCGACCTGATTCTGCCCGACTTCCGTCCCATCGAGCACCGCATGGACGATGTGGTCGCTCTGGTGTTGACCCATGGCCACGAAGACCATATCGGTGCGGTCCCGTTCCTGCTCCGATTGCGCCCGGATATTCCGGTCGTCGGGTCGAGATTCACCCTCGCGCTGGTCGCCGCGAAGTGTCGCGAACATCGTCAGCGTCCGAAGCTGGTGGAGGTGACCGAGGGCCAACACACCACGCACGGTCCGTTCGGTTGCGAATACTTCGCTGTCAACCATTCCATCCCGGATGCCCTCGCGGTGGCGATTCGCACGCCCGCCGGCGTCGCGCTGCACACCGGCGACATCAAGCTCGACCAACTTCCGTTGGACCAACGGCTCACCGACCTGGCCGGGTTTTCCAGGTTGGGCGACGAGGGGGTCGACCTGTTCCTGGTGGACTCCACCAACGCCGAGGTCCCCGGGTTCGTCACGCCCGAACGCGAGATCGGTGGTGTCCTCGACACCGTGATCGGCAAAGCGACCGGCCGGGTGATCGTCGCGTCGTTCGCCAGTCACGTGCACCGGATTCAGCAAGTGGTCGACGTGGCGCAGAAGTTCGACCGGCGAGTGTGTTTCATCGGCCGCTCGATGGTCCGCAATATGCAGATCGCGCAGGACCTCGGCTATCTGACCGTGCCGGACGAGGTGATCGTCGACCTCGACGTCGCCGCGACGTTGCCCAGTCACCGCCTGGTGCTGATCTCGACCGGCTCGCAAGGAGAGCCGTTGTCGGCGCTGTCGCGGATGGCTCGCGGCGAACACCGGCAGATCAACATCCGCGCCGATGACCTCGTGGTGCTGGCCTCCTCGCTCATCCCGGGCAACGAGAATTCGGTGTTCGCGGTCGTCAATGGTTTGGCGCGACTGGGCGCCACCGTGATCACCCAGCAGAACGCCAAGGTCCACGTCTCCGGACATGCCTCGGCGGGGGAGCTGCTGTATTTGTACAACGCGGTGCGGCCGACCAACACCATGCCGGTCCACGGTGAATGGCGGCACCTGCGGGCGAACGCGGCCTTGGCGGTAGCGACCGGAGTGCCCGAGGAGCGGGTGGTACTCGCGGAGGACGGCGTCGTGGTCGACTTGGTCGACGGTATCGCCGCGATCGTCGGACGAGTACCCGTCGGCCATGTCTACGTCGATGGGCTGTCGGTGGGCGATGTCGGCGAGTCGACCTTGTCGGATCGATTGGTGCTGGGCGAAGGCGGCTTCATCGCGATCACGGTGGCGATCGACGAGACCACCGGCAAGGCGGTGAGCCCGCCCGAGGTGAGTGGGCGTGGCTTCTCCGACGATCCGGCTGCTCTCCTCGACGCGGCAGAACTGGTCGAGGCCGAGTTGCTCCGGCTGACGGGCGAGGGCGTGACCGAGACCCATCGCATTGCCCAGAGCGTGCGCCGGGTGGTCGGCCGTTGGGTGGCCGAGACCTACCGCCGTCGTCCGATGATCGTGCCGACCGTCATCGGGGTCTGACTGCCGGCGGCGACCGGCAGATGCTGTGCCTCGCGGCGTGGTTGGAACCTCGGTATGTTCGGGGTATGACACTGGCGCAGCGAGAACGTCGAGCACTCGTCGAGACGATGCGGTCGGCGGGGCCGGACGCGCCGACCCTGTGCGGTGAATGGACAGCACGGGACCTCGCCGCACACTTGGTGGTTCGCGAACGGCGGCCCGACGCGGCACCGGGCATCTTGCTGGGGCCATTGTCCGGCTACACCGCCAAGGTGCAGGCTCGAGTGGTGGGCACGTCGTTCTCGACATTGCTGGACCAGATATACGCCGGCCCGCCGTGGTGGTCACCGCTGCGGCCGATCGACGCTGTGGCCAACGTGACGGAGATGTTCGTCCACCACGAGGACGTGCGCCGGGCCGAATCCGGTTGGCAGCCGCGTGAACTGGCCACCGCCGATGCCGACACGCTGTGGGCACTGGTACGCAGGATGGGTTGGAGATCATATCGCAAGGCGCAGACCACGGTCGCATTGGCCACGCCGGACGGCAGACGCGCGGTGGTGCGGTCGGTGTCCGGCTCCAGCGTGGTGACACTCACCGGCCCGCCCGCGGAACTGCTGCTGCATGCCTTCGGCCGGAACGAAGTTCGGCTGGAAACCACCGGTGCTCCGGACGAGGTCCGCGCCGTGCTGGATCTGGACCGCTCGATTTGATCTGCCTGGCGCCGGATCGACCGGCAGGTGGGCGGCACCAGGGGCTTACCGGCGCGTGGCGGTGATACCAGTGTTGCGGATGGTCCGGGTGGGGTGGTTGCGACTAGCCTGAGGGCATGGCAGGAAAGTCCCGCAGCACCTCGACCACACGGGCGCGGGCGGGAGCGCCGCGGGGCAGGCAGTCCACAACTCGGTCTCGTGCAGGCGCGCCCACGACGCCCCGCCGGGCGACGGCGGCCAAGAGTGCCGCGAGGACCAGGGCTCGTACGGCAGCGGCGCCACGCCGCCGCACTCCTGCACGGCGGCGTCCGGCGCGCCGCCCCTCCACGACGGCCCCGCTGCCGGTGATCGGGCGGGCCGTCGCCACTGGTTGGGCTGCGCTGGCCCGAGGCGTGGGCGCGACGACCCGGGCGTTGAGCCGCGCGGGGGAGATCGAACACGGTCATCGGCGCGACGGCATTGCGTTGGCTCTGATCGCATTCAGCGCCGTCGTTGCCGTGTCGGTATGGCTCTCGGCGGGCGGCCCGGTCGGACATTGGGTCGAGGGGCTCGTTCGCGCGATATCCGGATCGGCTTCTGCGGGACTGCCGTTCGTTGCCAGTGGGATCGCCGTTGTCCTGATGCGTACCGAGCCCCGCCCGGAGATTCGGCCTCGCCTGGTTCTCGGCGGCGTGCTGACCGGCCTGTGCACCCTCGGCCTGTGGCATATCGCGGCAGGCGCCCCTGCCGAGGCGTTCGAGCGTTCCCGTGCGGCGGGTTTCGTCGGCTTCGTGGTGGGTGGGCCGGTGACCGATGGGCTCACCGCATGGTTGTCGGTCCCGATCCTGGTGCTGGCCATCGTCTTCGGTGTGCTGCTGATGACCGGAACGACGGTACGCGAAGTGCCCGCCGCGCTGCGCCGCTACGTCGACGCGGCAAACGGTCGTGACGAATACGCGTCCCATCCCGACGACGATCAGGACGAATACGACGCCGACGGCCTCCCGGTGCATCGCTCTCGCGGTGGCCGGCGAAACCGCACGCCGGCCGAAAACTATCCGCCCGACGAGTTCGGTGACCCCGGCGCCGACACCGAGGTACTCGGTGAACCGCCGCTGCGAGAAGCCAAGTCGATCGGAGGCGGACACCCTCCGACTACGAAGCCCTATCCCACGCTCGAGCCGAAACCCGACCCCACGCCGAAACGGCGGGTCGCGCCGGTGCAGGACCAGACGCCACCGCCGGCGGTGGAATTCGTCACCGACCGTGAAGTCGAGGGCGACTACCTGTTGCCGCCGTTGTCGTTGCTCACCGATGGCGATCCGCCCAAGAAGCGCAGCGCCGCCAACGAATCGATGATCGAAGCGATCACCGAGGTGCTGGTGCAGTTCAAAATCGATGCCGCGGTCACTGGTTTCGTTCGCGGCCCGACGGTCACCCGGTACGAGGTCGAACTCGGTCCGGGCGTCAAGGTCGAGAAGATCACCGCCTTGGCGCGCAATATCGCCTATGCGGTGGCGACGGAGAACGTTCGGCTGCTCGCGCCGATCCCGGGCAAGTCCGCGGTGGGCATCGAGGTGCCCAATGCCGATCGTGAGCTGGTCCGGTTGGCCGACGTGCTCAAGGCGCCGGCCACCCGCAACGACCATCATCCGCTGGTGATCGGCCTCGGCAAGAACATCGAAGGTGAATTCGTCTCGGCGAATCTGGCCAAGATGCCGCACTTGTTGGTTGCCGGTTCCACCGGGTCGGGCAAGTCGAGCTTCGTGAATTCGATGCTGGTGTCGCTGCTGCAGCGTGCCACGCCCGACGAGGTCCGGATGATTCTGATCGACCCGAAGATGGTCGAACTCACTCCCTACGAGGGGATTCCGCATCTGATCACGCCGATCATCACGCAGCCGAAGAAGGCGGCTGCCGCGTTGGCCTGGCTGGTCGAGGAGATGGAACAGCGCTACCAGGACATGCAGGCCAACAAGGTGCGCCACATCGACGACTTCAACAAGAAGGTCAAGTCGGGAGCGATCACCGCGCCGTTGGGCAGTGAACGGGTGTATCGGAGCTATCCCTACATTCTGGCCATCGTCGACGAGTTGGCCGATTTGATGATGACCGCGCCGCGCGACGTCGAGGACGCCATCGTCCGGATCACGCAGAAGGCCCGCGCGGCCGGCATCCACTTGGTGCTGGCCACGCAGCGGCCGTCTGTCGACGTGGTGACCGGTCTGATCAAGACCAATGTGCCCTCCCGACTGGCGTTTGCCACCTCCTCACTGACCGACTCGCGGGTGATTCTCGACCAGCCCGGTGCGGAGAAGTTGATCGGCATGGGCGATGGATTGTTCTTGCCGATGGGCGCAGGCAAACCGGCTCGTCTGCAGGGCGCGTTCATCAGCGACGAGGAGATTCACGCGGTCGTCGAGTTCACCAAGAACCAGGCCGAACCCGACTACCGTGACGGCGTCACTGCGGCCAAGGCCGGCGAGAAGAAGGACGTCGACCCCGACATCGGTGACGATCTCGATGTCTTCCTGCAAGCGGTGGAACTCGTGATCAGCTCGCAGTTCGGGTCCACGTCGATGTTGCAGCGCAAGCTGCGGGTCGGATTCGCCAAGGCGGGCCGACTCATGGACCTCATGGAGACTCGTGGTGTGGTCGGCCCGAGTGAAGGCTCCAAGGCGCGTGATGTGCTGGTCAAGCCCGATGAACTCGACGGCTTGCTGTGGTCGATCCGTGGCGGTGGCCAGGACGACGGTTCGGCCCAGCCATCGGAGTGATTCTGGGCCCAATGCTGGCGGCGGTCTCACCGCCTCACCAAGTGTGGGTCGATCCCTTCGGAACTTGTAGTGGTTCAGGCTGTATCGCCAATTGTGCTGACACACAGCATATCTCGTGGAGTAGCATGCCCGGGCAGTACGCCCGAAGCACTGGGCTTCGATCCCGCTGGAGGGGAAATGCGGATTTTGCCTGTCGTAAAGCCGACTTCGGAGCAGCTGCAGCTTCTGCTCGATACCAAGCCCGGCGTCTTTATCATCAAGGGTGCCGCCGGCAGCGGCAAGACCACTACTGCTCTTATGCGGTTGAGGCACCTGTGCGCATGGTGGCTGAAGCGCGGGGACGGTTGGGTTTGGTCCGTCCTGTCCGAGTGCTTGTCCTCACCTACAACTGAACTCTGCAGGGCTACATCGCGGAGGAACAGCGAAGTCGTCACTCTCGCTACTCTCGCCACCGAGAATCAAACCCCAGACCCGAGCCGGGGACTCCTTCCCTGCCACGACAGCCGTAGCGCACAGCTCTGTTGCTCGCAGCGCGTAAGGGTTCTCAAGGGTACTCCGCTCGGGGGATGCAGGCCAAGCGGTCGGTAAATGCCATGAAATCGTCGAAACCTGACTAGGACTCCACCAGGAATCGGGCAGTTAGGAGATAGTATCGTTGGGCGCGCGTTCCCACGCAACTTGTTCAAGGTTGGTGTGTTCGGGTGCACTGGTACCGACGCTGGCGCGAAGCCCCTTGCCGCCTCCAGAAGCCTCTATACTCTCACGCCTGCCATACGCGACGTTTCTCGCGAGCGCCGGAGGGTGAAGCTACCCACCCAGTGGCACATCCTCGATACCCTCGTCTAATGGTGGGTCATGAACCGTTGTGGGCATGGCGGATCGCGCGCACGGAACTGGAAGCCGAACTTCCCAGACGGTGGGCGCACACCCAGGGCGTGGCCAGTGCCGCAGCCGACCTCGCCGACGGGCTCGGCTGTGACCGTGATCTGCTGGTCGCCGCCGCTGTTCTGCACGATGTGGGCTACGCGCCGCGGCTCGTGGTAACCGGATTTCATCCTTTGGACGGTGCGCGGTTCCTGCGCGATGAACACCAGGTCGACGCGAGGGTGGTGCGCTTGGTCGCCAATCACACCTTCGCGTTACTCGAAGCCGAAGAACGTGGACTGCGTGCGCAACTGGCCGCCGAATTTCCCGCTCTCGACGACGAACTTCTGTCGGATGCCCTGACCTACTGCGATATGACCACCACGCCGGATGGTGCACCGACAACACCACCAGAACGGATAGGTGAGATCGTCTCGCGTTATGGCCCCGATTCGGTTGTGGGGCGGTTCATCCGCCGCGCTGAGCCGGAGATTCTTGCGGTAGCCGGTCGGATCGAAAGGGCGTTGCCGGATCAGCCGAGATAGGGGTAGTCGCCGGACAGGTAGTCGCTGATCTGCTGGCGCATACTCGGGTGGATGTCGTACTGGTCCA
>NZ_AXVD01000004.1 GCF_000482385.1 Nocardia sp. CNY236
GTCCGGATCGAACGCCCACGGATCAGAAGTCATGAACGCCGCCCGCTTCGTATACATCTTCCCAGGTGCACGCTTCTCCGGATCGTAGAAGCGCCGCCAATCCCACCGGTCGGGCGGTATCTCACGAACCCCGTCGCGTTTGTTGACGACAAAATCCCAGAACGATTCCGGAGATTCGATACCACCCGCATAGCGGCATCCGATTCCAACGATAGCGATATCAGACACTGTGACTCCTGGCCGACACAAACACTGTGTCCGCGAATCCTCGACCGGCTGCGGCGGCGGATCTCTGGACGCGGACTTCTGTCAGATTGGGCTCAGAGCGAAACCAGAATTCGGTCGCTCAGCGCTGATGGGCAATCTACCACGGGGCGCAGGTATTGCAATCCATCGAATAGACGGCAAGAAATATCTCGAAATGGTTGCCACAGAATTTTTTGTGAGCGTCTCGTTATTTTAGATCTTGATTCAGGTGGATCGGTTCGATTGGTCCGATCGACAGAATTCTTGCAAGAGCAAGGCCGTACCCCACACAAGGCACATTCCCGACGCAGGGAGCAGCGAGAAAGGTCAAATTCGGTGCATGCACCCGATTCGTTCCGAGAAAATGACCGAGCAGGGTTTCGATGCCGTCTCGCGCGTTCATCCAGCGTCACGTTTTGCTTACGTGAACGTTCCTTTTCTTGCCCGACCGTTCTCCGCCGCGCGTAGTGCATGCGGTTCGATCGCGCCGCGTATCAGCGCCCGCGCATCGATCGTCGTAGCCTTGTACGGCAGCAGTGCCAGTCGATCGCGCATTCCCGCCACCGGGTTGTCGATGGTATCGACCGATCCGAACAAGAACGACCACTCGTGTTCGTCACTGCCGTAGTGCACGACGGTATCGAATTGCTCATGGAAACGCTGCCACGATCGTTTCAGGGTCTCGTTGCGCCAAGCGGCCGCACATCCCGCTTGAGCGCCGAGCACGCCGCCGGGGGCGAGCAGCGAACGGCATCGGGACAGGAAATGCACCTCGTACAACCGGTTGTGCTGCGCGTGCTCGACGCGTTCATCCGGTAGGTCGATCACTATGACGTCGTAACGGGTCTTCGACCTCTCGGCAGTGGCCAGAAAATCCCAACCGTCCGCGTAGTGCATCGCGATAGGTCCGGTCCCCTCGACTGCGGCCGCGAGCTCGTCCACGGTGTAGCCATAGGGCAGATGCCGAGCGCACAACTCGACCGCACGCCGATCGATGTCGACATGATCGACGTGGGTGGCGCCAGCGGCGACCGACATCTGACTGGCCACACCCTCGCCGGAGCCGATGATCAGCACAGTGTCCAGCTTCTCGGCCAGCACGAAGGCCGGCACCAGCAGTGCCTCGTGATAGGTCAGCTGAGATAGCTCGGTGGACTGGCGATCACCGTCGCAGAACAGACCGATGCCCTGCTCGGTCCGCGCGATCACCACGTGCTGATACGCCGTGTGCGTGTCGGCGACCACCTCGTGCAGGTGCCAGACGCGAGTCAGCCCCGCCCCGACCGGTTCGGTGATTCTTTGTGCGGCGTGTCCTCTGCGGACGGACTGTGCACGCACCTGTCCGGGCGACAATGCGTTTCGGAGGAACTCGACGGCCTTCGCGGCCTGGTCACCATCGCCGCAGGTGAACACGTCCACAAAGATGTCACCGGATTCCGGGTAGGTGTGTATCGAGGCGTGTGACTCCGACAGCAGTGCAAGCACGGTCACCCCGCCCGGGTCGAACTTCTTGTGTACCACATCGCAGAGAGTGGCTCCGGCCTCGGTCAAGGACGCACGCAATGCCGACTCGAGGCGTCCGGGATCGTCACACAAGGCTGGATCGACTCCACTGAACTCCGCCAGTACATGCCAACCGGCGAATTCCGCTTTCATGGGCAACTCACTCTCACTCGGCGCCCGCGACCCATACGGTCAAGGGCGGAAAACCGTTGAACGACACCGATGAATAACTCGCGGTATAGGCACCGGTGTCCAGAATTCGAATGCGATCACCCGCCTGCACTGTGGTCGGTAGAAGGACTCGTGTGTGTTGGTACAGCACATCGTCGCCATCGCACGTCGGACCGGCCACCACGGCCACATCGACGGGGTCGTCGTCGCGGTCGGTGACGAACCTGTAGACGATGTACTCGTTCTCGGTCTCGGCCAGCCCGTTGTAGCGGCCGACGTCGAGATATACCCAGCGTCGGCCATCGGGCGCGGTTCGCACACCAATGACGTCGGTGTGCAGAATGCCGGCCGAACCGACCAGCGCTCGTCCCGGCTCGATGACCAATTCGATGTGTCGGGGCAAAAACTCTGCGGCAGCGCGCCCGATCACTCCGACGACATCCTCCGTCGCAGGCGCGGGATCGGCGTAGGTGATCGGTATTCCGCCGCCGATATTCACCGAAGCGACTGCAATGTCCTTCTTCGTCAATGCATCCGCCACGCGGCCGGCTTGTTCGATTCCGATGCGCCACGCGGCGGGGTCCAGTTGCTGGGAACCGACGTGGAAGCATGGTCCGGCGATGGCGAGACCGAGACCTGCTGCCCGCGCCAGCAGTCGGACCGCTTCATCCACGGTGCAGCCGAACTTGGCGCCGAACGGTGTGCGCGACTGTGGCGTCGCTGGCAGAAGGCGGCATTCCACTTCGGAACCAGGAGCGTGCGCACCGATACGCACCAGTTCGTCTTCGGTGTCGAAAGCGAAGCGGCGCACGCCCGAGGCGTATGCCGCAGCGATGTCGGCTGTCTTTTTGACCGGATTGCCGTAGCACAACTTTTCCGGTGCTACTCCGAGCCGCAGGCACAGGTCGACCTCGCCGACACCGGCCACGTCGAATTCTGCGCCCTCGTGGTCCAACAGCCGGATGACCTCTGCCACTGGACTCGCCTTGACCGCGAAACGAATTCTGGCCCAACCGACAGCGCGGGCGGACAAAGCGGCAAGGGCACGATAGTTTTCGCGCACACGCTCGGGATAGATGGCCAGGTAAGGCGTTTCGGGCATACGAGACTTTCACTCGACAGGGTTGAACGAGACTCCGTAGGGATGAACGAGATGGTCATCGGCTCCTCGTCCGACGCCGACTCCGGTGGGCACTGCTGGCTCGCCGAACTGCGTCTCAGCGGCTGGACTACGTGGGCGGACCGCGCGGAAGCGGTACCGACTCAACCGGCCGATATGGTGATGTCGTCGAACACGACCTCGCCGGCGACGTCGGACTCGGTGAGATCGACCACCGCGTCGATCGACCAGCCGTGGTCGCCCGCCGGGTCGTCGAGTACTTGTCGCACCTGCCAGAACCCCGGTCTTCGTTGAATGTGGAACAACTGGGGGCCTCTGGCATCGGACCCGGTCCCGATGAATTCGTACTCCGCGAAGTACTCTACGAGCGCTTCCGCCCAGTCCAGGCTCGGGTTCAGCTCGGTCAGACTGTCCCACCGGCGTCGGGCGGCCAGTTCGACTCGGCGGAACATGGCATTGCGAACCATCACGCGAAACGCGCGCTCATTCGCGGAGATCGGGCGCGTTGTGTCCGCTCCGACAGCGACCTGGCCGGTGTCGGTCTGTGCGCCCGGATTGGTCAGTTGCTCCCATTCATCGAGCAGACTCGAATCCACTTGGCGGACGACTTCTCCGAGCCACTCGGTGATGTCGTCGAGTTCTTCGGTGCGAGCGGACTCGGGCACCGTGCGTCGCAGGGCGCGATAGGCGTCCGCCAGGTAACGCAGGACGATGCCTTCGGAGCGAGACAGTCCGTAGAAGGAGATCAGCTCGGCGAAGGTCATGGAGCGCTCGATCATGTCGCGTACGACAGACTTCGGTGCGGGGGTGAATTCCGATACCCACGGGTGTCCGGTTCGGTAGGTCTCGTATGCGGGTTCGATCAATTCGGCCAGCGGCTTCGGCCAGGTTACCTCGTCGAGCAAATACATTCGTTCGTCGTAGTCGAGGCCATCGGCCTTCATCTCGGCAACCGCCTCGCCGCGGGCTTTGTGTTGCTGAGCCAGCAACAGTTGACGCGGATCCTCCAACGTGGACTCGATGAGCGACACCACATCGAGGGTATAACTGGTCGAGTTCTTGTCCAACAATTCGAACGCCGCCAGTGCAAAGGGGGACAATGGTTGGTCGAGGGCGAAATCACGTTGCAGATCGACCGTCAGGCGGGCGTGGCGGCCCAATGCATCCGGCTGCGGTAGCTGCTGGACGACTCCGGCGTCGCGCAACGCCCGGTAGAGTCGGATGGCCCGGATGATGTGTCGGCGTTGAGCGCCACGTGGTTCGTGATTGTCCTCGAGTAGATGACGCATGGCGGTGAAGCAGTTACCCGGTCGCGCGATCACATTCAGCAGCATGGCATTGGTCACGGTGAAGCGAGACACCATCGGTTCCGGTTGTGCTGCGACCAAGCGTTCGAAGGTCTCCTGGCTCCAGGAGACGAATCCTTCGGGTGGACGACGCCGCTGCACTTTGCGCTGCTTCTTCGGATCGTCGCCCGCTTTGGCCAGCAGCCGTGTGTTCTCCACCTCGTGATCGGGCGCCTGCACCACCACGGTGCCCATGGTGTCGTATCCTGCCCGACCCGCGCGACCGGAGATCTGGTGGAATTCACGTGCCTTCAGTCGCCGTGTGCGTACGCCGTCGAACTTGGTCAGACCGGTCAGCAGCACCGTACGGATGGGCACGTTGATGCCCACCCCGAGGGTGTCGGTGCCGCACACGACTTTCAGCAGGCCTTCCTGGGCGAGTCGTTCCACCAGGCGCCGGTATTTCGGCAGCATCCCCGCGTGATGCACACCCACGGCATGTCGGATCAGCCGAGACAAGGTCTTGCCGAACCCCGCAGAGAACCGGAAGTCGCCCACTGCCGCGGCAATCGCGGCTTTTTCTGCACGAGAAGCGAAATTCATGCTGGTCAGCGCCTGTGCGCGTTCGAGCGCGGCAGCCTGAGTGAAATGCACGACGTACACCGGTGCCTGGTGGGTGGTGACCAGCTCTTCCAATGTTTCGGTGATCGGGGTGCGGGCATAGGAGAAGCTCAGCGGCACAGGGCGCTCGGTACCGGCGACGATCGCGGTGGAGCGACCGGTACGGCGCTCGAGATCGGTGGCAAAGAAATCGACCGCGCCGAGGGTCGCCGACATCAGCAGGAACTGAGCGTGCCGCAATTCCAGCAACGGGATCTGCCACGCCCAACCGCGCTCGGGGTCGGCGTAGAAGTGGAACTCGTCCATGACCACCTGGCCGATATCGGCGTCCGCGCCTTCACGCAGGGCCAGGTTGGCCAGTATTTCCGCCGTGGCGCAGATGATCGGCGCCTCGGGGTTCACTGCAGCATCACCGGTGACCATGCCGACTCTGTCTGCGCCGAAGGCCGCACATAGCGCGAAGAACTTCTCGCTCACCAGCGCCTTGATCGGCGCGGTGTAATAGGTGCGCAGGCCCTGAGCGAGTGCGAACAGGTGCGCGCCGACGGCGACGAGTGACTTTCCGGAACCGGTCGGCGTGGCGAGAATGACATGGGACCCGGACGCCAACTCCAGCAATGCTTCGTCCTGTGCCGAGTACAACGGCGTACCCTGCTCGGCGGCCCACATTCCGAACGACTCGTAGAGTGCGTCGGCGTCGGTACCCGGGATGTCGAGCAGTTCGGTCAAATCCACTCCGACCACCCTACGGCCTCGAAGTCAGGCGCGTATCCAGGGTCGATCAGGGTGGTCGGACCGTGTCCGAGTCATCCCCGGTCGGTCTGGTCTTCGCCGTCGTAGCCACCCTGCTCGGCGAGGAACCGCTCGAATTCGGCGCCCAGTTCGTCACCGCTGGGTAATGTTCCGTCGGTCACCAACAGGCTCGACTGCCGCTCCTGGGACGTGACGAAGCTGTCGTATTGCCGTTCCAAGGCGTGCACGACGGTTTCTACCTCGGCATTACCCGCGATGTGATCGTTGACCTGTTCGCGCACCCGTGCTGCGGCCTCGTCGAGCGCGGCCAGCGGAATCTCCAGTCCGGCGTTGCTCGAGACATTCTCCAACAAGGTCTGTGCCGCTTCTGGGTAGGCCGTCTGCGCCAGGTAGTGCGGGACGTGGACCGAAAAACCCACCGACTCGTGGCCGTGTTGAGCCATTCGGAACTCGAGCAACGACGACACGCTACCCGGAAGCTCGAGCTCGCCCGGCCACCGCTGATGATCGGCGATCAGGCTGCGGTCGGCGGAATGCGCAGTCACTCCGAGTGGACGCGTGTGTGGGATCGCCATGGGGATTGCACTGAGCCCGATGCTGCGGCGAACGCCCAGTTGTTCGGCGAGTCGCCGGACCGCCGTGGTGAACTTCTCCCAGCGCAGGTCGGGCTCCAAGCCGGCGAGCAACAGGAACGGGGTACCAGCGGTGTCGCGTAGCGCCCAGAGGTTGAGTTCCGGCTCGCTGTAATCCGAAAAGTGATCCGATTTGAATGTCATCAGCGGACGCCGAGAGCGGTAGTCGAGCAGCTCGTCCACGTCGAACGCGGCAACCAACTCGGTTTCCAGGCTTTCGCGCAGGTGTGTGGTCGCCAACCGCACCGCGTGTCCGGCGTCGGTGAAGCCCTCCAGACCGTGTACCAAGACCGGGCCGGCGCCGTCGGCAGCCGACAGCTGAGGAGCGGGGAACTCCAATTCGTACATTCGCGACTCGTGATCCATCGCGTACTCCTTCCTGCGCGGTTCCTGCGGCCGGGACGTGCGCCTCCGAGGTCGATACGTCGCTCGCCCACACGTTGCCCGTGGTGGCGGGGCGCACCGATCGGCGGCCCGGCCGGGACTGGTATCCATTGTCCCCTATGCCGATGACGGCCACCGCGCACGGCCCGGCACCAGCCCACGCTGGGAGCCAACAGCAACGCCGGCCCGTGCATTCCCGATCCCCCGGCGTGGCGACGTCGGCCGCGGTCCCCGATTTGGCACAGTGAGGCTGTGACCATGGCGGTTCTGCCGCGGATGCGGCCGCACAGCGCTGCGGCTGTCGCGTGCGCGGTGCTGCTGGCCGGATGTGGGGCGCTGGTGCCCGGCCGTCCGGTACCGCTCGCGCCGACCGTCGTCACTCGACCCGTGCAGGCCGAACTGAGTACTTTGTTGCTGGACCCTGGGCAATTTCCCGCGCCCTACGAGGCGGTGGTTCTGCCCCCGCAGGCCGTATTACAGGCGGCCGGTGACCTGGACGGCGTGGGGCGCGGCGCGCATGTGCAGCCCCGCGGGTGCGGGACGCCGGACCGAGTGGTCGGGCCGAACTCCGCGGTAATGGCGGTCGGTGCGGACGAGGCCACTCGTGCCACCCTGACAGTCGAGTTGATCCGCACCGACGAGCCGTTGGCCGCACTGCGAACTCGGGTGACCGAATGCAGAGTGGTCCGAGTCGGCCGTGGCGGCGCCGTGACGGTTGTGACGACGCAGCTGTACGCGCCTCCCCGGGTCGAGGCCGACGATGTCATGGCCCTGCACAGGACCGTGCGCCCCCCTCCTGGCGCGACCGGGCCGGTCCAATCCATGTGGACACTCGCCGGTCAAGTCGGCGACGTGCGGATCTCGGCAACGTACATGTCGTTTACCGGTCACGAACCCGACTCGGAGGCGTTGGACGCAGTGTTCTCAACTGCCGTCGCAAAAGTATCGGAGCACCGATAGTCGGCTGCGCTGGCGTGCATTCCGCGCCAGCATAGCGGGTGACCCTGACATTGCCGCAGATCGGATCCCGCTTCCCGTCGGGTAGTGCACACTGTCAGCAGTGTTCCCAGCCATGATTGCCGGCCTGGTCGTAGCTGTGCCTCCCGAGACACCGACCGGCAGGCTCGACGTATGACTTCTGCGACACCGTTTCCTTCTGAATCATTCGATGCTGGATCGCTCGATGCCAGATCGGTCGATGCCAGATCGGTCGATGCCAGATCGGTCGATGCTGGATCGCTCGATGCTGGGCCCGCCGACGACACGGGCGGCTCGTCCCACCGTGGACCGCGAAGTCGAGACATGTGGACCTGCCCGGCGTCGGCGAACGCTCGGCCCGAGACCGGATCCGACCGTACCGATGCGCGGGATGAACGTTCGCTGGCGCCGGATTCCGGGACCGGGCCACGGGCAGGTGCAACGCACAGGGTCATACGCGGCCGAAGCGATGCCGCCGCGAAGCGAGGCGTTCCGGCTTCGCCGGAACGCTCGGTATGGGTGCACGATCCAGGAGAATTGATCTGCGCGGTGCCGGCGATGTTGGGCTTCACCCCGCAACGATCGATAGTCGTGTTCGTTTTGCGGCGTCGAGGCGCCGCCGGTGCGCAGGTGTATTCGGTCGTTCGGTTCGACCTGGATTCGACCGATGACCATAGCGCGCGTGCCGAGATGGTGGCTACCGCCGTGGCAAGGATCTGCGCGCAGACCTTCGCGGTGGATGTGTTCGCGGTCCTGGTCGATGACCGCATGTTCGGACCGCGACCGGCGGATCCCGACTGTCGCGGTGGCGCCGACGACGGTCAGGGTGCGTTGGGAGGTGCGCTCGGCGATCGCCTGGCCACGTTCGGTGTCGAATTGGGCGCGGTGTGGGCGATCCGCATGATCGCCGGCGGGCAACGATGGTGGACGCTGCTCGGCTCGGATCGGCACGGCGTGCTGCCTGATCCGGCCGCCTCGCCGGTTGCGTTGCTGCAGGTACTCGATGGCAGGCCGCTACGTGGGTCGCGTGCCGAGCTCACCAGCGCGGTCTCGGTGGATCCACAGGCGTGCGCCGAGGTAGCGGACCATCTGCGAGCCGCGCTCGACCTGGCTGGTGAACAATACGCACGGGCAGCGCGTGAGGGTGATCCGCGTGGCTACGTCGGGCAGGCACTCGACTACGTCCTGTGGCAGGTGGCCACTGTCGCCTCCGGCGCTACACCGACGCCGCCCGAACTTGCGAAACTTGCTGCAACCTTGCGTGTTCGAGCCGTGCGCGACGCCATGTTCGCCTTGGCAGTCGGTGAACATGCCGGTGCGGCCGAACAGCTATGGGGCACGCTGACCCGCGCATTGTCCGGTACCGACCGCGCCGACGCGGCCGTGCTGCTCGCCTACAGTGCCTATGTTCGGGGTGATGGTCCACTCGCCGGTATCGCGCTCGAGGCCGCGTTGGCGGCTGATTCGGGACATTCGATGGCGGGACTCCTCGATGCCGCCCGGCGAGTCGGTATGCACCCACGCCAGCTACGTCGACTCGCCCGTAGCGGCTACCGGATCGCGGGGAGCGTCGGTGTCGACCTCGAGAGGCCGCGGTGGTGAGAGATCGGCGCGCGGCGCTCGCCGCTCACTGTTTCGCGCTGTGTGCGCCAGAGCCCAATGACCGTAGAAATTCCCAAGCGTCGCTGACGATCTCGTCGAGGTCCTCATGGTCGGGGCGCCAACCCAATTCGGCGACAGCGCGGGCGCTGGAGGCGATCAACACCGCCGGATCCCCGAGACGTCGGGGAGCTTCCTGGACGGCAATCGGCAGACCGGTGACGCGCTCACACGCCGAGATCACATCACGAACGGAGAAGCCGGTGCCGGTGCCCAGATTGTAGATCCCATGGGTGCCTTCGCGCGCGGCCGCAAGCGCCAGCAGATGGGCCTGCGCGAGGTCGCGGATATGGATGTAATCGCGTATTGCAGTGCCGTCGGGTGTGGGCCAGTCGGTGCCGAAAACCGAGATCGCCTTGCGGTGCCCTGCCGCGACCTGCAAAACCAGCGGGATGAGGTGAGTTTCCACGACTCGGTTTTCGCCGAGACCCCCGTATGCTCCCGCGACATTGAAGTATCGGAGGCTGGTCGCTGCCAGTCCGTGCGCGATCGCGTAGGAGGTGATGGCATGGTCGACGGCCAACTTCGAAGCGCCGTAGGGATTGGTCGGTCGGGTCGGCGCGGACTCGGTGATCGGCACCTGCTCGGGTTCTCCGTAAACTGCCGCGGTGGAGGAGAACACCAGTCGTGGCGTGCCGCTGCGCCGCATAGCTTCCAGCAGTTCGAACGTCTTCACCACGTTGCCGCGCCAATACTTCTCAGGCTGCTGCACCGATTCGCCGACCAGCGACTGCGCGGCGAAGTGCAGCACACCATCGAAGACTTCCGAGCTCAACAGCGCAGGTGCTGCGGCCGCCACATCGCCCTCGACGAACCGTACGTCGGAAGGGACTCCATCCACATTGCCGGTGGACAAGTCATCGACCACGACCACCTCGTGCCCGGCTTCGACCAGAACCCGAGCGCACACGCCACCGACATAGCCGGCACCGCCGGTTACCAGAAGTTTCACTCGTCAGACCAGCTTCACCTGAACGGCGTGCGCCATCTCGTCGGACAGCTCGAAGCCGTGATGGCCCGGCACGGTGATGACGACCGCACCGGGTTTGTTCTCGACGGTGACTCGCGCATCCGGTACGACGCCCGCTTCCCGCAGGCGACCGATGACCTCCGGGTCGGTCTGAATGTGCTCGGCGAGCCGACGCACCACCACGGCATGGATCGGGCCAGGCGGAAGATCCGACAACCGCACCAACTTCTCGTCTGCGCCGGAGGTCGGCACGACGCCGAGCTCGTCCAGGCCGGGGATCGGGTTGCCGTACGGAGAGGTGGTGGGGTGGTTGAGTACTTCGACCAGACGCCGCTCGACGTCCTCGCTCATCACGTGCTCCCACCGACAAGCCTCCGCGTGTACGTTCTGCCAGTCGAGGCCGACGATGTCGACGAGTAGCCGTTCGGCCAATCGGTGTTTGCGCATCACCGCAACGGCCATGCTGCGGCCCTTCTCGGTCAGTTCGAGGTGGCGATCTCCAGCGACCAGGAGTAGACCGTCACGCTCCATCCGCGCAACAGTCTGGCTCACCGTCGGACCGCTCTGCTCGAGGCGCTCGGCGATTCGGGCGCGCAGGGGCACCACGCCCTCCTCTTCGAGGTCGTAGATTGTACGGAGATACATCTCCGTCGTATCGACCAAATCCTTCACTTGTTACCCCTTCGTCGGCACGAATTCTACCCACGGACGTTCGGCACTCCCGGTGTGCCGGACCGTGTCGCCTCGTGCTCCGCACGTGATCTCCGTCGAGCCACGACGAACCAGGCGGTCCGCGCCAGCCGGCCGCGGTCGCCTTGTCTGTATTTGTACTGCATACGAACATTGCGCAGGCTCCCCTGCTTCCCACTAGCGTTGCGAGTATGGACACTGCATCGCGTGGTGAATCCCCGATGTCGACTCCGTCCCGTGCGGCCCGGTCGGGAACTGTCGTGTGGACCGAACGGTTCCTGGACTACACCTGGACCCCCGAGCACCCGATGCAGCCGGCGCGGTTGAAGTTCACCATGGCGCTGGCGCGCAGCCTCGGACTGCTCGAGGGTGTCGAACTGCTCGAGCCCGCCACCGCCGAACGACCGGACTTGTTGCGCGTCCACACACCCGACTACCTCGACGCGGTCGAACATGCCGTGCAGCCGATCGGTTCGCCGGTAGCGCCGCCTTTCGGTCTGGGGTCGACCGACAATCCGGTGTTTCCCCATATGCACGAAGCGGCCTCGGCGATCGTCGGTGGAACGCTTGCCGCGGCCCGTGAGATCGCGCACGGTCGCACTCGGCGGGCGGTGAGCATCGGTGGCGGCATGCACCACGCCAGAGCCGACTCGGCTGCCGGGTTCTGCATCTACAACGACGCTGCCGTGGCCATCTCGTGGTTGCTGGACCACGGCTTCGATCGGATCGCCTACATCGACGTGGATGTCCATCACGGCGACGGTGTGCAGCGTACCTTCTACGGCGACCCTCGAGTGCTCACGATTTCGGTGCACCAACACCCCGCGACCTTGTGGCCGAATACAGGGTGGCCCGAAGAAACCGGCATCGGCGCGGCGGAAGGAACATCGGTCAATCTGGCCTTGTTGCCCGGAAGTCGGGACGCGCAATGGCTGCGGGGTTTCCACGCGGTCGTCCCCGGCGTGGTGGCTGCGTTCGGTCCGCAAATCGTGGTCAGCCAATGCGGCGTGGACACTCACCGAGAAGACCCCCTGGCCGACTTGGAACTCACCGTGGACGGTCAGCGCGCGGCTTTTCTGGCCATGCGCGAACTCGCCGACCGTTACGCTGAAGGACGCTGGTTGGCCGTCGGTGGTGGCGGATACGGTCTGATCCGAGTCGTTCCGCGAGCCTGGACTCATCTGCTGGCTCTGGCGTTGGACCGCACCATCGCCCCCTCGACGCCGATCCCTCAGAGCTGGATCGACGGTATCCGGATCGCGGCACCGCAGGTGGATCTGCCGCGGACCATGGGAGACGGCGGTGACGTCGCCTATCGCCCATGGGATGGCCCCGGAGGCGCGGGTGAAATCGGTGACGCGCAGCTCGACCGTGCCCGGCGCGCTGTCGACATGGCGGTGCTTGCCACCCGCCGGGCCACCTTCGGGCTCCTAGGGCTCGATCCGGAGGATCCTCGTGACTGATTTCACCAACACCTCCGCTGCTGTCTCGGCCCCTCCTCAGCACTGGTTCGCCGACGTCCTGGCTTCCGACGGCGGCGTCGTACGACTGCGGCCGATCACGCCCGACGACGCCGATCGACTGCAGGACTTCCATCGGTCGCTATCCGAGCGCACCAAATACCTTCGGTATTTCGGCCCATACCCCCAGATCTCGCCCACAGAGCTGTATCGGACCACACACCTGGACTATCACGACCGGGTCGGACTGCTGTTGGAATTGGGCGCGGCGATCGTGGCCGTGGGTCGCTACGAACTCTTGGACCGGGCCGGCCCACGTGCTGCGGAGGTCGCATTCGTCGTGGCCGATGGGCACCAAGGACGTGGTTTGGGCTCGATCCTGCTCGAACATCTGGCTGGAGCTGCCGCGGAGAACAAGATCGAAACTTTCGTCGCCGACGTGCTGGCGGAAAACAGCGTGATGGTGACGGTATTCCGCGACGCGGGCTACCAGGTGGAGCGCAACAGAGACGGCTCGGTGCTGCACCTGGAGTTCGCCATCGACCCGACCGAGGCGCTGCTGTCGGTGCGCGACTCCCGTGAGCGGGCATCCGAGGCGCGGAGTGTGGGAAATCTGCTGACACCACGGTCGGTGGCGGTTCTCGGTGCGACGCCCGCCGCGGGGCGGATCGGCAGAGTGGTTCTGGAGAACCTGTTGTCCGGTGCATTTCAGGGGCCGGTATTTCCGGTGAATCCGAACCGTACGTCGGTGTGCGGGGTACGCGCATACACGACATTGCGGGAGATTCCGGACGAGGTCGATCTCGCGGTGGTGACGGTGCCGCCCGCAGCGATCGGTTCGGCCCTCAACGACTGTATGGACAAGGGCGTCAAGGGCTTGGTCGTGTTGACCGTGGGATTCAGCGAGGCCGGCGACGACGGTGCGACGGCCGAAGGCGAACTGATCGCGGCCGCGCGCGGCCATGGCATGCGTGTGGTCGGCCCGAGCGCACTCGGTATAGCGAACACCGACCCGACGGTAGCGCTGAACGCGACGTTGGCGCCGCTGCTGCCCACCCGGGGGCGGATCGGATTCTTCTGCCAATCCGGCCCGCTCGGGGCAGTCATTCTCGGTGAAGCTGCGATGCGCAATCTCGGTCTGTCGACCTTCGTGGCGGCGGGTAACCGGGCGGACGTTTCGGGAAACGACCTGTTGCAGTATTGGGACACCGACCCGGACACCGATGTGGTGCTGTTGTATCTCGAAAGCTTCGGCAATCCGCGCAAGTTCTCTCGGATCGCTCGCCGGGTAGCCAGGACCAAACCCATCGTCGCGGTGAGTACCGGTCGTGCGGTAGCCCAATCGGCGGGGGACATGGATCGCTCCATTGTCCGGGATCTGTTCGCTCAAGCCGGAATAATCCAGGTCGACTCGGTCTCCGAACTCTTCGATTGTGCCGCGCTGCTGGGCTACCAGCCCCTGCCACGTGGCTCACGGTTGGCTGTCGTCGGTAACAGCGCGACCCTCAATCGATTGGCAGTCGGGGCAGCCCAGGGCGAAGGGCTGCAGGTGTGTGCCCCGGTGAACCTCGGACCGCAGGCGACTCCAGGTACCTACCTGGACGCGCTCGTCGCTGCCCTGCGGTCAGAGGACTATGACTCCGTCATCGTGGTCTTCGCGCCGCCGGTGCCACTGCCGACCGCGCCGTTCGCCGAGGCGATCCGAACCGCTGCGGTTGCCGTACCCAGCGCACACAAGCCGATTCTCACCACCTTCGTCGCCGAGCAGGGGGTTCCGAACCTGCTCGCGGTCCGTGGCGTGGGCGGTGGTGCTGTGCGCGGATCCATACCGTCGTATCCCGACCCCGAGCGCGCGGCACAGGCGCTGGCCCGGGCGCGGCGGTACGCGGAATGGCGCACCAGGCCGGTGTCCCCGGTGGTGCGACCGCCAGGGATGGACACCGAGCGCGCGCGTGCGCTGGTGGCGGGGTGGATGCCCGAATCCGGCGGACGCTGGCTCACCGATCTCGAAACGGTGCAACTGCTGGCCTGCTACGGCATCTCGGTCGTGGAGTTCCGGGAGGTGCGCACTGCCGAGGAGGCAGTCGCGGCATCGGAGGAACTCGGCTATCCGGTCGCGGCCAAGGCGACTGGAGAACTGTGGCGCACCAGGCCGGACCTCAATGGAGTGCGACTGGATCTCTGGCGGCCCGACGCAGTCCGGCAGGGGTATGCCGACCTGGTCGACCTGTGCGGTGATCCCGTGTTGCACATCCAGAAGATGGCGACCAGAGGAGTCGGCGTCATTCTGCGCGTCCAGGACGATCCGTCGTTCGGCTCGGTGATCGAGTTCGGCCTCTCCGGTTTGATAATCGAACTGCTGGGAGACCGTGCCTACCGCGCGCTACCGCTGACCGCCGACGAAGCCGCCGCTCTGATCGACGCACCACGTGCGGCACCTTTGCTGTCTGGAACTCCGGCGAGTCCGCGCGTCGACAAAGCCGCCCTCGCCGAGCTGGCCCAGCGGATCTCGGCCTTGTTCGACGACTTGCCGGAGATGCGGGACCTGTTCTTCGATCCTGTCCTGGCCTCACCGAACTCGGCCGAGATCATCTACGCGCGCGGCCGCATCGGCCCGGAGCCCAGCCGTTTCGACACCGGCCCCCGCCGACTGATGTAGCCCGGTCGCGGGCGGTGCCGAGCTACACCCGACTCGGACACTGGCCAGCGGCCCGGGGATCGATTCATAGGGACCCGTGGTTCAGCTGGCGGTTCAGCTGGCGTAGGCGCGCAGTCGATCGGCACGTTCGCCCTTGCGAAGTTTGGTCATGACCTCACGCTCGATCTGGCGGACCCGTTCGCGGGACAGGCCGAAGAGTTTGCCGATCTGGTCCAGGGTTCGCGGCTGACCGTCGTCCAGGCCGAACCGCAGTCGGATGACCTGCTGTTCTCGCTCGTCCAGCGTGGCCAGCACACTGCGCACATCATGGTGCAGCAGGCCGGCAATGACCGCCGATTCGGCCGAGGTCGCCTCGGAGTCTTCGATGAAATCACCCAGCGGAGCCTCTTCGTCGTTGCCTACCGGCATGTCCAGACTCACCGGATCGCGGCTGTGGTCGAGCAGGTCGGAGATTTTCTCCACCGGAATACCGGATTCGACGGCGAGTTCGTCGTCGGTGGCTTCTCGGCCCAACTGCTGGTGCAGTTCGCGTTTGATCCTGGCAAGCTTGTTCACCTGCTCGACGAGGTGGACCGGCAGTCGGATCGTCCGGCTTTGATCGGCCATGCCGCGAGTGATGGCCTGCCTGATCCACCAGGTGGCATAGGTCGAGAATTTGAAGCCCTTGGTGTAGTCGAACTTTTCCATGGCGCGAATCAACCCGAGGTTGCCCTCTTGAATGAGGTCGAGCAGAGGCATTCCGCGACCGGTGTACCGCTTGGCGAGTGAAACGACCAGACGTAGATTCGCCTCGAGTAGATGGGAGCGAGCGGCCTGACCTTCACGCACTATGACGGCCAGATCGCGCTTGCGCACCGCGGACAGTCGCTTGCCGGTCTCCAATAAGAACTGCGCGTAGAGTCCCGCCTCGATGCGTTTGGCCAGCTCGACCTCGTCGGCGGCCGTCAGCAGCGCCGTGCGGCCGATTCCGTTCAGGTACACACGTACCAAGTCGGCGGCGGGGCTCTGGGCGTCGAGGTCCGAATCGCTGGCGCGCACGCGAGTGGTGGCGGGGCTTGTCATGACTTGCCTCCTGTCGGTGGTGTCTCACTCCGATCAACGGACCCGACACCGAGAAAGTTCCCCGCTGCGCCCGGCGTAAACCGCTCTGAGCTGCGGTTTTATTGCCTAACGTCTGAGAAGTTCCTGAGAAGCTCCGGATTGTGGAACATCGGCGACCGCTCCTGCGGCGGATACCGCTGACGGACGGACATACCGGCGCCGGCGCCGGACGGCAGTCAGACCTCGCGGGGATCACTCGCGGTGACGCAGTACGGCGCGTCGCTCGGGTCGCTGAGGACGATCCAGTGCTCATGGCGTTGCACAACCGTCGCGCCGAGCCGCTCATGGCGAGCAGCAGTGGCCGCGATATCGTCGGTTGCCAGGTCGACGTGTGCGTTGGCCGGGCGATTCTCGCCGAGGCGTTGGAACAGCAGTTGCACCGGCAGTTGCTCGTCGGAGTGCAATCGTGCGAACTCCGGACGCCGGGTGCGACTCGAGGTCCAGCCGGTCAACAATGTCCAGAATCGGGTTTCGACATCGACATCGGCGGGGCCGATGTCGATGCACACTCGAGCCAGACGAGAGATCGTGCCGTCCGGCGCCCGTGTTGCCGGCGCCGAGGGGCTGGTGACTGCGCTGCTGGAAGTGAAACAGAAACAGTGGCCGGCGGGGGAGCGCACTACGGCATATCGGGTATGGTTGGCGACCAGTTCGGCACCCAAGTCGAGCGCGATACGGACGGCGGAGGGGATGTCGTCGACGTCGAGGTCGAGGTGGACGCCGCCAAGGCCGGTCACCGCCTGCATCTTGATGTTCGCCGCGGCGAACAGTGCCGGATCGGGCAACAGGGTGAGGAACTCGGCGTGGGCACCGCGTCGCGGAGACGGCTGGGTGCCGGTGACCGCGGACCAGAACCGTGCGCAATCGTCGAAGCGTTGCGCCGGCCGGTCCAGGAAGACCCAGATCCACCGAATCATGTCCACTCCTGTCTCGTTCCTCGCGACACCCTAGGTATCGGCGTGGGGCTTGTCGAGCAGAGTGCAGCTGCGGTACTCGAGACGAACACTGTGGTACAGGGCATTTTCGCCGGTCGGTTTCGTGTTGTCGGCAGCCGGGGCGATCGCGTACGGCGTGTCGGGGAACCAGATCGACGGCGCGGGGCCGTTCGTTCGCTCGATCCAGCCCTGCAGCTCGTCCCGAGGTGGCTGTTCAGCCCCCGATGACGTGATGGGGACGAGGTTCGATGGCCGGGCGGGGGCGATCCCACCGGCTCGGTTCGTCTTTGCGACGGGGTGGGCGATCATTGGCGATCAGAACCGCGATCCACGGCAATGGAATGGATGCAACGATGATCAGGATGGACAACAGCGGACTGCCGACCGCGCTGTAGGCGATCGCAGCGAGCAACAGACACGGGATCCGAAACGACATGATGATCATGTACCGCCGCACTCGCGAACGGTGCTGGTCCTGCAGCGACGGCGCCGCCTCGGTGATGAGTGCCGGGTGCCTGCTATCACTGCCCGGGAAATACCCCGAAGAACCGCGAGGCTGCGTCGGCATCGCCACCTGCGGGTGCTGCTCGCGGTCGCGGCCGTCGGCGGAAGGGGAGTCGCCGTTGTGCTGCATACCCCGAGTCTTCCACTAGCGCGGTTTCGACGCACACCGCGGTCGGCATTTCGATCTCCGGATGCGGCATCATGGAGTACGTGAGCACCGACACCTTGGTTCGCCCAGATGCGACGACCGACGAGACGACGGACGACGACACCCCGAAGTTCTTCCACTACGTCAAGAAGGACAAGATCGCCGAGAGTGCCGTGATGGGCACCCACGTGGTAGCGCTGTGCGGCGAGGTATTCCCGGTGACTCGCTCGCCGAAACCCGGTTCTCCCGTGTGTCCGGAATGCAAGAAGGTCTACGACCGCTTACGCAAGGGGGACTGAGGCCAGGGCGGCCGAGGCCCGCTCCCATTTTCCGGGCTCGGAATGGGGCCGCCACTGGCCACTGACGCATGGCAGCCGGTGGAGTCGCTGGAGGGGGCAGTGGTGTGGACCTGTTCCTGCGCTCGGGTATCGGCCCTCGCGTCACTGGTTCGCATCAACTGGTCCATCAGCCATATCGTGACTCGCTCCACCCGCGTGGCATGGGCGGGGATTCGTGCCACGCGCGAGGCGTGGGCCGGCCAGATCTGCTGCACGACGGCGTTGAACTCCGCACCGAGAATCACCGCGAAACCGAGGAAGAAGGCGAACAACAGGAATGCAATCGGCGTCGAGAGCGCGCCATAGGTGACACCTGTTCGCGAGATCCATGTCAAGTAGCGGCGAAGCAGCTCGCTGGCGGTCATGAAGAATACTCCGGCGACCAGCGCTCCGCCGAAGAGTCGACGCCATGGCAGTGGGGCGTGCAGAGCCAGTTTGTACAGCGTGGTGAGCCCGACGATCAGGAGAAGACCGACGCCCGGGTAGTAACAGAAATCCAGCAGCCGTAGTCCGGTCGCTCGCCATCCAGCTGGAAGCGCTTGGCCGAGCAAAGTCGGCCCCAGTGCCACCAAAGGCAGGATGAACACAGCTGCTACCAGCAACAGCACATACAGCAGCAGTGCGAAGATCCGCTGCCATATCGGGTGCCGTGCATCCTGCTGGTCGTGGGCCTCGACGATAGCGGCGACGAAGGTTGCCATGGCCGAGGATCCCGCCCACAGCGACAGCACGAAGCCGACCGAGACCACCGCCCCGCGTCCACGCCCGAGGACATCGTGCACCGTGGGCTCGATGAGGTCGGAGACCACGGTCGCACTGAACAGTTCCCGGCTGAACCCGATGATCTTGGACTCGACGACCTGCACCGTGTCCGGACCGAACCACCCCCCGACATAGCCGAGACTGCCCAGTACTCCGAGCAACAGCGGTGCCAGCGACAGCGTCTGCCAGAAGGCTGCTGCCGCCGATTTGGCGAAGATCGAATCCACCCAGGCCTTCTTCGCGACGTGCACGATCACGTTGGCCGTCTGCCGGGCGACATGCCCTGGCCAAGCGCTCGCTCGGTCGCGCGCGGTTCGCGATTGCAGCGCGTCGGCGCGACTCGCCACAGCGTCGGCGCGACTCGCCACAGCGTCGGCGCCCGACGCGGTGCCGGCAATGGTCTCGTGCTCGGTCATCGTGACCTACAGCATCGCGCACTGCATCGACAGTCCGCACGGCGCGGGTAGGGCATGTCGGTGGGGCCGGCCCTCGCGCAGGCCGGAGGTATGTGATGTCGGATCGGGCGGCCCCGCTTGGTTTGGCTTCAGGCCGTATCGGACCATTAGGGTCGTATACGTGACTGGGTCGGACCGTGCTGCGGCAGCAGAAGCAGGAACGCCGGGAGGCCCGATCGCAGCCACGCCGCCCGGACCTCCTCTTCGTACCTGGCAGCGACGGGCGTTGACGCGGTACTTGGCCACCAGGCCGCGAGATTTCCTGGCGGTTGCCACTCCAGGAGCCGGGAAAACCACATTCGCGCTCCGCGTCGCCGCGGAGCTGCTGGCCGATCGCACCGTGGACCAGATCACGGTGGTCACGCCGACCGAACACCTCAAGCACCAGTGGGCGCAGTCCGCCTCGCGGATCGGGATCGCCTTGGACTCGCGATTCTCCAACACCACGGGGGCCACCTCGGGGGACTATCACGGGGTCGTCGTCACGTATGCGCAGGTCGCCGCTCATCCTGCTCGGCACCGGGTGCGTACCGAAAATCGTCGGACGCTAGTGGTGCTCGATGAGATCCACCACGCGGGCGACGCCAAGAGCTGGGGTGAGGCGACAGCCGAGGCATTCGCCGATGCGACTCGTCGCCTGGCGCTGACCGGTACCCCGTTCCGCAGCGACGACAGTCGGATTCCGTTCGTCGTCTACGAACCCGACGAATCCGGCTTCGCGAAGTCGCGCGCCGATCATTCCTATGGGTACGCCGAGGCGCTTGCCGACGGTGTGGTGCGGCCGGTGGTCTTTCTGGCGTATTCCGGCGAGGCGCATTGGCGCGACAGCGCGGGCGCAGAATACTCCGCCAGGCTCGGTGAGCCACTCGATGCCGAGCAGACCGCACGGGCGTGGCGAACCGCACTGGATCCGGCCGGCGATTGGATGTCGGCTGTGCTTCGCGCCGCGGATACCCGGCTGCGCCAGAAGCGTGCCTCCGGTATGCCCGACGCGGGTGGACTGGTGATCGCCACGGACCAGGACCGGGCGCGTCATTATGCCGAACTACTGGAACATCTTTCGGGCGAGAAGCCGGTGTTGGTGCTGTCCGACGACCCCGACTCTTCGAACCGGATCGCAGAATTCGGCACGGGCACGCAGCCTTGGATGGTCGCGGTCCGCATGGTATCGGAGGGCGTGGATGTGCCACGTCTTGCCGTTGGTGTCTACGCGACCAGCGCTGCCACTCCACTGTATTTCGCCCAGGCGATCGGCCGCTTCGTCCGGGCGCGCAGGCCGGGCGAGACGGCCAGCGTATTCCTACCGTCGGTGCCCGTGCTGTTGGATCTGGCCGCACAACTCGAGCTGCAGCGTGACCACGTCATCGGCAAACCGCACCGGGAGCGCAACGGTTTTGCCGACGAGTTGTTGGTGCAGGCTCGCACACCGCAGGACGAGCCGGGTGAGCAGGAGAAGTCCTTCGTCGCTCTAGCAGCGGACGCTGAACTCGACCAAGTCATCTATGACGGGTCGTCGTTCGGCACGGCCACGGTCGCCGGAAGTGACGAAGAAGCCGACTACCTGGGCATTCCCGGGCTGCTCGATGCCGAGCAAATGCGGACATTGCTGCGCGAACGGCAGGCCAGGCAGGTCGCCGATCGCAGCGCGGTCGCCGCCGCGCCCGCGCCCGATCCTCCGGTCGCTCGTCCCGCGCAGCGCGCCGTGATCGCTGATCGGCTCGGTGAGCTTCGACGTGAGCTCAATAGCCTGGTGGCTTTGCATCACCACCGCACCGGCAAACCGCACGGCGTGATCCACGGTGAGTTGCGTCGCGAATGTGGAGGTCCGCCGACCGCGTTGGCAACTGCGGAACAACTCGACGAGCGGATCGCCGCTCTGCGCCGGAAATAGTCGTGCGCCGGAAATAGCCGTGGGCGCAAATAGCCGTCGCCGCGCCGCTCGGGGAGGGCTGCCGACACAACGGCAGCGGACGATGCACCGATCGTCCGCTGCCTGGGGAAACGGTGTTCTGTTGTCGGATGCTGTTGTCTCAGGACGCGAGGAGCGGATCAGAGCTCCGGAGCGGACTCCGTATCGATGACGGCGTCGAGCTCACGCAATCGATCCATGTGTTCATTCGCGTGGTGCTGGCAGAAGAGCAACTCTCCACCGGCGGGCAAGGTGGCCCGCACTCGGGCCGCTGCGCCGCACCGGTCGCAGCGATCCACCGCGGTCAGTGGGGTGCTTGTCAGGGTTCCTGGCATGACTCCTCCGTCCTGGCTCCCGGTACCGACGACCGTTTGCCTGGTGTAGGGCTCGTGGTCACTCACCACGGGCTCGCTACCGCTACTTCCCAGCAGGGGTAGGACTACTTTGTCAGACGTTCGAGACGGGGGACTTTGTTCCCGTGAGCTACTCAGTGTGTTTTCGCTAACACGACCTGCGTTTTTCGCTCTGAGCGAACACCACGGGTTCGGTATCCGAGTGTGCTCGCCATCTTCTCGATCAGCTGATTCAGTTGTCTACCGGGAGATTACCCGTGACCTACGACACTCACACGTTGGTTGCTCGCTCGGCCGTGGACGACTGGCGCCCAGCCAGTTTCGTCGCGAGCCGCGCGCACCGCCTCTGGCGGAGGCGACCTCTCGCGCAGGAGACGCTGTCGATACTGCCGCACACGCAGCCGTCCAGCGCAGCGGGCGCCGTGGCCGGCCGGTATGTCACAGCACAACCGGTTGTACCGCAACACGATTCGGTGTGCACGCCGGATCGTCGAATAGCGGCGGGCGAGTTCGCCATGGCCAGATGGACAGTTCGCGCATGCGCACCGAAATGGCCACCACGCGTGTGGCATCCACCTGGTGCCGGTCCCGCGGAACTGGACCACATTGTCGTCCCATGACTGTTGTCGGCACGCCTAGGGCGTCGGTGCTGCGTCGTGTAGGTCGTGCCGGCCGACGTGGCGTTCTGATCGATGAGCTCCGCCGTCGCACGGGACTCGGGCGCGATGGGCCGTGAGACGCCGGTCTCCCTCGATGGGTGACCGGCGTCTCTGAATGGGCGCCGCGATGGTCGTTGTCGACCGGCGGAACGGCATGTCGGCCGAAACGCCGACCGAACCGTTTAGCGATACCGACATCCGGCTAGTCTTGAGAGCGTGAACGTCGATGTCACTGCACTACCCGGAATCGGTGTCCGCAAGGACTTCGAAGTCCGGTCCGGTCGCCGGGTCGGCGTGGTCGCCCACCGCAACGGCGATATCGACTTGATCATCTCCAAGCTCGATGACCCCGATGCCTGCGTTGCGCAGATCCGGTTGACCACCGACGAGGCGTCGGTGCTCGTCAATCTGCTGGGCGCCCCGCAACTGGTCGCCAAGCTCAAAGATGATCAGCGCGACCTGCCGGGCATAACGACCCGCCAGTTGGGGATCGGCAACGAGTCCCCCTACAACGGCCGCGCCCTAGGGGAGACCGAGATGCGGACCCGCACGAAGGTCTCGATCGTCGCGGTGATGCGGGCAGGGCAACTACACCCTTCCCCTGGCCCCGACTTCCTGTTCACCGAAGGTGACCTGCTGGTCGTCGTCGGCACCCCGGAAGGTCTCGATGCCGCCGCCCGGATCTTGTCCCACGGTTGATGCAGGACTGCTCGGGCGGGATTCGGGCCTACCGGGCGACGCTGGCACAGTGCTTCGCCACGACGTCGTTGGAATGAGCCGCGCGAAGCAGCGGCTCATTCCAGGGGGGCTCAGTCCAGGTAGTCGCGCAGCACCTGTGATCGGCTGGGGTGGCGCAGCTTGCTCATCGTCTTCGACTCGATCTGGCGGATGCGCTCACGGGTGACTCCGTACACTTGGCCGATCTCGTCGAGAGTGCGCGGCTGGCCGTCGGTGAGGCCGAAACGGAGCCGGACGACACCAGCCTCACGTTCGGAGAGCGTTTCCAGCACCGACTGCAGCTGATCCTGCAACAGCGTGAAGCTCACCGCGTCGACGGCAACCACAGCCTCGGAATCCTCGATGAAGTCGCCGAGTTGGCTGTCGCCTTCGTCGCCGATCGTCTGGTCCAAAGAGATGGGCTCACGCGCGTACTGCTGGATTTCCAGCACTTTTTCCGGCGTGATGTCCATCTCTTTGGCCAGCTCTTCCGGCGTCGGCTCCCGGCCGAGATCCTGGAGCAGTTCGCGTTGGATACGGCCGAGCTTGTTGATGACCTCGACCATGTGCACCGGGATGCGGATAGTGCGAGCCTGGTCGGCCATCGCGCGGGTGATGGCCTGACGAATCCACCAGGTTGCATAGGTGGAGAACTTGTAGCCTTTGGTGTAGTCGAACTTCTCCACCGCTCGAATCAGGCCCAGGTTGCCTTCTTGGATCAGATCCAGAAAAGCCATACCGCGACCGGTATACCGCTTGGCGAGCGACACGACCAAGCGAAGGTTCGCCTCGAGCAAGTGGTTCTTTGCCCGGTTACCATCGCGGACGATCCAGTTGTAGTCGCGGCGCATCGCAACCGGTAGCTTTTCACCCTGGTCGGCGAACTCGCGCACCTTCTCCGCGGCGTAGAGACCCGCTTCGATGCGTTTGGCGAGTTCGACCTCCTCCTCGGCGTTGAGCAGGGCCACCTTACCGATCTGCTTGAGATATGCGCGGACCGAATCGGCAGAAGCGGTGAGCTCGGCGTCTTTGCGGGCTTGGCGCAGTGCTTCCGATTCTTCTTCGTCCCAGACGAAGTCGCCGGAGGCCTTGTCCGCTGCGCTCGGCTCCTCGGTCTCGGCCTCGTCACCGTCGGCGACGTCGACCAGCTCGTCACCGTCGGCGAGGTCTTCCTCGGCAACCTCCAATTCACCGAGGTCGTCGAGTTCGAGCGACTCGTCGGCTCCGGCGTCGCCATCGGCGCCGGCCTTCTTGGCGGCGGCTTTCTTTGCCGGACCCTTGGTCGCCTTGGCGGTCTTCTTGGCGGGTGCCTTCTTACCAGGGGTCTTCTTGGCAGCGGCCTTTTTCGCCGGAGCCTTCTTTGCGGCAGCCTTGCGGACCGGCCGGGCTGGGGTTACTTCTGCGGAGTCGGCTTCGGCCGATTCGGCGGTCTGACGGGTATTCGTGGCTACCACGTACGCCCTTTCGTGACGGTCTCGTGCGGCGTCACGCCAGAGTGATATTCCGGCGGAGCGATCTGTCGGGTTTCACCGGCGGAGGGCCGGTCGGGGTTCTCCGGCTCAGCCGGGCACGTTCCATTGTAACGATCCAACCAGGGTACCTATGGCGCGACGCTGGGAACTGCATCTGCATATCGCCCGCGCGCCTCGAGGGGATCTCGGTGTCGTGTGCGCGCCTCGAATGGTATGTCTGCTCGGTGTCACGTGGCCCGAGCGAGGATGTTCTCGTCGATCGCCATTGCGGCGCCGACGATGCCTGCGGTGTTTCGCAGCGCCGCTGGCACTACCGTGGTTCGATTGGTGAGCAACGGGATCCACTGGTCGGCCTTACGGCTGATGCCGCCGCCGGCGACGAACACGGCAGGGAAGAACAAGTTCTCCAGTGTGGTCAGAACGCGACCGACTCGGGTGGCCCATTGTGCGTAGGACAGCCCGTCGCGTTCCTTCACCGAGGCCGCCGCGTAGTGTTCACTGCTCACCCCATCGATTTTCAGGTGCCCGAGTTCGGTATTGGGCACGAGCGTGCCACGGTAGAGCAATGCAGACCCGATACCGGTGCCGAAGGTCAACACCATGACCGGTCCGACGAAATCCCTTGCCGCGCCGTAGCGGTCCTCGGCCAATCCGGCGGCGTCCGCGTCGTTGAGTACCGTGACCCGACGATCGCCGAGGACATCGGAGAACAGTGCCCGGGCGTCCGTGCCGATCCAGGATCGGCTGATGTTGGCTGCGGTGCGTGCGATGCCGTCGGTGACCACGGCAGGCAACGTGAGACCCACCGGTCCGTCCCAGTGCGCCTGCGCGACCAGCTGTGCGACTGCACCGGCAACCGCTTCAGGTGTCGCCGGGTGCGGCGTCGCAATCTTGATCCGCTCATGGACCAACTCACCGGTGGATAGGTCCACGGCGGCTCCTTTGACACCACTGCCGCCGATATCGATGCCGAACGCGTGCCCCCGAGCGGACATGATCAACCCCTCGTTCCTTGTGGTGGCCGGTGTGCTGACGGCATCATCGCACTGGCCCCGCGAAATCCGTGCGTGCTGTGCAAACGTGGCGGGCTGCCCGACGACGCCGCTGTGTCGTGCCCGACAAGAGTAATGCGATACCGGGACTGGGCGTGCGCGCAGGATCTGTGATCCGATGGATGGGTGCGGAAATCCTCACTACCAGCATCCGACCGTTCCTCCGACAGCACGGTCCCTGTTGTCGCGCGCGGGGACGAGGCCGAGCTGCGCCGCGTCGCTGTCGATCTGGCCGAGACCGCGGCGGCTCATGTGCGCCGCCGTCGGCTCGAGGTCTTCGGGTCGCCCGGCCCTCGTCCCGAACGAACAGTACGAACCAAGCGACATGCGACCGACCCGGTCACCATCGTCGACACCGAGACCGAAGAATTGATTCGACGTTCGTTGGCCGACCAGCGGCCCGGTGACCCGATCGTCGGCGAAGAAGGTGGTGGCCGGATCGACGAGGCGAGTACGGACACCGTGCACTGGGTCGTGGACCCGATCGATGGCACGGTCAACTTTCTCTACGGCGTTCCGGGCTATGCCGTGTCGGTCGCCGCCGTCCGAGGAGGGCGGCCGGTGGCGGGCGCGGTCGTGGATGTCGAGGCCGCGGCCACCTACAGTGCCGCCCTCGGCCTCGGCGCGCGGTGCGTGGGCGCCGACGGCGTGGTCGAGCGTCTGCGCCCCACCTCGGCCGAGTCGGTTGCCATGTCGTTGGTGGCCACGGGGTTCGGCTACGGCACGCGACGCAGAACCAGGCAGGCCGAACTGGTTGCGCGAGTACTGCCCGAGGTCCGCGACATCCGCCGGTTCGGGGCTGCGGCGCTGGACCTGTGTCACGTCGCCGCCGGCCGTGTCGATGCGTACTACGAGCACGGCCTCAATGTCTGGGACTGGGGAGCGGGCGCGCTGATCGCCGCGGAGGCCGGCGCACGGCTGTGCCTGCCGCCCGCGACGGCATCCGGCGGTGATGGCGACCTGGTCTCGGCTGCTGCGCCTGGTATCGCCGACGAATTCGAGGCGCTGTTGGCCGGCGTCGGTGCCACAGCGCCTCTTCCCGACCACTGATCGGCCGTCGTCACCGATCAGCTGCGCCGGCCACTGGTCAGCAGTGGGCCTGTCGCGCTGCGTCGAGCAACTTGGTGTCGATCGCCGGTGAGTTGCCTGGCGCAGGGTTCTTCAGCGACCGCAGCACTTCTTCGGCATCGGTGCTCGGTCGGACGTCTCGAAACAGCGAGCCGAGCACCAGATCGACCGTGTCGTCGCCGCGTTGATCCTCGATGAGCTCGGCACACGGTGCGACCAGTTGCACGGCGGCAGCAGCGGGTCGGCCGCCGACACCGAAGCGGATCTGTCCGGTGCACTCCAGGTCGCCATTGACGTATATCGAATCGTTGCCGTATGGCGTTCCCGGGACGCTCGCGAAACCGAGATCGCCGAGCTGGGCGGCGACGTGCGCGGCTTGGCCGCGTTGATTGTTCGCATTCAACACCCGTACCGCGCTCGCCGCCAACGGCGCCGGTTCCACATCCTCCAGCCGACCGGGGTCGACACGTTGGCCGAGCGACATTGTGGAGGGCGCGTCGGAATCATTGGGGGGACTCGGAGAGTTGCAGGTCATCGCGGTGGTAGCGGAGTCGTTGGTCACGAATGCCGCCAACCAGACGATCCCGCAGATCAGGGCGAGGCCGTAGATCATGATGAGCCAGGGTAGGCGGCGGCGACGGACGAACGGCCGACCCTGGGAGTCCAGTGCGCTGCCTTCGGTGATCAGTGAAACCACCGATACACTCTACGAAAATGTGTCCCGAGTCGCGCGCAAGGTCTCGGTGGGTCCTGCGCCGGTGTCGATTGTCCGTCAGTTTCGACTCGGCTGTGTTTTGATTGCGTCTTTTCCTCCGCGGTCCGCTATTGTCTGGCGGCCCAGATCGAATCACCGGAGCTGCAATCGGTGATCGGTCGCGGGAACAAGAAGGGCATGTCCTGCGTTTACCGAGCGCTGTCCTGAGTGGATCGATCAGACCCACTCTGATAGGTGACCGGTGTACGTGTGACGTGCACCACTGGCGGGGCGGTATCGGTCGTGCCGATTCCGGCAGGAATCGCGCATGAACGGACTGGTCCGGGATATACGGAGTTTGGACGAGGGGAAGACGACATGGCAACCGACTATGACGCACCGAGGCGCACCGAATCCGACGAAGTGTCGGAGGATTCGCTGGAGGAGCTGAAAGCTCGGCGTAACGAGGCGCAGTCTGCCGTCGTGGACATCGACGAATCCGATACCGCGGAGTCGTTCGAGCTTCCCGGCGCAGACCTGTCCGAAGAAGTGCTGACGGTTCGGGTGATTCCGAAGCAAGCCGACGAGTTCACCTGTTCCAGCTGCTTTCTGGTCCACCACCGGAGCCGGCTGGCCAGCGACAAGGGCGGCCAGTTGATCTGCATGGATTGCGCCGCCTGATTTCGACAGGTCTGCGTTCGACAGGCCTGCGTTCGACAGGCTTGCGACGGCATCGTGGGCGAATCGCGTCGACACCGCGGATGTGACCGTGTGTCGGCCTGCGTCGTATCAGCCTGCGTTCGCGATACCGAGGGCGGCCAGGACTCGTTCGGGCCGACGTGTACTGACCAGCCAATACGGCGTCGGATCGTCCGGGTCGTCGAGCACGAGCAAGACCATCGGCCCAATCCAGGGACGATGGCGAACGAAGGCGGCGGGGTCGAGCTGGCGACCCAGCGCCGCACTCTTTGCGGCCGGGGCGACCGCGGCCGCGCGGGCGACGAAATTCACCGGCAGATGAGCGCGGCCAGCACGAAGCTCGGCCGTGCCGGCACGGTCCGGTGCCACTTCGACTCGATGGCGACTCAGCCATAGCAGCACCCAGATCGGGATCGGAAACAACACCAGGTAGGGCAACCACGCGCGCAGTCCGGGCGCTCCCATATGGATCTCCGCGGCGAGCAGCCCGGTCAGGGCGAGCACCAACGGCCACCACCACAGCGGAACCCACAAGCGTTCGCGATAGGTGGAGGCGGGCTGCTCACGGCCCAGGGTCGCGGGTTGGGGCTGATCCGACACGAGTCAACACTAAGTCACGCGAAAAACCTGCGACGCGTAGGCTCGTGCACCGTGAGCACACTTTCACCGATACCATTGCAGCGGCTGGACCCGGGCATTCCTGTGCCTACGCGTGCTCATCCGGGCGATGCGGGTGTGGACCTGTGTACTACCCAAGATGTGATTCTGGAGCCGGGGGAGCGGGCTCTGGTCGGCACCGGCGTCGCTGTGGCGCTCCCGGTCGGCACGGTCGGTCTGATCCACCCGCGCTCGGGGCTGGCGGCCAAGACCGGATTGTCGGTGGTGAACACACCTGGCACGGTCGATGCCGGATACCGCGGCGAGATTCGGGTGTGTGTGATCAATCACGACCTGCGCACGCCGATCGAACTACGGCGTGGCGACCGGATCGCACAACTGGTCGTCCAGCGCGTCGAGCTGGTGGACTTCGTCGAAGTCGACGTGCTTGCCGAGACCACCCGGGGTGCGAGCGGTTACGGCTCCAGTGGCGGTCACGCGAGTTTGACCACGCAGCTGTGATCGGGGCGGGCCGAGTGACCGGCAAGGAGGAATGACGAAGGTGTTCGGGAAGAAGAAATCGTCGAGCCGGCACGCGGGCGGTCGGTACGAGGAGGCAGGTGACACCGCCGGCTACGAGTCCGACTACACCGACGGTGCGGACGAGCATTTCTACACCGACGAGTATTACGACGACGCTCCCACCGATGAGCGCTCGTATGCGGGAGTGGACTTCGATGCCGACATGCCGCAGGGGCAGCCGGGTCCCTACGACTACAACGATGTCGCCGAGCTGCTCGAGACGGTGGCCGAGCAGCGGCTCGACCTGGGGTCGGTGCTTTTGCCCGTCCCGGAGGGCGGCCAATTGCAGGTCGAGATGACCCCGGAAGGTCTGCCGCAGGCGGTGCACTTGGCCACCGAGCACGGCCGGATCACCGTGGCGGCCTACGCCGCGCCGAAGACGTCGGGTCAATGGCGTCTGGTCGCCGCCGATCTCGCGGAGTCGTTGCGACAGGACGGGGCGAAGGTCTCGGTGGAGAACGGTCCGTGGGGGCGGGAGTTGCTTGCGGTGACCGAGGGCGCGGATCTGCGTTTCATCGGTGTCGACGGTTATCGGTGGATGGTGCGGTTGGTTGCCGCGGGCCCCTCCCGCGCGGCCGACGACGGCAGCTCGCTGGTCGAGGCGGCGCGCGCCATTCTCAGCGAGACGGTGGTCCGGCGTGGCGAGGATCCCTTGCCGGTACGTGAGCCGTTGCCCGTGGTGCTGCCACAACAGCTGTCCGAGCAGTTGGCCGCTGCTCATCAGCGCCAGGTCGATGCCCAGCAGCAGACATCGGCCGCGCGGGCGGCTGCGGCGCAATCCGGGCCACAGCCGGTGTCGCCACCGCGGATCGCGCCGGGGCCGCGGCGCGGCGCGGAGGGTTCGGCAATGCAGCAGCTCGGTCAGAGCTGAACCCGGCGTCGCGGTGGACTCGGTGGAGTGCATCGAAGCCCTTGTGGCCCAGGATTGCTGGGTCGGCGCCGATGTCGTCGAGGGTGATCGGGCTCAGGTGCGCCCAGGCGGCCAGCGCCGCCCACTGTTCGCCGACCGCCACCGGATGCACCGGGTCGTCGATCGCCGCGACCACGGCGATCGGGAGGTTCAATCCCGTCAACAGGTCGGTGTCGGGCCACGGATATCGCGCGGCTTCCTCCAGCGCCTCGGGCAGATGCGGCCACTGTGCATTCCACGATCGGGTCAGCGCGTCGGACAGCCATTCAGGAGTGCTCGCCCGCATGTGTTCGACGGTCGCTGCCAGCCCATCGGTGCGCAGCTGCGCCGCGGTCGCCGCGGCGCTGAGCGCGGCCGGACAGGACCCGGCGTCCGAGCCCGTCCAGGCGGGCAACGCCGCGATGATCCCGGCGACCTGTTCGGTATGTTCGGCCGCCCATTCCACGGCGATGGCGGCGCCCAGCGACACTCCCGCAGCGATGATCGGCCCCGAGTGCGCCGCCGCGGCCAAGCCGGCCCGGTAGCTGGCCACCACGCGGCGCGGATCGGGTTCGATCGCGATCAGCTCGATGTCGCGCGCAGTGCACGCAGGTCCGAAAGCCTGGCGAGCGAAGTGGGCATCGGATCCGGTGCCGGGCAACGCCACGACACGAACGGCATCTCGGGAGTCGAACACCGGTCCGAGCGTAGCGGGGGCGGCGCGAGCCATCTACAGTGGCGGTGTACGGCCCCATCGGCTGTACAGCCGGAAACCCCCACGATGGCGTGCGATCCGCACTCCATCTGCTCTATGCAGGAGAGCGCGCACGATGTCACCCGCTGCCTCAGGATACTTTCGACGTCTGGGCCGCAGACTCACCGAAGACATCGATCAGCTGGATGCTCAGGAACTGGCCGAGACTTCCAAGGCCTCGGGAGCGCGCCGAGCATCGGAGTGTCGGCGCGGCGATGAGGCGACGATGGTCGGTAGGCTGCGTTGTGTCGAGGCATGTTCCAAATCCGCGGGTGCCACCGTGCAGGCGGAGTTCTTCGACGGCACGGACGCCATCACACTGGTCTGGATCGGGCGCAGGCGTATTCCCGGTATCGAACCGGGGCGTCGCATCTTGGTTCGTGGTCGCGTGGGTGACCGTGACGGCCGCAAGGTGATCTTCAACCCCTACTACGAATTGCGCGGGAACAGCTGAGCACATGCCATCGAGCGACGACGACGCAAACGCTGGTGATTCCATCGAGTTCGTGCCGCCCGGCGACAACGAGAACCGCTCCCGACAGACCCTGCTCGAACAGCTGGGCGGCTTCAGTGGCCTGATCTACTCGACACTTCCGGTTCTCGTGTTCATTCCGGTCAACAGCGTTGCCGGTTTGACCGCGGCGATCTGGGTCGCGCTGGGTGCGGCGGCCGCCATCCTGGTCTGGCGTTTGGTGCGCCGCGATCCTGTCCAGCCCGCCGTATCCGGTTTCTTCGGCGTGGGTATCTGCGCCCTGATCGCCTATATGGTGGGGGAGGCCAAGGGATTCTTCCTCTTCGGTATCTACACCAGCTTGCTCTACGCGGCGGTGTCCTTGGCATCCATTCTGGTGCGGTGGCCATTGGTCGGAGTGGTCTGGAGCGTGCTCAACGGCCACGGCTCGTCCTGGCGATCCAACCGACGAACGGTACGACTCTACGATCTGGCCACCGCTGCCTACGTGGTCGTCTTCGGTGCCCGCTATCTGGTGCAGTCGCAGCTCTACGACACCGACCGGACCGGGTGGCTGGCGTTTGCGCGTATCGCCATGGGCTGGCCATTGACCGCGACCGTGCTGGTTCTGACCATCTGGGTGGTCCGTCGTGTAGGTCGGCAATCGGTCGGTCCCACGCCCGGGACCGCGTCGGCATGAGGCGTTGAGTTCTCCACGACCCGGCGAGCTCTTCCACGATCCGGCGAACAAACAGGTGGTGAGTTCGTCCCCGCCGAGGTGGGGACGAACTCACCCTGGGGTGCCTGGTTGTCGCTGCGATTTCTGCAGACGATCGATGTGTATCGGCCGCAGGCACATCGATCGGCAAGGAGGGACTCGGATATGGCTACCGAGCGCGGTACCTTGGCTCAGTCCGACCACAACCATCCCGCTTCCTCGGAGAGCCGCCGAGTATCGGACCGGCTGGAAGAGTTGATCGAACCGGCGGCGGCGGGTGACCGTCGGGCAGTCGCCGAAATCGTTCGGCTCGTGCATCCCCTCGTGAGACGCTACTGCCGTTCCCGCCTGGGCAACACCGCGCATTTGCAGGTCACCGTCGATGACGTGGTGCAGGAAATTCTCCTGGCCACCGTCGATGCCGTCCCCCGCTACCGCGACCAAGGAAAGTCGTTTCTGGCCTTCGTCTACGGCATCGCCGCCAACAAGGTCGCCGACGCCTTCCGCCGCTCGCAACAACACCCCATCTACCCGATGGCCGATGTTCCCGATCGCGCATCCCCGACCGCCGGCCCCGAAGAGTGGGCGCTGGCCAACGAACGGCGTGCTGCCACGCGGGAACTCATGAAGGTGCTCGCACCCTCACATCGCAAGGTCTTGGTGATGCGCATCGTGCTCGGCTGGTCGGCGGCCCGAACCGCAGAGGCCATCGGCACCAGCCCTGGGGTGGTTCGGGTGATGCAGCATCGCGCACTGAACAAGCTGCGCGCCGAGTTGGCGCCGGCTGCGTAGCCAGGCGTGGCGTCGCTGCGATGTATTGTCGATCACTGACGTGTTGTCGACACTGCAGAAATCTAGGGTCTGATGCCGTGCTCGGCGAGTTCCGATCGAAGATCGTCCTCGGCCTCCACAGAGGTGACGAACAGGAGTTCGTCGTCGCCTTCGAACGGATCATCGGGTTGCGGCACGATCACCCGGCCTCCGCGCAGGATCGTCACCAGGGCGGTGTCGCGGGGGAGGGTCAGCGTGCGTACCGGCTTACCCGCCAGCGCGGTATCCGTGGGCAGCGTCATCTCCACCAGGTGGGCCTGACCTTGGCGCAGTGTCATCAGGCGCACCAGATCGCCGACCGACACCGCTTCCTCGACCAGTGACGCGAGCAGGCGCGGCGTGGATACCGCGACATCGACGCCCCAGGAGTCGTCGAAGAGCCATTCGTTGCGCGGTTCGTTCACCCGCGCCACCACACGCCGCACGCCGAATTCGGTCTTGGCGAGCAGGCTGTGCACCAAGTTCGCCTTGTCGTCACCGGTGGCTGCGATCACCACCTCGTAGGTCTCCAATCCGGCATACTCGAGCAGTGCCAGCTCGCACGCGTCGGCATGTATCCAGACTGCGTCCGGAACCGCCGGGGGATCGATGTGGTCGAGTTGACGCTCGAGCAGCATGACCTGGTGCCCGGCGCGCAGCAACTCCCGGGCGATGGATCGGCCGACCGCGCCGGCTCCGGCGATGGCCACTTTCATGTTCATTCCTCGATTGTGGGAGGCTTCGTGGCCAGGGCGACGGCCTCACCCACGGCACCCGAGGCTGCCGCGATGTAGACGGTGTCGTCGGCCTGGATGATCGTTTTGCTCTCGGGAAGCAGCCCTTGGCCGAATCGGATGATGAACGCCACTCTCGCGCCGGTCGTTTGCTCCAGTTCGCCCACCGAATGGCCATACCATTGTTCGTGCAATGTCAGTTGGGTCACAGCGATTGTTCCGGTGGGATCACGCCAGGTGGTGGTGCTGGAGTCACCGACCAGCATGCGCAGCAGCCGATCGGTGGTCCACGGGACCGTGGCGATGGTGGGGATGCCGAGCCGCTCGTAGACGGCCGCTCGTTTGGCGTCGTAGATGCGGGCGACCACGCGCTGCACTCCGAACATTTCTCTGGCGACGCGCGCGGAAATGATGTTGGAGTTGTCGCCCGAGGAGACCGCCGCAAAGGCGTCGGCCCGCTCGATTCCCGCGCGTATCAGTACATCTCGATCGAATCCGACACCGACCACCTGGTCGCCGGGGAAGTCCGATCCGAGACGACGAAAGGAACCGGAGTCCCGGTCGACCACGGTGACGTGGTGACCGACGCGGACCAAGGCATGGGCCAGCGAGGAGCCGACACGCCCACATCCCATGATCACTACGTGCACCGTGCAACCTCGTTCCTGCAGCCATGGAGTCGGTACGTGTTGTCTGTCCGGTCGAACGCTACCCGTCGAGAGATTCCGCCGGCCATGTTCCCCCTCGACGATCTCGCAAAGGCACGACCCCGCCGCATGCTCCCCTACAGGGCCTATGCTCGCTCTGGTGTCCAAGTTGACGACGGCGGCGAAGCGAGTGCTGCTGGGAAGGCCGTTCCGCAGTGACTCGCTGGGTCGCACACTGCTGTCGAAGCGAATCGCGCTCCCGGTGTTCGCCTCCGACGCCATGTCTTCGGTCGCCTACGCGCCCGAGGAGATCTTCCTCGTGTTGTCCGCCGCCGGCATCTCGGCGTACGTATACGCACCGTGGGTCGGCCTCGCGGTCGCCTTCGTGATGGCGGTCGTGGTGGCCAGCTACCGCCAAAACGTACACGCCTATCCCTCCGGTGGTGGCGATTACGAGGTAGCCACCACCAATCTCGGACCCAATGCTGGTCTGACCGTGGGCAGCGCGCTGCTGGTGGACTACGTGCTCACCGTCGCGGTGTCGATTTCCTCGGCTGCATCCAACATCGGTTCGGCCATTCCGTTCGTCGCCACGCACAAGGTTTTCTTCGCTGTCGCGGCCATCGTGCTCCTGACTGCCGTCAATCTGCGCGGCGTGCGCGAATCGGGCACGGCATTCGCGATTCCCACCTACGCGTTCCTCGTCGGCATGTTTCTCATGTTGGGTACCGGTTTGCTGCGGATTTTCGTATTCGGCGACGAGCTTCGGGCCGAGTCGGCCGGTTTCGACCTCGATCACGAGGACAGCTATCTCTATGGACTCGCGTTCGCCTTTCTGCTCGCTCGTTCGTTCTCTTCCGGCTGTGCCACGCTGACCGGCGTGGAAGCGATCAGCAACGGCGTGCCCGCATTCCGCAAGCCCAAGTCGCGCAATGCCGCCACGACGCTACTGTTGTTGGGGATCATCGCGATCGTATTGTTGATGGGCATCATTTTATTGGCGCAGAAGGTCGGCGTCGTCTATGCCAGCAATGTTTCGGACTTGACCGGCGCTCCGGCCGACTATCAGCAGAAGACACTCATCGCTCAGGTCGCCGACGCGGTATTCCACGGCTTCCCGGTCGGATTCTTCTTCGTCACCATAGTGACCGCGTTGATCCTCGTGCTCGCCGCCAATACCGCCTTCAACGGGTTCCCTGTCCTCGGCTCGGTACTGGCGCAGGATCGCTACTTGCCACGACAGCTGCACACCCGGGGCGACCGGTTGGCTTTCAGCAATGGCATTCTGTCGTTGTCCGGGGCCGCGATCGCATTCGTGGTGCTCTTCGGCGCCGAAGTCACCAAGCTGATACAGCTCTACATCATCGGTGTATTCGTCTCCTTCGTCCTCAGCCAGACGGGGATGTTGCGGCATTGGACTCGGCTACTGCGTACGGAGGTCGACGCCCGGCAGCGGGCGCGCATGCGACGGTCTCGGATCATCAATGCCGTCGGTCTCAGCGCGACGGGCACGGTGCTGGTGATCGTCGTGATCACCAAGTTCTTTGCCGGCGCGTACATTGCCATCTGCACGATGATCGCGATCTTCGTCGTGATGAAGTCGATTCGCCGGCATTACGATTCGGTCGCGCGCGAACTGGACGAGCACGAATGGGATGGCGTGCTGCCGAGTCGCTCGCATTCGGTCGTCTTGGTTTCTCGGTTACATCTGCCGACCCGGCGCGCGCTGGCCTACGCTCGCGCCACGCGTCCGGACACGTTGGAAGCTGTGACGGTCAACGTCGACGATGCCGACACCCGGACCCTGGTGCGGGAATGGGAGACCAGTGATATCACTGTGCCGCTCAAGGTGATCGAATCCCCGTATCGAGAGATCACCAAGCCGGTTCTCGACTACGTCAAACGAGTGCGCAAGGACGCCCCCCGCGATGTCGTGACCGTGTTCATTCCCGAGTACGTCGTCGGACATTGGTGGGAGACGCTGTTGCACAATCAAAGCGCGCTGCGGTTGAAAGGCAGGTTGCTGTTCGAACCGGGGGTGATGGTCACCAGCGTGCCGTGGCAGCTGAGCTCGTCGGCCCGGGCCAAGGCACCTGGTGTGGTGAACGCTCCGGGTGCGGTGCGGCGCGGATTCGAGGACCGGGCATGACGGTGGCAGGGCAGTCCGAATGAGCGATTGGCGTACACGGATCTTCGACGTACGGCTCGGACCGCCAGGGCATGGCGGCTTCTGCGTCGCCCGGCACGAGGGGCGTGTGGTCTTCGTCCGACACGGGCTTCCCGGCGAGCTGGTACGGGCGCAGGTCACCGAGGATCGGGGGAGCTCGTTCTGCCGAGCCGATGCCATCGAGGTGCTCGAGGCCTCGCCGGATCGGATCCCGCCGGCCTGTGCGGTGTCCGGTCCCGGTGGCGCCGGGTGTTGTGATTTCTCTTTCGCCACCCCCGCGGCGCAGCGTGCGCTGAAAGCCGCCGTGGTGGCCGAACAGTTGCGGCGGTTGGCCGGAATCACCCGCGAGGTCGCGGTGGAGCCGATCGGCTCGGGTGAATCGACCGGCGGGTGGCGCACCCGCGTGCGGTTGACGGTCGATGCTCACGGACACGTTGGGGTGCATCGGTACCGCAGTACCGACGTGATCACCGATCTGCGATGCCCGCAACCGGTCCCGGGAGCGTTGGAAGGACTCGTGGACCGGCAGTGGACACCCGGCGCCGACGTGGTGATCGCAGTCGACGGCGACGGTGTGCGCCACATCGTCGAGGTGGCGCCGGTGTCCGACGGGGAGCCGGGTAGGAGTGGCGCCGACCGGCGTGGACCGGGCAGTCGGCGTTCGACCAGCGGTGGCCGAGCCCACCGGGGTCGTGTGGACGGTCCGCCCCGCGTCCGTCCCGATCGCGATCGGCCATCGGGACGACGTGGCTCGCAGGGCCACGATCGCGGGGATGGCCGCGGGGATGGCGAGGACATCCGGCGGGATGCAGTCGCCCGGCGCGCCGCCGTGCACGCCGCGCGGGACGAGTGGGTGGTGGTCGGGAGCGGACGCGCGATCGAATACGTGTCGGGCCGGCGGTGGGAGGTTGCCGCAACCGGCTTCTGGCAGGCGCATCGCGGCGCGGCGCAGCGCTATTCGGACCTGGTTGCGCAATGGTCGGGGCTCCGTGTCGGGGGGCGCGCCTGGGATCTCTACAGCGGAGCGGGTGTTTTCGCCGCGCGCTTGGCCGAGCAGGCAGGACGATCCGGCGCAGTGCTCGCGGTGGAATCCTCTCGGACTGCGGTCGCCGATGGCGCGGTCGCGCTGCGCGACGTGCCGGGGGTGGAGTTGCGTGCCCAGCGGGTGGAGCGTTGGGTGCGAGAACACGCGGGTGCGGCTACGCCCGACGTGGTGGTACTCGATCCGCCTCGTGCGGGGGCTGGCAAACAGGTGGTTGCCGCGATCACCGCGGCTGGGCCGACGCGGATCATCCACGTCGGATGTGACCCCGCGGCGTTCGCCCGTGATCTGAGCCTGTATCGGTCCGCAGGCTACGAAGTCGGCGATCTGCGTGCGTTCGACGCGTTTCCGGCTACCCATCACGTCGAATGCCTTGCGCTGTTGGAGCGTTGAGCGTCAGTCCTCGTACCTGGGTGGACGGTGGTCACGGTGCGCGCGCATCGCCTCGTCGAAATTACCGGTGGTGAGACTCACGTAGAGCTGAGCGGTGCCCTCGTGTTGCATATGCGATTCGAATCCGCCCGCCTCCATTCCGCTCCACAACATGCGTTTGGTGAGTTCGGTGCCGACTCGACTGAAGCCGATGATGCGCTCGGCCAGCTCATAGCACGTGTCGAACAGCTTCTCCGCGGGGACCGTACGCGAGACCAGTCCGATGCTCTCGGCCTCGCGCGCGTCGACGTCACGACCGGAGAGCATGATCTCGAAGGCGCGAGACGAGCCGACGGCTCGCGGCAGCAGATAGCTGAGACCGAGTTCGGCGGAGGTCAGGCCGTTGTTGATCCCTGCGGCACGGAAGTACGCGTGCTCGGCGGCGATCCGAATATCGGTACCGATACCGAGACAGAATCCGCCGCCGATCGCCGGGCCGTTGATTGCGGCGATCACCGGTTGATGCATTCGACGCAACGTGATCATCACGTCGTTGAGCAGGTCCATCGAGCGTCGGGCGACACTGGTGGTGGTCAACCCCTCGACGTTGGGCACCGTTCCCGAGCCGGTAAGGTCGGCGCCGGAACAGAATCCGTGTCCTGCACCGGTCAGTACGACGACCCGGACGGTGTTGTCGGCGCTGACCTGCTCGAGCGCGCTGCGCAGCGGAATCATCACGTCGAACGCCATCGCGTTCATTCGGTCGGGACGATTGAGCGTTACCAGAGCGACATATGGCAGCGGTCTGTCGATGAGCACGAACGACATACGACCTCCGATCGGTGTCGTTGTCGAATATAGGCGCGCCGCCGGCTCCATGGCGCAAAAAGCGTTCCCCACATACTCGACGCAGTGTCGCCGCGGGCCGAGTATGGTGTGACGAGAGTCGCATTTCGTCGCGATTTCGGGTGATGAGGCGGCTCTCGCGGGGGTGCGCCGGTCGTCGCTCCGTAGACTGATCGGATCTGATGCGCTATCCGGAGGGAGCTAGTACAGGTGGGAGTCCTTTCCCGGGTCGACTCGCCCGAAGATCTGCGCCGGCTGACGATACCGCAAGTGCACGAACTGGCAGCGGACATTCGTGGGTTTCTGGTGCAGAAGGTCGCTGCGACGGGTGGGCATCTCGGGCCCAACCTCGGTGTCGTCGAACTCACCATCGCATTGCACCGAATCTTCGACTCGCCGGCCGACCCACTGATCTTCGATACCGGGCACCAGGCCTACGTCCACAAGATCCTGACCGGTCGCAAAGATCTGTTCGATTCATTGCGTAAGCGCGGCGGCTTGTCCGGCTACCCGAGTCGAAGCGAAAGTGCGCACGACTGGGTGGAGTCCTCGCACGCGTCCGCAGCGTTGTCCTACGCGGACGGGCTGGCGAAAGCGTTCGCGCTGAGTGGGCAGGATCGGCATGTGGTGGCGATCGTGGGGGACGGGGCGCTCACCGGTGGTATGTGCTGGGAGGCTCTCAACAACATCGCCGCTGCTCCGGACCGTCCGGTCGTCGTTGTGGTCAACGACAACGGTCGGTCCTACGCGCCGACGATCGGTGGCTTGGCAGACCAGTTGACCGCGCTGCGCACGCAACCCGCGTACGAGCATGCTCTGCACACGGGCAGGCGTCTGTTGAAGAGCATCCCCCGGGTGGGTGAATCGGCGTATTCGATGGCACACGCGGTGAAGGCCGGCATCAAGGACGCCGTCAGTCCGCAGGAATTGTTCAGTGATCTGGGCCTGAAGTATGTCGGTCCGGTGGATGGCCACGATATCCTCGCGCTCGAGGCGGCGCTGCGGCGGGCCAAGGACTTCGGCGGCCCGGTCGTGGTGCATGCCGTGACGCAGAAAGGCCGTGGCTATGCTCCGGCCGAGAACCATGTGGCCGATCAGATGCACGCGTGTGGCCCGATCGACCCGGAGACCGGGCTTCCCGTCGACAACCCCCGAACGGTGGACTGGACGTCGGTGTTCTCCACCGAACTGATCGCGCACGCCGAGCGTCGCGCCGACATCGTCGCGATCACCGCCGCGATGCCGGGGCCGACCGGACTCGCGGCGTTCGGCGAGCGCTTTCCCGACCGTATGTTCGATGTCGGCATCGCCGAGCAGCACGCCATGACCTCGGCGGCGGGACTCGCGCTCGGCGGCATGCACCCGGTGGTCGCGATCTATTCGACGTTTCTCAACCGCGCCTTCGATCAACTGCTGATGGATGTGGCCTTGCTGAAGCAGCCGGTGACCGTGGTGCTGGACCGGGCCGGGGTCACCGGCTCCGATGGTGCGAGCCACAACGGAATGTGGGATCTGTCGGTGCTCGGCATCGTTCCCGGTATTCGGGTCGCTGCCCCGCGTGACGCGACGACGCTGCGTGATGAATTGGCGGAGGCGCTGGCGGTCGGCGACGGACCCACTGCGTTGCGCTTTCCGAAGGGGAGTGTCGCCGAGGACATCACAGCGATCGAGCGGCTGGATGACGTGGACGTCTTACGCATGGCCGATCCCGAGGTCGGCTCGGCGCATGCCGTCCGCGGCGACGTGCTCCTGATTGCCGTGGGCTCGTTCGCCAAGGTCGCGCTGGACGCGGCGGATGCCCTGGACGCCGAGGGGGCTTCGATCACCGTGGTCGATCCGCGCTGGGTGCTGCCGGTGTCCGACACGCTGGTGAAACTCGCCGAGAACTACCGGCTCGTGGTCACCGTGGAGGACGGAGGACTGCACGGTGGGATCGGTGCGACCGTGTCGGCCCGCCTGCGCAGCTCCGGGCTGGACATCCCGACTCGCGATCTCGGTGTGCCGCAACAGTTTCTGGACCACGCCTCCAGGGGTGAAGTGCATGCCGAACTCGACCTGACCGCTGCTGATGTCGCACGACAGATCAGTGGGTGGCTGGCTGCCCTCTGACTGCAGTCAGAGGTGTATCCACGGACTCGGGCCTCAGTCCGGGGCGCACACTGCGGGTGCCAACCGCGAGACCGTGAGCGCCCGTTGCCAGGGCCGGGCACGGCCGGCGGCGAGAAAGTCGTCGACCTCGCGGGGGTCGGCATCGCGATAGTCGGTCAGTCCGTCCCAGCACAGCCGGCGGACCAAATCCGGGGCGAGTAGGTTCTCCACCGGTATCGAGTGTTCGGTCGACAGCTCACTCATCGCGGCGCGTGCCCGGGACAGGCGGGCGGCTGCGGCCGGGTCGCGTCGTTCCCAGCGGTTGACCGGCGGCGGACCATCGAAGGGCTGAGCCATCGGCGGTAACTCGTGGTCGGGCAGCGTGCGCCCGCGCTCGACCGCGGCCAACCAGTCACGCGAGTAGCGGCGCTGTCGCGGCCCGCCGAATACCGGCAGGGCCCGCAATTGCGTGAGGGATTTGGGCTCGGCGGTCGCCGCGGCGATGATCGCCGAATCAGGCAGAATGCGCGCGGGCGCCACATCACGGGACCGGGCCAGCGCGTCCCGGACGGACCACACTTCGCGCACTATCGCGAGCTGCCGGCCGCGGCGCAGCGTGTGGATCCCGGAGGTGCGTCGCCACCGGTCGGCCTTCGTCGCCGGCGGGCCGACCGTCCGGATGTGTTCGAATTCTTGTATCGCCCACGCCGTCTTTCCTTGATGCCGCAATGTCTCGGCGACCGCGTCGCGGAGTTCGAGCAGAAGTTCGACATCGAGCGCTGCATAGTTGAGCCAGTCGTCGGGAAGCGGTCGACTGGACCAATCGGCCGCACCGTGCCCCTTGCGCAATTCTCGGCCGAGTAGGCGCTGCACCATCGCCGCGAGTCCCACACGATCGAAGCCTGCCAGGCGCCCACCCAGTTCGGTGTCGAACAGTCGAGCCGGGCGCAAGCCGAGTTCGGCCAGACCGGGCAGGTCTTGGTCTGCCGAATGCAGGACCCATTCCAGGCCGTTGATCGCCTCCGCCAGTGCCGTGAGCCCGTCGGCCACCGGAATCGGGTCGATGAGAAATGTGCCCGCGCCTGCTCGACGCAACTGGATCAGGTACGCGCGGGCCGAATACCGAAAACCGGAGGCGCGTTCGGCGTCCACGGCCAGAGGTCCCGTGCCCGCGCTCAGCCGAGCGGCGGCAGCGGTGATGTCTGCGGCGGTGTCCAGTACCGGAGGCACACCGTCGGCAGGCGCGAGCAAAGGCGTCGCAGCCGAAAGTTCGGATTCGTCTGGTACGGACATGGTGTTGAACTCTACGTGCCTGCTTGGCAGTGTGGCCGACCTGTCGTCCATCGGTCGGTCTATGCGACCGCCGCTGCACGGCGAGTCGAGCGCGATGTTGCGACTACGCGTGCTCGTCGGGTGGGCCGGGGCGCACCTGCAGTTGGGTCACTCCGGCCGGAGGGAGCCCGGCCGCGTAGGCCAGTACCTCGCAGAATGCTTCCAGGTGCGGCCGTAGGTCGGTCGTCGTCGGAGTCCAGGAGGCCCGAAGCTCCAACTGGTGCGCGCGCGGGGGACCAGCAATGTCGCCATAACGCACCGAACTGGTCGAGGTCACCGTGCCGCCGAGGGCGGTGAACGGTTCGGTCCGCGATTCCAGCGCATCCACCAGCCAGCTCCACGCCACCTCGGGCAACAGCGGGTCGGTCGCCAGTGCGGCGTCGATGTCGGCCTGGACATAGGCGACCAGACGGAGGGTGCCGTGCCAGGTGTCGTCGCCGTCCGGGTCGTGCAGCAGGATCAGTCTGCCGAAGGCGTCGCCCTCGGAGTCGGCCGGGACAGATGCGGCCTCCGGGTGCGCGACCTCGGCGCCGATGGCATAGGAATACGGTGCGAGTCGTTGCGGCGGCCGGATGGGCGCGAGCTCGATCCGGGGATGCACAGTAGCGGTGCCCATCGCTTCGACCGCGGCGCGAAACTGAGCCGGCTCGCCATGGGGTCCCTCGGTCGGTGCGGCGCCGTCGCGGATGTCGAGCGGTGTCACGAGTGCTGACGGTAGACCGTACCCGCCCAGTGCAGTCGGAGGCGCGCCGCACCGCACGCCGAGCGGGCCGTGAGCCACCCACGGCGGCCTGGGGGCTGTCACCGGGCCGGGGCCCGCCTACGATGGCCCTGATGAGCACTCGAACCCGTCGCCGGTTGACCGATGCCCCCTTCCTGGCCGCTGCCACCGGTGAGAGGCCGAGCCGGCGGCCCGTTTGGTTCATGCGCCAGGCCGGACGTTCACTGCCCGAATACCGCGATGTGCGTGCAGGCATCGGCATGCTCGAATCGTGCTTCGATCCGGAGTTGGTGTGCGAGATCACGATGCAGCCGATCCGCAGGTATGCCGTCGATGCGGCCATCTTGTTCTCCGATATCGTCGTGCCGCTCAAAGCCGCAGGAATCGACCTGGACATCTTGCCGGGCACCGGTCCGGTGGTTGCGGCCCCGGTACGCACGGTCGGGGATGTACGCGCGTTGCCTCGCTTGCGTCCCGAGGAGGTGGGCGCAGTCGCCGACGGTGTGCGCCTGTTGGTCGACGCGCTGGGCGAGACTCCGTTGATCGGATTCGCTGGAGCGCCGTTCACCCTCGCTTCCTACCTGGTGGAAGGTGGACCGAGCAAGAACCATGAGCGCACCAAGGCGATGATGTATGCCGACCCACAAACCTGGCATGCGCTTCTCGGCGTACTCACCGACATCACCATTGCATTCCTCCAGGTCCAACTGGCTGCGGGCGTCGATGCGATTCAATTGTTCGACTCGTGGGCCGGTGCGCTCACCGAAGCCGACTACCGTAGCTTCGTACTCCCGCACTCACAGCGGGTCTTCGCGGAGATCGCCGATGCGGGCGTCCCGCGGATCCACTTCGGCGTGGGGACCGGAGAGCTGCTGGGCGCGATGGCCGAGGCGGGCGCCGACGTGGTGGGTGTCGATTGGCGAGTACCGCTGAACGATGCCGTGCGTCGGGTCGGACCTGGAAAAGCGCTGCAGGGCAATCTCGATCCCGCGGTGCTGTTCGCGGGAACGGCAGCGATCGAGGCGCATGTCCGCCGCATCCTGCGCGAAGCGGACGAGGCGATCACGTTGGGCGCGTCCGGCCACATCTTCAACTTGGGCCACGGGGTGCTCCCGGACACCGACCCAGCAGCACTCGGTGCCGTGGTCGATCTCGTTCACGAAATGTAGCGCCGGAGGGTGTGGGACGGGGCACAAGGGCCTCGGCCGCTCGGCACCTGCGGTTCGGTCGCGCGATACGGTCGGGGCATGCGTATTGCTGTGGTGGGCGGCGGGATCAGCGGATTGGTGGCGGCGTATCGGCTACGGACCTTGCTGGGTCCGAGCGCCGACCTGGTAGTGGTCGAGCAGGCCGACCGGGTCGGAGGCATCCTCCACACCGGTGAACTAGCGGGACATCCGGTGGATCTCGGGGCCGAAGCGTTCGTCGCTCGCCGACCGGAGGTCCCCGCTCTACTGCGGGAACTGGGGCTCGAGTCGCACGTGGTGACTCCGGTAGGACTGCGGCCGCTGGTGTGGTCGGGTGGTGTCGCGCATCCGTTGCCGGAGGGCACGTTGATGGGAATCCCGACAGCCGCGGAGCCGATGCACGGGCTGGTCGATGCCGCGACGTCGGCCCGGATTGCCGCGGAACCCTACCGTCCGTTCACCTGGACGCCGGGCTCCGACATCGATGTCTACAGTCTGGTGGCCGATCGGTTCGGTGTTCAGGTTGCCGAACGCAGCGTGGATCCGCTGCTCGGCGGCGTCTACGCGGGCAGTTCTCGCTCCATCGGCGTCCGCGGCGCGCTCCCAGCGCTGGCCGCCGCACTCGACGACGGTGCAACCAGTGTGACCGCCGCCGCCCGAGCGGCGCTCCCGCAGCCTGCGGACGCGCCGATCTTCGGTGGCTTCCGCGATGGCTACCGGGTATTGCTCGATGCGCTGGTGGCGAGCTCGGGGGCTCGGTTCGTCACAGCGACGGCGGGGACTCGTCTCGCCCGAGGTCGGCGCGGGTGGGTGGTCGACCCGCTCGGCGCTGTCGACGCGGTGGTGCTGGCAACCCCGGCGCCGGTGTCGGCAGGGTTGCTCGCAGCCGTTGCCCCGACCGCAGCGGCGGAGCTGGCAGGCATCGAAGTGTCCTCGTCGGTGGTCGTAGCGCTCGCTTTGCCGCGTGAAACCGCATTGCCATGGAACTCCGGCATTCTGATCGCCACCGGAGAACCGCTCCGTGCCAAGGCGTTCACGCTGTCCAGTCGCAAGTGGACCCATCTCGCACAGCGTGACACCGCCCTCGTGCGAGCCTCTTTCGGCAAGTTCGGCGACCCGGCTCCGTTGTCGTGGCCGGACGCCGAGCTCGTTGCCGCGGCCGTGGACGACCTGGTGGCGGTCACTGGCGTGGCGATCGAACCGACGGCGGCGGTTGTCCAGCGCTGGCCCGGTGGGCTCGCCCAGTACGCGCCCGGTCACCCCGACCGCATTGCCACCATCGAGGCCGAGGTCGCCACACTCGATCGTGTCGCCGTTGCCGGCGCATACCTGCACGGCGTCGGAGTTCCCGCCTGCGTCGCCTCCGGTCATGCTGCAGCGCAGCGAATTGCCGCGGCAGTCGGCGCGGAGGCAATGCGCTGATCCTCGTCTGAATCTTCACTCGTCCCGTCTCGTCGCACCTTCGGCCGGTCGACGGTCCTGGCGCGCATGCGCTGCGTCGCACGGATCCGGCATCGCCTCGGTGACCCGCCGCGCCGGTTGCTGCGCACTGATGTCGATTCGCGACAGGTACGGGGCCTCGGTATGTCACGAGCGCATTCTCTGTGCCACAACGATATTTGCCGCGGGTTGGCCTCGCTCATGTGCGCGGCATTTCGGCGTCGCAACGAAAATATGCACGGAACAGAGTAATTAAGCACACGCGTCCGAAGAGTCGAATCTGCGAAATACGCCGGTACGGTAATCGCTATGCAACTCTCGCCCTTCACCGATATCGGATTGCGCACGATCATGCGGCTCGCGGTGAACGACGAAACGGATTCCCGGGTGACCACCAAACTGATCGCGCGTCAGGTCGGCGCGTCCGAACGGTACGTCGCAAAAGCGGTGTCTCGGCTGGTCGAACTGGGCTTGGTGCGGGCGCATCGCGGCCGGTCCGGGGGATTGGTCATCACCCCGGCCGGCCGTGTCGCGTCGGCCGGTTGGCTCATTCGGGAATTGGAGGGCGATCGCGAGGTCGTGGCGTGTACGGAACCGCATCCATGTCCCATGGTCGGTGCTTGCCGGCTACGTCGAATCCTCGCCGATGCAAAGAAGGCGTTTTATACCGAACTCGATCGCTATTCGATAGAGGATTTGGTCACTTCGCCGACAGCGGAGTTGTTGCGTTTGCTCGCCCATGCTCCGGTGAGCGTTTCCAATGAGATGGAGGAAGTTTCATGAACACAGACGACGTGGTCCGTGCCGAACCGGAACTCGAACCGCGCAATGCCGAGGTCGTCCGCACCACCCTGCCCGCGGTGGTCGCGAATCTCGAGCGTATCGCCACAGTGTTCTACCACAACATGTTCACCGCTCACCCGGAACTGCTCCGCGAGACGTTCAATCGAGGCAATCAGGCGAATGGAACGCAACAGCAGGCGCTGGCCGCGTCCGTCGCCATGTACGCGAAGTACCTGAGCGACCCTGCGCTGCCGCATCCGGCCACCATGTTGTCGCGGATCGCGCACAAGCACGCCTCGGTCGGGATCGTTGCCGACCAGTATCAGATCGTGCACGACAATTTGCTCGGCGCGATCGCAGAGGTGCTCGGCGATGCAGTCGACGAGTCGGTTGCCGCAGCGTGGTCCCAGGTCTACTGGCTGATGGCGGACACCCTGATCGATCAGGAGAAGGGTCTGTATGCCGACGCTGGTGTGGATGCCGGCGACGTGTTTCGGGATGCGCGCGTCCGGACGCGGGTCGATGATCCCTCCGGTGTGGCCGTATTCACGGTCGAGTCGGCCGATCCGGACGTCGAGTTTCCGGGGTTCGAGCCGGGGCAGTACATTTCGGTCGGAGTTCGACTGCCCGACGGTGCGCGCCAACTGCGCCAATACAGCCTCATCGGTCTCCCTGGCACCGGGACGTTGTCGTTTGCGGTCAAGCGGGTAAAGGCGGAAGACGGTTTCCCGGCAGGTGAGGTCTCCACGTGGTTGCACGAGAATGTGCAGACCGGTGATTCGCTGCAGATCACGCTGCCGTTCGGCGACGTCACGGTCGATACCGAGGCGACGACACCGCTGATCCTGATCTCGGGCGGTATCGGTGCGACACCGATGATCGGCGTGCTGGAATACCTCGCCGAACGCAGCCCCGGGCGGCGCACGGTGATCGTGCACGCCGACCGTAGGGCGCAGACCCACCCGCTCCGCGACCGGATGCTCGAGCTCGCCGCCGAGCTCGAGCAACCCGCCGTCGAAATCTGGTACGAGGAATCGACTCCCGGAGCGCGGGAAGGCCGCGTGGATCTCTCGGTGCTGAACCTGCCCGCCGACGCCGACGCCTACGTCTGCGGCCCTCCCGGGTTCCTGCTCGAGATGCAGCGGCAATTGCGTTCCGCGGGAGTCCCGCAGTCGCGGATGCACCTCGAGCAGTTCACGCCCGGTGATGCCGGTGCGCCTGAGCGAGTGGCACGATAGGGCTATGGCGCGACTCGACTACCAAGCTCTCAACTCCACCATTCGCTACCTGATGTTCTCGGTATTTCAGGTGCGGCCCGGAGTGTTGGGCAAGGACCGGGGCGTGGCAACCAAGGAGGCAACGACGTTCTTCGACGGCCTCGCCGATCGTGGCGTCGCGGTACGCGGAATCTACGACATCGCCGGGATGCGCGCCGATGCCGACTACATGATCTGGACCCACGCCGACCGTGTGCAGGACCTGCAGGCCGCCTACGCCGACTTTCGGCGCACGACCGAGCTGGGCCGGGCGAGTACTCCGGTGTGGAGCAATGTGGCGTTGCACCGTCCCGCGGAGTTCAACAAGAGCCATATCCCGGCCTTCCTGGCCGGTGAAGAACCGGGCGACTACATTTGCGTGTACCCCTTCGTCCGGTCCTACGAGTGGTATCTGCTGCCCGGAGACGAACGTCGCAGGATCTTGGCCGAACACGGTCAGGCCGCACGTGGCTACCCAGACGTGCGGGCCAACACGGTCAGTGCGTTCGCGCTCGGCGACTACGAGTGGATTCTCGCGTTCGAGGCGCCGGAACTGCACCGCATCGTCGATCTGATGCGCGATCTGCGGGCCACGGATGCCAGGCGGCATGTGCGAGAAGAAGTCCCGTTCTTCACCGGTCCTCGGGTGGACATCGACGAACTACTCTCGGCCTTGCCGTGATCACCTGGCGGCCCTGACCACCTGGACGCCCTTGTACTCGGGCGCCCGACACCTGGACGGCGACGCGATTCGGACTGTGCTTCGGCGCGTCGCCGGACTGTGTCGCCGATCGCTTTGGTGCGATGGCTGTGGTCGCGGTGTGCGATGGTCGCGGTCGCGGTGCGCGATGGTTCAGTCGCGGAGTTCGATGGCTGCGGTGGCGGTGCTCGATGGCTGCAGTCGCAGGGCGATGGAGTTGACGCAATAACGCTTGTCGGTGGGGGTGTCATAGCCCTCGCCGTCGAAGACATGACCGAGGTGGCTGTGGCAGTTCGCGCAGCGCACCTCGACTCGACGCATGCCGAGCGAGAGGTCCGGTCGAATGATCACCGCATCCGTGGTGGCCGGATCGAAGAAGGACGGCCAACCGCATCCGGAGTCGAACTTCTCGGTGCTGCGAAACAGCTCGGCGCCACACGCCCGGCAGACATACGCGCCGTCGGTTGTGGTGTCGTCGTATTCACCGCTGAACGCGGGCTCGGTCGCCGCCTCCCGCAGTACCGCGTACTCCGCTGGGGTCAGCTTCAGTCGCCACTGTTGCGGCGAGACGCGAACACGTGGCGCCTGGGGCGCATCGGTTTCGAAGCTCATGACTCCACGCTAATACGATTTTCCTGGTCCGTTCGCTGCTCGGGCAGCCGCCCCGAAGTCTTGCTCGGCTCGGTCGTCGGCGTTCCGGCAGCCACACCGGGTTCCGCGGTCGGCCGCTGTGGTTGCCGATCACGTGAGTCGGGTGCGGAACTCATCCATTCGGGGTCGATCCCGATCAGCAGTCGGTGCTGCCGCCGAGCGGCGAGATAGCGTTCACCGAGCACGCAGAACACCACGATCAGCAACAGACCCCAGCCGAAGGTGATGCGCAGGTATTCCAGGTTGCGACCTATGTGCTGCCAGCGGTCGGACAGCCACTTGTCGTAGCTCATGAATCCGAAGATCGCCAGCCACGCCGGCCAGTTGCGCAGTACCGAATTGCGCAGCACCACCGTCATCAGGAAGGGGAACAGCAACATCGAGTAGTACATCTGCCCGAGCGAGTTGAGCAGGAACGCGGAGGCCAGCAATACGCCCGACGCGGTGCAGACGAAGAACAATTCATCGTGCCGGTAGTACCGATACAGCAACCACAGCGACAGCAGCACCAGCACGCCGAACGTGAGTCGCATGCCCCAGGCCAACCATGGAGGCAGGCCGTAGTACTCGCTGTTGCCGACAATGGAGCTATTGAAGTAGTCGCGTGTTTCGAGCAGATAGGGTCCGGTACGTTCGAAAAACTTTTCCGGGTCCTTCGACAGCGGCCATGCGATCGCGGTGAGCGCCACCGGCACACCGAGCGCGGTGACGAACACCTTCCATTGCCCGCGGACGAGCGCGATCAGCAACAGCGGCGCCAGCGTCGGCTTGACTGCGATACTCAGTCCGAGCGCTGCTCCGGCCCACAAGTCTCGTCGTTGTAGCAGCAGATGGATGAAGACCAGTTCGGCGAGCAGCACGCATCCGTTGATATTGGTGAACACCAGCGTATTGGTGACGGTCTCGGACATGAACATCGCCAGCAGAAGCGCGGGAGCGGCGACCGATTTCAGTGTGTAGCGAAACAGCCGAAGCAGCAGGTACCAGGCGGCAAGGATCGCGAGTGCGTTCAGCGCGATGAACAGCCAGCGTGACTTCTCGTAGTCGATCGCCGCGATCGGAGCGATCAGGAGGGTTCCACTCGGTGCGTACAGGTAGTGCGGATCGACCGAGTCGAAGTTCGCGGTATAGACCGGCCGTCCATTGAGAAAGTCGAGAGAAGCCTGGTAGACCGGCTTGAAGTCGTCGGTGACGAAGCCATTGACAGCTTTGATGAAGACCCGGTTGAGCACGGTCATGACCGCCAGGGGCCACAGAGCGAATGTGATCACCTCGGTGGCGGTGCGCGCAGTACGGGGTTCGAGCTGGCGAAGGAACACTTGGGAACGGTACACCGGATCGGCTACTCCTCGTTGCGTGGAGTCGGCAGACGCGCCGCTTGGTCGCGGGTCAGGCAGGGCATACGGAACCATCGGAGGGAAGTCGACCACCCTCGAGGTAGTCGCGCATCACCTGCTGTGCACAGGTGGAATGCGTCGATACCGGGTGACCGAAGCCCTGCCAGGTGAGTGTGGAGAATTGCACGCCGGCCGCGCCCAGCACTCCGGTCACCGACGGTTGGCCGTCGCGGCCGACCACCGGGTCCGCGACGCCACCGAGCACGAGTACCGGAACGGTCGATGTCTCCGGCATCGGCGCAGCGGTCGTCGTCGGCCACGCAGCACATTTCATCAGAGCGACAGCAGCCCCCTCGCCGAAGATCGGGTACCGCTCGGCCCATGTGCTCGCGAGTTCGGTCGCCTTGCTCGGCGTCGGCGGAAGTGGGGTGTCGGTGCATCGGTTGACGAACTGGCCGTCGCTCTCGGTCGCGGCGGTCCCACGCGCGATCACGACACGCAACGGATCGAGGTCGCCGTCGCGGGCGGCGGAGAGCGCGTCGGACAGTTCGGCGGCGCGAGTGGCCTGATCGGCACGCGGATCACCGAGGAAGCCGGCAAGCCCGGTGAGTACCGCGCTTGCCGAAATGTCGCCGAGTTCGCCAGCCCTGGCCCGGCTCACCAGATCGATGATCGCGCTGCGTGGATCGGCGCCCAGTGAGCAGCCGACACCGACACAGCGCTGCGCAAAGGCAGCTACCGCGGCCTCGGCGCCTTCGACGGCGTATTCGGTACGGGTGACCGCATCGGTGTCGACCGGTTCCGGGGAATCGAGGATCAGACGTGCGAGGTGGTCGCCGTATTTGCGGGCATAGCTGAGCGCGACATTCGCGCCGTTACCGATCCCGAGCAGCATGATGTGCTCGACCTGCCACAGTTTGCGCAACTCATCGATGTCGTCGGCGGCGTGCGGTGCGTCGAAGGTGCCTACGTACGGTTGGAGGAAGTCGCGACACGCGATGGTCGCGTCGCGACTGAGAGCCATCATCTGTGCCACAGGATCGCTGGAGTCAGGGCCGAATTGGGCGTTGTCGGCCAAACCGCGGCGGATCTCCGGTGGCAGGCAGTCGATCTGCTGGGATCGGCCGATGCCGCGCCGATCGACCGCGACAATGGGGTGGGCCGCCAACAGCGGGGCGGCCGATCCGAATGCCAGCCCGGCCAGCGTGGCGGTCGAGGCCCGGCTCGCGCCGGAGGTCAGAACCACCGGCGGCGCATCTGTGGGAGTCTGGGGCAGCCGTGCCCGCATAGCACCTGCCCGAAAGTTGCCGATGATCGCCCCGGCGGCGTCGATCCGGGTTGCGAATTCCGCGCAGTCGAAGATCACCTCGGTGGACGCGGATTCCAGGTCGAGCGAATCCAGGACGGACCGAGGGCACTCGCCCCACCCGAGATCGGTTTCGGGTCGTTCGGCATCCGGTGGCGGAGGCGGGTTCGCCGAGGTCGTCGTTGTATCGGCGACAGCCGGACGCTGCAGCGCGACCGCCGGGCGATCCGACGGTCCTACGCCACACCCGGCGGTCGCTATCGAAACAGTGGCGGCAAGCACGGCGGCCCGAGTCCAGCGCATTGCTACAGCCTGCCAGGTTCCGATGACGATTCATCGACGGACCCATCTCGCGAGTATCGTCCCGTCGTCGTCCAACAGGATGTGTGCACGGGCCATCTGGGTGCGCATCTCGTAGGCGGACAACGAAATTCGCCGGGCCGCGCCGCCGATCAGCACTGGAGCCGTGGTCAGGCACAAATCGTCGATCAACTCGGCTTCCAACAGTTCGCCGAACAGATGCGGGCCGCCCTCGGTCAGCACTCGGAGCAGGCCGCGGGCGCCCAGCGCCCGCACCAGGCGGTGGGGTGTCACCGCGACATCGCCGGCCTCGATCACCTCGGCGCCCGCGTCCGCCAGTCGTCGTTTCCGGTCGGCGGGCGCGGTGGCGGTCGTGATGATCAATGGCGGCACCTCGGTGTCGGTGAACAGTCGTGCGCTCGGTTCGATTGCTGCGCTCGCCGTGACCACTGCGATCGGTGGTGGCGCTCCATCGAGGTGTCCACCGATGCCTTGCTCGTGGAACGCGCGGCGCCGTTGTGGGTCGGTGCGCGCGCCACCGTAGTCCTCGGCCCGTGCCGTGCCGGCGCCGACCAGGATGACATCGGCGAGTTCGCGCAACAAGACGAACACCGTCTTGTCGGCGGGTGTGCCCAGTCCCCCCGATAGGTTTGCGCTGGTAGCAGCGCCGTCGATACTGGAAACGAGATTGGCGCGCACCCAGGGCGCGTCGAGGCTCGAGGGGAAGGCGTACAACCGCGAGAGATGGTCCGGGCTCAGGTCAGTGAGCTGGATCGCATTGTGGCTACGCTGCATGACACCACATCAGATCACGTCTCTAGGCTCCTATCATGCAAGAACGCCTCGTCGATCGTCACCCGGAGGTTCCGGCCGACCAACTCGTCGCCCAAATGGTGCCGCCACCCATGTTCGACGAAGTGAGTTTCGCCTCCTACATTCCCGACCCGGACGAGGCCAGTCAGGCCGCTGCGGTCGGCAAAGCCGAGCAGTTCGCCGTGCGGGTCGCCCAGATCGGTAAGGCCACGCAGAGAAAGAGCCTGTTCGGCAAGAAGAAGCAGGTCAGGGGGGTTGGCCTGTACCTGGATGGCGGATTCGGCGTCGGCAAGACCCACCTACTGGCCTCGATATTCCATCGGGCGCCCGCTCCCAAGTCTTTCGGCACTTTCGGTGAGCTGACCAATCTCGTCGGCGCACTGGGCTTCACCAACGCGGTCGAACGGCTCGCGGGCAACAGCGTACTGTGCATCGACGAGTTCGAACTCGATGATCCGGGCGACACCATGGTGGTGTCTCGGTTGTTGACCGAGCTGTCCGCAAGAGGTGTGTCCATCGCCGCTACGTCCAACACCCTGCCCGGCCAGCTCGGTGAAGGGCGTTTCGCCGCACAGGATTTCCTGCGCGAGATCACAAAGCTCGCCGCGATTTTCGAGCCGGTGCGCGTCGACGGCCCGGACTACCGCCACCGTGATCTGCCGCCGGCGCCGCCGCCGGTGACCTCCGAAGCGTTGGCCGAGCGAGCCGCGCGAACAACGAGTTCCACGTTCGATGAGTTCGATGCGCTTCTACAACACCTGAGCACATTGCATCCGTCGAAGTATGGCGCGCTGATCTCCGGGGTGTCGTCGGTGTTTCTCGACAATGTGCATCCGGTGACCGATCAGGCCGTCGCGCTGCGCATCGTCGTGTTGGCCGACCGGCTCTACGACGCCAGCGTTCCGGTCACGGTGTCGGGGGCGAAGCTGGACGAAATCTTCTCCGCCGAGATGCTCGAAGGTGGTTATCGCAAGAAGTATCTGCGCGCCATTTCACGGCTGCTCGCACTGTCGCGATTCGAAGTTGCTGCATAACGCTGCACGACGTTGCTGATAGCGCTGCGCGACGTTGCTGATAGCGCTGCGCGACGTGCTGATAGCGCTGCGCGACACAGTGCCGATCCGTGAGCTGGTATCGGCTGGACGTGGCGCCGGGTCAGGGTCGGAAGATCAACCGCATCACATGGTCATGGTGCAGCTGGCGGCCCACGACGAAGGTTCTCGCTCCGACCACCTCGAAACCATGCCTAGTGTAGAAGCGTTGTGCCCGGAGGTTTTCTCGATTGACGCCGAGCCACACACCGGGGTATCCCTCTGCGCGCACCCAGCGCAGACAGGTCCGCATGAGTGCAGTGGACACCCCGGTGCCGTGGTGACCGGGTAGCACATACATCTTGCTGAGCTCGACGGCGGGGTGCAGGTCGACTGCCTCGGCCACCGCAGGGTCTTGGGGATCGCGCAGGACCAGCATCGCATAGCCGACGATCTCGTCGTCCGCCCGCGCCTTGAGCACGACTCGCTCCGGGTCGTTCAAATACTCGCCGAAGCGTTCGCTCGACAATACATCGCTCACGAAGATCTGGATGTCATCGGGCGTCGCGTCTGCAGGACAGGCGAGCGGAAAGGTAGCTGCCGCAACATCGCTGAGCGCCTCGGCATCCCACAGCCCGGCCCGGTCGACAATGACTGGCAGGTTGCTCATCGTTCTATCAGAGCATACGTTCGGCTGAGCCCACGCGGTCGGCACACCAGAGGGCTGGCCGTCATCGAATCGATGTATCACTATGGAAGGACCGCAACAACACTCGCGAATGCAGGGGACCCATGGGGATGAAGCAGCTACCAGCGGATTTCTTTCAAACACCGTATGCCTTCTACGAGCAGCTTCGCGCAGAAGGGCCGGTGCACCAAATCCAGTTGCCCACCGGCGTGAATGCCTGGTTGGTGGTCGATTTCGATGTCGTCAAGGAGGTACTGCGCCATCCGGACGTGTGCAAGGATCCGCACACCGCGGCCGGCGCCCGTGCGCATCGGACCTCGGTGGGCAACAGCGGTGTCACCGCCGTCAACGAGCGCCTGCGGCATCATCTGCTCAATACCGATCCGCCGCAGCATTCCCGGCTGCGCAAACTGGTCGTCCCGGCATTCGCGCCGGCTCGGATGGCGGCGCTCGAGCCCCGTGTCGAAGCGATCGCGGACGCACTTCTCGATACCGTCGATCGCAAGGTGAGCGCCGGCGCGAACGTGGATCTCCTCGAGGAGTTCGCGTTCCCGCTGCCGGTCACAGTGATCTGCGAGTTGCTCGGGGTGCCCGTGGAAGACCGGGAGCGCTTCCAGAAATGGTCGGCGGAGGTGGTGGACCTTCCGATGTCCACGCCGGAAAGTATGCGCGCTGCCACCGATGCCATCGTCGACTATTTCGAAGGCATGATTTCCTGGCGCAGATCACAGGGGCTCGGTGACGATCTGCTGTCGGAGTTGCTGCGCATCAGTGACGACGGGGATCGGCTCAGCCATGATGAGCTGATCTCGATGGCATTCCTGATTCTGGTGGCCGGACACGAGACCACGGTGAATCTGATCGGCAATACCGCGCTCGCGCTGCTCGACGATCCGTCCCGATGGCGCGCCCTGCGCGACAACCCGGACGGCGTTGCGCCGCTGGTAGAAGAAATGTTGCGCTACAACGGCCCCGTGAACGTGGCGACACTGCGCTACACCGCAGCTCCTATAGTCGTGCGTAACACCATGATTCCCGAAGGGGAGGTAATTCTCGTCTCGGTCGCTGCGGCCAACCATGACGAACGGCAATTCCTCGCGCCGTCGACGTTCGACCCGGACCGTGGGGCACATGGTCACCTGGCTTTCGGACACGGAATCCACTACTGCCTGGGGGCGGGACTCGCACGGCTCGAGGCCCGGGTTGCCCTGACCCGTTTGATCCAGCGCTTTCCCCACATGCGGCTCACGGTCGACACTGCGGACCTGCACTGGCGAGAGAGCATCGTGATCCGCGGTCTGCGCGACCTTCCTGTGGCAGTGGCCGGTCTGCCTAGTTGAGTAGCGGTTTCATCCAACCGACTTTGCTGGAGGCCGCCGGCGACGTAATCTCCTGCCCATGACATGCGAACACCGCATCGGGATCGTCGGTGCGGGTGTCGCCGGTCTCGCTTGCGCAAAAGTGCTGAAACAGGAGGGTTTTTCGGTCGAGGTGTTCGACCGCGCTCCCGATGTCGGTGGTGTGTGGAGTGCGACCCGACGATATCCGGGACTGCGCGCGCAGAACTCGAAGGCCACGTTCCACTTCTCGGACTTCCCGATGCCCGCGACCTACCCGCACGTCGTGGACGGACACCACATGCAGGCGTACTTGGCGGCCTATGCGGAGCATTTCGGGTTGGCCGAGCACCTACGGTTGCGCACGGATGTGCTGGCTGCCGACCCAGTGGACACCGGATGGCTCTTGCAGCTGCGTGATGCGGAGGGAATTCATCGCAGGTCGTGCGATCATCTGGTCGTCGCCAACGGCGCATACGGTGAGCCGCTGATGCCGGAATACCGCGGTGCAGAGTGGTTTCGGCAGGCCGGCGGTCAACTATGGCACTCCTCGGAGTTTCTGAATGTGGAATCGGTGCGCGGAAAGTCGGTCGTCGTCGTTGGCTACGGCACTTCCGCCTGTGAGATTGCCACCGCGGTCAGCGATGTCGCGGCCTCCACCGATGTCGTGGCCCGGCGGCTGGTGTGGAAGGTGCCTCGCACTCCGAGCCGGATGCTCGACTACGAACGGCTGATGCTGACTCGGTTCGGCGAGGCGCACTTCGACTCGGTGCGGCCTGGCTGGGTAGCTCGCTTCCTGGCCGGTCCCGGCGAATCGGTGCGTATCAGTAACTTCGATCTAATCCAGGAGCTGGTCACCAAACGTTTGGGACTACGCGAACTCGGACTGGTGCCCGATGGTCGATTCGAAGAGATCGCCGACAGCGGTGTCGGCATCGCGACCAACGGCTTTTTCGACCGAGTCGCCGCGGGGCGCATAGTGGTCCACCGAGATGCGACGATAACCGAGATGATCGGCGGCCCGGGGCCCGCTCCGGCCGTCGGACTGTCCACTGGGCAGGTGCTGCAAGCCGATGTCGTCGTGTGTGCTACTGGTTTCCAGCAGCACGTGCCGTTTCTCGCTCCCTACATACAGCGCAAACTGACCGACGAGCGGGGCAATTTCCGTTTGTACCGCCAGATTCTGCCCCTGGATGTGCCGAAGCTGACCTTTGTGGGCTACAACCCGTCACTGATCAGCACGCTGAGTGCCGAAGTCGCCGCACACTGGACCGCGGCGCTGCTCGCCGGGCGGCTGCACTTGCCTCCCGCCACCACACTGGGCGAGCAGGTCGACGACCGCCTGCGTTGGATGGCGCAACACACTCACGGGCGACGCGCACGCGGAGCCGTGAACACCCCAGCATCCATTCAGACCGTCGATGAGATGCTCGCCGACCTGAAGTTCCGGCTACCACTGGCCACCCGCGCGGCCCAGTGGTTGCGTCCGATCCGGCCGGAGTCCTATCGCAGGCTGGCCGGTCACCGGCACTCCGCTGCGGGGCCGCGCCCAACCACGGTGGAGGCGCAATCGCTTGCCTACGACGAAGACCGCGGGCCGGTCTCCAGATAGTTCTGGCATGGAAACGCTGGATATGAACCTTCTCGTCGCGTTGGACGCCTTGCTGGATACCAACAGCGTGACCCTGGCCGCGCAGCGACTGGGTAGCTCGCCTCCGGCGATGAGCCGCGCATTGGCTCGTCTGCGTCGAGCACTGGGTGACCCGCTGCTCGTACGCGCTGGCCGGACGTTGGCCCCGACGCCACGTGCCCTGGAACTGCGCTCCGAAGTGAGTGTGCTCGTTGCCCGCGGTCGCGCGCTGTTGGCTCCGAACAATGCCACCGATCCAGTGGGACTGCGCCGTACTTTTGCGGTGCAGGCAGGCGAGGGCGTGCTCGCCGAACTCGCCACCCCATTGTTGGCCGCCGTGCAGGCACAAGCCCCCGGGGTCACGGTGCGCTTCCTTCCCGATGTGTCCGGAGATACCGCCTCGCTCCGTGACGGCCGCGTCGACCTCGAGGTCGGCACGCTCGATTACAGCGACTCGGAGACCACCGTGCGTCGCGTGCTCGGCGACCGCATGATCGGGGTGGCGGCGGCCGGTCACCCCCTGGTCACCGACCCGGTCACTGTCGGTGCCTATGCGGCGGCGCGCCACCTGAGCGTTTCCCGCGATGGGCGACCGCACGGCCCGATCGACGACCGCCTTGCGCTGCATGGCCGGACCCGAAAGGTGGTGGCTACCGTGCCGACCGTGACGAGTGCGCTGTTTGCGGTGCGCGGCAGTGATCTGGTCTGCCCGGTGCCTGCATGGCTGACCGCGACAACGCTGCCCGCGCTCGGGCTGACTCCATTCGAGATTCCGCTCCCGCTGCCCGAAATCGCCCTCGGAATAGCATGGCATCCGCGCTACACCGCCGACGGCGGCCACCGGTGGCTGCGCGATCTCGTCCACGAGACCATGCTGCGCTCCGCGGCCGGGGCGCGCCCGCCGATATGATCGGCGGTCCGGCTCGTCAAGTGAGCGGAGGCGAACTGGGCAGTCGGTAGTCGGTCGGTCTGCGCGGCGTGTCCGGTCGCTCGGAACCTTTCGAGGACGCATCGCCCACGGGGGGGCCGAACAGCTCCGAATGACTCAGCGGGGCCGCCGCTGTCCGTTTGAGCTCGTCGAGCATCGCCTGCAATTTGTCGACATGGGTATTTTCGACCGGAGTGTGATCCTCGTCGGCGGCGCGGTGCGCCCCGGTGAGTCCGGACGGGTGCACTTCCGCGGGAGCTCCGGTGTCGGAATTCTCGTGGTCGGAGCTCGACGGGGTATCGATCGCGGACTGCGCGCCGCCCTCGCTCCCGATGCTTGCGGGTGCTGTGCGAGAGATCGGCCCGAGCGTGGACTCGTGCTCCGCGGTGAAGGTATCCCGCTGCCCCGTGCGGCGTTCCGGTTGAATCGGCGCAGTGAGCGGTGGGGCAGGTTCGCTCGAGCGCATCCCACGATCGTGTGCAGTGGACGCGGTGAAGCTTCGCCCCGAGACGAGATTCGACTCCAGGGCGGTCATAGCCGGTTCGCTCGGCGGAGTCGTTCCCGCCTGTCGTGGCGAACTCGGATCCGGTGCCGCGTGCGCCGAATCGCGGGTGGTGTCGTGCAGCCGCGTTCCATTTCGAGAACCCGCGGATTCACGATGGTCCCTCCGTTGTGGCGCCGGTGCCCGGTCGGCGAGGTCGCGGCCCGGTGGGCGCGCGGCGGGCCGTTTCTCGGTTGCCGACGAGGCGTGAACCGGTGAGCTGTCTGTCACGGACGCCAGGCGTTCGACCTTGGCATCGATGCCCGAAATATCTTGCCCGGCGCGGAAAGCCCACGCTTCCAGCTTGGCCAACCGGCCCTGGACCGTCTGGTTCGCTGTGGTGGAGGCATCGTCCACCTGCGACGCGACCGTGTCCAGCTTCTCACTGATCTCTCGGAGAGCCGATGCGATGCTCGACAACACTGTGCCGATCGACTCGCCAGTGTGCTGACCGTGCTCCATCCAGTACCCACTTCCCCGTATCGGCCCAGCGCGCATGCAGCCGGACAATACTATCTGTCTCTGTGGAGATCCGCGGCTCGTGAAGAATCGGAGTGCATCGATCCAATGATCTGACCGAAGCAGCGTAAGCCCATGAGCGCGTATCCATACACGCGCGGTGGCTTTCGATCCGGTTTGTCCGAAAAAATCTCTCGGCGACGTGTTGTTCGGACGCATATCGACACCCGGCACTGCGACAGGCCCGGACCGCGGCTTGCGCTCCGCCTGTCGACTCGGATGTGGACACAGGCCGGCGGATCCCCGCCAGTGCCATAGGTCCGTGACCTCGAGAAAATCGTTGTGTGGCACGGCATATCGATACTGTGCCCGGCGGTTGTCTCCGTGCGGCGCACCCGAGCGCGGGGTAGGCGGACCTGGCGAGGTTGCCGAACCTGACGCACTCTTGATCTATGGCGTGGGTCGCCGAGACAAGGCGGTTTGTGCAGGAGTGGTCGCATGAGAACCAAACAGCGAGCCGAGATCTGCGGGCGACGGGCGATGCTCGCAGAGTTGGGTATCGGGGACAGCGGCGACCGAGTACGTAGGTCGTCGACCGGCTACGCGTGTGAATGTTCGGAGTGTTCCGCCACGCAGTGGGATCTGCGGCGACTGGAGTATTGGCTGTGCGGCAGATTGCTCGCTTACGGAGCGGACGAAGCCGACGTCGATCGAAGGGTCGGGACACAGTTGGTCGACATCCGGTGGCGCAAGGCCGACCGGTTGGGAGCGATCGAGATCCGTCGGGGTCCATTGGAGCGTGGACTCGCCCAGGAGCACACTGCCCGGCTCCGCGCTGCGGGCTGCACCGACGTGCTGTGGTTGTGTCCACCTGGCTACTGGGTGCCCTATCTGCACGCCTTGGGCATCGCAGACTTCGCACCAGCAGCCTGTGACTACCGCGCGGTCACGGGCGTACTGGACACCGAACATGCGATGGCGGCGCCCCGGCGAGAACCGGTCGAATTGCGTGAGTTCATCGAAGGGTGGGTGCACGGCGACGTCGTGTGGGGCTATCGCGACGAGCGGACAGGAGGGTGGGCAACCGTGACCGATTGGGAGCATCACACGAAAACACAGGCGGCTGTCATCGCACGGCAGCGTCAGGAACTGGTCAACCAGCGCACTGCGCTGGCAATGACTCGCAAGTCGTTGCGGGACGAGCAGAAGCATGTCGTGAAACTCACCTCCCGGTTGGACCGTGCGGAGACAGCAGCGCAGGATCAGGCTTGCGCACTGGCCGCTGCCCAGCGCGCGATCGCCGATGGCCACCGATTGGACGCTGCGCTGCGCAACACCATCGCAAGCCTCGAGCAGGCCATCGGCCGCTGGCAATTGATCACCGTGTGCGCGATGTTGCTGATAGTTACATTCGTGGTGTCGGCGATGGTGGTGCGCTGAGCCGAAAGGGGGCGCGGTCCCAGCGCCAGTCGTTCTGCAGCACCAGTGCGAGAAAGTCGAGCAATTCCAGACCGGTCTGCGCGCGTACCGCGGCCAACCCGTCCCGCCGCACAGGACCGCGCGCGACCAGCCCGTGCAGCATTCGTGTGCTCGCCGAGTCGACCGGGTGAGTGGACATGTCGGGAACGCCGATTGCACTGCCGGTCCAGATCAGCCACCCCCAGCCCTTGGCGTGGGCAGCTGCCCGGCCAGCGGCGGCCTTCACTCGATTGACGTGGAAGCCGACATGGCCGAGTGCCTCGACGTCGATCAGGACCACTCGTCCGCTGGTGAGTCGAGCCACAACGCTCGGACAATGCCAGTCCTCGGCGCCGTCGAGGTGATAGCGGACAGCTACCGGGTACTCCTGGAATGTCTCTACCACGTCACTTGTGTTGAGAATCCAGAGCAGTCTGGCCTCCAGCCCGGAGTCGAACCGCACCTCTCGGCCGACCTTGTCCAAATAGAAGCGACCTCGTCCATCGTCGTCGACGTCCGCGGTGCGGGCCGCGCTGGTGGGGACCGTGGCCACGGTCGGTGTTTCGGGCCAGTCGATGTGTCCCAGCCAGGTGGACAACTGGTTCGTGTCGCTCGGCTCGGCGTCATAGAGTTTTGCCAGGCGTCGATTGGTCTTCTTCTGCCAGGCGGCTATGCGCTGGCTGACGAACCCGGCGATCCGTCTCGCATCCAGGCCGGTGTGTCCGGCGAGTCGCAGTTTCACATAGGACAGTTCTGTGGCGGCAAGATCGGTGTCGGTCACGTATGTCTCCACCAGGAGCCGGCGCACCAGTTGCCGATCCCTGGCATCGATCGGATAGCGGGAACTCAGCATTCTGGTGACGTGGTCGCCGGCCTGTTGTGCGGTGTGGATCAGCTGTGCGACCGCTTTGGTGTGCAGCTGACGCACCCGATCGCGGGAGAGGTCATAGCGCGTACCGATATGTGTGAGGGTTTCCGGCTTCGCGCCGCCGATGCCCAGCCGAGCTGTGAGTAGTTCGGCATCTTTGGCTCTGCGATCGGCGTGTATCGCGATCAGCTCGGCGAGCACCGCATTGACTTCTTCGAGTTCGAAGGAGATGCCCTCACGCAAGTCGAATAGATGGCGATCGGCATGATCGTCTGGAGACCGCTTGTGTGCTGCTGAATCCGTGGGCACGCGACGAACCCCCTGACTTGCCGCGGCGCAAGGCCGCGTCGTGGCCGACAGTGGATCATCTTTCGTCGCCGGAGGCGACGCGGTTCCAAAGATCCCTCGACCCGACCTTCATGAGGTGGTGGTGCGCGATACTGGGATTGAACCAGTGACCTCTTCCGTGTCAGGGAAGCGCTCTCCCGCTGAGCTAATCGCGCGAGGTGGAGACGGGAATCGAACCCGTGTACACGGCTTTGCAGGCCGTTGCCTCACCACTCGGCCACTCCACCGCACAAAGTAGAACAGTGCAGGAAAGTTGCTCGGTCCTACCTCTCGAGCGGATGACGGGATTCGAACCCGCGACCCTCACCTTGGCAAGGTGATGCGCTACCAGCTGCGCTACATCCGCACTTTGCACTCCGGGGGCTCGTTTTCGGCCTCCGTGGTGCGAGAAGAAACATTAGCCGACAGTTGGTGAAAGGTACAAATCCGCTGGTAGGAGGGCAGAACCCTGGGGTGATGCGGGGTGTGACGACAGGGGCGTCTGTGGTTGGCGGGATTGCGACGCGGTTCTGGACTCCGGGGCCGGCTGCACGGGGGCGTCGGCTGTCGGCGCCACGAAGGGTGGTACCGGTCCCGGTGACATACGTATCCATCAATTGCGGACCATCGCCCTCGGACTTGTCTCATCGCCCTCGGACTTGTCTTACCAAGCCGTTCACCGTGCGTCACGTCGGCGAATAGCTCGTGTCCGGCGTCGATTTGGCAGTCCGCCACCGTCGCATGCTACTGTTTCGTCTCGTCCGGAAGACGCGACCCGCTCCCGGACTTCGATGCGGTCTCATAGCTCAGCGGGAGAGCGTCCGCCTCACACGCGGAAGGTCGCTGGTTCGATCCCAGCTGGGACCACTGTCAAAATGCCCACGACTAGGAGAATGCCCTGGTCGGGGGCTTTTCTTGTTGTTGTGTCAATCGAGTTGCGAAAGCCACATCGGTATTTCACAGTGGCGTTCGACGACCGGCACCGAGGCCGCGAAGCACAGGTTCACCTGTGTGGTGAGCGACAACCCGCGGCGATCCTCGGTAGACACATTCAGGATCCGGTACACGTCGACCACTGATCACGGCCGAATGGGCCGCCGCACGGGTGTGCGCCGAGGTCGATCTGGGTGACGCTGGCCGATCGCCGCGCCCGAACATTTCCGCTGCGCCCCAGTGGTCAAAGCCGCAGTCACAACCGCCGCGCAGCAGCAGCGCCGGGCCAGCGACAGCCTATGCAGTCTGGCAAACTCCGCCGGCCTCGCCGACTGATCACTCGCTACAGCTCCTCGGCGATCACCCGTTGTCCACCGACCGCAACGCCGGACTCTACGAGATCTCTTGCAGTTACCAACTTCGGGGCCGGCAGGCCGCACAGGCCCGCAGATTCCAGTGGAGTTGGCCACCAGGCGGCGGCCTCGACATTGATGTGTGACTGAAATCACAATTCAGTAGCACTTGCGTCAGTCGTGGCCGATAGCTTTCCGTTCGCTTTGTGATTCCTTTACTATCGACCTGAACTGCGAACTTCGGCTCTGTGGACCAGAGGTTTCGGATACTCGGTTGGTGAAGGGTGTGGAACCAGTCGGTTCCGGGGTCCTGTGACGACCCGGGTGATCGAGTGGCAGTCAACAGAATCGGACAGCTCGACCGTCGTGAGTTACGGGTCCATCATGGCGCTCGGTCGAGAATCGTGTGTGGCGCAGCACGGCACGGGTGACACGCCGAGGACTCGGCATCTGAGTGCCGTAAGTTTTCTCAGGCTTTGCTAAGTCTTTACCAATACAGTCCCACTCGTTTACATCCCGGCCCGGTGTCGTGCCGGGACTGCTTCACCGCGAGACGCCGGTTCGCGGTCTTGTGCCCCTGCTGGACATGTTGATCGTCAACCGACCTCGGCGCTTCGGCCGAGTTGGCGAAGGAGAGTCATGGCTATCGATCACGAAATAGCCCCACCACTGTCACCGCCCGCACCATCGGGTCCCGCCAGCGGCTCGGGGCGGCTGCCCGAGCGCGTCACGGAGATACTGCGTCATGATGTGCGGGCGTCGATCGTGGTTTTCCTTGTCGCCCTGCCGCTTTCGCTCGGTATCGCGGTCGCCTCGGGAGCTCCGGTCGCCGCGGGACTCATCGCTGCGGTGATCGGTGGAATCGTTGCCGGGCTGCTCGGTGGTTCGGTTCTGCAGGTGAGTGGCCCTGCAGCCGGTCTCACCGTCGTCGTCGCCGAGACGATCAATCAATTCGGCTGGCGAATGACGTGCTTCATCGTCTTCGCGGCTGGAGTGCTGCAGATCCTGTTCGGTCTGAGCCGGGTGGCCCGGGCCGCGCTCGCCGTGGCGCCGGTGGTGGTCCACGCGATGCTGGCCGGCATCGGTATCACCATCGCGCTGCAGCAGGTACATGTCTTGCTCGGCGGTTCGTCGCGCAGCTCGGCGTGGCAGAACATCGTCGGGTTGCCCGAGCAGCTGGCGACGCTGCAGGGGGGCGGCGCGTTCATCGGCATCGTCGTGATCACCATCATGCTCGGCTGGCGCTATGTACCCGCCAGGATCCGCGCCGTACCGGGGCCGCTCGTGGCGGTAGTCGCCGGCACCCTGCTGTCGCTGGTATTGCCCGCCGAAGCCGAACGTATCGCGCTGAACGGTTCGTTGTTCGATGCGATGGCGCTGCCCGCTTTGCCCAGCGGTGATTGGGCGGCCGTGGCCTTCGCGGTCCTCACCATAGCGCTGATTGCCAGCGTGGAGAGTTTGTTGTCCGCAGTGGCCGTGGACAAGATGAGCTCGAGCCAGCGCACCAATTTCGACCGCGAGTTGATCGGCCAGGGTTCGGCCAACGTACTTTCCGGTTTGGTCGGTGGCCTGCCGGTCACCGGCGTGATCGTGCGTAGTGCCACGAATGTGCAGGCGGGCGCGCGCAGCCGCGCCTCCGCGGCCTTGCACGGTGTCTGGCTATTGGTGTTCTCGGTGATGCTCGTTTCTGTGGTGGAGCAGATTCCGAAGGCAGCGTTGGCCGGTCTACTCATCGTGATCGGCATCCAGTTGGTCAAGTTGGCGCACATCAGGCTCGCCCGGCGCACCGGAGATCTGCTGGTGTATGCGGCCACCGTGCTCGGCGTAGTGTTCGCGAACCTACTCGAGGGAGTCCTCATCGGTCTGGGATTGGCCTTCGGTTTGCTGTTGTGGCGGGTGGTCCGGGTTGCCATCACCGCCGAACAGGTATCTGGCACACAGCGCTGGCTGGTGAGTATCGATGGTTCGGCCACCTTCCTCGCCTTGCCGAAGTTGTCGGCTCAATTGGCGAAGGTCCCTGCGGGAACCGATGTCACGGTGGAGATGACTGTCGACTTCCTCGATCACGCCGCCTCCGAAGCTATTGTCGAGTTCGCGCGCCAGCACGAGGCCGGTGGTGGCCGCGTCGAGTTCGTGGAGATCGGCGGTGCCAGGATGGCGCACGCCACCGCGAAGCCGCCGGCGCGCAGCCTCGCCCGATCGGTCTGGGACGACATCCTCGGCCCGTGGCGTCCCGCGGCGAAGCACACCGACCCGGTGACTGCGGGTATCGCGGCCTACCACCGCAGTCATGCGCATGTCGTGCGGCCACACCTGGACGAACTGCGCCACGAGCAGGACCCGGATTCGTTCTTCCTGACGTGCTCCGATTCTCGGATCGTGCCGAACATCATCACCAACAGTGGACCGGGTGACCTGTTCACCGTGCGCAATGTCGGCAATCTGGCGCCGACCACCGGTGATGCGTCGGTCGAGGCAGCACTACTGTTTGCGCTCGAGAAGCTGAACGTTCGCTCGGTCGTCGTCTGCGGGCATTCGTCGTGTGGCGCGATGGCGGCCCTGTCCTGCGAGGATGGAGTACCCGGTATGGACGCGTGGTTGTCGCACGCCCGGCCGAGTGTGGAGTCGTTTCGTGCCGGGCACCCGGTAGCCGTCGCTGCCCGCGAGGCCGGCTTCGGCGCGGTCGACCAGCTCGCCATGGTGAATGTCGCGGTGCAATTGGAGACGCTGCAGCGTCATCCGGCAGTGCTCCAGGCGATCACCGATCGCGGTGTCACCGTATCGGGATTGTTCTTCGATATCGCGAGTGCGCGAGTGGTCGAGGTGACTGTGAACGGGTTGGCGCGCATCGAGGACGCCGGTCACCACGCTGCCCCGGTATAGGCGGTAGCCGCTGCGACGGTCGGTCCGGTCGATGACCGGACCGACCGTCGCGAGCTGTTGCGTCATGTTGGGCCGAGGTTTGCCAAGGGATGCGGTCGCGTCCGGCGGGGGAGAGTCGGGCTTCGCGGTTCGGATGATCGGTTGTGTGCGGCATACCGACGGTGGTCCATCGGCACACTGGTCACAGGGGCCGATAGCATGGTCGCGCCGGGGCGACTACGCCGTCGGCGCCCGATCCAGCGGGAATCCGCCCGCACGCAGGATGCCAAGGAGAACACAGCCGTGACCACCTCAGCCCGCATCAGTCCCGTCGCTCTCGTTCGGGTGCCGGCCGGGACGACGGCGGGCACCGCGGTGCGCGAAGCGGGGCTGCCGGTGAAGGGTCCGGACACCATCGTCGTCGTGCGAGTGGCGGGCGAGCTGAAGGACTTGTCCTGGACCCCGGATACCGACATCGACGTCGAGCCGGTGGCGGCGAATACGACCGACGGGCGCAACGTCATCCGACACTCCACCGCGCACGTGCTGGCTCAAGCCGTGCAGCGCGAGTTTCCGGAGGCACGGCTGGGTATCGGCCCTTACATCGAGAACGGCTTCTACTACGACTTCCAGGTCGACAGGCCGTTCACCCCGGACGATCTCGCGAGGCTGGAATCCCGGATGAAGAAGATCGTCAAGGGCGCGCAGCGGTTCTCCCGCCGACCGGTCGATGTCGACGACGCCAGGGTCGAGTTGGCCAAGGAACCGTTCAAGCTCGAGCTGATCAGTGACAAATCCGGTGTGGACGATCCCGAGGTCATGGAGGTCGGCGGCGCCGAGCTGACCATCTACGACAACCTGGACCCGCGCACCGGTGAAAAGGTCTGGAGCGACCTGTGCCGTGGTCCGCATGTGCCGACCACCAAATTCATCCCGGCCTTCACACTGACCCGCAGTTCGGCCGCCTACTGGCGGGGTGACCAAAGCCGCGAGGATCTACAGCGCATCTACGGCACCGCATGGGAATCGCAGCAGGCGCTCGACGAGCACCTTCACCTGCTCGCCGAAGCCGAGCGCCGCGATCATCGCAAGCTCGGCGCCGAGCTCGATCTGTTCAGCTTTCCCGACGAACTGGGTTCGGGTCTACCGGTGTTCCACCCCAAGGGCGGCATCATCCGCAAAGAGCTCGAGGAGTATTCACGCCGCAGGCACGTCGAGGCCGGTTACGAGTTCGTCAACACCCCGCACATCACCAAGGGGGCGCTGTTCGAGCTGTCCGGTCACTTGGACTGGTACCGAGACGGCATGTTTCCCGCGATGCACCTGGACGCCGAGTACGACGAGGACGGCGCCGTTCGAAAGCCCGGCCAGGACTACTACGTCAAACCGATGAACTGCCCGATGCACAACCTGATCTTCCGTGCGCGCGGCAGGTCGTATCGGGAGCTCCCGCTGCGGCTGTTCGAGTTCGGCTCGGTCTATCGCTATGAGAAATCGGGTGTGGTGCACGGCCTGACTCGGGTGCGCGGCATGACTCAGGATGACGCGCACATCTACTGCACCAAGGAGCAGATGCACGACGAGCTGACCGATACGTTGCGGTTCGTGCTGGATCTGCTGGCAGACTATGGCCTCGACGATTTCTATCTCGAACTGTCGACCAAGGACCCGAAGAAGTTCGTGGGTTCCGAGGAGATCTGGGCCGAGGCCACCGAGACCTTGTCCACCGTGGCCGCGGCTTCGGGTCTGGACTTGGTGCCCGATCCAGGCGGCGCGGCGTTCTACGGCCCGAAGATTTCGGTGCAGGCCAGGGACGCACTGGGGCGCACCTGGCAGATGTCGACGATCCAGCTGGACTTCAATCTGCCGGAGCGATTCGACCTGGAATACACTGCGTCCGACGGCAGCAAACAGCGACCGGTGATGATCCATCGCGCGCTGTTCGGCTCGATCGAACGGTTCTTCGGTGTGCTCACCGAGCACTACGCCGGAGCCTTCCCGGCGTGGCTCTCGCCGGTGCAGGTGGTGGGCATACCGGTCGCGGAGAGCTTTGTCCCACATCTGGAGCGGGTGATCGAGCGGCTGCGGAACCAGGGCATTCGCGCCCACGTGGACCACAGTGACGACCGCATGCAGAAGAAGATTTTCGGCAATACCGCGCAGAAAGTACCGTTCATGGTGCTCGCGGGTCAGCGAGATGTGGACGCCGATGCGGTGAGTTTCCGATTCCGCGATGGCACGCAACGCAATGGCGTCCCGATCGATGACGCAGTGGCCGCGGTGGTCGAGTGGATCGCGGGCCGGGAGAACGCATCGCCGACGGCCGATAGTTTTCACATTCGAGCAGCGAACAAGGGTGGGGCATGACCGAGAGCATGGTGCCGGAGGGGCTCGCGGATTTGGACGACGAGAGCGCGACCCCGGCCGAGCCGGGCAGCATCGTGGACAGCGGGGCCGGCGAGCCGGATCATCTTCTACGATTGTGGACGCCGTACCGGATGTCCTATATCGCGGAGGCGGCCACGGGTCCCAAAGTGTCGACCGGACATCCCTTCACCGATATTCCCACGATGTCGGACGAGGACGGTTTGATCGTCGCCCGAGGCGAATTGGTGTACGCAGTGCTCAATTTGTACCCGTACAACCCTGGGCACATGATGGTGGTGCCCTATCGCAAGGTGGCCGACTTGGAGGATCTCACCGAAGCCGAGAGCGCCGAACTGATGGCCTTCACCCAGCAGGCGATTCGGGTCATGAAGAAGGTATCCCGGCCACACGGCTTCAATGTCGGGCTGAATCTCGGCGGGGTGGCCGGTGGTTCGCTGGCCGATCACCTGCATCAGCACATCGTGCCGCGGTGGGGTGGTGACGCGAACTTCATCACCGTCATCGGAGGAGCAAAGGTGATGCCGCAACTGCTGCGGGACACCCGGGCGTTGTTGTCGGCGGCCTGGAAGGAGGCGTAGATGAGCGACCGGGCGGATCGATCGTGCTGAGCTTCTTCGGGCGTGAGGCATTCGCCAAGGCGACTGCGCCGATGGGTCGAACGCTGGTGAGCACGGGACTCACCCCGGATGCCATGACGCTGATCGGGACCACTGCGTCGATCGGCGCGGCAGTCACATTGTTCCCGACCGGGCACCTGTTCTGGGGAACCATGGTGATCTGGTTGTTCGTCATGTTCGACATGCTCGACGGGGCGATGGCTCGAGCGCGCGGTGGCGGCACGAAATACGGGGCGGTGCTGGACGCTACATGCGACCGGCTCGCCGACGGAGCCATTTTCGCCGGACTGGCCTGGTGGGCGGTCTACCAGGAACAGTCCAAGGCGCTATTCGTGGCGACGCTCATCGTTCTGGTGACCTCACAGGTCATCTCTTATGCAAAGGCGCGAGCCGAGGCCAGTGGGCTGTCCGCGGACGGCGGACTCATCGAGCGGCCGGACCGACTGATCATCGTGCTGGTCGGTGCGGGACTCACCGGTGTCGGTGGGTACTGGGAAATCGAGTGGCTCACCTACGCCGTGCACGTGGCCATGTGGGTGCTCGCCGTGCTCAGCATCGTCACTGTCGTGCAAAGGGTGTTGGCAGTGCGCAATTCGCCAGGGGCGCGCGCTGTGATCCCGGCCGACCGGTCGCATGATTCGAGTGCCGGGACCGCCGGTCCCACAGGGCGTCCGTCGTGACCCGCTTCGGCGTCAAAGGCCCGTTCGTCGACAATGGCGCCTGGACAGCAGTCCTCGGGTCCGACCCAGGATCAGCGAAGATCTGACTATGAGTATCAGGGAGAATCTCGGCGCCGCTGGGTACGCCGCGGGGTGGCGGTTGGCCCGCGCGCTGCCCGAATCCACCGCTCGGCGGATGTTCGCATGGGGTGGTGACCGCGTCGCGCGGCGCGCCAACCGGGAGTTCCGTGCCGGTGGCGCACCGAACCAACTCCGGCGCAATCTCGCTCGCGTACTCGGTGTCGTGCCCACGGATGTGCCCGACGAGTTGATCTGCGCCAGTATGCGGTCGTATGCCCGGTATTGGCGCGAGGCGTTCCGGCTACCCACGATGGACCATGCCGAGATCGACTTCTGGGTCGACGGGTTGCCGTTCGTAAATGCCGCGCTGGCCGAGGATCGGGGCGTGATCTTCGTGCTGCCGCACTCCGGAAACTGGGACATTGCCGGTGTCTGGCTGGTGCAGCACTATGGGAATTTCACCACGGTGATGGAGCGGTTACGGCCGGAATCGCTGTTCGAGCGGTTCGTCGCCTACCGGGAGAGCCTGGGCTTCGAGGTGTTCGCGCTGACCGGCGGTGAACAGCCGCCTTTCGGGCAGTTGGCGGCACGGCTGCGGGAGAACAAGGTCGTATGTTTGATGGGGGAGCGCGACCTGACCGGAAAAGGCGTTCCGGTCGAGTTCTTCGGGGAGCGCACCTGGATGCCTGCGGGTGCGGCGAAGCTGGCCATCGAAACCGGTGCGGCGCTGATGCCGGTACATGCGTGGTTCGAGGTGGATGCCGATGGGCGCGAAGATTGGGGGCTGCGGACCGAAGCGCCGCTGGATGTATCCGATGGAGTGGCTGCCGTCACGCAGCGATTGGCGGATCGATTTGCCGCGAATATCGCCGACCATCCCGCGGATTGGCACATGATGCAACCACTGTGGGAGGACGACCTCTCGCCTCGGCGGCGCGCCCTGATCGCCGGGGCGCAAGCCGAAATTCGGTCCGACGGGAGGGATGCCGCGCCATGAAGATCGGCATGGTCTGTCCCTATTCGTTCGACGTCCCTGGTGGGGTGCAGGCGCATGTGGTCGAGTTGGCGCGGGTGTTCATCGAACGCGGTCACAAGGTGAGTGTGCTCGCGCCCGCGTCGGAGGACACCCCGTTGCCGGACTTCGTCGAGTCGGCCGGACGAGCAGTCGCGATCCCCTACAACGGATCCGTGGCTCGGTTGTCCTTCGGGCCGATGGCCTATGCCAGAATTCGCCGGTGGATCGACGGCAACGACTTCGACGTACTGCACATTCACGAGCCGAACGCACCGAGTCTGTCCATGCTGGCGTTGAAGATTGCCGAGGGACCGATCGTTGCGACATTCCATACCTCGACGACGAAGTCGTTGGTGCTGAGCACTTTCCAGGGGGTCCTGCGGCCGTATCACGAGAAGATCTCCGGTCGTATCGCGGTGTCGGATCTTGCGCGACGGTGGCAGGTGGAGGCATTGGGCTCGGACGCGGTAGAGATTCCCAATGGCGTCGATGTTCCGGCGTTCGGCAGGGCGTCGATGTTGTCGGGCTACCCACGCCCGGGTGGGACGGTGTTGTTCGTCGGTCGCTACGACGAACCACGCAAGGGAATCCACGTGTTGCTCGGAGCATTGCCGGATCTGGTGCGCAGTCATCCGGACGTCGAGATCCTCGTCGTGGGTCGCGGGGACGAGGATCGGTTGCGCCGTCAGGCAGGCGCGCTGGCAGGGAGGTTGCGCTTTCTCGGTCAGGTGTCCGATGCGCAGAAGGCTTCGGCGATGCGCAGCGCGGATGTCTACGTCGCACCCAACCTGGGTGGGGAGAGTTTCGGGATCATCCTGATCGAGGCGATGGCGGCGGGAACCGCTGTGGTCGCTAGTGAATTGGACGCTTTCCGGCGAGTGTTGCGTGACGGCAAGGCGGGTATGCTCGTTCCGGTCGGCGATTCCACCGGACTGGCCCGTGCCTTACACACCGTACTCGCCGACAACACACACAGAGAAGCGTTGGTAGAGGTGGCAAGTCAGATCGTCGGCGAATACGACTGGCCGGTCGTGGCCGAACAGATCCTGCGCGTCTACGAGACGGTGACCATAGGCGATGCGCGGGTGCGGGCGCTCGGATGATCACCTTTTCCGCAACGACGGTTCTCGTCCTCACGCTGATCGCCGCGCTGGTCACCGCGGTCGGTCTCTGGGCATATTCGACTGCCAATCGGCTCGATCGGTTACACGTCCGTTCCGACCAGTCCTGGCAGGCACTGGATGCGGCACTGGCGAGACGGGCCGTGGTAGCCAGGTCGGTGGCCATGGCCGTGGCGGGTCCAGTATCCGATCCGATCCTCGCAGAACAAGCGAGGCGACTGTCCGGGCTGGCCGATCGGGCAGAGCGGGCCGGTCGTACAGAGCGGGAGACCGTGGAGAACCAGCTGTCGACCGCGCTGTCGGCAGTCGATATCGGCACACTGCGCCCGCAATTGGTCGCCGAACTGGCCGACGCCGAGGCCAGAGTGCTGATCGCGCGTCGTTTCCACAACGATGCCGTGCGCGACACTCTCGCCCTGCGTACGCGACGCCCGGTGCGCATCCTCCATCTCGGTGGCACCGCCCCGCTGCCGTCCTACTTCGAGATCACCGAGCGCGCGACCCCTGCTGCGGCCACCGGTCTCGCGGTCGACTCGATTCGCACGAGCGCCCGCGTTGTCCTGCTCGACGAGCAGGACCGAACACTGTTGATGCGTGGCAATGATCCCAAGACCCCGGAAGTGTCGTTCTGGTTCACCGTTGGTGGCGGCGTTGAGCCCGGCGAGAGTTTGCGCACGGCAGCGGTACGCGAACTCTACGAGGAGACCGGGTATCGGGCCGATCCGGCCGCGTTGCGTGGCCCGATGTGGCGGCGGGTCGCGGTGTTTCCGTTCGATGGCGAGCTGATTCGATCCGAAGAGCTCTTCTTCGGCTTGCGGGTGCACGGATTCGAACCGAGCGCGGCGTATCGGACCGCGATCGAACGCCACTACATCACCGCTCACAAATGGTGTGGGGCCGCCGACATCGTGGCGCTCGACCAGCTCGGCGAAACGGTGTACCCGTACGATCTCGACGAATTGCTTCCCCAGGCCATCGAGGTGGTGTCGGGCAATGCCGATTTCGAGGTGCGTTCCATCCGCTGACCGCCTCGAGCTCATCGCAGTGTGGGCTGTGTCTGCACAGCACGGGGTCGCAGTGGCATCGGTCTGCGAGCAGCCGAGATCGGCAGGCGAGATCGGACCAGGCCAGTGCTGGGTAACTGGCTATCTAGCGGCGTGATGTGGGCACCTAGAATTGGGGCGTTCGAGACCCGCGCGACCATTTGGCGCACATGACTCAGGAGTTGCCGTGACCACGCCCGAGACCACCCAGACCATCGGCACCGCTCGCGTGAAGCGCGGAATGGCCGAGATGCTCAAGGGTGGAGTGATCATGGATGTCGTGACGCCCGAGCAGGCCAAGATCGCCGAGGATGCCGGTGCGGTCGCTGTGATGGCGTTGGAGCGAGTTCCGGCGGATATCCGGGCACAGGGCGGCGTGTCGCGCATGAGCGATCCCGACATGATCGAGGGCATCATCTCGGCGGTGTCGATTCCGGTCATGGCAAAGGCGCGCATCGGGCACTTCGTCGAGGCGCAGATCCTGCAGAGTCTCGGTGTCGACTACGTCGACGAATCGGAGGTGCTCACGCCGGCCGACTACGCCAACCATATCGACAAATGGAACTTCACCGTGCCGTTCGTCTGTGGCGCCACCAACTTGGGGGAGGCGTTGCGTCGGATCAGCGAAGGCGCGGCCATGATCCGCTCCAAGGGGGAGGCGGGTACCGGCGATGTGTCCAACGCGACCACGCACATGCGAAAGATTCGCCAGCAGCTGCGCCAGCTGTCGGCCCTGCCCGAGGACGAGTTGTTCGTTGCCGCGAAGGAGTTGCAGGCACCCTACGAGTTGGTCCGTGAGATCGCGACGACCGGTGAACTGCCTGTTGTGCTGTTCACAGCTGGTGGTATCGCCACCCCAGCCGATGCTGCCATGATGATGCAGCTCGGAGCCGAAGGTGTATTCGTGGGTTCGGGCATCTTCAAATCCGGTGATCCGGCGCAGCGTGCTGCCGCCATCGTCAAGGCCACCACGTTCCACGATGATCCGGATGTGCTGGCCAAAGTCTCACGTGGTCTGGGCGAGGCCATGGTCGGAATCAACGTCGAGGATGTTGCGCAGCCGCATCGGTTGGCGGAGCGTGGCTGGTGATCGCGGCAGAGGTACTGGTGCCGGTCGCGCTAACCTAGCGCATGGCGAGAATCGAAAAGGCGCTGGAGATCGAGCGGCTCGAGCGAGATATCTTTCGCGGTGCGTGCACCAAAACCCAGCTCCCGCGGACCTTCGGTGGGCAAGTCGCCGGCCAGGCTCTCGTCGCTGCTGTCCGGACGGTGGAGCCGCGATTTCGAGTGCACTCGTTGCACGGGTACTTTCTGCGTCCGGGTAATCCGCAGGAACGGACCGTGTACCAGGTCGATCGCATCCGCGATGGTCGATCGTTCTGCACTCGTCGGGTGACCGGCCTACAGGACGGGGCCGCGATCTTCACCATGGCGGCTTCGTTCCACGTCGGTGATCACGGGCCCGGACATCAGGACGTCATGCCCGAGGTGATGATGCCGGAAGAGCTGCCCGATGAGATCGAGCAGTTGGAGTTCGACCGACCCTGGGCAGTGCGTGAATGGGAGCATTGGGACATCCGGACAGTGCCCCAAGAGAAAGTGTCGCGGCGTGACAGGGTGGTCTCGCAACAGCAGGTGTGGTTCCGCTATCGACACCGGCTACCCGATGACCCGCTCGTCCACGTGTGCACACTCGCCTACATGAGCGATATGACGCTGCTCGGTTCTTCCAAGGTCAACCATCCCGATGAACCGACGCAGAATGCCTCGCTCGATCACGCTATGTGGTTCTTGCGACCGTTCCGCGCCGACGAGTGGCTGCTCTACGATCAATCCTCACCATCGGCCGACTTCGGCCGCGCCTTGACCGGCGGCAAGATTTTCACTCGCGCGGGTGCGTTGGTCGCTGCGGTGATTCAGGAGGGTTTGATCCGTACCTGGCGTGAGAGCTGAGCGGCGCGATGGACGCGATGGAACTGCGATACTCTGCAGTCGCGGCCCCGGGCGAGCGCGACGGCCGTGCGCGCGAGGCGGGCATCGATGCCACTCGTAAGCTCTGCGGGGTGAACAGTACCCCGGTAGCCGAACGTGTCGACGACCTGCAGCCGAGACGATCTCGCCCCACCATCGGGGTATTGGCCTTGCAAGGAGATGTCCGGGAGCACGTCGTAGCGCTCGAGCGCTGTGGCGCCGCGCCGATTCTGGTTCGCCGCGAAACGGAGTTGGCGGCGGTGGATGCGGTGGTGCTACCAGGCGGTGAGTCGACCACGATCAGCACGCTGCTGGCTTCGTTCGGGTTGCTGGAGCCGCTGCGCGACCGGCTACGAGCCGGGATGCCCGCATTCGGTTCGTGCGCGGGCATGATCCTGCTCGCATCGGAAGCGCTCGACACGCGTCCGGATGCCCACCAATTGTCCGGGATCGACATGACGGTGCGCCGCAACGCGTTCGGCCGCCAAGTCGATTCGTTCGAGACCGATCTCGTGTTCGCGGGCCTGCAGGGGGGCCCGGTTCGAGCGGTGTTCATTCGGGCGCCGTGGGTCGAGCGGGTAGGAGCCGGCGTCGAAGTTCTGGCGAGGGTTCCCGACGGCCCCGCCGAGGGCCGGGTGGTTGCAGTACGTCAGGGCAATGTGCTTGCCACCTCCTTTCATCCCGAGGTCACCGGCGATCTGCGGGTGCACGGCATGTTCGTGGACCTGGTTCGAGTGGCGGCGCTGGGCGGGGCCGCTCGGGGACAGTCGTCCGAGTAGGCTGAGCAATGTTGTCGTCCCGGCCATGCCGGTCCGGAAGCCGACCAGACGTGTCACCGACCTGAAGGAAGTAGGGAATGAGCGGCCACTCCAAATGGGCCACCACCAAGCACAAGAAGGCTGCGATCGACGCCAAGCGTGGCAAATTATTCGCGAAGTTGATCAAGAATATCGAGGTGGCGGCCCGTACCGGTGGTGGTGACCCGGATGGCAATCCGACGCTGTACGACGCGATCCAGAAGGCGAAGAAGTCCTCGGTTCCCAATGACAACATCGAGCGCGCCCGCAAGCGGGGCGGTGGCGAGGAGGCTGGCGGCGCCGACTGGCAGACGATCATGTACGAGGGCTACGGCCCCAATGGTGTTGCCGTATTGGTCGAATGCCTGACCGACAATCGCAATCGCGCCGCTGGCGAGGTGCGGGTCGCGATGACCCGCAATGGCGGCAACATGGCCGACCCGGGCTCGGTGTCCTATCTGTTTCATCGCAAGGGCATCGTCATCGTGGAGAAGAACGGCTTGTCCGAAGACGACGTACTGACTGCAGTGCTCGATGCCGGCGCCGAAGAGGTCAACGACCTCGGTGAATCGTTCGAGATCATCAGCGATCCCGGTGATCTGGTGGCCGTTCGTACTGCACTGCAGAGCGCTGGACTCGACTACGACTCAGCAGAATCGGGCTTCCAGCCTTCGGTGTCGGTGGCAGTCGACGCCGACGGCGCTCGCAAGATGATCAAGCTGGTCGACGCACTCGAAGACAGTGACGACGTGCAGAATGTCTACACCAACGTCGACATCCCCGATGAGGTGCTTGCGCAGCTCGACGAGTAGTCGGTGGGCCGGGTTCGCGTGGGTCGGTATCGAACAGTGCAGTACAACGACAGCAGTAGGGCAACGACAACGGTGTGCACTCGGCGAGGATGCACGAGCAGAACGATCCTCTCGGTGACGGGTTCCGCACGTGCCACGAGCTACTCGGCAACCTTGGTGCGCTCACACCATTCGTAGACGCGCAGTCGTCCTTCGGGAGTGTCTCTTTCTCGCTGGGTCGCTGCGAAATGCTCGTATCCCCCCCGGAAGGGTATCTTCAATTCGACTCCGGGCGGGGTGATCGGGACGATACGCGCGGGCAAGTCGTGCGGTCCGCCTTCGAGGACGGCCTTGGCAACAGTGCTCATTCTCGGATGGTAGAAGCGTGGCGGCATCGGGTGTGGCGGATTCGGAGCACGAAATGCGTAAGTTTGCTTATCATTTGCTGATCTCGATTCGGGCACGCGGGTCGGTCCTCTCCGAGTGCAGCGCCCCTGGCCGGACGCGCACCACCGGCCGTGCCCGGCGCTCGTGTCCCGGCATGCCTCAGCGAATTGCTCGAATGCTCCAGCGCGCCATCGGGTGGATCGGGCGACGTGTCGGGGGCTCGTAATCGTCCGCGGCTGCGCTAAACTCTCGAACAATTGTTCGTGCCTGGAGAGGGGTTGTCGTGCGGGTGATGGGCGTCGACCCCGGACTCACCCGGTGTGGTTTCGGAATGGTCGAGGGTGGATCGGGGCGGAAGGTCACCGCAGTGGACGTCGGCGTGGTCCGCACCCCCGGTGATGTGGAGCTGGCCCAGCGCCTACTCGCGGTCGCCGACGCTGCAGATCGTTGGATGGAACTGCACCAACCGGAAACCGTCGCGATCGAACGAGTTTTCGCCCAACACAATGTTCGCACCGCGATGGGCACCGCACAGGCCGGTGGGGTGATCGCGCTCGCTGCGGCGCGCCGTGGGATCCCGGTGGTGTTCCACACACCCAGCGAGGTCAAGGCCGCGGTCACCGGTAACGGCATCGCGGACAAGAAGCAAGTGACCACCATGGTCACCCGCATTCTCGGTCTGCCTTCCGCTCCTCGACCGGCCGACGCGGCGGATGCGTTGGCTCTGGCCATCTGCCATTGTTGGCGGGCGCCGCTGCTGGAGCGAATGGCCGCAGCGGAGGCGAAAGCCTCCGCCGCGCAGCGGCGGTATCGGGAACGGCTGGCCGAACAGCGGAAGGTGGTACGTCGATGATCGCATCAGTGCGAGGCGAGGTCGTGCAGATCGCACTCGACCACGTCGTGATCGAAGCGGCCGGTGTCGGTTATCGACTCAACGTCACCCCGTCCACCGTCGCCGGACTCGGCAATGGCGAGGAAGCCAGGCTCTACACCACGCTGATCGTGCGCGAGGACTCGATGACGCTCTACGGTTTCGCCGACACCGAAGCCCGCGATGTGTTCGGACTACTGCAGACGGTCTCCGGCGTCGGTCCACGCCTTGCCATGGCGGTCCTGGCTGTGCTCGAACCGGAAGCGCTGCGCACAGCGCTTGCCGAGGGCGATGTAGCCGCACTCACTCGGGTCCCCGGGATCGGTAAGCGGGGCGCCGAGCGCATGGTGGTGGAATTGCGGGACAAAGTCGAACGCGTTGCCCTACCGACCGGACCACCCGGAGCGTCACCGTTCTCGGTGGTGACACCGGTACGCGACCAGGTCGTCGAAGCGCTCCTCGGGCTCGGCTTCGCCACCAGACAGGCCGAACAAGCAGTCGACGCAGTCCTTGCCGACCACTCCGTCACCGATACCTCCATCGCTCTGCGAGCCGCGCTCGGCTTTTTGGGCAAGAACCGGTAGGGCGAGATGGGCCACCCCGAGGAGTCGACTGAATCACAGGTCAGCGCACACTATCTGACGTCCGACGGCGAGATCGAGGCGAATTTGCGCCCGAAGTCGTTGGAGGACTTCATCGGTCAGCCCCGAGTTCGCGAACAGCTCACGTTGGTTCTGCGTGGGGCGAAACAGCGCGGCAGTACACCCGATCATGTCTTGTTGTCCGGTCCACCGGGTCTCGGCAAGACCAGCATGGCGATGATCATCGCTGCAGAACTCGGCACTGCCCTGCGGATCACCTCGGGCCCCGCGTTGGAACGGTCGGGCGATCTTGCGGCAATGCTGAGCAACCTGGTGGAGGGCGATGTGTTGTTCATCGACGAGATCCATCGCATGGCCCGCCCTGCCGAAGAAATGCTCTACCTGGCGATGGAGGACTTCCGGGTCGATGTGGTCGTCGGCAAAGGCCCGGGTGCGACCTCCATTCCCCTCGAAATCGCTCCGTTCACATTGGTGGGCGCTACCACCCGATCCGGAGCACTGACCGGCCCGCTGCGCGATCGGTTCGGTTTCACCGGTCACATGGACTTCTACGAGCCCGCCGAGGTGCTGCGCATCCTCCAGCGTTCGGCACACATCCTCGGCGTCTCCGTCGACGAGGAGGGCGCGGCCGAAATCGCGGGTCGCTCCCGCGGCACGCCCCGCATCGCCAACCGCCTGCTGCGCCGCGTGCGCGACTACGCAGAGGTTCGTGCCGATGGTCGGATCACCAGGTCCATAGCGCACGCAGCGCTCGAGGTCTACGACGTGGACGCACTCGGTCTCGATCGTCTCGATCGCGCAGTCCTCGGTGCGCTCGTGCGTAATTTCGGCGGCGGCCCGGTCGGTGTGTCCACGTTGGCGGTCGCAGTCGGCGAGGAAGCCGCCACCGTCGAGGAGGTATGCGAACCGTTCTTGGTGCGCGCGGGCCTGGTCGCACGCACTCCGCGAGGTCGGGTCGCCACAGCCGGAGCCTGGGAGCACCTCGGCTTGGTGCCTCCTCCGGATTCGGTGTTCGGTGCCATCGAAGTGCGCGGGCGGGAGCCGCAGGCCACTCTCGATCTGTTCGAGTGACGGGAGTGCTGCGGGCGCTGTCGAGGTGCCGCCGCGAGGTCAGGACGTCCCGCGCGGCGCCCGGTCGTTGCGGACGCCATCGATGAGCAACCGGTGGATGGCCGTGCTCACCCCGGTCATCCCCACGTCGTCCGGTTCGCGCAAGGAGTACACGATGGCGCCGATCACCATTCCGGTGACTGCGCGTGCGGTGTTCACCGTATCCAGGTCGGCGCGCAGATAGCCGAGTTCGACGCCGTGGTCGAGATACCCCGCGGTCAGTGTGTCGGCCGTATCGAGCAGGCGATACAGACGATGGGTGAGCTCGTCGTCGATTCCGGTCGCGTGATAGAGCAGCAGTTGAGCCACCCGGCGATCGGCGATCAAGATCTCGGTGAGGGCCACCGCTATGCGATCGATCTGAGCTTCGTACTCATCGAGCGTGGTGGCCGCGTCGGGCGCATTCTCCGTGCCGAGAGCTGCGATGATGCGACCGGCCAGATCGTCGATGACGTGATCGATGATGTCGCGCTTGTTGCTGAAGTATCGATAGAAGGTGCCGTGCCCGATGCCCAGTCGGCTTGCGATGTCGGCGATGGCGGTCGCGTGATAGCCCTCCTCCGCGAAACAGAGGAACGCGGTGTCGATGATCTCCTGACGCAATTCGGCTTTGCGTCGTTCTGCGCGGGTTGGTGGCTTTGTCACACTTTTGATGATACGGTCATCAGAAGAGGAATGATATGTCATTCCGGGATGGCAGGGTTGTCGGGAGGTTCGGCGTGGCGCCTCGATATGACGCGGTCGTGGTCGGTGCGGGATTCGGTGGCATGGGCGCAGCTATCCAGCTCGACCGGCTGGGCCTGAGCAACTACCTCGTCCTCGAACGCGAGGACGATCTCGGTGGCACGTGGCATGTCAATCGGTATCCGGGGCTGGCGGTCGACATCGCTTCGGTCACCTACTCGTATTCGTTCGAGCCGAACCCGCACTGGTCGCGGCTGTTCGCCCCGGGAGCCGAGTTGAAGGCCTACGCCGAACACGTCGCCGACAAGTACGACGTGCGACGTCGGATGCGGTTCGGCACCACGGTCGAGGGCGCACGCTGGGACGACGACGGTGAATACTGGATCGTGTCCATTGCGGGCGGGGGTGTTGTTACCTCCCGCTATCTGCTCACCGCGACCGGATTCCTGTCCCAGCCCTACACGCCACCTTTTCCGGGTATCGATTCGTTCGCCGGTGACATCCTCCACACGACCGCATGGCAGGACGGCTTCGACCTCGCCGACCGTCGCGTCGCGGTCATCGGTACCGGCGCCACCGCGGTGCAACTGATACCCGAGGTGGCGCGCAAGGCGCGTGCGTTGACCGTGTTCCAGCGCACTCCGATCTGGGTGGTTCCCAAGATCGATGCCGCGATCCCGGAGTCGGTGCAACGGTTGTTCGAGTTGGTGCCGGCGACGCAGCAGGCCGCACGGCTGGTCAACACCGGTCTTCTCGAAGCGTTGATGGTGGTGGGGGTGTTGCATTTCAAGCAGGTCAAAATGCTGCACGCAGGGGTGAGCATGCTGGCCAAGGCGCATTTGTGGGCATCTGTGCGAGATCGGAGAACGCGCGAGCAACTCACCCCCGACTACGACTTCGGATGCAAACGACCCACGTTCTCCAATCGGTACTTCGCGACGTTCAACCAGCGGCACGTGCGGTTGGAGACGGAGCGGATCGACCATGTCGTCCCCGAGGGAATCGTCACTGCCGACGGACGGACGATAGCGATAGACACGCTCATCCTCGCCACTGGATTCGACCTCTGGGATGCGAACTTCCCAGCGATCGAGATCATCGGGCGTGACGGGGTGAACCTCGGAAAATTCTGGCGGGACAACCGATTCCAAGCCTACGAGGGCATCACGGTGCCGAAGTTCCCGAATTTCCTCAGCCTCAACAGCCCGTACTCCTACAGTGGCCTGTCCTATTTTACGACGATCGAAGCCCAGATGAAGCACATGGGCCGGTTGTTCGGGGAGTTGCGTCGCCGAGGGGAGACCACCTTCGAGGTCACCGAACAGGCCAACGCCGCGTTTCTGGATCGCGTCACCGCCAAGCTCGGCTCGTCGGTCTTCTACGACGGTGACTGCGCCACCGCGCACAGCTACTACTTCAACCCGCATGGTGAAGCCGCGCTGTTGCGGCCGACGAGTACGATCAACGCCCACCGTGAGGCGGTCGCCTTCTCACTCGACGACTACGCCTACGGCAAGATCGCTTGACCCGAACCCGGTGCCATGTCGGGTCGGCAGCGATGTGGTGCACGGCTGGAACGTCGACGGATGTGAGCGCCACGCGGACCCAAGAGACGTGCGAGTGTGGCGTCCGTGCGGTCAACTGGCAGACTGTGTGGGTACTTGTCCATCCCACCCACGACACTAGGGACTGACTTCGACGATGGAACTGTTGTTTCCACTGCTACTGGTAGCCCTGCTCGTGCCGATGTTTCTCGGTGTCCGCCGCCAGAAGCGGGAGGCGGAGAAGATCGCGAATATGCAGGACAACCTCGAGGTCGGCGATCAGGTCGTCACCACGTCGGGGCTGTACGGCACCGTGGTCGAGGTCGATGAGACCACGGTCGATCTCGAGATCGCCGAGGACGTGATCACCACCTGGCTGCGTCAGGCCATTCGTGAGGTGCGCACCGACGATGTGGTCGGCACCGACCAGACCGCACCGGCCACCGACACCGGATCGACCGAAACCGTCGCCGACCCATCGAACGCGACCGGCGCCACCGAGGAATCCGCCGAACAGACCGAGACTCGGCTGTCCAAGGACTGATTCGTCCGGTTGTGCTCTGCCCGCCGGGGTCGACGCGGTGGCCCTGCGTCCGGCGTGGCCGACGCATGTCCGCCTTTGCCCGCTCGATGCCCCGTCTAGGAGATGAAGTACTGTGCCACCTTCCCAGGGAGCGGCGCACCCGCACCCGCTGCGGCTGCTCGGCGGCTTTGCCGTGCTGTTGATCGCGGTCTATGCCCTGGTGTTCTTCACCGGTGACAAGTCGCCGACGCCCAAGCTCGGTATCGACCTGCAAGGTGGTACCCGGGTCACCCTGTCCCCGCGCACGCCCGATGGCAGCACGCCCAGCCAGGACAGTCTGGACAAGGCTCGACAGATCATCGGAAACCGGGTCAATGGGCTCGGCGTATCCGGTTCCGAGGTCGTCATCGACGGCGACACCATCGTGATCACCGTGCCCGGCGACGACGGGCAGCAGGCGCGCGCGCTGGCAACGACGGCCAAGCTCTACATCCGACCGGTACTACAGGCTGTCCCCGCGGAGGCCCGCAGTGCGCCGCCGGCCGTGCCCGAGGCGCCGGCGGACCCGGCTGCGCAGGGTGCGCAACCCGATGCGCCAGCGGCCGAGCAGCAGCCCGCGTCCGAACCTGCCGCGCCCGAGGCGCCGGCACTCGAGGTGCAACCGCGTGTCTTTCCTGCCGCGCCCGTCCCAGCGCCGATGGACCCGGGGTCGACGCCCACGGAGCAAGCCGCCAAGGATATCCAAGCAGCCAAGGCCACGCGTCAGAGTACGGACCCGGCGGTCCAACAGTCGGCGCTGGAAACGCTGGATTGCAGCGCACCCGATCCGCTCGCCGGCAACGACGACCCAGAACTTCCACTGGTGACGTGCTCGAACGACGGCACCGAGGTTTTCTTGCTGGACAAGAGTCGGATCGATGGTCAGGAGATCAAGGACGCGACCTCCGGACTGAATCAGCAGCAACCTCGGCACGAGGTGTACTTGGAGTTCAAGTCCGCCGGCAGTGACGCATGGGCCGCGCTCACCGGCGAATACGTCCAGCAACGCGTCGCCTTCGTGCTCGACTCGCAGGTGGTCAGCGCACCGGTCGTGCAGCAGGGGCCGCAATTGGGCGGTCGTACCCAGATCTCGGGGAATTTCACGGCGACGACGGCAAAGGAGTTGGCGAACACGCTGAAGTACGGTTCGCTGCCGCTGTCGTTCCAGACATCCGAGGCTCAGACGGTGTCGGCGACCCTCGGGTTGTCGTCGTTGCGGGCTGGGCTGCTCGCGGGGGCGGTCGGGTTGGTGGTGGTGCTGCTGTACTGCCTCGCCTATTACCGGATGCTCGGATTCGTCACCGCGGTATCGTTGGCGGCGTCCGGACTAGCGGTGTACGGCCTCATGGTGCTGCTCGGGCGTTGGATCGATTTCACCCTCGATCTTGCCGGCATCGCCGGCCTGATCATCGGTATCGGGATGACGGCCGACTCGTTCGTCGTGTTCTTCGAGCGCATCAAGGACGAAATGCGTGAAGGCCGAAGCTTCCGGTCGGCGGTGCCCCGCGGCTGGCAGCGGGCCCGCAGGACCATCCTGTCCGGCAACGCGGTCAGCTTCATCGCCGCAGCGGTGCTGTACTACCTGGCAGTCGGCCAGGTGAAGGGCTTCGCATTCACCCTCGGCCTGACCACTGTTCTCGACGTCGTCGTGGTGTTCCTGGTGACGTCGCCACTGATGCTGCTCGCCTCCCGGACGGTGTTCTGGTCCAAACCGTCCGTGAACGGACTGGGCGCGATCCAACAGGTCGCCCGCGAGCGGAAGGCGGCCGTGGCTGCCGCTGGGAAGGCATGAGGACGTGACGACCAAGAGCAACACCACTGCGTCTCTCGACAAGGCGAACTCCTCCGCCAGCACCCCGACGTTCGACGCGGCCACCCAGCCACCCGCACCGCGGCACGGGTTCCTCAACCGTCTCTACACCGGTACAGGCGCTCTGGACGTCATCGGCAAGCGCCGGATGTGGTTTGTGGTCACCGCCGTGGTCGTGCTGATTTCGTTGGGGAGCATCGTCTTGCGCGGCTTCAACTTCGGCATCGATTTCGAGGGTGGCTCGCGCATCCAGTTCCCGGCTGGGTCCGCGACTCCCAGCCAGGTCGAGGACGCATACCACGACGCCCTCGGCACCGATCCGGTATCGGTGCAGACCGTGGGCGCAGGGGGCTCATCGACCATCCTGATTCGTTCGATGGCGCTGGACCAGGCGCAGGCCGAGGCGCTGACCGGCGCATTGTTCGCGGAATTCCAGCCAAAGGACCGAAACGGCGATCCGAATCCGGCTACGATCAGTACCTCTGACGTCAGCGAGACCTGGGGCGGCCAGATCACTCGTCAGGCGTTGCTCGCTCTCGCGGTGTTCCTCGCGCTCATAGCTGTGTACATCGCGGTTCGGTTCGAGCCGTACATGGCCGTGGCCGCGCTCGCGGCTCTGGTCTTCGATGTCACCGTCACCTCGGGGGTGTATTCGTTGGTCGGATTCGAAGTCAGTCCGGCTACGGTGATCGGCATTCTCACCATCCTGGGATTCTCGCTGTACGACTCCGTGGTCGTGTTCGACAAGGTCGAGGAGAACACCCGGGGTATTCTGCACGTAACCCGGCGTACGTACGGGGAGCAGGCCAACCTGGCGGTGAATCAGACGCTCATGCGTTCGATCAACACCACGCTGATCGGCATCCTGCCGATCGTTGGCCTCATGGTGATCGCGGTCTGGATGTTGGGCGTCGGCACACTCAAGGACCTGGCGCTGGTGCAGTTGGTTGGTTTGTTGGTCGGCACGTATTCGTCGATCTTCTTCGCCACTCCATTGCTGGTGTCGATCAAGGAGCGTTGGGGGCCGGTAGCGGCCCATACCCAGAAGGTTATGGCCAAGCGTGCCGGTGCGGCCGAAGCCCGCGCAGGTGGCGACACCACACCGCGCTCTGCGGCCCGCACCTCGCGCGACACGTCGCCGCGCGGCCGTCCGGTCGGGCAGACGCCCGGACCCGGTGCTCGCCGGCCGAGCGGAAAGAGGCACAGGAAACGGCACTGACCACGAGGGGATTTCATGCGACCGCCAGGTACAGTGATGCGACCGATCGGAGTGTTCGCTGCCGCCGCGCTGGCTGCGGGGCTCATGGCCGGTTGCGCCAGTAGGGACCACGTGCCATCCATCGGTTATGCGACCGACGCCACAATTGTCACCTACAACGGGGGTAGCACACTAGGAGCCACGTCCGGGTCGGTCGCGGTGTTCTCCCGTGTGCTCACCGGGTTCTTCTACACCGGCCCAGACGGCCAGCAGGTCGCCGACACCGATGTCGGCACCGCCAAGGAAGTGCCCGGCGAGTCGCAGACCATTCAATACCGCCTGAACCCGGACGGCGTGTATTCCGACGGTGTACCGACCTCGTGTGACGATTTGGTGCTGACCTGGGCTGCCCGCAGCGGGCAGTTCACCGAACCCGGTGACGGCGGTCCGAATCCGCTCTTCGATGCCGCCAGTACCGATGGGTACGACGCTATCGAGCGGGTCGATTGCCAATCCGGTTCACGGGATGCGACCGTGGTTTTTCGACCTGGTCGACGCTATATGCCGTGGCGCAATCTGTTCGCTGCTGGGGAGATGATGCCCGCGCACGTCGCAGCGCGGGCGGCGGAGGTGCCCGACGTGGTGTCGGCCATTCAGGCTCGTGACCTGGACGCTGTCGGCAGACTTGCGCAGTTCTGGAATACGGGGTGGACCTTCCCGGCCGACGGCGCGGTGGACTTGTCCCGCTTCCCGTCGTCGGGGCCGTACCGGATCGAATCGTTCAGTGAGCAGGAAGGCTTGGTCCTGGTCGCCAACAGCCGCTGGTGGGGAAACAAGCCCGCGACGGGCCGTATCGTGGTGTGGCCCAAGACGACCGATCCGACCCGGAAGGTCGCCGACAACGCCGTCGCCGTGGTCGATATTGGGGCCGGTTCGGTGAAAAACCTCGACGTGTCGGGCTTTTCGGTGCACACCCTGCCCGGTCGCGGGGTCGAACAGGTGGTGTTGTCGACCAGTGGCGCGTTCGCCACGGCGCAGGCGCGTCGGGCGTTCGCATTGTGCGTGCCACGGCAGGCGCTGTTCGACGAACTCGGTACCGTGCCGGATCCGCCCGAGACGGGACTGGGATCGGGCTTGTCGAACGCGCATATCGTGCAACAGGATTCGCTGTTCTACCCGATGACCATCGGTGCGGCGAACGCATTCACCGGGGCAGATGCGGTGAATGCCGCGCAGGCGCTTGCAGCGTCGGGTGCATCGAACCTGACCGTTCGGATCGGCTACCTGGCTCCGGATGCTCGCCGCGCCCGGACCGTCGCGCTGATCGCCGATGCGTGTGCACCCGCGGGTATCACGGTGACCGACGCCGGCTCTGCCGATTTCACCCCTGACCAGCTCGGCGAGGGCGCTGTCGACGCCGTCTTGGGCAGCACGGCGTCGGCATCCGGTCCGGCTGGTTCGCTCGACGCAGCGGTCGCGATCACTGCGTTGCGTACCGGTAGCGGACTCAATTTCGGCGGATTCGGCAACGACCGTTACGATGCGATCACCGATCAGCTCGCGGTCGACGACAATTCGGCCGCGCAGCTGGGTCTGCTCACCGAGGCCGAGAACCTGTTGTGGGCGGAGTTGCCGAGCATCCCGCTGTTCGCTACACCGCGCATGATTGCTTTCGGCACGGGGCTGCGCAACGGGATAGCCGCCCCCACGCGGTTCGGGTCGGGCTGGAATATGGACCGGTGGGTGCTCGAGCGGTGACCGGCGGTGTGGGTGATGTGATCATGGAGAGGTGTCGATGGGTAAGCACGCGGCAATCGAGTCCGAGGATGTAGCTGTGGAGCGGACTGCCAGGGCTGCCGAAGCGGTGGAATTGTTGACCCGCTGGCAGGACGACTTCCCCACACCCGGAGTGCGGTTCGCGGATCTGACGCCCGTGTTCGCCGACGCCGAAGGTCTGCGCGCGGTGGTCGACTGTATGGCTGCGTGTGCACCCGATGCGGACTTGGTGGCCGGAGTCGACGCGCGTGGCTTCCTCCTCGGAGCCGGCGTCGCCGCGACCCTCGGCACCGGCGTACTCGCCGTCCGGAAGGCAGGAAAGTTGCCGCCTCCGGTGATCACCCGGGAATTCGATCTGGAATACGGTAGCGCTGCCTTGGAGATCCCTGCGCGGGGTATCGAGTTGCGCGGCCGCCGCGTGCTGCTGGTGGACGACGTCCTGGCTACCGGTGGCACCCTGGCAGCCGCTGCCGACCTGCTCGAGCAGGCAGGGGCCGAGGTCGTTGCTGCCGCGGTGGTGCTGGAACTCACCATCCTCGGTGGCCGCGCTCGGCAAAGAGCGTATCCGGTCACCTCGATCGTGCAGGTCTGACCGGAAGTCGCCTTTTCGCTCACCGGAGACCGTCTCTGCCGCCTCGCCCAGGCGTTGGTTGGTTTCGAAGACTGCCGCCGCTCGAGGACGCACAGCTCGTGTCGGCTGGGCGAACGGCCACGTTCCGACCGGACTAAAGTTGGTGGTTCGGGAGATTGCACCGGTCGGATACGGTGGTTCGACCGACGCACGGAGAGGTGGTGGCATGGCTCAACATCTGGGCGAGGCGCATGTCGAGCAATCGACATCGGGGGCCCCACAGGCGAACGGTGCCACGCCCGCCATCGAGGGCACACCGTCGAAGACCGCGGCACCCGCGGGGATGGCTGCCCGTGAGCCAGGAGCCTCAGCGGCCGTCCCGACCTCGGCCTCGCGGCGGGTGCGCGCGCGACTGGCCAGGCGGATGACCGGTCAGCGCGGCATTGCAGCGGTCAAGCCGGTGCTCGAGCCATTGGCCAGCGTGCACCGGGAGCTGTATCCGAAGGCGAACCTGAACCTGTTGCAGCGCGCTTTCGATGTTGCCGACGAACGACACAAACACCAGTTCCGAAAATCCGGTGACCCCTACATCACGCACCCGCTCGCCGTGGCCAATATCCTTGCCGAACTCGGCATGGATACCACCACCTTGGTGGCCGCGCTGCTGCACGACACCGTGGAAGACACCGGCTACAGCCTCGGGCAACTCACCCAGGATTTCGGCTCCGAGGTTGCTCACCTGGTCGACGGTGTGACCAAACTGGACAAGGTCAATTTGGGTGCGGCCGCCGAGGCGGAGACCATTCGTAAGATGATCATTGCGATGGCCCGGGATCCGCGGGTGCTGGTGATCAAGGTGGCCGACCGACTGCACAACATGCGCACCATGCGCTTCCTGCCACCAGAGAAGCAGGCCAAGAAAGCCAAGGAGACCCTGGAGGTCATCGCGCCGCTGGCCCATCGCCTCGGAATGGCGACAGTGAAGTGGGAGCTGGAGGATCTCGCGTTCGCAATCTTGCATCCGAAGAAGTACGACGAGATCGTTCGCTTGGTCGCCGACCGAGCCCCATCACGTGACACCTATCTGGCAAGGGTGCGTGCCGAGATCGTCAACACGCTGGCCGCCTCACGGATCGACGCGATCGTCGAAGGGCGCCCGAAGCACTATTGGTCGATCTATCAGAAAATGATTGTCAAAGGCAAGGACTTCGACGACATCCACGATCTGGTCGGCATCCGCATCCTCTGCGAAGCGGTGCGCGACTGCTATGCGGCAGTCGGTGTGGTGCACTCGCTGTGGCAACCGATGGCGGGTCGATTCAAGGACTACATTGCCCAGCCCCGCTACGGCGTCTACCAGTCACTGCATACCACAGTGGTCGGCCCGGACGGCAAGCCGCTGGAGGTGCAGATTCGCACGCAGGACATGCACCGAACCGCAGAGTTCGGCATCGCCGCTCACTGGCGCTACAAAGAGACCCGCGGTCGTCACCCCAACGACACTGCCGAAGTCGACGACATGGCGTGGATGCGTCAGCTGTTGGATTGGCAGCGTGAGGCCGCGGATCCGACAGAGTTTCTGGAGTCGTTGCGCTTCGACCTGAAGTCGCCGGAAATCTTCGTGTTCACCCCAAAGGGTGAGGTGATCACGCTGCCGCAGAAGTCGACACCGGTCGACTTCGCCTACGCTGTGCACACCGAGGTCGGGCACCGCTGCATCGGCGCCCGAGTGAACGGCCGGCTGGTCGCGTTGGAGCGACAATTGGAGAACGGCGAGGTCGTCGAGGTGTTCACCTCGAAGGCGCAGAACGCCGGTCCCAGCCGAGATTGGCAGAAGTTCGTGGTGTCGCCGAGGGCCAAGGCGAAGATTCGCCAGTGGTTCGCCAAGGAACGGCGCGAAGAAGCTCTGGAGAGTGGTAAGGAACAGATCTCCAAGGAGGTGCGCCGCGTCGGGTTGCCGTTGCAACGGTTGATGAGCGTCGATGCGATGACCGCGGTGGCACAGGAACTGCACTACAACGACATCTCCACGCTCTACACCGCGGTCGGCGAACACCAGGTGTCGGCACATCATGTGGTCCAGCGGCTGATGGCCCAACTCGGCGGTATCGGTGACGTGGAGAACGAACTGGCCGAGCGCTCCACGCCGTCGACGACACCGAACAAGCAGCGGGTGACCGGTGATGCGGGGGTGCTGATCCCTGGGGCCCCAGGCACTGTGGCCAAGCTGGCCAAATGCTGCACTCCGGTCCCCGGGGACGAGATTCTGGGCTTCGTGACTCGTGGCGGCGCGGTGAGCGTGCACCGCACGGACTGCACCAATGCCGACTCTTTGCGCGCACAGGCAGAACGAATCATCGAGGTCGCCTGGGCGCCCTCACCGTCGTCGGTGTTCCTGGTTGCGATTCAAATCGAGGCTCTGGATCGCACTCGGCTGCTGTCGGACGTGACCAAGGTGCTGGCCGACGAGAAGGTGAACATCCTGTCGGCCTCGGTCACCACGCACGGCGACCGGGTGGCGATCAGCAAATTCACATTCGAGATGGGCGACCCGAAACATCTCGGTCACTTGTTGAACGTGGTCCGTAATGTGGAGGGCGTCTATGACGTCTATCGTGTCACGTCTGCCGCCTGAGTCGTCGACGCCGTAATCCGCTGGATTGCTGCTGATTAGCGATAGGTGCAAGGGGCTTCGGACCGTTGGGGACCGAACAGGTTTGCCGCTCCGTGAGAATCATCGGAAACTTACCGAAGTGCCTCCCGGTGCGCGCCACGGGATGTGCAGTGCCGGGGGTTGTTTCACGAAAGTTTTTCGGCAATGCGGCGGGGATAGCTGGAATCTGTTACGGTCTATTGGGTTTCATGGCGTCGAGGTTGGTTTGCGGCATAATGATGTGATTGCGGATCGCTATGATTGGATACACGGCATTCTGCCCGGGGATGGTGAACGCATCCGCTGTGGCTGTGGCGACGGTCACACCCGCGGCCGCGGAGCCATCCAATCTCGTGGTACCCTCGGCGAACATTGTGATCACACCCTGTCCTGCGTTGCACGCCTTGGGAATTCGGACTACCGGTGAATCCGCGCCCGATGTCGTGGTCGATGGCATCGTGGCGGTCGTCGAGGTGATGCCGACTCCGGACAGACCCACACGTTCGGTCGCGACGCCGTCGAATCCGCCTACCGCCTCTGCAACGCTCCGCGCGGAGTTCGTCTCACCGACACCCGGAGTCCGTCCGGCTTCCCGGGCCTGGGTCGCGGACAGGTGCGCCGTCGCGCGCGTGACCGACGCCCTCGGCGGCGACACCGACCTGCGGATTGTCGGGCACCCTCATCCCATCGGATTCATCGTTCACACCTCCGGCGCGTCGCGCGCGTCGAGTTCGTCCGGTACGGGACAATTCCCGTTCGGGACAGGAGCCGATGGCGCCTCATCCGGCGGCGTGACATCGACTCCGCCCGCCGACCGACCCGGCCCACCCCTAGCTCACCCGTCCTCCACGAACTGATCGCCGAGAGGGTCCGACAATGCGATACCGCGTGCCCACCTCTGCGGGAAGGGGGGAATGTTGAAGTCGTACAAACAGCTTTCTCGGTGGTACGGCGCCTTGGAGCCGGAAGCTGCTTCCGAGCCAGCGGCTCCGCCGGGCGACACGGGTGCGGTCGTCGCCGATCGTGGTGATGTGGCTGCGCCGGGCGAGAATCGCCTTCTCGGCACTGTCGCACCGCCAGCGGCCACGCCGAGCCTTCCGGCGGATCTCTCCGCCCAGCGCAGCGAATTCAGCGGCGGATGGTCGGATTGGGTCGTCACCGGTCGCGCACCTGGGCCCGACGACGACGACGTCATACCAGCGCGAACCGGTGTGGCCCAGTTCCCATGGTCGGACGAGCCGGACTCGGCGGCCCGAAGTCGATCGGGACCGACCCTGTCGGCGCAGCACGACGTGGGTGAGCGCCGCGCTTCGCGTCGAGGGCGTGTATTCATTGTCGCGGTTACGGCGGTGGCGGCGCTCGTCGCGGTTTCGGTGTGCGCCGCGGTTGCGGTCCGTACGTTGGCTGGTCGTGCTGTCGAGGCCGAGAACATCTCCAGGCCGCTGTCGGCATCGATGCAGTTCACCGCCGGCACTGTGCAGGCGGGTGCTCACCCGCTCGTCGGCGGGGCACGCGCTTGCCCGACCGAGAACGGCGGCGATGTCGTGCGTAGCGCGGAAGCGGGCGGAACCGAATCCGGTCCGGACGCGGTGCTGCACTTCCAGTACGCGTATTACGTCGACCGTTCCGGTGAACGAGCACGGGCGGCTGTAGCGCCGGATGCGGCCGTCCAGCCTGCCCAGATCATCCAGCGCGGTATCGACGCAGTCCCGGTCGGGACGACGCATTGCGTGCGGATCGTGACGATCGACGAAGGCCGGTATTCGGTGGAGGTTACCGAATACCGACCCGGACGCACACCCGCCACCTACAACAAACAGATGGTCACCACCGCGGTGATCCACGGCCGCACCCTGATCACCGGTATCGCGGCACGGTAGGGAGAGCAGAGGTAGATGGGAGAGGACTGGAGTCGCTGGCTCGACGAGGCGCCGGTAGCGGGTGACTCGGTGAGCCAGTCGGTGCGTTCGGAGGCTCCGGTAGCTCGGTTGCGCGGCGACGACAATGGGTCCGGAGGGCAGCGTTCGATTCTGGTGGTCGGGGGATGCGGTGGTGCCGGCACCACCACCACGGTGCTGGGCATCGCGGGTGAGTTCGCCGGCGAGGGACGGCCGACGGTCGCGGTGGACGCGACGTCGGCGGGTAGTGATCTGGCGCTGCGCGGCGCGGACGAGCATCTACACCCGGTCAGCCTGCAGTCGTGGTTGTACGGGCGAGGCGACGACGAGCCCGCACCGCTGCGAGAGTGTCTGTCGCGCGCCACATCAGGGATCGGATTGCTGTGGCGCGATGCCGAGCCGTTGCGCAGGCGTGCGACGTATCTCACGGTCGCCCGTGCGGTGCGTGATGCCGGATACACCGCGGTCTACGATGGCGGACACCCGATCGCTGCGCGGCAACTGCTTCCTCTGCTCGCGGACGCGGATGTGGCTCTGGTCCTTGCCATTCCGGCACGTAACGACGCCGCCAACCGGTTGCGAGTTGCACTGGAATGGCTCGATGACCAGTTCGGAGACCCTGTCGACCGACGCGGCGGCGGCATTGTCGGGGAGGTCACCATTGTGGTCTCGCATCAGTATCCTGACCAGGACATTCGGGTAGCTGAACATTTGCGTGAACATCTGTCCGGCTGGGTCCGCGATATCGAGGAGATTCCGTACGACTCGCATCTGGCGCGCGGAGAGCTGGTGCGGCACGCATCGCTGGCTCCTGAGACGCGCCGGGCGTATAGGCGTCTGCTCACCGGGGTGGCATCATGACCGCCGCCATGATTTTTCCACGTCGACCCGATCCTCCGCCTGCCGGCGTGATCGCCCCTCCAGAGTCCCGGCGTGCCGCTATCTGGGGCCGTCCGGTGCCCGGTGTCGGTCGTGCACCCTTGGTGTGGCTGCTGGGCGTGCACGGCGGGGCAGGAGCCAGTACGCTCGCGCATGTGCTTGCGCCCGCGGCGGATTCGGGCCGCCGCTGGCCCGGCGTCTTCGACCGCGAAAGTCCGTTCGTCGTTCTCGTTGCGAGGGAGACCATCGCGGGTCTCTCCCATGCGCACGACCTTCTCCGCCAGCACCTTTCGGGATTTGCCGGGCCTTGCGACGTGCTCGGTCTGGTGACCGTCGCCGCACGACCCGGTCGGATGGCTCCCGAGATCCGGCGGTACCGCGACGTGGTCGCCTCGCTGGCCGGGCAGGTGTGGCAGGTGCCCTGGTACGAGGAGTGGACTCTGGTCGAACCGGAGCAGCTGCCGGTGTGGTCTCCGGGTGACCCACCGCCGCCCAAGAAACGCCGGCCCGACCTGTTGGAAGATGTGCCGCCCGGTATCCACGAACTCGGCGCCGCCATGGTCGTTGCCGCGCGGACGGCACTGGAGGAGACCACATTCGACCGCCCGAGACCGCAGCTCAGGAAGCCGACGGATCGATGAACGCCTGCAGCGCGTCGGCGACGACCACATCCGAATGCGAGAAAGGCACCCGATGAGCACGATTTTCCTCGCCGTACAAGACACCTACGGCAACGTACTCGCGCAAGTCGGAAATCCGACGCCCGAAGCTCCGCCCGGCTCGGAGAAGATCCTGCAACTGGTGCGGTATCTCACGTGGTTCGTTCTGCTGTCCGGTGTCTGCGGCATCATCTACGCCGGCGGCAAGTTCGCCTGGGAGAAGTGGACAGGCGGGGGACTCGAATCACCGAAGATGGTGGCGGGTGCGATGATCGGCGGTGTCGTAGCCACCAGCGCCGGCACCATCATGAATGCCGTCATCGGTACCTGATGTCCATGTCGAGTATCGAGCACAGGTCGATGGTCGAGGTGTTGGCCTACAAGCAGATCCCGGCCGAGGTCCTCGAGCCGCTGATGCAACTGCTGAACTGGCTGTTGTGGTTCGTACTGCTGGTGTGCCTGGCATGGATGATCGTATCCGCGGGCAAGCTGTGGCTGGCGTTTCGTAGCGATCTGGCCATGAACGACTCTTCGCACGGCGTGCTGATGAGCTTGCTGGGTGCGGCCGTGGCGAGTACCGCATCGGGGATCGCGCTGGCGTTCCTACCCGCGTGAACCACCGAAGCGAGACAGGAATGACGCGGCAATGATTTCGACGATCATGCGGGCGATGGACCGTCGGGACTCGGTCGATGCGCTGCCCGGCGACACAGCGAGATGGGAGGCACCGGCGTGAGCGACAAGGAATCGTATGCCCGCGAGCGCGTCTCCTTCGGTCTGGTGACGTCTGCGGCTGTACTGGTATCGATCATGGTGGTCGGCATCATTGTCTTCCTCGGCCGTGGAGACGAACGGATCGACGGCAGCCCCGCCGTTACCGAGGCCACGGGTGGCACCGGCTTCGCCGGTCCGGAGGTGGACATTCTCGGCCGACGGGTGGATATCCCGAACAACGCGGCCGGACAACCCTTGCCCCAAAATCCGGCCCTGCAACGCAAGCCGACCGACCCGGACTGGCTGACCGCCGCACCCGACGGCACAACCGAACCGTATGGCTGGCAGCGGGTCTACGGCGCTTCCGTCCCGTTCTCCACGTCCGATGGTCCGGTGCGCATCGAGGACAACCAGGCGGTGGGGTACGCCCACACGCCACAGGGCGCGGTGCTGGCGGCCGCGCAGATCGCCTACCGGCTCAACGCCCGGCCCGCGGACCGTGATCTGTACGTGCGTCAGGTGCGGGTGTCTGCCCAGCAGATCGCCGCATACGATCGGGCTCTGGTCGATGCCCGACTGCCCGAGCAACAGCCGGAGAAGGTGACCCGGTATTTCGTTGCCTCCGATGCGTTCAAGGTGGACGACTATGCCGACGATCTCGCGATCGTGCGCCTGGCCACCAGGGGGCCAGTGGTGGACGGCGCACAGTTGTGGGCGACGACACGCTTGGTCATGGTGTGGGAGGCCGGTGACTGGCGCTTGAAGCCGGCGACGTCCGGCAACGCGCGAACGGAGTATCTCGAGTCGCTGGCGGGGTGGACGACGTGGTGACCCGGTATTGCGGCCGCATGCCACTGGCCTCGCGCGGCGACCATGAGGTGGTGGGTGTCGCGAGCTCCGGTTCGCCCGACGCCGGCAGTTCCAGACAGCAGCACGGTCCCGAAATCCAGGTCGTCGACTGTGTGGCGACCAGGAAATGGGAAGCTCGCCGAGGTGACCGGAAGCAGGCGAGTCCAGATGGAGTTCGTGCGGAGTACCGAGGGGTGCAGACAATGGTGAGGCGGCTGATCACGATATTCGCGGTCATCTTCACGGTGATGATCGCGACCCCGACGGTGGCCTATGGCCAGACCTACGGTTTCGACGAGACCTGCAACGAGATCCACGACACCCTCGACAATATCGGGATCCCGGGTATCTCCCTGGGGGATGCCGCGTCTGCGGCCTGCAAAGCAGGCAATGCGGCCACGCATCCCGGTCAGGCTGCGACGGCGGTCAAGGACAAGGCATGGGACTCGACCTTCGGCAAGGTGGTCGACTCGTTGATGAGCGGGCTCGGCGAGGCCATCATCCTGGCATTGACCTTCTGGATGAAGGTGCCCAACGAAGTCGCCAGCGATTCGGGCTCGCTGTTCACCAAGATCAACGACTACACCTATCAGGTACAGATCTTGCTGTTGATCGCGTCGGTGATCATATCTGGTGCGCGCTTGGCCGAGGCCAGGCGCGGTGCTGTGATGAACGAGGCGGCCGAGTCGTTTCGCATGTTCACCCGAGTGGTTTTCAGTTCATGGATGCTCGGTGCGGTGATCGTGGCCGGAACGCAAGCATCGGATCGTTTCTCGGAGTGGATCATCAACGACTCCACCAACGGCAATGCCAAGGACCTCGCCGAGCTGATGGTGAAAACCAGTAAGTTGCAGGCATTTTCGCCGGGATTGGTCCTCATCATCGCGATCGTGGGTCTGCTCGGCGCGCTGGCGCAGATCGTGCTCGCGATCGTCCGTCAAGGACTGCTGGTGATCGCGGCCGGTGTACTTCCGCTGGCGGCAGCGTCCTCCGGTATGGACGTGGGCAAACAGTCCTATCAGAAGCTGATCGGCTGGATCATCGCGTTCATGCTGTGGAAACCGGTGGCGGCGATCGTATACATGATCGCGTTCACCACCGCGGGACATGTCGACGGGCTCACCGATACCAGTGGTCTGCCAGACGGTGAGCAGGCTCAGCGCATGCTGGTGGCGCTGGTGCTGCTGTGCAGTGTGGCGTTCGTGCTGCCAGCGCTCATGCGGTTGGTCACTCCCGCTGTCGCGATCGTCGGTAGCGGTGGTTCCGGTCTCACTGCTACCGGCGGAACTCTGCTCGCCGCGGCCGGTCTCGGCGCCATGGGCACCAAGGCCGTCGGCGTCAAGGGCGCGGCGGCGCCCGGTACCGCCGGCTACGTGAGCGGCAGTGGCACCGGTCCACGGCCGGGTGGCCCAGCAGGTGGTGGTGGTGCGCCCCGGCCGGCACCTCCACCCAGTGGCGGCGGCGGTGGCGGAGGTCAGGGCGGCGGCGCAGGTCCGCGAGCCTCCGAACCCTCGGGCGCGGCAGGAGTACCCTCCGGAGCAGCCAGGGCGGCCGGCCGTATCGGGGCGGCGCGTGCGGCGAGCGGCGGGTTGAACCGGGCCGACCAAGCCATGGGTGACGTCGCGGGTGATCGCTGGACCAACCGTGCACCCGACCTCGGGAGGAGCACGATTCCACGATGACTGTCACCGACGCCTACGAGCGGCGCTCGTATGGGCTCTGGCAGAAGCCGCGCAGCGCCGGACTGTTCGGTCTGCGTTGGGAGGAGACCGTTCTCGGCTTCGCGGTCGTGATCACTGCGCTGATCACGGCGATGGTCGGTGGTTTCCGGTGGGGAGTGATCGTCGGCGGCACGGGCGTCGTGGTCATGATTCCCCTCGTGTGGCGCACTGGAGGGCGTTCAGGCTACGAGACGGGATTGATGATGTTCAATTGGATGCGCTCGCGCAGCCGCGGCGAGCATGTTTATCGCGGAGGTCGATTCTCGCGTATCCCGGGCGGTGTCACCCGATTACCCGGACTACTTGCACCCTCGAAGCTCTATGAAGGCATCGATGCGGGCGGATACAGCTTCGGCATGATTCATCTTCCACAGTTCGCGCAGTACACCGTCGTGTTGCGCGCCTGGCCTCAGGGGCACGAGGCAGTGGATCAGCCCGTGATCGATCGGTGGGTTTCGGCGTGGGGCACCTTTCTGGCCTCGGTCGGGCAGACCAGCGACATCGTCGGGGTCGTCCCGGTCATCGATACTGTGCCGGAAACCGGAAATCGTTTGCTCACAGAGGTGGCCACGATCACGAAGTCGGAAGCACCCGAACTGGCCCAACAGGTGATGTACGAGCTGGCCACCGAACTGCCCCAGGAACGGGTTCAGCTGTTGCCACGGGTGGCGATCACATTCAAAGCCACCACTGCCGAACGCCGTAAGAACCCGGCCGAAGAAGCTGTCGAGATCGGCCGCCGCTTGCCTGGCATTTGCGCTGCGCTGGCGGAGGCGGGCGTTCGGGCGCAGCCGATGTCGGCCGACGAAGTGATCGCGTTCATCCGACGCAGCTATGACCCCGCGTCGCAGGCCGACCTCGAGGTCGCCGCCGGTGAACCTGCCGGCCACGGTCTGGACTGGGCAGACGCCGGGCCGGTGTCGCATGACGAGAAGTGGGATCACTTGGTGCACGATGGTGGCCGGTCGGTCACCTGGGAGATGGACGCCGCCCCCGAAGGCGCGGTCGACGAACGAGTCCTGCAGCGTTTGCTGGCGCCGAACCCGGAAGTCCCGCGCAAACGTATCGCGATCGTGTACCGTCCGCATTCGGCTGCCGACGCCGCGGAAATCGTCGACGACGATTTCAAGAATGCGTTGGTGGCGCAGCAGAGTGAGCGCGGGGTGGTGTCGGCGGCAGCGACGCTGCGGGTGGGTGCGACCCAGCAGGCTCGCGAGGAGCAAGCCCGGGGTCACGGTGTGACCCGCTTCGGAGCGTTGGTGACCATCACCGAACCGCTACGTGGTGACCTGCCGCGCATCGAAGCCATTACCCGCGACTTGTCGACTCAGGCGCGGTTGAAGATTCGGCGGTGCTACCGCTACCAGGCGGCCGCGTTTGCGGCGTCGCTCGGTTGCGGGGTGATTCTGCCGGAGCATGCCACTATTCCGAAGGCACTGGCGGGGTGAGCGATTCATGGCACGCGACCACGAACCGGCTGTACGGGAACGCGACGAGCGCACACGCCGCGCTCGCCCTGGACGATCCAGCGCCGAGAACAGAGTTCGCCGCTCGCGGCGACGGCGTCCCGGCCGGGAGTCGCCACCGATGAACGGCGACGACCGGCTGCGCCACTCCGGCTCCGAGGAGCATACCGGCCAGCGGCGCTCCGCGACGGCTGGCCGCACACCCTCGAAGCGGGATACCCGCACGCAGTCCGGCCCTCGGCTGCTCGACCATGCCACCCGCACAAAGCTCGAAGTGATCGCCCGAGAGGGCAGTGGCCTGCGCGCAGCGTGGGCACAGTTCCGAGTTCGCACCGACGACACCCGTCGTCGCAACTACGCCGCGCGAGCCGAGCGGACCGTTCAGGACGGTTTCGACCGCAGCACAGCGCAACTCACCGATCGCGGCTACGCAGGGCCGGGTGGTGGCCGGATGAACGTCGTAGGTCGGCCGGTCGAGTATCGCGCCACCACGGCTCAAGTTGCCGGATTGTGGCCGTGGTCGGTCGGCGCCGGCGCACCGTTGATCGGCACGCCTCTCGGATCACATCTGCATACCGGCTCGCCGGTCTGTTTCGACCCGATGAACTGGTTCATGCGCGGCAGCTTCATCACCGCCCCGAGCCTGTTCGTCCTCGGACTCAATGGTTTCGGAAAGTCGTCGCTGGTGCGTCGGATCGTGCTGGGCGGTATCGCACAGGGGATCACGCCCTTGATTCTGGCCGACGTCAAACCCGACTACCGCACGATGGTCGAGTTGGTCGGCGGCCAAGTGATCGATCTGGGATACGGGCACGGCAAGCTCAATCCGCTCGCGGCCGGTGTACTCGGTGCGGTCGTTCCTCGGTTGGAAGAGTTTCCCGAACTGCAGGTTCAAGTGTTGCAGGATTTGCGGGCCAGGCAGGTGACGCTGATCGCGGGGCTGGTCGAACTGGTGCGTGGCGACCGCGTCCGCGACTACGAGGAGACCCTGATCTCCACTGCGTTGCGCATCCTCTACAAACCGGGAAGTGGGTTCACCCCGGACAAGCCGCCCATCATGGAACATCTGCTGGAGGTGATCGTCGGTGGCGGTGAGGAATTGATGCTGGACGCAGGCGCCGATGAACCGGCAGCCTATCAGGAGGCCATCAAGGGTTTGCGCCGCTCGTTGCGCGCGCTCACCCGAGGCCCGTTCGGCGCAGTGTTCAACGGGCAGACCACGGTGGCGATAGATACCAGCGCGGTCGCGGTATGCATGGATGTTTCACACATCCCGACCGGCGACAAGAAACTCAAGGCAGCGGTGATGTTGGCGTGTTGGGCCGACGGGTTCGCCTCGGTCGAGGCCGCGCACGTTCTGGCCGATGCCGAGCTCGGTTCGCAGCGCTATTTCCAAGTGGTGATGGATGAGCTGTGGCAGGTGCTCGGGTTGGGCGACTTCATGGTCGATCGGGTCGATGAGCTCACTCGACTGCAGCGTGGCATCGCCACCGCCTTGATCATGATCAGCCATACCATCAAAGACTTGCAAGCACTTGGGTCGGACGCCGCCATCGCAAAGGCACTGGGGTTCCTCGAGCGGGCGCGTTCCAAGATTTTCGGCGCGCTTCCGGCCGAGGAGATCAAGCGGTTGGACAGCACTGTGCCGTTCACCTCGGCCGAAGAGGAGATGGTTACCGGATGGTCGGCGCCGCAAGCGTTGACCGGGGAGGCGCTCAAACCAGGACAACAGCGACCGTCTCCGCCCGGTACCGGAAAGTTCCTGTTGAAGATCGGCGAAGACCGCCGTCCTGGTATTCCGTTCCACATGGAATTCACCCAGTCGGAGAAGGAGAGCGGGATCCACGATACCAACCAGCGTTTCAGCAAGTTCACCGAATCAGCGGTGCGGGGAACGGATTCGCCTGGGAGTGCGGCGTGACTGCGCAGTCGAGGCGCGACGCGCAAGCGGACTATGACGCACTGGCCGGAGGGAGGTGCCGCGCGTGATGCCGCACCGGCCCTACCGTCGGGTCTCGCCCGAGGTTCGGCAGGCTGCCGTCGCCCAGGTCATCGCGCTCACCGGCAAGCTACGCAGCGAATCGGAGGCGTGCCGTGTGGTCGCCGAACAGATCGGCGTGCATACCAACTCGGTGCGCAACTGGGTCCGCGCAGCCGAAGGTCCTTGTGCAGAGCGCATGGACGCAACCGCGTTGCGGCGTAAGGTCGCACTGCTACAACAGCAGTTGGCGGCCGCAGCCGAGATGAACCGGACATTGGCCGACACGCTCAACGAAGCCCGGCACCGGACGTGATCCTCGCCCGGGCGCAGTGCGCGGCCAGGGTGCGACGGCGATGAACAGCAAAACTGTCCTGTGGACCGCGCTCGGTACGGTGCTCGCACTCGTGACGCTCGTGCTGGTGATCGTCCTGCCCGTCGTGGACGACGCATGCGAAGACGGGCCGACACTCGGTTCGCAGTCGCTGCCACCACCGTGGGGCGGCGATCGCAGGGATGGACTGGGCTCGGCGGGTACGGCTCCCAGTGACGCCACGAGTCCGGAATCGCCCGAGAGCTCGGGGCTGACCCCGCACAATCCGATCACGACCCAACCGCCGGTACTGGCCGCGGAAGTCGGACCGCTGCGTCGTGTGCTGCCGTTGGCCATCGACACGTTCACGCTGTCGGACGTCTTCGGCTCGCGGGATGGCAGGCATCGGGGCATCGACATGGCCGCAGCCGACGGCACTCCCATCTTCTCGGTGTCCGACGGGCGTGTGGTGGCTGCCGGGGCAGCATCGGGTTTCGGCAATTGGATCGTCATCGATTCGGTGGATGCCAACGGCCGGTCGTATTCTGCAGTTTACGGGCACATGTGGGCTTCCGGTGTGATGGTCCGAGCCGGGGACGTCGTCGTTGCGGGCCAGCACATCGGTGCGGTCGGGTCGGCTGGCGAATCGAGTGGACCACATTTGCATTTCGAGGTCGTCCCCGGTGGGCGCTTCACCGGCGGACGCCACATCGACCCGCTGCCGTGGCTGGATGGCGCTCCTACCCCGGACGTGGGTGGAGCACGCGCCTTCTCCGGCGACCCGCGGTGCAGCCGCGGTTTCGGTACTGCCGGGGGCGCCCTTGCTATGGGATCGGTGCCAGCGGAACTGGAAATCTGGTACCGCCGTGCGGGTTCGATCTGCCCGCAGATCACACCGTCGTTGCTGGCCGCCCAAGGTAAACAGGAATCGGATTTCCGGCGTGGTGCGACCTCACCGGCCGGCGCGCAGGGGCTGGCCCAATTCTTGCCGGGCACCGCGGCGAGTATCGATCCGACCGACGGCCAACCCTACGTGATCGACGCCGACGGCAATGGCGTAGCCAGTGTGTGGGACGACGGCGACGCAATCATCGGCCAGGGACGGTATATGTGCGCCCTCGCGCAGAAGATCCAGGGATGGTTGTCGGACGGCAGGGTGCGCGGCGATCTCCTCGCGCTGACGTTGGCCGCGTACAACGCGGGCGAGGGTGCGGTCCTTCGGTCGGGTGGGCTGCCGAATCAGCTGGCAGCGCACTATATCGAGACCCGGCCGTACGTGCAGAATATTCTGGCGATGGAGGCGCGATACCGCGCGCCCGGCTCGTTCGGCCGCTTCACACCCGGTTCGGGCTCGATCGGTGCACAGATCGTGGAGGCCGCGCGCGACTGGCTCGGCGCGCCCTACGTGTGGGGTGGCGGGGGGCCACAAGGAGCCAGCGGGGGCGGTGTGGATGGACCGGGGCTCACCTCGGCGGCGGTATTCGCCGCTTCGTCCGCGACGGTGATGTTGCCGCGCACAGCCGAACAGCAGTGGGAGGCTGGGGTAGAGGTGTCGATGAGCGCGGTTCGACCGGGCGATTTGGTGTTCAGTTCGTTCGGGGCGCGTGGGCCGACACTGGTGGGCATCTATGTCGGAAGCGGTCGAATGATTCAGTCGGTTCCGGGCTCGGACCCGCGATCGGCAGGAGGCGTCGGAGAAGTGCCGGTACCCGGAGACGCGCGAGCGAGGAGGGTGTTGTGAGCATGCCTGGGGTGGACCCCGCAGCGGCGAGACCGCCACAATGCCGCGGTGTCCGGCTAGCCTGGAATCACACAGCGAACGTGCGGGTGAGTCTGGGGGTGATTCTGGTGCTGGGCCTCGCGATGCTGAGTGTGGGGTGTGGTCGGGATGACCTCGTGGACAAGGGATCCGAGGGAGATCGAGCCACGGTGACGACTCGGTTGCTCGAGGACGTCCCCGCTCCGGACCCGGGGACGCCCGACGGTGTAGCGGTCGCGGCGTTGCAGCAGATCTACAGCTGGCGACCCGCCGTCGAGAGCCGAGGCGCTTCGTTGGTGCGAGCACGGAACTTTCTCGGTCCCAGTTTGCTTCGCCTGCTCGAGGCACCGCCGGCCGAGGTGGACCTACCGAAGCCGAGCTTACAGTGGGCGGATTGGGCGGAGGAAGGAGCGCGTGTGGAGGCGTTCACCTTCGCTTCGGGCGAGAAAGCGCCGAACCCGACCGACCCGAACGTACGGCAGTTCAAGATCGGGATAGAGCAGACCGTCGTCCATCCGAATGGGCGCAGGCAACCGTTACCACCGGCCACGGTGATCGCGACGGTCGTGCGCACGCCGGATGGCTGGCGGCTGGACGCATTCCGCTGACCACCGGCTCATCCTTCGTGACGGCTGACTCAGGAGGCACACATGGCGAAGAAGAAAAAGGTCGCTGATCCGGCCGTACCCACACCCGATGTCGGTCTGTATCTGATCTACGCCGGGTTCGTGGTCCTCGGAACATTGTGGCTTGCACTGCATCTGGGAAATATGCTCGCGGGCAGTCCACAGAATGTTCCGGTGAATCCGATTGCCATCGCGGCAGATCTGGCCAGGGGACGGTTACAGTGGCCGGGTGCGGCCACGGCAATCGTCGTGCTGGTCATCATGAGTGCGGTCGGCTACTTCGTGATCCGCGCGCATCTACACAAGCGTGCGAGTGCGGGCCAGCTTCCGGTCGACGCCAAGGCCGATGTGATGGGTTCCGGCGCCGCGATCTCGATGCTCACCGAGTCCGGCGTTCGGGAGAAGGCCCGGCAGCTCGGCGTGCAGCTCGGCTACGAGGACGTTCCCGGTGTGCCGATCGGCGTCGGGGTGGCCGATGGGGTGATGCTCTACGGCTCGTACGAGGATTTGCACCTCGATATCTGGGGTCCACGACAAGGCAAGTCGACCTCCCGGGTGATCCCGGCCATACTGACCGCGATCGGGCCGGTGCTGACCACGTCGAACAAGCGAGATGTCGTGGATGCGACCCGTGACGTCCGAGAAGCCAAGGGAAGTCCCACCTACGTCTTCGACCCGCAGGGGGTGGCCGGTGAAGAGCCGACCTGGTTCTGGGATCCACTGTCCTGGGTGGATGCCAAGCGCGAAGGGTGTGAGATGCGCGCGGCGCGCTTGGCGGGACATTTCGCCGACAGCGATGACGGGCGCGATACCAAGACCGACGCGTTCTTCGATCCCGAAGCCGAGGATCTGCTGGCCGGGCTGTTTCTCGCCGCTGCTGTCGGTGACGGCAACGGCAGTCGCCAGATCGTGCAGGTCTGGGAATGGGTGACCAACCCACAGGACACCGAGCCGATCGAGTTGTTGCGTGCCGCTCGGCACCACTACACGGCCTCCGGCCTGTCCTCGCAATACAACACCGACCCGCGCACACGCAGCGGCATCTTCGGCACCGCCAAGAAGATGATTCGTTGCCTGAAACTGTCGAACGTCCATCCGTGGATCACCAAAGACGGTGGTGGTCGGGAGTTCGACGAACTGGCGTTCTTGGAGCGCAACGGCACGTTGTACAGCCTGTCGCTGGAAGGTCGGGGGTCGGCTGCCCCGTTGGTGAGCGCGCTCACCGAGGCGGTGATCGACGTCGCGATGCGCAAGGCGTCGCGCTCGGCCGGCGGCCGGCTGGCGATTCCGATGCTGGCGGTGCTCGACGAGGCCGCGAACGTGGTGCGCTGGAAGGATCTGCCCAAGCAGTACAGTCATTTCGGCTCACGCGGAATCGTCGTCATGACAGTCCTGCAGTCGTGGGCCCAGGGCGCGCGTTGCTGGGGCGACAGCGGGATGAATGCCTTGTGGTCGGCAGCGAACATCAAAGTGCTCGGCAGCGGTGTGGACGACACTCATTTCTTGCAGGAACGCTCGGATGTGCTCGGTGACTACGACGTGATCTCTCAGTCGGTCTCCGAATCCAAGGGCGGTAACAAGAGCTATTCACGGTCGCTGAGTTCATCGAAAACCTTCACGGTCAACGGCCTGGCCACACTGCCACGCGGCCGGGCCATCGTGTTTCCCTCGGGTGCGCCGCCGGTGTTGGTTCGTACCGTGCCGTGGTGGGAGGGCGAATACGCTACTGAAGTGAAGAAGTCCATCTCGCAGCATGATCCGCAGCGCAAGACGGAGATCACCGACCTGCTCGGTGCGCCGTCACTCGAGAAGTCCACGTTGTCGCTCAAGAAGTTTCCGCCACCGGACCAGGGACATATCGAGGAGGTTCGGCCGCTGTGACCGAGCAACAGCAACAGCCGATGATTCACGCGACCGTGGTGGAGTTCGTGGAGAACCACCTCAGCCGGATCTATCGGCGCCAGGTCACCGATCTCAGCGACACGGTGTGGTGCCCCGAGTGGTGGCGGCACGGCGAGGCGGTCATGCGGCTGGAAGCGCTCTGGCGTGCGTGGGAGCACTATCGGTTGGATGCCCGAACCGGGATGAGTGTCTGGTTCCTCGAACACGCGGACCCGCATATGTCGAAGTTGTTCGACCCCAGGGGGCCGTTCAAGTATTGCAGCGTTCGCAATGGCCACAAGGACATGATCAGCCCACTGCCGACGAAGTCGCCACAACACGGCATGTTCGACGACCCTACAGTCGGCCACTTCCGGACAGAGTCCGCGTAGGCACTCCTGGACAGAGTCCGTGTAGCGAATTCCCGGACACAGTGCGCGCGGCGACCGGTGTCACTGTCTCTGTGCCGCCGAAACGTCCGCGAAAATATTCCGCGGACGTTGTCCAGGGCTACCTGGTGCGTTCCAGGCCGGGTGAGTCTTGTTCCCGGCCTCTGGTCACCGTCGGCGCCTGCTCCGGCCGTGTGCGAACGGCATCACTCGGTGGCCGTGCCTGCCCGATTTCGGCAAGCATCCGCACCGCAACCAGCTCCGGTGGGACGCCCGCCTTGGTGAGATGCGCTGCAATCGCGTTGCGGCGTTCGGCGGAGTCGTAGAGCAACGCCGGCTTGGCCTCGGCGGCATTGGCCGCGACCCGCGCAGCTTCTGCCTGCGCGGAGAAGCGGTCCTTGTCCAGGGAAACCCCTTTCTGGGCGATCGGTTGGTCGATCAACCGGGCCAATTCGCTATTGCGGGGATCCTTGGCCTTCGCATCGCGGGCCTCACGGACCTGCATCTCCCGAGCCTCTTTGACGCGTGCCTCGGTAACCTTGACCAGCGCCTCGGCCTCCTTCTGACCACGTTCTCGGGTCCGTAGGGCGACGAGCGTCGCAAGCTGCAACATTGTCCTGAGTATGGCCGCGGTTTCCCGGCCGATATCGTCCAGCTCCTCGGACATGACTGCTCCCCGATGTCGCAGTGATCACTATGGAAAATTGTGGTGCTCGGCCGCGCGACACGCCGTCACAGCCATCCCGGGCGAACGACGATCCTCCGTGGAATGTCGCCGGTGACCACGGCCACCGATTCCCGCCGCAGTGCCGTCATGGCTGCTCGCGCCGGGCCGGCCACGCCACAGGAACGTCGCGGTTCGAGATTACCCGACAATCGTCGGCACAATGGGGCGAGCGCGCCGCTCATACGGAAAACAGGCATTCATCCTGGCGGCTCAGCGGTCGACGAGCACCGATTGGATGGTGACCGGCTGGTTGGGTCGGCCGTCGCCGGGTTGTGCAGAGTTGTCTTGGCCCAGCTGGGCGATTGTGTCCAAGGTGGCGAGGCTGTTCTCGTCGACCGTGCCGAAAATCGTGTACTGCGGTGGCAGTTGGGAATCGGCGTACATGATGAAGAACTGGCTGCCGTTGGTGCCGGGCCCAGCATTTGCCATCGCCAAGACGCCGCGCTTGTACAGATTCGATGGCTGCATGGCTGCCGGGTCGCCGGGTGCGTATCGATCGGTGGGGTACTCGTTGCCGAAGACGTAGCCAGGTCCGCCTGTTCCGGTCCCGGTGGGATCACCGCACTGCAGCACCTTGAGGGTCTCGCTCGCTGTCATCCGATGGCAGTCGGTGCCGTCGAAGTAGTTCTGCGCGGCCAGACTGATGAAGTTGTTCACGGTGCACGGCGATTCGGCATTGTTCAACGTCAGCCCGAGCGGGCCCCGATTGGTCTCCATGCTGACGCTGACCGTCGCGTTTATGCCGGTGGTCGGGATGCCGTCGGCCTGCGGTTTGGTGACCGGACGGGCGGGGGGAGCTCCGCCGTCGTCGTAGCTGCACGCGGCGGTGGCGTCATCGTCGTCCACGACGGAGGCGTTGTCTATCGCCGTGGAGGCGCCGTCGTCTATCGCCGTGGAGGCGCCGTCGTCTATCGCCGTGGATGCGCTGTCCTGCCCGCGTGTGAGCGCGAAGACGGTCGCGGCAGCGGCGACCACTGCGACGACACCGAGTACCGATCCGGCGATCGTGAGTTGCTTGCGTCTGCGTGCCCGCTCCGCCCGCCTGGCGAGCTGACGTTCCAGCTTGCGTTTGGCTGCCGCTCGCCGCTGTTCATTGCTCGGCACTACCACATTCCTCCCATAGTCGACTGTGTCGGGATACGAGTGTGCCATTTCTTCCTGAGACTGCCCCGGATCCTCGCTGAGAACTCGTTCGCACAACCGGTTGGACTTCTCGGGCCGTGGTGGTGGAAACTGGAGCATCGTGACCAAGACCAGCAGCTTTTCTGCCCCGAAGGGGGTGCCGGACTACCTGCCACCCGGCTCGGCCGAGTTCGTCGCGGTACGCGAGGGCTTGCTCCGTGCGGCTCGATTGGCTGGGTACGGGCATATCGAGCTGCCGATTTTCGAAGATACGAACCTGTTCGCTCGTGGAGTCGGTGAGTCGACCGACGTCGTCACCAAGGAGATGTATACCTTCCCGGATCGCGGTGATCGCAGTGTCACATTGCGCCCGGAGGGGACCGCGGGAGTGATGCGCGCAGTGATCGAGCATGGTCTCGATCGGGGGCAGCTGCCGGTGAAGTTGAGCTACGCGGGTCCATTCTTTCGTTACGAGCGGCCGCAGGCCGGTCGGTACCGGCAACTGCAGCAGGTCGGAATAGAGGCGATCGGTGTCGATGATCCGGCCCTGGATGCCGAAGTGATTGCTGTTGCCGATGCCGGATTCCGCGGTCTCGGGCTGGACGAATTCCGGCTCGAGATCACCTCGTTGGGTGACGAAACATGCCGACCACAGTATCGGGAGCTGCTGCAGGAGTACTTGTTCGAGCTTCCACTGGACGAGGAAACCAAACGACGCGCCCGACTCAATCCGTTGCGCGTCCTGGACGACAAGCGCCCCGAGGTCCGCACCCTGACCGCGGACGCCCCGGTTATGATCGATCACCTCTCCGAGTCGGCCAAGGCGCACTTCGACCAGGTACTCGCCCACTTGGGCGCACTCGGTGTGCCGTATGTTGTGAACCCCCGCATGGTGCGTGGACTGGACTACTACACCAAGACCACCTTCGAATTCGTCCACGATGGTCTCGGTGCGCAGTCGGGAATAGGTGGCGGGGGGAGGTACGACGGCCTGATGGCCGAGCTCGGTGGCCAGCCGTTGTCCGGGATCGGCTTCGGTCTCGGTGTCGACCGTACGATGTTGGCCTTGGCAGCCGAAGGGAAGTCGGCGGGCCATTCGGCGCGATGCGAGGTGTTCGGGGTGCCGCTCGGCGAGCCGGCCAAGCAGCGGCTGGTTGTGCTGGCCGCACAACTGCGAGCGGCCGGCGTCGCGGTGGATCTCGCCTACGGCGGCCGTGGTGTGAAGGGTGCGATGAAGGCCGCGGACCGGTCCGGGGCGGCGCTCGCGGTCGTGCTCGGCGATCGAGACCTGGCGCGCAACACCCTCGGCCTCAAGAATTTGGCAACCGGTGAGCAACGCGAGATTCCACTGTCCGAGGCAGTCGGGGTGATCCGGGAGGCGCTCGCCCACCAACGCGTGGCACGATGAGCGGCTTCGGTCGTGACGGCTGGTCTGGCGCAATCGGGAATTGCCACGTAGTCGGAAAGCCGGTGGGCGGCATCGAGCGAGCAAGGTCGACCGGGCGCAACCTCTTCACGATTCGAGACTGTTCTGCACGAGTCGAGACCGTATCGGACCGGCTCTCGGGCATCCTTTCGATTGCTGGTGTCGGGAGCGTGGCGATGGACACGGCGCGTCGCACCGCTGCCGGTGCGGGGGTCGGCGCGTAGCGTGGCGGGCGCACACAACCGGAAGTCGTGAGAGGGCAGGCAGTGTCGACGAGTTCTGATGACGGTCGGGCGATCACGCCCGTGGGGCTCGATCTCGTCGCACCCGAAGTGTATGCCCCGATGTTGCGCCGTCTCGCGCTCGCCGCCGCGGGTATCGGAGTCGGCGCCACGCTGCTGGCTGCGATCGTCATGAGCTGGACGTTGGCTGTGGCTATCGGACTCGTGGTCGCCGTGCCCACCCTGGTGTACGTCTTCGGGCTGCGCCGTCGGCAAATATGGTTGGCGGACAACGTGATCCATGCCAGAACGATGTTCGGTGAGCGGCGGGTGGACGTGTCCGCAATGTCAGGAGTGCAGGTGCTGGTGTTCCCCGATCGAGTCAGCCGCGTCGCGCTGCGAATCACCGCGGGAGCAGTTTCCCAGGTCGTCCCGCTCGCCATGTACACCGACACCGGCAGCGGGCGTGAGTTGCACCTACTCGGTTTGCGTAGGCTCGCCGACGCCCTCGCCGTGGGGAATTCTCCTGCGGCCGAAGCAGTGTCGTCGCTGCTCGTGCAGCAGTTGCGCGCGGAGGCACGCGATGCCGGACTGGAGGACCGGCCGCTGTATCGCGCCGTGGAAATGGCGCGGGCCAAGGACATGGTGTCACCTGTGGTGCTCACCGACGCCGAAGTCACAGCGCTCGGCTGAGCCGAGACGACCTGACCTGCCGGCGTGCTCATCGCCTGGTCGGCGCTGAGGCGACCACCACTGTCGCGTAGCTCACCGTTCGGCTTCGCCGGCGGTGAGAGTCGCTAGGGTGGGCGAGAAGAGTCCGTCGACCGCAAGGAGTTCGTCGTCGTGAGCACTGCCGTTGGGACCGCGCCTGTGACCGTCGCAGTGACCGGAGCCGCGGGTCAGATCGCCTACGGTTTGCTGTTCCGGATCGCCGCGGGTGCGTTGCTCGGCCCGGACACCCCGGTCCGATTGCGCTTGTTGGAGGTTCCGACCGCGGTGGCCTCGCTCGAAGGCGTGGCGATGGAGTTGGACGACGGTGCGTTCCCTTTGCTGGATTCCGTCGATATCAGCGCTGATCCATGGGTCGGCTTCGCGGGAGCCGATATCGCGATATTGGTGGGCGCTCGTCCTCGCACGGCGGGCATGGAACGCTCGGATCTGCTCGCGGCCAACGGCGCGATCTTCACCGAGCAGGGCGCCGCGATCAACGCCACGGCGGCGGATGGCGTGAAAGTCCTCGTGGTCGGGAATCCGGCCAACACCAACGCTTTCATCGCGATGAGCAACGCACCCGATGTGCCCGATTCCCAGTTCACCGCGCTGACCCGCTTGGATCACAATCGCGCTATTGCGCAACTGGCGAGGAAGACCGGTACTCCGGCCGCTGATATCGCCCGCGTCACGATCTGGGGAAACCATTCCGCGACGCAATACCCGGATATCGCGCATGCCCTCGTCGGCGGTGTGCCCGCGCGTGAGCTGCTCGACGACCAGGTCTGGCTGACCGAGGAGTTCGTTCCGGCCGTCCAACAGCGGGGCACGGCGATCATCCGGGCTCGGGGCGCGTCGTCGGCAGCCAGTGCCGCGAACGCCGCGATCGATCACATTCATGATTGGGTGCTCGGCACCCGCGAGGGTGATTGGGTCTCCATGGCCGTTGCCTCGGATGGTTCCTACGCAGTACCCGAGGGGTTGATCAGTTCGTTTCCGGTCACCTGCGTAGACGGCGAATACACGATCGTGCCGGACCTGGCGGTGGACGACCTCGCCCGCAGCCGAATCGACGTCTCGGTCGCCGAGCTCATACGCGAACGCGACGCGGTCGTCGACCTCGGTTTCGCCAAGCGAATCCGACCCTGTTGATCGGGGCGGCGCCCACCCCGATCGGCGGTGCAACTAGTCGACCGTCCACGTCTCCGGCCCGGTGAGCAGGGACTGCAGCGAGTCGGGGCCGAGCGGGTGGGTTTCCCGGGCTGCCGCGGCTTGGCTGCGTAGCGCGTCATCGTAGACCGGTCGCGAGACCTGACGGAAAATTCCGATGGCGACGTGGTCGAGATGCTGGCCGGACAGTCGCGACAGTGCATAGGCGTACTCGGGCCCTTCGGCTGTGACGTCGTGGACCACGACATCGGATTCCGCCACGTTGTCCGCACGGGCCACCGCGAGTCCGAAACCGCGACGGACGACGGCGAATCCGTTGTCGCGGCCGAAGCGAATCGGTTCACCGTGCCGGAGCGGGATCAGATGGTCGGCGGCGTTGCCCCGGCGCAGTGCATCGAACGAACCATCGTTGAAGATCGGGCAGTCCTGCAGGATCTCGACGAACGACGTACCGCGGTGCCGGGCTGCCGCGCGCAGTACCTCGGTGAGTCCCACGCGATCGGAGTCCAGCGCACGAGCGGCGAAAGTAGCTTCTGCGCCCAGCGCTACCGAAAGGGTGTTGAACGGGTGGTCGACCGATCCCATCGGGGTGGACTTCGTGATCTTTCCCTGCTCCGAAGTCGGGGAATACTGCCCCTTGGTCAGTCCATAGATCCGGTTGTTGAACAACAGAATCGTCATGTTCACGTTGCGGCGCAGTACATGAATGAGATGGTTGCCCCCGATGGACAGCGCGTCGCCGTCGCCGGTCACTACCCAGACCGACAGGTCGGGACGGCTGACCGCGAGACCGGTTGCAATCGCAGGTGCGCGACCATGTATGGAGTGAATGCCATACGTCTGCAGGTAGTAGGGCAACCGGCTGGAACACCCGATACCGGAGACGAACATCAGGTTCTCTCGGCGAATACCGAGTTCGGCGAGAAGGCCGCGTACCGTCGCCAGGATCACGTAGTCGCCGCACCCCGGACACCAGCGCACCTCCTGATCGGAGATGAAGTCCTTGGCCGTGAGTGGCGCATCGGCGCGCGGCACCCCGGACACGCCGGTCAGTCCCAGATCGATGCCGGTGAGTGAGGTTTCCACCGCGGTCATGTGTTACCCCCAACTGTGCGATAGGTGGCCTGCGCCCGTGCGGCGAAGACCTTGTCCTGTTCGAGGTCTTCGATGGACCCGTCCAGCGCTGCGTCGATGACTCCGACCATTTCCTGGACGGTGAATGCGGTGCCGGTGATCTTCGTCCAGGGCTTGACATCGACCAGATATTTCGCGCGCAGCAGCATCGCCAACTGGCCGCCGTTCAGCTCGGCCGCAACCACGGTGCGGTAGCGGCGCAGCACGTCACCGAGGTTGGCAGGCAACGGGTTCAGATACCGTAGGTGCGCATGCGCGACGGGGACGCCGCGCCGGCGCGCACGCCGACAGGCTTCACCGATCGGTCCGTAGGTGCTACCCCAGCCGATCAGAAGAAGTTCGGCCCGGCCCTCCGGGTCGTTCACCTCCAGATCGGGTACTGCGATTCCGCTGATCTTGGCCTGGCGCAGCCGAACCATGAGATCGTGGTTCGCCGGGTCGTAGGAGATGTCGCCGCTGCCGTCGGCCTTCTCCAGTCCGCCGATGCGGTGAGTGCGTCCCTTGGTGCCCGGTACGGCGAGCGGACGTGCCAGCGTGTCGGGGTCGCGGGTGTAGGGCCGGAACCCCTCGGCGTCGTCGCCGTCCTGTTCGAATGCTGGGTCGATCGCGTCCAGCCGGGTCACGTCGGGCACCGACCACGGTTCCGACCCGTTCGCAATGACGCCGTCGGACAGCAGAAGCACCGGTGTGCGGTAGCCGAGCGCGATTCGCGCTGCCTCCAGTGCTGTGGCGAAACAGTCGGCGGGCGAACGTGGTGCTACAACCGCCACGGGCGATTCGCCGTTTCGCCCGTAGAGGGCCTGGAGGAGGTCGGCCTGCTCGGTCTTGGTCGGTAGGCCGGTGGACGGTCCGCCCCGCTGTACGTCGATGACGATCAGCGGTAATTCGGTCATCACGGCCAAGCCGATGGTTTCGCTCTCGAGCGCCAGACCGGGGCCGGAGGTGCTGGTGACGCCGAGCGCGCCGCCCAGCGAAGCGCCCAGCGCTGCCCCGATCCCGGCTATCTCGTCCTCGGCCTGGAAGGTGGTGACATCGAAGTGCTTGTACTTGCTGAGTTCGTGCAAGATGTCCGAGGCAGGGGTGATCGGATACGTGCCCAGGAACACCGGTAGCTCTGCGAGCCGGCCGGCGGTGATCAATCCGTAGGCCAGCGCGGTATTGCCGGTGATCTGACGATACGTGCCCGCCGGTAGTTGCGCAGGTGCGATCTCGTATGTGGTGGCGAAGCTTTCGGTGGTCTCACCGTAGTTCCAGCCCGCCCGGAAGGCCACGATGTTGGCTTCGGCGATGTCCGGTCTCGCCGCGAACTTCTCTCGCATGAACTGTTCGGTGCCGCCGATCGGACGCCCGTACATCCAGGACAGCAGGCCTAGCGCGAACATGTTCTTCGCACGCTGGGCGTCCTTCTTTCCCACGCCGGTCGACTCGGTTGCGCTCGAGGTGAGCGAGGTCATCGGCACTCGATGGACCACGAAATCCGACAGCGTCTCGTCGGACAACGGGTCTGCGACGAAGCCCACTTTGGCAAGGGAGCGCTTGCTGAACTCATCGGTGTTCACGATGACGATGGCGCCACGGGGCAGATCGTCCAGGTTCGCCTTCAGTGCGGCGGGGTTCATCGCGACCAGCACGTCGGGCTGATCGCCGGCGGTGAAGATGTCGTAGTCGGCGATCTGGATCTGAAACGACGACACGCCGGGCAGCGTGCCTTGCGGTGCTCGGATCTCGGCCGGGAAATCAGGCTGGGTTGCTAGATCGTTGCCGAAGGCGGCGGCCTCGTGGGTGAAGCGATCGCCGGTCAGTTGCATACCATCACCGGAGTCTCCAGCGAACCGAATGACAACCCTTTCCAATTTTGCAGTGCCGGCATCGTTTTGGTGTGAAACCATATGCGTGCTTCACTTCCTCGTTGCGGTGAGGTGTCATCGCCAAACTACTCCGTCGAAGGCGATGGATGTTTCCGAAAAGTGCGCGGGTGTCTCCCGCGGCGGAGGCACGCTCCGATTGCGAGGTCGCCTCAGGCGAACAATGCCAGCTGTGGGGCGGGTGTGTCGGCCGTTTCGGGCGCGGATCGCGATTCTGCGTGCCGGGACGGTGTCAGACCGTGCTCGGCCAGCAGGCGATCGGTTCGTGCGTGCAGCCAGGCCGAATACGCGGGCGTGACCGACGTGTCGCGGCCGTAGAGCTGGCGGTAGCGGCGCAGCAACGCTGGATGGCGCCGGGCCAACCAGGACAGGAACCCCTCCCGGGCGTTGCCGGCCAGGTGCATCGGGAAGGTCAGGGCCGAGTAGGCCCCTGCCTCGGCGATCGCAGCGAAAGCCGCGTCGAGCTGTGCCCGGCTGTCGGTGAGACAGGGGATGATCGGTGAGACCAGGACGTCCACCGTGAAGCCGGCATCGGCGAGGGTGCGCACCAGGTTCAGCCGCGCCTCGGGCGATGGAGTCTCGGGCTCCAGGCTGTGATGCAGTTCGGTGTCGAGGATCGCGAGGGATACCGTAGGCCGGACCTCGATCTCGCGTGCGACTGCTGCCAGCAGCGGCAGATCGCGGCGCAGCAGTGTGCTTTTGGTGAGAATCGAGAACGGCGTCCTGGAATCGGCAAGCGTGCGGATGATGCCCGGCATCAGCCGATACCGGCCTTCGGCTCGCTGATAGGGATCCGCGCTTGTGCCGATGGTGACCGACTCGTGGCGCCATGCCTTTCCGGTGAGCTGTCTGCGCAGGACCGCGGCGATATTGGTCTGCACCACGAGGTGTGTGTCGGCCTGGCCCGTGTCCAATTCCAGATGCTTGTGCGGGCCGTGTGCCCGGCAGTGGCGACATGCGGGTGAGCAGCCGCGCAGAGGATCGACAGTCCACCGGAATGGCAGATTCGTACTCGCGGGTACAGGATTCAGCGCGTTGTCGCACAGTACTTCATGGAATGTGAGACCTGCGAACTCGGGGCTTCGCACCGTGCGGGGTAACCCTGCACCGGACAGCCCGGGGAGGAAGCTCCCATCGGGGTCCGGGATTTCGAGATCCCGGGGTCGGTTCTGCCACCGCACCTCCAAAGTCGAACATGGGTTCTAATGGCTGTCAAGCGATACTTCGGGCGTCGTGTGCGAGTCGGGCGGGGTCGCGGAAGAAGGTGACCAAATCGCCAACGGTCTCGTCGAGAGGCCGTGGTCGGTAGCCGAGCTCGCGCTCGGCCTTGCCATGATCGACGATCGGCGCGCAGGTCACGGCGCCGAGGGCGGCTTTGGACAGGATGTCGGAGCCGACCAGTCTGCCGATCGGCGCCAGCAGCGGCATGGCGACGGATAGGAGCTTTGCGGGAACCGTGACCATCGGCCCCCGGCTGCCGCCATGGGCGGCCGCCGCGCGGCATACGTCGACCATCGAGGTCATCGACCCACCGAGCAGGTAGTTCTCGCCCGTGCGACCTCGTTCACCGGCCAGGAGTAGTCCCTGTGCCACATCACGCACGTCGACGAAATCGAAGCCCCCGCCGACCATGGCGAGCACACGGCCCCGCGCAGCGTCCTGGAGCGTCCGATTGATCCGCGACAGCGGCTTGCTGTAGTCGAGTGGACCGAAAACCCCGGTCGGATTGCACACGACCGCGTCCAAACCGCGGTCGATCACCGCGCGCAATTCCACTTCGCCGGCCCACTTCGAGCGGTCGTACACCGGCAAACGGGAGTCGGTCGATCGCAGGGCGGTCTCATCGATACGGCCACCGCAGCGGTATTGGTCGAATGCGTGGATAGAGCTGGCATGCACCAGGCGGCGCGCGCCGACCGCGCGCGCCGCCTCGGCGACCACACGCACACCCTGGGTATTGACCCTCCAGGCGAGGTCGTCCTCGTCGGCGAGAGTGATCACCGCGACCAGGTGGTAGACGATCTCGGCGCCGGCCAGTGCAGTGCGCATCGATGACGGATCGAGGACGTCGCCGCGTACCCAGGTGATGTTCGATGCCGCAGTTCCGGCCGGGATCGCCCGGTCGATCGCGGTGATCTGGTGGCCGCGGGCGGCGAGCAGCTCGAGTAGATTCGTGCCAAGGTAGCCGGCGGCGCCGGTCACTGCGACCTTCATGACAGACAGAATATAGAACTCGTTCTAATTTGCAACGTGTTTCATTTGGTAGAGACCTCCGGTCGCATAGCGGCTCGGGCTCGAACTCGCCGACGGCGTCGGCTATATTGAGCCCAACTGTTGCAGCCCTTTCCAATTCGGTAGCCGGCCGCAACGGACACACGACGTAAACGTCTACGACGACTTGGGGGGCCAACTCGATGAGTGATCTCTCGGTAGAGACCGAAGCGGTCCGGGATTTCGGAGCCACGAATGCCGGCATAGCCACCGATCTCGCGGTGGCGGGCAATCTCGACGCGGTGCAGAGCGTGTCTGCGCTGGTGCCGGTGTTCGGTTTGATCGGAGCCGACTACCTGGCCATGTTCGCCGCTGCGCAGGTATTGCAAGCCAAGGACATCAATGATCTGTCGACCAAGTTCGCGGGTCTGTCGAACTCGGCGTTCAACGCCGCCGCGGCCTACGATGCCGTCGACGCCTTCAACGCTGGTGCGCTCGGGTCGCAGACCGATCGGATCGGAGGCGGGGTGTGAGGCCCCTGGACAGCGGCGTCATCGCGCCGACAGAGCAGTCCGTCTCGCACACGGCCGAGCCGACCGTCGACAGCGGCCCGGAGACCGTGTTGGACCTACTGCAACAATCGCCGTTGGGAGCGCTTCTCGACCTGCCGTTGCCGCAGCTGCCGGCGGACATGCCGACGATCGAGCCGCCTGCGTCGATGATGCGCGCAACCTCCGAGGATCACTCTGCGCTCGGCGCGCCGGCTCCCGCAGGTTCGATCGGAACGGACGCAGCGCTGGGTGCGGGAGGTGCACCCGACCTGCTGCCCGAGGCGTCGGCACTGCTCGGTGACGTGAATGCCATCGCCGGTCAGGTTGCCGCCGTGGCCGACCAGGCCCGCGAGGTGCTGGGCGGAGCGCTCGCTGCGGTGCCGAACGCGTTGTCCGCCGTGGCGAACCAGGCGCCGGCTGTCGCGTTGCCACCGCTGCCCACGGACCCGGTCGCCACCCTGTTGCAGGGCATTGCCCTGCCGGCGCTGCCCGGGGTGGACCTGCTGATCGAGCCCATCCTGAATCTCGTCGGCAGCTTCGGCACCGGCATCATCGGAGCGCTCGACCCCACGGCTCTGCTCGACAAGTCCTCTCAGGCCATCCAGCTGGCCATGCAGGTGGGTAGAGGAAGTATGGCATCGGTCGACGAGTTGTGGCAGAGCCAGGCTGCCCGAAACGCTCAGGCTGCGAGCCAGCAAGCGAACGCCGAGGGTGAGCAGGCCAGCCAGCGTGGCATCGATATCTCCGAACTCACCAAGCGCGCCGCCGTGGTCGTGGAGCAGGGCAACGCGAAGCTGCTGGGCATTGCCACATCGTTCGCAGCCGAGGCGACCGCGCTCGCGCCCGTGATCGTGACACCGCCGGCGCAGGCAGCACTGATCGCCTCGGCCACCGATCATCTCGGTCGAGCGGTCGGGGTGGTCAATGCCACTCGAGGGGATCTCGCGGGCAAGACTGCGGAGCTCGCCGGCGTGGTGCAACAACTGGTTGCACCGGGCGGCGGGCCACCACCACACGAAATCGCACAATCGTTGGCGCGAAACATCGGCCAGCCGGTCTTGGATCAGGTGCGGTCGAATGCTGTGACCGAGACCGCAGGCGTGGACTCCTCCGTACCGCAGGGGGCCTCGGCCCCTACGACCACGCCGGCTTCGGCGCAAACCGGTCAGGCGTCGAGCGCCGGCAGTGGTGCCCCGGCCGGGGCTACCGGAGCTCCTGGCAGTGCGGGAACCTCGACGGCCCCAGGGGGCGGGTCGACCGGCACGCCGACCGGACCCTTCGGTGGCTCCGCTCGCCCGGGAACGCCGAGCGTGTCATCGGCGCCCAGGTTTTCCGGTGGCATGCCCGGAGCCGGGGCGGCTGGTGTCCCCGTTGCACCGATCCGTCCTGGGGTCGGTCTGCCTGGTGCCTCTGCCGGTGCCGGTTCCCTGTTCGGCGCTCCACTTGGTGGAGGGGCTCCGGTCGGCACCGGTATGTCGGGCAGTGCTGGTCCCCATGGGGCCGCTGGCAACGGCTTCATGGGTGGACCGGCAGGTGCCGCCGGCCAGCGGAGCAACGACGACGAGCACTCGCGCGCAGTGCAACCGCACGTGAGTCCCACGGGGAGTGACGACCTCACCGGCCCGCTGGGGGAGTCGACCCCGGACGTCATCGGCGCAACGCATGCCGACGAAATCATCAGCTCGGACTACGAGCAGGATCAATTCTGAGGTTCGCACCGGATCGGGGTCGAATCCGCTTCTACCGCAAGGCCGGTGGATCGTTCAGGTCCTGTACGGGATACGTGTTGCAGGCGCGCACGCGACCCGTCCGATAGCCAGCAAGGAACCACTTCGTCCGCTGCTCGGACGAACCGTGCTTCCATGCTTCGGGATTCACCCCACTGCGTGCGGCGCGCCGGCTGCGATCGTCGGCGACGGCCGCGGTCGCCGAGACTGCGTCCTCGACGTCCCGGTCCGACAGTCGTTCGAAAAGCGGTCGGGTAGGGCCGGCTGTAGGTGTGGTGGCTGCGAAGTGTGCCCAGATGCCGGCAAAGCAGTCGGCTTGTAGTTCGGTGCGTACTGCGGCGGATGTCGGCCCGTGCCGGTCGCGTTGTGCGTGTGCGATGGTGCCGAGTCGACTTTGTATGTGGTGGTCGAACTCGTGTGCTACCACATACGCCTGCGCGAGTGGGCCGCCCCTGGCGCCGAACCGAGTGGCCAGCGTGCGGAAGAAGGTGGCGTCGAAGTAGGTCGTCCGGTCGGCCGGGCAATAGAACGAGCCCACTGCGCTGGTCGCATTGCCGCAAGCGGTCGCCGCCGCGCCGGACAGCAGGACCACCCTCGGTGGCGTGTAGCGTTTGCCGGTCTGCTCGGGCAGCGCGGCCGACCACACTGCGTCCAGGCTTCGTGCGGTGAAGGCTACCCGACAGTCCAGATACGTGCTCGCGTCCGCGCTGGTCCTGCAATAACTCGGCATACCGGTCTGCATCCAGTTCTGCTCGGCTGCGCCCGTGAGGTTGCCCAGCGCGGAGCTGGAATCCCCACCCAGCAGCAGGGCGAGCACCAGCACGACCAGTCCAACCCCACCCCCGCCGAGCGCAAGCGTGCGGCCCATACCGGGCGATACTCGGTTCCGGTCGATCTGCGTACCCTCGTCGACGGTCATCGGCGTTGCTTTCTCGTGTGGTCACTGCTGATAGGTTGCTGACGCTGATAGGTCGGTCGTGACGCCGCCGCGCGCGTCGCGTGATCGCGCAGCGGCCACTCAGGTATCGATACAGCTTGACACGGGTGTGGCCATATCAGTTTCCACTTCGCCGATGGGTCTCACTACGATGGACCCGCACCTGGTCACCCTGCCCGGTGCTGGAGTCGTCGAAAGGATCCCCGTGCTGCGCTCGCACTTGGCTGGTTCGCTGCGAAGCGAGCATGCCGGTCAGACCGTCACTCTCAGCGGCTGGGTGGCCCGGCGGCGTGATCATGGTGGAGTGATCTTCATCGATTTGCGTGACGCGTCGGGTACGGCTCAAGTGGTGTTCCGCGAGGGTGCGCCCGCAGAGCAGGCGCATAGGCTACGAGCCGAGTATTGCGTACGCATCACCGGTGCGGTGGAGCTGCGACCTAGCGGTAACGAGAACCCCGAACTACCTACCGGCTCCATAGAGGTGAACGTCACCGATCTGGAGGTTTTGAACGAGAGCGCCCCGCTGCCGTTCCAGTTGGATGAGCAGCCCGGCGAGGAGGCCCGTCTGAGGCATCGGTATTTGGATCTGCGCCGTGCAGGTCCAGCGCATGCGATACGGCTGCGTTCGAAGGTCAATGCAGCGGCTCGGGAGGTGCTGGCCCGCCATGATTTCATCGAGGTGGAGACGCCGACACTGACCCGATCCACGCCCGAGGGCGCGCGGGACTTCGTGGTACCGGCCCGCCTACAGCCGGGAAGTTTCTATGCGTTGCCGCAGAGCCCGCAGTTGTTCAAGCAGCTGCTCATGGTCGGTGGCATCGAACGCTACTACCAGATTGCGCGCTGTTATCGCGACGAAGACTTCCGCGCCGACCGACAGCCGGAGTTCACCCAACTCGACATCGAGATGAGCTTTGTGCGTCAAGAGGATGTCATCGAGCTGGCCGAGGAGATCCTCGTCGCATTGTGGAAGCTGGTCGATCACCACATCCCCACGCCGATTCCGCATGTGAGCTATGCGGAGGCCATGCGCCGCTTCGGTACCGACAAACCGGACCTGCGCTTCGGTGTCGAAATCACCGAGTGCACCGAATACTTCGAAAACACCCCGTTCCGGGTCTTTCAGGCACCTTACGTCGGTGCGGTGGTCATGCCGGGCGGCGCCGGTCAGCCGCGGCGACAGCTCGACGCCTGGCAGGAGTGGGCCAAGCAGCGCGGCGCCAAGGGGCTGGCGTACGTCTTGGTGAACGAGGACGGCTCATTGGGCGGCCCAGTCGCGAAGAATCTCTCCGACAGTGAGCGCGAGGGTCTGGCCAAGCATGTCGGTGCAGTGCCCGGCGACTGTGTGTTCTTCGCGGCCGGCGCGGCGAAGGCCCAGCGCGCGTTGTTGGGTGCGGCGCGCAACGAGATCGCCCGCAAGGTCGGGTTGATCGATGACGACGCATGGTCGTTCGTATGGATCGTCGACGCGCCACTGTTCGAGCCGAGCGCCGAGGCGACCGCCAGCGGTGACGTCGCTGTGGGCCATTCCGCGTGGACTGCCGTGCACCATGCGTTCACCGCGCCGACTCCGGAATCATCGGCCACCTTCGACACCGACCCGGGCTCCGCGTTGGCCTACGCCTACGACATCGTCTGCAACGGCAACGAGATCGGCGGCGGCTCGATTCGTATCCATCGTCGTGAGGTGCAGGAGCGTGTCTTCGAGGTACTGGGTATCAGCGTTGAGGAAGCCCAGGAGAAGTTCGGCTTCTTGCTGGACGCTTTCGCCTTCGGCGCCCCGCCGCACGGCGGTATTGCTTTCGGATGGGACCGAGTCACCGCCCTCCTCGCCGGTGAGGACTCGATTCGTGAGGTCATTGCGTTCCCCAAGACCGGAGGCGGCGTCGACCCCTTGACCGACGCGCCCGCACCCATTACCGCGCAGCAACGCAAGGAGGCGGGGCTGGAGGCCCAGCCGGGGCGGATGAGCGAGAATACGCAGACCGTGCGGTAGTCGTCGTTCGGTGCACAGCTCCTGTGCCGCTGTCATCGGCTGTCGTCCTCGTCACATGTGCACGGAGTCCTCGGTGCGATGGTCCCCGGTGAGCAGGCGATAGGCTCGGGTCACCGCGATGGCGGTGACCGGGCCGGCCACCAGTAGGCCCAGGCCGCACGTCAGCAGTCCGAGGATCGTGACCGCCGCGACCGTGAGCGCGAGCAGAGCCGTCGGGCCGGCATGGGACAGCACCAACGTCCAGCTGGACTTCAGCGCCTCGATCGGACCTTGGTCGCGATCGATGACGAAATGCAGCGCAAACATCGACAGCCAGCCAGCGAGTACTCCGGGAACGACGATCAACGAGAAGCCGAGCACCATCAGCGCGAACGCGAGTAGCGCGGTCAGTAGGACGTTTCCTACGTTCACGCCGCGCAAGTACGCTCCGAAAGGCGGTGGGCTGTCGTCGGTTTCATACAAGGCGCCGCGGATCATCGCCGCCTGCAGTAGCCAGACCGCTGCCATGACCATCAGGAAGACGAACAGCACAGCCAGCATCGTCCTCGGTTTGGCGATCTGTACCACGAGCAGGCATGCCAAGTAGATCAGTAGGCCCACCGCGGTGACACCGATCCAGGGTCCGAGATTGGATCGGAATTTCGCCCAGCCGAAGCTGAGCGCTCGGCCCACGTCGAGTGCCCCAGAACCTGTGGCGGCTTGTTGATAGCCGTAGATCGGCTGCGCTGTCGGCGCTCGGCTGGGTGATCCCCAGCCGCCGAGCTGTGGTTCCCCTACCGGCTGGGGCTGGGGCTGGAGTGGATACTGCCGCTCGGTGCCGAGCTCTGTGCCGCTGTCCGCCGACTGTGCGTCATCCGTCGGGGGCGACGTCTCGGGACGATGGTCGGTCCCCGGTCTCGCCGCGGAGGGGTCCGGCGCTTTCCGATGCGTTGGCTGTGCCCCGAATCCTGGTTCGCCCGGTTGATGACTACCTGGTCGATCGTGGTCGTTCGGTTGAGCGGCATCGTCCGGACGACGGTCGCCACCAGGTGATCGCTTGGGCGTAGGAGGCGGGGCGTCGGTCACACATAGACCTTTCCACTCATCTGGTTTACGGTGCGGCGCAGGGCAGTTGACGACGAGAAAACCCCACGGACGCACTGGTGTCAAGCGTCCGGAGGCCATGCGGCGGCTTCGCGCCAGACACGCCGAGTGACGCGGAATGGTTGTGTAACCGCTCGCTAGAAGTGACCCGATGCGAGTAGCTTGAGAAGCGATGACCGCACTATTGGCCGAACGCGCCGCCGAAGTCGTTTCCGCAGCGCAACAGTTGCTCACAAAGCGAATGGGTGCTCCGGTGAAGCTGAGCGATCCGATCGAGCTCAGCGGCAGTGGCAGGACGACGGTCCTGCGCGTACGGGTAGCCGAGAACGCCTTCTCGTTGCCGCGAACTCTGATCGTCAAGCAGGTCCGTGGGGCGGCGCAGGACCGTCGCACCGGCGGTTTGGCGCCCGGCGTTGCCAGTGTCGATTCCGCATTCCTGCGCGAGACCGTGTCGTATCAGTTCACGACTGCGCTCAGCCGTGAACAGCGGCCGGGCGCATACCTCATCGCGCACAGCCTCCCCGACAGGTTGCTCATCCTGAGCGACCTCGGGGAGAACTCGATGCTGACCCACGTGCTACAGGCCGGTGTCGAGCCGGCCGCGCGCAATGCGCTGATGGCCTTTGCACAGGCACTGGGTCGGATGCATGCGGCGACCGTCGGGCGTGAGGCAGATTTCGTCGCGTTGTTGCGTCGGGTCGATGTGGTGCACCGGGTGGATGGAATAGCCCAGCAAGCCGAGTCGGCCATTGCCGAAGTGCCCGGGTTGTTGCGGCGTGAACTGGGAATCGAGGTACCTGGCGAGATCGCCGAGCGGATCGTGCGCGGTAACCGACTCTATTCGGCGGGGCGTTTTCGCGCATTCAGTCCGTCGGACCTGTGTCCCGACAATGTGATCTTGAACGACGACGGTGCACGTTTCCTCGACTACGAATGGGGTGGCTTCCGCGACGCCACTCTCGATATCGCCTACGTTCTGGTGTCTTTCCCGGGCTGTTTGTGTGATGTCGAACTCTCACGCGACCGAGCCGCACAGATGGTAGAGGCGTGGCGCTCGGAGGTGGTGGGTGTGTGGCCCGCGCTCGCCGACGACGAACTGCTCGCGGAGCGCATTCTCGAGGCGCGCCTGATCTGGGTGTGGTTGTCGACCTACTGGTTCTTGCCGGCAGACCACACGCGTATCGCGGCGGCACGCGAACATGGGCTCTCGGTGCCGCGCTCGGCGGCGCTGATCAACCGCTGGGCCGCGCTCGCGGAGGATGCGCGGTGTACCGGCGACGATATTGTCGGTGATTTCGCCGAGGACGTCTCGGCCAGGTTGGAGGAACACTGGTCGGAGTAGCGTTCGCCGGTCGACCACGGTGCGCCTACCGGCGTTCGACCCGACCACCGGAGGGGACGGCAAACGAGGCTCCATGGCGCACAGTGGTATTCGGGTCGACGATGTCGTGGAGGTAGAACCAGTCCATACGCGCATGTTCCGCGGTGACCTCCAGCACGCCGTATCCGTGCGAGTCCAACTCGACATAATGGAAGTGGCGATTGATCGCCCTGATCGAATCGGCCAGTGGCGTGGAGTTCACCCGGACCAGGTCGCCGACACTGGACGAGGTCACCGAAGGCACGACGAATTCGGTGCCGACCGTGCCGGCGCCCGGATACTGCGCCGCATCGATGGGCAGGTCCGCGGCCCATGAGGTATGGATGTCTCCGGTCAAGAAGACCACGTCGGCTATCTGCTGTTCGGAGATCGTGCGGAACAGCCGGCGACGATCCGCGGTGTAGCCGTCCCATTGGTCGCCGTTCACCGACAGACCGGACTGTGGGATACCGACGGTGCTGGTGAATGCCGCCGTGGTGGACGGTTCCAGTGGCGGGAAGACCAAGGGGGCGATCATGACCGAGTTGCCCACCAGCTTCCACTGGACCGGCGCGGACGCCAGGCCCGCGGTCAGCCACTCCATCTGCTCCTTGCCGGTGATGCTGCGGGCGTCGCTGTCGGCAACTCGCCACCCGGCGCCGGGTTTGGCTTCCTCGTCGCGGTAGCTGCGGAGGTCGAGCATGGAGAGTTCGGCCAGAGTGCCGAACCGGAGCCGTCGATAGATCCGCGCATCCGCACCGTACCCGGCCGCACGGACCGGCATCCATTCGAGGTAGGCCTGCGCGGAGGCGGCGCGGCGGTCCGACCAGGCGCCCTGAGTAGCGGGGTCGTGGTGGTTTGCGCCGCCGGACCAGGCATTGTCCGCGGATTCGTGGTCGTCCCAGGTGCAGATGAAGGGAAACCGCGCATGCAGGCCGAGGAGATCCGGGTCGGTCTTGTACTGCCCATGGCGGGTGCGGTAGTCGGCCAAGCTGACGATCTCGCCGGCCGGTTCGTGCGGCCGCACTGTGCCGTTGCGGCCGGCGTAGGCTCCGCGACCGTACTCGTAGAGATAGTCACCCAAATGGACTATGGCGTCCAGGTCGGCGCGAGCGGCCAGGTGCCGGTAGGCGCCGAAGTATCCGGCCTCCCAGTTCGAGCAGGAGACCACGCCGAACCGGAGGAATTCGGGGGATGTCGCGGCGGCGGGCGCAGTTCTGGTGCGACCGACGGGCGAGGTCTGTCCCTGTGCGACGAAGCGATAGAAATAGTCGGCTGCCGACACGAGACCGGTCACATCGACTTTGACGGTGTGGTCGGAATCGGCCGTGGCCATCGTCGTGCCGGATGCGGCGATCGAGGCAAATCGTTCATCGGTAGCGACTTCCCAGCGAACTGATGTCGGCTCTCCGAGGCCCGAGCCCGGCACCGCGTCGTCGGACACCGTGACGCGGGTCCAGACAATGACGCCATCGGGGAGCGGATCGCCGGAAGCGACGCCGTGTCGAAAGACGGGTGGCGTCGCACCAGCAGCAGGTCCGGCGGCAAATACCGCCGTAGCGCCGGCCGCTGCCGCGCTTCCTTTCAGGAGAGTGCGTCGTGTCAATCCTTCGAGGGAGCCCTGATCCGAGATGGCCGCGTTGTGCTTCACGGGTGTGATCCCATACGAAGTGTGGCTCACACGCAACTCGGGTCCGGCAACATTGCGACCTGAGGGTGGCCGGGTGCCACGCCGGGCCGTTCGATGCGGCCTTGGGTGCTGTCGGTGCCGGTCGGTAGCGTTGCGTTCGTGAGTGACGGCTTGTTCGATGCGCCCGATGCCGCCGTGCCTGCGGGGCATTCGATCACCGCGATCGTGCGCGGCGACCCGGATGCTCCACTGGCGGCGCGTATGCGTCCGGCCACCTTGGCCGAAGTCGTGGGACAGCAGCACCTGCTCGGCCCGGGCTCCCCGCTGCGCAGATTGATCGAGGGATCGGGCGCGGCCTCGATACTCCTATACGGCCCCCCTGGGACGGGAAAGACGACTCTGGCGGCGCTCGTCTCACAAGCTACGGGGCGTCGTTTCGAGGCGCTCTCGGCGCTCTCGGCGGGCGTCAAGGAGGTGCGCGGGGTCATCGACGGGGCGCGCCGCAGGCTGTCGGTCGGCGAGCAGACCGTGTTGTTCATCGACGAGGTGCATCGCTTCTCCAAGACTCAGCAGGATGCGCTGTTGGCCGCCGTGGAGAATCGGATCGTCCTCTTGGTCGGCGCGACGACGGAGAACCCATCGTTCTCGGTGGTGGCGCCGCTGCTGTCTCGCTCTCTGGTGTTGCACTTGCGGCCGCTGTCCGAGGCGGATATCCGCCAGGTACTCACCCGAGCGATCGCCGACCCGCGTGGGTTGCGCGGCGAGTACACCCTGACCGAGGCGGCGCTGGATCACCTCGTGCGGATCGCGGGCGGTGACGCTCGTCGCGCACTCACGGCATTGGAAGCTGCGGCCGAGTCCGCTCGCGATGCCACGCTCGGTATCGATCTCGTCGAGGCCAGCGTGGACCGGGCGGCGGTGCGTTACGACCGCGCCGGCGACCAGCACTACGACGTGATCAGTGCATTCATCAAATCCATTCGCGGCTCGGACGTGGATGCCGCGGTGCATTACCTGGCTCGCATGTTGAGCGCAGGAGAGGATCCTCGCTTCATCGCGCGCAGGTTGATGGTCCACGCGAGCGAGGACATCGGCATGGCCGACCCGACAGCGTTGCAGGCCGCGACCGCAGCGGCCCAGGTGGTGCAGTTGGTCGGCATGCCGGAGGCGCGGCTCGCGCTGACGCAGGCGACCATCCATCTGGCGACCGCCCCCAAGTCCGCCGCTGTGGTGGTTGCCATCGGTGCCGCATTGGCCGACGTGGCCGCGGGCAAGGCGGGCGCTGTCCCGCCGCATGTGCGCGACGGTCACTACGCCGGCGCGGCCGCACTCGGCAACGCACAGGGCTACCGGTACCCGCACGACGACGCCGACGGCGTGCTCGCCCAGCAGTACCCGCCCGACGAATTGATCGGCGTCGACTACTATCACCCCACCGACCACGGCCACGAACGTGCGATCGGCCCTCGGGTCGACAAATTGCGTCGCATCATCCGCGGGTGACGGCTCGGCTGCGGGGTCGGTAACCATTCTCGGTGCAGAGCAAGGGCAGATTCCACGAGGTCACGATGGCGCGCCGCGGGTCGCGCTTCGTGGGGGCGCTGCGACACCTGTGACTGTCGGTCGATGAATAATCGCGTGCGCGCCACCGGTAAGCTGGACATTTGTGCAGACCCACGAGATCCGACGGCGTTTCCTGGACCATTTTCTCCGTGCCGGCCATACCGAGGTGCCCAGCGCCTCGCTGATCCTGGCCGACCCGAACCTGCTGTTCGTCAACGCAGGCATGGTCCAGTTCAAGCCGTACTTCTTGGGCCAAGAAGCACCCCCGTATCCGCGGGCCACCAGTGTGCAGAAGTGCGTGCGCACCGGCGATATCGATGAGGTCGGCGTCACGACCAGGCACAATACGTTCTTCCAAATGGCCGGGAACTTCTCTTTCGGTGACTACTTCAAACGGGACGCGATCACCCTTGCGTGGGACCTGATCACCAAGCCGCAAGACGCCGGAGGCTACGGGTTCGATCCCGAGCGGATCTGGGTCACCGTGTACCAGGACGATCTCGAAGCTGCCGAGATCTGGCGGCGGGTCGTTGGTCTTCCCGAGCAGCGCATCCAATTCCGCGACGGTAAGGACAACTATTGGGACATGGGCGTGCCCGGTCCCGGCGGACCGTGCTCGGAGATCTATTTCGACCGCGGACCCGAGCACGGTCGCGACGGCGGGCCGGTCGTGGACGAGGACCGGTATCTCGAGATCTGGAATCTCGTCTTCATGCAGGACGTTCGTGGGGAACTGAGTCCGAAACAGGGACACCAGCCGGTGGGGTCGCTGCCGAAAAAGAACGTCGATACCGGCATGGGCGTGGAGCGTATCGCGTTGTTGCTGCAGGGTGTCGACAATGTGTACGAGACCGACCTGCTGCGCCCGATCATCGGCCGGGCCGAAGAGTTGACCGGTCGTTCCTACGGGATTCGGCATGAGGACGATGTTCGCTTCCGTGTGATCGCCGATCATGCCCGCTCGGCGGCCATGCTGATCTCCGACGGCGTGAACCCGGGCAATGACGGCCGCGGATATGTGCTGCGCCGCCTGCTGCGCCGTATCGTGCGCTCGGCCCGACTGCTCGGCGCCGAGAAGCCGGTGATGGGCGAACTGCTGCGGGTCGTCAGCGAGCTCATGGCGCCGTCCTACCCGGAACTGGCTACCGATTTTCGCCGCATCGAGACCGTCGCGGTCGGTGAGGAGACCGCGTTCCTCAAGACGCTCAACACCGGATCCACCCTGTTCGACAACACCGCCGCGACAGTGAAGGCCAGCGGCGGCACGACGATCTCCGGGTCCGACGCTTTCACCTTGCACGACACCTATGGCTTCCCCATCGACCTGACACTGGAGATGGCTGCCGAAGCCGGGCTGTCGGTCGACGAGGACGGCTTCCGTTCGCTCATGGCCGAACAGCGCGCGCGGGCCAAGGAAGACGCGCAGGCTCGTAAGCATGCCCACGCAGACCTCACGATCTACAAGGAACTGGTCGATCGCGGTGCCACCGAGTTCACCGGCTTCGACGAACTGACCTCCGAGGCCACCGTGCTCGCCTTGATCACCGGCGGCGTGCGGGTGCCGACTGCAACGGCAGGGCAGGACGTCGAGGTCATCTTGGATCGCAGTCCGCTCTATGCCGAATCCGGTGGCCAAATCGCCGACCGGGGCTCGATCACTGCCTCTTCGGGCCTCCGACTCCAGGTGCGCGATGTGCAGAAAATCGCCAAGAAGATCTGGGTGCACAAGGCTACGGTGGAATCCGGGCAGATCACCGAGGGAGATGCCGTACTCGCCCAAGCCGACCCGTCCTGGCGGCGCGGGGCCACCCAGGGACATTCCGGCACGCACATGGTGCACGCTGCCCTGCGCCAGGTACTCGGCCCGAACGCCGTGCAGGCGGGTTCGCTCAACAGGCCGGGCTACCTGCGCTTCGATTTCAACTGGCAGGGTCAGCTGTCCGATCAGCAGAAGGTCGACATCGAGTCGGTGTCCAACGAGGCGGTCGGCGCGGACTTTCCGGTGAACACATTTGTCACCGACTTGGCAGAAGCCAGACAGATGGGTGCTCTCGCCCTGTTCGGTGAGAACTACGGCAACGAGGTTCGCGTCGTGGAGATCGGTGGTCCATTCTCGATGGAACTCTGCGGCGGTACGCATGTGCAGCAGTCCTCGCAGATCGGTCCGATCACGGTGCTCGGCGAGTCGTCGGTCGGATCCGGAGTCCGGCGGGTCGAGGCATTCGTCGGTTTGGACTCCTACAAATACCTCGCCAAGGAGCGCGCTCTGCTGGCTGGAGTGTCCTCGATGTTGAAGGTACCCCCGCAGGACGTGCCGAGCCGAGTCGAACAACTCGTCGAGCGGCTCAAGACCGCCGAGAAAGAACTCGAGCGGACCAAGATGGCGGCAGTGTTGTCGGCGGCAGGGGAATTCGTCGACGCGGCGGAGCGGATCGGTCGCGCGCTTCTCGTCGCCATCGCCGCGCCGGAGGGCGTATCGGGCAGTGACCTTCGGGCTCTGGCCACCGACATCCGTAGCCGGTTCGGTGCCGAGCCTGCGGTGGTGGTGCTGCTCGGCAAGGTCGATGGCAAGGTTCCCTTCGTGGTTGCGGTGAACCAGCCCGCGCAAGAACTCGGAATCCGAGCCCGGGAACTGGTCGACAGCTTCGGTCCGAGCATCGCGGGTCGGGGCGGCGGCAAGCCGGAGATGGCTCAGGGCGCCGGCACGAATCCGTCGGGCATCCCTGCAGGTTTGGCTGCGGTTCGGGCCCGGGTGGCCGAACTGGCGGGGTGATGAGCGACCACCAGGGGCAGAAAGCGCGCGCGCCACGTCGGCCCGACCGTCCGCACCCGGCCACGGATCCCGGGCGGGGCAGGCGGATCGGAATCGACGTCGGTAGTGTCCGCATCGGGGTGGCCGCCTGTGATCCCGACGGCATTCTTGCGACACCGGTGGAGACCGTGGCTCGCGCCGCCCAACGCCGGAGCACGCGCGCGACACCCGATGTCACCAGAATTGCTGAAATTGTGCGGGAGTATGAGGCCGTCGAGGTGATCGTCGGCTTACCCAGGACTCTGCGTGGGGAAAAGGGTTCCGCTGCCACGCTGGCCATTGCATTTGCCGAGCGTGTGCAGATGGCTATCGCCCCGGTGCCGGTCCGACTTTCTGACGAACGTTTGACTACGGTGTCAGCAGCACGCGCCTTGCGGAGTAGCGGTGTTCGCGCGCGTGGCCAGCGGCAGGTGATCGATCAGGCTGCGGCCGTGTCGATTCTGCAGGGATGGTTGGACGAACGGAGTGCGGTGTTGAAGGCGGTACCCACAGGAGGCGTCGAGTCGTCCGGAGACGAGGCATGACCGATCGATGGGCGCGGGCCGAGGAAGAGTTCCGGCAGCGTGAAGGTGATCGACGCTACCGTCGCGACGACACTGCCTGGGCTGCGCGCGAGGACGACACCATGGTCATCCCGCGGCATGTCGACGAGGACGACGAGCCCGCTGCCGAGTCGTGGCGTGACCCGGACTCGTGGGCTGAGCACGAGGACTCGTCTGTGCGACCGAAACGCTCCGCGCCGAATCGCCGCTCCGCGCCGAATCGTGCTGGGCGGCGTGGCGCTCGTTCCCGTGCTGCTGCCCGAAAGGCCGTCGAACGAAAGCGTCGGCGGCGCAATCTGTGGATCGTCGTCGGGGTGGCCATGCTGGTGTTCACCGGAGCAGCGGGCTTCGCGGGCAAGAAGCTGTTCGGTGGCGGGCGGGTGCCCGAAGACTACACGGGTTCCGGCGGTCCTCTGGTGGTGGTGCAGGTACACCCGGGTGAAACTGCGCAGGAGATCGCTGTGGCCATGCTCGAACGCGGAGTTGTCGCAAGTACGGGCGCCTTCTACGAAGCGGCAGTCCAGGATTCGAGGATGAGTACCGTGCAGCCCGGCTACTACGCGATCGCCAGTCGCAGCCCCGCTGCGCAAGCAGTAGCCGCGTTGGTCACCAATTCCTCGCGGGTCGGCAATCTGGTGGTCTCCGAAGGCCGCCAGTTGCACGACCAACACGATGTGAACACCGGTGCACGCAAGGAGGGCATCTACCGTAAGATCGCCGCGGCCAGCTGCGTCGGAACCGGGCCGGCGCAACGGTGTGTGACCTACGAACAGCTCGACGCCGCCGGCGCGGGTACGGATCTGGCCGCGCTCGGCGTGCCGGAGTGGGCCGCGCAGGAAGTTCGGACGGTACCCGATCGCACCAGGCAGCTCGAGGGGCTGATTGCCGCGGGTGCATGGGATTTCGATCCCAGCGGCACACCCGAGCAGATCCTGAAGGAGCTGGTGACCGCGAGCACACGTAGCTACCAGGACAACGGTCTCCTACAGTCCGGAGCCAAGACCCAACTGGATCCCTATCAGACCCTCATTGCGGCATCGCTGATCGAACGAGAAGCATTGCCACAGGATATGTCCAAAGTGGCTCGGGTGATCGTGAACAGGCTTCGGGTCGACCAACCGTTGCAATTCGACTCGACGGTGAACTACACACTGGATCGGACCGAGGTCGCGACCACCGACGCCGACCGGGCGGAACGTACGCCGTGGAACACCTACGCCATGTCCGGTTTGCCGGCTACGCCGATCTCCGCGCCGTCGCTGAATGCGCTACGCGCCATGGCGGATCCGGAGCCCGGGCCGTGGTTGTACTTCGTCACGATCGACCATCAGGGCACCACGCTGTTCGCCGACGGATATCAGGAGCACTTGAGCAATATCGAGATAGCGTGGCAGAGCGGAATTCTCGACAGTGGGCGGTAGACGCAAGGCAGCGGTGCTGGGCAAGCCGATTGCACACTCACGCTCCCCGCAACTGCATTTGGCCGCCTATCGTGCGCTCGGCCTGGAATGGACCTACGAGCGCATCGAATGCTCGGCCGAACAACTGCCGGGATTGGTGGACGGATTCGGACCCGAGTGGGTCGGACTCTCGGTGACCATGCCGGGTAAGGAGGCGGCCCTCGCGTACGCGGGCGAGCGGACCGAGCGCGCTGTACTGGTGGGCTCGGCCAATACGCTGATCCGTACCGCAGGTGGTTGGCTTGCCGACTGTACCGATGTGGACGGGGTACTCGGCGCCCTGCGCGGTATCGGCATCGCCGAGGTGGCCGAGGCCGTTGTATTGGGCTCCGGAGGAACAGCGAGGCCTGCGCTGTTGGCTCTTGCGGAGCTCGGCGTGCGCGCCGTCACTCTGGCCGTGCGGAACCCCGAGCGAGCGCGGGGCGCGATGGAACTTGCCGACCGGCTCGGGATGACTGCGGCATCGATCGGCTTCGATGCCGAGTCCGTGGGACCGGTCTGCGCCACAGCGGGCGTGGTGGTGAGTACCGTTCCTGCTGCTGCTGCCGCTGGTGTCGCAGACTCGGTCGCATCGGCCCCGGTGGTGCTCGACGCGATCTACGACCCATGGCCGACGCCCTTGGCGCATGCTGTCGAACGCGCAGGTCACACGGTGGTCAGTGGATTGCACATGCTGTTGAACCAGGCCTACGGGCAGGTCGAGCAGTTCACCGGACGTCCGGCGCCCCGGGCAGAGATGGCCGCTGCGTTGGCGGGCTCGGTCTAGGGTTTCTGGCTTCGCGTGGCGGAATGCCGTACTGCGTGACGATCGCCGTGGAAATCGGCGCGAGCTCCAGGTCGGATTCCACCCGCTCAGGTTATGGTGTTCGGCATGAATGCTTGGGTACTGCGGTCCGTCGTGCTCGGGGCGCTGGTGGTGGCGCTGCGTGCCGTACTCGGTTTCGCAATGGTCTACTGGCCGACGCACGGCGCGCAGATGCGCATGCTGTGTATCGTCGCACTGTTGGCGGCGATCGTATCGTGGGGTGTGCGCGACGGTCTCCGGGACCACGCCGCCTCCACGGGCTCTGGACGCGGTACCGACATGACCTTGCTGTGGTTGAAGGCCGGCGCCGCCGCGGGCATCGGGAGCGGTCTGGTGGCGTGGGTGCTGGATCGGCTGCCGCGGTTCGATCTCGGTGACAAGGGCTTGCTCTTCGAAGTCACCGCGAGCGCGTCGTTCATCGTTCTGCTGGTGTTCGTGCCAGCGCTGATCGGCGTCGGTATCGGTCGCCGGTTGGCCGAGCGTCGCGGCAGACGAGGTAACTCGGGCGGGCCAGCGGCCTTCCCTGCAGCAGGCACCGCGACCTGATCCCCGCCGTCCATCGGGTCGGGTGCCTCGGTCGCGTACGCCAGGTTTCCTAGGTCACAGTAAGATCGCGCCACTGTGCGGAGGATTGTCGCGCGCGATCGCGGAATACGCGGCAGCCAACAGCGCTGGGTCGGGTCCTTCCAGGCGACCGGGTTTGGCCAGACCGTCGAGCACGACGAAGCGCAGCATGCCCGATCGCGTCTTCTTGTCGGTCTGCATGGCATCGAGCAACTGGGGCAGCGCGTCGGCCTCGTAGCTGGTCGGTAGCCCGATTGCCGACAAGATCGTGTGATGCCGGTCGGCGGTCGCGTCGTCGAGTCGGCCGGCAAGTCGACCGAGTTCGGCAGCGAAGGCCATGCCGACAGCGACGGCTGCACCGTGCCGCCAACGGTAGCGCTCACGTCGCTCGATTGCATGGCCGAGGGTGTGCCCATAGTTGAGGATTTCGCGCAGGCTCGCTTCCCGCAGATCGGCGGCAACGACATTCGCTTTCACTCGAATCGCGCGGTGGACCAGTTCGGGCAGCACATCGCCTCCTGGGGCGAGGGCCGTCTCGGGGTCGCGCTCCACCAGATCGAGGATCACCGGGTCGGCGATGAAACCGGCCTTGATGATCTCGGCCATTCCTGCCACGATCTCGTTGTGCGGCACGGTTTCCAGCGTGGCCAGGTCGACCAGTACAGCGGACGGTTCGTGGAAGCAGCCGACCAGGTTCTTGCCGGCTTCGGTATTGATTCCGGTCTTACCGCCGATTGCTGCGTCGACCATGGCCAGCAATGTCGTGGGGACGTGCACGACGCGTACCCCACGCATCCAGGTCGCGGCGACGAAACCGGCCAGATCGGTTGCAGCGCCGCCGCCGAGGCCGACTATCACGTCGTTGCGTGTCAACCCGATACGCCCGAGCACTTCCCAGCAGAACCCGGCGACGGCCAGGTCTTTGCCCGCCTCAGCGTCCGGAATCTCGATACGGTGTGCGTCGATGCCGGTGTCGGCCACCGCCTTGCGCACCGCTTCGGCGGTCTCCGCCAAGGGGGGTTGGTAGAAGATCGCCACGGTACGTACGCCCGTGGTCGTGCCGCCGACCGACTCGACCAGTTCACCGAGCAACCCGCGACCGATGATCACCGGATACGGGTTGGCGGTGTGCACTTCTAGACGACGCGGCTGGGTCACGTGGCTTGCTCCGATTCTGTTGGTGTTGTTGTCGACTGCTGGCGAGGGCGTGCGGCGCCGTAGTTGGCCTGGTCACCTGTGCTCGTACCGGCAGCATCGGATCCACCTGTGCCGCGTCCGTTGCGGGTGGAACGGGAACGAGGCGATGTCACCCCGGGTTCCGCTGGGGAACCGGAGCTGGCTTCGGTGACCTTGCCCTGGTCGGTTGCCTTGCGCCGGGCCGCAGCTCGGGCTCTGGCCCGACGTCTGGCTCGGGACCTGTTGCCGCCCACGGGGACAGTGGCGGGTTGCGCTCGTCGAGTCGGTTCGGGTGTGGCGGACGGCGTCGGTTCCAATCCCAGTTTCGTCATGATCATGCGCACCACTCGCCCTGGGCTACGACCGTCGGTGCGGACCCGGATCGTGGCCACATCGCGATACAGCGGACGTCGGGCCCGCATCAATGTGCGGTATGCCGCGGCAGGATCCACGGTGTTGAGCAAGGGGCGTTGCGTGGTCGCCCCGGTACGCCGGAGTCCCTCGGACACACTGATTTCCAGGTAGACCACGGTGCGGCTGCGCAGCAACGCCCTGGTGTCCGGTGACAGAACCGCGCCGCCGCCGAGCGATACGACGCCGCGCTCGGCGAGGACGGCGCGACGTACCACCCGCTCCTCGATCCTGCGAAACTCCGGCTCACCATGTTCGGCGAAGATTTCGGGGATCGTTCGACCGGTCTCGCGTTCGATGCCGGCATCGGTGTCGTACAACTCGACACCGAGTTCTCGGGCGAGCTTGCGGCCGATCGTGGACTTTCCCGCGCCTGGCGGTCCGACCAGAACCACACGCGGGGCGCGTGGATCGGTCTGGGCGATCACTGCGACCGACTGTCAGCAGGAATGTGAGGTCGGCTGCTGATGCGCTTGACGTAGCTGGTGATGTTCTCGATGGTCTCGCCGAGCGAGTCGCCGCCGAACTTCTCCAGTGCGGCCTGCGCGACGACCAGCGCCACCATGGATTCGGCGACCACGCCAGCGGCGGGCACGGCGCACACGTCGGAGCGTTGGTGGATCGCGACGGCCTCCGCACCGGTGGTCATGTCGATCGTGGACAGGGCACGCGGCACGGTGGAAATCGGTTTCATCGCCGCCCGTACACGCAGCGCCTCGCCGTTGGTCATGCCTCCCTCGAGCCCGCCGGCTCGATTCGTCGAGCGCAGCACACCGTCCGAACCGGGTCGCATCTCGTCATGCGCTCGACTGCCCCGCCGTCGAGCCGTCTCGAAGCCGTCGCCGACCTCGACGCCCTTGATCGCTTGAATGCCCATCAGCGCGGCGGCGAGTCGAGCGTCCAACCGGTGCTCGCCGCTGGTGAACGAGCCCAGCCCGACCGGCAGGCCTTCGACGATCACCTCGACGACACCGCCGAGGGTGTCGCCTTCCTTCTTGGCGGATTCTATTTCCGCGATCATCGCTGCTTCCGCCTCCGGGTCGAATGCACGCACCGGGCTCTGGTCCACTGCCGCGAGGTCGGCGGCACTCGGAGCGATGGCGGTCCGGTTCTGCGCTGTGCCGATCGAGACCACATGCGAGACGACCTGTGCGCCGAACGCCTGACGCAGGAAGTTGCGTGCCACGGTTCCCGCCGCGACGCGCGCGGCGGTTTCCCTGGCGCTGGCGCGCTCGAGTACGTTGCGGGCATCGTCGAAGTCGTACTTGAGCATTCCGGAGTAGTCGGCGTGCCCGGGCCGCGGGCGGGTCAGCGGGGCATTGCGTGCCACGTCGGTGAGCTCGGCAGGGTCTACGGGGTCGGCCGACATCACCGTCTCCCACTTCGGCCATTCGGAGTTGGCCACCTCGATGGCCACCGGTCCGCCCATCGTGCGCCCATGCCGAACGCCACCGATGATGGTGACCTTGTCGGCCTCGAACTTCATCCGAGCGCCGCGCCCATACCCCAGCCTGCGGCGAGCCAGCTGCGCAGAGATCTCGTCGGAGGTCACCTCGACGCCGGCCACCATCCCCTCGAGCATGGCGACGAGAGCGGGACCATGGGATTCTCCAGCAGTTATCCAACGCAGCACAGCATTCATCTTCCCACGTCTACGCTGCTGCTCGGGAATGTGGCCCGTCGTGACGGCGAGCACCCCGAGCTCAGCTCGGGGACGCAATAGACGAACACAGGGCCAGCAGAGTCGTCACGCACATTGCGGGTCCGTGCGGCACAGTGACCGGAGCACTGCTTTCTCCACCTCGGGAGGTGTCGATACGTCGTGTCACCACTACACCGGCCGCGATGCATGCTGTGAGCATCGGCGCACCGAGCGCGGCCCAGACCCACACGTGCGGACCGCCGAGAGCGGCCACGGCGCCCAGGCCTACCGCGAGTTTCACATCTCCCGCGCCCAGCGCGGTCGGCGCGGCCAGGTGCACCAGCAGGTACGGCCCCGCCAGCAGCGCCGCGCCGAGTAAGGCGATCGCGAAATGTCCTGTTGTCAGGGCGTATCCAAGAACGGCCAATCCGCCGAAACCGGTCAGTCGGTTCGGTAGTTGGCGGAAGCGGATATCCACGACCGACAGTGCTGCACACCACGCGGCAAGGAGGACGAGTGCGATCACGGTCATGGCTTCACTGTGACTCGGCCACGGCCACGGGCGGCGGTCACCGACCGAAATGTGCACATCGCGATCGAATGTGAACAACTTTGCTCCACAGACGACAACGGCTTGCCGATCGGGAGAGCCACGCAGCGCGTGGTGAGCACGCGGTGTGTGGTGGCGGTATGGCGGCGGTAGTTTTGACATATGTGTGCTGATCGCCCGGGCTCGGTGCCCGATTATGCGGCGCGGCGTAGCGCGCTGCGCGGCCTGCTGGTGGAGAACAGGGTCGATGCCCTGCTGGTCACCGATCTGGTGAATATCAGATATTTGACCGGATTCACCGGCTCCAACGCCGCTGTGCTGGTGTATACGTGGGACACCCGCACCGCCGAAGACCGCACGGTGATCGGCACCGATGGTCGATATCGAACGCAGGTTGCCGAACAGGTTCCGGACCTGCGGGCCGAGGTCGCGCGGGCGACTGTGCGCCGGGTCGTGCAGTTGGCGGGGGAGTGGCAGCTCGGCCGGGTCGGTTTCGAAAGCCATTCGGTAACCGTCGATCAGCACCGCGGCTTCCTCGAGCAACGCACCGGCTTGGAGTTCGTCGCTACCCCTGGGCTGATCGAGCAGTTGCGGATGGTCAAAGACGACTACGAGGTCGCTCGGTTGCGCGCGGCCTGCGCGGCGGGCGATGCCGGGCTCGCTGCGCTGTTGGAGCAGGGCAAGCTGCGTCCCGGCCGCACCGAGCTCCAGGTGGCCCGGGATCTGGAGTGGGCGATGTACGAGCACGGCGCCGAGGCGGTGTCGTTCGAGACCATCGTGGCGACCGGAGTCAATTCGGCTGTCCCGCATCACCGTCCAACCGATACCGTGCTCGCGCTGGGCGATTTCGTCAAACTGGACTTCGGCGCCGTCGTCGGCGGCTACCACTCGGACATGACCCGCACGTTCGTGCTGGGCCGGCCCGACGACTGGCAGCGGGAGGTGTATGCGCTCGTCGAGGCGTCACAGCGAGCTGGCCGTGCGGCGCTGCGACCCGGGGCGCCGGTGGCCGACGTCGACGCCGCGTCTCGGTCGGTGATCGAGGCCGCTGGGCACGGTGAGCTGTTCGTGCACGGTCTCGGGCACGGCGTCGGGTTGCAGATCCACGAAGCGCCAGGAATCGCGAAAACCGGAACCGGTACACTCCTGTCTGGCGTGGCGGTCACCGTCGAACCAGGTGTGTACTTCCCCGGCCGCGGTGGCGTTCGGATCGAGGACACCCTCGTGGTACGCGAAGAGGGACCGGATTTGCTCACCCACACCAGCAGAGACCTGACCGTCGTCGACTGACGCCGGTCTGCCCGAGACCGAGCGGTAGAACGAGGAGATCCGAAGACAGTGGCGGACACCAGCGACTTCAAGAACGGCCTTGTGTTGAAGATCGACGGCCAACTTCAGCAGATCGTCGAGTTCCAGCACGTCAAGCCGGGCAAGGGCCCCGCGTTCGTCCGGACCAAGCTGAAGAACGTCGTGTCCGGCAAAGTGGTCGACAAGACCTTCAACGCTGGCGTGAAGGTGGAGACCGCGAATGTCGACCGGCGCGACATGACCTACCTCTATCACGACGGCACCGACTACGTCTTCATGGACGGACAGACGTTCGACCAGATCGCCATTGCCGAGGAGACCATCGGCAGCGGCGCTCGCTTCCTGCTGGAGACGATGACGGTACAGGTGGCCACGCACGAGGGGGCGCCGCTGTATGTCGAACTGCCCGTTTCGGTCGAGCTCGAGGTCACGCATACCGACATCGGTCTGCAGGGCGACCGTTCCACCGGTGGCACCAAACCGGCCACGCTGGAGACCGGAGCCGAAGTACAGGTTCCGCTGTTCATCAATACCGGTGACAAGCTGCGCATCGATTCGCGTGATGGCAGCTACCTCGGCCGGGTCAATGCGTGATCGTCGGATCGACTGATCCGAGGATGATCTGACGGTGGCGGACCAGCCGGTGGACAAGAAGTCCACACACAAGAAGTTCGGCGCGCGGCACAAGGCCCGGCGCCGTGCCGTCGACCTGTTGTTCGAGGCGGAGGCCCGCGACATCGATGCCGCTGACCTTCTCGGTGAGCGCGTCGAGCTGGCCGCTCACGACCAGGCGGTTGCGCCGGTGCACGCATATACCCACACGTTGGTCGGAGGCGTGGCCGAGGACTTGGACCGGGTCGACGGGACGATCGAGTCCTATCTTCAGGACTGGACGCTGTCGCGCCTTCCGGCCGTGGATCGCGCAATATTGCGGATTGCGGTATGGGAGTTGTTCCACGCGGGCGACGTCCCCCCGGTCGTCGCGGTGGACGAGGCGGTCGAACTGGCGAAAGAACTGTCCACCGATGATTCTCCGGCCTTCGTCAACGGCGTGCTCGGTCAGGTCGTTCTCATCGCACCGCAGGTACGTGCCGCGGCGGCCGCGACGCGTGCAGTGCAGCCACCGGAGATGTGAACCGATCTCCGCGCCGGTGACGCCCACGCGAGATTCTCGCGTATCCGATACGCCAGGTGCACGCTCCTCGTCGCGGAGCCGGTGTGCCGCGGTCGTGAGCTCGTCGACTCGAATGTGGTTGTGCCGTAGACCGAGTCGGCGCTGCGGTGACGCTTGTCGCAGGTCTTCTTCTCGCATCCGTCGTCCCGGGTCCGGGCACTGCCCGTATCCTGATGGAGACCGGAGGGGAGGGTGACGCTGCATGACACGGGTGCTGACGTGGACGCGGACCAATATCGATGGCGTCGTCGCGTTGATGCTCGCGCTGGTGGTCGGCGTGCTCGCGATACTCGATCTCGTCGATGTCGAGCAGGTGAATGCGGTCGTGTTGCTGGTGCTGGGTTTGCTGGCTACCACGTCATTGCGCGATCGGCACTTGTCTTCGAGGGCAGTGCGGGATGCGTCGTCGGTGCAGCTGCTCTACGGGCCGGAAATCGGGCATGCGCACACACTTGCTCGGCGCGACACCGAGCAATGGATCTTCAAGGGCGGCACCGGTAGCTACGTGCGCGCAGTGACACTGCGTGCGTGTGTCGAGAATGCACGGCGCGAGCAGCGCCCGTTGCGTATGCAACTGGAGATCTTGGACCCGTCCAACGAGCTGTTGTGCAAGACCTACGCACAGTTTCGCTCGTCGTTGGTCATGGAGGCCGACCGGGTCGGGGAGCAGTGGACCACCGAACGGACCCGGAAGGAGGCATTCGCGATGATACTGGCCGCCTGCTGGTATCGACAGCGGTTCACCTTTCTGACCATCGAGGTGGGGCTGTCCGCGGTGATGTCGACGTTCCGCTGGGATCTGTCATCGAGTTGTGTGATCGTCACGCAGAACAATCCGAATACACCTGCCATGCTGTTCGAGCGGGGAAAACCCTACTACCGGGACTTCAATCGAGAGCTGGTGGCCAGCTTCAAACAGACTCATCAGGTCCCGCTGGGTCGCAGTGAGGAGCTACCGCTGTCCGACGAGCCGACTGTCGACGAAGTGCGCCGGCTGTTCGAGGGACTCGACCTTCCGCTCCCGGTATCCTTCACCGACCGCGACGTCGCCGATATCGTGCGGCTCGCGCTTGCGCCCAGGAACCCGTACTAGTGAACCTCTACGACCATCTCGGCACATCGATCAGGTCTACGACACCCTGGCTCACTGCGCAACGCTGGACCCGTCGTCTGATGGCCGACGTGTGCGAGGGGAACAGCGCATTGAAAGCGGTCCGGCATCCGTTGGGCTTTCTGTGTTTTCCGGCGTGGCGCGGCGCCGGGCTGGGTGTGTGCATACACGTGTGGACCGAGAACCCTCGAGCTGTCCCCACCACGTCGGCGGTGCACGCGCACAGCTGGGATCTGTTCAGCATCGTGCTCTACGGGTCGGTGGGTAATGAGATCATCGATATCGACCATGCTCCCGCACATCCCACCCATCGGCTCTTCGAGGTGCGAAGCGGCTCCGACGGGGATCTGATGCTCGCCACTTCCGAACTGGTCACCGCCCAGACGCGCTCGAGGCAGCGAGTCCGGGCAGGGCAGGCCTACGCCCTGTCCGCCGGCGCGTTCCATATCTCGGACGTGCCGAGCGAAGCAGTGACCATGGTGCTGGGCATCGACCGCCTCGGAGCACCGGATCTGTCGCTCGGGTCGTTGTCTGCGACCGACCATCGCGTGCGTCGAACTGCGTGTACCTCGACAGAAACCAGGCGGATTGCCGGCGCGGTGCTGACCCGGCTGGCGTCCATCGGACCCGAAACCGGGCAGATTCGATCCGAGAGGGTGCGCTCGTGAATGCGCCCCCGCTGGTCACCACACTCGATGCGGCGACGAAGGTGGCGGTCGCCGCGGTCGTCGCGGCGGGGCGAGTCATCGGCGCCGGTTTGACCGATCCGCAGACGATTCGAACGAAGGACGCGGGCAGGGACGTGGTCACCGCTCTCGATCTGCGTGCAGAACGCATCATTCTCGAACACATTGCGCAGGCTTTTCCACACCATCGGGTTCTCGCGGAAGAATCCGGCTGGCACGATGGCGACGAGGCCTGGTGTTGGATCGTCGATCCGCTCGACGGGACCAACAACATCGCCATCGGTCTTCCGGTGTGTACCGTAGGCATCGCGTTGTGCCACAACAGTGTTCCGGTACTCGCTATCGTGCACGAACCCGTCGCCGACCGTACCTGGCTGGCTAGGCGCGACCATGGGCTGACCGGTCCGTACGGGCGCGTGGTTCCGGCCCCGCGGGCCATCGGATCACCCACGCAGGTCCTTGCCTGGCTCCAGGGCTACCAGGTCACGCGCACCGACCGCACTGCGAGAGCGTTGCGCTTGACGCTCGAATCCGGGTCGCGCAGGCTCATTCAACTCTGGTCACCGCTGCTGTGTTGGGTGATGCTCAGCCGCGGCGACATCGACGGATTCGTCGGCTATCGATCCGGGGCGGTCGATCGGTTGGCAGGTACGTTGCTGGCCCGAGAAAGCGGTATCCAGGTCACGGATTTCCACGGCGCCCCATTGGACGACCGTCTCGATCCGCGCACGACGGAGGTGAATTTCATCGCAGCGGTACCCGAGCGGTGGCACGAGCTGAGCGTGCTGGTGAAATCGGCAGCTGCTGTGACGGTCTGCGGTTTGGACCACCAGCCGATCGAGCCGGCTAGCTCGTGACCAGCAATGCGGCGACCGCGGAGGTGGTGGCGACGGCGGCGAGAACGAGACCGGTCAGGACGAAGCGGGTCATCGGGACACGGACGTCGTGCGTGCGGCAGTACTGCAGGACCAGCAGGGTGGCCAGCGATGCCCACGGCGTAACGATCGGGCTCACATTGGTTCCGATCAACAGTGCCAGAAGCTGGTTGCCGTTGTGCACCGCAACGACCGCCTCGCCTGCGGCGTAGGCGGGCAGATTGTTGGCCAGGTTGGCCAGGGCGGCGCCTGTCGCAGCAGCCCGGTAGGCGCCGCAGGCGCCGGCGTCGGTGCCGATCAACACATGTGTCAGCTCGTCGAGGCCCCATCGGCCCAGCGTCGGCACCACGAGGAACAGACCAGTCACGAATACCAACAATTGCCAGGGAATGAGCGACAGGCGCAAGGCGGTGGGGTCGAGGATGGCGAAGGCCGCCACCGCCACGGCCGCCGCGCCGAATGCCGCTACCGCAATGCGGTCGCCGAGCAGAGGTATCGCGACGACGAACAGTACACAGGCGCCGGCCGTGATCGTCATCAGCGCACGTTCGCGCGCATTCGCCGGGCGGATCGGGTTCGGTGGTATGTAGCGATCGGAGCCACGCCGGGCGGGCCGCCAGTACCACAGCCACAGACACAGCATCGTGGTGACGATCGAAGCCAGGTGCGGAGCCCACATCGTGGCTGCGAACTCCGTTGCCGTGAGTGCGATCCGGTCCGCAGCGAGCAGGTTGGTGAGATTGGACACCGGCAGCAGCAGACTGGCAGTATTGGCCAACCACAGTGTGGTCATGGCCAGTGGTAACGGGGGAATTCGGGCGGGACGCGCCAGCGCCAGCATCACCGGAGTGATGAGCACTGCCGTGGTGTCCAGATTCAGCAGGACCGTGGTTGCGGAGGCGAATGCTGCGCACAGGACGAACAGTGCGGGGTAGTGGCCACGACCGAGGATCGCCAGTCGATGGGCAATGACGTCGAAGACCTGTGCCTGCCTGGCGAGTTCGGCCAGCACGATCACGCTGCCGAGAAAGAGAAGCAGGGGGCCGATGCGGTGCAGGTTCGCCGCAGCCTCCTCGCGTGGCAGCAATCCGGACACGACGCACAGCACACCGACCGACAGCAACGCCACCTGCACCCAGTCCAGTACCCCGAGTCGAGGTCTCGAGCCAGACCTCGACGTCGTGACAGGGTCGGAGGGGCTGCCTCCGGTGGAATCGACCTGCTCGGGCACGTCAGCCATCATGGCACCGTTTGCGCTGCGTGCCTTGATACTCGGGGTGGGACATACTGGTGGTGTGATCTACCAGGGGCGGCCGCGGGACTTCTTTATCAGCTATTCTCCAGCAGACGAGCGCTGGGCGACCTGGTTGGCGTGGCAGTTGGAGAACGCAGGCTATCGCACTGTCATCCAAGCATGGGATTTCGTGCCCGGCACCAACTTTGTCGACTTCATGGATCGGGGCGTGCGCGAGTCGGTGGCAGTGATTGCGGTGCTGTCGGAGAACTACCTGGCGTCGCGCTACGGAACCATGGAATGGCAAGCGGCATTCCGCACCGACCCTGCCAAGGTGATTCCCGTGCGGATCGCCGACTGCGTGCTGGAAGGTCTGCTGGCCACCATCACCTACCTGGACCTGGTAGGGGTATCCACCGAAGATGCGGCGCGCCGGGAATTGCTGGAGCGGGTCGGTCACTTGCAGTCCGGTCGAGCGAAGCCGGATACCGCACCGAGCTTTCCGAACGACGACGCCGCCGAGGCGCCTGCGGTGGGGCAGGTCGACGAGGGCAACGCTGGATCGGTGCTCCGGGCTGGTCGACGGACCCCGGCGGCTGCCCCCGTGTTCCCCGGCAGCGCGGCGCGCGCCGACCATCGTTCGGGCGTATCCGTCTTGCACGTGGCGGGACCGCGTTTCGGTCGCGGTCTGCTGGCTCCGGACGAACCCGGCACGGGACTCGAACGGCAAGCCCGGGTCTGGGCGGATGTCACGCAGGCGGTCGGTAACGGTGCCCCGAAGCCGGATCTGGTCGTGGTAACCGGTGACCTGACCGAATCGGGGCGCCCTCGGGAGGTCGATGAAGCGTTGGCGTTTCTGACCGGCCTTCGGGTGTTGTTGGGGCTGGAATCCGACCGGCTGGTGGTCGTGCCGGGCAACCACGACGCCTCGAAGATCGCTTGTAAGGCATACTTTCTGCACTGTGAAGCGCACGATCGGCGCCCGCAGCCGCCCTTCTTCCCGAAGCTCGAGCAATACGCTCGGCTCTTCGGCGAGCTGTACCACGGACTCGACGACCTCGTCTTCGACATCGGGCAGCCCTGGACACTATTTCCCATTCCCGCCTTGCGGATAGTCGTCGCAGGTTTGAACTCGACGATGGCGGCCACGCATCACGCCGAGAGCGACTACGGCCATATCGGTGAAACCCAGGCCGCCTGGTTCGCCGAGCGGCTACGCCCGTTCGAAGATCGTGGCTGGCTACGGCTCGGTGTCGTCCGGCACGATCCGGTGCCCGGACCGGACACCTCGCCACGTGAGCCAGCGCTGCTGCGAGATGCCGACACACTGTCGCGGTTGCTCGGCGAAAGACTCAACCTCGTGTTCCATGGGCCGGGACCGGGCGGGCCCTATGTGGATCGGATCGACGGCACACTGCCCGTGCTCCCCGCGGTGGCGCCGGGGCAGGCCGAGATCGTCCAGTTCAGCGCCGTTGGACTGGACCGGTTCGCCGTAGGAGCGGATCGATCGGGCGAACCCGCTCGTGTGGCCTTGTCCTGGACGAAGGCATCCGCCGCACTGTCGCCGGAACAATCCGTTGCGGACCTGCCGCTCGAGCCGCCCGACGACGCGCCGGCGATCGTCGATCCGCACAGCAGGCTGCTCGAGCGGGTTGCCGAGGTATGTGAAACTCGGTATCCCGGGGCGCGGATCCGGCGCATCGAAGCCGAACCGCCGCATCTGCTGATCACTCACCAGCGAGACGCCATCACCGCAGTCTGGCGAGTCGGTGTCCATGTCGGGGACATGACCGGGCACTCGATCGTCGACCTTGTCGGACACGACCCGGAATTCGGTTCCGAACTCGTCTACCGCGGTGCGCCCCCACCGCGCCACCTGCGCGAACAAGCCGCCAGCCATGGTCTTCGGATACGGAGTTTCACCGAATTCCAAGGTTTGCTCGATCTGAGTGACTATCTCGCCCACCAACGTGTGCGACTCGGGTCCGATCGTCGATATGCACCCGAAATGTATGTACCACAACGGTTTCGGTTGCTCGAACGTGGTGGCCACGAGATTCGCGACGACCTGGTCGCCGAACTGCAGCGCCTGATCGACGAGGATCACGGTCGGTTCGTGTTGCTACTCGGCGACTTCGGGCGGGGTAAGACGTTCGCGCTACGTGAATTGACCCGGCGCATCACCGAGTCGTCGCCTGCCTTGCTGCCGATTCTGGTCGAGCTGCGCAGTCTCGACAAGACGCACTCGGTGGACGGTCTGGTCGCCGCGCACCTGGCCAACCACGGAGAAGAGCGCATCGATCTGAAAGCGTTGCGCTACATGTTGCACGAGGGGCGGGTGGTGTTGTTGTTCGACGGCTTCGACGAGCTCGTCACGAGAGTCAGCTACGAACTCGCCGCCGAGCACCTCGAAACGTTGCTACAGGCAGCGGTGGGCAAGGCCAAGATCATCGTGGCCAGTCGCACCCAGCACTTCGAATCCCGCGCGCAGATCCTGACCGCAATGGGTGAGCGCGTCGAGGTGTTGCGTGACCGGCACATTCTCGCGATCGAGGAATTCGCGCCGGCGCAGATCCGAGCTTTCTTGACCAACCGATATCGCGGTGACCTGGCCCGGGCGGACGCACGCATCCGATTGATCACCGGAATCCAAGATCTGCTGGGGCTGGCGCAGAATCCTCGAATGCTCAGCTTCATCGCCGATCTGGACGAACGGCGTCTGCGTGCGGCGGCGGGCGCACGGCAGACCGTGGGCGCGGCCGGGCTGTATCGAGAGATTCTGGATTCCTGGCTCACCTACGAAGCGGAGCGTACGGCCACCGCCGGTACCCTGCCCGGCCTGGGCATCGATGAATTGTGGTTTGCCGTCACTGCGTTGGCGCTGCGTAGCTGGGAGACCGGGGAACCATACCTGCGTCCGTCCGAATTGACCCATGTGGCGCAGGGGTTGGTCGAGTTGACCGGTTCGGGCCGGATGTCGGTGTCGCAATCAGCGCATGCGATCGGGGCGGGGAGCCTCCTGGTACGGACCGAGGAGAATCTGTTCGGTTTCATCCACAACTCGGTGACCGAATGGTTGGTGGCCAAGCACATTGCCGAGCAGTTCGACGCGGGCGTGGCTGCACCGGCACCCCTGACGCATGCGCCGCTGTCTCAGTTGACGGTCGACTTCCTGTGCGATCTCGCCGACGTTCGCGCCGCGCGCGCATGGGCGGAGTCGGTGCTCGCAGATCCAGTGGCCGACGAAGTCTCCCGGACCAACGCAGTGCGGGTGATCACTCGTTTACGCACCGCTCCCGGCGCTGACCTGCGTGGGGCAATCCTGGTCGGTGAGGATCTCTCCTATCGAGATATGCGTCAGGTCGATCTCAGCGGGGCCGACTTGAGCAATGCCCGGCTGGTCGGCGCCATCCTCGATCGGGCAATCCTGCGTGGTGCCCGGCTGGTCGGTGCCCGGCTGGAGGATGCGAGTTTGGTCGGCGCCGATTTGAGCGACGCGGACTTCACCAGGGCGCGTCTGGCGCGTGCCGATCTGACCGGCGCATCGGCAGCGGGTAGTCGTTGGAGCCGCACCGCGCTGCTCGATGTCACCGGCATTCCAGCCGAAGCCGACATGCTCGGCGCCGCACAGGTGCCCGGCGCGAGCGCGGGTATCGAATTCGCTCCGGCCGCCGTCGGGGTGCGACACGGCTTCCATGCCCGGCACGGCAGATTGCCGCAGCCGCTGGCCTACAGTCCGGATGGTGGGACGCTGGCCATCGGCAGCGACGACGGCGGTGTGTTGCTCTGCGACACCGACACGGGCCTGCCGCTGCGCACACTGCAGGGTCACCGCGCCCGCAGCTTCGCCGTCGCCTACACCCACAGCGTGCTGATCAGCGGTTCCGGTGACGGCACTGTCGCCATCTGGGATGTGGCGACCGGCATGTTGCGTCGCACACTGCACGAACACGCCGCCTGGCCCTGGCCCGTGGTGCTCGGTCCCGACGGAGACCTGCTGGCTACTGGCGACGCCGACGGGGTGCTGCGGGTCTGGGAGCTGCCCGCCGGCCGCTTGCGGCACGAATGGCCGGCTCCCGAAGGGCAACGGCAGTTGATCTACAGCCTGGCCTTTCACGGACGATTGCTCGCCGCGTCCTATCGGGACGGCTTCGTCCGCGTATGGGATGCGGAGACCGGTAGTGCACAGGCCGAATTTCGCGGTGCCGCGGGCGCGGTGTTTCGGATCACCTTCGCCCCATCGGGCGACCTGCTTGCGTTCGGTGGAACGGATGGAACGCTGGCATTGTGGGACTCGCGCAGCCGCCGCGTGCGGCAGGAGCTGCCCGGACACCGTGGCCAGGTGTACGCGCTCGCGTTTCATCCGACCTTGCCGCTACTGGCCAGTGGCGATACCGAAGGCGGACTGCGTGTCTGGGATGTACGCACCGGCGAGGAGTGCCATCGGATCGTGGAGCATCGCGCTGCAATCTACTGGCTGGCGTTCGATCCCGCGGGAGAGCTACTGGCTTCGGGAGACAGCGCTGGCCTGTTGTGCCTCAGCGACGGTGCCACCGGCGAACTGCGGCGCCGGATCACCGCGCACACCGGGTCGATCTGGCCGTTCGTGTTTCGGCCGGACGGCAGGCAGTTGGCGGTGACCGACGACCAATTCACTACTCGGTTGTGGGATCCGACCACCGGCGGGTGCAAGCACGTGCTCACCGGACATGGGCGGCAGGTCCGGTCGGTGTCGTTCAACGCTGATGGAACCCAGCTGGCCACCTGTGGAAACGACGGCGTGGTCCGGCTGTGGAATCCGGTGACCGGCAAGCTGAATCGCCGGCTGGCGGGAAGCGAGGATCGGGTGCTCGCTTTCGAATCCGCTCGGTTCAGCGCGACGCGCGCGCACCAACTGGCGACGGTGGGCAACGACGGACGGTTGAGTCTGTTCGATCTGGACGCACGTCTGTTCCAGCGCCATATCAATGTCGAGTCCGCCCCGGTATGGGCGATGGCCTTCGACCCCACCGACACTTTCGTCGCGACGGCGAACGACGACGACACCGTGACCATCTGGATGCGCACTACTGGGGCTCCGCACGCGGTCTGCGCCGAGCATCGTGGCCGAGTGCGTTCCATAGCCTTCGACACCGAGGGCACGCTCATGGCCACCGGTTGTGACGATTCGGTCGTACGGCTGTGGGACATAGAGTCCGGCCAGCTCGTGCGCGCGCTGGCCGGACATCGGGACCGAGTGTACGGCGTGGCGTTTTGCGGCGACAAGCTCGCGAGTGTCTCCTGGGACACCACTGTGCGCATCTGGGATGTCGATACCGGTGAGATCGTGCACGAGCTGCACAAGCATGCTGGGCGGCTCTGGGCCGCCGCGGTCGACCCGAGCGGCAAGATCCTGGCCACGGCTGGTGACGACCTGGTCGTGCAGCTGTGGGATGTGGGTTCTGGACGGCATATGCACACCCTCGAGGGACACGAGCGTCGGGTGTGGTCACTGGCATTCGATCCTTTCGGTGGACTGCTCGCCAGTGGCAGTGACGACGGCAATGCCATCCTCTGGACCGTGCCGGATGCGGCGGGCGCGGATACCGTGCCCGAGATCCGAGCTGTGCTGGTCGGCCTGCCGGAGGGCTGGGCTGCCCTTGCGCCGGACGGTCGATACAAGGTGGAGGGACGCACTGCGGGGCAGTTCTGGCATGTCATCGGCATGTCGCGCTTCGAATCGGGAGAACTCGACCAGTACCTACCGGAGGTTCGTCGGCTACCCATGAACGTGCCGTTCTGAGCCTGTCGTTCTGAGCTATCGGCGAACGTGCCGTTGCGAGCCAGTGGCGGCTCACCGCACCCCGCGCGGGCGGAACTGGATGCTGATCCGTGGGCCGGCGGGTCTGCGTGTCTTCGGTACCGCGTGCTCCCATGTCCGTTGACAGGAGCCGCCCATGACCAGTAGGTCGCCATGTCCCAGGTGGTACTTGACACTTGGGCCACCGCCACGCGGACGCAGCAGCAGTGCCCTCGGTGCACCGACCGACACGATGGCGACCATCGTGTCGTGCATCGCACCGCGGCCGATGGTGTCGCCGTGCCAGGCGACGCTGTCTCGTCCATCCCGGTAGAAGCACAACCCGGCCGTCCGGAACGGCTCACCCAATTCCTGCGCATAATGTGCGGTCAAAGCCGAGCGAGCGTCGGCCAATGCCGGATCCGGCAGCTGATCGTCCTCTGCGTAGAACTTCAGCAATCGGGGTACCTCGACCACCCGGTCGTACATCGAGCGGCGCTCGGTTTGCCAGGGCACGCGCTCGGCCAGGCGAGTGAACAATGCGTCCGCGCCGGACAACCACCCTGGCAGCAGATCGACCCACGCGCCCCGGCCGAGCGTGGCCCGTCGCATCGGGCGTAGCGATCCGAATTCGACATCGCCGCACCCGTCGAGCAGTGATCCCTGTAGCGGCGCGGACATGGGATGGAGCCTAGCCGGTATCGAACATATGTGCTAGTCGGTCTCGATCGGTGTCGTGGTTCCGCAGCGGCGCTCTGGAGGAGTGCGGCGGGGTTCGATGCGCAGTCACGCTGCCACGCAGTGGGGTCCGTGATCGCAGCAGTGCTCACAGGCGACACCGCGAGCACTGGGCGTCGGTGGCCCCGCTCACAGCGGGGATGCCCGGTGAAAGCGGAGGTCAGCCGCTGCTAGGCTGCATCCGGTAAGACATCCTTTAACGGACCGTCCGGTGAGGCGGGGAAGGAGGTCGGCGTGGCCGTGTCCGAAGAGCGCGATGCCGAGTTCGGTGCTGCCGAGTCGTCGCGACGCCAGGCTTCGGAGGCGACAGCGGCGGTTCGCGAGTTGTTGTCGGCGTCGGATGTCGGGCGGACCATCGCACGCATTGCGCATCAGATCATCGAGAAGACCGCGCTGGACGCCCGTGAGCCGGAAGCACCGCGTGTCGTGCTGGTCGGAATTCCCACTCGGGGTACGACGCTCGCGGCGCGACTCACCGACAAGATCGAGGAGTTCTCCGGAGTTCGCCCGGCCCTCGGTTCACTCGACATCACGCTGTATCGCGACGATCTGCGCAGCCGTCCGCATCGGCCCTTGGAGCGGACTTCGGTGCCCGAAGGCGGTATCGAGAACGCCTTGGTGGTTCTGGTCGATGACGTGCTCTTTTCCGGCCGGACCGTTCGTTCCGCGCTCGACGGCTTGCGTGACCTGGGTCGCCCACGAGCCGTGCAGTTGGCGGTACTCGTCGACCGCGGCCATCGCGAACTACCGATTCGCGCCGACTACGTCGGTAAGAACGTGCCGACCAATCGGTCCGAGGGGATCTCTGTGCTGCTCACCGAACACGATGGGCATGACGGCGTCTACCTGAAGCACGAGGGGGATGGATGACCGCGCTGTACACCGGAGCGCAGTTCGTGCGAGGCCGGGCGGCGGACGCATGAGGCATCTACTCTCCGTCATCGGACTCGATCGCGCCACAGCAACCGAACTGCTCGATGAGGCAGAACGGTTCGAACAAGCCCTGCTCGGTCGGGAAGTGCACAAACTGCCCACCTTGCGTGGTCGCACGGTGATGACGGTCTTTTTCGAAAACTCCACGCGCACTCGCGTTTCGTTCGAGGTGGCCGGCAAATGGATGAGTGCCGATGTGATCAATGTCAGCGCCAGCAGGTCCTCGGTCACCAAGGGGGAATCACTGCGCGATACGGCACTGACGCTGCACGCCGCGGGCGCAGATGCGTTGATCGTGCGCCATCCGGCTTCCGGTGCAGCCCACCAGATCGCTCGCTGGACAGACGAATGGACCGTCTCGACCGGCCGCCGCAGCGGTCCGGCGATCGTGAATGCCGGCGACGGAACGCATGAACACCCGACCCAAGCTCTACTGGATGCGCTGACTCTCCGGCAGCGACTCGGCGACATCGCGGGCAAGCGAGTCGTCCTGGTCGGAGACATCCTGCACAGCCGGGTAGCGCGGTCGAACGTCTTCCTGCTGGCGACCCTGGGCGCCGAAGTGGTCTTGGTCGCTCCGCGCACGCTACTGCCCATCGGTGTCGAGTCCTGGCCCGCGCACATCTCACACCACCTGGACGCCGAGCTGGTCGGAGCCGACGCAGTGCTGATGCTGCGCGTGCAGGCCGAGCGGATGAACGGCGGGTTCTTCCCGTCGGTCCGCGAGTACGCGATCAGCTACGGGCTGTCCGAACGCAGGCTGGGCCTGCTGGAGGACCATGCGGTGGTGTTGCACCCCGGTCCCATGCTGCGTGGCATGGAAATCGCCTCCCCGGTCGCGGACTCGCCGAAAGCTGCTGTTTTACAACAGGTCACCAATGGCGTGCACGTGCGAATGGCCGTGTTGTTCCGGCTGCTCGCCGGGCCTCAGGAGGCGGTTTCATGAGTGGCCGGGGAGCGGTGGCAGTGAGTGCCCGAGGGGCGGTGGCAGTGAGTGCCCGAGGGGCGGTGGCAGTGAGCGCCCGAGGGGCGGTGGCATGAACGTCGGATCCGGAGGCGGCACCATGGAAAACCAGTGCAGTAAGGCTGGTCGGCGCGAATCGAGCGCGGCCCCGGTGCTGATGAAGAATGCACTACTGTACGGCGAGGGCGAACCGGTCGACCTGCTGATGGCCGATGGCGAAATCCGTCGGATCGGCACCGATCTGGACGCAGCCGACGCGGAGATCATCGATGCGTCCGGGCAGATCCTGTTGCCGGGCTTCGTCGACTTGCACACCCATCTACGGGAGCCCGGGCGAGAGGACACCGAGACCATCGCATCCGGTTCTGCCGCCGCTGCGATCGGCGGCTACACCGCGGTGTTCGCGATGGCCAACACCGACCCCGTCGCCGACTCGGCGGTGGTCACCGACCATGTGTGGCGGCGCGGTCGAGAAGTGGGTCTGGTCGACGTATACCCGGTCGGCGCGGTCACGGTCGGGCTCGGGGGAACACGACTCGCCGAGATGGGGACGATGGCCACCGGCGCCGCAGCGGTTCGGATGTTCTCCGACGACGGCCGGTGCGTGCACGATCCACTGATCATGCGGCGTGCCCTGGAATACGCGCGCTCACTGGGTGTGGTGATCGCCCAGCACGCCGAAGAGCCCGGGTTGACCCAGGGCGCGGTCGCGCACGAGGGAGCCGCGGCGGCCCGACTCGGTCTGGCGGGCTGGCCCCGTGCGGCCGAAGAATCCATCGTCGCGCGCGATGCGCTGCTGGCCAGGGACGCCGGCGCGCGAGTTCACATCTGCCACGCCTCGACCGCAGGCACAGTGGAGTTGGTGAACTGGGCGAAGTCTCGTGGCATTGCGATCACGGCAGAGGTGACGCCGCACCACCTGCTGCTCGATGACTCCCGACTGGAGACCTACGACGCGGTCAACAAGGTCAACCCGCCACTGCGGGAGGCGTCCGACGTCGCCGCGCTGCGTCGGGGACTGGCCGACGGGACGATCGATTGTGTCGCCACCGACCATGCTCCGCACGCCGAACAGGACAAGTGTTGCGAGTTCTCCGCTGCCCGGCCGGGCATGCTGGGACTCGAGACTGCGCTGTCGATCGTCGTGCAGACCATGGTCGAGCCGGGCCTGCTCGACTGGCGTGGCGTTGCCCGGGTGCTGAGTGAACGACCCGCCGAAATCGTCGGTCTCGACGAACACGGCCGGCCACTCGAAGTCGGCGAACCGGCGAATGTGACGCTGGTCGATCCACATGCGCGCTGGACGGTGCGCGGCGCGGAGCTGGCCAGCATTTCGCACAACACGCCGTACGAGGCGATGACCCTGCCGGCCCGGGTGACGGCGACGCTGTTGCGCGGACGGGTCACCGCGCGCGGCGGCAAAGCCAGACCCGACCAGGTGGAGGCTCAGATGACCAGGCGCGGATGAACATTCGTACCGTAGCCGTGCGGCCGCGCCGACCGGAAGCGAACGTCTTGTGCACAGCACGGCGACAGTGGCGACCCTGGGACGCGGTCACCATCGTTGCCGACACGAGGCGCCCGGGAATGCCGCAGAAAGACCACAGGAGGTCCGTCGATGGAAAGAGCGCTCTGGATTGTCGGGTTGTTCGTCCTGTTCGCGGTCTTCCTGTGGCTGATGTATCGGGGTTGGCACACGCGTGCTGCAGGTCAGGCCGAGCGTATCGGCGCTTTGCCCGAGGTGCCGGCCGATCTCGGAGCACAGGTACTGGAGCCGACCACCGGGCTGTATTTGGGCAGCACCATCGCTCCCGGTTGGCAGGACCGGATCACAGTGGGTGATCTGGGTTTCCGGGCGACCGCGGAACTCACGCGGTTCGAACGCGGGATTCTGCTCGAACGCGGCGCTGCCACCGCGATTTGGATTCCACAGGAATCCATCACCGCGGTACGCACCGAACGCGGCCATGCGGGCAAAGTGATGACCGAGGACGGCGTTCTGGTCATTCGCTGGAAGCTGCCGACCGGAACCGAGGTCGATACCGGCTTCCGCGGCGACGACAAATCGGTCTACCCGGCGTGGCGGACATTTACGACGGCAGATCCGACCGCGCCGACGACAGGAGATGACGAGGGATGACACGAGACGCAGCAGACGCGGCGCTGGTCCTGGAGGACGGACGGATATTCCGCGGGCGCGCCTTCGGCGCCGTAGGCCGCACGCTGGGCGAGGCAGTGTTCTGCACTGCGACAACCGGCTATCAGGAAACGCTCACCGATCCGTCCTACCATCGCCAGATCGTGGTGGCCGCCGCACCGCAGATCGGTAACACCGGCTGGAACGACGAGGACGACGAGTCCGCCAAGATATGGGTGGCCGGCTACGCCGTCCGTGACCCTGCACGCCGGGCCTCCAGCTGGCGTGCGACCACAACGTTGCCGGACGAGCTGGCACGCCAGGGGATCGTCGGCATCGCAGGCATCGACACCCGCGCGGTAGTGCGCCATCTGCGCAGCCGAGGGTCGATGAAGGCGGGTATCTTCTCCGGCGACGCGCTCGGGGCACCCGCCGAGCTGGTGGCCAGCGTGAACGGTCAGTCGTCGATGTTGGGAGCCGACTTGGCGGGCGAGGTGAGCACCGACGCCCTCTACACCATCGAACCGCGCGGGACCCACCGGCACACCGTTGTCGCGGTCGACCTCGGTATCAAGACGAATACCCCACGCATGTTCGCTCAGCGCGGCATGCGGGTACACGTCGTGTCCTCGACCACGACGCTGGACGATATCCTCGCTCTGCAGCCCGATGGCGTCTTCCTGTCCAACGGCCCCGGCGACCCGGCCACCGCCGACAGCGCAGTCGAGTTGACCCGCGGCGTATTGGCCACAGGCCTGCCGCTGTTCGGCATCTGCTTCGGTAACCAGATACTCGGCCGGGCGCTCGGCCGCGACACCTACAAGATGAAGTTCGGCCACCGCGGAATCAACATCCCGGTGGTCGAGCACCACACCGGCCGGATCTCGATCACCGCGCAGAATCACGGGTTCGCATTGGAGGGTGAGCGAGGTGAGCAGTTCGACACCCCGTTCGGCAGGGCCGAAGTGAGCCACGTGTGTGCCAACGACGGCACAGTGGAAGGAGTCGGACTGGTCGACGGACGTGCCTTCTCCGTGCAGTACCACCCCGAGGCCGCCGCCGGCCCCCATGACGCCGCATACCTGTTCGACCGTTTCGCCGGTCTCATGGAAGGAGCCTGATGCCTCGTCGCGAGGATCTCGAGCACATCCTGGTGATCGGCTCTGGCCCGATCGTCATCGGCCAGGCGTGCGAATTCGACTATTCCGGCACCCAGGCGTGCCGGGTCTTGCGGGCAGAGGGCTTGCGCGTGTCGCTGGTCAACTCGAACCCCGCCACCATCATGACCGACCCGGAGTTCGCCGACTCGACCTACATCGAGCCGATCACGCCGGAGTTCGTGGAGAAGGTCATCGAGAAGGAACGTCCTCACGCCATCCTGGCCACGCTCGGCGGCCAGACCGCACTGAACGCTGCGGTCGCGCTGCACGAGCGCGGTGTTCTGGCGCGGTACGGCGTGGAACTGATCGGCGCGGATTTCGACGCCATCCAGCGCGGCGAGGATCGGCAGAAGTTCAAGGACATCGTGGCCGAGGTGGGTGGGGAGTGCGCGCGCTCGCGCGTGTGCTCCACCATGGACGAGGTTCGCGAGACCGTCGCCGACCTCGGTTTCCCGGTGGTCGTCCGACCGTCGTTCACCATGGGCGGTCTCGGTTCCGGCATGGCCTACGACGACGAAGACCTGCTCCGCATCGCCGGGGGCGGGTTGGCGGCCTCACCGACCGCGAACGTGCTGATCGAGGAGTCGATTCTCGGCTGGAAAGAATACGAACTCGAGCTGATGCGCGACGGGCGCGACAACGTCGTGGTGGTCTGCTCGATCGAAAACGTCGACCCGATGGGCGTACACACCGGTGATTCGGTCACCGTCGCCCCGGCGATGACGCTCACCGACCGCGAGTACCAGAAGCTACGCGATCTCGGTATTGCCATCCTGCGCCAGGTCGGCGTCGACACCGGCGGCTGCAACATCCAGTTCGCGGTGAACCCGCGTGACGGTCGCCTGATCGTCATCGAAATGAACCCGCGCGTCTCACGCTCGTCTGCGCTGGCTTCCAAAGCAACCGGCTTCCCTATAGCGAAGATCGCCGCCAAGCTTGCCATCGGGTACACACTCGACGAGATCGTCAACGACATCACCAAGGAAACGCCGGCGTGCTTCGAGCCGACGCTGGACTACGTCGTGGTCAAGGCGCCACGATTCGCGTTCGAGAAGTTCCCCGGCGCCGATCCGACGTTGACCACCACCATGAAATCGGTGGGGGAGGCGATGGCGCTCGGACGCAACTTCGCCGAGGCATTGGGCAAAGCGTTGCGTTCGTTGGAGACCAGGTCGGTCGGGTTCTGGACGCGTGACGATGGAGAGTGGACCGACCCACAGGCCATCCTCGACGACCTGCGTACTCCGACCGAGGGGCGGATCTATCAGGTCGAGCGCGCGCTGCGGCACGGGGCGAGTGTCGAGGACGTTGCCGCCGCGTCGGGCATCGACCCGTGGTTCGTCGCCGAAGTGGCAGGCCTGGTGGATTTGCGTCGCGAAATCCTCGATGCACCCGTGCTCGACGAGCCACTGCTGCGTCGGGCCAAGCATCACGGACTGTCCGATCGCCAATTGGCCGCGCTGCGCCCCGAGCTGGCGGGAGAGCGCGGTGTGCGCGCACTGCGGCATCGGCTCGGTGTCCGCCCGGTCTACAAGACTGTCGACACGTGTGCTGCCGAATTCGAGGCCAAGACCCCCTACCACTACTCGGCCTACGAGCTCGACCCCGCGGCCGAGTCGGAGGTCGCGCCGCAACGCACGCTGGAGAAGGTGATCATCCTCGGCTCCGGCCCCAATCGGATCGGCCAAGGCATCGAGTTCGACTACTCGTGTGTGCACGCCGCACAGACCCTGTCGCAAGCCGGCTACGAGACGGTGATGGTCAATTGCAACCCCGAGACCGTTTCCACCGACTACGACACTGCCGATCGTCTCTACTTCGAGCCGCTCACCTTCGAAGATGTACTCGAGGTCTATCACGCCGAATGTGAGTCCGGCGCCGTCGCCGGCGTCATCGTCCAATTGGGTGGCCAAACCCCACTCGGGCTCGCGCAGCAGCTGACCGAGGCGGGGGTGCCGGTGGTCGGCACCAGCGCGGCGGCCATCGACTTGGCCGAGGACCGAGCCGAGTTCGGTGACGTGCTGGTCGGCGCCGGGCTTCCCGCTCCGAAGTACGGGACGGCCACCACCTTCGCGCAGGCCGAGAAGATCGCCACGGACATCGGCTATCCGGTGTTGGTGCGACCGTCGTATGTGCTCGGTGGACGCGGTATGGAGATCGTCTACGACGAGAAGTCACTGGCGAGCTACATCTCGCGGGCGACCGAGCTCAGTCCGGAGCATCCGGTGTTGGTCGACCGGTTCCTGGAGGACGCGATCGAGATCGACGTCGACGCGTTGTGCGACGGCGACGAGGTATATCTCGGCGGCGTGATGGAACACATCGAAGAGGCGGGGATCCACTCGGGCGACTCCGCGTGCGCGCTGCCGCCGATCACTCTGGGCCGCAGTGATATCGCGGCAGTGCGTCGTTCCACCGCCGCGTTGGCCGAGGGAATCGGCGTGCGGGGCCTACTGAACGTGCAGTATGCGCTCAAGGACGACGTCCTGTATGTACTGGAGGCCAATCCGCGGGCCAGTCGTACGGTTCCGTTCGTGTCCAAAGCCACCGCCGTGCCCTTGGCCAAGGCTGCTGCCCGGATCATGCTCGGCGCCACCATTGCAGAGCTGCGCAAAGAAGGCATGTTGCCGAGCGAGGGCGATGGTGGCCACGTCGCTCTGGAGGCTCCGGTCGCCGTCAAGGAGGCCGTGCTGCCGTTCCACCGGTTCCGTCGCCCCGATGGCGGTGGGGTGGACTCGTTGTTGTCGCCGGAGATGAAGTCCACCGGTGAGGTGATGGGCATCGACGCTGATTTCGGCGCTGCCTTCGCCAAGAGTCAGACTGCAGCGTACGGCTCACTACCGACCGAGGGCACCGTATTCGTATCGATCGCCAACCGGGACAAGCGCGCGATGGTCTTCCCGGTGAAACGGCTCCATGATCTGGGTTTCCGGATCCTTGCCACCGACGGAACAGCGGAGATGCTACGCAGAAACGGCATTTCGTGCGAGCGGGTACGCAAGCACTCCGACCCCGATCACGCGGATGGGACCGACAGTTCGCTGCCCTCGGTTGTGGACCAGATCCGTGACGGTGAAATCGACATGGTATTCAACACCCCGTACGGCAACTCCGGTCCTCGGGTGGACGGTTATGAGATCCGCAGCGCGGCAGTCGGCGTGAACATTCCATGCATCACCACTGTGCAGGGCGCTGCGGCGGCGGTTCAGGGCATCGAGGCCAGCATCGACGGCGGAGTCGGCGTGCGCTCTTTGCAGGAGCTTCACTCGGTGTTGCGGGGATGACAGTCGATGTTGCGGACATGAATGGCCTTGGTCGCGTAGCGGGGTGTCGGACATGACGACGTTCGGCAGCCGACTGCGTCGGGCGATGCAACGCCTCGGCCCGGTCTGCGTCGGCATCGATCCGCACCCGAATTTGGTGCGATCGTGGGGGCTGACCGAGGATGTGGCCGGGCTCGCGCAGTTCGCCGAGATCTGTGTGTCGGCGTTCGAGGGTCGTGTCGCATTGGTCAAACCCCAGGTCGCCTTTTTCGAGGCCTACGGTTCCGGTGGCATAGCGGTGCTGGAGGACGCGATCGGCGCCCTGCGTGCCTCGGGGACCCTGGTAGTCGCTGATGCCAAGCGTGGCGACATCGGGTCCACCATGGACGCCTATGCGCACACCTGGCTGGCCGACGGTCCGCTCGGTTCGGACGCGGTGACGGTCTCGCCGTACCTGGGATTCGGGTCGTTGGCACCGGCCCTGACACGCGCACGGGTCAACGATCGCGGCGTCTTCGTGCTCGCAGCCACGTCGAATCCCGAAGGGCGACAGGTGCAGCACGCCGCTGCTTCCGATGGGCGTACGGTCGCGCAGATGATGGTCGACGAGGTTGCGGCGTGTAATCGGGCGACCGAGCACGACAGCGAGTTCGGTTCGGTGGGCGTGGTGGTGGGCGCCACGCTGACCCAGGCGCCGGACCTGTCCGCACTCGGCGGTCCGATCCTCATGCCCGGTGTCGGCGCTCAAGGCGGTGGTCCCGATACGATCCGTGGCCTGCTCCCGGAGTCGATGCTGGCCTCGGCGGTGCCGACCGTTTCGCGGGAGGTCCTGCAGGTGGGTCCCGGTGTACCGGCGCTGCGGGCCATGGTGCGCGAACTCCAGGACGGCTTCGCGTTTCTCCAGAACTGACTGGCGTTTCTCCAGAACTGACCGCCGAGGCCCGACCGTCGGCCGCGGCGTTCGACGATCCGCTGCCCGTATGTGCAAATGTGCGTGCAGACGTGGTCCGTATCAGCCTCTGATCGCGCGTGTGCGCCGGTTTCGGCGGTGGCTGGTCATCGGGGGATCAACGGCGAAGCTCTCGAGCGCACACAGGCGTTCTACGGTCGCACCGACGGTGGGCCCGGATGAGGTCCGACACGCGCGTGATGCGGGCGACACGCGGAAAAATCCGAGAAAGTTCCTGGTAGGGCAGCTGCGGCCCGTCCGCCGTGGTGTGTTGTGGCCCGGCGGCTGTTCCGCGACTACTCGATTTGTCGATAACCCCTGGTGACGGGGTGTTTCGGCGATTCGCCACGACGCGGCGCTCCGTCGCGCCGCTGGGACCCGTCTTGGGGCGCTCACGCCCCGACCGCTTGCGGAATCATGCGCTGACCTGGGGGGTGGGTTCGCAATCGACGCACGGCGTGGGTACGGTCGCTGAGACTGCCGGGTTACCGGCAGCAGTTGATGCACTGAACGATGAGACGGAGGAACCGTGGCCCTTCCCCAGCTGACTGACGAGCAGCGCGCCGCTGCTTTGGAGAAGGCGGCTGCCGCTCGCCGCGCTCGGGCGGAGCTCAAGGAGCGCCTGAAGCGTGGCGGCACCAATCTGAAGCAGGTCCTCACCGACGCCGAAACCGACGAGATTCTCGGCAAGATGAAGGTGTCGGCGCTGCTGGAGGCCCTGCCGAAGGTGGGCAAGGTCAAGGCAGCGGAAATCATGAGCGAGTTGGAGATCGCCCCGACCCGTCGGTTGCGCGGGCTCGGCGATCGGCAGCGCAAGGCGCTGTTGGCCCGGTTCGATTTCGACGCCTGACGACAGCGGTGGTCGAACACACGCAGAAGGGTCGACTGGTTGTGCTGGTCGGCCCCTCGGCCGTGGGTAAGTCCACGGTGGTCCGCTGCGTCCGCGAGCGACTGCCCGAGTTGGTTTTCAGCGTGTCGGCAACGACGCGGGATCCGCGACCCGGGGAAGTCGACGGCCTGGACTATCGTTTCGTCACCCGCGCGCAGTTCGACGCGATGATCGCGGCGGGTGAGCTTCTCGAATGGGCGGAAATCCACGGGGGCCTGCAGCGTTCGGGTACTCCCGCCGGCCCGGTGCGCGCTGCGCTGTCCGAAGGTCTTCCGGTGCTGGTCGAAGTGGATCTCGAAGGCGCGCGCTCGGTGCGACGCGCGATCCCGGACGCGATTTTGGTGTTCCTCGCCCCGCCGAGTTGGGACGAATTGGTGGCACGATTGCGTACTCGCGGTACCGAGTCGGCCGAAGCCATCGAGCGCCGGTTGGAGACTGCCAGAACCGAGCTGGCCGCTTGTGACGAGTTCGACATCGTCATTGTGAACGACGAGGTGACCAGCGCCTGCGAGCAGTTGGTATCGTTGTTTGTTAGCACAAATTCGAGTTCGTGACCCTACGTGTGCATGAGTGATCAGGGCCCGTGAAGGCAGGTTGCACGATCATGTGTGCGGGGTCCCTCGCTCATGCGCCATCCGATACTGCAGGAGTGCCCCTAGTGAGCAGCATGGACACCAAGAACGCGCCCGCCTATGACACCCCGGTCGGCCTCACAAACCCGCCGATCGACGAACTGCTCGAGCGCACCTCGTCCAAATACGCCCTGGTCATCTACTCGGCCAAGCGCGCCCGTCAGATCAACGACTACTACAACCAGCTCGGTGACGGCATCCTCGAATACGTCGGGCCGCTGGTCGAGCCGGGCCTGCAGGAGAAGCCGTTGTCGGTAGCGTTGCGCGAGATCCACGCCGACCTACTCGAGCATTCCGAAGGCGAGTGAAGCGACCCGGATTCGCCGTGACTACGACCATGCCGGAGGCACAGTGACCACTCGGATCGTCGTCGGTGTGGGCGGCGGGATCGCGGCCTACAAGGCGTGTTCGTTGATCCGGCGCTTCACCGAGACCGGACATGACGTTCGGGTGATCCCGACCGAGTCGGCATTGCGGTTCGTCGGCACCGCGACCTTCGAAGCACTGTCCGGGAACCCGGTCCACACCGGCGTCTTTGCCGATGTGCCCGAGGTTCCGCACGTGCGGCTGGGGCAGGAGGCGGACTTGGTGGTCATTGCGCCGGCGACGGCCGACCTCATGGCGCGTGCCGCGGCCGGCCGGGCCGACGATCTGCTCACTGCCACATTGCTGACGGCCCGATGCCCGATTCTGTTCGCCCCGGCGATGCACACCGAGATGTGGGAGCATCCGGCAACCGTGCGTAATGTCGCCACGCTGAGAGCTCTGGGCGCGATCGTGATGGAGCCGGCTGCGGGTCGGCTGACCGGCGCCGATACCGGTCCCGGACGGCTGCCCGAGCCCGAGGAGATCTTCGGGCTCGCATCGTTGCTGCTCGAACGCGCCGATGCGATCCCACGCGATCTGGCTGGCCGTAGAATCGTGGTGACCGCAGGTGGGACCAGAGAACCTCTCGATCCGGTGCGGTTTCTCGGTAACCGCAGTTCCGGTAAGCAAGGGTACGCGCTCGCGCGGGTCGCGGCCCAACGCGGCGCCCAGGTCACGCTGATCGCTGGCAACACGATCGAGATGGCCGCTCCCGCTGCCGTCGACTTGATGCACATCACTACTGCAGAACAGTTGAAGACCGCTGTGGACAAGCACGCGGTCGGTGCCGACGCGGTGATCATGGCGGCCGCTGTCGCCGATTTCCGGCCGACCAATGTGGCCACGGCAAAGATCAAGAAGGGCGCTGGCGAGCCCGACGTGATCGGGCTGACCAAGACCGACGACATCCTCGCCGGGTTGGTCCAGGCGCGGCGCGATGGTCAGCTGCAGGGCACCGCTATCGTCGGCTTCGCTGCCGAGACCGGCGACGAACACGGCGACGTTCTGACCCACGCACGAGCCAAGCTCGACCGTAAGGGCTGCGATCTCTTGGTGGTCAATGCGGTGGGTGAGGGTAAGGCGTTCGAAGTGGACACCAACGATGGCTGGCTGCTCGGATCGGACGGCACCGTGCAGGCGCTGGATCATGGCTCGAAAGCATTGCTGGCAAGTCGGGTGCTGGATGCGTTGAGTGCGTTGTTGGGTTGAGTGCGTTGTCGGGTTGAGCCTGCGGTGCGTCGCCGATTAGGCGGGCCGCACGCTGTCGCTGGAACTGCCAGCCGATGGGTCGATGGCGCCACCATCGAAAGTCGAGCTCGCGTGGCGGTGCCAGGGACTCGGCTACGGTCGGCGCGGTTCGCTGTGTCGACGGTTAGGGAATAGTGTGAAATAGGTGGGTTGCGCGGTAGCGGCTCGGCGTTACTGGCGCAAGCCGATACGAGTAACCCGTTGAGGGAGAGGGAAGAACTGTGCGCACTTCCGGCAGCCGGCTTTTCACCAGTGAGTCCGTGACCGAAGGACATCCGGACAAGATCTGCGATGCCATCAGCGATTCCATCCTCGACGCCCTGTTGGCGGAAGATCCGCACAGTCGGGTTGCGGTGGAAACCCTCGTCACCACCGGCCAGGTCCATGTCGCCGGCGAGGTCACCACCTCGGCCTATGCCGACATACCACGCATCGTGCGGGAGAAGGTCCTGGAAATCGGATACGACTCGTCGGCAAAGGGTTTCGACGGCAATTCGTGCGGCGTGAACATTGCCATCGGTGCACAGTCGCCGGACATCGCCCAGGGCGTGGACACCTCACACGAGGCGCGCGTCGGCGGGTCCGACGACGAGATCGAAAAGCAAGGCGCCGGTGACCAAGGTTTGATGTTCGGCTATGCCACCACCGACACCCGCGAGCTGATGCCACTGCCGATCGCGCTCGCGCATCGGCTGTCGCGTCGGCTGACCGAGGTGCGCAAGTCGGGAGTGTTGCCCTATCTGCGTCCCGACGGCAAGACCCAGGTCACCATCGAGTACGACCGTGACCGCCCGGTGCGCCTCGATACCGTTGTCCTGTCCACGCAGCACGCCGCAGATATCGACCTGGACAATCTGCTCGCTCCGGATATCCGCGAAAAAGTCGTCGACGTGGTGCTGGCGGACCTGGAAGTTCCCAGTCTGGACACCTCGGAAGTCCGGTTGCTGGTCAACCCGACCGGCAAATTCGTTCTCGGCGGTCCGATGGGCGATGCCGGTCTGACCGGCCGCAAGGTGATCGTCGACACCTACGGCGGTATGGCCCGTCACGGCGGCGGCGCCTTCTCCGGCAAGGACCCGTCGAAGGTGGATCGTTCGGCCGCCTATGCCATGCGGTGGGTCGCGAAGAATGTGGTCGCGGCCGAACTGGCCGAGCGGGTCGAGGTCCAGGTGGCCTATGCCATCGGAAAGGCGGCCCCGGTCGGCTTGTTCGTCGAGACCTTCGGTACCGAGCGAGTGGATCCGGCACGTATCTCGGCCGCGATCGCAGAGGTGTTCGACCTGCGCCCCGGTGCGATCATTCGCGACCTCGACCTGCTGCGTCCGATATATGCACCGACTGCAGCATACGGTCATTTCGGGCGTACCGACCTCGACCTGCCGTGGGAGCGTACCGATCGTGCGGACAAGCTGCGCGCCGCAATCGGCCTCTGACTCGATCGCGGCGGAGTGACCGAACCCGCGGCGGCCAGTCCCGCCCCCACCCCGCCGGACCATCCGGCCGCGGGCTCGACAGCTGTTGAACGTCCGGTTGCACGCGTGCTTCCATTGCTGTCCCCGGCACACCTCGACCGGGATTTCGACTACGCGGTGCCGGCCGAGTGGGACGAGCTGGCTCAGCCCGGAGTGCGCGTGCGGGTGCGTTTCGCGGGTCGCCTGGTCGATGGCTATCTCCTCGAACGGCTTGCGCGTAGCGACCACCACGGCACGTTGGTCGCATTGGAGCGCGTCGTGTCGGGCGAGCAGGTGCTGACGCCGGACATCCTCGAACTGGCGGCCATGGTTGCCGGGCGGTACGCAGGTACCCGTGCCGATGTGTTACGCCTGGCCATCCCGCCCCGACATGCCCGCACCGAGTCTCGCGTGTCCGGGAAGTCGGCGCCCAGGGGTACCGGGCGTGGATCGGTTCGTCGGTCGACACCGCCAGACGAGGTGAATTTCGGCGCGTGGGAGCGCTACGTGCACGGCAGCGCGCTCATCCGCGCGCTCGCGCTGGGTAGAGGTGCTCGGGCCGCATGGCAAGCTCTACCGGACGAGGACTGGCCGCAGCGGCTGGCCGAACTTGCGGCCGTCACGGCTCGGGAGGGACGCGGCGCGATCATCATGGTTCCGGACCAGCGGGACCTCGACCGGGTGTTGGCCGAATGCGTTCGGCTGATGGGTGATTCGGTCGTTGGCCTCAGCGCCAATCTCGGTCCCGCGGCCAGGTACCGGCGGTGGCTTGCGGTGCTGCGTGGGTCGGCGCGGGTGGTCGTCGGTACGCGCAGCGCAGTTTTCGCGCCTGTGGCGAATCTCGGACTGATCACCCTCTGGGACGATGGCGACGACAGTTACGCCGAACCGCGCGCGCCCTACCCGCATGCGCGAGACGTTGCGCTGTTGCGGGCACATGAGCTCGGGGCGGCGTTTGTGGCAGCGGGTTTCGCACGGACAGCAGAAGTTCAGGCGCTGGTGGATTCCGGGTGGGCGCACGATCTGGTAGCCGACCGCGTCGTGCTCCGTCGGGCCGTGCCCAGGATCAGCGCCCCCGGCGACAGCGATATCGCGCTCGAACGTGACCCGGTCGCGCGCGCGGTCCGGATTCCTGGGGTTGCATTCGCTGCAGCCCGAGCCGCACTGCAGGATGGAGTCCCGGTCTTGGTGCAGGTTCCACGCCGCGGCTACATCCCCGCACTGGCCTGTGCCCGATGCCGCACGCCCGCACGGTGCCGGCATTGCCACGGGCCGCTGGCGGTGTCGACGGCGCGTGAATCGGCTTCCGAAGCCGACGCACGGTCGGCCACCGCAGAATCTCGGAGTCCGACATGTCGGTGGTGCGGTGTCACCGAGACCAGGTTCAGCTGCTCCGCCTGCGGGTCGCGCGCGTTGCGAGCCATGGTGATCGGTGCTGCGCGCACGGCCGAAGAACTGGGTCGTGCGTTTGCGAACGTGCCGATCCGTGCGTCCAGTGGTGGTGCGGTGCTCGACAGTGTCGATCCGGGACCCCAGGTGGTTGTCGCGACGGTGGGCGCCGAACCGGTGGTCGCGGGTGGATACGGTGTCGCGCTGTTGCTCGATGGTTGGGCATTGCTCGGTCGTGCGGACCTGCGGGCCGCAGAAGACGCGCTACGCCGCTGGATGGCGGCCGCCGCGCTGGTCCGGACACGCGGGCAGGTCGTCGTCGTGGCCGAGCCGTCGCTTCCGACTGTGCAAGCGCTGGTCCGTTGGGATCCGGTGGGTGCCGCGCGCGCCGAGGTCGCCGCGCGCGCGGAGGTGGGGTTTCCACCCGCGGTGCGTCTGGCCGCGATCGATGGCCCGGCCGAAGCCATCGCCGAATTGCTCGCCGCGGCGGACCTTCCCGGCGCCGTCGACAGGCTCGGCCCGGTGCCATTGCCGGACAGCGCGCGCAGGCCCTTCTCTTCCGGTGATTCGCCCGTTGTGGTCGAACGCATGCTCTTACGGGTCGGGCGCGGCAAAGGTTCGGCTCTGTCACACGCTCTGCGTGCTGCTCGCGCGGTACGCAGTACCCACCGTTCCGATGCTCCGCTGCGTGTCCAGATCGACCCGATCGATATCGGCTAGCCGACTCCGCGGCTGTGAACAGTGCAATTCGTCGAATGCTTTCAGGATTCGGCGTCTGTAGGCCAGACTATGGTGCTATGTGGCAGCGGAATAGATCGACACTCGAAAGAAATACACGATTCTGGAGTCTGATGCTAGCGGGACTGTTGACCGCGGCTACCGCTCTGGGATCCGGTACGAGTGCGGCCGAGCCGGTCGATTTCCGCCCAGTCGACGTGCCGACGAATGCCGGTCCGCCGCAGTCCGATCATTTGGCTGCTGCGCGGTATCAGACCGGTCATCCGAATTCGACCCCGATGGGCACCAACGATTTCGAGTGTGTGCCCAGCGCTGAGCATCCCCGACCGATTGTGCTCGCACATGGGACCGATTCCACGGCCTACTCCGATTGGTCGGTGATCGGGCCGCAGCTGGCCGCGGCCGGGTTCTGCGTGTTCGCGCCGAACTACGGCGGCGCGCCGGGTGCCGACAGTTACGGCACCGAGGATCTGGTGATGAGCGCCCACCAGGTGGGTGCGTTCGTCGACCGGGTACTCGCGGCCACCGGGGCGAGCAAGGTGGATCTGGTGGGGTTCTCCCAAGGCGCCACCGTGACGCGTTATTACGTCAACAAGCTCGGTGGCGGCCCGAAGGTCGGGCGGTGGGTCGGCCTGGCCTCGCCCAGCTACGGTGGCGTGATGTATGGGTTGGTGCCGATCGCCGCGGCGATTCCGGGTGCTTTGCCGGCGGTCGCCGAGGTGACTTCGCTCGCGGCAGTCCAGCAGGCAGCCGGGTCACCGATCATGCTCGATCTCAATGCTGGCGGCGATACCGTCCCGGGTGTGCAGTACGTGACTGTCGGCAGTCGGGTGGACGAAATGATTCAACCATTCGACAACATCGCACTGAGAGGTCCCGGGGCGCGCAATATCGTCCTGCAAGACATGTGCCCGGTCAACCTCACTGGGCACTTCCACATGGTGTACGACCCGTTCGTGCAGCAGCTGCTACTCACCGTGCTCGATCCGAACAACCCAGAGCCCGTGTGTCGGCCGGTGCCGCTCGGCACTGGTATTCCGGAAGTGGTCATCGCCGGGAATTCCTGATCCGATCCGCCCTTTCGGGCGCCCGCCTTCGCAGCTGCACTCCTTCGAACCCGGATGTGGTGATTCTCGCCACCGGTGGCCGGTCGATCTCCGTCCTGCTTGTAGCCTGATACGAACGTATCCAATACGAACGTATCAAATTGGAGGCAGGAATGGTGCGCCACGAGACCGCTGACGACGTCGGTACCGAGCGCACAGGCGCCACTGCGAGCGGGGTCGTACTGGCCGTGGTGTGCGCCGCGCAGTTCATGGTGGTGCTCGACATCTCGGTGGTGAACGTCGCACTGCCGTCGATTCGGGACGCCCTCCAGTTCGACCAGGTCGGCCAGCAGTGGGTCGTCAATGCCTACCTCCTGGCGTTCGCTGGGTTCTTGCTGTTAGGTGGGCGGTTGGCGGACCTGTACGGCCGTCGCAGGGTGTTTCTCAGTGGCCTGGTCATGTTCTGCGGCGCGAGTCTCGTCGGCGGACTGGCGAATTCCGCCGCTACGCTGGTCGCCGCGCGGGCCGGGCAGGGATTGGGAGCAGCGGTGCTGGCTCCTGCCACGCTGACATTCCTGACGGCGACCTTCCCGGAAGGGCCGACTCGGACCAAGGCATTGGCGACATGGACCGCGGTGGGCATTGCGGGTGGCACAGCGGGCAACCTCATCGGGGGCGTACTCACCGAGTACCTGTCGTGGCGTTCCATCCTGTTGATCAATGTTCCGATCGGGGTCGTGGCCGGGCTGTTGACCGTGCGTCACGTGCTTGCCGACCGGCCGGGGAGGACACGCCCGCGGTTGGATGCAACCGGAGCCGTGCTGGCGACGGCGGGACTGGGTGTGCTGACGTTCGGGATCGCCGAAGCTGCCGACACCGGGTGGACCTCCACGGCGACGATCATCGGGATCGTCCTCGGCGTCGTATTGTTGGGCGCGTTTGCGATGGTGGAGTCCCGGTTCGCGGTTTCGCCCTTGATCCCGTTGCGATTGTTCGAGATGCGGTCGGTGTCGCTGGGCAATCTGACCATGCTGCTGGTCGGGGCGTGTCTGTTTCCCATGTGGTTCTTTCTCACCTTGTCGATGCAGAACGTGCTCGGCTACAGCCCGGCGCAGACCGGGGTGGCCTTCCTGCCGCACACCGTGGTGGCAATAGTGGTCGGTGCCCGAGTAACTCCCTGGTTGATGCGCCTGATCGACGGCCGGATCGTGATTGCGGTGGGCTCGGTGCTGGCAGCGGCGGGGTTCGTGTGGCAAGCGCAACTGACAGCGGACAGTGCGTATCTGACCGGGATCTTCGGCCCGGCAATCGTCTTCAGTATCGGCAACGGGCTACTCAACACCCCGATCACCACGGCCGCCACATCCGGAGTCTCGACCACCGATGCGGGTGCGGCGTCGGGATTGATCAACACCGCCCGACAGGTCGGCGGCGCGCTCGGATTGGCGGTGCTGGTCACCGTCGCAGCCACACCCACATCAGAGGCGGCGGCTCTGGGCAGCGCCTACAGTCGAGTGTTCTTCGTGCTGGCTGCAACCATGCTCGGCGTCGCAGCGCTTGCGCTCGCGTTGCCAGCTGGCCGCGACCGGAAGTAGTCGTGATGGTGGGCGGCCGGGCGGAGGGATCGGCACCCCGCCCGGTCCGCATAGGAGTTGTATCAGCTGTTGGCTGGTGGGTCAGGAATTTCGCCAGAGTATTACTAGAATGAGGCGACCGTGTTCGTTTGCTATCGGGAGCCGACAGTGACCATTCAGCCCGTTCGCCTGTTCGGCGACCCCATCCTGCGCGCCCGCGCGGCAGAGGTCACCACGTTCGGCTCCGATCTGCGACAGGTGGTCACGGATTTGACCGAGACCATGCACGACGATGGCGGTGTCGGTATGGCGGCGCCACAGATCGGGGTCGGGCTGCGAGTGTTCGTCTACGACACCGCCGACGCCGCTGGACATGTTGTGAATCCGCACTGGGAGGCCGTCGGTGAGGAGCAACAGGTCGGCCCGGAAGGCTGCCTGTCGATTCCCGGTCTGCGCTACGACACCCGACGGGCACAGCGCGTACGTGTGTCCGGCATGAGCGTCGACGGTACTGCGATCGCATTCGAGGCGGAGGGGTTGCTGGCTCGATGTGTGCAGCACGAGACCGATCATGTGGACGGGGTACTGTTCATCGATCGTCTCGATCCGGCACAGCGTAAGGAAGCGATGCGAGTCATTCGCGAATCCGACTGGTTCGCTGCGGGATCGACTTCTCGACCCGCGCGTTCGATGAGCGGTGGGGCTCGGCCCAATCCGTTGGGATCGGCTCGCTGATGCGCGTGGTCTTCGCCGGCACCCCGGAACCGGCCCTTCCCTCGCTGCAGCGTCTGCTGCGCTCTACGCGACATGAGGTGATCGCTGTGGTCACCCGTCCGGACGCTGCGTCCGGACGCGGCCGGAGAGTGACTCGGTCACCGGTCGGCAGGTTGGCCGACGAACTCGGCGTCGCGGTGCTCACGCCTCGGCGGCCAGCGGAACCGGAATTCGTCGCGCAACTCGTCGATCTGGCCCCGGACTGCTGTCCTGTGGTTGCCTACGGCGCACTCCTACCCGAACCGCTGCTCGATATTCCTCGATTCGGCTGGATCAACCTGCACTTCTCGCTGTTGCCCGCCTGGCGCGGCGCCGCACCGGTGCAGGCGGCGATCGATGCCGGTGACGAGATCACCGGGGCATCGACCTTCCGGATCGAGGCCGGACTGGACACCGGGCCGGTATTCGGCACGGTGACCGAGAAGATCGCGGTCACCGATACCACGGGCGCGGTACTGCACCGGTTGGCCGACAGTGGCGCTCGGCTGTTGGAAGCAACGCTGGATGGATTGGAGGACGGCACGGTGTCCTCGGTAGCCCAGTCCACCGAGGGGGTGTCCTACGCCCCCAAGGTCGATGCCGCGGCCGCACGCATTCGGTGGGATCAGCCGGCGTTGGCGATCGACCGGCGTATTCGCGCCCTCACCCCGGCGCCGGGAGCCTGGACCGAGGTTCAGGGCACTCGGCTGAAACTCGGTCCGGTCGAGATGGTGGACGACGTGTTGCCCCAAGCGGTGGTCGACGTCCGCAGGTCGGGTGTCCATATCGGCACCGCCACGACTGCGGTGCGGCTCGGTCGCGTTCAGGCGCAGGGCAAGCGACCGATGGCCGCGCTCGACTGGGCTCGAGGCGCTCGTCTGCAGCCGGGCGTGATGGCGCTGTGAGCGCCGCGCACGACAAGCGTGGCGCCGACAATGGGCGCACACCGCACCGACGTTCGACGTCCGGCCGCAAGAACCGCCCCGATGCTCAGCGTCCGGCTCGCCGGGGATCGATGGCAGCACCTCGGGAATCGTTCGATCCGGCGCGCTCGGTGGCGCGGGATGTCCTGCGCGCGGTGCGCGAGCGCGATGCCTATGCCAATCTCGCCTTGCCGGCGATGCTACGGCAGCGAGGAGTCTCCGGCCGGGATGCAGCGCTGGCGACCGAACTCGTCTACGGTGCCTGTCGGACGCTCGGACTGCTCGACGAGGTGATCGCGGAGGGCGCGGGCAGATCGATCGAGGCGATCGATGGGCCGTTGTTGGATGTGCTGCGCTTGGGCGTCTATCAGTTGTTGCGCACCAGGGTCGGCGCACATGCAGCGGTCGATACCTCGGTGGCGATGGTGCGCGCCGAATTCGGCTCGGGTAAGGCCGGCTTCGTCAATGCGGTGCTTCGGCGAGCGAGTGAACGAACCACCGAGCAATGGATCGAGGCACTCGCCCCCACGGATCCGGTGGGGCGGGTGGCTTTCGAGTTCGCACACCCGGTGTGGATTGCGCAGGCGTTCAGCGATGCGCTCGGAGCCCGTGCGAGCGAACTGCGCGACTTGCTGGCCGCGGACGACGCCCGTCCATCGGTACACCTGGTGGCCAGGCCCGGCGACATCACCGCGGAGGAACTCGCCTTGGTGACCGGCGGCGAGGAAGGTCGCTGGTCACCATACGCGGTCTACATGGACGGGGGTGACCCCGGTGCGCTCGAACCGGTACGCGAGCGGATGGCTGCAGTCCAGGACGAAGGTAGCCAATTGGTCGCGCTTGCGCTGACCCGAGCCGAGCTCGACGGACCGGATCGAGGCCGTTGGCTCGATCTGTGTGCTGGACCGGGTGGCAAGGCGGCATTGCTCGGGGCGATCGCCGCGATCGACGGCTTCCGGGTGGACGCGATCGAGCCTGCTGAGCACCGTGCCGAACTGGTTCGTAGCGCTGTGCGCGATCTCCCGGTCGAGGTCCATGTCGTCGATGGTCGTGCCAGTGGTTTGACCGCGGGATACGATCGCGTCCTGGTGGATGCGCCGTGCTCGGGTCTCGGCGCACTGCGCCGCAGGCCCGAAGCACGCTGGCGCCGCACGCCGTCGGATCTGCGCGAGCTGGTCGTCTTGCAGCGCGAACTGCTCGCCGCCGCGTGGGACCTGTTGCGTCCGGGCGGTGTCGTGGTGTACTCCACGTGCTCGCCGCACCTATCGGAGACCGTGTCGGTTGTCGGTGACGCCGCCCGCCGATTGGGCGTCGAACAACTGGATGCCCGCGATCTACTCCCCGGGGTCGTGGATCTCGGGGACGGGCCAGGAGCCCAGTTGTGGCCACACCGGCACGGCACCGACGCGATGTTTCTCGCTGCGCTACGCAAGCCACGCTGAGCTGTGGCCGCATCGTCGTCATTCCCGACTGGATTGTTCACGCAGGCGGGCAAGGGTTTTCGATAGAATCCGGGAGACGTGCATCTGGGAGATGCCCATATGCTGCGCGATCTGGGTCTGGGTCATCGATTCGAAAAACCGCATCGTGAGGATACGCCGTTCCCGTTCGGGCAGGCCGGCCAGCAGTGGCCGGATCGCGACATATTCTTCGACCCTGTCGAATTGGGATTCTTCCTCGCCGAGGGTGTCCAGCAACGAGGCGTCGGTGTCGCGGCCGAGGGCGGCGGCGTCGATCGAACTGGGCTGATAGGCGTTGCCTGCGATGACGGCTTGGGTGACCTCGTCCGGATCCACCTCCAGCTTCGCAGCGATCTCTTTGGCGGTCGGCGAGCGCCCGAGCGTCTGCGACAGCGAGTCCATGGCCGCACCGATGCGCAGGTGGGTTTCCTTGATCCTTCTCGGCACGCGCATTGCCCATGTGTTGTCGCGGAAGTAGCGGCGGACCTCACCCATGATGGTCGGCACGGCGAAGGACAGGAAGTTGGATCCACGCTCGACGTCGAAGCGGTCCACCGCGTGGACCAAACCGACTCGTGCCACCTGAGTCAGGTCGTCGAACGGCTCGCCCCGTCCGCTGAATTTTCGGGCGATGTGATCGGCGAGGGGAATGCAGCGGCTGATCAGGTCCGCGCGGAGGGTCGCGCGCTCTGGTGACCCGGCTTCGCTGGCAGCGAGCTGTTGGAAGAGCAATCCGACATCGTCGTATCCAGCGACGGCGTTGTCGGCCTCGAGGGAGTCGCTGTCGGCAGCCGTGTCCGAGGTGGTCAAGGTGTCGGCATCGTCGCGCTGGGAGTCGAATACGGCGTCTTCGTCTGCCACTACGCCTTCCCCCGGATCCGACGGAACTCCACCGTTGTCGGATATCCGGACACTGTGGTATCGAACGAGTCCTGCGCCGTGTTCACCGTATCGGTGAGGGTCCGAAGGACGTGCCAGCCGAAGCTGCGTTGGTCGGGCAACCCGGGCTTCGCCGCAATGCCTTCGACCCGGACGAGAAGTTCGCTGATTCCGACGGAGAATCGACAGTTGAGGCTGGTCTCCGGGGCGGCAACGGCAATCAGTGTCGAGCAGGCCTCGTCGACGGCCAGCCGGATGTCGGCTACTTCGTCCAGCGTGAAATCGCTGAGTAGGACGAGGGTTTCGGCGAGCCCACGCACGATGGGCAGCTGTGTCACCGACGCGGCCACCCGAATGTCCACCGGGGTGCTGCAGAGCCCCTGTTCCGCCGAAATATTGGTCACCCTATGCAGGCTACCCACTCCTGAGCAGGACAACCCTCGCGCGGGCTACACTGCCGCGTTGTGCCCCATTCGAGTTACCCGCGTCCGGCAGCGCCGATGATCGCGCCGTCCATCCTGTCCGCCGACTTCGCCCATCTTGCCGACGAGGCGCAGGCCGTAACCGGGGCCGACTGGTTGCACATCGATGTGATGGATGCGCACTTCGTACCGAACCTCACAATCGGTCTGCCGGTGGTCCAGAGTTTGCTGAAAGTGACCGAAATTCCGCTGGACTGCCATCTGATGATCGAAGACCCCGGTCGCTGGGCGCCGACGTACGCCGAAGCGGGTGCGTACAACGTGACATTCCATGTGGAGGCGGCCGACGATCCGATTGCCGTCGCGCGCGATATCCGCGCCGCGGGCGCCAAGGCTGGGCTTTCGGTGAAACCCGACACCCCGATCGAACCGTACCTGGAGATCCTGCGTGAGTTCGATACATTGCTCGTGATGAGCGTGGAGCCGGGTTTCGGCGGGCAGTCGTTCATTCCACGAGTTCTGGCGAAAGCGCGCACGGTGCGCAACCTGGTCGATTCCGGTGAACTACAGCTGTTGGTCGAAATCGACGGCGGCATCAATGCCGACACCATCGAGGCGGCTGCGGAGGCCGGGGTCGACTGCTTCGTTGCCGGGTCGGCGGTCTACAACACCGCTGATCCTGCGGCCACCGTCCAGACATTGCGTGGGCAGGCCGCGGCGGTTCGCACGCACTGAGTGTTCCCTTCGGGCGCGAGTGGGTCCGGCTCCGCCGTCGTGACCAGAAATGTGGACATGGCGTGACCAGAAATGTAGACATGCGTGACCTGAAACGTATACATGGTCTGTCGTGAAGGTCGCCTGCGATGATCACTCGACCGGGACGGTCCGGCTGCGTGGACTCGCTGCCGCTAGGGTGGCAGGGCGCGGAACCGAAGTGCTCCGCTGCGTGGCTCGGCAGTGAGCACGACAACGATGCGACAAGCAGGGAGTCAGGGCGAATGTTCACAGGCATCGTCGAGGAACTCGGCGAGATCGTCGCCAGCGAACAGTTGGCCGATGCGGCGCGACTGACGATCAGGGGTGGGCTGGTGACCTCTGATGCCCGACATGGAGATTCGATCGCGGTGAACGGGGTGTGTCTGACAGTTGTCGAGGTGGTCGGCGGCGACGCGTTCACCGTCGACGTCATGGCCGAGACGCTCGAGCGGTCGAGTCTCGGCGGGTTGAACATAGGCGCCGCAGTGAACCTGGAGCGTGCGGCCGCATTGCACAGCAGACTCGGTGGGCACCTGGTCCAGGGGCACGTCGACGGCACCGGCGTGGTGCTTTCGCGAACGCCTTCCGAGAACTGGGAGGTGGTTCGGATCTCCCTGCCGGGAAATCTCGCCCGCTACGTCGTGCACAAGGGTTCGATCACCGTCGATGGCATCTCGCTGACGGTGTCCGGTCTGGGCGTCTCGGAGGAGCCTGGCGAAACCGCTGGTCGGGACTGGTTCGAGGTGTCCCTGATCCCCACCACGCTGGCGCTGACCACTCTGGGTGCGGCCGGCGTCGGGGCTACGGTGAACCTGGAAGTCGATGTGATCGCCAAGTATGTCGAGCGGCTTCGGCAACGCGGCTGACCGATGTCGGGTGCGCGGTTCGTCGTCATCCACGGCTTCGGGCTGCGGGGCGGTGGTGAACCTGCCGCGCCGCAACCGGGACGAATCGCGCACAGTACTGTGGTAGGGCACCCTTTTCGAGATGGAGCACAGTTGACGTGACCAGGTTCGACAGCATCGAGCGCGCAGTCGCCGATATCGCCGCCGGTAAGGCGGTCGTGGTCGTCGACGACGAGGACCGCGAGAACGAGGGCGACCTCATCTTTGCCGCGGAGAAGGCCACCCCGGAGCTGGTCGCCTTCATGATTCGCTATACCTCCGGCTATATCTGTGTACCGCTGCTGGGCGACGACTGCGATCGGCTCGGTCTTCCGCCGATGTACGCGCAGAACCAAGACAAGCACGGCACCGCCTACACCGTTTCGGTGGATGCGCGCGAGGGGATCACCACGGGGATCTCCGCCGCCGACCGTGCCACGACCATGCGGTTGTTGGCCGACTCTCTGGCGAAGGCCGACGATTTCACCCGGCCTGGTCACGTTGTGCCGTTGCGTGCCAAGGACGGCGGTGTGCTACGCCGTCCCGGGCACACCGAGGCGGCTGTGGACCTTGCGCGGATGGCCGGGCTGCGGCCGGCGGGTGTGATCTGTGAGATCGTCAGTCAGAAGGACGAGGGTCACATGGCGCGCACCGAGGAGTTGCGTGTCTTCGCCGACGAGCACGAGCTCGCTTTGATCTCCATTGCCGAGATGATCGCGTGGCGGCGCAAACACGAGAAGCATGTGGTGCGGGTCGCCGAGGCGCGCATCCCTACAGCGCACGGTGAATACAAGGCCGTCGGCTACCAGAGCATCTACGACGAGGTCGAGCATGTCGCACTGGTGCGCGGCGATATCGATGACGGCGAGGACATCCTCGTTCGGGTGCATTCGGAGTGCTTGACCGGCGACGTCTTCGGTTCCTTGCGCTGCGACTGCGGTCCACAGTTGGATGCCGCGTTGGAGATGGTCGCCGCCGAGGGCCGCGGCGTGGTGCTGTACATGCGGGGTCACGAAGGGCGGGGCATCGGTTTGATGCACAAGCTGCAGGCCTACCAACTGCAGGATTCCGGTCACGATACGGTCGATGCGAATCTGAAGTTGGGGTTGCCCGCGGACGCCCGCGACTATGGCACCGGCGCCCAGATCTTGGTCGACCTCGGTGTTCGCTCCATGCGGTTGCTCACCAACAACCCGGCCAAGCGAGTCGGCCTGGACGGCTATGGTCTGCGGATTACCGAGCGTGTGCCGATGCCGTTGCGCGCCAATGCGGAAAACCTGCGCTACCTGCGCACCAAACGGGACCGGATGGGTCATGACCTGATCGGACTCGATGAACTGGATCTCGGTGAGACGGCACGCTGAGCTGTCAGCAGACCGGAAAGGTGGACATCGATGAGCGGTACCGGGGTGCCGACCTTCGCCCTGGCGGACGCGAGGGATCTCAGGCTGGGGATCGTCGCGTCGCGCTGGCATACCCAGATCTGCGACACCCTGGTCGCCAATGCCGAGCGGGTGGCCAAGGATGCTGGGGTCGAGCGCGTCACCGTCGTGCGCTGCGCGGGCGCCATGGAGCTTCCGGTCGTGGCTCAGGAACTGGCCAAGTCTCACGACGCGGTGGTGGCGCTCGGCGTGGTGATTCGTGGGGACACTCCGCATTTCGAGTACGTGTGCGATGCGGTGACCGCAGGACTGACCCGCGTTTCGTTGGATGCGGGCACTCCGGTCGCAAATGGGGTATTGACGACTCACAGCGAGCAACAGGCGTTGGATCGCGCCGGGCTGCCCGACTCATCGGAGAACAAAGGTGAGCAAGCGGCGGCCGCAGCGCTGGATGCGGCTCTGACATTGCGCGCCCTGCGGCAGCCCGCCTAGCAATGGCCAGCGGTAGTGTGTTCGGGAGGAATGCGGACTCGGTCGGGGCGCAGGCCCCCGACTGGGAGTTCGAGGTCCATCCGCGGCGCGCGGTGCGGACCGCGTGGATCGTGGCGATACTGCTCGTGACCATGTTCACTGTGGGCGGAATCGGATTGCGCAGTGGTTGGACAGGAGTCCACTTTCGGGTCGTGGACCAGGTCTCTGTGATCGGAATCGGTTTGCTCGGTGCGGCGGCAGTATTGTCGTTGACCAGGCCGAGGGTGCGAGCCGGCGCGCGCGGGGTGTCGGTGCGCAATGTCTTGGGTGACACACTGTTCTCCTGGGAACTCATCAGTGGCGTGTCGTTTCCGGACCGAAAGTCCTGGGCGCGTCTGGAGTTGGTGAACGACGACTATGTCCCGATGTTGGCCATCCGGTCCAATGACAAGGACCACGCGGCCCAGGCGATGGCGCGATTGCGCGAGATGGGCGCGAAGTACGCGGGTGCGACCTGATCGTCGGTGACCGCGGTAGGCGATCGGACCGACCGGAAGCGTGAACTGGGCTCGGCTACCGACCCGCTGGGTAGGCTGGCGTGGTGGCGATCGAAGCGGTGTTGTTCGACTTCTCCGGGACCCTGTTCCGGCTGGAGTACGACGAATCCTGGTCGGCCGACTTCACTCGCCCCGGTGGCCGGCCGTTCGAGGTGCGCGAGAAGGTCGAGATCGTTCGGCGAATGACAGCGTCGGTCGAGCACAGCGTAGCGCTCGATGCCCAGATGCAATACACCTGGGAGAATCGTGACCTCGACCCGGAATGGCACCGAATGGCCACGGTCGAAGTGTTGCGCAGGTCGGGCGTGCCCACTGACGAGCAAGCCGAACGTCTGTACGCCCGACTGGTGGACCCACTGCAGTGGACGCCCTATCCCGATACCGGGGCTGCCTTGAAACGTTGTGGCGAACACGGCATTCCGGTTGCTGTCGTCAGTAATGTTCCGTTCGACATTCGTCCGTCGTTCGCGGCGCGCGCCTGGGATCGCCTGGTGTGCGAATTCACGCTGTCCTACGAGGTAGGGCTGAAGAAGCCGGACCCGCAGATCTTTCGTTCCGCACTGGACACGCTCGGCGTGCGCGCCGAGGCGGCGCTGATGATCGGTGACAGTGTCGCGGTGGACGGGGCGGTCACCGCACTGGGCTGCAGCTTTGCTCGAGTGGATGCGTTGCCCACCGTCGAACGACAGGATGCGTTGCTGAACGCCTTGGGACGCTACGGTCTCGCAGACACCCGCCCCGGCTCGTCGAAGCCTGCCAGGGACGCGCGGCCCGGCGGCATTGTCGGCCCCGGTGGATAGGCTGGACCGGTGGCAGATCCAGCGACGTACCGGCCCGCGCCGGGCACGATCCCCGTCGAACCAGGTGTCTACAAGTTCCGGGACGCCCATCGGCAGGTCATCTACGTCGGTAAGGCCAAGAGCCTGCGTAGCAGGCTGAATTCCTATTTCGCCGATGTGGCGAGCTTGCACCCTCGTACCAGGCAGATGGTCACCACGGCCGCGAGCGTTGAATGGACGGTCGTGTCCACCGAGGTGGAGGCGCTGCAGCTGGAATACAACTGGATCAAGGAGTTCGATCCGCGTTTCAACGTCCGTTATCGGGACGACAAGTCCTACCCGGTGCTCGCAGTCACGCTGAACGAGCAGTTCCCGCGGCTGTTCGTCTACCGTGGCGCCCGACGAAAGGGGGTACGGTACTTCGGGCCCTATGCGCACGCGTGGGCGATTCGCGAGACCCTCGACCTGCTGCTGCGGGTGTTTCCCGCGCGTACCTGCTCGAACGGAGTCTTCCAGCGGCACAGCCAGATCGGACGTCCATGTCTGCTCGGCTATATCGACAAGTGCTCTGCGCCCTGCGTCGGTCGGCTCGGACCCGAGGAGCACCGCCGAATCGTGGACGATTTCTGCGACTTCCTCTCGGGACGTACCGACCGATTGGTTCGAGAATTGGAACGTCGCATGCACACCGCTGCCGACGATCTGGACTTCGAGGCAGCCGCTCGGTTGCGCGACGATGTGCAAGCGTTGCGTCGCGCACTGGAGAAGCAGGCCGTTGTGCTCGGTACGGGCACCGACGCGGATGTGATCGCCTTTGCGATGGACGAGCTGGAGGCGGCGGTGCAGATATTCCACGTGCGCGATGGTCGAGTTCGCGGTCAGCGTGGCTGGGTGGTCGACAAGTCGGGCGACGCTGTCGACGTCCCTCGGACCGGCGGTCAACTCGCAGCCTTGGTCGAGCAGTTTCTCACTCAGTTCTACGGTGAGCAGGTCGCAGTGGCCGATCAGGGCCCCGATGTGCAGCCCGCTGCCGTGGTGCCGCGCGAAGTGCTGGTACCCGAGCTGCCCCGTGATGTGGAGCAGGTCCAGCACTGGCTGTCGACGCTGCGAGGTTCGACCGTGCGTGTGCGGGTGCCGCAGCGCGGGGACAAGAAAGCACTGGCCGAGACCGTGCGGCGCAACGCGACCGAGGCGCTGGCGCAACACAAGCTCCGGCGGGCCAGTGATCTCACGTCGAGATCGCAAGCATTGCAGGATATTCAGGACGCGCTGGACCTCGACACCGCGCCATTGCGCATCGAGTGTGTGGATGTCAGCCACGTCCAGGGAACCGATGTGGTCGCCTCGCTGGTGGTCTTCGAAGATGGTCTCGCGCGCAAGTCCGAGTACCGCCACTACACCATCAAGGAAGCGGCCGGCGAAGGCCGGTCCGACGACGTCGGTAGCATCGCCGAGGTCACTCGCCGCCGGTTTCTCCGATTGCGCCGCGAGCGTGATGCGACCATCGCCGGCGACATCGCCGCCGACGACATCGCCGGCGACATCGCCGCCGGTGACCACGACGCGTACGACGGCGCCGCCGCGGGCCCAGGAATCGATCCGCGCACCGGCCGCCCGCGCGCATTCGCCTACCCGCCCAATCTTTTCGTCGTCGACGGCGGGGCGCCCCAGGTGGCCGCGGCCGCCGAAACCCTCGATGATCTGGGCGTGACCGATATCGCGGTGATCGGCCTGGCCAAACGACTCGAAGAGGTATGGGTACCGGGTGAGAGCGAACCGACGATCCTGCCGCGCAACAGCGAGGCCCTCTATCTGCTACAGCGAGTGCGTGACGAAGCGCATCGTTTCGCCATCGCGTTTCATCGCAAGAAGCGATCGCGCCGGATGACCGCATCGGTATTGGACTCGGTGCCGGGTCTCGGCACGACACGCCGGACCGCGCTGGTCACCCATTTCGGATCGGTGGCCAAGTTGAAGGAGGCCACAGTCGAGCAGATCACCGAGGTTCCCGGCATCGGTGTGGCAACTGCGAAGGCGGTCCTGACCGCACTCCGTTCCCAGTAGTACCCGCACCGGATGTTTCGGTTTCGCGTACGTTGTGTGTCTGCGCCCGATATCGACAACTGTGCGCGATGATCGAAAGGCACTCCAGAGACGGATCCGGTGGGACATGACACGCGTCGAATCGAACAGCAGTGCGGACAGCTCGCCGCCGAATGCGGGGCGAGCGCGCTCGCGCAGCTCTCGAAGCGGAGCGAAATCGCAGGTCGAAGTCGTGATCGTGACCGGACTCTCGGGCGCGGGTCGCGGGACGGCGGCCCGGGTGCTCGAGGATCTGGGATGGTACGTAGCCGACAATTTGCCGCCGGAATTGTTCGGTCGCATGGTCGAACTCGGATCCGCGGCGAAGCCCCCGATCCGTCGTCTCGCCGTGGTCATGGACGTACGCAGCCGGTTCTTCACTGGCGACCTCTCAGCGGTTACCAAGCAATTGCGGGACCTGGGCGCGCGCGCCCGGATCTTGTTCTTGGAAGCGTCCGACGACGTCCTGATCCGTCGCTTCGGGTATGCCCGGCGGCGGCATCCACTGCAGAGCGAGAGCAAGGATGGCACATTGTCGGCGGGCATAGCCGCCGAACGGGTGCGCCTCGCGGTGGTGAAGGCCGCGGCGGATCTCGTGATCGATACCACCGCGTTGTCCATCCACCAATTGCATCGCAAATTGGAGGAGGCATACGGCGGAGGTACAGCGAGCGCGCTGCAGTTGACCGTGCAGTCCTTCGGATTCAAGTACGGCGTTCCGCTCGATGCCGACATGATGTTCGATGTGCGTTTTCTACCCAATCCGCATTGGATACCGCAGTTGCGAGAACAGACAGGCCAGCACACAGAGGTCCGCGACTACGTACTGTCGCGTCCTGGCGCGGACGACTACCTGCGGACCTGCCACCACCTGGTCGAGTTGACGACGAACGGCTACCGCCAAGAGGGGAAGCGATACATGACGGTCGCGGTGGGCTGCACCGGAGGCAAGCACCGAAGCGTCGCGATAGCGGAGGCGCTAGGCGCATCGATGAGTGAGACCACCGGCCGGTTCGACGACGCCGCCGACGTGGTCCGGGTGGTGCATCGAGACCTGGGGCGCGAATGACCGGCTGGGAATCCAACCCTGGCATCGTCGCACTGGGCGGTGGGCATGGCTTGTATGCGACGCTGACCGCGGTGCGCCGGCTGACCAGGAAGATCTGCGCGGTAGTGACCGTCGCCGACGACGGCGGTTCCTCTGGTCGGCTTCGCGCCGAGTTGGGAGTACTGCCACCGGGCGACCTACGAATGGCGCTGACCGCCCTGGCCGCGGATGCCGACGGGGTCTGGACGCACACCATCCAGCATCGTTTCGGCGGCACCGGTGCCCTGGCCGGGCACTCGGTAGGAAATCTGATCTTGGCAGGACTCACCGAAGTGCTCGGCGACCCGGTCGCCGCGCTCGACGAAGTCGCCCGAATGCTGCATATCACCGGACGTGTCCTACCGATGTCGCCGATCGCGCTCGAGATCGAGGCGGATGTGTCCGGGCTCGAAGCAGACCCTCGGGTCAGTCGATGTATTCGCGGTCAAGTCGCGATTGCGACCACACCGGGTCAGGTCAGGCGAGTTCGACTGATCCCCTCCGATCCGCCGGCCAGTGCGGAGGCGACGGCGGCCATCGAGCACGCCGATGTCGTCGTACTGGGCCCCGGGTCATGGTTCACCAGCGTGATTCCGCATGTGCTCGTACCCGAACTGCGTGAGGCCCTGGTGTACACCAGGGCGCGTAGAATCCTCGTGCTGAATCTCGCTGCGGAGCCGGGGGAGACCGCCGGGTTCTCCGCGGAGCGGCATTTGCATGTACTGTCCCAGCACGCACCAGAATTCGTCGTCGATGAAGTATTGGTGGACTCCGGATCCGTTCCGGAGGGGCGCGAGCGGGAACATGTGGCCAGGGCTGCCGAACAATTACGAGCGCGGGTAACCTTTTTCGATGTCGCCGAAGGGGGAACGGGTCGGCATCATCCCGGAAAGCTTGCCGCCGCTCTGGATCAGGTGATCCGGCAACCTCGGCCGCATATGACAGGGCTTCGAGTCGAGGGACGGCACATGGGTCAGGATGTGCGTTCCGGGTTGGGTGGAAAGGAGCGCGTCTCGTGGCGATGACAGCCGATGTGAAAGACGAATTGAGCAGGCTCATGGTGTCGCAGGTCAGTTCCCGGAAAGCGGAACTGTCGGCGCTGCTGCGGTTCGCCGGTGGCCTGCATATCGTCAGCGGCCGGGTGATCGTCGAGGCCGAGGTGGACATGGGATCCATTGCGCGCCGGCTGCGTCGGGAGATCTTCGAACTCTACGGCTACGGCTCCGACGTGCATGTGCTCAGTGCGGGCGGATTACGCAAGACCTCACGGTATGTCGTGCGTGTTTCGAAGGAAGGCGAAGCATTGGCGCGCCAGACCGGTTTGCTCGACGTTCGGGGACGGCCGGTGCGTGGCCTACCTGCGCAGGTGGTCGGCGGCAGCATTGCCGACGCCGAAGCCGCGTGGCGGGGTGCGTTTCTCGCGCACGGTTCGCTGACCGAACCCGGGCGCTCCTCGGCCCTCGAGGTCAGCTGTCCGGGTCCCGAGGCGGCGCTGGCGCTGGTCGGTGCGGCCCGGCGGCTCGGCATCGCGGCGAAGGCTCGTGAGGTCCGTGGGACCGACCGGGTCGTGGTGCGTGATGGTGAGGCGATCGGCGCACTCCTGACCAGGATGGGTGCCCATGGCACCCGGATGGTCTGGGAGGAGCGCCGGCTGCGCCGTGAGGTGCGCGCGACCGCGAACCGGCTGGCGAACTTCGACGACGCGAACCTGCGTCGGTCGGCGCGCGCAGCGGTTGCCGCCGCGGCCAGAGTGGAACGCGCGTTGGAGATTCTCGATGGCGATGTGCCCGACCATCTCGCTGCCGCGGGGAGGCTGCGTGTGCAACACCGGCAGGCGTCGCTGGAGGAACTGGGGCAGCTCGCCGATCCGCCGATGACGAAAGACGCAGTGGCCGGCCGAATACGGCGACTGTTGTCGATGGCCGATCGGCGAGCCAAAGAACTCGGGGTGCCCGACACCGAATCCGCTGTCACGGCAGAACTGCTCGACGAGGCCTGAACCGATCGCGCCCGTCTCGTTGCGATCGGGTGTGGAAGGTCCGACCGAACCTGCTCGTGACCAGGAAGCCTGCTCGTTCGAATGCCAGGCGCGTGTCGGACGGCCGGCTGTATGGCGTTAGTGTGAGTAGGCATCGGAACGATCCGCTGGAAAGCTGAGGAGCGATAACGTGACTGTCCGGGTAGGTATCAACGGCTTCGGTCGTATCGGACGTAATTTCTTCCGGGCGGTGGAGGCGCAGAAGGCGCTGGGCACCACCGATATCGAGATTGTCGCGGTCAACGACCTCACCGACAACGCGACCCTCGCGACCCTGCTCAAGTACGACTCGATCCTGGGTCGATTGCCGCAGGAGGTGTCGCTCGACGGCGACGACACGATCGTGGTGGGTGACCAGCGGATCACAGCACTGGCGATCAAAGAGGGTCCGTCCGCCTTGCCGTGGGGCGATCTCGGCGTGGACGTGGTCGTCGAATCGACGGGTATCTTCACCGATGCCACCAAGGCGAAGGGGCACCTCGCCGGCGGTGCGAAGAAAGTGGTCATTTCCGCCCCTGCCAAGGGCGAGGACATCACCATTGTGATGGGGGTCAACGACGACCAGTACGACGGCAGCCAGAACATCATCTCGAACGCGTCGTGCACCACCAATTGCCTCGGTCCGCTCGCCAAGGTGCTCAATGATGCGTTCGGCATCGAGCGCGGCTTGATGACCACCATCCACGCCTACACCCAGGACCAGAATCTGCAGGACGGTCCACACAGCGACCTGCGTCGCGCCCGCGCCGCGGCACTGAACATCGTGCCCACCGGTACCGGCGCCGCCAAGGCTATCGGGCTCGTGCTGCCGGACCTGCAGGGCAAGTTGGACGGCTATGCGCTGCGCGTTCCGGTCCCGACGGGTTCGGTGACCGACCTGACCGCGACCCTGCGTACGCCGGCCACGCTCGACGAGATCGATGCCGCCTACCGGGCAGCCGCCGAAGGCCCGATGAAAGGCATTCTGAAATACAACAGCGACCCGATCGTCTCCAGTGACATCGTCACCGACCCGGCCTCATCGATCTACGACGCACCACTGACCAAGCTGATCGACGGTCAGGTCAAGGTCGTGTCCTGGTATGACAACGAGTGGGGTTACTCCAACCGCCTCGCCGATCTCATCGGCCTCGTCGGTAAGTCTCTGTGACGCCTATGTCTGTCAAGACACTCGCGGACCTGCTCGATGACGGAGTCGATGGTCGCGGCGTTCTCGTGCGCTCCGACCTGAACGTCCCGCTCGATGACGGAAAGATCGTCGATGCCGGCCGGATCGTCGCTTCTGTGCCCACGATCCAGGCGTTGTCCGATGCCGGAGCCAAGGTCATCGTGGCCGCTCATCTCGGTCGTCCCCACGGTGCGCCGGACCCGGCGCTGTCCCTTGCGCCGGTCGCCGAGCGGCTCGCCGAGGAATTGGGTCGCAATGTGCAGTTGGCCGGTGATGTCGTCGGCCAGGACGCGCTTGCGCGGTCGGAGGGCCTCACCGAGGGCGACGTGCTGATGTTGGAGAACGTCCGTTTCGATCCACGCGAGACCAGCAAGGACGACGCCGAACGCGGAAAGCTCGCTGCGGCGCTGGTCGACCTGGTCGGCGATGACGGTGCGTTCGTCTCGGATGGCTTCGGCGTCGTGCACCGCAGGCAGGCGTCGGTGTACGACGTGGCCCGATTGTTGCCGCATTGTGCTGGGACATTGGTGGCGGAGGAGGCCGAGGTACTGGCGCGGCTCACCCGGAACCCGGACCGGCCCTATGCCGTCGTTCTCGGCGGCTCGAAGGTCTCCGACAAGCTCGCGGTCATCGAGGCGCTGGCGCCGCGTGTGGACACTCTGGTCATCGGTGGTGGGATGTGTTTCACCTTCCTGGCAGCTCAGGGCCTTGCCGTGGGAGCCTCGCTGCTGCAGGACGAGATGGTGCCGACCTGTCGTCGGCTGCTCGAGCAGTACGCCGATGTCATCCACCTGCCGCGTGACATCGTCGTGGCCGACGCGTTCGCGGCGGATGCCGAGTCGAGGGTGGTCCCAGCCGAGGGGATCCCCGATGGTTGGCTGGGTTTGGATGTGGGGCCCGAATCGGTGGACCGTTTCACGGCGCTGCTGACCGAAGCCCGAACGGTGTTCTGGAACGGTCCGATGGGCGTGTTCGAATTCGACAAGTTCGCTGCGGGTACCCGTGGAGTCGCCGAGGCGATCGTGACCGCCACGGGTAAGGGTGCGTTCACTGTCGTCGGCGGTGGGGACTCGGCGGCGGCCGTACGGGCGCTGTCCCTGCCGGAGGATGGCTTCACCCACATATCCACCGGTGGCGGTGCGTCGCTGGAATACCTCGAAGGCAAGGAACTGCCTGGTATCGCGGTGTTGGAGGATTGAGCATGGCACGGAAACCGTTGATCGCGGGCAACTGGAAGATGAACCTCAACCATCTCGAGGCCATCGCCCTGGTTCAGAAGATCGCCTTCGCGCTGCCGGAGAAGTATTTCGAGAAGGTGGACGTGGTGGTGCTCGCGCCGTTCACCGATCTTCGCAGCGTGCAGACATTGGTGGAAGGAGACAAGCTCCTGCTCGGCTATGGCGGGCAGGATGTCTCGGTACATGAATCGGGCGCCTATACCGGCGAGGTCAGCGCAAGCATGCTCGCCAAATTGGGGTGCACCTTCGTCGTGGTCGGGCACTCCGAACGCCGGCAGTACCACAACGAGGACGACGCCACAGTATCGGCGAAGGTCAAGCAGGCGCTGAAGTATGGGATCACCCCGATCGTGTGCATCGGGGAGGGCCTGAACGTTCGGGAGGCGCACACGCATGTCGTCCACAATCTCGAGCAGCTGCGAGGATCGCTGAAAGGACTTACGGCGCAGGAGATCTCGCGAATCGTGATCGCCTATGAGCCGGTGTGGGCGATAGGTACCGGCAAGGTCGCCACCCCGGCCGACGCCCAGGAGGTTTGCGGCGCGATCCGCGGCGAGTTGGCGCAGCTCGCCTCACCCGACGTAGCTGCTGAGAGCCGGGTGCTCTACGGCGGATCGGTCAACGCCAAGAACGTCGGGGAACTGGTCGCCCAGACCGACATCGACGGCGCGCTGGTCGGCGGCGCATCGATCAAGGCCGATGAGTTCGCGACCTTGTCCGCGATTGCCGCGGGCGGGCCGCTTCCATGAGCTGAGTCGGCACCGAGCGGTGGCCCGGTATCGCATGCGGCGATACCGGGCCACCGTTTCATGCGAGAGCATCCCGTTCGGCGGTCAGCGTGCACGCAGGACCAGGCCCGCGCCATTGGCGTTGCGCAGGGTGAGGGTGTCGGCGTCCACCGTGGCTGTGGTCGTGCCGTCCAACGCGCGCAGGACTGCCTGCTCGAGGTCCATCACCTCCGGTGGGCATGCCATCTCTGTCGTGGTGATGTGAAAGGTGATCTCTGTAGCGGACAGATCAGGTCCGGCGCCGTCGGCGGGGGACGTGTCGGCGCGTCCGAACATCCGATTACACCCGGTCGTGCCGGAGATGCTGCCGTCCTCGGCGATGAGCAGCGTTGGCCGCACCTCCTCGATGACCCGTGCGCGGATTTCGGCGTTGTCGGTGCTCAGTGCGGTGACCTGCCACTGTGTGCCTTGGATGGGCTTGTCCGGCTGGGCGCGTTTCTTGTCGACCAAGATCACGGTTCGATCCGTGCCGTGCAGTGTGAGTGTGGCCCCGTCCAGTTGCCACCGGGGCTCGGCGCTCAGCAGGCCGTTGAGCCATTCGTCGGCGCCTTCGCGCTCGGTGGGGCAGCCCATCAAGGTGGTGGACACGCCGGAAACCCGTACCAGATGGTCGCCCATGTCGACGGCGCCGTTGAGGGTGTTGCAGCCGGCGTCCGCGACGATCCGATCGTCGGTGAAACCGATGGTCATCGGTCCGCCACCGGGAATCGGCGTGCCATCGACCTCCACGGAGACAAAAGTGCGGCCCATGGGGTTCGGTTCGTCGGCACCCGAATCCGGGGTGTCGGCCGAGCATCCGGCGATCACACCGCAGGCGAACAGGACAATCGGACCCAATAGTGTGATGCGTACCGCCATGAGCCGATGGTACCGACGGTGACCGCTGGGCAGTCCCAGGTCGCCTCGGCCTGCCGGGGGCCTGGCAGCCGGCAATGATCGGGGAAGTGCCATACGCACACACCGGGTGCTCGGCGGACGCACCGGGGCGAGTGCCTGATGTGGCGCGGCCCCGGCGACCGCTTAGACTATCCGGCATGCGGATGTTCCTGGATATCCTCCTGATCGTCACCAGCGTGCTGCTGGTGCTGCTGGTGCTGCTGCACCGCGCCAAGGGAGGCGGCCTGTCCAGCCTGTTCGGCGGCGGTGTGCAGTCCAGTTTGTCCGGTTCCACCGTTGCGGAGAAGAACCTCGACCGTATCACCGTCTTCACCGGTCTCATTTGGCTGATCGCCATCCTGGGGATCGGTCTGGAGATCAAGTTCGCGTGACCGCCCGCGGTCGCTGAGCGTTACGGCACGGTGTCGTCGGTGTTGGAGCGATCGCCGTCTGGGACCCGACCGTCGATGTCGGTGAAGCCGTAGTCGACGGCGAGGTCGGCGACTCGCCACGGCAGCCCGGTGCGAGCGCGGCGTGCGACATCGGTGGCCAGCGCGACGACTGCACGGCCGCAGAACCGCGGAGTCTGCGCTTGGGCCAGGTCGAACCTGCCCTCGCCGGGGACCGTGACGATCCGACGGCCGGCCGTGTCCGCCGGAACCAGTTGCAGTAGTTCGGTATCGACGATGCCAGGCCAGAGCGACACCACGGTCACCTCGGTATCGATCAGATCGTGTGCCATGTCGGCGGTGAGTCGGTCCACCGCGGCCTTCGCCACCCCGTACGCGGCATTGTGCATGTATCTGCTCGCCCCGGGAGACGAGATATTGACGATCAACCCGCCCGATCGGATCAACAACGGTGCGGCGAAGGCCCCGGCCACATAGTGGGATCGCACGCCCACATCGAAGGTCTCGTCCCAGGCGGTCGGTGTGACCTCCCAGAACGGCTTGCCGAGCCAGCGGGCCGCGGCGGGGGAGTTGTAGACGTTGTTCACCAGGACGTCCAGCCTGCCGTACTCACTGCAGATCATTTCGAACAAGCGCCGCACCGAGTCGTCGTCGCGGTGATCACACACGAAGGGGATGCCCACCCCGCCCGCTGCGTCGATGTCGGCGGCGGTCGCATGGACGGTTCCGGGCAATTTCCCCGGGGTCACCGATCTCCCGGTGACGAACACCGTTGCGCCGGCCGCGCCCAACTCCACCGCTATTCCCTTGCCGATGCCGCGGCTGGCACCGGTGACCACCGCGATCTTGCCGTCGAGCTTATTGGGTATTCCGTTCACGAAATCAGAACACTACCGTGAAACGATAACGTGTTCTAGTTACGGAGGGTTCAGTGGAGCCTACGCATCGGTTCGTGTCGACGAATGGCATCCGCATGCATGTCGCCGAGCAGGGGGAGGGGCCGCCAGTCGTTTTCTGTCATGGATTCCCGCATACCTGGTACATCTGGCACCGCCAGCTGTCCGCAGTGGCGGCGGCCGGTTACCGTGCCCTCGCGCCCGACCTCCGTGGCTACGGACGAACCGACGTGCCAGCCGACCCGACGGAATACACCAATCGCGCTGTCTGTGCGGATCTGCTCGGGTTGCTCGACGATGTCGGCGCAGAGCAAGCCGTGTTCGTCGGACTCGACTTCGGTGCCGCCCTGGTCTGGGAGTTGGCGTTGCGTGCCCCCGCCCGGGTGGGCGGGGTCATCGTGCTGAACAATCCCTTCACGCCGCGTCCCCCGCGTGCTCCGTCGCACCTGTGGGCGAAAGCCGCTGCTCGCCATTTTTTGCACCTGCACTACTTTCAAACCCCTGGCGTTGCCGATGCGGAACTCGGGGCACGACCGCGAGAGTCTCTCGCTCGCATCTATTACGCGCTGAGTGCCGACTATCACTACCTGGACACCTGGCGTTTTCCAGCCGAAGGGGTCGGCTACCTCGACGTTCTGCCGCACGCTCCCGCATTGCCGTGGCGTTGGCTCGGTGAGGACGAACTGGACTGTATAGCGCAGGATTTCGACCGTACCGGTTTCACCGGTGGATTGAACTGGTACCGCAGTCTGGACCGAAATTGGGAGCTCACATCCGACTACGCGGATGCGAAAGTCGCCGTGCCGTCCTATTTTCTCTATGGCAGTCGAGATCCCGACATGGAGGGCTTCAGCGGGCGGGATCCGCTTGCTGTCATGCGTGGGAACGTCATCGACCTGCGGGCGGTCACCGAAGTGCCCGATGCCGGGCATCTGGTCCACTTGGAACGAACCGCGGAAGTGAACAGGCTGATCACCGCGCATCTGCGTGACCTGGCCATGCACCCGGTGTGAGGTCCGGCCAAATGATCCCTACCGGTATTCCTCCCCCAGTTCGGGGTAGTCCGCCCAAGACGGCAGTGGCCGACCGTCGAGATATGCAGCGAAGCGGTCGAGCAGGTACTGCCATCGCGGCCCGATGGCGCGCGCATCGACGGCGTAGACGTGGCGGCGAGTCAGTTCGATGGTGGTCACCACGCCGACCTGACGCATGCCCAGTTCGAGTAGACAGCCGTCGATGTGCACGACCAGTTCGTGCGGCGCGTGACAGTGGTCGACTCGAATTGCGACCGGGCCGACGATGGGGCCATCGAGCAGTTCGATGGTGATATTGCCGTTGCCTCCGGACGCAGCGCCCAGCCAGCGATCGAGTCGATCGCGCTCGGTGGCCGCCGACCACACCTCGAGCACGGGCTTGCGAAAAGAACGCAGGTAATGCAGCAGCACCAGGTCACCATCGGCACTGCGCTGATGTTCCGGGCGTACCTCGCCGAGCATGGACACCGTGGTCATTGCTCTGTCCTTTCGCTGCTGATTGCGCACCGTCGTGCACGAGCCGCCATTCCACTATTCCCCTTCGCATCTGTTCCCCATCGCCTCGCGGTCGTGTCCGAATCGATTCCCCTGACGGTGGGCGTCGAGATCGCGGGGCTACCGCTCGCCCCGCTACGCCAGCAGCTCGTCTACCGCAGCCTCGATCCGGACCTCGTCCAGCAGGACGGTATCGGCAGCCGGGCCGAGTGGCACGAAGCTGTCTGCGCTGGTGACCCGGGTCGATCGTCCGGAGAATCCGGCGTCGACCAAGGCGGCGCACACGGACTCGGACACGCCACCGGATCGGCGAGTCTCGTCCACGATCACGACCCGGCCGCTCGCCTGCGCGTGCCGGACGAGGTCATCTACCGGCAGGGGTGCCAGCCAGCGTAGATCCAGTACGCGAACCCCCACGCCGCGGCGCGCCAGCCGTCGCGCCACGCGCAGACTCAGCGGTACTCCATTGGCGAAGCTGACCAAGGTCAGGTCTGTGCCGTCTCCATAGACGCGTGCGCGGCCCAGCTCGACATGCTCGGGGTCCGATGCGTGCGCGAGCCATCCATTGTCGCCGGGCTCATGCAGATCTCGGGTGTGATAGAGGGCAATCGGTTCCAGGAACAGACTGACCACCCCGTCCACTCGGGCAGCCGATACGCACGTGCGGAGCATTGCCGCAGCGTCGTCGGCGCGGCACGGTGAGGCGAGCACCACGCCGGGGATATCGCGCAGCGCGGCGATCGAATTGTCGTTGTGGAAGTGACCGCCGAAGCCTTTTTGGTAGGCGTACCCCGCGATCCGCACGACCATCGGATTCTGGTAGCGGCCATTGGAGAAGAACGACAACGTCGCTGCTTCACCCCGGATCTGGTCAGCGGCATTGTGGAGAAAGGCCAGGTATTGGATTTCCGGAATCGGCACGAACCCGGCCAGGGCAGCGCCGAGCGCGGTACCGAGGATGCTCTGCTCGTCGAGGAGCGTATCGAATACGCGGCTCGCGCCGAACCTCTTCTGCAGCCCCTTCGTCACGCCGTACACTCCGCCCTTGTGGCCGACATCCTGGCCGAATACGAGAACATCGCCATCGCGGGTCAGCAGGTCACCCAATGTGACGGTGATCGCCTGGGCAAGAGTCATCGGATCACCACCGGCAAGGGGGTCGCGGCTGCGCACGGGAACCGAGGACTCCGGCGAGCTGGCCTTCGGATGGCCGGTCACCGGCTGGGTCCCCTGCCTCGGCTTCGCGTCGGCCGGTAGTGGGCCGGATCGATGAACGTCGGCGCGCACCGGACCGGGACGGGACCGGGGGATCACAGCGGCCACCGCCGCGGCGGAATCGAGTTTCGGCTCCCGACTCACGACCTGGGCCACCTCCGCGACGTGGCGTCCCAGGTCGGTATAGCGGTCGAGCACGTCGGCGGGCGTGGCGACGCCGGATTCGACCAGCAGCCGCGCTGTGGTCAGTAGGGGATCACGCTGCAGGTCGGCGGTGATGTCGGCCGGCCGCCGGTAGGCGGATTCGACGTCGGAACCGGCGTGACCGAGCAGACGGACGGTGCGCAGGTGGAGGAATGCCGGCCGACGGCGTTCGCGAACCCAGACAGCCGCGGCGTCTGCTGCGGCGAGGGTATCGACGATATTGCACCCATCCGCACCGAAATACGCCAGGCCGGGACGATGGCCGAAAGCGCGTTCGATCCAGTCCGGCGGTGTGCGAACGCTGATACCGATGCCGTTGTCCTCACAGACGAACAGGATCGGCATGGGAATCCCCTGGTGAGCGGTGTGCACGGCAGCATTGACCGCCCCGGCTGCCGTGGAGTGGTTCGCCGAAGCGTCGCCCATACTGCACAGCACCACTGCATCCGAAGGCCACGGGCTGGACAGGCCCAACCGTGCCGCGCGGTCGATCGCGAATGCCAGCCCCACCGCGCGCGGTAGGTGCGATGCAATGGTGGATGTCTGCGGAACGATGTTCGCCGCCACGCTACCGAACACCTTGTGTCGGCCACCGGAAATCGGGTCCGCCGCCGCGGCGACCACGCCCAGCAACACGTCTCGGATCGGATCGAGACCGGGTACGCGGTGGGCGCGGTGCACGAAAAATGCCGCTGATCGGTAGTGCAGTAGAGCAGGGTCGCTGATCCGCAGAGCCGACGCCAACACAGCGTTACCCTCGTGACCGGACGATCCGATGCTGTAGTACCCCTGTCGAGCACTGCCCAGACGTCGTGCCGCGAAGTCGAGATGCCTACTGGTGGCTTGCGATTCGAACAGTGCCAAGCCCATCGCGCCGGTCATTGTGCTACCGGGCACCACCGGTCGGCTCGCTGGAGGTTTCGGCCGCGCGTCCAGTCCGGCGACGGCGTTGCGGAACCGTCGGTCCAGCTCCACTGTCTGTTCGGTCACCCAGAGATCATCTCCTACACCCGCACATTCCGGCGGCCTATCGGTGGCCTCGGATCGATGCGTGGCGATCACCGTAGATGGATAAGCATGGTGAGGCTCGTTCCGAAGTTTTGGTGGGATGGTGGGGTGTTGGGGATCGGGGTGAATCCGAGTCGGGCGTAGCGGGTCGAGGCACCTTCCTTCTGTCTGGCCGTCCGATCACAGACCGTGAGACGCTGGATCAGATGAGCATGGAAACCTACGAGACTGCTATTGAGGTGCCGAAGGCGGAGAGGGCTTACTACGGTGCTACTCAGGCAGCCTAGCCTTTGGCCCGAACTTTTTCGGGAAGCCCAGAAGGAGGCTTTTCACCTCGAAGTTCGAGACACCTACAATGTCCCCGATGAAGCTGAATCCCTACAGCGGTTTCTGAATGGAGATGTACCATCCATGGACTACAGCATCCGTCCATGGACGGTATTGATACGAGAAACGGTCGGTCGTGGCGTATCGGTGAATCGGGTTCGCGTTGTCAGCGTGCCCCATAGTGATTACCAACGTTGGCTACTTTCGATAACAGATAGCAATGTGGAAGCAGGTGAAGACATTCGCTATCTCGCTCGTGATCTCGCTGGGGAGGTTCCTTCGGATGATTGGTGGTTGTTCGATGATGCAAAGGTAGGTTTCAATCTATTGGACAACGAGGGAAGGCCCGCTGGTGCAGCAATCACGACCGACTGCGGTATTGTGGAGTATTGCCGGAGCATCAAAGAACGACTCTGGAGTCTAGCCATACCATACCGCGAGTATATTTCCGGCGACCCGGTCGAACCTAACTCGTGACCAACTCGGTTCAAAGTGCACGCGAAGACCTCGGAGAACGTCTCGGCTCCTCCAAACCGCAGAATACGCTTACGCGATTCTGCGAAGGTCAATCGGATTTCATGGTATACCGAATGATCTCGATGAGTGAGTCTCGAAGAGGATGGAGCGACAGCAAATTCTGTATCAGGGTGATCGCAGATTTCACATCCTGATCGGCGAGCTAGCCTTGTACAACAAGGTGGGTGATGATTCGGTTATGGCGGGACAATTGGACCGACTGCTTGCCACTATAGTTTTGCCTCGTGTCAGTTTCGGGATTGTGCCAATAGGCGCAGAACTGCCGATGCAGCTGACAAACTTTGTCATGTACGATGCACGAAGGGTAACCGTCGAGGCGGTTACGGCCGAATTGACGATTACCCAACCGCGAGAGATCGAGGTGTACCACAAAACATTCGATATCCTGTCGGGTCAGTCCGTGACCGGACAGGATGCTCGGATGCTGATCCGGAAGGCGATAGGCGCTCGGTTTTAGCCTCGAACCCATTTCTTCCAGGCGGTGCGGCTCTATCGTCAGCGCAGGGCAGCTGCTGCGTCCTGATCGAGTAGCCAGGTGGTGGAATGGGTACCTACGGCACCTGCCGCAGGGATGTCCGTCGCCGCTGCGCCACCGATTGCCGCAGCAACCGCGTCGGCCTTGGCCGCGCCACCGACCACCAGAACGACGTGTCGGGACCGAGCGACCGCGGGCAGTGTGAGGGTCACCCGCACCGGTGGCGGCTTCGGCGAGTTCGTCACGGCGACAACGAGTTCGTGTTGTTCGCGCACTGCGTCGGTGTGTGGGAACAAGGAATTCACGTGCCCTTCGCCGCCCATGCCGAGCAGATGGAGATCGAACGCGCCGTGTTCGGTGAGATACGCGTGGACGGCGGTCGCATACTGGGCTGCGGCCTCCACCGGATCGGGGTATTCACCATCGGAGGCGGCCACCGGGTGTACCCGCGCGGGATCCACCGGCACATGATCGAGCAGTGCCCGCCGGGCCTGCAGGTCGTTGCGTTCGGGATCGTCGGCGGGCACGAAACGCTCGTCGCCCCAGAAGAAGTCCAGTCGGGACCAATCGATGGCGCCGGGGAACCGGCGGACGTTCTCCAGCAAGGCGATGCCCGTGCCGCCGCCGGTCAGCACCACCGACGCCGTGCCACGCGCAGCCTGCGCGGCGGTGACCACCGAGACGAAGCGGCTTGCTGCGGCAGCGACCAATTCCGCGGCGTCCGCATGGACCTCCACGGCGTCGCTGGGCAGCGTGGTCTGGGTGTCGTCACTCATAGATCACCTTCTCGAGTCCGGCCAATGCCTCTGCGTAGCTGTCGTCGGCATCCAGCCTGCGGAGTTCCTCGGCAAGGCATTCACGGGTTTCTCTGCGCGCGAGCGCCACCCGCTGTACCGGGTCGCCGGTCCGCACGAGTGTTGCTGTGCGTCCGGTCTGTGGTCGCTCGATCGCGATCGACACCGTCGGGCGGTGTAGCTCCACCCGTAGCGCTCCAGTGTGGCGGCGTACGGGGCAGCCCAGCCGGGCAGCCAGCCAACCGGCCAGGATGTCCAGCGCGGGTTCATCACGCAACCCGGATATCGTCACCGAATCCACCCGTTCGAACGGTGGTTCGTCCATGGCCGCGGCCAACAGCGCACGCCAGTAGGTGATCCGGCTCCAGGCCAGATCGGTGTCGCCGGAGGCGTAGGAGCCGAGGCGCTTCTTGATCGCCGCCTGCGGATCGTCGGCGAAGGTGGCGTCGGTGATCCGACGGGTCGCCAGCCGCCCCACCGAATCCTTGGAAGGGAACTCCGGGGCGCCTCGTGGCCACCACACGACCACCGGTGTGTCCGGTAGCAGGAACGGGATCACCACGCTGCTTTCGTGGTTGACCAGCTCTCCGCGCAGCCGAAGCACGATCACCTCGGCAGCCCCGGCGTCTCCGCCGACGCGGATCTGCGCGTCCAGCCCGGTGGCGGCCTCCCGATCGCCTCGCGCGAGTACCACGACGCGACAGGGGTGCTCGCGGCTGGCGTCGTTCGCAGCATCGATCGCCTCCTCGGCGTCGGAGCTGTCGAGCGTACACACCACGAGGGTGAGGACCCGGCCCATGGTGATCACGCCATAGCTCTCGCGCAACTGCACCAGGCGTTTGGTAACTTTGCTGGTCTTGGTCCCAGGCATGTCGACGATCACGGTCGGCGCCATTCCCGTCCGGTGCGGGCAAGCATCTCCTCGGCGGACGGTGGACCCCAGGTGCCTGCCTCGTAGGGTTCTGGCCGGCCGTCGGCCGCCCAGTATGCAAGCGCCGGATCCAGAATGCGCCAGGACAATTCCACCTCCTCGTTCACCGGAAACAGCGATGGCACGCCGAGCAGCACATCGAGTACCAAACGTTCGTAGGCCTCGGGCGAGGACTCGGTGAACGCCTCGCCGTAGCTGAATTCCATACTGACGTCGCGTACTTCCATACCGGAGCCCGGCACTTTGGAACCGAACCGTGTGGTGATGCCCTCGTCCGGTTGTACCCGAATGACCAAGGCGTTCTGCCCCAGTTCTTCGGTCATGGTTTGGTCGAAGGGAAGATGCGGAGCCCGTTTGAAGATCACCGCGATCTCGGTCACCCTGCGACCCAGTCGTTTGCCCGTGCGCAGGAAGAACGGGACACCCGCCCACCGGCGGGTGTTGACCTCCAGACTGATCGCGGCGTATGTCTCGGTCCGCGAGTTGGGATCGAAGCCCTCCTCGTCCAGCAGTCCGGCTACTGGTTCGCTGCCCTGCCAGCCCGCTGCGTACTGTCCGCGCGCGGTGGTTTCGCCGAGCGGTTCGATCAACGCGGTTGCCGAGAGCACCTTGATCTTCTCGGCCTGCAGTTGCTTGGGTTCGAAGCTGATCGGCTCCTCCATGGCGGTGAGCGCCAGTAGTTGCAGCAGGTGATTCTGAATGACGTCGCGGGCGGCGCCGATGCCGTCGTAATAGCCTGCGCGGCCACCCAAGCCGATGTCCTCGGCCATGGTGATCTGTACGTGGTCGACGTAGTTGGCGTTCCAGATCGGATCGTATAGTTGGTTGGCGAATCGCAGCGCCAGGATGTTCTGTACCGTTTCCTTGCCGAGATAGTGGTCGATACGGAACACCGTCTCTTCGGGGAAGACTCGGTTGACCAACGCGTTGAGTTCTCGGGCGCTGTCCAGGTCGTGGCCGAATGGCTTCTCGATCACCACTCGACGCCAGGGCTGGCGACCGTTGCCATCGGGTCCCTTCGGTTGCGCCAAGCCGTGCTTGGAGAGTTGATCGAGCACCAGAGGAAAGGTCTTCGGCGGAATCGAAAGGTAGAAGGCATGATTGCCGCCGGTGCCGCGCTGTGTGTCCAACCTCGCCAGGGTGTCGGCGAGTGTGGTGAACGCAGCATCGTCATCGAAGCTGCCTTGGACGAATCGGATCCCTTCGAGTAGCTGGTCCCAGACCTCCTGGCGGAACGGCGTGCGGGCGTGGGCTTTCACCGCATCCAGGACAACCGCGGCGAAATCCTCGTCTGCGTAGTCGCGACGAGCGAAGCCGACCAGCGCGAAGGCCGGGGGTAACAGCCCCCGGTTGGCCAGGTCGTAGATGGCCGGCATCAGCTTCTTCCGGGACAGGTCGCCGGTGACGCCGAAGATCACCATGCTGCACGGCCCCGCGATGCGAGGCAGCCGTCTGTCTCCTTTGTCACGCAGCGGGTTCTGCCATGCGACCGCGATCGGTTGCCGGGCGGGCGCGGTAGCGGCCATTGCTCAGCCGTTTCCGGGTTGCGCGGGGTCGCCGACAGCGGAGGCGGCCGGCACGTGCGTGGAGTCCTGCGCGTCGACCGGCGCCCGCCGAGCCGAACGCAGTTCGTTGGACGTCGCGGAAAGTAGGTCGGTCCAGGACTTCTCGAACTTGTCCACTCCCTCCCGCTCGAGCACCGTGAATACGTCATCGAGGTCGATCCCGACCTTGGTGAGCTGGTCGAAGACCTGTTCGGCCGCGGCGGCGGTTCCCGGGATGGTCGCACCGCCGATCGTGCCGTGATCGGCGACCGCCTGGAGGGTCTTCTCGGGCAGCGTGTTCACGGTGTTGGGCGCGACCAGTTCCGTGACGTACATCGTGTCCGGATAGTCCGGGTTCTTCACGCCGGTCGAGGCCCACAGCGGGCGTTGCCGATGTGCCCCCGAGGCAGCCAGTTTCGCGTAGGTGGACGTGTGTCGACCACCATCGAACACATCTTGGTATTCGGCATAGGCCAAGCGGGCGTTGGCGATTCCGGCCTTTCCGCGAAGCGCAAGCGCGGCGGGGGTGCCGATTGCATCCAGTCGCTTGTCGATCTCGGTGTCCACCCGGGAGACGAAGAACGAAGCAACGGAATGGATCTTGGCCGGATTGCGCCCGGCAACCGTGGCCTCTTTCAGCCCGTCGAGGTAGGCGCCCATCACCGCTCGGTAGCGTTGAACCGAGAAGATCAGCGTGACGTTCACGCTGATCCCCTGCGCGATCACAGCAGTGATCGCAGGCAGACTCTCCTCGGTTGCCGGGATCTTGATGAACAGGTTGGGACGGTCGACGATCTTCCACAACTCGATCGCCTGTGCGACCGTTTTGTCCGTGTCGAACGCCAGGCGCGGGTCGACCTCGATGGAGACCCGACCGTCTACGCCACCGGTTGCCTCGTACACCGGTGCGAAGACATCGCAGGCCGCTCGGACGTCGTCTGTCGTGATGGTTCGGATCGCGGTATCCACGTCGGCACCTTGTGCAGCAAGCTCGTCGACGCGATCTGCGTAGGCATCGCTCTCGCTGAGCGCGCTCTGGAAGATGGTCGGGTTCGTGGTGACACCGACGACGCTGCGAGTGGCGATCAGATCGGCGAGATTGCCCGACCGAATCCGTGTGCGCGACAGATCATCGAGCCATACGGACACCCCTGCCGCGGACAGAGCAGCGAGGTTTTCGTTCTGAGCCATGAGCGCTTATCCCTTCACATTCTCGAGCGTGCGCCGCGCAGCGGCGACGACGGCTTCCGGAGTGAACCCGAATTCACGGAAGAGGGTCTTGAAGCCGGCGGACGCGCCGAAGTGCTCGATCGACACGATCTCGCCGGCGTCGCCGACGAACCGGTGCCACGGCATGGCGATACCGGCTTCGACCGCGACCCGAGCGCGGACCGTGGGCATGAGCACCTCATCCCGGTACGCCTTCTCCTGTGCGTCGAACCACTCCACGCAAGGCATCGAGACCACGCGGGTGGCGATGCCCTGTTCCTCCAGCGTAGTGCGGGCGGCGACGGCGAGCTGGAGCTCCGACCCAGTGGCGATGAGGATCACCTGGGGGGTGCTCGTGGAGGCCTCGGCGAGGATGTAGCCCCCTTTCGCAACGCCCTCGTAGCTGGTGCCCTCCAGGACCGGCAGTTCTTGGCGAGTCAGTGCCAGCGCGGACGGCCCATCGGTGTGCGGCGGCTCGTACACCGAGAAATGCGAGGTGTGCTCGCTGCTGTCGCGTTCGAGGATGGTGCGCCAGGCGTGGGTGGTTTCGTTCGCGTCGCCGGGCCGGACCACGTTCAAGCCGGGGATGGCGCGCAACGCGGCCAGGTGCTCGATCGGCTGATGGGTTGGGCCGTCCTCGCCCAGACCGATGGAGTCGTGGGTCCACACGTAGATCGCGGGCACCCGCATCAGCGCGGCCAAGCGGACGGCCGGCCGCATGTAGTCGCTGAACACCAGGAAGGTTCCGCCATAGGGGCGGGTCGGGCCGTGCAGTGCGATGCCATTGAGGATCGCGCCCATGGCATGCTCGCGGACACCGAAGTGCAAGGTGCGGCCATATGGGTGGGTTTTCCACATGCCGGTGGAAATCGACTCCGGCCCGAAGCTGGGCTGGTCGGGCATGGTGGTGTTGTTGGACTCGGCCAAGTCGGCCGACCCGCCCCACAACTCCGGCAGCACCGGCGCCAGCGCAGCGAGCACCTTGCCGGAGGCTTTACGAGTGGCCATACCTTTGGGATCCGGCTCGTAGGTCGGCAGATTCGCGGCCCAGTCCCGAGGCAGTCTGCGCTCGGCGAGTCGGTCGAACAACGCCTTGCTCTGCGGGTTCGACATCGCCCAGGCGTCGAACGATTGCTGCCACTGGGCGTGCGCTCGACGGCCGCGCTCGAGCGCCTCGCGGGTGTGTGCAATGACCGCCGGGTCCACGGCAAAAGTTTGGTCCGGATCGAAGCCGAGGACCTCCTTGGTGGCCGCGACCTCGTCGGCGCCAAGGGCGGCGCCGTGTGAGGCACCGGTGTTCATCTTGTTCGGAGCCGGATAGCCGATCACAGTGCGCAGCACGATGATCGACGGTCTGCCGATCTCGGCCTTGGCCGTCGACAGGGCGGCCTCGATCGCGACCACGTCTTCGCCGCCGGTGACCACCTGCACGTGCCAGCCGTATGCGGTGTAGCGCTGGACGACATCCTCGGTGAATGCGATGGTCGTGTCGTCCTCGATGGAGATCTTGTTGTCGTCGTAGACCACCACGAGATTGCCGAGTTGCTGCGTACCCGCCAAGGACGACGCTTCGGCGGTGACGCCCTCCTCCAGGTCACCGTCCGAGGCGATCACGTAGACGACGTGGTCGAACGGGCTGGTGCCGGGCGCCGCATCGGGGTCGAACAAGCCGCGCTCGCGTCGCGCGGCCATCGCCATCCCGACCGCGGAGGCCAGGCCCTGGCCGAGTGGGCCGGTGGTGATCTCGACGCCGTCGGTGTGGCGGAACTCGGGGTGTCCCGGGGTCGACGAGCCCCACGTGCGCAGGTTCTTCAGGTCCTCCAACTCCAAGCCGTAGCCGGCCAGATACAGCTGGATGTACTGCGTGAGGCTGGAGTGCCCGCAGGACAATACGAACCGGTCGCGGCCCACCCACTGCGGATCGCTGGGGTCGACGCGCATGGTGCGTTGGTAGAGGGTGTACGCGAGCGGCGCCAGGCTCATCGCGGTGCCGGGGTGGCCGTTTCCGGCCTTCTGCACCGCGTCGGCAGCGAGGATCCGAACGGTGTCGACAGCCTTGGTATCCAGATCCGTCCAGTCGTTCGGGTGGTTCGGCGCAGTGAGGGCGCGGATGTCGTCTGTGATCGACACGACCGAGGTTCTCCTGACATTGGTTTCGTCGACGGCGGTGGCATCTGTCGGCGATGACCGCGCGGCAGCTGATGGCATGCATTCCAGGTGTACCCATCCACCCTAGATGTGCCTGTTGAGCGGCACCGCAGGAGCCCGCGAATATGTCGCGGCACGGCGGTGTAGACGAGTTCGCCAGCCGAAGCAACGTCGTTGCTCGGCCCTCGGGTTGCGGCGTGGTTGGGCGGGGCGCGGGAAGATGTGCGGGTAGCAGGGGGCTACCATCGCCTGTAGTAGGCGCACCGCATCGGGCGGAGGGCTGCCGGGCGGATATGCCGGATGCGATGCACAGCGTGCGAGGAGAGACAGTGCGGATTGGCCAACAGCCGGGTGGCGGCAGTGCGCACGGTTCTTCTGCGACGGCAGTGGTCGACCGGTTCCCGGGTCCCGGCTTGCCGTCTCGATTCATGCGGCGGCTGCTGGCCTACCTTGCTCTCACCAAGCCGAGGGTGATCGAGCTGCTGCTCGTCGCCACCATCCCGACCATGTTGTTGGCCGATCGCGGCTCGGTGGATATTCGGTTGATTCTCGCCACGCTCTTCGGCGGCTGGCTGGGTGCGGCCAGCGCCAACACCCTCAACTGTGTCGCCGACGCCGATATCGACAAGCTGATGAAGCGCACTGCCAAGCGGCCGTTGGCCCGGGAGGCCGTGTCGACCCGAAATGCGTTCGTCTTCGGAGTCACGCTCGGAGTCGCGTCGTTCACCTGGTTGTGGTGGCAGGCAAACCTGCTCAGTGGTGTGCTCGTCGTCGTTACGATCCTGTTCTACGTGCTCGTCTACACGCTGGTGCTGAAACGTCGTACCGCACAGAACGTGGTCTGGGGCGGGGCGGCCGGGTGTATGCCCGCATTGGTCGGCTGGTCGGCAGTGACCGGGGAGATCGGTTGGCCCGCCATTGCGCTGTTCGGCGTGGTCTTCTTCTGGACGCCACCGCACACCTGGGCGCTGGCAATGCGGTACAAGGAGGACTACCGTGCGGCCGGGGTGCCGATGTTGCCGGTAGTGGCCACCGAGGCGACGGTCACTCGGCAGATCGTTGTCTACACCTGGCTGACCGTGCTGACCACCCTGATCCTGCTGCCTACGACCGGTGTGATCTACGCGGCTGTTGCGGTGGTAGCGGGAGCGTGGTTCCTCCTGATGGCGCACCAGCTGTACGCCGGGGTGCGACGTGGGGAATCGGTGAAGCCGCTACGGCTGTTTCTACAGTCGAACAACTATTTGGCCGTGGTGTTCTGCGGGCTCGCCGTGGACTCGGTGCTCGGCTGGCAGACCCTCGGCAGCCTGATCCACTGATCGCCGAGCCGAGTCCGACATGCTCGGGTCGGTTGCGCCCATGAAGAGAACTCCTCCAGCGGCGGTTCGAACCGATGGCGCCGGGCGACCTGGACCTGGGGCGGTGGATACACCGTCGCCCCAGGTTCGGGGATTCAGGGAAGCAGAACGATGGAACCGGTGGTCTTGCGGGCTTCCAGGTCACGGTGAGCGTGCTCGGCGTCGGCGAGGGAGTAGGTCGCGCCGATCCGGATATCGAGCGTGCCCTTGGCGACGGCGTCGAGGATCTCGCCTGCGCGCCAGGTGAGTTCGCCACGGTCGCGGGTGTAGTGCACGAGTGTCGGGCGGGTGACGAACAGCGAGCCGGCCGGGTTCAACCGCTGCAGGTCGAACGGCGGTACCGGCCCGCTCGCCGCGCCGAACAGGGCGAGCATGCCGCGCACGCGCAACGACGCCACGCTCGATTCGAAGGTCGCCGCACCGACGCCGTCGTAGACCGCTGCGACGCCGACACCGTCGGTGAGTGCGCGCACCTGATGGGCGAGGTCCTCGCCGTACCGAAGCACCTCGGCCGCGCCGGCCGCACGGGACAAGGCCTCCTTGTCGGCTGACGAAACGGTGGTGATCACCCGGGCACCGCGTGCGACCAACAGTTGGGTCAAAATCAGTCCGACACCACCCGCGCCAGCGTGCACGAGCACGGCTTCTCCGTGGTCGGGCGTATAGATCGACTCGATGAGGTAGTGCGCTGTCATGCCCTGGAGCAACGCCGACGCGGCCACCGGCGGCGCGACCGCCTCCGGCACGGCGACCGCAACCGCGGCGGGCACCGCTACCTTCGTTGCGTAGCTGGCGCTCGCCCCCGCCCAGGCGACGCGGTCGCCGACGACGAAGTCGGTGACGTTCGCGCCGACTTCGGTGACCACGCCGGTGCCTTCGGACCCCGGGACGTAGGGCACACTCTGCGGGTAGCGCCCGGTGCGGATGTAGGTATCGATGAAATTGACACCGATCGCCTGTGTGTCGACGACCAGGTCGTCCGGTCCGATCCGGGGGTCGGAAACCTCCCCATACTTCAAGACTTCGGGACCGCCGTGTTCGGAAACCTGAATGGCACGCATGGGATCTGTTGTACACCGGGTCGTTCGGCCACTTCCTACCGGTCGGTAGACTCCGAGTCATGAGTGCTCGAACTGCTACGGCCGCGGTGCGGCCCTCAGGCGTCCTCGTGGAGTCGGTCAAAGGATTCGTCGCCGATCACGGCGGATCGGCTGTGGCGGTGCTCCAGCCGCTCGGGCGCCTCGGAGTCCGGGTCACCCTGGTCGGCGCCGACGGCGTCCTCGGCGATCGTGTGGTGGCCGACCTGGGCACCGCCCAGGAACTCGTTGCCATGATCGACGGTCTCGACGAGGCCGACGAATGGGATCGTGAGCTCACCGCGCGCGTCACCCCGCGTGCCGGCCACTGGGCCGCGATGGCGGGCTGGGTCGCCAAGCAAACCAGGTTCCCCGCGGCGCGCAACGAGCACTAGGCCGATCGCACGGGGGTGATCCGATGCCGCGAGCGGGGGACCCGCCGCCTGTCGTCGGGTAGCCCTGGGCAGGCGTCGGATCGGATCCGCGCGAGCGTTCGCCGTGCAAGCTCTACTGTTCCCGGCAGATGATGACCGGATGCGGCGCGTGGTGCAGCAGATTCTGGCTGGTGGAACCGACGAACAGCCCCGTGAGTCGGTTGTGGCCGCGGCTGCCGGTCAGCACGAGCTGCGCATCGTTCGCTCGCTCCAACAAGACTTGTGTGGGCGTCCCTTTCTGGATCGCCTTGGTCACCCTGACATCCGGGTATTTCTCACTCCACCCGGCCATACGTTCGGACAGCAGCTCCTTCTCCTGTGTGGCCAGGGTCGCCCAATCGCCGGGCGCTGGAATCCACTGCAACAGGTCGGGATCGTTCCAGACATGGAGCGCGATCACCTCCACGTCGAGTGCTGCCGCCAGTTCGAACGCTTGTGCCACTGCGGCAGAGCTGCCCGGGCTCCCGTCGACGCCCACCAGGACCGGACGCTCGTCCGGCAGAGGCTGGTCCTCACGACCTCGCCACACCACGACCGGGCAGGGCGCCTTGTTCGCGACGGTGAGTGCAGTGGACCCCAGCAGCAGGGTGCTGAGTCGGTCACCGACATTCGCCGCGACAACCACCATCCGCGCGGACGCACTGTGTTCGATCAACTCATGGGCGGGCGCTCCGTCTTCGGTGACGATGTGGATATCCACCTGCGGATGATCGGAGAGCACGGCCTGGCGGGCACGTTCGAGTCTGTCCCGCACCGCGGCTCGTAGTTCCGGCATCAGATTGGTGGTGGCACCAGCGGCTACGCTGAGCGGATGGTCCACCGAAGGAACGACGCCGAGCAATACCATGGGCACATGGAGGCGGTTCGCCACAGCACCGGCCCAGCGCGCGGCGGCTACGGCCGTGGAGGTGCCATCGATTCCGACAACGATCGATCCGCTACCCACTGGTGTACTCATTGTCCCTCCACATGATCGCTGAGATGTAGCTCACCTCAGGTTCCCAGCGCGCCGTTCGGATCGCTGGAGTCGGCGGCCCTCGATGCCGGGGACCTTTGCCCTCACGGTTGTGCGGCCCTCACGGCCGTACGGTCCTCACGGATGTTGCGGTCCTCATCGCTCGGCTTCGGTCCGGAACTGTGCGGTTGGAGCACCCGAGCGAAGCGGTCGATGCCTCGCAGGATCGCGGCGAGCATGCGTGGGCTTCCCGTATGACCGGAATCATCGATGATCTGGAGCTCGGCATCCGGCCAGGCCCGAGTCAACTGCCACGCCGTGTCGAGCGGGCTGCCCAGATCGAGCCGGCCGTGGATGACGACGCCAGGGATACCGGCGAGCCGGTGCGCGTCACGGAATAACTGCCCGTCCGCCAACCAGGCGAGGTGAGCGAAATAGTGGGTACAGATCCGCACGAAGGCCAGCATGTCCGCGTCGAGATGTGTGCCGTATTGTCCGGGTCTGCCCAGACTTTCGTGTGCGATCACGGCGTCCTCCCACGCGCACCAGCGCTGAGCGGCCCGTTCTCGGGTCGCCGCATCCGGGCTTTCCAGCTGCCGGCGGTAGGCCTCGACGAGATCGCGCCCACTCGCGGTGGGGGACGCGAGGTCCCCGCGGAAGGTTTCCCACTCCTGCGGAAGCAGCCGAGAGACGCCGCGATAGAGCCACTCGATCTCCTCGGACCTGGTCGTCGTGGCGCCGACGAGCACGATTGCGTCGACTCGGTCCGGATAGCGCTCGGCGTAGGCGAGGATCAGCGTCGATCCCCAAGAGCCGCCGTAGAGCAGCCATGTGTCGATATCGAGGTGCTCGCGCAGCATCTCCATATCGGCGATCAGATGCGTGGTGGTGTTGTGGGTCAAGTCGACCGCAGGGTCGCCGGCGTGTGGAAGGCTTTGGCCGCAGCCGCGCTGATCGAACAGAACGATTCGAAAGACGTTCGGGTCGAACAGTTTCCGTGCGCCACGATGGCCGCCACTGCCTGGGCCGCCGTGCACGACCAGTGCTGGGATTCCGGTGGGTTCACCGCTGGTTTCCCAGTAGATCCGTTGGCCGTCACCGACGTCGAGCAGGCCGTGGGCGAACGGCTCGATATCGGGAAATGGGCGTACCTCGGAGCCGGTCGCAGACATGGGTGCCGATGATAGTTGCCCGGGAGCTCAGACGCGCTGCGGTGCAGGATCGGCTGCTGGATGAGCGACTCGTTCCCTGGTGCGCATCGCCGCCCACAGTGCGGCGGTGGCCGCAGTGCAGGCGGCAGCTCCAGCGACATGGATGATCACCAGGACCGCCGGGACGTCGGTGACGTATTGCACCGCGCCCATGAACGCTTGTGTGCACACGAGTCCCAGCACGACGAACAGGCGGGTGCGCACCGCAGGGGTGATGCCGACTGCGAACAGCCCGAAGGCCAGTCCGATCAGCAGTGCGAGATAGCCCACGAGCAATTGCGAGTGCAGGTGCACCAGGGTGACGATCTCGATCCGTAGTCGCTCCACGGGATCTTCCACGCTCGTGTCCCCGGCATGCGGTCCCGCAGCGGTCACCAGTGTTCCCGTGACCAGAACCGCGCTGAGCGCCACGCCGGTGAGACCGGTGAGCCACCGTAACGGTGTCGGAGCCTGAACCGCCTCGAGGCCGTCGTCGGGCTCGCGGATCTTCGCATACAGCACCACTGCCAGCCATACCATCACCATCGAGGCGAGCAGGTGCGTCGCGACCGTCCACCACAGCAATCCGGTGAGTACCGTGACACCGCCGACGACTGCCTGCACCACGGTGCCGGCAGGCATCAGCCAGGCGTACGCCAGCACTTCGCGCCGCCGTCGCGCACGCGTGACCGCCAACACGATCAGCGCGGCGAACAGAGTGACGACGAAGGTCAGCAGCCGGTTGGAGAACTCGACCGCCTGGTGCAGAGCCGGAACTTCGGACACCGTGACCGGCGTGAAGCTACCGGGAAAACACTGTGGCCAGGTCGGGCAGCCGAGACCGGAGGCGGTGACTCGGACGATGGCGCCGGTGACGGAGATTCCCGCCTGCGAAGCGATGACTGCGAGCGCTACCCAGCGCTGCACTCGTAGCGAGGGCAGCGGCAGCGTGTCGACCAGTCGCAAGAACGCGCGATACAGCACGTCGACGATGGTAGCCCCGTCGTGTCCCACTCTCGCACCCGGACTACTACATCCTGTCGTTATTTCGTCAATGAAAACGGAACAGCCGGCTGGCGAGCAGGCCGGACACCGTTGCCCAGGTCGTCAGTACGGCCAGTCCGAACCAGTCGATGCTGCTGTGCAACGCCTCTTCGAGAGTGACCGCCAATGCGCCCGAGGGCACCAGCCGGACCACCACGTTCACCACGGTCGGCACCTCGTCGGCAGCGAAGACGATGCTGGCGATCCCGATCATGACGAACCAGAGGATGTTCGCCAGGGCGAGCACCACCTCGGCCTTGAGGGTGCCGCCGAGGAGCAGCCCCAATGCCGCGAACGCGGCGGTGCCCAGCGCGATGACCACTGCGCCGAGCAATAGCCCGACAGCTGGCGGCCGCCATCCGAGTAGGAAGCCGATGGTGCCGAGCAGAACTGCCTGCAGCACCACGACGAGTAGCACCGCCGCGCTCTTGCCCGCGATCACACCCCACCGCGGCAACGGCGTCGCGCCGAGTCGCTTGAGCGCGCCGTAGCGGCGGTCGAATCCGACGGCGATGGCTTGGCCGGTGAACGCCGTGGACATAACGGCGACCATCATCACCGCGGGCACGATCGTGCCCACTCGGTGCGTGCCGAGATCACCGAAGGGCAACAAACTCAACCCGATCAGCAATGTGATCGGGATGAACATGGTCAACAGCAACTGTTCGCCGTTGCGGAGCAACAAAATCAGCTCGAGTCGAGACTGCGCGAGCAACATCGCCGCGCGCGAGCTGGGGCGCGGGGCGGGCGTGAACGTGCCCGGAGCGAAACGATTGACGACCGGATCGTGCGTGGTCATCCGCGCAGATCCCGTCCGGTCAGTTCCAGGAAGACGTCTTCGAGGCGGCGCTGATCGATTCGAATGTCGGTGGCCAGGACGTTCATCCGCGCACACCATGCGGTGACCGTTGCGAGCACCTGGGGATCGATTTCCCCTTCGACCAGATAGGTGCCGGGTGCGATCTCCTGGGGAGCGAAGCCTTCCGGCAGCGCGGTCTGCAATAGGTCCAAGTTCAATTTGGGTGGTGCGCAGAACCGTAGTTGGCCGGACGCCCCATGGGCGGTGACCTCCGCTGGGGTGCCGGAGGCGACGATGTGGCCGTGGTCGATGATCACCAGTTGGTCGGCGAGTTGCTCGGCTTCATCCATCATGTGTGTGGTGAGCACAACGGTCACCCCGTCCCTGCGTAAGGCGTCGATCAGCTCCCAGACCACCAATCTGGCCTGGGCGTCCAGGCCCGCGGTCGGTTCGTCCAAGAACACGACTTCCGGCTTGCTCACCAGCGCACACGCGAGTGCGAGTCGTTGCTGCTGGCCGCCGGAGAGGCGGCGGTAGGGGGTGCGTCGGTTGTCGTGTAGACCGAGCGTGCGTAGCAGCCAGTCGGGTTCGAGCGGGTCGGCGCAATAGGTCGCGACCAGATCGAGCATCTCACCGGCACGCGCCCCGGGATAGGCCCCGCCGCCTTGGAGCATCACGCCGATCCGGTGCCGCAGCCGTTCGGCCTCGCGCACCGGGTCCAGCCCGAGGACCCGGACGGTACCGGCATCCGGATCGGTGAATCCCTCACACATCTCGACCGTGGTGGTCTTACCGGCGCCGTTCGGCCCGAGTAGTGCGAGTACCTGCGCCTGTTCGACCTCGAACGTCAGGCCGTCCACCGCCGTGGTCTCGCCATAGCGTTTGACGACGCCGTCGACGCTCACGGCAGGTCTGGAAGCTGCGGTCACGATGTCACACCGTAGGAGGTGGGTGTTTGTGACGAAGCCGACACCCCTGCCTGTGCTCGCCACGGTAGGGCGTGGCGGGTGATCACGATGAACAGAACACAGACGATCCCGGTGACGATGGCCGCGCCCACAATCTGGAATACCTCGAGATCGGCGCCCCGCGGCATCTGGATCACGCTCACGATCGCCGAGAATGCGACGGCCGGAAGGCGAAACACCGGCCGGGTTGCCCACGCGGCCAACGGTACGATCGCCCACAACAGATACCAGGGCTGCACCACGGGCGCCAGCAGTACGATCGCGCCGAGTGCCACGCCCAGCGACCCCACCGGGTGCAACCGTCCGGTGCCGGCGGCGACCAGCATACGCACGGTGAAGAAGCCGGCGACGGCAATGGCGATCGGCCGGGTGATGCTCAGCAGTGCGGTGGTGTGGTCGCCGAGTCCCAGTAGCACGCCGCCGAACCCGGTGACTATTCCCAGCGCCGTTGGCAGCGACATCCAACTGCGTACCACGCTTGCGGTGTTCACCGTGTGGATCCAGCCGAACCCGAGCCCGCTGAGGGTGCTGATGAGCAGCATGGTGGTGAGCGCGATCGCGCCGAATACCGCCGCGGCGAGGGCGATCGAGCGTAGCGAACCGCCCCACCGTCGTGCCAGCGCCATGCCGACGAATCCGAGCGCGATGACGGAGCTGAATTTGATCGACGACGACAGGGTGATGACGACCGCACCGCCGATGAGCCAGGCGTAGGCACGGGCGTCGAACGACCGGGCGTCCTCGATGGCGCGCAAGCAGAATTCCATGCCGGCCAACATCAGCCCGAGCATCAACGCGTCGTTGTGTACGCCGCCGACCAAGTGGAACAGCACCAGAGGGTTGGCCGCACCCAGCCAGAGCGCACTCACCGGTGCGACGCCGCAGCGTACCGACAGCCGGGGTAGCGCCCAGACGATCAGCGCGACCCCGCCCAGCGCGAGAATCCGATGCACCCAGACACCGGCGATGATGTTCTCACCGGTGAGTTCGGCGATACCGCGGCCGATCCACAGGAACAGCGGGCCGTAGGGCGCGGGGGTATCGCGCCAGATGGTCGGGACATTGTTGGTGAGCACATTGTCGATCCCCAGACCAGCGACCGGCCCTTCCACATAGGGGTCGCTACCCCGCGCGGCGATCTCGCTCTGGGCCAGATACGAGTACACGTCATTGCTGAACAGTGGCGGGGCGACGCTGAGGGGGATCACCCACAGCAGCAGCGTCCGATCCAGTTGGGAACGGGTGATTCGGTGGATCGGGGAGCCGCCGAGGCCGCCGACTGCGAATCGTCCCAGCAGCAGCCAGGCGAGTACGACGACGACGGTTCCGATCATGCACATGGCCAGCGAACCGGTGTGCGCGCGGGCGAAGATACCGAGCACGCGGACACCGGAGGTGGGGTTCTGGTGGACCGGTTGTGCACCGATGCCGAGCGCGCTGATGGCCATCAGGATCGTGCCGGTCGCGCCCATCAGGCGGATTCGATCGAGCTGTGCGAGTTCTTTCCGGTCTAGACCGGGCACCTCCGATTCGTCACGATGCAGCACCGCGATCGTATGATCGGCGGCCGGCACGTCGAGTCCGAGCGCTCGGCGCCCCAATGCCACTGTGCCGCGCCGCGCGTTCTCCAGTACCGCCACGAGACGAAGCCTAGTTCGCCCGGCGGCGATGCCTGCGCGCGTGGGTCCAGTGCGTGGGCACACGGGGCGCTACGGGAACACGGGGTCCTCGTGGCCTACGGCCGTCGGGAGATTTCTCGCGCCTGTGTGACGAGGGTGCGGGCCTGCTCACCGAATACCGCACGATCGTGGAGTCCTGCCCAGGCCTTCTCGTAGAGTGCCAGTTCGGAGGGGGTCGTGATACTGAGTTCCGCGCTGATCGTCTCGACCAGGGCGGTGCTGCGGTCGAGTAGGTCGAACGACGTTGTGGTGTAGACGAATCCGGCCTCCAACGGGACCACGCCCAGCACCAGTCGCGGATTGCCGAAACCGGTGTCGAGCAGATGCGTCAGCTGATCGGTCATCACCGTGTGGTCGCCGACGCGAGTGTGCAGCGCGGCCTGGTCGATCAGCTGTACGAGGCGAAGGTTGCCCTGGCGCAGCGCGGATTGGCGAGCGATCCGCGCGGCGACAGCTTGGTCGAGGTCGTCATGAGTACCCAGGAATCGAATGCACTGGGCCAAAACCGCACGGGCGTACGGCTCGGTCTGGAGCAGACCAGGGATGAGAATCGCGCTGTAGGTTCGCAACGTTCGGGCGCGGGCCTCGAGTTCGAGGCCGCGGCGTTGCCGGTACGCGTGTCCGCCGGCGGTGATCCGCCGCCATTCCCGCCAGTGTGCGTCGATGTTCTCCAGCGTTGCGAGCAGGTCGGCAAGGACGTCTTCGGCGTCACACAGTCGGCACCACAGTACGAGATCGTCACGAGATGGGCGTTGTCGACCGAGCTCCACGCGAGAGGTCTTGGACCAGTGCCAGCCGGCAGCGGCGGAAAACGCACGGCCGTTGAGGCCCGCCGCTCGACGTAGTTCACGCAGCCGCGCGCCGAGGCTTCGGCGGGCACGGCCGACGCTGGTGTTGTCGCTGTTCATGGGGTTCCGCCGCGGATGTAGTCATCGAAGGGGATCGCTGCCGACCAGATACGGTCACGGATCTCGACCGCGGTACGCAGCTGCCGTGGGTCTGTGCTGGCTGCGGCGCCGATCCAGCGGCCGTGCCGGTCGAGCAGGCTGTAGGCGACGGTGTGCTCATCGAGCAGCCAGAAGTCGTCCGCCGCCGCGTCGTCGGGATCAGCGACGGCGCGTGGCAGATACCGCACATCCTCGCCTGCGGCGATGTTGTAGCGAGTGAGGGCGAGCAGGTAGCGGGTGTAGGTGGTGTGCGGGACGGTCACGATGCGCGCCCGGTGCACGGCGACGCCTCGGCCGGTCATCGCGCGTACCTGGGTGGTCCATGGTTCCAGCCAGTCGCCGCCCGGGTCGCCGGTCTCGTCGATGCGCCAGGCGGCCAGGGATGCTGTTTCGGCATCGGCACAGTAGTCGTCGGCGGTCTCGAGGTGGAAGGCGAGGTGCTCGGCGCGGTCGAGCAGTTGGTCGAGGTGTTCACCCGGCTGGATGCGGATCATCGGGGGTCATCTCCCGTGTGATCGGAACCTCCACCGCTGTTTCGTGTCCAGGGATTCGCATCACCGCCAATGCATCCGGATCGATCAGTGGGGCGCCGATGAGCAGGAATGTGCCGCGACCGGTGTCGACGAGACCGGACACCGCAGTGCCCGGTTCGGTATGGGCCAGTAGTCGATGGGGAATCTCCACTTGATCGGCTCGGTCGGTTTTCCATCCTTGAACGGCGAAGGTATCGCGGTCGGTGGCGTACAGCCGCGGTGAACCCTGGCCGCCGGATGGGCCGCCGAGAAACCGAATCCGCATGGTGGTGACCCCCTGTGTCGCGACAGTGCATGGCTCGATCCTCGATCGTCGCTTGGACCATAGGGTCGTGTCACCACTACGCGCACTTTCGCGCACTCGGCTGGCCTGCACCTGGCCTCCACTCGTACGGTACGTCCCGACGCCGCGGGTCGGGTGCCTCCACCGACCGGCCCAGGTCCGCACGGACGGACGAGGTTCCCCGGTATCGCCTGGGCCCTGGGTCATGGCCAGCCGACGAGAGGGAGCACGACGATGAAGTCACTACTACTCGTGATCACTGTGTGGGTTTTGTCGGGCGGCGTCGATTCGACTTGTGGCGTGTCCCGATGCGTCGGATCTCCCGCGCGCACCCGATCCGCCGCATCTGGGCACGGCTCGCAGTGAAGCGGCGAGTTGGGCTCGGCTACATGCTCGCTCCGGCCGACCCTGCGAGACGTCATCGTACTGAACAGCGCCTGCGCTCGCTGGCCCGCAAGCACGATGTCAAGCTGGCGCGGGTGGTCGTGATCGGGCCCACCATGGACCGTCCGCTCGGGCGCCTACTGGATGCCATCGGCACGCTGCATGCGGCGGCGACCGCGCAGGGGCGGCCGAAGCCGGCCGTTCTGGTCATCACCCCTGACCTGGATCACATCGACAAACATCCTGCACCGATCTGCGAGGTTGCCGACCTGCTCACTGCCCGGCCCGAACGACTCTGGATTCGAGGGCGTACGCACGGACAGGCGGTCCCCGTCGACCTGTAGCCTGCTCGGGCGGCGGCGATCCGGTCGTCGCGGCGACGTGTCGGCTGGTTCGTCGAGGTGGCGTCGGGCAGAGCCGGTCCATAAAGCCCGATCCATCGGTGCTCCCGACGCACTCAGGGTAGCCTTATTAGATTTCGGGAACGAATTCCGCCACACTGATGTTGTGAAAACCGTGGGTTTGCGGACAGGTGACGAACGTGCGGGTCGTGTGGCCGGCGCCGGGTCGGCGTCTGCGGACGCGGCCCTCGGCGGTGGAGGGAATACTCGAGCGGCCATTGTCCAGTTGTTGTTGGAGGAGGGGCCGATCACCGCGAACGCGATCGGGAACAAACTCGGTCTGGCCCCAGCGGGTGTGCGCAGGCACCTGGAGGCGCTGATCGACAGCGGTCGAGCACGGGCCAGCCGCTCGGCGCCCTGGCAGCAAAAGGGGCGCGGCCGACCGGCCAAGCAATACCAGCTCACTGCGGCGGGCCGCGGCGCACTCGGCCACGCCTACGACGATCTGGCCGGGGCTGCCCTGCGTCAACTGCAGGAAATCGGTGGGGAACAGGCCGTCACCGAGTTCGCGCGCCGGAGGGCGCGCAGTATCGTGGCCGGCATCGAGCCGGTCGCGGCGCACACCGCGCAGCAGACCGAGGTCAAGGCGGACGAGATCGCCGCGGCCTTCACCGACGCCGGATTTGCCGCGACCACTCGCAAGGTGGGTGTGGGCGTGCAGATCTGCCAGCATCACTGCCCGGTCTGGCATGTCGCCGAAGAGTTCCCGCAGCTGTGTGCGGCAGAGCTGGAGGCACTGCGTGAGTTGCTGGGCACGCACGTACAACGACTGGCCACGATCGCCAATGGCGACTGCGCCTGCACGACCCACGTTCCACTATCGGTTCGCCCTGACACTCGGACCGAAACTTCACCACAATCCGTTGCACGACCTGCGGCGGTACGAACGAACGACTCCGGAAGGGGTGTCGAATGACGACGACCACCGACCAGGTGCAACCGCTCACCCAGGAAGAGACCATCGCGTCACTGGGCAACTATGGGTACGGTTGGGCCGATTCGGATGTGGCCGGCGCCAGCGCGCAACGAGGTCTGTCGGAGGCGGTCGTCCGCGACATCTCGGCGAAGAAGGACGAGCCGGAATGGATGCTCACCCAGCGGCTCAAGGCGCTTCGCCTGTTCGATCGCAAGCCGATACCCGGGTGGGGCGCGAATCTCGCGGGAATCGACTTCGACAACATCAAGTACTTCGTGCGCTCGACCGAAAAACAGGCCGCGTCCTGGGACGAATTGCCCGAAGACATCAAGAACACCTATGACAAGCTGGGCATTCCGGAAGCGGAGAAGCAGCGCTTGGTCGCCGGTGTCGCCGCGCAGTACGAATCCGAGGTCGTCTACCACCAGATCCGAGAGGATCTGGAGGCGCAGGGCGTGATCTTCCTGGATACCGATACCGGCCTCAAGGAGCATCCGGAGATCTTCCAGCAGTACTTCGGCTCGGTGATTCCTGCCGGTGACAACAAGTTCTCCGCGCTGAACACCGCAGTGTGGTCGGGTGGTTCGTTCATCTACGTACCACCGGGTGTGCACGTGGATATCCCGCTGCAGGCGTATTTCCGGATCAACACCGAGAACATGGGCCAGTTCGAGCGCACCTTGATCATCGTCGACGAGGGCGCCTACGTGCACTATGTCGAAGGCTGCACCGCGCCGATCTACAAGACCGATTCCTTGCACTCCGCGGTGGTGGAGATCATCGTGAAGCGGGGAGGCCGCTGCCGCTACACCACCATTCAGAACTGGTCGAACAACGTCTACAACCTGGTGACCAAGCGGGCCAAGGCCGAAGCGGGCGCGACCATGGAGTGGATCGACGGCAACATCGGCTCCAAGGTCACCATGAAGTATCCGGCGGTCTGGCTGACCGGCGAGTACGCCAAGGGCGAGGTGCTCTCGGTGGCATTCGCCGGCGAGGGACAGCACCAGGACACCGGCGCGAAAATGCTGCACCTCGCGCCGCACACGTCCTCGACCATCGTGTCGAAGTCGGTCGCCCGGGGCGGCGGGAGATCCTCCTATCGAGGTCTGGTTCAGGTGAACAAGGGCGCACACGGTGCGAAGTCGACCGTCAAGTGTGACGCGCTACTGGTCGATACCGTCAGCCGTTCCGATACCTACCCCTATGTGGACATCCGCGAGGACGAGGTGACCATGGGCCACGAGGCGACTGTGTCGAAGGTCTCCGAGGACCAGCTGTTCTACCTGATGAGTCGCGGTCTGACCGAGGACGAGGCGATGGCGATGGTGGTGCGCGGTTTCGTCGAGCCGATCGCCAAAGAACTGCCGATGGAATACGCGCTCGAACTCAACCGCCTGATCGAACTGCAGATGGAAGGAGCCGTCGGCTGATGGCGGTGCAGAACGTTTCCGAAACGGCCGGGACGCTCACCCCCGTGCTCAACAAGGGTGAGGTTTTCACCTCGTTCGACGTGGAGGCATTCGAGGTCCCCTCGGCCAAGGACGAGGCGTGGCGGTTCACGCCGCTGCGTCGCCTGCGGGGACTGCAAGACGGCACAGCGGTGCGCGACGGTCGAGCGACGGTGTCGGTCCCGGCGATCGAGGGCGTCACCGTCGAGACGGTCGAGCGCGGCGACGACCGACTCGGTCGCGCCGGGACCCCATCGGACCGCGTTGCCGCGCAGGCCTACTCGGGTTTCGAGCACGCCACCGTGGTGACGGTCGAGCGAGAAGTCGAGGTCGCCGAGCCGGTGAACATCGTGATCACCGGTCCAGGGGTGGGCAGGACCGACTACGGTCATCTGCAGATTCGCCTGGATCCCTTCGCCAAGGCGACCATCATCATCGACCAGCGCGGTAGTGGAACCTACGCGGAGAATGTGGAATTCGTGCTCGGCGCCTGCGCTCACCTGACCGCCGTTGCCATTCAGGACTGGGCCGACGACGCGGTACACACCACCGCGCATCACGTTGCCCTCGGGCGCGATGCCACTCTGCGACACTCCTCGATCACCCTCGGCGGCGATCTGGTTCGCGTGACCGGCAGTGTCCGTTTCACGGGTCCGGGTGGCGACGCGGAGCTGCTCGGTCTCTACTTCGCCGATGCGGGCCAGCATTTCGAACAGCGTCTTCTCATCGATCACGCAGTCCCGAACTGCAGGTCGAACGTGCTGTACAAAGGTGCGTTACAGGGCGACCCGCACTCGCGGAAAGGTGAGGCCCGCACGGTATGGGTCGGCGATGTCCTGATCCGTGCAGCCGCAGAAGGCACCGACACCTTCGAGGTGAACCGCAATCTGGTGCTCACCGACGGCGCACGCGCAGACTCGGTACCGAATCTGGAAATCGAGACCGGCGAGATCGTCGGTGCGGGGCATGCGTCCGCAACCGGTAGGTTCGACGACGAGCAGCTGTTCTACCTCCGTGCCCGCGGCATCCCCGAAGACGCCGCCCGCCGCTTGGTGGTGCGCGGGTTCTTTCACGAGATCATCCAGAAGATCGCCGTTCCGGAGGTCCGGGAACGGCTGGGTGCGGCCATCGAGGCCGAACTCGCCGCCGTCGGCGCCTGACTCCCGATCCATATCCGCAAAGGAAACTCGAATTCGATGACCACCCTGGAAATCAAGGACCTGCACGTCGAGGTCGCCAACCCCGATCGCGCCGACGAGACCACCAAAATCCTCGACGGCGTGAACCTGACGGTGAAATCCGATGAGACGCACGCCATCATGGGCCCGAACGGTTCGGGCAAGTCGACACTGTCCTACGCGATTGCGGGGCACCCGAAGTATGCGGTGACCTCGGGCTCGATCACTTTGGACGGCGAAGACGTGTTGGCAATGTCGGTCGATGAGCGTGCGCGTGCGGGCCTGTTTCTCGCCATGCAGTATCCGGTCGAAGTTCCCGGCGTCTCGATGTCGAACTTTTTGCGCACGGCTGCCACCGCGGTGCGCGGCGAAGCTCCCAAGCTGCGGCAGTGGGTCAAGGAGGTGAAGGGGTCGATGAACGAGCTGGAGATCGACGCCGCCTTTGCAGACCGCAGCGTGAACGAGGGGTTCTCCGGCGGTGAGAAGAAGCGCCACGAGATTCTGCAGCTGGGTCTGCTTCGGCCGAAGATCGCGATTCTGGACGAGACCGACTCCGGTTTGGACGTGGACGCGCTGCGTATCGTCTCCGAGGGCATCAACAGGTACAAAGAACGCGAACACGGCGGCATTCTGCTGATCACGCACTACACCCGCATTTTGCGGTACATCCGGCCGCAGTTCGTCCACGTATTCGTGGGTGGACGGATCGTCGCGGAGGGCGGCCCGGAACTCGCCGAGGAACTCGACGCCAATGGTTACGTCCGTTTCACCCAGACCGCAACCACCGGAGCCTGACATGACCGCCACGGTCCGCACCCTCGACATCGCCCGCATCCGGGCGGACTTTCCGATCTTGAGCCGTACGGTTCGAGACGGCAAGCCGTTGGTGTATCTGGACTCCGGGGCCACCTCGCAGCGGCCGACCGCAGTGTTGGAGGCCGAGCGGAACTTCCTGCTCACGCGGAACTCGGCGGTGCATCGCGGTGCACATCAATTGGCCGAAGAGGCCACCGACGCCTATGAGGGTGCCCGAGCCGATGTCGCGCGGTTCGTCGGTGTGGACGCGGGTGAGATCGTGTTCACCAAGAACGCCACCGAGTCGCTGAATCTGGTCACCTATTCCTTCGCCGACGATCGGTTTCCCTATCGTGTCGGCCCGGGTGACGAGATAGTGATCACCGAACTGGAGCATCACGCGAATCTCGTGCCGTGGCAGGAGCTGGCTCGGCGCACGGGCGCGACGCTGAAGTGGTACGGCATCACCGAGGACGGACGGATCGACCTCGACTCGCTGGAGCTGTCGCCCGCCACCAAGGTGGTCGCGTTCACTCATCAGTCCAACGTCACCGGCGCCATCGCCCCGGTTGCGGAGTTGGTGCGGCGAGCCAAGGACGTGGGAGCGCTGGTCGTGCTCGACGCATGCCAGTCTGTGCCGCACATGCCCGTGGATTTCCGAGCGCTCGACGTCGATTTCGCGGCCTTCTCCGGGCACAAGATGCTCGGTCCTTCCGGCGTCGGCGTGCTCTACGGCAAACGGGCGCTGCTGGAGGTTACGCCACCGTTCATCACCGGCGGTTCCATGATCGAGACGGTCTTCATGGATCACAGCACCTATGCTGCGCCGCCGCAGCGGTTCGAGGCCGGCGTGCCGATGACCTCGCAGGCGGTGGGGTTGGGCGCGGCCGTGCGGTACTTGGAACAGATCGGAATGGAGGCTGTTGCGCAGCATGAGCACATGCTGGTCGGTGCGGCCGTGGAGGGGCTGAACGGAATCGACGGGGTGCGCGTCATCGGACCCACGGACACCATCGACCGTGGCGGAGCGGTCTCGTTCGTGGTCGACGGGGTGCATGCCCACGATGTCGGACAGATCTTGGACGACGAGGGGGTCGCCATCCGAGTGGGCCATCACTGTGCCTGGCCACTGCATCGACATTTCGGCATCGCCGCGACCGCTCGCGCGTCGTTCGCGGTGTACAACACCCTGGCCGAAGTGGATGTGTTGGTGGCTGCCGTGCGGAAGGCTCAGACCTTCTTCGGAGTTGCATAACACATGCGCATGGAGCAGATGTACCAGGAAGTGATCCTGGACCACTACAAGCACCCGCATCGCCGCGGTCTGCGGGAGCCCTACGGCGCCGAGGTCCATCACGTGAACCCGACCTGTGGCGACGAGGTGACTCTGCGGGTGCGGCTCGATGACAGCGGTGACGTCGCCGATGTGTCCTACGACGGTCAGGGCTGCTCGATCAGCCAGGCTGCGACGTCGATCCTGACCGATCAGGTCATCGGTCTTCCCGTACAGCAGGCGTTGAAAGTGGTCGAGTCCTACAACGCGATGATCTCCAGCCGGGGCGCCATCGAAGGCGACGAGGAGATCATCGGCGACGGTATCGCACTCGCGGGAGTGTCGAAGTACCCCGCACGGGTGAAATGCGCGTTGCTCGGATGGATGGCATTCAAAGACGCCGTTCTTCGTATCGACCCTGCGTATCTGGCGGATGCTGCAGGAAAAGGTGAACACCCGATGGAAATGGGGAAGCGCTATGAATGACATGCCGGCCACCGATACGGTTGTTCCCGAGCCGGCCGCACCGTCCGCGGAGGATGCGGCGCTCCTCGACGACATCGAGGAAGCGATGCGCGACGTGGTCGACCCGGAACTCGGGATCAACGTGGTGGATCTGGGGCTGGTCTACGGACTCGGCATCGAGCCGGACGGTGTCGCCGTGCTGGACATGACACTGACCTCCGCGGCATGCCCGCTCACCGATGTCATCGAAGATCAATCGCGCAATGCGCTGGTGCGCAGCGGATTGGTGGACGACCTGCGGATCAATTGGGTGTGGATGCCGCCGTGGGGTCCGGACAAGATCACCGAGGATGGTCGTGAGCAACTGCGGGCGCTCGGGTTCACGGTGTAGCCGCCTCGGCGAAAAACCTGCGGGCCCCTGGGCTGTATGGAGATGATGCGGGGGTGGACGAGACGACATATGCGCGCTCGCGGCACGCCTTGCACGCGGCGGCCGAAGTACTGATCGCTGGACCGCAGTACCGCGAACACGGCACCATTCGGCTGCGGGTCGTACCCGGGGGTTTCGGTGGTGTGCAGTGGCTCGGTTCGGTGATCGGTACCGATGTGGTTTGGCCGCGCGGCCGGGCTCCGTTGGCGGGTACCTACCGCGAAGTCGCCCGAGCAGCGGGCTGGGCGCCGGGGGCGCCGGAGGGGGTGTATGCCGACACGACCGGGGTGGACCTCGATGGGGTCATCGACGTGGATCCCACTGCTGCCGAGTCGATCGCGGAGTGGTTCACTGTGGGAGAAGAAGCACTGCGCAGTTTGGCCCCGGACGTCACCCCAGTGCTCTGGCCCGAGCATTTCGACCTGGCGATCACCATCGGCGAAGTGAACTTCGGGGTATCTCCAGGCGACGATGCTCATCCTGGTCCGTATGCCTACGTCGGTCCATGGACGCCGCGTACCGGTGACTTCTGGAACACACCATTCGGGGCGTCCCGGCCTCGGGTCGAAGTACCGACCGTGGCCGCCGTGCTGCAGTTCTTTCAGCAGGGTCGAGAACGCGCGGCGGGGGACTGACGATTCGGTGGTTGCTACCTGGAGCGTGTCGATCCCCGAATACCTGCCCAGTCGCAGAACTCAGTGCCGCCGGTCATCGCTGGCGTGGCCACTGGCCTCCAAGCTGCGTTGCAGCGTGGCGATCAGGTCGGCCACCTCGGTGTCCATGGCCTTCGCTGCGGCTTCGGGAGGCTGGGGCACTGTCGCGGCACCGCTGGCGATCGCTTCCTCCAGCAGACGTTTCAGTTCTATCTGATACTCGTCGGTGAACTCGTTCGGATCGAAATCGTCGGACATGGTCTCGACGAGTGTCTCGGCCATCGCAATCTCTCGTGGCGCAGGCGCCGCGGCCCCGTCCAGCGAGGCGAACTCGGGGGTTCGAACCTCGTCCGGCCACAGCAGCGTCTGCAAGACCAACACCCCGTCCCGCACGCGCAATGCGGCCAGCCGGGTCTTTTGCCGCAGGGTGAAAGTGACCAGTGCGGTGCGCTCGATCTTTTCCAGTGTCGCGGCGAGCAGAATGTACGCCTTCGGCGTAGCGGAACCCGGCTCCAGGTAGTAGCTCTTCGACAACAAGATCGGGTCGATCTGGTCGGAGGGCACGAACTGCAGGACGGGGATCTCGTGCTTCTCGGCCACGGGTAGCGCGGCGAGGTCTGCTTCGGTCAGCACGACCTGGTCTCCGGCTGGAGATTCGTATGCCTTGTCGATATCCGTGTAGTCGATCGACTGGCCGCATACGGTACAAACGCGGTTGTATTTGATGCGGCCGCGATCCTTGCCGTGGACCTGATGGAAGCGAATGTCGTGGTCCTCGGTGGCGGCATATACCTTGACCGGGACGTTGACCAGTCCGAATGCGATCGAGCCCTTCCAGATCGACCTCATATTTCGATCGTACTGTCCAGTCGGTTGGCGACATCGGTGAAACTCCGTGTCGGCGCAATGCCAGCGGCGACGCCACTGGCCGAAGTTCTGCCCGGCGTGGGGCGGGCGGGTCCTACTTCGGTGTTGTCTCCCGAGGACGATGCGTTGTCTCCCGAGGACACCGACGCCGACGTGGCGCGTGCCCGCGAGGCCTGCTATACCACCCCCGGTGGTCGGCTCGCCGGATTGCCCGCGGGCGGTGCGATTGCGAGGGTCGCTGCAGCAATACGCCAGCGCAACTGCGTCGGCAAGGCCGTGAACAGCGAGCTCATCGCAGCGACGGTACCGCCGAGATCGGTACGGCCCGATAGATATGCGCGTTGGGTGGCCGGCGGCAACGTGAAGAATGTATCGAAGAACAGCGGAAGATCCTGAGGCGGTATGGCGAGCAGTGCACGGAGCCCGGCCTTACGCAGCTGGTGGACGACGCTTGCCGTCGCCGGCCACACCTGTCGGCCCATCGCCATGTCATCGGCTGCGAGCAGTGTTGCGCCGACGCTATATCCGGTTGCCGGATGCAGGAACCCGCCCGCTGCGCCGAACCGGTACGCACTCGGATGCCCGCCTTGTACCGGAAAACGGACATGCTCGACGGAGTCCTCACCGGTGCGTGGGATGCCCCGGCAGCGCAGGCGGTGATCCAGGCGCGCGCGCAGGTCCGAGCCGCTGAGCGCTGGCCGACCGGCCAAACACGTCTCTTCGAGCAGCATTCGACCTTGCCCCAGCGGTACCGCGTAGAGAAACGACGCTGGCGCGCCGATCGGCGCGCCGTTGTCGGTGCGCCAATCCATGAACAGTGGGTCGAGGCCCGCGCAGAGCGAGGCGTCCACGATCACGCCATAGGCTGTCTGCTCCGCCCGGGTGGGCGCGCGAGCCAGGCCCCGCGCGTCGACCACCCGGCGTGCGGTGAGTGTCGCACCGGAAGCCACGGTCACTCGCTCCCGAGCGATCTCGACCGCGCGATCGGCGATCACCCGCGCACCGGACAGCTGGAGCGAGGACTGCAACCGCACGGTATCGAGGACCGCGTACGGGCGATCCATTCGGTGCTCGTGGCGTCCCCATGCCATCGGCCGGGCAACCGTCGTGGCGACCACGTCCGGCGCCAGCCAGTTCGGCAATTCGTCGGTCCACACCGCGTAGGTGGCCGTCCATCTGCGCTGCGGCGCGGGGTCGACGACAGCGACTGCGAGCCCATGTGCGAGGGCTCGGTGTGCCAGGGCACGGCCAGCCGGGCCCAGGCCGCACACGATGAGGTCCAGTGTCACGGCGTGCCCGTAGACGTAGTCGAATTCCGAGGTGGGTGCATGGTCCGAGCTTTGCACGCGCTCGCGCGCCGTGCATGATGTCGCGCCGGAGCGTCCCACGATTCAGGCAGGTCTCCGGCGCGGAATATGTTGCGCTCAGCGGATTTCGCTCACGTTGCTAGGATTCCGGAGCGCTGGCGCACCGTCGCAATCCGGTAGCGATGGGACGGGACCTGTCCGGCGTGCCGGTGCCAGAGTGCGCCGGGTAGGAGACCCGACAGGCGACACCGCAAGAGTCCGTAGACGAATGCGGCGAGCTGAACGAGTGAAGGGTAGAGGCAGTGTTCGAACTGACCAGGCGGCGCAGCCGATGGATCCTGGCCGTGTTCGTGGTGCTCGCACTGATGATGGGCGCGCTGAGCGCGACGCTGTTCGACAAGGTGCAGGGCGGCGGCTACATCGACCACGACAGTGAATCCAGCCGGGCAAGTGCGTTGTTACGGGACGTTTTCGACCAGGCCCCGCCGAATCTGGTGTTGCTGGTGCAGACCCGTCGCTCGGTGGACGACGATGCCGTCGTGACCGCCGCCACCGAATTGGTTGCCGATTTGCAGGCAGCAGCCGATATCGGCGATGTCGCCTCGTACTGGACCGACGAGTCGCCTGCACTGCGCAGTGCGGACGGTACCCAAGGTCTGATCGTGGCCGGCATTCTCGGTGAGGAATCCGAGGTCGACGATCGGGTCGATGTGCTCGCCGACCGGTTCTCCGGTGAACACGGACCGATCGACGTTCGCGTCGGTGGCTACGCGATGCTGCTGCACGAGTCGGTGGAGCAGAGCGAGAAAGACGTCCTGTTCGGTGAATCCATCGCCTTCCCGATCACGCTCGTCGCGTTGTTGCTGGTCTTCGGTAGCGTGGTCGCCGCCAGTCTGCCGCTGGTCGTCGGCCTGATCACGGTGATGATCGCAATGGGAACGCTGTGGTTGATCGCGAGCGTGACCGACCTTGCCGCGAGCGCGACGAATGTCGCCACCCTGCTGGGGCTCGGCCTCGCAATCGACTACAGCCTGCTGATCGTCAGTCGATATCGAGACGAGATGGTCGCCGGAAAGGCCCCTGCGGCTGCGGTGGTCGCGACCATGCGCTCCGCGGGTCGCACCGTCGCCTTCTCCGCCGTCACCGTCGCGGTCGCACTGTCGGGTCTGCTCTTCTTTCCCTTGCTCGCGGTTCGATCGATGGGTTATGCCGGTCTGGCTGTCGCGATCATCGCGGCGACGGTGTCGCTGACCGTGCTGCCGGCGATGTTGTTGTTGCTCGGCACCAAGATCGACAGCGGACAGCTGTGGTGGTTCCTGCGTGCGTCCCGGCCTGCTCCGGGCGAAGGAACCTGGCACCGGTTGGCCCGCTTCGTCATGATGCGCCCGGTACCCGTCGGGCTTGCGGTGACCGCCGTTCTGCTCGTAGTCGGCACGCCACTACTCGGTGTGAAACTCGGCTTCCCCGACGAACGTTCGCTGCCGGAATCGATGAACAACCGCCAGGTCGCCGAGATCGTCCAACGCGATTTCGATGCGACCGAGCAGAACGGATTGTTCGCCGTGCTTCCCGAAAGCGCCTACAGTGCAGCGGGATTGGACGCCATTGCCAGGGAACTGTCCGAGATCGACAATGTTCGTCGGGTCGACACCGCGACCGGCAGCTACAGCCACGGCGGTCTGCTCGCCCTGCCCACCGCAGCCAACGACCGCTTCAGGGCGCCGAATGCCGCCTATCTCTCGGTGGTTCCCGACACCACCGACCCCGATGTGCTCGACGGGATCGCCGATGCGGTGCGCGCGACGCCCACTCCCAGTCCGATGTTGGTCGGCGGTGTGGCCGCGGCGAACATCGATGCGGTCGCCGCGATCGTCGAGGCGCTGCCCTACGCGCTGGCTTTCGTGGTGCTGGTGCTGGTGGTCGTGTTGTTCTTGCTCACCGGAAGCGTGGTATTGCCCGTGTTGGCGGTGATACTCAGTGTGTTGAGCTTGGCGGCAACGTTCGGAGCGCTGGTCTGGATCTTCCAGGACGGGCACCTGTCCGGTTTGCTCGGATTCACCGTCACCGGTGACCTGCCGCCCCCGGTACCGGTCATGCTCTTCGGTGTCGCTTTCGGCCTCGCCATGGACTATCAGGTATTCCTGTTGGCCCGCATCCGCGAGGAATACCAGCGCACTGGGTCCACGGCGCTCGCCGTCGCCTCTGGGCTCGAGCGCATCGGCCGGATCGTCACGGCCGCGGCGATCTTGATCTCGCTGGTGTTCCTCGGCTTCCTCGCCTCCGACATCACCTTCATGAAAGCGTTCGGCATAGGTCTTCCGCTTGCGGTGCTGGTGGATGCGACCCTGGTGCGAGGGTTCCTACTCCCCGCGGCAATGGAATTGCTCGGCGACTGGAACTGGTACGCGCCCAGACCGCTACGCGCACTGCACCGTCGCTTCGGTATCAGTGAAGGACCGTCCGCACCGGCGGTTCGTTCCGAGGATCGGCGCGAGCCCGTTCGCCTCTGATCGTGGTGATTCGGGCAGGTCGTCGACGCAGTCGGACAGGCGTGCCCGAATCACCACGGTCGGCGGCCGAGCACACTGCCGCCGGCGCCGGCGGCAGTGTGCCGGGTGCGGGTCAGAGGCCGCCGGTGGACAGCAACCCGCCGTCCACCCGAATCGTCTCTCCGGTGATCCACGCGGCCTCATCGGAGACCAGGAATCCGATCAAGCGCGCCACGTCCTGCGGAGTTCCCAGCCGCTTCATCGGGTACGCGCTGGCGGCGCGCTCTTCGTCGGCCGAGTACAGCGCCGAAGCGAACTTCGTCTTGATCACCCCGGGAGCGACCGCGTTCACTCGGATGCTCGGCCCCAACTGCCAGGCGAGTTCGTTGGTCAGGTGGATCAACGCGGCTTTGGACGAGCCGTACGCTGCGATCACACCGCTCGAACGCATACCCGCCACACTCGCCACATTGACGACCGCGCCGCCGTGGTCGCGCATCCACGCTCGGTATGCCTCCTGAACATACCCGAGGGCGGCAACCACGTTCACGTCGAAGATCTTGCGCACCGCATCCAGGTCGGCGTCCATCAGTGCACCGAACACCGGATTGATACCCGTGTTGTTGATCACGATGTCGAGCGAACCGAACTCGGTGACTGCGCGCTCGACCCCGGCGGCCCGATCCTCGGCGACCCCGGCATTTCCGGCCACGGCAAGAACTTCGCCTTGGTGCCCGAGACCGCGCAGATCGGCGGCTGCTTCATCGAGCGGGTCCTTCTTGCGCGCCGAGATCAGCACGTTCGCGCCACGGGCCAGTAGTTCTGCCGCCACGGCCTTGCCGATGCCACGACTGGCCCCGGTCACCAGAGCGGTCTTCCCCATCAGATCGGTACTCATGGCATCGCACCGTAGCGCAGCGGATCCTGAGCCGCGTTACCACCGTCACATCAAGGGCCGGGATGTCTGGTCGGCTGTTCGTGCTCGGTAAAATCGGTGGCTCTTGTGTGCATCGGCTCCGATAATCGATCAGCGCACATCCAGCACCACGATCCGCGAGGAGAAGTTTGTGATCACCGCGACCGACCTGGAGGTCCGGGCCGGAATCCGCACCCTGTTGTCGGCGCCGGGGCCGGCGCTGCGTGTGCAGTCGGGGGATCGAATCGGACTGGTCGGGAGGAACGGGGCGGGTAAGACGACCACACTGCGCATCTTGGCCGGTGAAGGCGAGCCGTACGCCGGCAAGGTCCTGCGCACCAGCGAGGTCGGTTATTTGCCGCAGGATCCGCGTGAAGGCAATCTCGACGTGCTCGCCCGTGAGCGCGTGTTGTCCGCGCGTGGCCTGGACAGGCTCCTGCGTGAAATGGAAAAGCAGCAGGTCCTGATGGCCGAAATCGTCGATGACACGGAGCGTGAGAAGGCGGTCCGCAAGTACGGCAGGCTGGAAGATCGGTTCTCAGCTCTCGGCGGGTACATCGCCGAGAGCGAGGCGGCACGCATCTGTCACAGCCTGGGCCTGCCCGATCGAGTGTTGGGCCAGCCGCTACGCACTCTCTCCGGTGGACAACGCCGACGAATCGAGCTGGCGCGCATTTTGTTCGCGGCCTCCGATGGCAGCGGTGGTCGCTCGGACACCATCTTGTTGCTGGACGAGCCGACCAACCATCTCGATGCCGATTCGATCACCTGGTTGCGTGGCTTCCTGCAGAACCATGACGGCGGTCTGATCGTGATCAGCCACGATGTGGAGTTGCTGGGCGATGTGGTGAACCGGGTGTGGTTTCTGGACGCGGTTCGTGGCGAGGCGGACGTCTACAACATGGGCTGGCAGAAGTATCTGGACGCACGTGCCGCCGACGAACAGCGCCGGCGCCGGGAACGGGCGAACGCGGAGAAGAAGGCGAGTGCATTGCGCGCTCAGGCGGCCAAGATGGGCGGGAAGGCCTCGAAAGCGGCCGCGGCGCAGAACTGGGTCAGACGGGCCGATCGCCTGCTTGCGGAAGTCGATGACGTGCGCGTCGCCGACAAGGTCGCCAGGATCAAGTTCCCCGAGCCGGCATCGTGCGGTCGAACTCCGCTGGTGGCCGAGAATCTGACCAAGCTCTACGGGTCGCTGGAGATTTTCACCGGGGTCGACCTGGCGATCGATCGCGGCAGCCGGGTCGTGGTACTCGGTCTCAATGGCGCGGGCAAAACCACCCTGTTGCGTTTGCTTGCCGGGCTGGAGCGGCCCACGGCGGGCGAGTTGGTGCCAGGACACGGCCTGCGCGTCGGATATTTCGCGCAAGAACACGACACCCTCGACGATTCCGCCACCGTGTGGGAGAACATCCGCAATGCGGCGCCGAACGCGGGCGAACAAGACCTCCGCGGTCTTCTCGGTGCCTTCATGTTCTCGGGCCCGCAGCTGGAACAGCCGGCGGGCACGCTGTCGGGTGGAGAGAAGACACGGTTGGCGTTGGCGGGCCTGGTCTCCTCGACGGCGAATGTGTTGCTGCTGGACGAGCCGACGAACAATCTCGATCCGGTGTCGCGGGAGCAGGTGCTGGACGCGCTGAGAAGTTATGCCGGTGCTGTGGTGCTGGTGACTCACGATCCCGGCGCTGCGGAGGCGCTGTCGCCGGAGCGGGTGATCTTGTTGCCGGATGGAACAGAGGATCACTGGTCGGCGGAGTATCTCGACCTCATCCAACTTGCGTGAGTTCCATCACATCTTTTCGTTGATCGTGGCCCTTCGAGTGCTTAGCCTGGAATCACGCTGCTCGGCGACTCGGAGGAAGCCATGAGCGACAGGCCCACGCAAGGCAAAGCCACATTGGGTAAGGGCACACGTGTCACCGGTAAGTCACGCGATCGCCTGCAATCTCAGTTGAAGAAGCAATACGAGGCGGGTGCGAGCATCCGGTCATTGGCGCGGTCCACCGGCCGTTCCTACGGCTTCATCCACAATGTGCTCGTGGAGTCGCAGGTACAGCTCCGCAGCCGGGGTGGAGCCAATCGCCGGAAGAGCCAATAGCATCGTCGGCTGCTCGTACCCGGCCAGGGCTGTGTGACGACATGCCGTAGCGCGGCGGGCTGATCGGCCCGCCGGCGCGGGGTCGAGTGTCGGGTCGGGCCGATCTGGCGGCTGGGGCCGGAGTGGGTCGATACCCCAGGCAGGCACACAGGCGATCGGCTCAGTAGCCGGTCACCGTGCCGTCTCCGTTCACCAGCAGGTTGGCCAGGCTACGGACGATCGGCAGCCCGGTCTCGATCTCGAGGTGCGCGAACTCCCCCCGCGGATCGACTTCGAGGAAGTAGTACTCGCCGTCGCGGGCGAGTCGAAGCTCGATCACCCCGAAGGACAGTCCCAGTGCACCCATCAGGGTGGCCAATGACTTGCTCACGCCAGCCGGCAAGTGTCCGACCGAGGCTTCCAGACGAGGATCGGCATGGTCGAGGTCCGGGTGCGACTCGGTGCGCACGGTCCATTCGACGCCGTCCACCCATACCACCCGAAAGTCGTAGGCGCCGTCGATATGGTCCTGAAACGTGGTCGGCGCCGACCGGATAGCGGCGAGCGTAGCGAAATCGGTCTTGGAGACGATTCGAGTCGGTGAGATCCCAGCGCAGCTGGCGCCGGGGCAGGTGTAAACAACAGAGCTGGGACGGGATTCGACAAAGCTGCGTGCCTCGTCCGGATCATTGGTGATCAGTGTTTCCGGCACCGCGAACCCGGCTCGTAGTGCGGTCTCGAGTTGGACGATCTTGCGGGTGGCGATCCGGTCGGCGCTGGGGTCGTTGATCCAGCGCGCCGGGATTGACCACAGCAGGCCCTGGACGAATGCATCGCACTGGGCTTGGCGAAAAGTGTTGTCCGAGGGGTGAACCCCAGTGGGCACGCGCGTGGGGCGTGGACGTCGCCACCATACCGACCGCATGTCGTCGAGGCCGATGCGATGCGATACCGAGCGTGCCGTACCGAGCCGGTCGAGCCGGAAGCTGGCCGACTCGCGCGGAAAATCACACAGATCGAGATGAATCGGATCGAGCCCGTGGTGTTCTCGCAACGTTGCCGCCATAGCCGTGGCGTGGAGATCGTCGGATTCGGACACGATCAGGACCGAATCTTTTCGGCGTGCAGGCATGCGTCCGCGGTTCAGCCGAGATCGTCGTCGTTGCTGCAGTGGTGGTCACCGTACGTGGACGATTCGTTCTGGTAAGAGGTATTCGTCCCGGGAAGGCGAATTGCGTCGGTCATCGCCGTCTCTCCGATCTGCTTACTATTTGCCACACCCCCGATTGTGTGAGTGATCATAGCGCGATTGTGGCCACGATCGGCAAGGATCGGAAGATTTCGTGGCTGGCGGCAAACCAGGTTTCGATCGGGACAGGACGGGTACTAGAGCAACCTCGCCGCGGTCGGACAAGACCGGATTGCAAATAGCTAGCAAACATTGTTGGGGTGGCGCCGGGAACCATAGCCCAATGATGACGGCTGTGCATCTGCACACTCGCGTCGCTACTACGGCGAAGACCTGGTCAGTGCTTCCGGCGCACCGATGCTTCGACGAGATCCAGGACCGCGGAAAGATTTTCGTTGGTGTGCCCGGAGGCGATGCGGGCGATCAGGCCGTCGAGGACGAGGTCGAGGTAGCCGAGCAGGACATCGGTCGGGACGTCGTCCCGTAATGCGCCCGCGGCTTTACGGCGCTCGAGACGGGCCAGTGTGGCAGCGGTCAACTCGGCGGAGCGCTGGGTCCAGCCGGCGCGGAACTCCGGATCGGTGCGAAGTCGTCGTGCGATCTCCAAACGTGTTCCGAGCCAGTTGAACTGCTCGGGGTGAGTCAACATATCCCGCATCACCTGCACGATGCCCTGATTGGCTGCAACGTCCGCCATGCGTTCGGCATCTTCTTGAGCCAGGGCGAGGAACAGTGCGTCCTTGTCCCGGAAATGATGGAAGATAGCTCCCCGGGACAGCCCGATTTCCTCCTCCAGTCTGCGCACCGTCGCACCGTCGTAGCCGAACTCGGCGAAGCAGCGGCGAGCCCCGTCGAGAATCTGGCTGCGCCGTGCGGCGAGGTGATCGTCACTGACCTTGGGCATCGGGTTCCTCCGAAGAAGGGGGTCACATGGCATGGCACGCGGTGGGCCGCGAAAGCGGAATGCGTGGGGGTCCGCGCCTCGCTGACGCGGTGCGCGGACCCCCACAACCGGCTCTACCGGTCGAACGCGGTTCAGCCGCGAATCATATTGCGCAGCACATACTGCAGGATGCCGCCGTTACGGTAGTAGTCGGCTTCACCGGGGGTGTCGATCCGCACCACCGCGTCGAAGGTGATCGTGTCGCCGTTCTCTTTGGTGGCGGTGACCTTCAGGGTCTTCGGGGTGACACCCTCGTTCAGTTGGGTGATGCCTTCGATGTCGAAGGTCTCGGTGCCGTCCAGCTTCAGCGATGCCGCGGACGTGCCCGCGGGGAACTGCAGCGGGACAACACCCATCCCGATGAGGTTGGAGCGATGGATACGCTCGAACGACTCGGTGATGACAGCCCGAACGCCGAGCAGTCGGGTACCTTTCGCCGCCCAGTCGCGTGAGGATCCCGAGCCGTATTCCTTGCCGCCGAGCACGACCAGCGGAGTGCCCGCAGCCTGGTAGTTCTGCGCGGCATCGTAGATGAACGCTTGTGGGCCACCCGGTTGCGTGAAATCTCGGGTGTAGCCACCCGAGACGTCGTCGAGCAACTGATTGCGCAGCCGGATGTTCGCGAAGGTACCGCGGATCATCACTTCGTGATTACCGCGCCGCGAGCCGTAGGAGTTGTAGTCCTTGCGTTCGACGCCGTTGGCCTCCAGGTACTGCGCGGCCGGAGTGCCCGGCTTGATGTTGCCCGCCGGGGAGATGTGATCGGTCGTGACCGAGTCACCGAGCAGGGCGAGTACTCGAGCGCCGGTGATGTCGGCGACCGGCTCCGGGGTTCGCGGCATGCCCTCGAAATACGGAGGCTTGCGGACATAGGTGGACTGCTCGGCCCAGTCGAAGGTCTTTCCCTCGGGAGTGGGCAGGCTGCGCCAACGTTCATCGCCTTTGAAGACGTCTTTGTAGTCCTCGAGGAACATGTCACGGGAAATGACCCGGTCGATGGTCTCCTGGATCTCCTGCGGCGAGGGCCAGATGTCCTTCAGGTAGACGTCGGCGCCCTCGGAGTCCTTGCCCAGTGCGTCGTGCTCGAAGTCGAAATCCATGGTTCCCGCGAGCGCGTAGGCGATCACCAGTGGTGGGGAGGCCAGGTAGTTCATCTTCACATCGGGGGAGATACGACCCTCGAAGTTGCGGTTGCCCGACAAGACCGCGGTCACTGTGAGGTCGTTGTCGTTGACTGCCTTGGAAATCTCCTCGGGCAACGGACCGGTGTTGCCGATGCAGGTTGCGCAGCCGAAAGCGACCAGGTTGAAACCCAGTTTGTTCAGATACGGCCACAGGCCGGCCTTCTCGTAGTACCCATCCACGACCTGTGAGCCCGGCGCCATAGAGGTCTTCACCCAGGGTTTGCTGGTCAATCCCTTCTCGACTGCGTTGCGTGCGAGCAGGGCCGCGCCGAGCATGACCGACGGGTTCGAGGTATTCGTGCAGGACGTGATCGAGGCAACGACCACCGCACCGTGGTCGAGTACGAAGTCACCGTACTCTTCGCTGCTCACCCGGACCGGTTTGGACGGTCGGCCCTCCGAGCCATTGGCTGCCGACATCGGCACGGCATCGTCGTCGGCGAAGGAGAGCGCGGCTGGATCGCTGGCGGGGAAGGACTCCTCGATGGCCTCGTCCAGGTGTGAGTGCGGCGTGCTCGCGGCCGGACCGCTGACCTCGTCGTTGGTGTAGTTGTGAATATCCTTGCGGAAAGCGACCTTGGACTCCGACAACAGAATGCGGTCCTGCGGTCGCTTCGGTCCGGCAATCGACGGCACCACGGTGCTCAGGTCGAGTTCGAGGTATTCGGAGTAGGCCGGCTCGTTGTCCGCGTCGTGCCACAGGCCCTGCTCCTTGGCATAAGCCTCGACCAGTGCGACCTGCTCATCGGTGCGACCGGTCAAGCGCAGATAGTCGACGGTCACCTCGTCGATCGGGAAGATCGCTGCCGTGGAGCCGAATTCGGGGCTCATATTGCCCAGGGTCGCGCGGTTGGCCAGGGGCACTTCGGCCACGCCTTTGCCGTAGAACTCCACGAACTTGCCGACCACGCCATGCTTGCGCAGCATGTCGGTGACCGTCAGCACCACGTCGGTCGCCGTCACGCCCGGCTGGATTCCGCCGGTCAGCTTGAAGCCGACCACCCGCGGAATCAGCATCGAGACCGGCTGGCCGAGCATGGCGGCTTCGGCCTCGATACCGCCGACCCCCCAACCAAGGACACCGAGACCGTTGACCATCGTGGTGTGCGAGTCGGTGCCGACACAGGTGTCGGGGTAGGCCTGGGTCCGGCCTTGCTGGTTGTCGCGGACCATGACGACTCGGGCCAAGTGCTCGATATTGACCTGGTGCACGATACCGGTGCTCGGCGGGACGACCTTGAAGTCGTCGAACGCGGACTGGCCCCAGCGCAGGAACTGGTAGCGCTCGCCGTTGCGTTGATACTCGATGTCGACATTGCGTTCGAACGCATCCGCGCGGCCGAACACGTCGATGATGACGGAGTGGTCGATGACCATTTCGGCGGGGGCGAGCGGGTTGACCTTGTCCGGGTCACCGCCGAGTGTCGCCACGGCTTCGCGCATAGTGGCGAGGTCGACGATGCACGGCACGCCGGTGAAATCCTGCATGATGACGCGAGCGGGCGTGAACTGGATTTCGGTGTTCGGCTGCGCTGTGGGATCCCAGTTCGCGATGGCGCGAATGTGATCAGCGGTGATGTTGGCGCCGTCCTCGGTGCGAAGCAAATTCTCCGCGAGGACCTTCAGTGCATAGGGGAGTTTTTCGGTGCCGGGCACGGCAGAGAGGCGGAAAATCTCATAGGAGTTGCTCCCGACCTCGAGGGTGCCCTTGGCGCCGAAAGTATCGATACTTGTCGTCACGTCAGCTCCACTCATCTGTGAGGGTGGCCGCAGGCGGGGCTGTGCCGGCGGCCGAGTCTTCGGAGGTGTTCCGGCAGCGCTGGGCGCCGGTTCCTCGAGTCACAACCTTAACAGTACGCTTGTCCTGTGAAACGCCAGGGGGCGGTTCGGCGTGCCGTGCATCGATAATGCGACACTCCGTCGCGTACTGTGCATTCGAGCCAGCAAGAAGGACCTGCTTCGCCCTGCTGCGCTGGATGCCCGTCGCTTCGGACGCAGACACCGACGCGGCTCGACAGACCGGATGGAAGATGACCGCCCCGCACACCTCGGTTTTCACCCCTATGGCAGCCGAATTGCCGCCGAATGTCACAGCGGACACGGTGGTGGCGCTCACCGCCGACCTCGCCGACGATCACGTTGCGACATTGACCGGTAGGGACGAGGAGCAACTCGCGGCGATCGCTGCCGACGCGCGATCGCAAGGGATCCCGCTGAACATCGTCGTCATTCCTGGAAATCCGGGACACGATTCGAGTCTGCGTGATCTGGCTACCGAGGTGGGCAAGACGCAGCAGGGCACAGTGGTCGTGCTCAGCGACGATTGGGTGGGCACCTACAGCGACACGGTCAGTCGGGTGCGGCTGGAGTGGGCCGAAGACGCCGCGAAATATACCCAGGGCGCGAGCGCGGAGGCGGCGGGCAACTTCGTCGAACGGCTGGTGACGCCGGAACCGATGTCCTGGACCGCGATCACCTGTGCCGTGTTGGCGGGGACCTCGGTTGTCATCGTCGGCTTGGCTTGGGTGAAAGCCCGCCGGACGTCGGAAGGTCCGCTCGGTTCGGATTGACCGATGAGATCGGCCGGTTTCATTGGCGTTTGCCTGGTCGCGCGGTGGCCCGGTGCGCGCTCTGACGGGGTGGCCACGTGTGGGCTGCCGCGGGCGGCTCGGTCCCCTGCGAGTGCCCGCATACCCCGAACCTGGCCGAATCCGGCAATCCACCTCTCGTATGCGGTAGCTGCAGCCGGCGCGACTGTCGGCACCGCATGCGGCGACGGTTGGTTTGTGACGGTTCGTATGTGCTGAGCGGATATCCACGCTGCCAGAAGGCCACACCAGCACTCATAGAGCTAATTTTTGGATTGTCAGTCCATGCTCTCGAATAGGCGATTGCGCAGTTATAGCTAGTTTCTAGCTATCTCCAATTCGATGGCATGTCATTTTGTCGGTTCCGTCCTGCTGGAGCCGGAAATGTCGTACCGTTCGAGTGATCTCTGCTGGCGATAGGTATTTTCGGAGCTCCTTCGTTGGGCATGGTATGTCGCTGTCTGCCCGATGCCCTGAGTGCATAGCCGGAATCCGGTCTGCTGGAGGTGGAATGCGCAACAGCGGCGAGTTAGCTGATAAGAACTCACGATTGATAGCTGTTGGATTGCTCTACCTCAGTGTCGTCCTGCTTTCCGCCGGATCTGTCGCCGCAGTTCCGCCTCCTCCGCCCAATCCCAGCGACAGTCGGATCGCGGCCGCCGCCGCGCAGGTCGACGCGGCCGTGGCTGAGGTGGGCGGGTTGATCAATCGGGTCGCCGAAGTCGGCCAGCAGTTGCGTCGCCTCGATGAGGCGTTCGCCCAGCGCCGCGAAGCGGTCAACAAGGCACTGGTCGATCTGCAGGTCGCGCGGGACGCCGCGGACGTGGCCGCGGCCGAGGTCGTCGCGACACAGCGCGCATCGGCCGATGCTGTGCTGCGTGTGGGAGCGGCGCGCGATGACTTCGACCGGTTCGCCGCTCAGGTCTACACCCGACCCAGCGCCGGCTCGCTCGTCGGCTATCTCACGGTGGCCACCCCGGGGCAGATGGTGGATCGCGCGCAGCTGCTCGGCGTGGTCGCCGAAGACCGCAAGCAGGTGTTGGAGGGCCTACGCCGGGCGCATATCGAAGCAGCGAACACCAATGCCAGCGCCCGCAGAGCGAAATCGACCGCGGACGCCGCCGCCGCTGCTGCCACAGCACGTAAGCTCCACGCCGAACAGGCGGCCGCTGCAGCGGCAGCTCGCTTTCACCAGTACAGCGCGCAGCGAGACGAACTGGTACATACCCGGCACGATGCGCAGCGTCGGTTGGATCAGGCCCGGCGTCACGTGGCCGGACTGCGCGATCAGCGCAGTGCGTTCGAGGCATGGGATGCGCAGCGTGCCGCAGAAGAAGAGGCGTTGCGCGTCGCCGCTGCGGCCGCCGCAGCGCGCTCGACTGCCGATCATGCCGCGCATGATCGTGCTGCGGCCGTGGGGACCGGTAAACGGCCACACACCCAGTTCGAGGATGCCCCGCGGCCTGGGCTAAGCCTGCCACGATCGAAACCACCCGCGGTTCGCGGCGCGGCGGCAATCGAGGTCGTGGTCGACCGAGCGTTGTCACAGCTGGGTGTCACCTATGCCTGGGGTGGTGGCGACGAGGTCGGGCCGACACTGGGCATTCGCGATGGCGGTGTGGCCGACAGACACGGCGACTACGCCAAGACGGGATTCGACTGCTCGGGGCTGATGGTCTATGCCTTCGCGGGTATCGGTGTTGCGTTGCCGCACTACAGTGGCTATCAGTACACCGCGGGTGCGCGGGTGCCGGTTGCCGACCGAGAGCGGGGCGACATGCTGTTCTGGGGACCCAACGGCAGTCGGCACGTCGCGTTGTACCTTGGTGACGGAACGATGGTCGAGGCGCCGCAGTCCGGCGACGTGGTCAAGGTCTCGCCGGTCCGTGAGGACGGCATCATGCCGTATGCGGTGCGAATGGTCCCTTGACCCGGACCGATGGCCGCCGTGAGCATCGGACGATCCGTATATCGGAAGGCGTAGGCGGGCATCGAATTCCCGTCGCGCCGGGTCCGGTTGCGGCACTGCGGGGCGAGACCTGGAATAGTTGTGGCAGCACGCACAGGACCAAGGCGAAAGCGGGGATGTCGGTGACTTCGATGGAGGGTGTGGGCGCAGCGAACTCGGCGACGGAGACGCCTCCCTCCGTACCGGCCCCCCTCGGGCGTGATGTCGAGGTCCTGGAAAAGGCGATCTACGAGGTCAAGCGAGTAATCGTGGGCCAAGATCACCTGGTCGAACGACTGCTCGTGGGTGTTCTCGCGGGTGGTCACGTGCTACTCGAAGGCGTTCCGGGTGTTGCGAAGACGCTCGCCGTGGAAACGTTTGCCACAGTGGTCGGGGGTTCGTTCGCCCGGGTGCAGTTCACCCCGGACTTGGTACCGACCGATCTCATCGGTACCCGTATCTACCGGCAGGGCCGTGAAGAGTTCGACACCGAACTCGGACCGGTGGTCGCGAATTTCGTCCTTGCCGACGAGATCAACCGCGCGCCCGCGAAGGTGCAATCGGCCCTGTTGGAAGTGATGGCCGAGCGGCATGTGTCGATCGGTGGCAAGACCTACCCGATGCCGAAGCCGTTCTTGGTGATGGCGACGCAGAATCCCATCGAGAGCGAGGGGGTGTACCCCCTGCCGGAGGCGCAACGCGACCGCTTTCTGTTCAAAGTCGTCGTCGGCTACCCGTCGGTGGAGGAAGAGCGCGAGATCATCTACCGGATGGGCGTGACTCCGCCGGCAGCGACTCGGATACTGCAACCGGAAGATCTGATCCGTTTACAGAAGGTTGCGGCCAACACGTTCGTCCACCACGCGCTCGTCGACTATGTCGTGCGTGTGATTGCGGCCACTCGCGCGCCGGCCCGCTTCGGTATGGACGATGTGGCGAGTTGGATTTCCTACGGCGCTTCACCCCGTGCCAGCCTGGGGATCATCGCCGCAGCGCGCGCGGTCGCACTCATCCGTGGTCGCGACTATGTCGTCCCACAGGATGTCATCGAAGTCATCCCCGACGTCCTGCGCCACCGGTTGGTGTTGTCCTATGACGCACTTGCCGACGAGGTGAGCCCGGAAGACGTGATCAAGCGGGTGTTGCAAACCGTCGGCTTGCCACAGGTCGCGCCGCAGGCGGTCGCGCCGGGCGCAGCCGACCCCCGAGGCGCGGCGCAGCAGCATCCACCGGCGCAGCAGCACTCGCCGCAGCCGCCGGTTACACCCGCGCCGCCGAATGGGCAGCCCACGCGGCCCGTGGGCACCATCCCGCCGAAGTGACCTCGACATCGGATACGGTGGGGGCGGTGTCGATGTCTTCGCACGCCCCGCCGTCCTTCCAGGCAGGCGCGTTGGCCGACCCGCAGTTGTCGGCGGCGCTGAAAACTCTCGAACTCACCGTGCGCCGCAGGCTGGACGGCGTATTGCACGGGGATCACCTCGGACTGATCCCCGGCCCCGGTTCCGAGCCGGGTGAGGCGCGCGCATATCAACCCGGTGATGATGTGCGCCAGATGGATTGGTCGGTCACGGCGCGCACCACCCACCCACACGTGCGGCAAATGATCGCCGACCGGGAACTGGAAACCTGGCTCGTGGTGGACTTGTCGGCCAGCCTCGACTTCGGTACTGCTGCTTGCCAGAAGCGGGATCTCGCGGTTGCCGCTGCGGCTGCGGTCACATATCTGACCGGCGGTGGCGGCAATCGGATCGGCGCGGTGGTGGCCACCGGCGAGCGCTTGGTCCGTATCCCGGCCCGCAGCGGGCGCGTCCACGCCCAGTCTCTGCTGCGCATGATCGCGACCACACCGCACCCACGTGACGGCGTGCGCGGAGACCTGCGCAGCGGCATCGAGGCGCTGCGCAGGCCGCAGCGCAAACGAGGACTCGCGGTGATCATCAGCGACTTTCTCGGTGATATCGGCTGGCAACGGTCGCTGCGCGCGATCTCGGCAAGGCACGATCTGCTCGCGGTCGAGGTCCTCGACCCGCGCGACCTCGCGCTACCCGACATCGGTGATGTGGTGCTGCACGATCCGGAAACCGGGCGAACACGTGAGTTCAGCGTGACACCCACGTTGCGCGCCGATTTCGCTGCTGCCGCGCAGCATCATCGCCAGCGGGTCGAACAGGCCTTGCGCGGCTGTGGCGCTCCGGTGCTGCCGCTGCGAACCGATCGAGATTGGATCGCCGATGTCGTGCGGTTCGTCTCCACCCGGCGCCGCAACTTCGGCGCCCCGACCGGGCGGGTGCCGCATCAGTGAGTATTTCGCATTTCACCGCACAGATCTGGCTGGGATTCCTGGTTGTCATTGCGCTGATCGCGCTCGGCTACGTTGTGGTACAGCGCAATCGGCGCAAACACATGTTGATGTTCACCAATCTGGCGTTGCTGGAAAAGGTGGCGCCGTCGCGACCGAGTCCGTTCCGGCATGTCGCGGTTGCGTTGCTGTTGACCGGTTTGGTGTTGTTGACCGTCGCCGCTGCAGGGCCGACGGCGATCAAGAAGGTGCCCCGCAACCGCGCCACCGTCATGTTGGTGGTGGACGTGTCACTGTCGATGGAAGCAACCGATGTGGCGCCGAATCGTATCCAGGTCGCCCAGGAAGCGGGCAAGGAGTTCGTCGACGACCTGCCGGAAGGCGTGAACATCGGGTTCGTGACCTTCGCTGGAACCGGCTCGTTGTTGGTGTCACCGACGACCGACCACGACGGGGTCAAGGCTGCGATCGACAATATCAAGCTGGCTCAACGCACCGCGACGGGGGAAGGGATTCTCACTGCGTTGCAGGCGATCGATACCCTGGCCACCGTGCTCGGTGGGGCCAGTGAGCCACCCCCGGCTCGTATCGTGCTGATGTCGGATGGAAAACAGACCGTGCCCTCGATCGATGACATCAACAATCCGAGTCACGAGTTCGTCGCGGCTCGCTTGGCCAAGAGCAAAGGCATTCCGATCTCGACGATCTCCTTCGGCACCGAATGGGGGACGGTCGAGATACCGGATTCCGAGGGCGAGCTCTCCCGCGCGCGTGTGCCGGTCGACGACGAGTCGTTGCGCAAGATAGCGGATCTGTCCGGGGGCGAATTCTTCAAAGCGGCGAGTCTGACCGAACTCACATCGGTATACGACACTCTGGAAGAGCAGATCGGGTACGAGTCGATCATGGGTGATGCGAGTCGGCCATGGCTGCTACTGGGCCTGTTGGTCACCGCGAGTGGGGTGGTGGCCGGCCTGCTCTACCGTCAGCGGCTGCCTTAGACCGGGCTGGCACCCGGTCGCGGGCCGAAGGTCGTCGCAGGCCGAGGACCGCCGGGTGGGCCGGTCGTGCCGACCGATTCGCACCAGGTAGGTTCTACCCCATGTCGAATATCACATCTCGGTCGGTCCTGGTCACCGGCGGCAACCGCGGCATCGGTCTCGCGGTGGCGCAGCGCCTGCTCGCCGACGGCCACAAGGTGGCCGTCGCCCATCGTGGGTCGGGCGTGCCGGATGGTCTGCTCGAAGTGAAATGCGATGTGACCGACAGTCAGTCCGTAGACAATGCGTTCACGGAAGTCGAAGAACGTCAAGGTCCGGTCGAGGTTCTGGTGGCCAATGCGGGCATCACCGACGACACGTTGTTGATGCGGATGTCCGAGGATCAGTTCACTCGGGTTGTCGACGCCAATCTGACCGGCGCGTTCCGTGTGGCCAAGCGAGCCAATCGGGCGATGTTGAAGGCACGGTGGGGTCGGCTGATCTTCCTCGGCTCGGTCGTGGGCATGTACGGCGGCCCCGGGCAGGCCAATTACGCAGCCTCCAAGGCGGGCTTGCTCGGCTTGGCGCGTTCGATCACACGGGAACTCGGCTCGCGGGCGATCACCGCGAATGTCGTCGCACCCGGGTTCATCGAGACCGACATGACCGCGGACATCGGGGACAAGTTCCGTGACATGGCACTGCAAATCACCCCGGCACAGCGAATCGGTCGGCCGGAGGATGTCGCTGCCGTGATCAGCTTCCTGGCGTCGGAGGACTCCTCTTTCGTCTCCGGCGCGGTGATCCCGGTCGACGGCGGAATGGGCATGGGTCACTGATCCGCTACACCTCGGCTACATCACCTAGCGCGGCCGGACACGGTCGGCGTGACAGTCACTATGCGAATTTTCAGGAGAACCGAGAACTTATGGGCGGACTGCTCGAAGGCAAGACCATTCTGGTTACCGGCATCATCACCGACTCGTCGATCGCATTCCATGCGGCGACGGTCGCGCTGGAGCAGGGCGCGAAGCTGATCATCACCGGTATCCCAGGGCGGCTGCGCCTGGTCGACCGCATCGCGAAGCGCTTGCCCCAGCCGGTTCCGCCTGCCATCGGACTGGACGTCACCGACGAGCAGGATCTCGCTGCGTTGACCGATACGGTGCGAGAGATGGCGCCCAATGGACTCGACGGGTTGTTGCACTCGATCGCGTTCGCGCCTCCCTCTCTGATGGGTCCGGATGCTCGACCGTTCCTGGATGGGCCGGGTCCCGACGCGGCCAAGGCATTCGAGATCTCGGCGTGGAGCTATGCCTCGTTGTCCCGGGCGATCCTTCCAGTGATGAACGAAGGCGGGTCCATCGTCGGCTTGGACTTCGACCCGCGCACTGCGTTGCCCTATTACAACTGGATGGGTGTGGCCAAAGCGGCGCTGGAATCGGTGAACCGATATGTGGCGCGGGAAGTGGGCGCGGCCAAGAGGATCCGCTCCAACTTGATCGCCGCCGGTCCGATCAAGACCTTGGCGGCCAAGGCGATCGCGGGTACCGCGACCGACGACGCGGTCAAACTGAACCAGCTCAACGCCTATTGGGATGGTGCGTCGCCGATCGGCTGGGACGTCGACGATCCCACGGTGGTGGCGAAGTCGATCGTGGCGCTGCTGTCCGATTGGCTGCCGGGCACAACGGGCTCGATCGTGTATGTCGACGGTGGAGCCAGCCACAACACCTGGTTCCCCGAGAACACGCTCGGCTGAGCCGAACTCGATAGGAGATACCGTGGCGCGGACTGCCGAGGCATTGCTGTGGCTGTCCTTCGGCGGCCCGGAGCGGCCCGAAGACGTCATGCCGTTCCTGGAGAACGTCACCCGAGGTCGTGGAGTGCCCCGCGAACGACTCGATGCAGTCGCTGGGCACTATATGCACTTCGGTGGCGTTTCACCGATCAACGCACTCAACCGGGACATGATCGCGGCGGTCGAGGAGGAACTGGTCGCGGCAGGACTGACCCTGCCGGTCTATTTCGGCAACCGCAATTGGCACCCCATGGTGGAGGATGCCGTCGCACAGATGTCGGCCGACGGTATCGGCTCCGCGCTGGTGTTCCCGACCTCCCCGTGGGGCGGATATTCCGGTTGCCGGCAATACCACGAGGACATTCTCAGGGCGCGTTCCGCCGTCGGTCCGAACGCTCCGGAGCTGATGAAGGTACGCCAATACTTCGACCACCCGCTGCTGGTCGAAGCGTTCGCCGACGCGATTCGCGCGGCTCGAGAGCAGCTGCCGGCCGGCTGCCGCCGCCGAGCGCGACTGGTGTTCACCGCTCACTCCGTCCCCGTGGCCGCGGATGCTGCCGCCGGCCCGCCCGCGGACGGGGGAGGACTCTACAGCCGCCAAGTGGCCGAGACGGCGCGACTGTGTTCCGCCGCAGCCGGATTCACCGACTACGACCTGGTATGGCAGTCTCGTTCCGGTCCTGCGCAGGTTCCGTGGCTGGAACCGGATATCGTCGATCACCTGGACGACATCGCGGCACACGGTGCCGCCGCCGTGATCGTCTGTCCCGTCGGCTTCGTCTCCGATCACCTCGAAGTCGTGTGGGATCTGGACAATGAGGCCGCCGACAAGGCTGCTGCACTCGGCATGCAGTTCGTCCGAGCCGCCACGCCGGGCGCCGACCGGCGCTTTGCGAAGTTGGTCGTCGAACTGATCGCCGAACAACTGAACGAGGCAATACCTCGTCGTCTCGGCGACGTCCCAGGATACGGCTGCACTTGGAACGGCGCTGCGTGCGCACCGGCCTGTTGCGCCGCGCCGCCTCGTTCGGGGGCAGGGACGTGACGTTGCCGCACGGCGAATGGTGCCTGGCAGCGCACATGTTCCGGGGCGTGGCATGCTGTCGGCCGGCTCGTTACCGAGCACTGTAGAACCGAGCGGAGCTCGGGCGGGCGCTGCGCCGGCTACCGGTGTCGGCCGGCCGAAGCATGCACCGCGACGAGCCGGGCAGCGCGGATCGCATCCCACAGCGGGCGTAGGAGTGATTCCTGTGCGCCGGTCGCGCTGGCCGAGGTGGGTGCGGACGCCGGTTCTCGCTGCGCGACCGCCAGGATCGCCGCGACATGGTCGGCAGTATCCAGGATGCGGCGGGCGCGCAACGGAATCGAGTCCGGATATCGGTGCCGGGAGTAGTCCGCGAGTTCGGCCTCGATGAGAGTGCGCGGATCCGCTTCGGACACACCGACGATGGTGGTGTGCAACTCCATCAGCGCGTCGGCAGCATCGCGGACCGCTTCGCGCATGGCGTACTCGGCTTCACCGAGCGACAGATCGGCGGTGGGCGCAGGGGGAACAGGGGTGTTGTAGACCGCCCACTGCAGTGTGCCTTCGTCGACTCGCTGTGGAATGAGACCGGTGCCGTCGGCGCCGGGGACTCCGATCAGAACACCTTCTTCGGCGTCGATTGCATCGGCGGCGAATGCGGTACCGGTGGGGACTCCGCGTACGTCTCCTGGGATCGGGAGGACCAATCGTAGCTGAGCCTCGGGGCGCGACATGGTCTGGCGAATCAGCGTGAGCAGCGCTGTGACTCCACTTCCGGACGGGTTTCCGTGTGCCGACCACGGCAGGTCGGTGCGGCCGCCGGTGAGCGGATCACCCGCTGTGATCGTGTGCCTCGGCGCCCACGCGTGCAGAGCCGCCAGAACGTCGTCGGGCGCACTACGGCCGGCCAGCCACGAACTCGCCCACACCGTCAGTGTCGCGCTTGGAGAACACATATCTACCGAGCATAAGGGGTGGGCGCTACCAGTGGGCATCCATGCGGATGCGCGTTCGATGAGGGCCGCGTGCGCTGCGATGCGCACCAATGGGACGACTGGCTGCGGGTCAGCGATCGTCCGGATCCAGCGCGGCGCGGTGGTGCTCGGGTTCGGTGACGAAGTCGATGAGGCGCTCCACTGCTCCGATCAGCGGGGCCTGTAGGTCTCGGAAGGACGTGACCGCCTGGTATACCCTGCGCCACCCATCCTGTGGGGTGCCCCAGCGCAGCCGTGCACAGACACCGGTCTTCCAGTCCTCCCCGCGCGGAATCTGCGGCCACTGTTGGATGCCGACGCTTTCCGGGCGCACCGCCTGCCAGATATCCACGAAAGGGTGTCCGGTCACCCTGACGTAGGGCCCGAGTCCGGTGGTCGACCGGGTTTCTTTGGTGCCGGCCAGCAAATGGTCGACGAGTACCCCCACTCGGCGGCCGGTGCGCGGCTCGAACTCGGCCAGTCGCATGGCCAGGTTGTCCAGGCCGTCGAGCTGTTCGACCACCACGCCTTCGACGCGCAGATCGTGGCCCCAGACGCGTTCGACGAGCGCGGCGTCGTGCACACCCTCCACCCAGATGCGGCTGTCGCGGGCGACTCTTGCACGCAGACCCGTCACCTGGGTGGATCCGGAGGCGGAGCGTCGGGTCGGTTTCGGCGGGGTCGCCGTGGGGCGGATCAGCGTCACCGCAACGCCGTCGAGGAGGAATGCGGCCTCGCGCAGCGCGAACAGGCGTACCGCGCCGCGAGCGTCCTCCAGCTTCACGAACTCGCCGTCGTAGCTGCGATCGAATCCGACCACGGCGCCGCAGAATCCCGTGGCGGCGTCTTCGACAACGAGATCACGGTCGGCGACGATGGTGGGTACCGGTCGCTTCTTCGATCGGGGATGCCCGGAAAAGATGTCGTCGTACCTGTTGTGCCCGCTCACGTACCTGAAGTTAGCACCGGTGCTGCGGATTTCGCGGGCGGTGGGACCCGTGACGTCGATGAGGACTCGGGTTCGGATAGTGACGGGTTCATGCCCGGGACCGGGGTTGCGCACTACAGTGGTGGTGTGGTCGCATTGCTTTGGCTGGTTGCGGGTATCCTGCTGGCGGCGGCGGAGATGCTCGTAGGGGACTTCACGCTGTTGATGCTCGGTGTCGCCGCGCTCGGCACCGCTGGGGTCAGCGCGGCAACCGACACCTCGGTCGTCGTGGATGCCATCGTCTTCGCAGTGATCTCGGTCGCGCTCCTGCTCGGTGTCCGTCCGATCGTTCGACGTCGCTTCGGAACCGCACCGCCGACGCCGACCAACGTGGACGCGCTGCCGGGCAAGACAGCGCTGGTGCTCGAGCAGGTCGCCGAGCATTCCGGCCAGGTGAAATTGGGCGGGGAGGTCTGGACCGCGCGGCCGATGGACGCCGGCGAGGTGTACGAACCGGGTTCGACCGTATATGTCATGGAGATCGACGGTGCAACAGCCGTCGTCTGGAAGGGGCCGTAATGGGTGTATTGATCGTCGCCGTTGTCGTCGTCTTGTTGGTCGTCGTGGTGATGTTCAAGTCGGTTGCGTTGGTGCCACAGGCCGAAGCCGCGGTGATCGAGCGTCTGGGCCGATATTCGCGTACGGTCTCGGGTCAGCTCACCTTCCTGGTTCCGTTCGCCGACCGGATCCGAGCCAAAGTGGATTTGCGTGAGCGGGTGGTGTCGTTCCCGCCGCAACCGGTGATCACCGAGGACAACCTGACCCTGCACATCGACACCGTGGTGTATTTCCAGGTGACCAGTCCACAGTCGGCGGTGTACGAGATCAGCAACTACATTGCCGCGGTCGAACAGCTGACGGTTACCACACTGCGCAATGTCGTCGGTGGTATGTCGTTGGAAGACACTCTGACATCCCGTGACGCGATCAACGGTCAGTTGCGTGGCGTGCTGGACGAGGCCACCGGGCGCTGGGGGCTGCGAGTTGCGCGAGTCGAGCTGAAGAGTATCGATCCGCCGCCGTCGATCCAGGAGTCCATGGAAAAGCAGATGAAGGCCGACCGGGAGAAGCGCGCCATGATTCTCACCGCGGAGGGACAGCGCGAATCGCAGATCAAGTCTGCCGAAGGTGCCAAGCAGGCTCAGATTCTCTCCGCCGAGGGCGCCAAGCAGTCGGCGATTCTGTCGGCCGAAGGTGAACGACAGAGCAATATTCTGCGCGCACAAGGTGAGCGCGCCGCGGCCTACCTCCAGGCACAAGGGCAAGCCAAAGCTATCGAAAAGGTTTTCGCCGCCATCAAATCCGGCAAGCCGACGCCGGAACTGCTTGCCTATCAGTACATGCAGACGTTGCCCATGGTGGCTCGCGGGGATGCCAACAAGGTGTGGCTGGTGCCCAGCGATTTCGGTAAGGCGCTCGAGGGGTTCGCCAAGAGCTTCGGAACGCAAGGTGCGGACGGTGTTTTCCGATACGAACCCCCGAGTTCCGATGACTCGGAAACGAAGCAGGCAGACGACTCCGAGGTGGCGGAGTGGTTCGACACCGCATCGGACCCGGCTGTGGAGCGCGCGGTGCGTGACGCCGAAGCTACGGCTCGTACCTCGGCCCACGGGGCGGCGCAGGACAGGCCGTCACCGGGAAGCGAGCCCTCCCCGCATACGCAGGTTCTCCCGCCGCAGTGACCTCTACCCGGAGTCTGCGACACGCCGGGACATAGGATCGGTGTGTGCGTGAATCCGGGACGACCGATCCAGTGCGGCGGCTTGCGACAGTGCTCGCCCTCGCGGACTCACGGCTTCCTGTCGGAGGGCATGTGCACTCCGGTGGTGTGGAAGAAGCTGTAGCCTCCGGCTCGGTCCGCGACGTGGCGACTGTCGAGCTGTATCTGCACCGTCGTATCCGGACTACGGGTTTGGTGACGGCTTCGTTGGCTGCGGCCGTGTGTGCGGGCGATCTCGATCAGGTACGGGCCGAAGCGGAAGCCGACGCGCGGACCCCCGCCCCGGCCGCCCGCGCTGCCTCCCGGGCACAAGGCAGGGGACTGGCGCGCCTGGCCAGACAGTTGTGGCCGCAGCAGGATTGGTCGCAGCTGGGTGCGACACCGCACCTGTCGACGGTCTTCGGCGTTGTCGGCGGGGCCGCTGCACTGACGCCTCCAGAGATCGCGGGCGTGGTCGTCTACACCACACTCACCGGAGCAGCGACGGCCGCCCAGCGCTTGTTGGCCTTGGACCCTGCTGCTATCGCCGGGTGCACGATCCGCCTCGCCGACATCTGCGACCAGGTTGCCGCACAGGCGGTGATCGGCTTGGCAGCGCTGTCGGATCCACTACAGGACGCGTTCGCCGAGCGGCATGTACGCCGTGAGATGCCACTGTTCGCCAGCTGAACCCACAAAGCTCAGAGAGTAGGAGAGACCCCATGCCCCCGCATCTGATCGACGGTGAGCCGCACGACCATGGTCACGACCGCCCCAAACGGACCCGTACTCCCGGTGAGCCACTGCGCATCGGCATCGGTGGTCCGGTCGGTTCGGGCAAGACCGCATTGGTGGCGGCCTTGTGTCGGCAATTGCGTGACGAGTTGTCGCTGGCGGTGCTGACCAACGACATCTACACCACCGAGGACGCGGACTTCCTGCGTAGACACGCGGTGCTCGCGGATGAACGAATTACCGCCGTCCAGACCGGTGGTTGCCCGCACACTGCCATCCGTGACGACATCACAGCCAATCTGGACGCCATCGACGACCTCGTGGCAGCCAATCCTCCGCTGGCTCTGATTCTGGTCGAATCCGGAGGTGACAATCTCACCGCGACCTTTTCTTCCGGCCTGATCGACGTGCAGATCTTCGTGGTCGATGTCGCGGGGGGTGACAAAGTGCCGCGCAAGGGTGGTCCGGGCGTGACGTTCTCGGATCTGTTGGTGGTCAACAAGACCGATCTGGCCCCAATGGTCGGAGCGGATCTGAACGTGATGGCGGGCGACGCTGCGCGGGTGCGGGGGGATCGGCCGACGGTGCTGATCTCTCTCACCGAGGATCCGGCGGCGACACCGGTGCTGGCGTGGGTGCGTGAGCAACTGCGTGTGCTCGCCGAGCAGGATCGGTCGGCCACCCACGAATCCGCTGTTGCGCACTGAACTGCGGATAGTCGCCACCCGATCGGCGCTTCCGGAGATTCATGCCCGTGGTGCGTTGTCGGCTCGCCGTACCGGCCGACGGACCGTCCACCTCATCGGCGCCGCGGCTGCACCGCTCGGTGGTGACGAGATCGATGTCGTGGTCGTGGTTGCGCCGGGTGCCGAGTTGGTGGTTCGCTCGGTCGCGGCGACCCTGGCCTTACCGAATAGCACGACACCGCTGTCGCTCGGGCGCTGGTATTTCGAGGTCGGCCACGGCGGGTCGCTGGACTTCGATCCGCAGCCGATGATCGTCGCCGGGGGTGCACAGCACCATGTGAGCACCACCGTCCGTGTGGCGTCGGATGCGCGGCTGCGCGTGCGTGAACGGGTGCAAATCGGCCGCACCGGCGAGGACGGGGGTCGGTGGGAGGGCGATCTGGTCGCCGACATCGAGCAGACGCCGCTGTTGCGTCACCGGTTGGAGCTGGGCGCCGGCACAGCGGCCGACGATGCGCTGTCCGCCGCCCGCGCACTGGACAGCGAACTCGTGTATCCCGACGAGCGCCCCGTGGCAACAACGGGTTTGACGCGAACCCGGCTGCCTCTGGCTGCCGGAGGCAGCCTGTTCACCCATATCGGTACTCGGCTCGCCGAGTGATCGGTGGCGGCTCGTGGTCCCGACGTGTCGCCACCACCATCACGAGCGCCTGGCTCGACATATTGCGCACACCGACAGAAGGGCAGGCTCGGCGGCATCGTCGGCCCACCCTCTGTCACCCATCGCCGGCCTGCCCAGCTAGTTGCTGACAGTTCGCGGAGGTGCGCTGAGTGCGTGTGCAGCACCGAGGGCGCCGCCGATACCTGCGCCGATGGCGGTCAGTGGGACCGCCATGAGCGCCGCGCCGTATACGGCTCCGATCGGCGCGGCCGCGAGGCCGATCGGCATGAACGGCAGACCGATGGCCAAGCCGAGGCCTCCGCCGGCCGCAGCGCCGATCAGGGCGAAGGGGCTCGAGAACGCCGCGCCGGCGGCGGCGCCGATCGCTGCGGCTCCGATGGTCTGGCCGGCGACACGGTCGGACCGGGTGCGTTCCATGCCCACCGAGTCGAGGAACGTCGCGAGGCCGGCCTCCGCGGATGCAGCACCATCGTTGATCTGGATGGCTTGCTCCCGGTTGAGCCAAGCCGGCGAGTCGACCTGCACGTCACCGAAGCGCAGCTTGCCGGGTGGCGGCGCGATCGGTGGGACCGGAGCCACCCGAACCGGCGCATGCAGCACGTCCACCGGGGCCAGGTACGTCTTGTCCGGGATCGGGCGCGCCCATTGCAAGGAGCTGAGCGTGTCGTGCGGAATCTGTCTACCTTCGTAGGGACGCACATTGGGAGCTACCGCCGCAGGCCAGGGTGCAGACGGGTCCGACGGCCCTGCGGGAGCGGGCAGGTCGGTGCCGATCGCTGGATGCACCGCGGCATGTACCGCCGCCTCGATGGTCGCCTGGATGTTCTGCCCCATCAGGGACGGCCCCGCAGCGGGATCGGGCTCGGCGTGCGCGGTGCCGGATCCCACCAGTGCGAGGACCAGGGGCACCGCTCCCGCCGCGACAATCGGGCTCAACCGCTGTCGCCGTGAAAGAGGTGCTCTGTGCCTACCTGTGCCCATGGATCACCTTTCATCCGGAAGCGAGACTTCGACGCCCCACATTCGGATACGCAGGCGACCCGGATTGGTCGAGCGGACCACGACGGACCGCACGAATAGTAGCCATTGATTTGCTGATTGCGTCAGCCTGTCGCAGTATCGGTGGCGGCGCGATTCGTCGCGACCCGGTTGGCGGTGGCCGCGCCGAGCGCTGCGGCGACGCGCTCGGCGTCCTCGTCGCCGGTACCGACGGCCTCCAGTGCCAGGCGCGCGAACACCCATTGCTCGGTAGCAGCCATCTGTCCTCGACTGCGCCCGAGGAAGGTGACGAACCACTGGATGATGGTGATGATTCGACTGCGGTAGCCGACCAAGTAATACAGGTGCAGGGCCAGCCACGCCAGCCATGCGATGAATCCGCCGAACTCCAGCCGGCCCACTTGGCATACCGCACTGAATCGCGAGATCGTGGCCATACTGCCTTTGTTGAAATACTTGAACGGCTTTCGATCCCGAGGCGTTCGACCGCGTAGACCTGCGTGGATCTGCCGCGCGGCATAGGTCGCCCCCTGGATGGCGCCTTGGGCCTGCCCCGGTACATCGGGCACCGACATCAGGTCACCGACCACGAAGACATTCGGGTGGCCCTTGATGGTCAGATCGGGCTCGACCACGACCCGGCCCGCGCGGTCGACCTCGGTGCCGGCGGACTGTTCGGCGAGCATCTTGCCCAATGGACTGGCCTGCACCCCGGCGGACCAGACCTTGCACACCGACTCGATGCGCCGGACCGTGCCGTCGGCATCGCGCACCGTCACGCCGGATGCGTCCACATCGGTCACCATGGCGTCGAGCTGGATCTCCACCCCCATTTTCTCCAGGCGCCGTTGGGCCTTGCCGCCGAGCTTGGGCCCCATCGGTCCGAGCACGGCGCCGGCGCCCTCGATCAGCACGACCCGAGCGTCGCGCGGATCGATGTTGTGGAAGGTGCCCTCCAATGTGCGGTCGGCGAGTTCAGCTATCTGACCGGCCAATTCGACGCCGGTTGGGCCGGCGCCGACGACCACGAAAGTCAGCAGGCGGTCGCGCTGCTTCTGCGTGGTGGCCAGCTCGGCCAGCTCGAACGCGCCGAGGATGCGTCCACGCAACTCGAGCGCGTCATCGATGGTTTTCATACCGGGCGCGTAGGTGGCGAAATGATCGTTGCCGAAGTAGGACTGTTGGGCGCCGGTTGCGACGATCAGGCTGTCGAACTCCGTCACTGTGTCCTGGTCGAGCATGCGCGAGGTGACTGTCCGTGTGTGCAGGTCGATTTCGGTGACCTCGCCGAGCAGCACCTGGGCGTTCTTCTGTTTACGTAGCACCAGTCGCGTTGCGGGTGCGATCTCGCCGACGGACAGAATTCCCGTTGCGACCTGGTAGAGCAGCGGCTGGAACAAATGTGTCGACGTCTTGGAGATCAGCGTGACATCGACGTCGGCGCGCGCGAGGTGCTTGGTGCCGAACAAGCCGCCGAATCCCGAGCCGATCACCACCACCCGGTGACGACCGTTCTCGACAGTCTGAGTGCTCATCGTCCTGCTCCTCGATGGACTTGACAGCCGTCCATGGACGGTTCTTGACACGCCAACGGTAGCTGCCGCCCACGGCGACGGCACAGCGAGCTCCACGTCGCGGTCCTGGAGGTGTCAAAGCTCGAGATGAACGCGGATCTGCAGAAGCGGCCCCCAGTCGACCGCGAGCGTCTACTATGGAGGCTATTGCCTCAGGAGGGTTGCCATGGTATTGGGTGACCACACAGTCGGCCGTGAGTCCGGCATGTGGACCGAGTCGGAGAATGTCGCGCTGATCGAGGCCCCGCACACGCATCCGATCGATCGGGCGTTGGGGTTGCTACCGGAGAGGCGTCGGGTGCTGGCCACACCGCCGCCCGGTAGCCGCACTGTTGCCGTGCACGGGGACGGTGGCCTGCCCTATTTCGGACGGGTGCTGCATTTCATGCGTTGGGGGCCCGCGGAGCTCATGCAGCGCTACCGGCGTTATGGACCGGTCTCGTTGCACACTTCGCTGGGAGTGGATCGAGTTCTGGTGGCCGGCCCGGAAGCATTGGAGGAGGTGCTCGGCCACAGACGTCGCGATTTCGGTCAGGGGTGGGACTACTTCATCGGTCCGTTCTTCCGGCGCGGACTACTCCTGCTGGAATTCGATGAACACAAGTTCCACCGTCGGATCATGCAACAGGCATTCACCAGACCGCGGCTGGATGCGCATCTGGCGGCCCTGATCCCCGTGGTGCGCACCAGTGTCGCCCGGTGGGTTCCACCCGATCGCACCGACCGCACCGTGCGGCTGTATCCGACGATGAAAGAACTGACGCTCGATATCGCCGGCGAGAGCTTCATGGCGGTCGATGTCGGAGCGCAGCGGCGACAACTCATCGAGGCATTCATCGATTGCACCCATGCGGGGCTGTCGATCATTCGGCATCCCGTGCCCGGAGGTAACTGGCGAGCCGGACTGCGCGGCCGAAAGGTGCTCGAAGAATACTTCACCACGATGCTGCCCGAAAAGCGCAAGACCGAATCGCCGGACCTGTTCTCCGGACTCTGTCACGCGCGCAGTGAAGACGGTGGCGTCTTCGGTGACGCGGACGTGGTGAACCATATGATCTTCCTGATCATGGCCGCGCACGACACCACCACGACAACGGCCACGGCAGTCGCCTATTACCTGGGCAAGCATCCGCAGTGGCAGCAGCGCGTACGTGCCGAGGTCCTCGATATGGATCATCGACTCGGCGATGCGCTGCCCACGATTGCCGACCTGGAGCAGTTGCGCGACTTGGATCTGGTGATCAAGGAAAGCCTGCGCCTGATGCCCCCGGTTCCCGGATTGTCGCGTCGCGCAGTTCGTGACACCGAGGTCGCCGGCCACTTTATTCCTGCAGGTGCGCCGGTCGACCTCGGCTATCAAATCGATCATCTGTTACCCGAACTGTGGACTCGTCCGGAGCAATTCGATCCCGAGCGCTTCGGTGAGCGCCGGCGTGAGGACAAATCACACCGGCTGGCATGGATGCCGTTCGGTGCCGGCGCACACAAATGCATCGGAATGCATTTCGGCACGTTCGAGGTGAAGGTGGTGATCGCCTCCCTGGTGCGGGAATACGAGTGGCGGATCCCGGGCGAATACCGAATGCCGTGGGGATTCAGCTCCATTCCGTTCCCCAGGGACGGCGCGCCTGTCATGCTGCGCCGTCGGGCGGCCGACTGACCGGACGCCGACCGGATCAGCGTCCGGCGAGGAGCATCTCGGCGACTGTGGTGTCGGTCTCCGCTCCGTCGGTGTAGCCACCCGCGTCACCCAGTGCAGTCATGATGGCCAGGGTGTAGCGTTCGCCGGGGCCGGCGAAGCCGACGGAGTTGACCACCCAACCGCCCTGTTCGGCGGACCAGCCGTTCTTCAGTCCGGGGCGCATGTTCACCCCTGCTCCCCATACGCCCCAGTGCTGGTTGGCATCCACCGCGCGCATGCGATGCAGCAGATAGTCCCGGTCCTCGGGGTGCATTCTGGTCAGCACGTAATCCATCAGCCGGTCGAGATCGGCGGCGGTACATTTCTGGAACGACCAATCCGGGAACAGTGCGGTATTGGTGGGTTGGGGGATCAACGAGGTCATCCCGAGGGCCTGAAAGGCATTGTTGAATGCCATGCGGTCGATCCCAGAGTATTTCGTCCACAGCTGATCGGCGGCATAGTCGTTCGAGGTGGCCAGCATCGCTTCCAGTAGGCCGCGGTCATCGGGCGACAGCACGATCGCGCCGACACGCGCCCGGTTGAGCAGGTCCACAGCGATCGCCAGCTTGATCGTCGATGCGGTCCAGACCGAAGACTCCGCATGGGCATTGGCGTAGGTTCCGCCCGAGACCCGGTCGCGCACAACGTAACCGGTCACTCCGGGACGAGATTCCAGGTAAGCATCGACCGTGGCGATACGTTCGCTCATATCGCAGTCGAAACCGGGACGACACCCTTGGATGTGCGCAAGCGGCGCGGCGTCCGCGGCAGGGGTGACGGGCAGACTCGGAACGACAATCGCTGCGGCGGCCAGGAAGCAGGCGCAGGCCGCCGCGCGGGGAATGGTTCGAGTGACGGGAGACGGGTTACGCACGAAATAGCACGATCGCACACAATGGGGCCGAACGCACATCGTGGGCTGGATGCGCGATGGTGTCGATGAGTGTTTGCATACCTGCGCCACAGTGCGTTTCGCGTATCGGTTTCCCCGGCGGCGGGTCAGCGAAGCACGGCGTGCAGGTGCTCGACGCTGCGGCCATTGAGGCGGTAGCAGTGCTCGAACGCCTCCGAGTGGCGCTCCGGGGGCCATGTGTGCAGCACCACGCTACGACCGTAGTGACGGGAGTTGACCAGCTCCCAGTGCAGACCGATCCGGCGGACCGTGAATCCGCCTCTCGGAATCAGGGGAATCACTTTCGCATCCATGAACGCGAACCAGCCTTTCGGTACAGCTCTCTCGCTCCTCCCCGGTGCTGCACTTTCGCACATCGGCTGGCGGCAGCATGCGTGACACGCGCCGTCTCCTATTGTGCTCTATATCACTCGAGACCGAGGGTGGTACACCCGAGCACGCGGCTGCGCGGCGGGGGTGGTGTACTCGGGCGACCGTCGCCACACGGACTACCGTGCACGGGTCCGGCTGCGGGTCCGATGTAGCCCGACACGACACCACGACCGAGGGGGCGCACATGCCGCTGCACATCCACCGTGCCGAGCGCGCCGATGTGCTCGCCGGCAGTCTGGCCGAGATGCTGGCCTCGCCGCAGGAAGACCCGTTCGCGGCCGAGGTGGTGGTGGTGCCGGCGAACGGCGTGCAACGCTGGCTGACACAGACGCTCGCCGGGGTGTTGGGCGCGGGTCGGGCCGGAGACGGCATCTGTGCGAACGTGGACTTCCTCGCGCCCGCCGCATTGACCTCGGGAGCCGTTGCCGCGGTGACCGGTATGCTTGCCGACGATGACCCGTGGGCGCCACAGCGGGTGGTGTGGGCGATGCTTCGGGTGATCGATGCCGCTGTGTCCGAACCGTGGTGCGCGGTTGTGGCCCGGCACCTCGGCACGGAGCCTGGCATGAGCGAGCATAGGCTCGGCCGGCGCTACGCGACCGCGGCACGAATTCTGTCTCTGTTCGACGGTTACGGCGCGCAGCGTCCCGAGCTGCTCAGGGAGTGGACTGCGGGCCACGACAGCGACGGCGCAGGCGGCGCAGTGCCCGACGACCTGCTCTGGCAGCCCAGGCTGTGGCGACTGCTGCGTACCGAGGTCCAGACGCCGAGTCCGGCCGAGCGGTTGGATGAAGCATGCGCGCGGTTGCGTGCGCAACCGGACCTGGTAGAGCTACCGGCGCGGCTGTCGTTGTTCGGCGTGAGCGGGTTGTCCACCGAGCAACTCGCCGTGGTGTCGGCATTGGCCGATGCCCGGGACGTCCACGTGTGGCTCGTGCATCCGAGCCCGGTCCTGTGGTCGCGGCTGGCCGGTGTGCCCACGGCTCGAGTGCGCGCCGAGGATCGTGGTGCGCAGGTGGTGTCGCACCCGCTCGCAGCCGGGCTCGCCCGGGATGTCCGGGAGTTCCAGCACCGGCTCACCGCGTGTGCTGTGCCCCGCTCCGACATCCATCACCGAGCCACGGCGCCGGATCCTGGCCACCGCACGGCGGTGTCGGACACTCGGATGAGCTTGCTGCAGACTGTGCAGGCGGCTATTCGAGACGACCGGTGGCCACCGGTCGACGGGGAGGTCGACGCGGACGGCACCGTGCAGGTGCACGCGTGCCACGGTCCTGCACGCCAGGTCGAGGTACTGCGGGAATGCCTGCTGGGGTTGTTCGCCGCCGACGAGACGCTGGAGCCGCGCGATGTACTGGTGATGTGTCCCGAGGTGGACACCTACGCCCCATTGGTGCGCGCGGCGTTCGTTCGACCGGCCACGGAACCGACTATGGCGCACAGTTTTACGAGCCATCCTGCTCATCGCCTGCGGGTGCGCCCGGCCGATCGCGATCTCGCGCTGACCAATCCTTTGCTCACCGTGATCTCGGCGCTGCTCGAGTTGGCCGACGGACGGGTCGGCGTGCCCCAGGTACTCGACGTCGCAGCGCTCGAAACTGTTCGCCGCCGTTGCGGATTCGATGACGAGGACCTCGAGCGGCTGCGGGAGTGGGCAGCCGAGTCGGGAGCGAGATGGGGAATCGGGCAGCGGCAGCGCCAGGCGTTCGGTGTGGGGGACTTCGCGCAGAACACGTTCAACAGTGCACTGGATCGGATTCTGCTCGGGGTGAGCGCGAGCGAAGCCAACCAGGATTGGTTGGATCTCGCGCTGCCGCTGGAGGATGTGGACAGCAACGACATCGATCTGGCCGGGCGTTTCGCCGAGTTCGTGGATCGGCTCGCGGTGTGCCTGCGTGACCTGCGTGGCCCCCGGCCTGCGAGTGAGTGGAGTTCGATCCTCGGCCGTGCACTCGATCTGCTGACCGATGTCTCCGACGCGCAGCAGTGGCTGCGCGTCGAGGCCGGACACGAGCTCGCCGCTGCCACCGAACACGCGGGCGAGGTATCGCTACGGTTGACCGACATCGTGGAGCTGCTTCGGGCGCGACTCACGGCACGGCCGGCCCGGGCAGATTTCCGGACAGGCGATCTGACGGTGTGCACAATGGCGGCGATGCGTTCGGTACCGCATCGCGTAATCGTGATACTCGGCCTGGACGACGAGGTGTTTCCCCGTGCCGCCGGGACGGATGGCGACGATGTGCTGGCCCGCCGACCGTGCACCGGCGAGCGGGATCCGCGCAGCGCGGACCGACACCTCCTACTGGATGCGATCCTCGCGGCTCGCGAGCACCTACTGATCTTCCACACCGGTGCCGACCCGGTGAGCGGCAAGGCTTGCCCGCCGGCGATCCCGCTGGCGGACCTGTTGGATACGGTGCGCGCGCATGTCGGCGCTGCGGCGATGAACGCGGTGATCACCAGGCATCCGTTGCAGGCTTTCGACCCGCGAAACTTTCGGGCCGAACAGCCGCTGAGCTACGACACCGTGGCCCTGGCCGGCGCCCGCGCCGCGATACGGCCGCCGCGGCGCGCGCCCGCATTCTTGGCCGCGCCCCTCCCTTCGGTCGAAACACCGCCAGCGCTGCCGCTGTCCGACCTGGTCTCGTTCGTCGAGCATCCGGTCCGGGGCTTCCTGTGGCAGCGCCTCGGGCTCCGGGTGCCCGAGCACGAGTCCGACATCACCGACCGGCTGCCCATCGAACTCGATGGTCTGGCCACGTGGCAGCTGGGCGAGCGACTGCTCACGGCGCGTTTGACCGGCGCGGACCCGGCGGCGTTGCGGGCGATGGAATGGCGGCGCGGGACGCTGCCACCGGCCGGCTTCGGCGCTGCAGTGCTCGAGGACGTCGAGCGCACTGTGGACCGATTGGTGCACGCGGCCCAACCGGACTACGCAGCGCAGGCGCGCACGGTCGACATCGCGGCGGATCTGGGCAATGGACACAGGATCATCGGTACCGTGCCACAGGTGCGCGGCGACACGGTGGTCCATACCACCTTCTCCAGGCTCGCCCCGAAGCACCGCCTCGGCGCGTGGGTCACGCTGCTCGCCCTTGCCGTGACCGAACCACGGCCGTGGCGCGCGGTGTGTACCGGTCGCGGTCGGTACGGCCGACCGGCATGGCGTTGTGAACTCACGGCGCCGGACGCCCCGATAGCCGAAAAACTGCTGCGTGAGCTCGTGGCGTTGCGTGAGGCGGGTCTGACCGAACCGCTTCCGATTACGCCCACCGCCTCGGCGGTATATGCCGAACGGCGCGTGCGCGGGGCAAGCGTCGAGGAGGCCGTCGCCGCAGCGGAGCGCGAATTCTATGGCGGTTCCACCGTTCCCGGGCCCTTCGGTGATCACGCCGATCGCCACCTTCGCTATGTCTGGGGCCCGACACCACGACTCGATCTTCTGTTGGCCGCGCCCTCTGTGGCGGGCGAACCCAGCGAACGCACCCGTTTCGGTGCCCTGGCCTGCCGCCTCTGGGCGCCGCTGCTCGCCATGGAGAATCAGGGCCAGCCATGACCGATCGTCGTATCACCGACTGTTGTCGGTGCGCCATGGCCCGGTGGAGGATGCCGAAGGCCGCTCGAGAAGGAAGCTGGTGTGACCATGGGTGACACTTCTTTTGCTGCACCGACGTTCGACACCACAGCGGCGTTCGAGGAGTACGGCCCGCTACCGACCGGCACCACCGTGGTGGAGGCCAGCGCAGGTACGGGAAAGACACACGTCATCGTCGGTCTCGCGGTGCGTTACGTCGCCGAGGCCGGCATCGATGTGTCGCAGCTGCTGGTGGTGACCTTCAGCCGCGCGGCGACTCGCGAACTGCGAGAACGCACCCGCGACCGATTCGTGTCGGTCGCAGCCGGACTGGCTGATCCGGAGTCGGCCCGCGTACACGCCGACACCCTCGTCCGGCATCTGGCGCAGGTCGACGACGGTGAGCTGCGGCTACGGCGGCTGCGGTTGCTGGCGGCTCTGTCGGATCTCGACGCGGGAACCATCGCGACCACCCACAGTTTCTGCCAGCGCATGCTCGACGAACTCGGGTTCGCCGGTGAACTCGATCCGGGTGCTCGCCTGGTCGAGACGGTCGATGACCTGGTCGGCACGGTCGTCGACGATCTGTACCTCAGCCGCTATGCACGTGCCGCGCCGCCGTTCTCGCTCAGGGATGCTCACGCGGTGGCGCTGGCCGCGGTGCGGGACCGGCATGCGATGGTGGTGCCACGTGGCGAATCCGAGGCAGGCGAACGGGCGCGGTTCGTGCAAGCGGTACGCGCGGAGACCGAGCGACGCAAACGGCTGGTCGGGTTGCGTGACTTCGACGACCTGCTGGGTCTGTTGCACGATGCACTCGCCGATCCGGAGCACGGTGCGCGAGCTGGCCATCGGATTCGCGCACGCTATCGCGTCGCACTCGTCGACGAGTTCCAGGACACCGACCCGCTGCAGTGGGACATTCTGCGTCGATCGTTCCACGGCCATGCCACGTTGGTGCTGGTCGGCGATCCGAAACAGGCGATCTACGCTTTCCGTGGCGCGGAGATTCTCAGCTACCTGGATGCTGTCGCACACGCCGATACCCGACAGGACCTCACAGTCAACTGGCGCAGCGACGCGGGACTGCTAGCTGCGTTGGACCATCTTCAGGCAGGAGCGAAGCTGGGACACAAGGGAATCGGAGTCCGCCCCGTCACCGCGGCCAGGCCGTGGTCGAGACTGTCGGGATCCCGCGAATCGACGACCCCGATGCGCATCCGGTGCATCCCGCGCGTCGCCGCTGGACCTGCACAAAGGTCGGGCTTTCCGCCAGTGGGCCGCGTCCGGGCCGCGGTCGCCGACGATGTGGCCGCCGACATCGTCGCCGTGCTCGACTCCGGTGTGCTGATCGATCAGAACACCGGACCCGTCTCCATCGCCACGGATTCGGGTGCGCCCCCTGCCGGTGCGGCCCGGAGGCCGATCGGTCCAGGAGATATCGCGATTCTGGTGCGGACCCGCTCCCAGATCGAGGTCGTGCGTACCGCGCTGCACCGTGTGGGAGTCGACTCTGTGCTCGCCGGCGGCACCAGCGTCTTCGCGACACCGAGCGCCACCGACTGGTTGTGGGTGCTGCGGGCCTTGGAACAGCCACATCGCAGCGACCGCGTTCGGCTCGCCGCCTGCACGCCGCTGTTCGGCGTCACCGCGGTCGAGATGGACAGCGGTGGAGCCGATCTGGTCGGGAGAACGAGCACCCAACTGCGTGAGGCCGCGCGATTGTTCGCCCGCGCGGGTGTCACCGCCGTCTTCGACAAGATCGCGGCCGAGACCGGCCTCGCGGCACGGCTGCTCACCGAAATGAACGGGGAACGTCGACTGACCGACCTCGCGCATATCGCACAGTTGCTCGATCGGGTCGCGGGAACCGAAGGACTGGGGTTGGCTGCACTGACCCGATGGCTGACCGATCGGGTGCGCGATCCGGAATCCGCTACGATCGCAGACGGCGCGCGCCGGCTGGACCGAGACGGCGCGGCGGTGCAGATCACGACGGTACACGCGAGCAAGGGCCTCGAATTCCCGATCGTCTACGTGCCTTTCGCGTGGGACAGCGCTAAGAACCCATATCCAGCGACACTGCTGTTTCATACCGATGACGGCGCGCGGGTGCTGGACGTGGGCGGTCCGGACGCCCCAGGGTATGCCGAACGTCGGGCGCGCAGCGAAGCCGAAGAGGCGGGAGAGGAATTACGCTTGCTCTACGTAGCCTCGACCCGGGCGGTGTGCCAGGTCGTCGCGTGGTGGGCGCCATCGACCGCCACCGCATCCTCCCCCTTGCACCGGATGATCTTCGGGCGCGACAGCCGGTCCGGCGAGGTCGCTCCGCGCGCCCGGGTGCCCGCGGACACCGCGGTGGTCTCGGCACTACGTGCCTGGGCCGAGACCGCGGGTGCGGCGATCTCGGTGACAGCGGTCGAGGACAACCCCCGGGTCGGGTACCGGCGTTCGCGTACCGGGTCCGAGCACGCAGTACTGGCCGCGGCGCGCTTCGATCGCGTCGTCGACCAGCAGTGGCGGCGTACGTCGTATTCGGCGTTGACCGCCGCGGCGCACGATCGTGTGCCATCCGAGAGCGACGGGCAACAGGGAGATCCGGGCGGTCCAGGCGACGAGCCCACGGGCGCCCCGCTGGCCGACGAGCCCACGCTGGACGGCGAGAGCGCCGCCTCGCCGATGAATGCGCTGCCCCACGGTGCGCAGTTCGGTACCTTGGTGCACGCCATCCTGGAACGGGTCGACACCGATTGTGCGGATCTGTGGGCCGAGGTGCGCGCTCGGTGCCGTGCGGCGGTCGCCGAGTCGATGCCCGAGGTCGATGCGGAACTTCTTGCCGCGGCGGTGTTCGCCGTGCTGCGAACCCCGACGGTGGACGGTTGTCCGGCCGATATCCGTGGCCGCGACCGCCTCACCGAGCTCGCATTCGAACTTCCCTTGGCCGGTGGTGACCAGACCGTGGCCCTTGCGGCTACGCCCCAGCGAATCGCCGACCTCGTGCGCGCCCATCTCCCGTCGGACGACGACCTGTACGACTACCCGGACCGGCTGGCGACGTTGGAGAACATCCCATTGCGCGGCTACCTCGTGGGCAGTATCGATGCCGTTGTCCGCGTCGCCGACGGCGCGGCCGAGCGATTCGTCATCATCGACTACAAGACCAACCGGTTGGGCGCCGGTGACCTCACCGTGGCGCACTACACGCGTGACCGCATGGTCGTGGAGATGCTGCGGTCCCACTATCCGCTGCAGGCGCTGCTGTACTCGGTTGCGCTGCACCGATATCTGCGGTGGAAGCTGCCGGGGTACGACCCTGCTCGGCATCTCGGTGGTGTGCGCTATCTGTTCGTGCGCGGCATGATCGGACCGGATACCCCATCGGGCTGCGGCATTTTCGACTGGTATCCCCCTGCGGAACTGGTCGTCCAACTGTCCGCATTGTTGGCCGGGGAGCGCGACCGATGACGTCGATCCAAGTGGCACAAAGAGGAACCGGCCTCTTGCGTACGTTCAACGAGGCGGGGGTGCTGTCGGCCGCCGATGTGCACGTCGCGCTGCGGTTGGGACGATTGGGTAGAGAGTCGTCCGAGCTGGTGCTGTTCGCCGCCGCCCTGGCCGTGCGTTCGGTGCGCGCCGGCTCGGTATGCCTGGCACTGGACGAAATGCGTGAGCTGGGCGTGGATGTCGACGAAACATGGGACACGGGCATCGATCCGACGACATTACCGTGGCCCGACATCGCGGCGGTGATCTCCGCGCTGCGGGTCAGTCCACTGGTGTGTGGGGGGCCGACCGGGCCGTTGCGCCCCTTGCATCTGGTGGAAACCTCGGGTCCGAGTGACTCTGGGCCACTTCTCTACCTGGATCGGTACTACCGGCAGGAACAGATCGTTCGACGCGTGCTCACCGAGCACGCTGCCCACCATCCTGCGGTGGAACCACAGATCGTGCGGAGTGAGCTGGATCGGCTGTTCGATGCATCGAGCGCTGTCGCTCCCGATCCGCAGCGCATGGCGGCCGCTCTCGCCGCGACCCACTGGATCACGGTGGTCGCGGGTGGGCCGGGGACCGGTAAGACGCACACCATCGCTCGCATCATCGCGCTGCTGGCGGCCTGCCGTGCCGCGGAGCCGGCACTACCTGCATTGCGCATCGCACTGGCCGCACCGACCGGTAAAGCGGCAGCACGGCTGCAGGAGGCCGTCGATGAGCAATCCGACGCACTCGGACTACCCGAGCTCACGGCAGCCACTCTGCATCGGCTGCTCGGATGGCGCCGTGGATCCGGCGCTCGGTTCGAGTATCACGAATTCAACCGGCTGCCCTACGACCTGATCATTGTCGATGAGACCTCGATGGTGTCGCTGACCATGATGAGCCGCCTACTGGCCGCATTGCGCTCGAACACCCGGCTCGTGCTGGTCGGCGATCCCGACCAGCTCGCCTCCATCGATGCGGGGGCGGTACTCGCCGATCTCGTCGCGGCGCCGGTCGCCACCACGCCGAGCCCGGTGCTCGACCAGATCCTCGACGCGGAAATGCCTGCGCTCGAGGAATGTTCCGAGGCACGAGCCGGCCTGGAGCACAGTCGCGTGCGAGGTGGCATCGTGCGGTTGACCGGTGGTCGCAGGTTCGGCGGCCGGATCGCAGACTTGGCGGCCGCGGTCCGCAACGGCGACGCCGACGCGGCGCTGGAGTTGCTACACGCCGGTGGAGAGCAGGTATCGCTCCGTGCGCCGCACGATCTGACCGCGGTGCGTGCCGATGTCGTGCGCGTCGCAGGCGAGGTAGGCGCCGCGGCGTGCGCCGGAGATGCTGCGGGTGCGCTCGAGGCGCTCGAGTCCCACCGCGTGCTGTGCGCCCATCGTCGGGGTCCCTTCGGCGTCGAGCGGTGGGATCGGATGGCAGCCGAGTGGGCCGCCGGCGAGAATCCGGATCCGGAGCCGTACCAGGCGCCATGGTATCCGGGCCAGCCACTGCTGGTGACGACGAATGATCACGAGGCGCGCATCTACAACGGCGACACCGGTGTCGTCGTGCGCCTGCCCGATGGTTCGTTGCGGGTGGCACTGCATCGCGGTGGCGAACCATACCTCGTGCACCCGGCGCAGTTTCCGGCGGTGGACACCGTTTTCGCCATGACCATCCACCGTAGTCAGGGCAGCCAGTACGACACGGTCTCGGTTGTCTTGCCCGAACCCGAATCGACCTTGTTGACCAGGGAGTTGCTCTACACCGCGATTACCAGGACTCGACACGGAGTGCGGATCATCGGGACCGACGAGTCCATCCGAGCAGGTATCGCCCGCCGGGTGCAGCGGGCCAGCGGACTGTCACGGCGCCGCGCGGAGTCCGCCGCGACCACTCGATGATGGAAGTCGGCGGCTACGGCGGCGTCCCTGCGGTGGTCACGGTGCGGTCGACGGTGGATGCGCCCGAGCGTGGGCGTCGCGGTGTCCACCAATTGGCTGGACCCATCAGGTGCACCGCGGCGGGGACGAGCAGCATGCGGACGAGGGTGGCATCGATGACGAGGGCGATGATCATGCCGAGGCCGAGGAAGCGCATCGGTGTCAATGGTGACAAGGTGAATGCACCGGTGACGATCACCAACAAGGTTGCGGCAGCGGTGATGACCCGCGCAGTCTTGACCGTGCCGACTCGGACCGCCGTGCTGGTGTCGGCGCCCGCGTCGTGTGCCTCGACCATGCGCGACAGCAGAAACACCTCGTAGTCGGTGGAGAGTCCGAACACTACGGCCATGATCAGTACCAGCATGCCGGCGGGGATCGAGCCGGTACTGACATCGAGCACACCGGCCAGGTTTCCGTCACAAAAGATCCAGGTGAGAATCCCGAACGTGGCCGCGAGACTGAGGAAGGCCAACAGCACGGCCTTGAGCGGCAGCACGATCGACCGGAACGCCACGAACAGCAGCAGGAGGGTCGCGGTGACCATGACCAGGATCATCCATGGCATGGCGGAGACGATCGACCGCACGCTGTCGAGGGTCGCGGCGGTGTCGCCGCCGATCCAGAGTTCCGTGCCTTCCGGGGGTGTTGTCGCGCGAATGTCGTGTACTGCATCGATTGCCGCGTCGCTGCGGTCGGTGCCGTGCAGGAAAGCGTGGAACACCACGAAGTCCTCGGCGCGACCTACTTGAACGACCTGCCGAACCCCGTCGATGTCGCGCAGTGCCGAGTTGGTCGCATCCACAGCGGCCGGCCGAGGTGGTCCGCTCGTTCCGTGCAACACAGCGGTGACTCCGCTGCCGGCTGCGGGGAACTGCACTGTGAGCTCTTCGACGGTCGTGCGCATCGAGTTACCTGCCGGCAGCGCCCGATGGTCGACGTCGTTGAGCCGCAGGCCGGTGATCGGCGCGGCGAGGATCAGCAAGACCGCACCCACGACCACGATCACGAGACCGGGTCGGCGTAGTACTCGGTCGACCACGAGTCCCCAGAAACGTTCGGTGCGATCGGTGGCCCGGGCGGTGCCGATTCGCGCGCCGAACAGTACGAGAAGCGCGGGCAGCACGGTGAGCGAGAGCGCTGCGGCCAGTGCCACCGCGGCGATCGCGCCGAAGCCGAGCGACCGCAGTACCGCTTGCGGAAAGACGAATGTGCCAGCAAAGGCGCAGATCAGTAACAGGGCCGAGAACGCGACCGTACGCCCGGCGGTCGCATAGGTGCGTGTGATGGCCTCGATCGGGTCACGCCCGCCGGAGACTTCTTCCCTATAGCGTGTGACCAGGAACAACCCATAGTCGATCGCCATACCGAGCCCGAGCAACGACGCGATGTTCACGGCGAACGTACTCACCTCGGTCACTTCGGCCAGTAGGCGAATTGCGCCCATCGCGCCGAGTACGGCCAGTCCACCGACGGCGACCGGGAACGACGCGGCGATCAGTCCGCCGAACACGACCACCAGGATGATCAACACCAGCGGTAGCGAGATGGCTTCCGCGCGAATCAGATCGTGCTGGGATTGTGTATTCATCTCGGTAGCCAGCGCGCTGTAACCGGACAATGCGGTCACGACACCCGGAACGTGGAGCAATGGTTCGATTTCGGGATACGCGCTGACCCGCTGGTCGGCGTCGCCGGCGAGAAACACGATCGCCAGAGCATGCCGTCCATCGGTCGAGCGCATCAATTGTTTGCGCCCGAGCCCGCTGTTCCAGTACGTATCGATGGGACGTTCCAGCAGGCTGGGCTCGATCCGCGCCAGTGCTTCTTCGACGCGGGGTCCGATGTCGTCGAGTGTCCGGCCTTCGGGAGCCGTGTATCGCACGACCACGTCCGGATTCTGTGGTCCGAGGTGGTCGCGCACGAGCTCATCCACCCGGGCCGCCTCGCTACTCGGGTCGATGAATCCGGCCGCGCTGACCTTGTCGGTGACTCCGAGGCCGAGTAGGCCACACAGCAGCATCAACCCGACCACGACCGCAAGTACTGTGCGCGGTCGGGCCACGACGACACGAGACAGTGTGGTCATCGTGTGGCCACGTCGTCCGGTGCCAGTTCCGCTTCCAGTCGCGCGGTGATCGTGTCGAGCAGCGCCTCCAGTCGGGGCTCGATACCTGCGCCGTTTCGACACGAGACCGACAGCTCCAACTTGCCGCGCGCCTCGATCATGGCGAACAGCAACGGCATTGCGCCGCTGTGTTGGGGCAGCACACGCAGGGTGGTCGGCGTCCAGCCCGCAACGGTCAACTCCGTCAGGTCGATTCGCCCCATGTGCGACACGGTGGCCGATACCATGTTGCGATTCATCCGCGCTCCCAGCCAATTGCTCGTTCGCAGCACCCCGCGCACAACGCTCGGTGGCAGCTTCGACAGCCTACCGTTGTCCAGCTGATCGAGCTCTCGCTTCGTCGCCAGCCCGGCGCGCATCCGACTGCTGATCGTCTCCCAGCTCTCACCAGGCGTTACGTCGAGGAACAGCGGCAGCGCCAAGTTGGCCGTGGAGCGCAGTGTGGGGTCGTGCCGGCGCAGATCGACCGGGATCATGAAGCGTGACTTCGCTCCGGTCTCGGCGGCCAGTACCGCAGACACCCGGGCCACGATGCCGATCCCGGTAGCGGTGATCGTGCGGTGGCGCAACAGCCAGCGTGATGCCGTGGGGCTCTGCCGGCCACGGCCGGTCGGCGCCTTGAAAGTAGGCAGCACGACAGTAGGTTTTCCCGGCGCACCGACCCGGGCCACCAGTTCCGCGTCCCCGATCGGGTCGGGCGCGCCGACCGGTGCCTTCCCACGCAGCGCACGGAAGACGTCGTCCACCCACTGCCGTAGGCCCATGCCGTCCATGACGCCGTGGAAAGCACGGAACACAACGGTAGTTTGTTCGCCCGTGAGCAACAGCACCTCGGTGGTGTGTTCGGGGGTCGGTCCGATCGGGCTGTTGAGCACCACGTCGTTCTCCAACGCGGCGTAGTCGAGCGACCATCCCGGCACGACGCGCACAGCGGGGGCCAAGCCGCTGTCCACCCAGTCGTCGCCGTCGCGGATCAGGCGGACGCCGGGGTTGGCTGCCGCCGCGACATCGACCGCTCGGTGCAGCGCGGTGGGCTCCAGAGTGCCGTCGCCGTGGACGACCAGGTGCATCACGAATGGTGGGGTCACCGTCCGTGTCGAGAAGTACAGTCGTTCGGTCGGCGTGATCTTCCTACGGAAGACGGTCGCGTTGCTCATGCTGGTCTCTCCGCCACTACGGGTGTTCGCTGTCGGCTACTACGAGTATTTCTCTCCGCCGGCACCAGGTGTTTCTCTGCGTTGCCCACGGGGTATTCACCTGCCGGGTTCAGCGCAGACGTCGGGTGAGTTCGACCGCCCCGCCCTGGGCCTGCAACCAGGCCAAGAATTCCGTGAGTCCGCGGTCACGGTCCACGACCGGCCGGTAGCCGAAATCTCGTGCGGCGGCGGTCGTGTCGTAGGTGGCGCAGCGGGTCATCAGCGCAACGGCATAGCGTGACAAAGGCGGTGACCATCGGGTCGCAATGGCCGGGATACGCCAGATCGCCTCGACGACCCGTACGACAGCGCCGATGACCGCCGGGCTCGGCGTCTTGGTCGGCGGTTGGTACCCGATCCGCAGGGCTACCTCGCCGAGGAACCCCCAGACGTCGGTTTTCTCGGCATCGGCGACGAAGTACGCCTTGCCGCCGGTGGCCTCGGAGCCGGCGGCCTTCACACACGCATCGACGATGTTGTCCACATGGCAGAGTGAGGCGTGCACGGTGCGGCCGAACGATAGGTCCGGCAGTGTTCCCGCACCGGTCCGGCCGAGCAGCCGCACGATCGGACCCGAGCGGTCGCCCGCGCCCCAGATCGCGCGCGGGCGCAACGCGCAGGTGCGGAATCCAGCGGTGTCGGCCGCCAGCACGGCTCGCTCGGCCGCGGCCTTGGTCTCCGAGTACGAGTTCAGATAGCGCTGCGGGTAGGGCACCGACTCGTCGATGTCGTTCTGGTCGCCTCCGTGGTAGTCCATCAAGGCACTCGGGCTGGAAATGAACACGAAGCAGCTGGCCCCGCCACGCTGGGCCGATGCCAGTAGCTGCTTGGTTGCCGCGACGTTCTCGTTCCAGAATTGGCGCCTGGTGCCCCGTTCGTCCACTCGCGCGGCGCTGTGGAACACCGTATCGACACCTCGGGTCGCCCGCTCGAGCGCTGCACGGTCGGTGAGATCGCCGTGGATCACCTGCACCTTGTCGACATCGCCACCCAAGTCGGTCAGGTCACTGGTGGGGCGCACCAGAATGGATACCTCGTGTGTGTCGTCACGGACCAACCTACGTGTCAGCGCACCACCCAGAAACCCGGACGCGCCGGTCACCAGGACTTTGCTCATTGTCTTTCCCTTGCGTCGGGTTGGGTTCGCCACCAGGTCATGCCGAAGATCTGCGTCAGCGCCGCGGTTTCGAACCGGCTGCGGTCGCTGTGCTCGGCGGAGCGCAGCGCGGCCGGAATCTGGGCGGCGTGCACGACCACACTCAGAAATGCGTCGATCCACCACACGGCCCGCAGAACGGGGTTGTCGGGGACGCGGTCGATCGCCGCGGCGACCAAGCCACCGGCCAAGTACAGCCATCCGAACACCGGAATCGCACGCAGTACAGGAGTTTTCTTCATGATGCGCTCACCTCGAGCTGCTCGGCTGCCCACACCGCGAGTCGCTCGCGCCCGATCTTGGCATTGTGTCGGATATCGACGGGGAAGCCACGGTGGACGAGGAAGTCGCTGATCGCCCTGGTGAGGTCGAACTCCGAGCCGAGGACCCGCAGCGCAGAGGTCGCGGTGTCGGCATCAGCGCCGGGTTCGAGTTCGACACAGAGCACAGGTCGCTGCGTGTTCCGGGGGCCGATCCCGACGAGCGCGGTGCGAGCCACGCCCGCAACGGTATTGAAGATCTGTTCCACTTGGACCGTGAACATCGGCCCGGTGGCAGTGACCACTCGCTGGCTCTTGCGCCCGCAGAACCAGATCCGCCCGTGGTCGTCGATCCAGGCGAGATCTCCGGTGCGATGCCAGATCCGTGCACCATCGACGATCTTGCCGTCGAGGTTGGCGCGTTTCGGCCAGTAGTACCTGGTGCTGACATTCGGTCCTGCGACGACGAGTTCGCCGATGCCGCGCGAGCGTTGCAGTTCGTTCGCCAGCTGTTCGACGCTGCCCCACGTCGGAAGGGGGTCGTCGGTGATCGCCACGATTCGCGCCTGCACCTGGTGGGAGGGTCTCCCGATACAGGTACCCGCACCGCGGTGTGCCTGTTCCACCAGTCCGTCCAGCAGCTCACGGGATTCGATCGTGGACATCGGCAGCGCCTCGGTGGCCCCGTACCCCGCAACGACCTGTACATCCGAGTGCAGCACCTCACGGAGCCCGGCAATGCACCAGTCCGGAACCGGCGCGCCGCCGGAATAGATGCTCTCGAGCGAGGACAAGTCGCTCGGGTGTGTGCGGAGGTGCTGGAGCAACGGGATCAGGACGGCAGGGGAGGCGAACATGGTTCGCACGTCGAACTTCTCGATCGCGTCCACGACATGGGCAGGATCGGTGGCGCCGACCTTGCTCGGAATCAACGGCGGCAACACGCATCGCGAGCCCAGCAGCAGGTCCAACACACCGACCAGCGGCAGCGTGATCAGTGATGCCTCCGGTGCGATCTCTCCGCGCGCCACGTGTACTTGCTCGACCATCGCGGCCAGATTGCCGTGAGTCATCTCCACCGCTTTGGCAGGCCCGGTACTGCCGGTGGTGAACGCGATCAGCAGCGGATCGTTCGGCTCGGCCGGCGTGCTCGCTGCCACCCGACTTCCGGGTGTGCGGCCCCACGCGCGCAACGACGCGCCGCGCCAGAACCAGCGTCTGCCCACTGTCACCGAGGTGCGGACCGTGCGGAAACTACGGCGAAACAGCACCCGCAGCGCATGCGCCTGTGGGATGCCGATGAACGCTTCGGCATCCACGGCGCGTAGGCAGCGCAACATTTTCCGCACACCCATGCCGGGGTCGATCACCACAGGTACCGCGCCGATCTTCAGCAGGCCGAACATGATCGCGTACAGCTGCGGACTCGGTAGCACGAGCACGATGGTGCGCGTCCCGGTGCCGACGCCCGCGCCAGCGAGCCGCTCGGCGATCGTGTCCGACCACGAGTCGAGTTCGAGGTAGGTCAGTTGTCGATACACCGGTAGGCCGTTCGGGCCGACTCCATCGGCGTGGCGAAGCGCCACACGGTGGGGATCGGCCCGAACGACTGTGCGAAACCGGTCGATGGCCTCCCAGTAGGTCCCGGTCGTCATGTAGGCGCTCCGGCGAGGGCCGGTAACCGGTACAGGACCGCGGCGGCCGAGGGTCCGGCTCCCGCAGCCACGAACAGAACATGGCCGAAATCGGTGACGGTGTTCTTCGTGACGGCTTCATCGAAGGCCGCGGTCAGTGCTGCGGTGTGCGGGTCACCGTCGCTCAGATCCGGAGTGCGGACCGCGCTTTCGTCGATCCCGAGAGCGGAACTCAGTCTCGTCGGAAAGTCCGGGCTCGGCGTCGATGCGATCAGCGCGATATCGCCGAGCGCGACATCGTCGGATGCGCCGAGGGCTTGCCGGGCGGCTTCGACGGCGACCTCCAGGAGGCGGTCGTCGAAGCCGGTCTCTCGCTCCACTGTCATCAGTCCGCGGCCGACCGTTCCCATGGTTGTGACGTCCACATAGGCCTCTTCCGCGGGTGTGCCCTCGCCGGCCACGACGTGTACCCGGCCGAAGCCGATCGGTTCGTCGGTGCGCTCGAGCAGTAGGGCAGCGCCGCATGTGGCGTACGGGAAGTCGTCGTCGGCGGTGGAGCGTGCCACGGACGGATGGGTGTCGCCGGAGACGATCAGCACATGCTCCGCACTGCCGGTCTCGAGGACCGAGGTGGCCACCTGGACCGCATTGAGCACGCTGACCGCGCCATTCATCAGATCGAACGAGAACGTTCGCGGATCGTGCCTGGTGTACTCGAGGCCGATTCCAGCCGCCTTCTGGATCAAGGCCGAAACAGCCGGTTCGACGGTGTTGGAATCTCGGAAGATGCCGGCGTTGATGAGTAGACCGATCTGATCGGGACGGACGCCAGCGCGTTCCAGACTGAGCTTGGCCGCGCGGCCACTGTGTTCCACGATGCTGTGGGTGTCGCCGGCTCGGCTGATTCCGGTGGATTTGATGCGTACGCTCACGACTGACCTCAGACCTTCAGTGACGAGATGGTGGCCGACAGAAAGCCGGTGACGATGCCGGAGGCTGCCGGTATCATCAGCAGCTTCGAGCCGGTCGGGATGTTCTGCGCGCCGAGTTGATCGTGCAGCACGATGAAGTGCGATGTGGTGGAGGTATTTCCGTATTTTTCGATGACCCGCAGATCCGGCGGCATCGGGCTGCCGAACTCACGTTCGCAGATGGCGTTCATCCACGGAATGGCGGCCGCGCCGAACTGGTGGTGGATGACGTAATCGAAATTCTCGTCGGCGAAGGTCTTTCCTCGTGCTTCGAGGAAGTTGCGTTGCGAATCGGTGCCGAGCAGAAAACGGTCCTCGTTGTGCATTCTGCGGTTGTCGGTGTAGAGGGCGACACCCTGTGTTTTGTCGCTCGGCATTCCGAGGCACAGATGCGCGTACTCCGCAGCTGTCATCAATTCGACATAGTGGATCATATCCTTGTCGTCGACGGCTTCATCGAGTACGACGGCGGCCGCCGAGTCGCCGACGGATAGCGACGCGAACTGCAGATCGTATTTCTCGGAGATTTCGTTGACAGCGGTGTCGGCAATCGGAGTAATCGCCTCGCCGCTCACGACCAGTCCGTTTCGGACGGCGCCGGAACGAATCATCCGGTCCAAGATATACGTGCCGGTGAGCATTCCGGCGCAAGCGTTCGAGACATCGAAGGTAATCGCCTTTTTCGCGCCGATTCGACGACTTATCGAACCAGCGAACGACGGTTCCATGTACATCCGCGTGGCGTGTTTGCTTCGAGTGATGGAAGTGGATATCACCACGTCGAGATCGCCGGCCTCGTATCGGGATCTGGACAGGCAGTCCTGCGCTGCATTCAAGGCAAGTGTGAAGGAGTCCTCGTAGCTTTCGGGTCGGGTATCGTGCACCCGCCGTTCCTTCACTCCGGTTATCTTCTCCAGATCGAACGAAGGAGGTTGCTTCAGCAGGGACAGCAACTCCTTTGTGGTGACGACGGTCGAAGGTAGATAGGCGCCGATGGATTCGAATCGAGAATGCGACACGCTGACTCCTGGGAATCGTGGAGAAATGCGGTTCCGGGATCGTCTCTGATCTGCGGTGCAGCGGACACTACCCGACGGTAACTACCCATGCCTACCTATGCCTGTCGCAGCGGCGGTGAGACGGTCGCCACCCTTGCCATGTCTGTTTCCTGTGGTGACGTCTACCAGTCACTGACTGGTTATAGAAGCGAGTCGGGGTCGAGAGTCCGCAGTCGAATGCGGGTGTCACAGGAATTCGAATTTGCGGCCTACGCCGCGGGCGTGGCCTGCCCCGCAGGGTTGCTTCCAGATGGCGAATTGTTGGCAATGTTCTCCGGTCGCTGCTCAGCGAGTGGGCGTGGACCACTTGGCGGCAACACTGTGAGCTACTTCACAGTAAATGTCGTGGGCGCCCAGGCCGATCGGCTTGTCGGTGGGTTACCTGTCGCACGAGCGTCGTCCGGCCGACGGGCGATGTAACGGATTCCGCTTCATGGTCGAGCAGCCGGCTGCCAGGGATGTTCCGGTCGGATTCGGCGGATCGAAACACGACTTCGGAATGCTAGGCTGGCCTGCATTGGGCCGCGTCCGGGGGACGGTCGGTTGGAAAGACCGCTCGCACAGTAAGGGCGCGGCACGATCGAAGGAAGTGGCTGTGGCGACCGCTGGGCATGTCGACGTACTCATCGTGGGTGCGGGGCTGTCCGGCATCGGTGCTGCGTGTCACCTGCAGCGTGCGTTCCCGCAGCGGACCTATGTGCTCCTGGAAAGTCGAGGGGCTCTGGGGGGAACCTGGGATCAATTTCGTTTCCCTGGCGTTCGATCCGATTCCGATATGTACACCCTCGGCTATCGATTCAAGCCATGGCGTGGGGAGAAGTCGGTAGCGGATGGAGCCGACATTCTCGAGTACCTGCGCGAAGCTGCTGTGGAAAACGGCGTGGACCGAAGAATTCGCTTCCGGCATCGAGTGACGCGGGCCGAGTGGTCCAGCGTGAACAATCGCTGGACCGTGTGCGCCGAGCGCACCGATACTGGCGAGACCATCCGGTTCACAGCGGGCTTTCTGCTGTCGTGCTCCGGCTACTATCGGTACGATGCAGGGTACACGCCCCGGTTCGCCGGTATCGATCGGTTCGCTGGGCGGGTGGTTCATCCTCAATTCTGGCCTTCGGACCTCGAGGTGGCCGGTGAGCGGGTTGTGCTGATCGGCAGCGGGGCCACTGCAGTGACGCTCGCTCCAGCGCTCGCCGCACAGGGCGCACACGTGACCATGGTGCAGCGTAGCCCGAGCTATGTCGTTGCCAAACCCGCGTACGAGCGAATGGCGCGAGCGGTGCGGTGGGGTGTGCCCGTTCCCGTCGTGTACTCGCTCGCTCGAGTCAAGCACGTCCTGATGGACACCGGGGACTACGGGCGCTGCAGGCGGCACCCGGACGCCAGTCGCAGACGTATTCGCCGCGTGCACGAACATTGGTTGCCCCCTGGATACGACATCGACACCCATTTCACGCCGCAATACAACCCGTGGGACCAGCGACTGTGCTTCACGCCAGACGGTGAATTCTTTCGTGCGATTCAGCGCGGCGACGTAGACATCGTGACCGATGGTATCGATACATTCACCGAAACGGGCCTTCGATTGACCTCCGGTACCGAATTGGAGGCCAATGTAGTAATCACCGCCACTGGATTCCAACTCCTTCCGTTCGGCGGTGTCGAGCTCGTGGTGGACGATACGCCGGTAATTCCTTCGGAGCAGATGTCCTACAAGACGATGATGCTGTCAGGGGTGCCGAACTTTGCGTATGTCATCGGATTCTTCAATATCTCCTGGACATTGAAACTGGATCTGGTGTCGCAGTATATAGTCCGACTGTTGAGGTATATGACTGCGCATCACTATGTGCGCTGTGTGCCCGTTCGTGACCCGTCGGTCGACCCCCTACCCGAGTTCCAAGGTCTCACCGCGGGGTACGTCCGACGTGGGGCTCATAGGTTTCCGGTCCAGGGGGAGAGCCTGCCCTGGCGATTGCGTATGAACTTCGTGCGCAATTGGTTCACCCTGCGGTTCAGTCGAGTGGCGGACTCGGCAATGCGCTTCGAACGGGCTCCGCAGCCGGCCGAGGTCGGCGCCGAGCACTAGCACCAAGGCCGCGCAGTTAGCGGGTGAGCCGGTCCGTCAACTCGGGCGGGGTGAGGTGATTGGGACAGCGGAACTACTGGTAGAGAGGTGTTGTCCACCAAGACAATCCGCTCGTCCGAGGAGTTCCGCTGTCGGTTCAGTCTGTCATTGATCGTCGGTCACCGGTCGCGGAGGGTGTGTTCGCGCCAGGGCATCTGGGGGAACTGACCCGGATCGTGTCGTTCGACCTGGTCGACGCGGCGTTGGAAGCGGCCGGTGCGGTGCAATCGCGGGTGCGGCTGCTGCCGTCACGGGTGGTGGTGTATCTGCTGCTGGCCGGGGTGTTGTTCTCCGGGGTCGGGTATCGGCAGATGTGGGCGCGGTTGTGTGCCGGGCTGCCCAGCCCAGTGGCCGTGGGCCCAGGGTCCTCGGCGCTATCACAGGCGCTGCGCCGGGTAGGGGTCAAACCCCTGTACGCATTGTTCGATCTGGTGCGTGGTCCCGCGGCCGGGGCGGTGCGGTGGCATGGGCTGCTGGTGTGCGCGATCGACGGCACCAGCGTGTTCGTGCCCGACAACCCGGGCCAACGTGGCCGCCTACGGCCGACACGGTGGTGGTCACGCCGTAGCGGGCTATCCGATGCTGCGGTTGCTGGCGGTGGTGGCGTGTGGCACCCGCACCGTCGTCGATGTCGTGTTCGGCCCGCTACGGACCGCCGAGACAGCGTTCGCGCCACAGCTTTGCCGCTGCCTGCAGCCGGGCATGCTGCTGCTGGCCGACCGGAACTTCGCGGTCACCGCGTTGATCGAGCAGATCACCGGCACCGGCGCGGAGGTGCTGATCCGCGCCAAACTCAACCGGCACGTTCCGGCGATCGCACGGCTGGGTGACGGGTCGTGGCTGACCTGCGTCGGCACGGTGACCGTGCGCGTGGTCGACGCTGAGATCGCCGTCCGCTGCGCCGGCGGGCCGCGCAGGGTCGACCGCTACCGGCTGATCACCACATTGACCGACGACACGCGTTACCCGGCAAAGGAATTGGTTGATCTCTACCATCAGCGGTGGGAAATCGAAACCAGCTATTTTGAACTGAAATCGACCATCGTGGGTGGCCGGGTGCTGCGTGCCCGCACCCCGCCCGGTGTCGCCCAAGAGGTCTACGCCCTGCTGATCACCTACCAGGCACTGCGCACCGCCATCGCCGACACCGCGTTGGCCACGCCCGGTTTCAGCCCGGACCGAGGTAGTTTCGCCATCGCCGTGCATACCGCCCGCGACCAACTCATCCACGCCGCCGGAGTCCTCGCCGACACCACGATCGACCTGATCGGGACCATCGGCCGCGCGGTCGCGTCCAGCCCGCTGCCACCACGCCGCTCACGATCGAGCCCCCGCATCGTCAAACGCGCCATCTCCAAGCACCGCGCCAAGGGCGAGGTCGACCGCAACATCTACAAAACCCAGATCAGCGTGCATATCCTGCCCGGTTGACAACCGGGCAGGAACCCAAACTGCGCGGCCTTGGCACTAGGGAGTGTCTCAAAGTGATAGGTGGTTGGGATCGCCGCCGTGCGGTGATCCCAACAAGTGTGTTGAGAAGCATTGCCTGCGTTGGTGTGTCGATGACCCCATGCAGGGGAGGTCTCCGGTACATGGTTCAGCGACGAAGAAGAACCTGAATTACCGGAGACCTCGTGACCAGCGTAGCGGTGACGGGGCGCGCGGACCTGACCGATGCCCAGTGGGCACGGTTGGCGCCGTTGCTGCCCCGACCCAAGAAAACAGGCCGTCCCTCGATGTGGACGAAACGGCAGCTCATCGACGGGATCCGATGGAGGACCCGGGTCGGATCACCATGGCGCGACGTGCCACCGCAGTACGGGTCCTGGCAGGCGACCTATAGCCTGTTCCGACGCTGGCAACGCGCCGGTGCATGGGTTTTCCTCCTGAAAATGCTGCAGGCATTCGCCGAGGTGCGCGGCGATATCGACTGGCAAGTGAGTGTGGATTCGACGATCATGCGAGCCCATCAGCACGCCGCCGGTGCCCGCCGCGACCCCACGGCGCAAGCCGAACCACCCGGGCTTCCCGGCACCGAACCACCCGACCACGCCCTGGGTCGGTCACGAGGCGGGTCGGGCACCAAACTGCACCTGGCCTGCGAAAACGGGCTCAAACCGCTGTCGATGCTACTCACCGGTGGTCAAGCCGACGACAGCCCGCACATGCCCGCCGTGCTCGAGGCGATCGCAGTGCCACGACTCGGGGGCAGCCGGGTGCGTACTCGCCCTGACCGGGTCCTGGCCGATAAGGCCTATTCCTCGCGCGCAAATCGTGAGTATCTGCGGCGGCGTCGCATCCGGGCAACGATCGCGGTCCCGGCCGATCAGGCCGGTCATCGCCGTCGGCGCGGTTCCGGCGGTGGTCGGCCTCCGGCGTTCGACACAGTGATCTACCGGGATCGCAACACCGTCGAACGCGGTATCAACCAGCTCAAACAACACCGGGCAGTAGCAACTCGATTCGACAAACTCGCCGTCCGCTACCTCGCCACGCTCCACATCGCCGCCATCAATCTATGGCTCAGTAACAGTTGAGCGCGAGCCCATGCCCGCCCTCAACTGCTGTTCGACTTCGAGACACTGCCTAGCACTCGCCCTACCGCTCGGCGGGAAACACCGCTGGCAGTGTCAATGCGTAGGTCACATCGGACCGGGTGCCCAGGGTGGTGAGCAGCACTCGGATCATTGTCAGGCGAGCAGCCGCGACGATCTCGGCATCGGGGTCGGTGTCGGGTGCGGTGTCCGCGGAGATCCGGTAGACGATGTATTCGCACACGTGCAGCGCGGTATCCAGATCGATGGAGTTCGGCATCGGGCGGCCCAGTTCGACGAATGCCTCACACACCAGGTCACGAATGTCGTCGAGTGCGCGTTCTCGATATGCCGACACCGGTGAGGCCGGGTCGTACAGTTCGGCGAACAGGGGACGCAGCATACGGCCGTGACCGCGTGCCCAATCCAGGTAGGCATCGATCAAACTGATGCCCAGTGCTACCGGTTCGTCGGCGCTGGTGAGCGCGGCGCGGATGCTGCCGACCAGCCGAGCGTTGGAGTGGTCGAGCACCGTGTGCAGCGGTTCGGTTGCATTGGCGAAATAGCGGTAGAAGGTCGGTCGCGCCAACCCAGCTTGTTCGATGATCTGGGCAACGCTGAGCCCGCGGGAGCCCATGCGGGCGAATACTTCCGCGGTTGCGACCACGATGTGCGCACGGACTTCCGCGGCTTGTTCTCGGGTCTGTCGCGGTCGGCCGCGCCGCGTGGTCATCTGCTCGGGCTCCATCGTGTTACCTCACCGTGTGCTCCGGGGCATACCCGTGCTCCACGCGGAACATCTTGACGCAACCCTGGGCACGGGGATTAATCTAACACTGTTGTTCATCTAATTCTGTGCGTCCGCGGAGTTGTGCCGACCACTGTCGAGAGGGCGCAGAAGTAGTTGGCACGACTATCGGATCAGGAGAAGGACGGATGAAACTGAACACGGTCGCAGGTAAGAGGGTTCTGGTCACGGGAGCGGCGATGGGCCTGGGCAAGCTCTTCGCGCAGATCGCGGTGCGCGAAGGCGCAGCTGCGGTGGTGCTGTGGGACATCAACGAGGCCGCGGTGAAAGACACGGCCGCGGAGTTGACGGGGCTCGGCAGTGCTATCCATCACCACGTCGTGGACGTGGCCTCGCCCGAGGCCATCGCGGAAGCCGCAACGGCTGTGCGTGAACAAATCGGCGGCATCGACGTCCTCGTCAACAACGCGGGAATCGTCCGTGGCAACAACTACTTCTGGGAAACCGACGATCGGGACGACATCGACAAGACGGTGGCGATCAATTCGCTCGCTCCGATGTACGTCACGCTCGAATTCCTGCCCGCCATGGTGGCCGGTGCCACCGAGGCGCGAGTGCTCACCATCGCGTCCTCGGCGGCGTTGGTGTCCAACCCGCGCATGAGTGTCTATGCCGGGTCGAAGTGGGCAGCGCTGGGCTGGTCGGATTCGGTGCGCGTCGAGTTGCTGCAGGCCGGGCACGATCATGTGAAGGTCACCACCGTCTGCCCGACCTACATCAACACGGGAATGTTCGACGGCGCGAAGGGATTCCTGTTCACCTCGATCCTGGAACCGCAGGCCGTGGTCGACCACTCGTGGAAGGCCATGAAGAAGGGCGCACCGTTGGTGGTCTTGCCGTGGCCGTCCCGCGTGAACCGGGCCTTGACCAATCTGATGCCGATCAAACTCCGTGATCGCATCCTCGAATCTGTCGGCGTCTACCGCTCGATGGAGGAATTCACCGGCCGCAAGCACTAGTGACCGAGCGTCCGACGGCCCGGTGCGCGATGCGCTCGATGGCTGCCAGTCCCAGGTCAGCGGGCCATGCTCAGCTGGAAGGTTCGGGCGGCGTCGCGGTAGATGCCCAGTCGAGCCGACCTGCCGGGTGGGGGTAGCTGTGATACCAGTTGCTCCAGCGAGGTCATCGCTCCGACCACTCGAGTGCCCGCGACGAGGAAGTCGGCGACGGCTCGCCGAATGTGGTTGGGCGAGGTGACCACGACCGCGCTCGTGGCGCCGATATCGCGGAGCAACTGGGTCGTGAACAGTGCGTTCTGCACGGTGGACCCCGCTCGAGACTCCACATGGATCCGTGTGGCCGCAACGCCATGAGCGGTCAACCAGGCGCGCATGGCTTCGGCCTCGGTGATGCCGTTGCGGGGATTGCCGCCGGTCACGACGATCGGTGACTGCGGTGCGGCGATCGACTGCACCCATGCGGCCGTGAGCCGGTTCTCGAGTTCGGGCCGCAGCGACCCGTCGGGAAGCAGACCATAGCCCAGTACGACGATGCCGGTGTGCCCTCCAGCGAGCGTGGGTAGAGGATTCGGCAGCGTGCCCACCGCGGCACGGATGGCGACGAGGACCTCCCGGGTGCGTTGCGCCAGCCCTGGATCGACCGCTTGCAGCCGGAGCATCGAATCGACCAATGCGGGTATGTCGCCGGCATAGTCGGACCAGATGGCTCGTAGCGCGAGTGCTTCGGCGTTGTGCGGATCGGAGTCGACCAACCTGCGCAGGTCGGCCTGCCCCGACACGTCGTCGCCGTGGTCGAAATGGCGCTGTGCAGCGTAGTACGGGGCGCCCATGTCCGGCGTGGCGTGGTACGGGGCGCCGGTGTCCGGCGTGGCGTGTGTCGGGCCACTGGACAGTCCAGTGAACGAGAATACGGCGAGCGATACTGCGACCAGAAACCTCACATGCCTCGAGATTTTCACTACAGTCGACACCTTTCCGCGCATGAACGGCTGGGTACGCGAGAGCCGTAACCTGGGGGCAAACATTGATCACGATACGTGCGATCGTCCCGATACCGCGCCATTGCTCGCTGGAACGGACAGGCGTTTCCAACAGTCGGGCCACCACATCGAGGCGCCAGCGTGCCCGCGGGCCGTCCCCGCGGTCGGGATAGGCTGTGTCGACGTGGATACCGTTTCGCTGTCCGGCAAGGAACTCGCTGCCGCAATGAATGCCGACACTCGAGCCCGTGCGGTCGCACTCACCGAGAATGCGACTGCGCCGCATCTGGCCTTGGTCGTCGCGAACGACGACCCCGCCAGCGCCTGGTACGTGAACTCGCTGCGCAAGGCCGCCGATCGCCTCGGAATAGCGTGCGACACTATCGATCTCGGTCCGAGTGCAGACGCTGCGACCATCCGCGCCGAACTCTCCGCACGCAGCGAGGACCCCGGCATCGATGGGATCATGCTGCAAACGCCGCTCCCGGCGGGTGTCACCCTGGAGGAGGTGAGTTCCGCGATAGCAGCGACCAAGGACGTCGACGGCGTGAGCCCGCTGTCACTCGGATTGCTGGCAGCCGGGCGCCCCGGTTTCGCCCCCGCGACCGCAGCGGCCGTCGTCGAATTACTCGACCACCACGAGATACCGCTTGCCGGCCGGCGGGTCGTCGTGGTCGGCCGATCGAACATCGTGGGGAAGCCGCTTGCGCTGCTGTTGCTGGCGAAAGATGCCACCGTGACGGTCGGTCATTCACGCAGCACCGATCTGGCCGCTATCACCGGCTCCGCCGATGTCGTCGTCGCAGCCGCGGGCCGTATCGGTCTGATCGGCGGCGACGATATCGGTGAAGGCGCCATCGTCATCGATGTCGGCACCAACGAAGCTCCCGACGGGGCGATCGTGGGCGATGTCGACGCGGAGTCGGTGCGGGGTAGGGCCGCCGCACTCAGTCCGGTCCCCGGCGGTGTCGGACCCGTGACAACTGCCCTGCTGATGCGTCAGGTCGTCATCGCAGCCGAAGTTCGCCACAGCGGGTGAGTCGCGTCGAGCCACGAACCCTCGGCGTCATTCGTGGGCGATGGCGCTGATCAGAGTGCGACCACCGGCCATCGTCGTGGTGACGACCTGTGGGTTGTATTCGACCGGTGGCTGCCCAGGGCGTCGTTCGGTGACCACGACGACGTACTGGCCGGCGTGGGCGCTTGGCGTGATGTACACGCAGTGGGTGGTCCCCTGGGGAATGGCGTCGATACCACGCTGAATGGTATCGGCTGTTTGGACGGCTGCGTCCGCGGTGGTGGCGGCGCGGACCCGGTCGCCGGATCGAGCGACATAATAGGCATGTTGGAAGGCGAAGATCACTGCGGGGCCGGAGTCGAAACCGCCGACTCCGTTGCCCTGGATCTGGTCGCCGACCCGCTGGGCCGGGCACATGGCGTCCGATGGCGAGCCGATCGGGTCGGAGCCGCCGGTCCCGAAACGGAGGTAGGTGACCACGCCGACAGCAGCGAGGCAGAGCAAACCGATCAGCGGCACCGTCCGCCGCCACAGCCTGCTCGGGGCCGGGGAGCGGTCGATCAACCGGTCGAACTGGTCCCGGTAGCGTTCGGGCTCGGGCTCGGGCCCAACGGGTGGCCACGGGGCATCGGACAGTCGAGCGCCCCGGGGCGCCGTCGCCATGTCACGGTCGTCCCGCGCACCCGGCGATCGGACGTGTGTTCGTCCCAGAGCACTGCGCCCATACCCCCGATCGCGCCCGTGCGGTGCGTTCATCTCCGGTCGATCCATAGCCCCACCTTCATCCGGTCCCCTCCCATCATCCAGATCGCTACGATGCTGGAGCGCTCCTGCGCGGTCGGCGCCCGATCCGTAGCGTTTCCCCGGAGAATACTTCTCGCCTCTGGTTCACCAGTGCGTGACCACCGGATCTCCTATGCCGATAGTGTGGTATACCCATTCGGCGTCGTTCGGGGCGAGGTTGATGCACCCGTGGCTGACGTTCGCCCGACCCTGGTGTTCGACCGACCATGGGGCCGAGTGAATGAAAACGCCGCTCCAGGTGAGGCGTTCGGCGAATTCGCCGTCGATCAGGTACCCCTCGGGCGAACTCAATGGAATACCGATGGTGCGGGAGTCGAATACGATCGAGCGGAACTTCTCCAACACCGGCCACGTACCCGACGGAGTTTCCCACCCCGGTTTGCCCATCGAGGCGGGCATGGTGCGCACGATGGCGCCGCCGATGCTGACGGTGAACGTGTGTGCGGACATATCGGCTTCGCCGAAAACGCCCGCATTGGTAGCGAATTCCGATCGTACATCGCGGACGGATATCGATATTCGTGCATTTGCCGGCAGGAGGCCGTTCGGTACCCACTCCAGAGTGCGATCGTCGATCCAGGAGAAAGTACCCGGCAATCGTTGTGCCGCACCGATTTCGGCCCTACGGGTGTCGATGGTGACCGACTGCTCGGCGCGTGCACGGTCGGTGACCGGGGAGGCGAAGCGCATGGTCACCGGATGAGCGATCCCCACGATCTCGCCCTGCCCCGGCCCGACTTCGGTTACCGCGGGTACCAACGGTTTCGGGAGTACCAGCGCGGCCGTCGTACCCGACCAGACCGTGGTCAGCGCCACGGTCACCATCGCGAGGAACAAATATCGAATCGTGCTCCTCATCGGCTTCCACCCCTTCGAGACGGTGGCAAAAAACAATTCTAGCGCGGATGACCGATTCGACGCACGCCATCGCCCGGGCGGCGAAGAGAACCAGGTGCGGCTGAAGCGTTGGGGTTGTGTGCACCGTGGCGGCGAACGACGTCGCAGCTGCGCGCGATCCAACATCTGCCCCGGGCCGGACCGAGGCGCCGGGCCGTCACGGGTGCGCGGTTCTATGCGCGAATGGCCTGCACGACGTCGGCATGCAGAGTGTCCGCGCGAGTGACGAGGTCTTCGATCCGCGCCAGCACCGTGGCGAAGCGATCGCTGTCGGTTGCGGACAACGACGTCACATTGATCTCGATGTTCAGTTGAGAGCTGGCCGCCGCGGCGCGGCAGGCGTCGGCGGCAGCACCGATATCGGTGATCACGTTCGGATTCGCAATCGGGAAGAGTTCACCGGCCAGCGTCAGCACCTCGTCGGCTTCGTCGACGACTGCCGCGGGCACTCGGGCCGCCTCGATCAGCGCGGCGGTGATCGAGGCGGTGCGGGCGGCGAGACGCTCCGGCGTGTCCTTGGGCAGTTTGTAGGCGGCTCCCACCGCCGTGAACGCGGCCGCGTCGGCCTCGGCCAGTGTCAGGGCGCGCTCGCGAGCGGCGTCGGCGGCGGCGACGATCCGATCCACGACGGGACGGTGTTCGGCATCCTTGGCGCGGGTGGTGTAGCGGGCTACCATCGCCACCAGCGCGGCCCCCTGTGCGGCGTGGAGAGCAGCAACCGCGCCGCCTCCTGGCGCGGGCATCTTGGCGGCCAGATCGTTCAGGTACCGCACCAGGGCAGCTTCGCCGAAGGGTGGCACGGTTTCCCTGGACGACATGCTGAGCTGCGACACGGTGGGCGCCTTTCGTTCGGGCGAGCGTGGTCCAGAGGTAGACGGTACCTCCTCCACCGGGCAGTCCCCGCCCAGGCCACGTCCGGTGGTGTTGGTGGGGCCGGTTCCTCTTGCGGTGTCGGTGGGGCGGGCGTGTTCGGCGGTGTTGTTGCGGCCGGTTCGCGGTCGCCGGCCGGTCGCCGATATGTTGAGTGCTATGCGGATCGGATTGAGCATCAACTACTCGGGGGGTTTCAAGGAGGCTGCGGCAGAAGCCGCCGACCTCGAGCGGGCTGGCCTGGATATCGTGTTCGTCCCCGAGGCGTATTCGTTCGACGCGGTCAGCGCGCTGGGATACTTGGCAGCGAAGACCACGAATCTGCAGCTGGCCTCGGGCATCTTGCAGATCTATACACGCACCCCGGCCTTGACCGCGATGACGGCGGCGGGTCTGGACTTCGTCTCCGACGGCCGCTTCGTGCTCGGATTGGGAGCATCCGGACCACAGGTGATCGAGGGCTTTCACGGCGTGCCCTACGACGCTCCGATCGGGCGCACCCGGGAGTTGGTGGAGATTTGTCGTATGGTGTGGCGGCGCGAGCGCTTGGAGTACCAGGGCAAGCACTATCGGATTCCGCTTCCCGCGGGACAGGGCACGGGCCTGGGTAAACCATTGAAGCTGATCAATCATCCGGTACGCGAACGGATCCCGGTGTTGTTGGCTGCGCTCGGACCGAAGAATGTACAGCTTGCCGCGGAGGTTGCCGAGGGTTGGCAACCGATCTTCTTCCTGCCGGAGAAGGCGCAGCAGGTTTGGGGCGAGCCACTCGCCGCGGGTTCGGCTCTGCGTGACCCGGCTCTCGGTGAATTGGATGTATACGCAGGTCCGGCGCTGGCCATCGGGGAGAACGTCGAGCCCCTGCTGGAGTTCGTGAAACCACACATAGCGCTCTATATCGGCGGTATGGGTGCGAAAGAAAAGAACTTCTACTACTCCTTGGCCTCGAAATACGGCTACGGTGCCGCGGCCGACCGTATCCAGGAGTTGTATCTTGCCGGAGAGAAGGAAGCAGCGGCCAAAGCCGTTCCGGACGACCTGGTTCGCGACATTTCCTTGATCGGTCCGGCGAGCTACGTCAAGGAGCGGGTGGCGGCCTTCAAGGAAGCCGGCGTCACCGGCTTGAATGTCGTCCCCATGGCAGGCACCGCCGCCGAGCGGGTCAAGCTGATCGAGCAACTGCGCGGGCTGGTGTAGCAACGACACTCACTGCCACTGGCGTTCGTCTCGACGGTGGCAGTGAGGCGCGAGCCTCAGTTGGACTGGAATGCCATGAGCGCAGCTTCCAGCGTGGAATACAGCGAAAACACCTGGTCCAGACTTGTCATCTTCAGCTGTCGGCTGGTCGCTGGGCCGTCGGCGACGATCGCGATCGCCGTGGAGGTGCCGGCGCGCTGGTGGGCTGCGACCAGGGCCGCCATGCCTGCCGAGGCGAGGAAGCCGACCGCCGTGAGGTCGATGATCAGCGCCGAGGGTTTGTCGTCGAGCACGGCATCGATTGCGCTCTCCAGCGCCGGGGCGGTTGCCAGATCGATCTCGCCGGTCACGGTCAGTACAGTCGCGCCGCCGTGCTCCGCGATGGCGGTGGTCATCGTGTCTGCGAGAGGATACGCATCTCCGGAAGAGCTCGTCACCGCGCAACACCTAAGTAGCAGCGAATCCGCAACCTCAGAGTGTCCATGGAATCACACAATACCCCGGTATCTCGGCCGGTGGTCGGGCGTGCGGTTGCGGCGTGGACACCAGTTCTCGCGTCGGTGCGCCAGCGCACGGTCCAGCCCCACACGAAGTGCGGGAAGCGTCACTGCACACGTAGTCCGCTGGGGCGTCGCCGAGTCCCCGGCTGCTGGGTCGGCATCCGGTTCGGTGGAACGGGAAAGGGGACGCCGATCGTTGCTGTTCCCAGGGCCAGATTCGGTCCGCATTGTGGCAGCGCCGGATGTTCACATGTGAACAGGTTCGGAATCACCCACGACACCGACGGCAATCTGTCGGCGGCGAAGTCCTGCGGATACACGGGTGCTTTGCCGCGCCTGGCCAATTCGGAATTCGGATCGGCCGCCTGAGGGAAACAGCTCATCATGCCGTCCAGGACCACCGTGGAGATCGGGCCGAACGTGCCACGCCTCGTGCAACCCGTACCAGCCGTGTTGCTCTCCCTCCGCGATGCGTGTGGCCCGCGTCGGGCCGGTCGTGCTGTCGCCGTCGGCGGACGCCGAGAGCGATAGCTGGAATCCGCACGATACGTGGGGAAGTGACCAGTTCGAGGCCCGAATGGTGAAAGGCCGGTGAACCAGCGACTACGGCCTGCCGCAACCGAATTCGTGGTCTCTGCGCCGACACCTCGCGTCGGGCGATCGAGCCGATGCGCCCGCGGGAGGGCTCCATTGTCCGGATCGGGTGCCCGACATTCGCTGGTCACCGAGTACGGGGACTTTCGGCTCTACTGCGAGACCAGTCGGTCCAGGAGTATTCGCCGGGATCGTATTCGTGGTCGCCCGAATGGAAAGAGAGTCGGTGCCGTGAATTCTTCCGAACTATTGTCCGCGGATGTCCGACCAGCGGTGACGGTGCAGACCACCGGATCGGTAGACTCGACCGACATTGCCATGACGACACGGTCGATCGAGCAGGTGATGCGCCGTCGTCGTGTCGACGGCCCCGCTCGGATACGGCTGACCGGCCGGCCATGCATCGAGGAATCCGTGGTGCTGGCCCAGGTGAACTTGGCCGGCCCGGACACAGTCAGGAGAGTTCAAGTAGCCGGGCCGCGTGGCTTCATCGCGGCCCTCGTCGCGGACCGGTTCGATCGCATGATCACTCGACTCGCCGAACGACCCGGCGCGCGTGTGTGGCCCGACCCTGCCCGCCCGGCACTGGCATGGGCTACCCCAGTACGTCCGATCATGCGCCATAAAGACTGTGAGCTGGCGTTCGACACCCCAGCTGCGGCGACGCGAACGATGGACGCGATGGATTACGACGCGCATCTGTTCGTCGATGCCGAGACCGGGGAGGACGCCGTTGTGCACTGGGGCGGTCCGCACGGGGTGAGGTTGGCTCGTCAGTATCTGACCCAGCCACCACGACACACGTCAGTGGTGCCGTTGGCAATGGACCCGTACCGCGCGCGCTGTCTGACCGAGAGCGAGGCCGCGGCGCACCTGTGCCGCTACGGCTTGCCGTTCCTGTTCTTCACCGATCCGCGCAGCAAGCGCGGACGGTTGTTGCTACGGCGCTACGACGGCGACCTCACGGTCGTGGTCCCTGCGCGTGGCACGGACGCTCCCGCCACGAGTTGCCCGACTCGTGATTCGGCCGAGCACTGAAAACTGTTCGCTCCCCAGCCGTGCGGGTCGCCCCGACACGTGGTTGCCACGTCCGAGGATCGCCGTGATCGCGGACAGGGTGATCGGGATCGCCCCGACATCGTCACTGGCATCCATCCGATCGAAAATGAAAGGTAGGCAACACCATTGGCACGTGACCTGACCCAGCGAGAGCTGCTCACCGAGCTCGAGCCCGTCGCCGAGACATGTGTGAATCGGCATCTCGCCATGGCCAAGGATTGGCATCCGCACGACTACGTGCCCTGGGAGCGGGGGCGCAATTTCGCGATGCTGGGTGGCATCGACTGGGACCCGGAACAATCCCAGTTGTCCGAGGTCGCGAAGGCGGCGATGATCACCAATCTGCTCACCGAGGACAACCTTCCTTCCTATCATCGGGAGATCTCCCAGCACTTCTCTTCCGATGGCGCCTGGGGCACATGGGTGGGTCGGTGGACGGCGGAGGAGATGCGCCACAGCACGGTGATTCGCGACTATCTGGTGGTGACTCGCGGTGTCGACCCGATTGCATTGGAGCAGGCCCGGATGGTGCACATGGGCAATGGCTTCTCCACCGGTGTCGCTGCGTCCGAGTTGGAGGTGAGCAGCGGGGCGGGGTTCCTGCATTCGGTCGCTTACGTCAGCTTCCAGGAATTGGCCACCAGGGTCACCCATCGCAACACGGGAATGGTCTGCGACGACCCGATCGCCGACCGGATATTGCAGCGCATCGCAGCCGACGAGAACCTGCATATGATCTTCTACCGCGCAACGTGCGGTGCGGCCCTGGATTTGGCGCCCGATCAGACCATCGAGGCCATCGACGCGATTGTGGAGAACTTCCAGATGCCTGGTGCGGGCATGCCGAACTTTCGACGCAACGGGGTGTTGATGGCCAAACACGGCGTCTATGACCTGCGTCAGCATTTGGAAGAAGTGGTGATGCCGGTGGTGCGCCAGTGGCGAATCTTCGAGCGAACCGACTTCGGCGCACGGGGCGAAGTGGTCCGTGAGCGTCTGGCGGCTTTCCTCGACGACCTGGAGCGAGTGAAGATTCCCAGATTCGAAGAGCAGCGTGATCGTGCGCTGGCGCGTGAGCGGGCTCGGGCCTGAGCGGTCTCCGATCGACGGCGTCGCACGGTAGCCCACGGCGGGAACCCGTTGCGCTCGGGAGGAACCGGCGGTCGGGTCCGGCGTCGGGCCCAGGGCATACCGGCCGTCGATTCGTGCCGCGCAACGGATTCGCCACGGGGAAGGTGATCGCTGGCAGCGTCAGGCATAGATGTGTAGCTGAACGAGGTGAGCATCTACCGAAGCAGATCCGGGCTCATGGCGGCAAGTCGATCGGCGAATTGCTGTTTCGGGTCGATACGATCGACATCTGTCACCGCGTGACAATCTCCGTCACCGACTTGGTCGTCTCGACAGCACGAGCGGCCGCTCAGAGCCGGGCGGCGCGCCCCGGACAAGTAGCTGTAGGAACGCTGCTTTCCTCGATGTGGCGTAGGTGGTCGTAGAATCGCTGGAAGTTGGGTAGATCCGACTTGTGCAGACGAGTAGCTCGAGGTATGGCTGTCGGGCTGTTGTCGCCGTCGTACCTGGTCGGGGTTGCGTCCGACTCTGTCGACATGATCGGTGGTGTTCTGCTATGCGTACCGAGGGAGACGCGTGGGATATCGTCAGCAGCGTCGGCCGCACGGCGTTGGCGTCTGCTGCGTTTCGGGCGTTGGAGGTGTCCGTTCCCGACCCGCTGATACGCGATGATTTCGCGCCATGGTTCGTCGAGGCGGCTGGCGAGCCGTTTTTCACAGGGCTGTTGGCCGACCCTTCGCAGCTGACTGGAAGCCCGTTGCTTGCTGGGTTCATGGGGGTGCGGACGAAATTCTTCGATGAGTTCTTCCTCTCGGCCGTGGCGACCGGAATCCGGCAGGCGGTGATCGTTGCCGCGGGGTTGGACGCGCGAGCGTATCGCCTCGACTGGCCTGCGGACACCGCGGTGTTCGAAATCGACCAGTCGAAGGTCTTGGAATTCAAACAGGTGGTGCTCACCGAGCATCACGCCCAACCCACGTGCGACCGGCGACCGGTGACGGTCGATCTGCGAGAAGACTGGCCCGCCGCCCTTCGCTCGGCAGGTTTCGACCCCGAGAAACCGGCAGCGTGGTCGGCGGAAGGGCTGTTGCGCTATCTTCCCGGCACTGCGCAAGACTTGCTGTTCGCCCGGATCGATGAACTGTCCGCACCCGGCAGCCAGCTCGG
>NZ_KI519393.1:0-28002 GCF_000482385.1 Nocardia sp. CNY236
AAACAAATATCCGCGCCCTCCATACGGGGGCATGAAGAACACGGAACCAAAAACAATATTTCGGCACTGACATTCATCGACACACTATTGAGTTCTCAAAGAACACACACCACACATCCAACCCGGCATCACCAGGCCTTCCATGCAGCACACACAGCCCAGCCCCGAACCCAACCACACAAGCCAGGAACAAAACCGAACCAATGCAACCGCCAGGCGCTCCTCGTCCAACCTCGTTCACCCAGCCCGAGCGCATCATTTCTGCTACGCTCTCCGGCCCCGGGTCGGTGTCCGTGTCGCTCTGACTCGCAATAAGTTACGGGGCTGCGTGCACGATGTCAAATCCGCTGGTCAACAAGCATTTTCGGAAAGCAAAGTCCGAACACGAAATGGTGGGGTCGGGCGAGCGAACAGAACTCCACCATGATTCAAGCCCCGACCCGCGTCACCTGCCCACCCAATGACTGCAGCTGCTCGACAAATCTCGGATATCCACGATCGATATGGAAGACGTCGTGCACTTCGGTCGTTCCATCGGCAACCAAACCCGCAAGGACCAAACCGGCCCCCGCCCGGATATCGGAGGACCAGACCGGGGCGCTCGACAGCCGTGGAATCCCGCGCACCACCGCGTGGTGGCCGTCGGTGCGCGCGTCAGCGCCGAGCCGGATCATCTCTTCGACGAATCGGAAGCGCGCCTCGAAAATGTTCTCCGTGATCATCGACGTTCCGTCGGCGACAGACGCCAGCCCAATGGCCATCGGTTGCAGGTCGGTCGGGAATCCCGGAAACGGAAGCGTCGAGAAGTTCACCGCCCGAGGACGCTCTGCCTGAATCACTCGGAACCCGTCGCGCTCGAACGAGATCCGTGCGCCCGCGGATCTCAGCTTGTCCAGCACCAGCGATAGATGCTTGGGGTTGACCCCGCCGACCTGAACGTCGCCCATGGTCATCACGGCAGCGATACCCCAGGTCGCTGCAACGATGCGGTCGCCGATGACACGATGCGTGGCAGGTGTGAGTCGCTCGACACCGTGAATGGTCAGCACAGAGGTGCCGGCCCCACTGATGCGTGCGCCCATGCGAACGAGCATGTTGCACAGGTCGACGATGTCGGGTTCACGCGCGGCATTGTCGATCACGGTCTCCCCGTCGGCGAGCACCGCCGCCATGAGAATGTTCTCGGTGGCGCCCACCGAGGGAAAGTCGAGGCGAATCCTGGCGCCGCGCAGGTCGTCGGCCCTGGCCACCAGGCACCCGTGTTCGATTTCGCTGGTGGCGCCCAGCAAGCGCAGGCCCGCCTGATGCATATCGAGCGGACGCGATCCGATCGCATCGCCGCCGGGTAGCGCGACAACCGCGCGCTTGCAGCGCGCCATCAGTGGACCAAGGACACACACCGAGGCACGAAATTGCCTGACGGCCGGGAAGTCCGCGTGATACTTCGGTTCGGCAGGGGTGGTTATGCCGACCACGTCACCGTCGATGGTCACATCGCAGCCGAGGCCGCGTAGCACGTCTCCCATCAGCGGCACATCGAGGATGTCCGGACAATTCGTAATCGTGGTGGTGCCCTCGGCGAGCAACGCAGCGGCCATCAATTTGAGGACGCTGTTCTTGGCGCCTCCCACCGTGACCTCACCGACGAGTCGACTACCGCCGGTAACCAAAAACCGTTCCATGCCGCCTCTCCGCGTATTCGGCGCACTGTTGGTGCAAGGATAGTTGCGGCAGCAGACTACGGTGTCGCTCTCCACGACCACCGACTACCACGCTCCATCACCGTTCCAGCGACCGGCGCGAGGTCCCGAGGTACCGCAGAAGCAACGGCGTCGTTGCACCGTACCGGCGGCATACCCAGTACTCAGGCCGGTACTCGCTGGTGGACACACCACGATCAAGGATCGGACCGGTCTCCACCGGGCTTCCAGAGCACGTCGGCGCCACGATTGGCTACCCGACTCAGAATGAACAGCAGATCCGACAGCCGATTGAGGTACCTCGCAGGCGCGGCACCGACCTCGGCCGGATGCTCGTCGACCGCGGCCCACGCGGAGCGTTCCGCGCGCCGAGCCACGGTGCGCGCACCGTGCAACAACGCCGCCAACGGGGTGCCTCCCGGAAGAATGAACGAGTTCAGTGCGGGCAGATCGGCATTGAACTCATCGCACCACTGTTCCAGTCGGTCGATGTAGGGCTGGGTAATGCGCAGCGGAGGATACTTCGGCTCGGTCACCACGGGTGTCGAAAGGTCGGCGCCCGCATCGAACAAATCGTTCTGGATCTGCCGAAGGATCTCGCGCATCTCCTCCCCCGGCTGTCCTAGGGCGATCGCGACTCCGATCGCCGCGTTGGTTTCATCACAGTCGGCATAGGCGACCAGTCGAGGGTCGGTCTTGGCGACCCGGGAAAAGTCGCTCAACCCGGTCGTCCCGTCGTCTCCGGTTCGCGTATAGATCCGCGTCAGGTGCACGCTCACAGCACAAGCCTAGGTGTCTACAGACCCGGCATTCGCCGAGTCCGGCCAGAGGGGCGGGATTCGACCCAGGACAGGAAGGCGGTCAAAGAGTCCCGATCCAGCGCCAACTCGAAATCACCGTGTCGGTCCGCAACAGCGACCACGGCGATGTCGTCGGTCATGATGTCGTACTCGTCACCACGCGGTCCACGCCGATCACCGATCTCGATACCCTGCCGGCGAATGGTCGAATCCGGGCCGAGCTTGAGGCTCGTCAGCTTGAAGAAGACGAGCCGGTCTTCGTCATAGCGAATCAGCCCATGCCGCCACCCCTGACCGCCGCGAGCTGGTAGGACACGCAAAATCGCCGCCGTTCCGCCGCGGCGCAACATGATGAGCCGGTAGGTCGAGGCGAGCGCGAGGAACACGAGCAACAGCACCAGAATGATCAACAGAATCACCCCGGTCTGCAAAGCTGCTCACTCCTTCGCTTCATCGCCGTGTCAGCGACACCTCGCGGTCATTCAATCACGGTCCCGAGTGCGCGATCGGCTCGACGTGGCCAGTGTCCGACAAAGACGCCGTCGGCGGTGAAGATTGCTCCTCACCGCCGACGACTACCGCATTCGATGACGAGTCGCGACTCAGGTATTCGCGCTCCGTTCCACCGCACGCACTCGAGCCTGCGCCGCCGCCTGCTGTTCTTCGCTGGCATTCGCATCGGCCAAGACCAGGCGGGCCGCTTCGACGTCCACCTCATCGGCGAACTCCGCCGACTCGGCCAGCACACGAACCGAGCCCGCGGTCACCGAGAAGAAGCCACCGAGCACCGCGGCGACAATACGCCGACCCTCGGTATCGACGATCGTGACCGTGCCACCCTCGACCAACTGCCCGAGCAATGGCTCGTGTCCCGGCATGATGCCGATCTGGCCTTCGGTGGTCTGCGCGCTGACGAACGACGCCCTACCAGACCAGAGCAGTCGCTCGACCGCGACGAGATCGACTGACATTTCCGCCATCGGTGACTACTTTCCGGCGATCTTCTTCGCGGCCGCCTCGACATCGTCGAGACCACCACAGCTGTTGAACGCCTGCTCCGGAAGATGGTCGAACTCGCCCTTGCACACGCGCTCGAAGTCGTCGATGGTCTGCTCCAGCGGCACGACCGACCCGGGCTGGCCGGTGAACTTCTCCGCGACGATGAAGTTCTGGCCGAGGAACTTCTCCAACCGGCGCGCCCGGCCGACGAGGACCTTGTCCTCCTCGGACAGCTCGTCCATACCGAGAATGGCGATGATGTCCTGCAGCTCCTTGTACTTCTGCAGGATCCGCTTCACCTCGTTGGCCACCGCGAAGTGCCGGTCACCGACGATCGATGCCTCCAGGATGCGCGAGGTGGACGTCAGCGGATCGACAGCGGGGTAGATACCCTTCTGCGAGATCGGGCGAGACAGCTCGGTGGTCGCATCCAAGTGGGCGAAGGTGGTCGCAGGGGCCGGGTCGGTGTAGTCGTCGGCGGGCACGTAGATCGCCTGCAGCGAGGTGATCGACCGACCTCGGGTCGAGGTGATGCGCTCCTGCAGCTCGCCCATCTCATCGGCCAGCGTCGGCTGATAGCCGACCGCCGAGGGCATCCGGCCCAACAGAGTCGACACCTCCGAGCCGGCCTGAGTGAACCGGAAGATGTTGTCGATGAACAGCAACACGTCCTGGTGCTGCACATCACGGAAGTACTCGGCCATGGTCAGAGCCGACAACGCAATACGCATGCGCGTACCCGGCGGCTCGTCCATCTGGCCGAAGACGAGAGCGGTGTCCTGAAGCACACCCATCTCTTCCATCTCCAGGCGCAGATCGGTGCCTTCACGGGTACGTTCGCCGACGCCGGCGAACACCGACGTGCCGGAGAACTCCCGCGCGATGCGGGTGATCATCTCCTGGATGAGCACGGTCTTGCCAACGCCGGCGCCGCCGAACAGGCCGATCTTTCCGCCCTTCACATACGGCGTGAGCAGATCGATGACCTTGATGCCCGTCTCCAGGATCTCGGTCTTACCCTCGAGCTGATCGAACGACGGAGGCTTGCGGTGGATGCCCCACTGCTCACCCTCGCGGCCGAGGCCGGGAGTGTCCAGGCAGTCGCCGAGAGCATTGAAGACATGGCCCTTGACCACGTCGCCGACCGGCACCGAGATCGGCTTGCCGGTGTCGGTGACAGCGGCGCCACGCACCAGGCCGTCGGTCGGCTGCATCGAGATCGTGCGCACGATGTTGTCGCCGAGATGTTGGGCAACCTCGAGCGTCAGCGTCTTGGCCACCGAGGGCAAGGTGATCTCGGCATGCAGAGCGTTGAACAGCTCGGGAATGGCTCCACGAGGGAACTCGACGTCCACGACGGGGCCGATCACTCGGGCGACGCGGCCCGCGGTGGCACCGGTCCGGCTCGTGTTGTCTTGTGTGACAGCTGCGGTCATTGGTCTTGGTTCTCTCCGTGTCGATGTGCGGTCCGCTGACGGGCCGCGGGCGCTTAGTCGCGGTCCGAGCTCGACGCCAGCGCGTTCACGCCGCCGACGATTTCGCTGATTTCCTGCGTGATCTGGGCCTGACGCACCGAGTTGGCCTGTCGTGTGAGCACGCTGGCCAGTTCGTTTGCATTGTCGGTGGCGGCCTTCATTGCGGTGCGCCGAGCCGCGGACTCGGATGCCGCTGCCTCGAGCAACGATGCGTAGATACGCGTATTGATGTACTTCGGCAACAACGCCGCCAGCAGCACGTCCGCGTCGGGCTCGAATTCGTACTGTGCCTGGACATCCGCGGTCGGCGAGTCCGACACGATGCCCTCACCCAAGTCGAAACTCTCGTCGACGAAACTCACCTGGATCGGCGCCAAGCGGCGTACCTCGGGAGACTGGGTGAGCATCGAGACGAAGCGGGTGTACACCACGTGCAATTCATCGACACCGGCGATGCGGCCTGTTCCGTTCGGCACAGGGACATCGCCGCCGGAACCGGCCATGAAGGCATCCACCAGATGGCGGCACGCCGCCGACGCATCGATGTACTTCGGTTGCTGGGAGAACCCGGTCCACGCCGACACGAACGGGCGACTACGGAAGGTGTAGTACGTCAGGCCCTTGTTGCCCATGACATACAGCACCGGCTCCTTGCCCTCGGCACGTAGCGTGGTCATCAACTCTTCGGCCCGCTTGAGCACGTTCGAGTTGTAGCCACCGCACATGCCGCTATCGCTGGTGATCACCAGCACCGCTGCTCGCCGAGCATCGGTGCGCTCGGTCAGCAGCGGATGAGACAGGTTCTTCGAAGCACTCGCCAACTCGCTGAGAACCTTGGTGATCTCCTCCGCGTAGGGCTTGGCGGCCGCGACCCTGGCCTGGGCTTTGGAGATACGCGAGGTCGCGATCAGCTCCTGCGCCTTGGTGATCTTCTTGATCGAATTCACACCACGAATGCGGGAGCGTAATTCTCGCAAGCTTGCCATCAGCCGTTCACACTCCCTTCATTCCCGGTAGTTGGGCAACATTCGCGGGGAAATTCGTGGTGGGACACGCTTCCTCCTCGTGCCCACCGCGACCACCGCGGATCGAATAGCGCATGGCGGACTCGCGCTACTTCTCGACGTGCTTGCGCGTCACCGACAACGACTCGACTTCTTCGTGGTCGAGTTCACCAGCGGCAGCTTCGTTCACTACACGACTACCATCCGACGCGAGGAAGCCCTGCTTGAACTTCTCGGTAGCGGCCTTGATCGCATCGGCAGCATCGCCCTCGAGCACCTTGCCGCCCTCGATCGCGGTGAAGGCATCGGCGGCGGTGCGACGCAGCTCTTCCAGTAGCTCGACATTGAAGCGACGAATATCGGTGACCGGAACCGAGTCGTAGTACCCCCGATCGACCAAGAAGATCGACACGATCTGGTCCTCGACCCGAACCGGCGAGTACTGGTCCTGCTTGAGCAGCTCGACCCAGCGGGCGCCACGCTCGAGCTGGGCCAACGACGCTGCATCGAGATCGGAAGCGAAGGCGGAGAACGCCTCCAACTCGCGGTACTGCGCCATTTCCAGACGCAGCGAACCGGCAACCTTCTTCATCCCCTTGGTCTGTGCAGCACCGCCGACACGAGAGACCGAGGTACCGACATTGATCGCCGGTCGAACGCCCTTGTTGAACAGATCGGATTCGAGGAAGACCTGGCCATCGGTGATGGAGATGACGTTGGTCGGAATGAACGCCGAGATGTCGTTGGCCTTGGTCTCGATGATCGGCAGACCCGTCATCGAGCCGGCCCCCATCTCGTCGGACAGTTTCGCGCAGCGCTCGAGGAGCCGGGAGTGCAGGTAGAACACGTCGCCCGGGTACGCTTCGCGGCCCGGCGGGCGGCGCAGCAGCAGGGAGATGGCACGGTATGCCTCGGCCTGCTTGGTCAGGTCGTCGAACACGATGAGCACGTGCTTGCCCTGATACATCCAGTGCTGGCCGAGAGCCGATCCGGTGTAGGGGGCCAGCCACTTGAAGCCGGCCGAATCCGAGGCGGGCGCCGCGACAATCGTGGTGTACTCCATCGCGCCGTGTTCCTCCAGCGCAGTCTTGACACCGGCGATCGTGGAGCCCTTCTGTCCGATGGCGACATAGATGCAGCGCATCTGCTTCGTCGGGTCGCCGGACTCCCAGTTGGCCTTCTGGTTGAGGATGGCATCGATGCACACCGCGGTCTTGCCGGTCTTGCGGTCACCGATGATCAGCTGCCGCTGGCCACGGCCGATCGCGGTGAGCGCATCGACGGCGGTGATGCCGGTGGCCATCGGTTCCTCGACCGGCTGGCGCTCGAGCACCGTCGCGGCCTGCAACTCCAGCACACGCTGCTGTTCGGCCTCGATCTCGCCGAGACCATCGATCGGCTGACCGAGCGGGTTGATGACACGGCCGAGGAATTTGTCGCCGACCGGCACCGAGAGCACATCGCCGGTTCGGCGGACCTCTTGGCCCTCCTCGAGTTCGGCGAACTCGCCGAGAACGACGGCGCCGATCCCGCGGTCCTCGAGGTTCAGCGCGACGCCGAGCACTCCGCCGGAGAATTCGAGCAGCTCGTTGGCCATTGCCGAAGGCAGACCACTGACGTGCGCGATACCGTCGCTGGTGTCGGTGACCACACCGACTTCTTCGATGGAGGTCTCGGGGGTGTAGCTCTGGGTGTAGCTCTCGATCGCGCTACGGATCTCATCGGAGGAGATCGTCAGCTCCGCCATGTTCTTCCTGCTCTCGCTGTCTGGGTCTGGAATATCCGGGGTCGTGATGGCCGCGCTAGGTCAAATCCTGGCGCAGCTTCTCCAGTCGGCCGATTGCGCTGCCATCTATTACGTCGTCACCGACCCGCACGACGACTCCGCTCAGCAAATTCGGGTCGACCTGAACGTGTACCGTGACCGACTTGCCGTAGATGCGCCGTAGCGACCCGGCCAGCCGGTCGCGCTGTCGCTGCGTGAGCGCGGCCGACGCGCGCACATGCGCCACGATCTGATCGCGGCGAGCCGCTGCCAAATCGGACAGCTCGTCGAAGGCGGTCCCGATGCTCTGCCGCTGCCTGGCCACCACCTGCTGTACCAGGGCCACGGTGACGGGTTCCGTCTTTCCCGCGAGCAGGCCGGCGACCAGGTCGCGCTTGGCCCCAGCCGGCTTCGACCGATCCGACAATGCCTGCTGCAACTCGGGGTTGTCGCCGACTATCCGGCCGAGCCGAAACAGTTCGTCCTCGACCGCGTCCAGCCGACCCGTATGGGCAGCCGATTCCAGCAGTGCCTCTTGGCCGAGCAGGACCAATGTGTCGACCAAGTCGGAGGTACGCGACCAATCCTGGGCGACCGCGGTGGTCAGCACAGCCACTGTGGCGGCGCTGACCTTCCCGCTGAACACCCGCTCGCAGAGTTCCGCGCGAGCGGAACCCGGCACCGACACGTCCGCGAGCGCCACACGCAGCGAACGCTGGTCGTCCAACACGGCGACTACCGCGAACAGTTCCGACCCTGTTGTGGCCGCGGCACTGTCACTTCCGGTCAGCGCGGCCCGAAGCGCCTCCCGTGCCCGGGTGCTGGCCTCGCGGCTGGCTGCGTACATGCTTCTCACTTTCGCGTCGCTACCTTCCGACCCCGATGCCCGCATCGGATTGGTCGAGTTCATCGAGGAACCGCTCGATCGATGCTGCCTGTTTGGCATCGTCGGAAACCGCCTGCCCGATGATCTTCTCGGCCAAGTCGACTGCCGTGCGGCCGACCTCGGAACGCAGCTCGGTCAGGATCTGCTGGCGTTGGGCCTCCAACTGGGTGTGGCCCGCCGCGATGATGCGGTCGCTTTCGGCCTGGGCCTCGGCTCGGATCTGCGCGAGAATCTGCTGGCCCTGGGTACGGGCTTCCTCCCGGATCCGGGCCGCCTCGAGCCGGGCTTCCGCCAGCTGCTCCTGGTATTGCTGCAGGGTGGATTGAGCTTTTTCCTGCGCGGCCTCGGCGCGAGCGATACCGCCTTCGATCTTGTCGGAACGTTCGTCGAGCGTTTTCGTCAGTCGCGGGACCACATATTTGTAGAAGGCGAACCCGATGATGACGACGCAGACAACCGACCAGACGATGTCATACGTTTCGGGGAGGAGCGGATTCACATCCCCTTCCTCCGCCGCCGCGAGCAAGACTGACTCGTACATGAGAATCAGAAAATGAAGCCGGCGACGAGACCGATGAGAGCCAACGCCTCGGTGAAGGCGATACCGAGGAACATGTTGGTGCGGATGGTGCCCTGCAACTCGGGCTGCCGGGCGATGCCCTCGATCGCCTTACCGACGACGATACCGACACCGATACCGGGGCCGATCGCGGCGAGGCCGTAGCCGACAGCGCCGAGGCCCTTGACCGTGCTCTCGTTGGCGGCTTCCTGGGCCAGGTAAGCGAGGCTCATGAGTCTTCCATTCCCTTTCTGTTGCTCACCTGCCGGTCGGCGAGGTGTAGCAGATTTCCGGTAGTTGTGTCGGTCGGGTCAGTGGTCGGCCGCATGCTGCGCAAGACTGATGTACACGGCGGTCAGCAGTGCAAACACATAGGCCTGCAAGAAGACGACCAACAACTCGAACAGCGTGAATCCGAGTCCTGCGAGCAACGAGAACGGCGAGAAGACTTTCATCCACGCAGTGGCGTCGAACAGGAAATACCAGGTCGCCGAGAAGAACAACACCAGCATGACATGGCCGGCCAGCATGTTCGCCATGAGTCGGACGGTCAACGTGAACGGCCGCAGGATGAAGGTGGACACGAATTCGATCGGAATCAGCAGCACGTGCAGGAGCGGGGGGACATTCGGAACAACGATGCTGCTGCGCATGTACGTGAAAAATCCGTACTTCCTGATACCGACCCAGTTGAACGTCGCATATGCGATCACGGCCAGCACGAGGGGCATGCCGATCCGAGCATTCGACGAGATGTTCAACCCTGGAATCACACCGGAGAAGTTCAGGAACAGAACCGTGAAGAAGATCGTGGCGATCAACGGGAAGAACTTGCGCCCGGACTCTTTGCCGAGTACTTCGTCGCAGATCTGTTCCTTGACGAAGACCAAGCCGATTTCGGCGACATTCTGCAGACCGCGAGGAACGATCTTCGGCGAACGGAACGCCAGCACCATGAGTCCGATCAGAACGGCACTCATCAGGAGCCGAATCAGCATCAATCGATCGAGTTCGAACGGTGTTCCCTCGAACAGCACAGCCGGAGGGAAGAAGTCGGTAAGCGACGGCGCGTGGAACTCGGCCGCCAGAGTGGTGACGCTCAGCGTTCTCTCCCGTGTTCGGGCCGCGAGTACGGTCGTTCTCGCGGTTCGATCGGACATTGACGATCAATGTGGGTCGACTCAGGTCGGCTCGAAGTTCGTCAGCAGCTGTGCGGCGGTGTACAACCCACCCGGCGTCTGTACGTGTGTCGGCGACATCGTCGACATGCAGAACCGGTACACGCTCGGAGCCCGGTACGGCAGTAAGCATAGCGACAGCTACAGGGGAACCCGGAGGTGACCCCTGGACCGACTGCTTGCTTACCAACACTTTACCAAGTCGACTACGACAACGTGTAGGGGGTGAGCAGAATATTACCCACCGGTACTTCGTGCGTCCGGCGCGTCGGATTCCGTCACATAGGGAACCTTCTGCCGAACCACGCCATACGTCTCCGCTCCGAGCACGATGACCAAGGCTGCGACCACCGTCAGGAACAGCACGACCGAGTCGTAGAACTCGAATCTGTGCAGAACCGCGACCACCACGAGCGCGACCAACATTTTGCCGACCCAACTGAGCAGCATGACCAGCCCAGCGGTACTCGGCGGCAGTTTCGCGCCGAACAGCACGACGACCACAGTGGTGAGAATGAAGCCGCCGCCGATCGCGGCGCCCAACAGCGCGCCCCACACGCCGGACAGACCCGAAACCGCGGCGCCCAGCCCGGTCGCCGAAACAACCAATACTGCCAAGCCGACCAGGCCGTATCGCAAAGCAGCCCGCAAGGGAGCATCGGGGCTCGGGAGAGGTCGAGGTGTGAAGCTCACACCCGCAGACTCTACCCGGACCCGGATCGATCGCCGGCCGGTTCCCGGCCTCGAAGCCCGGGAACCGCCGTGATCACCAATGCGAAGACCAAACCACCCGCCATGAGCAGAACGACCAGCCGGCGATCCATCAGCGAGGTACCGACCGCTCCGAAAGCGAACACCCCGACCCACAAATAGATCAACAAGACCACCCGCCGGTGGGAATGACCGATCTGCAGCAAGCGATGGTGCAAATGCATTTTGTCCGGCGTCGAGAAGCTCACGCCGGCGCGAACCCGGCGCACGATAGCCAACAACAAGTCGAGCACCGGAATGAACATCACCGCACCGACCAGCAGCAACGGGGACAACAGACCAACGATGTCGCGCGGGCCGTACCCCTGCAGCGGAATACGCCCGGAAGCACCGGTCGATACCGCAGCCAGCATCAAGCCGATCAGCATCGAGCCGGAATCACCCATGAATATTCGCGCAGGATGAAAGTTGTGCGGTAGAAATCCCAGGCACCCGCCAGCGAGCGCGGCAGCCAGCAGCGCAGGGGGGTAGGTATCGACCGAGCCGCCCTGCTCGTTCATCAACCCCAGGCAGAAGACGAAGACCGCAAGTGCTGCGATGAGCCCGAGACCGGCCGCCAGACCGTCCAGACCGTCGACGAAGTTCATGGCATTGACCAAGGTGACGGTGACCGCGACCGTGACCAGACCACCTTGGAGTCCGTCCAACACCACCGTGGTGTTGTTGAACGGGTTGTAGATGACGTACCAACCCAGCCCCATCGCAGCCATGACACCGGCTGCGGTCACTTGCCCGGCGAACTTCGTCAGCGCGTCGAGTCCCCACCGATCGTCGACGATGCCGACCCCGACGATGAGTGTGCTCGCCACCAAGACGGCCACCGGGATATCGGGCTTGTAGTCGAACCCGTTGCGCAAAGCCGGCAACTGGTGTGCGAACAACACCGCAGCGACCACTCCGACGAATATTCCGACCCCGCCCATCCGCGGAATCGGCTCTATATGCACGTCTCGATCACGCGGAACCGCAATCGCGCCGAAGCTCACCGCCAGCTTCCGCACGCAACCGGTGGCCAAGAACGCCACGACCGCGGAGATGAGGAGTACGACGAGCAGTTCCCGCAGCGGAACGACTGCGCTCGTACCCATCATCGGTGTCGCTGTCCGGAGTCGCCCAACATTTCCGCCGAGACGCCGAGTACTTCGGCGATGGCGGCGACCGGCACCGCGCCTTCACGCAGAATGCGGGGCTGGTCGACGGTCAGGTCCACGATCGTGGAGGCGACTGCGTGTTCGGCGGGGCCGCCATCGAGGTAGACACCGACCAGCTCACCGAGCTGATCGCGGGCCTCGGCGACAGTCTTGGCCGGGGGCTGTCCCGATACGTTCGCGCTGGACACTGCCAACGGGCCCACCTCACGCAACAACTCGAGCGTGACCGGGTGCAGCGGCATCCGCACCATCACGGTGCCACGCGTGTCACCAAGGTCCCAGGCGAGCGAAGGAGCTTGCTGCACAACGAGACTCAGGCCGCCCGGCCAGAAAGCCCGGATCAGATCGCGTGCCTGCGGACGCACCGAGAAGACCAAGCCGTCGATCGTGTGCCAGGACCCGACGAGCACCGGAACCGGCATGTCCCGACCGCGACGCTTCGCTGCGAGTAGCGCGTTGACCGCCGTGGAATCGAACGCGTCGGCGGCCAGACCGTACAGGGTGTCGGTGGGCAGAGCGACCAACCGTCCGGATTTCAGGGCGCTGGTCGCCGCGGACAGTCCGGCGGCACGCGAGTCGGGATCCGAGCAGTCGTAGACGGTACTCACGGCACCCATCCTGGCATGTCCGTCGGCGGTCACCGCACGCCGTACCGGCCGGTGTCGGATCCCCTGTGTCGCGTAACCCGGCACGCCGTGACGAAGCGGGGCTTCCCAGCAAGATCCGGATGCTCGACGAGGTCGGTGAAATCACCGCGCTCGGCCATGAGCGCCGTCATCGTGGCCCCCTGGGAATCATCGTGTTCGATCGCAACGACACCGCGGTCACGCAGCAAAGCGGCGACGTTGGGGATCATTGCACGAATGACATCGAGCCCGTCCCGGCCACCGAACAGAGCGATGGGCGGGTCGTATTCGGCCACCTCGGGCTCGAGACGAGCATCCTGCGGGATATAGGGCGGATTCGACACGACGACGTCGACCCGGCCACGGAGGTCGAACAGCAGCTCGGGATCGGTGACGTCCGCCGCGTGCAGTGTGATCGGTGTGTCGCCCGCCGCGACGCGGTCATCGGCGTTGCGTTGCGCCCAACGCAACGCTTCGCGGTCCACCTCGACAGCGTGGACCTCGGCGTCGGGGCATGCGTGCGCGAGGGCCAATGCCAGTGCTCCCGATCCGGCGCACAGATCCACGACGATCGGCCGGCGCTCACGCCGGCGCATCTTCAGCTCCTCCAGCGCCCAGGCCAGCAGCAGTTCGGTCTCCGGGCGCGGTATCAGCACGCCCGGCCCGACCGCGATGTCGAGTTCGCCCATCGGCGCTGTTCCCGTCAAGTGCTGCAGCGGGATTCGTCGCGCCCGGCTGGCGATCAACTCATGGAATTCGGCCAGCTCGCCCGGCGACAGATGCGCGGTCAGCGCCAGCCTGGTCCGCGTGATGCCGAGAACGTGGGCGGCCAACTGCTCGGCATCGGCCTGCGGACTGGGCACCCCGGACGCACGCAATGTTTCGATGGCGTCGTCGATCGCCGGACGCAACCGGAGCTGAGCCGGGGGCGTGGCACGGACTCTGCCCGCATCGTGCTCATTCCGCGGCCATTCGTGCGTCACGATCCGCTTTCCCCAGTGCGTCCAGCAATGCATCCAAGTCGCCGTCGAGTACGGCATCGAGATTGTATGCCTTGTAGCCGATCCGATGGTCGGTGATCCGATTCTCTGGGAAGTTGTAGGTGCGGATCCGCTCCGACCGGTCCACGGTGCGAATCTGCCCGGCCCGGTCGGCGGCTGCCTCTTGATCGGCTTGTTCCTCGGCCAGTGCTTGCAGCCGGGCGGCGAGCACCTGCATGGCCCGGATCTTGTTCTGAAGCTGGGAGCGCTCGTTCTGACAGGTGACGACTATGCCGGACGGCAGGTGCGTGATGCGGACCGCGGAGTCGGTGGTATTGACCCCCTGGCCGCCTTTACCGGATGAGCGGTAGACGTCGATGCGCAGATCGGAATCATCGATCTGCACCTCTTCGATCTCCTCGGGTTCCGGGTAGATCAGCACGCCCGCCGCAGAGGTGTGGATTCGGCCCTGTGACTCGGTCACCGGGACACGCTGCACGCGGTGTACGCCGCCCTCGAATTTGAATCGCGACCATACACCGTCGCGCGCGGCATCGCGGCTTCGGATCGACAGCGTCGCCTCTTTGTAGCCGCCGAGATCCGACGGCGCGACGTCCAGGACCTCGACCTTCCAGCCGCGGCGCTCGGCGTATCGGATATACATCCGTGCCAGATCCGCGGCGAACAACGCGGACTCTTCGCCGCCCTCTCCGGACTTCACCTCGAGGACGACATCGTCGCCGTCATGCCGGTCGCGCGGAGCCAACAAGTCGGCAAGGACATGCTCCAATTCCTCGACCTGCTGTTGCAGTGCGGGTATCTCCGCGGCGAAGGCGGAATCGTCGACGGCGAGTTCCCGAGCGGCGCTCAGATCGCCCCGAGCCTGCTCCAGCTTGCGGTAGGTAGCCATCACTGGCGCCAGTTCGGCGAACCGCTTGCCGACTCGCCGCGCAGCGCCCGCATCGTTGTGCAACGCCGGATCGGCCAACTGCGTCTCCAGGCCGGCGTACTCGGCCAGAATGTCGTCGATGGCGGACGGGTGCGTCACGATGCTTCATTCCTCTGGTAGCTGCCCTGGTGGAACCCCGTACAGACACTGACGCCCGGCCCGCACAGCAGGACCGGGCGTCGGCGCGGAAGCTATTTCTTTCCGGCGCGCTTGCCGTAGCGAGCCTCGAAGCGAGCCACACGACCTCCGGTGTCGAGGATCTTCTGCTTACCGGTGTAGAACGGATGGCACTGCGAGCAGACCTCCACCGTGATGTGCCCCGACTCCTTGGTGCTGCGGGTCTGGAACGTATTGCCGCAGCCACAGACGACAGTGGTGTCGACGTATGCCGGATGAATTCCTGCCTTCATGGGTGTCCTCTCGAATATGGTCGCCGGGTCGCCCAACACATGCGCGCAGAGCGTGAACCGGAACCGACTAGGCGGGAAGTCTGCTCGGCCGAGCAGACGCAACGACGTTCGAGTATGCCAGAACCGTCATTACCCCCTCAAAACATCTCCCGCATGCGGGTTGTTCCCGACTCCGCCGGGCACGCGCAGAGCTCGCGGCTGCCCCGACACGAAAGGCCCCGCATACGCGGGGCCTTTTCGGAGGTGTGGCCGGACGAGCCTATTCGTCTATCCCGCCAGGGGTGTTCTTGCTCACTTGCATGAGGAACTCGAGGTTGTTCTTGGACTTCTTCAGGCGATCTATCAGCAGGTCGATCGCTTGGTGCGAGTCCAAGCCGGACAGTACTCGGCGCAGCTTGTGCAAGACCCCGGCCTCGTCCGGGCTGAGCAGCAACTCGTCCTTGCGGGTACCGGACGGATTGACGTCCACTGCGGGGAACACCCGCCGCTCCGCGATCTTGCGATCCAGCTTGAGCTCCGCGTTGCCGGTGCCTTTGAACTCTTCGAAGATCACTGTGTCACCGGTCGATCCGGTCTCCACCATGGCAGTGGCGATGATCGTCAGCGAGCCGCCGTTCTCGATATTGCGCGCCGCGCCGAGGAACCGTTTCGGCGGGTACAGCGCGGTGGAATCGACGCCGCCGGAAAGGATTCGGCCCGACGCCGGCGAGGAATTGTTGTACGCCCGGCCGAGGCGGGTGATCGAGTCGAGCAGCACGACGACGTCCTTGCCCATCTCCACCAAACGCTTGGCCCGCTCGATGGCGAGTTCGGCAACCGAGGTGTGGTCCGACGGCGGGCGATCGAATGTCGAGGCGATGACTTCGCCCTTCACCGAACGCTGCATGTCGGTGACCTCTTCGGGACGCTCGTCGACCAGCACGACCATCAGGTAGCACTCGGGATTGTTGGTCGCGATCGCGTTGGCGATGTCTTGCAGGATCGTGGTCTTGCCAGCCTTCGGCGGCGACACGATCAGCGCACGCTGCCCCTTTCCGATCGGCATGATCAGATCGATGATCCGCGTGGTCAGCTTGTTCTGTGTGGTCTCGAGCCGCAGTCGTTGATTCGGGTACAGCGGAGTGAGCTTGCCGAACTCCGGGCGGCGTTTGGTGGCCTCGACATCGCCGCCGTTGACCGTGTCCAACCGCACCAAAGGATCGAACTTCTGCCGCTGATTCCCCTGTTCGCCGTCACGCGGAGCACGCACCGCACCGGTGATCGCGTCACCGCGGCGCAAGCCGTTGCGGCGAACCAAGTTCATCGAGACGTACACGTCGTTCGGCCCGGACAGGTAGCCCGAGGTCCGAACGAATGCATAGTTGTCGAGCACGTCGAGAATGCCCGCAACCGGCTGCAGCACGTCGTCGTCGCGGATCTCCGTTTCGCGGGACTCGCCGCTGCTGTCACGGTCGCGGCCCCGACGCCGTTCCCGGAAGCGCCGACCGCGCCGACCGCGGCCACCGTCTTCGTCGTCGCCGCCGCGGCCACCCGCGCCGGAGCCTTGACCGCGCTCCCGACGGCGTTCGCCGCCTTGCTCGGCCTCCTGCTTGGCCTCCTCGCCACGCGTCTCGGCAGGCGTGGTCTCGCTGCTGGAACGCGCTTGATCACGCCCCCGTCGCTGACGCCCCCGGCCGCGTTGCCCACCTTCCTTGGCGGGCTCCTCGGCGATCTCGGTTGTCCGAGCAGTTTCGGGCGCTTTGGCGGGCGCAGATCCGGCAGGAGGCGTAGCGACCGAAGTGGAATCGTCGCGGGTCGCCCGCACCTCGACCGCAGCCGTGTCCGACCCGGCCGGTGTCATGTCGAGGACCGCCTGCTCGGCCTTGGCCTCGGCCGCATCGGCGCGAGCCTCGGACCCGGCGGCGCCTTCGGTCTTCGCAGGGACTGCGGTCTTCGCGGCGCCTTCGGTCTTCGCGGCGCCTTCGGCCTTCGCGGAGCCCTCGGCCTTCGCAGCGCCAACAGCCTTCGTAGGGGCTGCGGTCTTCGCCTGGGCCGCGGATTTGGCGGGCGCGTCGGCCTTGGCGGCTACCGTGGACTTTTCCTCACCCTTGGCGGACCTTTCCGCCCTCACCGGTTGTCTGGCCTGGTTTTCCTTGATGGCGGCGATCAGATCGCCTTTGCGCATCCCGGAGGTGCCTCGTATACCGAGCTCCCCGGCCAGCGCGCGCAACTGCGGCAACAACATTCCAGTCAGCCCCGATCGTGCGACGTCGGTGTGTTCGCTCATCTTCGAAATCTGTCCGGATTCACTTTCGCGGTTGCCCGACGGGTTCGGTTCCACCCCGGGTGTCGCGAGCAGGTCCGTATCTGTCACGGAAATCCTTTCCTTCCCTCGACTGCCGTGTGCCGTTTCGAGGGTTCGTCCCGCAGCCCGGGCATTCTTCCGGACTGGGATTGCGTCCGTCCGGGCGCTCTGTGCCGTATCACCTGCTCCGCCGGACCGGCGGCTTCTCCACCAATGGTGAAAGGTGGGAGTGATCATTCCAGTTGCGTGGCTGCGCAGCACCCCCATGGCCTGGAGGACCGAGCCTGCTGGAGCGATTGCCCTGATGAAGCACCGGCGTCTGATACGCACGATGTACGGACCTGCTAAGGATAGCCGCCCATTGCGAATCTCGGCAAGGTGGACGCGCCATCAGTCGACGAGGACGCCCTCGGCGAGTCCCGGCTCCACCACACGCAGGCCGTCCGCGACCGCGAGTTCGCGCAATTCCGACGGGAATTCACTCGTGCCCAATGCCAAGATGGTCGGACCTGCACCGGAAATCGTTGCCGCGATCCCTGCCGCGCGCAGACGCGCGATCCACGCGGTGGTCAACGGTAGCGCGGGAGCACGCTGGGTCTGATGCAGACGATCAGCGGTCGCGGGCATCAACAAGTCGGGTTGCTGGGTCAACGCCACTACTGCCAGCGCGGCGCGACTGACGTTGAAGGCCGCGTCACGGTGCGGCACGACCTCGGGCAACAAACCCCGGGTATGTGCGGTCGACGAGCACTGCTCGGGGATCAACACAACCGGACGTAGGGTGGGATGCGCTTCGAGTCGGATCGCCCGGTAGCAGGGGCTGCCCGAACGCTCCGCCGACACCTCGGCATCGGCGGCATCGGACTCGGTCCACGACACCACCACCCCACCGAGCACACTTGCCGCAGCATTGTCGGAGTGACCTTCGAACTCCGAGGCCAGCTGAATCAACTGCTCGGTCGGCACAGCCAATTTCGGGTCCAGCTTCGCAGCCAGTGCACACCCCGCGGCCAGACCGCCGACCACCGCAGAAGACGACGAGCCGAGCCCACGCGAATGCGGAATCACGTTGCGGCACACCACATCGAGACCCGCGGCCGCCACTCCCGCAGCCTCCAGTCCGCGCTCGATCGCGCGTACTACGAGGTGCGTCGGGTCCCACGGCACCTCGTCGGCGCCCTCCCCCTCGACCCGGATCGCCAGTCCGGAATCGGTGGTGCGTACATCGATCCGGTCGTAGATGCCCAGTGCCATACCGAGCGAGTCGAACCCGGGACCAAGATTCGCCGTGGACGCAGGCACACGCACCGCGACCGCGAGATCAGCAGGCAGCCGGGTGCTCATGAGTTGACTGTCGCTCGAATTCAACTCAGGCCAGCTCCAGTTCCGCGGCGACCGCAACCGGGTCGACCGGAATCGCCTGCACCTGAGGCATTCCCGACAATGCCGTGTCGGGATCTTTGAGACCATTGCCGGTCACGGTGCACACCACCGTGAGCCCCGAATCCAGCCAACCCTCCCGGCGAGCGGCGAGCACCCCAGCGACACTGGCAGCCGATGCGGGCTCGACGAAGACTCCTTCTGTCGCCGCGACCAAGCGGTACGCCTCGAGGATGGCTTCGTCGGTCGCGGCGCGAAATACCCCGCCGGACTGTTCCTTGGCTTCGACGGCGCCGTTCCAGGACGCAGGCGCGCCGATCCGGATAGCTGTCGCGATGGTCTCCGGCTCCGCCACCGGTGCGCCCTCGACCAAGGGAGCCGCGCCCGCAGCCTGGACACCGAGCATCCGGGGGAGCCCATTGGTGACGCCGTCCGCGTAGTACTCGCGGTAGCCGCGCCAGTAAGCGGTGATATTTCCCGCGTTACCGACCGGAAGTGCATGGACATCGGGCGCCGCGCCGAGCGCGTCGCAGATTTCGAAGGCCGCGGTCTTCTGTCCCTCGATCCGCGCCGGATTCACCGAGTTCACCAAACCGATGCTGGGGAAGTCGGAGGTGACCTTGCGGGCGAGTTCCAGGCAGTCGTCGAAGTTGCCCTGAACCTGGATGATCTTCGCACCGAGCATGACCGCCTGCGCCAGTTTGCCCATCGCGATCTTGCCTTGCGGAATGAGCACCGCACAGTTCATACCGGCGCGGGTGGCGTATGCCGCAGCCGAGGCCGAGGTATTGCCGGTCGACGCACACAACACCGCCCGTTGACCACGGTATTTGGCGTCGGTCATGGCCATCGTCATGCCGCGGTCTTTGAACGAACCGGTCGGATTGAGTCCCTCGACCTTCAGATACACCACGCACCCGGTCAGCTCGGACAGGTGCGGCGCAGGCACCAGCGGCGTGCCGCCCTCGTACAGAGTGACCGGCTCCCAGTCGGCAGCGCCCGCGAGTCGCTCGCGATAGGCCGCGATCACCCCCGGCCAGCGGGAGTGCACTCCTGCCTGGGGCGCGACGCCCATCGTACTCATTCTTCGGTGCCTTCCAATCTCAAGACGCTGGTCACGGATGTGACGGATGTCATTTCAGCTAGTGCGGCCACGGTGTCCACGAGCGCCGACTCCTCCGCGTGGTGGGTCACCACGACCAGGCGTGCACCCGAGCCGTGCCCTTCTTGACGGACGGTCGAGATACTCACCCCGTGGTCGGCGAATTCGCCCGCTACCTTGGCCAGTACCCCAGGACGATCTTCGACCTGCAGGTTCACGTGGTAACGCGTGGGCGTATCACCAATCGGTGCGATCGGTAGCTCAGCATAAACCGATTCACCCGGAGCGCGACCACCGTAGAACTTGTTCCGCGCTGCCATCACCACGTCACCGAGCACGGCAGAGGCAGTCGGCGCACCGCCGGCGCCCTGTCCGTAGAACATCAGCCGTCCGGCGTTCTCCGCCTCGACGACGACCGCATTGAAGGCTCCGGTCACTGCGGCCAGGGGATGTCTGCGTGGGATGAGCGCCGGGTAGACGCGCACGGAGACACGCTCCTTGCCGCCGTCTTCAGGGCTCGGCTCACCGGGACCGGCGGAAACACGCTCGCAGATCGCCAGCAGCTTGACCGTACAGTCGAGCGCCGAGGCGGTCTCCAGGTCCTCCGAGGTGATTCGGGAGATTCCCTCTCGGTATACGTCGGCGGCGGTGACCCTCGTGTGGAATGCCAGGGACGCGAGGATCGCGGCCTTGGCCGCAGCGTCGAAACCTTCCACATCGGCGGTGGGGTCGGCCTCGGCGTACCCGAGGCGAGTGGCCTCGGCCAATGTGTCCGAATATTCCGCGCCGGTTTCGTCCATCGCCGAAAGGATGAAGTTGGTGGTGCCGTTGACGATGCCGACGATCCGGTTGACCCGATCCCCGGCCAGCGACTGGATCAACGGGCGGACCACCGGGATGGCGCCCGCGACCGCGGCCTCGAAGTACAGGTCGGCGCGACTGTGCTCGGCAGCCGCGGCGAGTTCGCCGGTGTAGTCCGCCAACAGCGCTTTATTGGCGGTCACCACGGATTTGCCCGCGTTCAGCGCCGCCATGATGAGCCGACGCGGTGGATCGATGCCGCCGATCACCTCGACCACCAGATCGACATCCGCGCGTGCGACGAGGGCGTCGGCATCGGTGGTCAGCAAGTCTCGAGGTACGCCCCGGTCGGGACCCAGATCGCGGACGGCCACGCCACGCAGCACCAGCGGAGCGCCGACACGGGCACGCAAGTCCTCGGCATGTTCGCGCAGGATGCGCACCACCTCGGCGCCGACATTGCCCATTCCCAAAACAGCGACCCCGATCGGACGATCGGCTCCCCAGACACCGTTCTTCGCGTTCGCCGTCACGATTCCACCTCCAAGCTCAGCAGGTCCGCCACCGTCTCCCGGCGCAGAACGAGTCGTGGTTGTCCGTTCCGCACCGCAACCACCGCCGGGCGGGTCAACTGGTTGTACCGGCTCGACATCGAATAGCAGTACGCGCCGGTGGCCGCGACGGCCACCAGGTCGCCGGGGCCGACATCGGATGGTATCCAGGTGTCGCGGATCACGATATCGCCACTCTCGCAATGTTTTCCGACCACGCGCGCGACGAGCGGCGGGGCGTCCGACGACCGTGAAACCAAGCGGCAATCGTAGTCGGCCTGGTACAGCGCTGGTCGGATGTTGTCACTCATACCGCCATCGACGCTGACGTATCGTCGATGCAGGCCACCGTCCAGCGAAACATCCTTGACAGTGCCCACCTCGTACAGCGTCACCGTGCCCGGGCCGGCGATGGCGCGACCCGGCTCCACCGCGATCGTCGGCATGGGCAGGCCTGCACGATCGGCCTCGACGGCAACCAGCCCACGGAGGTTGTCGGCGAACTCGTCCAGCGCTGGTGGAGAATCCGACGGAACATAGGAAATCCCGAGGCCGCCGCCGAGATCCAGAATGGAGATCTGGGCAGTGCGTTCGACACCGAATTTGTCCACTGCCTCACGCAGCAAACCGAGCATACGCCGCGCGGCAATTTCGAAACCGTCGATTTCGAAGATCTGCGAACCGATATGGCTGTGCAGTCCGACCAACCGCAGATTGTCGGCGTCGAAGACCCGGGTGAGCGCCTCCAACGCGTCTCCACCCGCGATCGAGAAGCCGAACTTCTGGTCCTCGTGCGCGGTCGAAATGTATTCGTGCGTATGGGCTTCTACCCCGACCGTGACCCGAACCAATACATCCTGTACTACCCCCGCACGACGTGCGACCGCATCCAAACGCTCGATCTCGATCAGCGAGTCGACCACGATATGGCGCACACCGGCGCTGACCGCGGCTTCCAATTCGGGGATCGACTTGTTGTTGCCGTGCAGGGCGATCCGAGTCGCGGGGAAGCCCGCATGGAGGGCAATCGCGAGTTCACCACCGGAGCAGACATCCAGCGACAGCCCCTCGTCCCGAATCCAGCGTGCGACCTCGCCACACAAAAATGCCTTGGCGGCGTAATGGACCCGCGCATCCGCACCGAATGCACGGACCATGTCCCGGCAGCGAGACCGGAAGTCGTCCTCGTCGATCACGAACAGCGGCGTGCCGAATTCGGCGGCCAGTTCGTCCACCGGTACGCCGGCCAACCGGACCACGCCATCGGTCTCGCGAACGGCATTGCGCGGCCACACATTCGTGGGCAGATCGATCAGCTGTCGCGGGTCCCGTGGACGCTGTGGCAGATTCGGCGCATGCGACAGTTCGGCGTGCCGCGGACCGGCGGGGTGCGCGCTCATGATGCTCCCTTCCTCGAGCTGGTCGAACCCCGAGTCACATCCGCTCCGGGGCGCTCACACCGAGTAGTCCCAGACCATTGGCCAGGACTTGGCGCGTGGCGTTGACCAGGACCAGCCGAGCGGCGTTCGTTGCAGAAACGGGATGGTCGCCCTGTGGCAGGACTCGCAAGTTCTTGTTGGTCTGGAAACGGTGGTAGGCGCCGGCCAACTCCTCCAGATATCGGGCCACCCGGTGCGGTTCGCGCAGGCTTGCGGCACCGGCCACCACTCGGGGATAGTCGCCGAGCGTTCGAATCAGCTCGCCCTCCTCCTCCTCCGACAGCAGCGCGAGGTCCGCGGCGACCGCAGCGAAGTCGAACTCGGCGGCATTACGTGCGATAGACGCGGTCCGCGCATGCGCGTACTGCACGTAGTAGACCGGGTTCTCCGTGCTCTGACTCGCCCACAAGTCCAGGTCGATATCGATACTCGAGTTCACCGACGAACGAACCAGCGCGTAACGCGCCGCGTCCACGCCGATGGCCTCGACCAGGTCATCGAGAGTCACCACTGTGCCGGCTCGCTTGCTCATTTTCACCGCGACTCCGTCGCGCAGCAGGTTCACCATTTGCCCGATCAATACTTCGACGGTCGCCGGGTCGTCACCGAAGGCCGCCGCAGCAGCCTTCAATCGGCCGATATAGCCGTGATGATCGGCGCCGAGCATATAGATACACAGATCGAATCCGCGCCCACGCTTGTTCTGGAAATATGCGATGTCACCGGCGATGTAGGCCGCCTTGCCGTCGCTCTTGATCACCACCCGGTCCTGGTCGTCCCCATATTCCGAGCTGGCAATCCACCACGCGCCGTCTTTCTCGTACAGATCGCCGGAATGCTTCAGCTGCTCCACAGCCTGTTCGACAGCCCCGGAAGCGAACAACGAACTCTCATTGAAGTAGACGTCGAAGTCGGTGCCGAACTCGTGTAACGACTCCTTGATGTGCGCGAACATCAACTCGACGCCCTCGGCGCGGAAGACCTCGAGGCGTTCGGCCTCCGGCTTGTGCACTGCCTCCGGACGGGCGGCGACGATCGTGCCGGCGATCTCGCCGATATAGGCGCCGGCGTAGCCGTTGTCCGGCGTCGGCGCCCCGATCGCAGCCGCGACCAGCGAAGCGGCGAACCGATCGATCTGCGCCCCATGATCGTTGAAATAGTATTCCCGGACCACGTCGGCGCCCTGCGCGGCCAGGATGCGGCCCAACGCGTCGCCGACCGATGCCCATCGGGTGCCGCCGAGGTGCACTGGACCGGTGGGGTTGGCCGACACGAATTCGAGGTTGATTCGGCTGCCCCTCAACGCATCCGTGGTGCCATAGGAGGAGCCGGCGGCCAGTACACGCTCGAGGATCGCGCCCTGCGCGGCGGCGGCCAGGCGGATGTTCAAGAACCCCGGCCCAGCGACTTCGGCTGCAGCGACCCCGTCCGCGCCGGCCAGCGCGGCGGCCAACCAGGTGGCCAACTCGCGGGGCTTGGTCCCCGCGCGCTTGGCCACTTGCATTGCTACGTTGGTGGCGTAGTCGCCGTGCTCGGGGTTTCGCGGACGCTCCACCGTGACGTCGTCGGGCAGGACTGCGGGATCCAGTCCATGTTCGACGAGCACCTTCGCTGCGGTCGCTCGAAGGAGATCTGCAAGGTCAGCGGGAGTCACGAGTCACTATCCTATGGTCTCGGCGGGTGTACGCCTCTGGGTGGGCACTGCGCAGCCAGCGGAGATCCAGCACATCGAAAGAGCACAACGAGCAATGCCGAACAATCCGAGCAGAAGATCCACCGAGGCCGCCAAGGCCGCGGCGAGGTTGTCGGCTCCCCGCGGAGGGGGCGGACGAGGTCGATTCCCGAGGAAGAACCGACAAATTCCCTGGCTGACCATCGGCGCGGCCGTGGTCATCATCGCATTGATCGGTGCATTGACCTACTACTTGGTCCCCAAGTTCCGCGAGAAGGCGGAGTTGGACCAATACACTCCGAGCGCGCAGAACAACGATCCCTCCGACGAGATCGAGGGCGTGGTGAAAAAGGAGTACCCCGCTGGTCTGCATGTCGGACCACAGCAACGGGTGGCCTACGACCAGGCGCCACCGTTCGGTGGACCGCATGATCAATCCTGGGCGACCTGCACCGGCGTGATCTACGACGAACCGATCCGAGCGGAGAATGCCGTGCACTCGCTCGAACACGGCGCCGTCTGGATCACCTACAACCCCGACATGGTGAGTGCCGAGGGAATCGACACGCTGCGCGCACGGGTCGAAGGAAAGCCCTACACAATGATGTCGCCCTACCCCGAGCAGGACGCCGCGGTGTCGTTGCAGTCCTGGGGACACCAGTTGAAGCTCGAGGACCCCGACGACAAGCGGGTCGGCCGGTTCATCGCTGCGCTACGGCTCAATCCTTACACGTACCCCGAGGTCGGGGCGGACTGTTCGACGATCGTCTTCGATACCGAAAACCCGCCGCCGTTCGACCCCACGCCACCCGGTCCCGATGCGGTACCGATGGACGGCGAGGGCCGGCAAATCCAGTCCGAGGCCGGCGGCATGCCCGGACGCCTACCGGATGGTCCCGACGTACCCGCCCTGGCCGAGCCGACTGTGGAGGCACAACAGTGATGTCGACCGATCCCGATCTGGCAGACCCGACCTCGACCGCGCCACCCAGTCTGCGGGAGCAAGTCCGTCGCCAGAGCACTGCGTTGCTGATCCTGGGCGCAATCGGCGCGGTCTTGATCGGTGTTGGGATCGGCGTGCTGGCGCAGCGGCTGGCCAACGACTCCGCCGAGCCCGAGCCGAGCGCCACCGACGTCGGATTCAGCCAGGACATGTCCGCGCATCACGCCCAAGCCGTGGAAATGGCCGGAGTGGTACTCATCGGCTCCACCGACAGCGAGATACGACGCCTTGCCTACGACATTCTCACCACCCAACAGAACCAAATCGGCCGCATGCAGGGTTGGCTGCAACTCTGGGACGAGCCCACGCACACCGTGAACGGGTTCATGGGCTGGATGACCGAACCGATGTCGGGACCCGACCATGCCACAATGAGCGCGCCACACATGTCCGGCCCGGTAGCCGACATGCCCGGCATGGCCTCGGCCGCCGATCTCGCCGCACTGCGTCAGGCCAGCGGACCGGCACTCGATACCCTGTTCCTGCAGCTGATGTTGCGCCACCACGAGGGCGGCTTGCCGATGATCGACTACGCAATCCAACACGCCGACACCACGGCGATCCGCACCATTGCCGAAACCATGTCCGAAACTCAGCGGGGCGAATCGGAACTGATGACGACGATGCTCGCAACGCGTGGGGCTTCTCCCCTCCCTCTGGGGTGACCGAAGGGCTCGCGGGGCCGCGACGCGCCCTTTTGGCGGACGGCCACCGATACGATAAGCTGACTCCGCCCGATCGGGTCACCGCCCGGCCCCGATTGAGTCCTATCCCGCCCTCGTAGCTCAGGGGATAGAGCGTCTGCCTCCGGAGCAGAAGGCCGCAGGTTCGAATCCTGCCGAGGGCACCAAAGACCACCTACCGAACTCCTTGGTAGGTGGTCTTTTTCATGCCTTACAGACGGTCCGGTCACTTGACCGTGAGAACCCACAATTCACCGCTTTCAGCGGCTGCTCGAGGCACACGGGGGGCACGGCTATCTCACGCAGTCGTACGAAACCAGCTGCGGCGGCGGGTTCTTCTGCCCCTGGGTGGTGGCGCTTGCGCCTCCACCGCTCAGGCCACCGCCTGCAGGAAGGCGTGCTTGCAATGCTCGTGGTGACGCTCGACCGGTTCAAGGCCACGCAATGTAAATTCTTTCTCACCTACTACCTTCCCGTGCTGACAATGACCTTCACCCTCGGGGCCGCAGGAGGTTGGTCGAGCGGTAGGTACGACATCGACATACCGTCGTGGTTGGTGGCACTCCTGGCAATGGAGGTGTTCATGATCGGCTATTTCCTGGCACTGGTGGTGTGGGAACATCGACAGCCGCGGGCGACCCCCGGCCCGGGGCCTCATCGGTATCTATTTCACGATGAGTACGCCCAGTAAGGCCGAGCGAGTAAAGCGCCTGAATGCGATGAAATCGCAGACCGGAAGTGCGATCACACGGTAGCTCGCTGTTGAACACGGAACCTCTACGCGCCGAGGGGCAGGCAAGAGTCGCGCAGTACAGCACAATCGACGTCGAATCTGCTGCCATACGATGATGGTCCGATGACGGAGCACACCACGCGAGCAGGGACCGAAGAGATCCGGACCGAAGCGCTTCGCTTCGAGGTGGACGACCTGACCAGTCCCGAGATGCTGGCTTTTCTTGCCGAACACCTCACCGACATGGCCGCGAACTCACCCCCGGACAGTGTGCACGCCCTCGCCCCGGAAGCACTGCGGGACCCCTCGGTCACCATCTGGAGCGTGTGGGAGGGATCCACCCTGGTCGGCTGTGGTGCACTGAAGACTCTCGACCCCGAACACGCCGAAGTGAAGTCGATGCGTACCGCCGCCGGGTACACCCGACGAGGCATTGCCTCAGCACTGCTCACCCATATCATCGCGATCGCCCGTAATCGCGGATACCGCCGACTGAGCCTGGAAACCGGCTCGGCGGACTACTATCGGCCTGCCATACGCCTCTACCAGCGCCACGACTTCCAGCAGTGCCCGCCTTTCGGCGAATATACCGAAGACCCCCACCTCGTGTTCATGACACTGGAGTTGTGAGCCTCTCGGCTCTGGTCACCGGGGTGAGATTTCCGCGAAGTCGAGCTGCAGATGAGCGGGCCCGCGCACCACGACATGCTCCCGATACGGCGGCGGGTCCACCACCAACTTCGGCGACTCGACCCGTTGCACGAACCGGGTCAATGCCACCCGTGCCTGCAAACGCGCCAGCGGCGCCCCGAGACAGAAGTGAGAACCGAACCCGAAAGCACAGTGATGAAGGTTCTCCCGCATCGGATCGAACCGATCGGGATCGACGAACTCCGCCGGATCACGATTGGCCCCGGCGACTGCGAACAGCACCCAATCGCCGGCCCCGACGCGCAGTTCCGGAATATCCTCCGCAGCGATGCGCGACACGATCTGGACCGGCGGGTCGTAGCGCAGTGTCTCCTCGACCACGGCGTCGGCCCGGCCCGGGTCCGCACGAAAGGCATCCAGTTCACTCGGATTACGCAACAACGCCAACAC